>JBBQZV010000017.1:0-73971 GCA_038207365.1 Fimbriimonadales bacterium | reverse complement strand
TTCTTTCGATTGGATTCCGTCAGAACTACTTATCTGAACGTTTGCTCTCTATGCGACTTTCAAAGTTCTTCGCTGCCCTTGTCAGGCAACGAGGAGTATTGTAGACTCATTGGCAACCTCATTGTCAACCCTTTGTTAACCAGATCGACAATTCTCTGCAGATTGTTGATTCGTTCGTGCCTATTGAAACGTCTTTACTTAGCTCGGATGAGTGCATCTGGGCGGCACCACTCCCCATTAATAGCCAAGCCTTTCAGCGGTTATAAAGCGGTCCCTCTCTACTCAACTTCACTCTTACTTTCATGGGTTCGATATCCCTAAAGGAGTCGATGCTAGAAGGGGAAGGATAGATCTTGACTTCGCTTACGCTATGTAGCTGCCACGTAAAGGGCGGGGCATGTCAACGTGCCCAGTCCTGCATTCATAACTTAGCTAATTGCACAATGAAACAGTTATTGCGCTAGATGTATCAATTTAGTTCGTCAGCGTAAAGAACGATAATATCGACCCGATAGGGTTTCTGATACTTTTTAGCAACGAAATCACGTGTAAGTGATTAAGCGCAGATTGTTGCACCATAGCCCATTACTATCTTTAGCAATCAGCGCTAAAATGAACATGAACTTAAGTTCGACCTATAGACAAACGTAATGGCTAAGTCGCTGCTTCACTCGCTGTTTCGAGCAGTACCGAACCCTGTGTTGGCGTTCGATAGCGATACCTTACGCATTCTGGACGTCAATAGTGCAGCCTGTACGCTATATGGGTACTCTCGTGATGAGTTCCTATACATTACTCTCCCGGACCTTGATCACCCTACACTGAGGCTTGGCTCTCAATCAGGTGCGGAAGGCAATCTGATCCACGTACATCAGACTAAGGCTGGCGAGGCGATATACGTTGAGCTTCATCGTTTTGCGGACGATACCGACCCGTCAAGGATTACGATCTCAATGGGAATCAATGTCACCGACAGGGTGACATTGGAACAGGAACGATCCGAACTTCTGGAGCGATACCAAATTCTGTCAGAAGCCGCGAATGATCTCCTTTGGGATTGGGATTTCCGCACCAACAAGATCACCCACAATGAGGCTCTTGTAACGCTCTACGGATACGACCGAACACATCTTCAAGAGGACATCAACTGGTGGGCACAACTTATTCACCCGGATGATTACGCAATTTCCTCTTGGTCCATTCAAGAAGCAATCCGAGAAAAACGACGCTATTGGAGTGCCGAATATCGCTTCCGAAAAGCAGATGGAACCTATGTTCCCGTTCTAGATCGAGGAATATTGCAAACCGACGAAAACGAAAAGCCTGTGCGCATGATCGGATCCATTGTTGATCTGACTACGCGTCAAGCGGCCGAAGACGAGCGAGAGCAATTGTTCCGTTTGTCGCTCGACAGCATGCTTCTTCTCGATCGAAAAGGGAAGATATCCCAAGCCAATCAGGCCTTCCACACCCTTATTGGCACGAGTCCAGAAATGACCCTACGCCATAACCTGCATGACTTCCTATCGGAGCAGGATGCAGTCATTCTAGACGAAGCCATACAACGAGTATTGTCCAATGGAGAAGAGGGGCATTTCTCAACGTCAGTAAAGACCGATTCGGGGTCGATAAGGACCATCCAATGGGCTTTGATTTCAAGTGAAGGCAAGAATCGACTGTTTTTGACGGGAAGGGATATCACAGAGACGATCCTTGCCCAACAAGAGCTTGAAGAAGCACTTGCACGGTCACAAGAACTTGCTGTAGCGGCCCAGTCAGCCAACAAAGCGCAAACCGAGTTCCTACAGAACATGTCTCACGAGTTGAGAACGCCAATGAATGGACTTTTGGGTACTGCCCAATTGCTCGCAGCATCCGCCTCCAATGAAAAACAACGGCACTTCTCATCGATCCTAATCAAGTCAGGCGAGTCACTCCTTCAAATCCTGAATGACATCCTCGACTTCTCTAAGGTCGAATCAGGGGAGATATCACTAGATGCTGCGCCTTTCGTGCTCCCCGACATTATCCAATCCGTGTTTGACCTGTTTGCTGTACCAGCTCAGCACAAAGGCGTAATCCTCGAAACGAGTATCGCTCCGAATGCCGATGTCACTCTGCTTGGCGACCAGTTTAGAATTCGGCAGGTCTTAAGCAATCTTCTCGGTAACGCCGTCAAATTTACCGACATTGGCGAAATCCACATTTCGCTTGATCTCATTTTTTTGAACGATCATGCTGTCGAGGCCATCATAAAGGTATCCGATACTGGAATAGGTATCGATCCCAGCATGCAGGAGAAAGTCTTTGAGAGGTTTGTTCAAGTCGACGGTTCTCTAACTCGCAAATACGGGGGAACTGGCTTGGGCCTGTCCATCACCAAAACCCTTGTAGAACTCATGAACGGGACAATAAAAGTCGTGAGCAACACCAATGCCGGAACAGAATTCACCGTTCGGATACCGTTCGAAGTTGTGAAATCGGGCCGTAGTGCAAAGACATTGCGCACAGGCCACCCAATGTGTTCGCGACCAGGAACAAAAGTCTTAATTGCGGAGGATGTCGAAGTGAATGCTCTTATCCTCGCAAGCTGGCTTGAGGACCGCGGATTTGCATGTTCAACCGCAGCAACTGGCGGTGAAACGATGAACTTGTTGCAGCACGAAGATTTTGACGGACTGTTTTTGGATCTCAACATGCCCGATTTTTCTGGATATGAAGTCATCCAGATGGTTCGCAATCGAGAGGATCGCTCGGGTTCCCACTTGCCCATCGTCGCAGTAACAGCAAGCGTGTCTCAAGAAGAGCGTCAGAAGTGCTTTTCTTCTGGATTTGATGACTACATCCCCAAACCGGTGATGGTCTCAGACCTAGATCGCGTCATCTCTAGACTGTTCGAAACAAGAGCCTAAGGTCCCTCGCAAGTGTGTACTTCCTGGTAAATTCATGAGTACGCGTTTCCCCAGAAACAAGGGCGTTTCAGGTGATCTATGAACAAGACGTTTGCCATCCTCGGATCGGGCATGCAGGGTACCGCCGCTGCATTTGACCTCGCGAAATTTGCTGATCCAACCAAGATTCTTCTCGCGGACTTTTCCCTCGCACAGGCTACCTCCAGCTGCGACCGAGTCAATAAATTAGTTGACCGACACATCTGCTTTCCCAATCAGCTAGACGTGCTGGACAGAGCAGCACTCAAAGCCTTCCTTGAGCCAGTCGATGTCGTGCTCAGTTGTGTGCCCTATTGGATGCATCCAAAAATTGCAGAAATTGCGATCGAAACAAAGACCAATATGTGCGATTTAGGGGGCAACACCGACGTCACACGAGAAACACTTGAGTTGGACGATCGAGCCAAAGAGGCTGGAGTTACCTTGATCCCTGACACAGGTCTTGCTCCAGGCCTGGTTAACAGCATCGGTCTTTACCTGATCGAACACTTTGATACGACTGAATCTATAAAGCTTTACTGCGGAGTACTACCGCAAAACCCAATTCCACCTTTCAATTACAAGTTGACCTTCAACGTTGAGGGCTTAGTCACTGAGTATGAATATCAATCGGTTGCCTTGAGAAACGGAGAAATCGTACTTCTAGATACGCTCACCGAAATCGAGGAGTTGACCATTGAACAGTTCGGAAAAATGGAGGCCTTCAATACGTCGGGAGGCACAAGTACCGCACCTTTTACTTTTCAGGGTCGCGTCCACAACTACCAATACAAGACCATTCGTTGGCCAGGGCATTGTGAAAGAATGCGGATCTTCAAGGATTTTGGGTTCTGGAGTGAGGATGCCGTCGACGTGAAGGGTCAGTTAGTCAAACCGAAAGATGTCTTTTGCAAAGTATTCGGAACGAGCCTCTCAAAGATCAAGGATCTCGATCAATGTGTTGTTCGAGGAGTAGGAACTGGCCTCATAAACGGAGAACGCGTGGAGTTACAGGTTGACATTTTCGACAAGCAATGCGAGAAAACGGGTTTCACGAGTATGGAGCGAACGACCGGATTCTCGATAGCAATCCATGCAGCGGCCATCGCGGAGGGAAAGCTACCTGCCGGGTGCCTTAGGTATGAAACCGCTCTTAAAGGGGCAGAGTTTTGTAACCAAATCCGGCGCAGGGGGATTCCGTTGAAGTTCAGCCAAACCAAGCTCTAGGTTGACTAAACGTTAGTGACGTAAAGTTGCTGGATGATTTTCGCAATGATGCCCGTCCAGCCCGTTTGGTGACTAGCACCCAATCCTTTTCCACTATCACCGCAAAAATACTCGCTGAACAAAATCAGGTCTCTCCAATGAGGGTCCTGATTCAAGTTTTGGTTCTGATCATTGCATGGTCTGCTCGCATCATCGTTGGACAAGAATAAGGAAAGCAGTTTATTTTCGAGCTGACTCGCAACTTCACCTAGTCGAATCGGCGAACCGTCTGGGTAGGGCGTAGCGATCGTGAAGTCTTCTCCATAGTAGAAATCGTATTTCTGGAGTGACTCAATGAGGAGGTAGTTTAGTGGAAACCAAATCGGCCCCCTCCAGTTGGAGTTGCCTCCAAAAGATCCTGTAGTTGATTCCGCTGGTTCGTAATCAATACTGAACGTTTCACCCTCAATAGAAAGGGTGTAAGGCTGGGCCTCGTGATACTTAGAAAGGCCACGAATACCGTGGTCGGCAAGAAACTCGTCCCTACAAAGAAATCGCTGTAAAACTCTCTCCAATCGATCCTTTCGCACGGTCGTCAACATGAACCTTTCCTCTTGTCCGAGCGCTTGCATGCTGGCAACGTTGGCTGTCAAGTCAGGCCGATTGTCGAGGAACCACTGCATGCGCTTCTTGAAAGCAGGAAACTTCTCTAAAACTATAGGGTCGAGAACGGTAACTGCAAATAACGGCACAAGGCCAACCGCAGACCGGACCTTAAGTCGTTCCGACACTCCGTTTGGATGCCTGAGTACATCGTAATAGAAGCCGTCTTCGTCATCCCAGAGCTCTTCGCCGGCCTCACCAATCGAGTTCATCGCTGAAGCGACATACATGAAATGCTCAAAGAACTTAGATGCGACGTCTTCGTATGCCCTGTCGTGCGAAGCCAACTCGAGGGCAATTTCGAGCATGTTCAAGCAATACAGCGCCATCCAACTCGTCCCGTCCGATTGTTCTAATTTGTAGCCATTCGGCAGGTCACGATTTCGATCGAAGACCCCGATATTGTCTAGACCAAGAAAACCGCCTTCAAAAATGTTGTTTCCAAATTCATCCTTTCGATTGACCCACCAAGTGAAGTTCAGTAGCAGCTTATGGAATACACGTTGCAGAAATTCCACGTCGCCAGTGCCCGTTTGCTTTCGGTCAATGGAGTAAATTCGCCAAGCTGCCCATGCATGTACGGGAGGGTTGACGTCGCTGAAGGACCACTCGTAAGCTGGAATCTGGCCATTGGGATGCTGATACCACTCGCGAAGCAAAAGGATGAGTTGGTTCTTGGCAAATTTTGCGTCTATCAATGCCAGTGGAATGGTATGAAAGGCAAGGTCCCAAGACGCAAACCAGGGATATTCCCATGTGTCTGGCATCGAAAGAACTTCGGCGGCATGAAAATGCTTCCAATCTAAGTTTCGCCTCCGTCCTACAGGCGGCTTGGGCTGGTCGGGATCTCCCGAAAGCCACTTGGCTACATCGTAATGATAGAACTGCTTATTCCAAAGCATGCCTGCAAATGCCTGGCGCTGAATGTTTCTTACTTGCGGTTCGAGTCGAGGAGATAGGTCCTCATAAAATTCGTCGGCCTCTGCAATTCTCGTTTCAAAAACCTGGTCAAAGTCGGAGGGCAACTCCCTTCGGGTATCAGAAATCATAAACTTGAGTTGTACGGATTCGCCAGCAGGAACATCCTGGTGCCATATCGCAGAGGCCTTTGTTCCAGCCTTGCCGGGATTTACGGATTCCATCTCTCCATTTACAATCAACCGGTGAAACGCATCCTTTACATAAGGAGCCGGATTGGAGTTGCCGAATAGCCGCTCCATATTGGTCTCATTTTCCGTGAAGACCAGCTGAGCCCCGTCATTGCACACGAACCACATGTCCTCGTATCGTGGGTGATCGATCGCAATACATGTCGGAGTTTCCTCAACCATGCCGGGTCGAAGGTTGCCTTGCTTCCACGACCATGTATTTCGGAACAAAAGCGTAGGCATTATCCAGACAGGTGCAGATTCTGGTCCTCGATTGACAACGGTGACTCGTCCCAAGATTTCGTACGGACTTGTTTTCGCATACTCGACAAACACATCGAAGTAGCGAGACTCCTCGAAAATTCCCGTGTCAATCAGTTCAAACTCTGGAGCGAGTTTTCCCGCCTGCGCATTTCTAGAGACAAGCTCATCATAGGGGAATGCTGAATGAGGATATTTGTACAGTGCCTTCATATAGGAATGGGTAGGCGTGTTGTCCAAAAACCAATAGCATTCCTTTACATCCTCGCCATGATTTCCTTCACTGTTTGTGAGTCCAAACAACCGCTCCTTAAGGATCGGATCATTCCCATTCCATAGCGCAATCGAACAGCACAGCAAACCATGGCGATCGCTAATCCCAAGAAGTCCATCTTCTCCCCAACGGTAGGCCCTAGACCTGGCATGGTCATGTGGAAAGTACTCCCAAGCGGTACCTCCGTCGGAATAGTCCTCTCGAACGGTTCCCCACTGCCTTTCACTTAGGTAGGGTCCCCACCTGTGCCATTTGGAGCCTGAAGCCGAGTTCTCATCCATTCGCTGCTTTTCGCTCATCTTTCTGTATCTATCCTATCCCGTCTTGATTTGCAACAGGCGGATCTTGTATTGCATTCGAGTTCGGGAATCAAGCTGGATGGCAGAACTTGTGGGATGCAACAAGTGAAGTTGATGTTCCATTTAGGCTTACAGAGGATCACTACCTCAGCGAAGGAGAGTTCCGCTCAGAGCGAGGTCATATAGCAGTGACTGCAAATTGAAAAACCCAACGAGACCTTGTGAACAGGGAGAGGGCTGTTCTCTTCGGCCTCGCTGGGCTTTCTGTATTGAGTTTGAGGTCTTCCGTTCTCGGCTTCTAGTCGCAATTAGGGGGTAACTCTTTTGTGTGACAGGATGCTTGCTTCAAGAAAGTGAAGGACTCAACACAAAAAAAGAAGGCCGAGCGAAGCCGATCGAAGAGGGAGAGGGCTTTTCGATTTGGCCTCGCTCGAACCAACTGATATTTAGTTTGCGTTTGCCACGCACTATTCTCTAGTCGCAATTAGGGGGTAACTCTTTTGTGTGACAAGATGCTTACTTCAAGAAAATGAAGGACTCGACACAAAAAAAGAAGGCCGAGCGAAGCCGATCGAAGAGGGAGAGGGCTTTTCGATTTGGCCTCGCTCGAGCCAACTGATATTTAGTTTGCGTTTACCACGCCCTATCCTCAAGTCGCAGTTAGGGGGTAGCAGTTTTGGGGGACGCGGATTGCCAGGACCAGGCTTTCTGGAACCTTCCGAAAACCCAGAAAAAATCAAAAAAGTGACGGATTTTCGAAACTTGATACCTTAGGACTCACGTTATATATATGTAGCGATATAAGTCAATCGCACATTCGGAGGATACAAGATGATAAGAACTTTAGTAAATGTGAATCCAAATCAAGAAGTTCGATCGATGGACGAGATTTTCGACCGGTTATTCGGCTCACCCATTCAGCCAAACAATCATGCACCTGGCACCTTGCCGCTCGATATCCTTGAGCAGGACGGCAATTTCAAAGTGCGTGCATCGGTCCCAGGTATCGACCCTGCCGAACTTGAGATTCAGATTGAAAAGAACGTACTCACCATTCGCGGTGAAGTTCGAAACGAAAATGAGTCAACTGAGACCAAGATCTACCGAAGAGAAGTAAGTTTTGGTGCGTTTTCACGTTCAGTAAGACTGCCAGATGGTCTTGATCTCAACCAAGTGACCGCCGACTTCAAAAACGGAATCGTTACAATCTCCCTTCCCCGAGTTCCGGAAGAGAAACCCAAATCCATCAAGGTCAATGTGACTCAAAACGAAACGAATGCTTCAACTGTAAACTGACAGGCAAAGTATCTTCATGGCCGCCAAGGCATTGGCCTCGGCGGCTTTTCTCATTTGAGATCGCCTCGAAGTCCGTCGTTATGCATTTGGCAAACAAGCCTCTTCTATATCCATTACAATCCATGTGAACAATGAGCGTCTGCGCAGTAATCCTCGGCATCCTATTGGTAATTACCTCCCTGCTCGACGCGTTTGAGTCGGTCGTCTTGCCAAGAACTGTTCAGCGCTCTTTTCGCTTGAGAACGGTCTTTTATTACTTCAGTTCGGTTCTTTATGCAGCAAGCGGCAGACTTCCAAAGAATTCGTCACTGCGCCAGGCGCTTCTAGTTGCCTTTGCACCACTGAACTTCCTGTCGCTAATAGCCACTTGGGCAGTTCTCCTGATCTTCGGTTTCACCCTGATTCATTGGGGACTTACTACTTCCCTTACCAACCCCGTTGAGGTAGGTAATTTTTCAAGTTACTTCTACTTTAGTGGTGTCACCTTCCTAACCCTTGGATATGGCGACGTTGTTCCAGTTGAAGGACCTGGAAGGTTCTTGGCCGTCATCGAAGCGGGGCTTGGTTTTGGCTTTCTAGCCCTTGTTATTGGCTATGTTCCTGTCATCTATGGGGCATTTTCTAGACGCGAATCAACAATGCTCCGCCTAGACTCGAAGGCTGGCTCGAATCCAACTGCCCTTGAAATACTAAAACGGCATGCCCAGGCTGGTGTGATGGAATCCCTCATTCCGTTGTTGAAGGAGTGGGAAGATTTCTCTGCACAGCTTCTAGAAAGTTATCTGAGCTATCCAATCCTTGCCTATTATCGATCGCAACACGATGAACAGTCTTGGCTCAAATCCCTAACAGCGGTAATGGATGCTTGTGTCCTAATCAAGGAGTTTATTAGGGGTGATGACCCCACTAGCCGTCAACTCCGGTTTCAAGCGCTTTCAACGTTTGTAATGGGAAGACATCTCTTGGTCGACCTGTCTTATGTGCTCGACGCCCGACCAGCCACAGAAGCGCCCAGTCGGCTGAGTCCAACCGAACTGGAATTTATTCGTGCTACTCTTCGTGAATACAATTTCAATTCCGATCGGTCAGTTGAAGCCGACGAACGACTTCGAATAGCTAAGGAATTGTATGAACCCTACGCCACTGGGCTTGCGTCAGACCTCATCCTTGACTTACCTGCATGGGTGCCAGAAGAGGACATGATTGATAATTGGCAAACGAGTGCGTGGGAGGGAGCAAGGCACTTTTAAGGCTTCACGGACAACCACTCCAAATGGTCACCATCCATAAAGCGCCAAGGAACATCGTTCCACTTCCCGATAGCAATACCAATTCGGGGTCCAGTCAGGATTTTTTTTACTGGCTCGCTGGCAGGTTCGATCCGAAGTTGGTTTTCCGAATTCGCTAGCAAGTCAACTCCCTGATCCCTCGAATCTATCGAGAAAGCTTTCGCCAACTTTCCTGGACCAGACAGCAGCTTACGAAGTTCTGTGACACCTCTGTTCTCCATCATCTGGTCCATTCCAGAAAGGGGCAATGCCGCACGAATCAATATTGCAGCCGGATCCTCCGGTCGATGAGCGACTATATTGAGCATCCAGTGGACGCCATAGTTGAAATAGACATAGGCAAGTCCTGCCGGTCCATACATGATTTCAGTTCTTGGAGTTCGTCGATTGAATGCATGACAAGCCGGATCGTCTCGACGATACGCCTCAACTTCCACGATCCGAGCTGACATTTCTCCCCGCCTTAACGTCGCACCAAGCAGTGCTGGCGCGCCTTCCAAAACATTGGATTCAAGGATGTTGAGTAATTGGCTTCGAGTCACTACAAATCACCGTCACTCGTGATGGGGAACAGGTCGGTAAATGTCTCCGACTCGACTTGTTACTCGCTCATGCTGTATCGCTTCATCAGGGCCATAAGGATGACCGCCAAAGCCGTTCCGCATCATCGCAATCGCCTTAGCCCAATCTTTACGGTTATCCCGTGAAGCAAAAAGCTGCATGACTGACTGCGCGATGACAGGAATAGGTACTTCCATTCGCATGGCATCGCCCACAAGCCAATTGACTTCTCCAGTGTCCTCAATATAGGCAGGTACCGACTCCATCCCGTCCTTTGCGGTATAGGCTTCGTGCATCAGATCGATCAGCCAAGAGCGAATGACGGATCCATTCCGCCAACAGGAGACAATATCGGCAACCGGAAGACTCTGGTCGAATTTCTCGAGCAGGTCGATACCTTCTCCTATCGCTTGTAGCATTCCAAATTCAATTCCATTGTGAACGAGCTTTACGTAATGGCCAGAGCCTGGGCCGCCAGCATATACATATCCCCCATCAATACACAGTTCCTTCAGGATAGGTTCGACTTCCTCAACTGCTCCAAGTAAGCCTCCGGCCATAAAACATGCGCCATTGCGTGCCCCGCCTACCCCACCACTGGTGCCGAGGTCCACGAGATGAATACCTTTCTCGTGAAGCCACTTTTGTCGGCGGATCGAATCTCCCCAGTACGAGTTGCCACCATCTACGATGATGTCGCCAGGACTTAAGATGGCGCAAAGCTTCTCCAGCATTGTGTCGATCGGCGGACCGGCGTGGATGTACATGAAGATGACTCGTGGAGTGGCGAGTTTAGAGACGAGGTCATTGAGGCTAGTGGATGGGACAATCCCGCACTGTTTGAGTTCCTCTGAAATTGGAGCTACGTCACGACCGACAACCCTCATGCCCTTTGCAAGAGCTTGAAAAGCCAAGCCTCCGCCAATTCTTCCGAGTCCAATCACACCAAACTCCAGTTGCATGGAAGACGTTTACCCAATCCGGACCGACAATGACGTCAACCGCGTAGACTCTAGCTGTAAATGGCGTATAGGGACTTTCAACATTTCATCGAAGTGCTTTCTCAGAAGGGAGAGTTAAGGCGAATTACCGAGCCGGTTAGCCCGAATTTAGAAGTTACTGAGATCGCGGATCGTGTAATGAAGGCGAACGGACCAGCCTTGCTCTTTGAGAATCCAGTGGGCCCGCCGCATCGCCTTTCAACTCCAGACCCAATGAGCGCAGTAATGGGGCATCCTTCGATTCATCAAGAGGCGAATCAGCCATCGATTAAGTACGACTTTCCGATCGCGATTAACACCATGGGAAGCCGGAGGAGAATGTCGCTTGCTCTGAGTTGCGAAGACTTTGAGGAGCATGCGTTAAGGATCGCCTCACTCCTGAAACCAGAACTTCCACGGGGTCCAATCGAGGCGCTTAAGAAGCTACCGTGGCTGCTCAGCGAGCTCAAGGGTGTTCCACCCAAAACCGTATCGAGTGGAATAAGCCAGCAAATCGTCATGCAAGGTAGCGATGTTGATCTCACCAAACTCCCCATCCTGACCTGTTGGCCCGAGGATGGCGGACCGTTTATCACTCTGCCTCTCGTTTTTACTCACGATCCGAATACTGGTAAGCGGAATGTTGGAATGTACAGAGTCCAGCTTTACGATCGGAACACCTGCGGGATGCATTGGCAAATGCACAAGACGGGTATGCGCCAAATGGAAGATGCGGGTAGCCAAGGCAAAAAGCTCGAAGTCTGCGTCGTTCTTGGCGGCGACCCGGCGATTACGTTTAGTGCCATCTCTCCTCTCCCTCCTGGAATAGACGAGATGCTATTTGCTGGCTTCCTGAGACGCGAAAACGTAAAGATGGTTAAAGCAAAGACCAATGACTTAATGGTTCCTGCCGATGCTGAAATGGTCATCGAAGGGTACGTTGATCCATCTGAGCGCCGACTTGAGGGACCTTTTGGAGATCACACCGGCTATTACTCCTTAGCGGATCAATTTCCGGTCCTTCATGTAACCGCAGTGACAATGCGTGAAAAGGCTGTCTATCCTGCAACAATTGTGGGGATTCCGCCCATGGAAGACGGTTGGATGGGAAAAGCCGTGGAAAGGATTTTCCTTCCGATGGTTCAGTTGACCGTTCCAGAAATTGTAGACATGAACTTACCCGTCGAAGCCTGTTTTCACAATGTGGCCTTCGTGTCCATTAAGAAGAAATTCCCTGGTCACGCCTATAAAACGATGAACGCAATTTGGGGATTAGGCGGGCTTGCATTCACCAAATTCGTTTACATTTTTGATGACGATTGCAACGTCCAGAATTTGGACGAAGTTTTATTCCGTATTGGCGCCAACTGTGATCCAGGGCGTGATGTGCTGACTTCAAAGGGACCAGTGGACCAGTTGGACCACGCGAGCCAGGAAATGGGCTTTGGAGGAAAGATTGGCTTTGACTGCACGCACAAACTTCCTGGCGAAAATGGCTTTAATCGCCACTACCCCAAGCTCATCCGAATGAGCCCTGACGTGAAAACGCGGATCGATTCGCTCTGGCCAAAATTGGGCCTCTAGATTGATTAGATTGTCTTGAGATTGAGGCATGGAAGAAAAGACGGCAATATTCGTGCATGGTGCCGGCGGAGGAGCGTGGGAGTGGTCGAAGTGGCTACCGCTTTTTCATTCGCAGGGATGGAAGTGCCGAGCCTTTGACTTGTTGCCAAGCCCCAGCGGATTAAGTGAAACGACTTTCGAGGACTACGTAAATCAGGTCGCAGAGTGGACAAGCCCATGTGGTGGTAAGGAAGTCGTGCTAGTTGGGGCGAGTATGGGTGGGCTTATTTGTTTGAAAGTTGCCGAGTCGCGGCACTTGAAAGCGATAATCTTGGTCAACAGTGCCGTACCAAGCGGTGCTGGCGAAATGGATAAGAGAGAATGGCCAACAGTTATGGGCTGGTCAAACGGAACCTTTGAGGAGTCCCAACAAGCGATGCTGGACTGCGACCGGCAAACTATTCAGTTGGCATTCGAGAGTTGGCGAGATGAATCGGGCAACGTATTGAATCAAGTTACGAAGGGCGTTTCTGTAGCCCCACCCACCTGTCCCGTGCTAGTTATGGTCGGCGGCCAAGACCAAGACATTCGACCCGAACTCGGTAAAGAAATGGCGAAACAATTCAAGGGTGACCTCAAGATTTATCCCGAGATGGGCCACCTGGGGCCACTTTTAGGAACTAACGCAGAAAACTGCGCATTGGATGCATTGATTTGGCTGCTTGGAATGGACCGATAAAATTGTTAGTGGAGACGTATATATAGCAATGGCAAACGAAAACAACACGGAATTGGCTACTTTTGGGGCTGGATGTTTTTGGGGCGTGGAGGCATCCTTTCGACAAATCCAAGGCGTGAAAGCAACCGCAGTTGGCTACGAGGGTGGAACTCTCGACCATCCGACCTATAAGGCCGTGTGTACTGACAGAACGGGCCATGCCGAAGTCGTCCAAGTTGAATTCGATCCAGCGGTGGTCAGTTTTGATGAACTACTTGACGTATTTTGGGCAAATCACAACCCGACCCAAGTGAATCGACAGGGGCCCGACTTTGGAACGCAGTATCGATCGGTCGTGTTCTATCATTCGGATGCGCAGAAAGAAACGGCTGAGGCATCAAAAAAGAAACTCGATGCATCCGGCAAGTTCAAGCAACCGATAGCGACGCAAATCGTTCCTACAGAAACGTTCTATATTGCGGAAGACTATCATCAGCAATATCTTGAAAAACGAGGGCAGACTTCCTGCCATTTATGATCCGAAACACCCAGACACACTAACGTCCCGTTCTTCTTAATGGGAAGTTGCCACTTCACCAAGAGGGTAATGGTACGCTAAATCCGTGGTTAGCGTCACCTTCAAAACCCTTGAAATTCAAAAGCTCTACCCTCTGATGATAAGCAGAGGGTTGATGACTTCGTCCGAGAACCTATTCGTATTTGCATCAGATGGAGTTCATACCGGGGTGGGAGAGCTCTCGCCAGCCACTGGATCTGCCTGGACAGCGGAGCAGGGTCAAAACCAACTTGAGGCGTTCACAAGCGAGGGAATCGCCGAAGACCCTTACACCAATTACATACGAATGCGCCATGCGTACATCGATCCACCCGCTATGGCGGCACTTGATATCGCGCTCTGGGACCTAGCTGCGAAACGGGCTGGATTGCCCCTCTATAAGATGCTGGGCTTACCCAAGTCGAACGTTCCCACAAGCGTAACGATTGGAATTAATCCCGTTGAAGTGACAAAGGAGCGTGTCCCAGAGATTCTGCGCAGCTCAGGTGCGAAGTGCTTGAAAATAAAGCTTGGTTCACCGCAAGGCAGAGATCACGACAAGGATCACTTCGCAGCTGCCGCTGAAGCCGCAAAGCCGTTTGGCACTCGACTTAGAGTCGATGCCAATGGCGGTTGGACGGTCGCGGAAGCGAAAATGATGTGCTCATGGCTAGCGAACCTTGGAGTCGACTATGTGGAACAGCCACTTGCAGAAGGAGAGGAAGACGGACTTCCAGCCTTATTCGCAAACCGTCCCCTCCAAATCTTTGTCGATGAGTCGATTCGATTTTCACCTGACGTCATTAAAGTCGCCGACCGGGTTGATGGAATCAACCTCAAGCTGATGAAGTGCGGTGGCATAACCGAAGCGACCAGAATCGTAGCAACGGCGAAAGCCTTCGGCCTGAAGACCATGATTGGCTGTATGAGTGAAACAAGTATCGCGATTGCCGCGGGCGCTGCGATAGGAGCGCTGTTTGACCATATCGATCTAGACAGCCACCTCAACTTGAGCCCCGATCCAGCATCGGGCGCCCCCATCATTGATGGGGTCATTGTTCCAACCGAATTGCCTGGGCATGGTGGTGCCCTCAATGCTTAAGCGTAACCAACGGCTGGCGATCTATATGGAGGGTGCCGTTACGGGTTATGGCGGCAAGATGGGGTTTGGCATCCTTCGCTATTCGCCTAACCAAACGGTTTGCGTCATTGACTCTCAAACCGCCGGCCGAGATATGAAAGATGTTGCAGGCATGCCTGTGGGATGTCCAATCGTCTCGTCTGTTGAAGAGTCGCTAAAGCTTGGCGCGGAAGTTCTTGTCTTAGGTATAGCCCCTCCGGGAGGATTGATTCCCCCTGCCTGGATTACTGACATTGATCGTGCAGTGGAACTGGGTCTATCCGTAATCAACGGTCTGCATGATCTCCTCGCTCCACGTTACGACTCGCTAGAATCTGGCCAATGGATATGGGATATCCGCATGGAGCCCGAGGGGCTTCATCCTGGATCGGGCCAGGCCGCCAACCTTTCGAATCGACGCTTACTGTTGGTTGGAACAGATATGGCGATCGGCAAAATGACTGCCGGTTTGGAAATCTATAAGAACGCCAAAGATAAGGGAATTCGAGCAGAATTCGTCGCTACCGGACAGATTGGGATCACGATTACAGGAGCGGGCATACCGCTCGATGCGATTCGCGTCGATTTTTCAGCTGGTGCCGTCGAACGCGAAGTGATTAAGTATAAGGGTGCAGACTTGGTCATTATTGAAGGACAAGGCTCACTTAATCATCCGGGTAGCACGGCGACACTACCGTTGCTTCGGGGATCAATGCCGACTCATTTAGTCCTATGCCACCGAGCCGGTCAGAGTCATCTATCCATGCTTCCCCATGTGCGGATTGCCCCACTGGGTAGCCTTATCCGCCTATACGAAGATTTGGCCTCTGTGGGAGGATTGTTCCCGCATCCATCGACCGTAGGGGTGGCTTTGAATACTTCACATCTCGAATCGGATGAAGACGCAAAGTTTGCCTGCGACCAAATTGAGCAGGAACTGGGACTTCCCTGCGTTGATCCAGTTCGGCACGGGTGCGATCGGCTTGTTGATCGCCTGATGCTCTGAAGTAACCTGATCTCGTGTTAACTCATCTCGCTTGTTCTTTGTGTGGCAAGACATACGACTGGAATCAACTGATCAACACCTGTACGTGTGGAAAGCCACTTCTGGCCCAGTACGATCTGTCGCCTTCAACTTTGGCAAGAGAGGCCCTGCGCGATCGAGAGGCAACGATTTGGCGTTATCGAGAAGTCCTTCCAAATTGCGATCCGATTTGCTTAGGTGAAGGAATGACTCCATTGCATCACGCACCACGCCTTGGAGCGAACTGGTATGTCAAGGACGAAGGCGTTAACCCCACCGGTAGCTTTAAAGCGAGGGGTATGTCCGTTGCCGTTTCAATGGCAAAGCACCTTGGGGCAACCTCGTTAGCGGCTCCAAGCGCAGGAAATGCTGCTGGAGCGATGTCCGCCTATGCGGCAAAGGGGGGGCTTGCAGCAACGGTATTCATGCCCCGCGACACACCAAGAGCCTTTATTATCGAATGCGAATATCTAGGAGCAGATGTCAATTTGATCGATGGATTGATTCATGTTTGCGGCGCAGAAGCTAAAAAATTCGTGGAGCAATCAAAGGTTCCAGTCTTCGACCTGAGCACTCTGAAAGAACCCTATCGTGCAGAAGGTAAGAAGACGATGGGATATGAATTAGCCGAGCAGATGGAGTGGGAATTGCCTGATGTCATCGTCTATCCAACTGGCGGTGGTACGGGACTTGTCGGGATGTGGAAGGCCTTCCAAGAAATGGAACGGATGGGTTGGATTGGCGCAAAACGACCTAAGATGGTGTCCGTTCAGGCCGAAGGTTGCGCGCCAATAGTGACCGCATTTAACAAAGGTGAGCGCTTTGCGGAGGAATTCGCAAATGCCCACACAGCCGCCTCTGGTCTACGCGTACCAAAAGCCATCGCAGATTTCATCATGCTTGACTTAATCCGTGAATCTGGCGGGACAGCCCTTACTGTCACCGACCCGGAAATGATCGCAGCAACTCGTACTATGTCCTCACAGACAGGTGTTTTCGCTGCACCAGAAGGTGGTGCTACGCTAGCAGCCGCCCAGAAACTGCGAGACATGGGTTACATCAAACCCGAAGAGAGCGTCGTGCTCTTCAATACCGGATCTGGCCTCAAATACTTGGAAGCCTTGGGAGTGCCACTTCCCTAACCCATTTCCAAATATCGACCTAGTACTTGCAGTCTCTGATCCGCCGGAAAGGCGTTGATAAGGGACTGTATTACAACCTGTTCCATCGGGCGGAACGGGAATGGAGGACCCCACGGAGCCAGACCGGCGAGCCGAACTTGCTCGGATGCCTCTGCTAACAGCTTAGGACCTGAAAACAGACAATACGCCATGAGGTAACGCAACATTGAAAGGTCTCTGTGTCGCAAGGCTTCATCCAGCCAACGGCTTGCCTGATCGAGTAGCCCGCATTCGATTAGGAGACAACCCACCTCGATTAGCTCCTCGGGGTTTTCTGCCAACGTAATTAGCAGTGGGTTCGGTTCAGCACTTAGATCAATTGGCTGGCTCAAGAAGCTTTCGGCCTTGAGCGCAGGCTCCAACGGAGCGAGGTAGTGAGCATTCAGCAATTCGGCTTGGTTGTCCTCATTTTTAAGGCGCAAAGACATGGCCTTCGACCACCAAAGCAACGGATCATCGGCGTTGTACAACAAAGCCTGCTCAAAAACTCTGTTCGCTTCGCCGAAGTTCTTTGCGTGAAGCGCTGTTATTCCTAAATGGGTGTAAGCGATATGCCTAGTAGCCACATCAAACCGATCGGTGAGGTCTCGTTGAGGAGGCATTTGAAATTGACTTTCATCAACATTTCCGTCTCCCGACATCAATTCATCTCGAGTCCTACCCGCTTTGTATGAGAGGATCTCTATCTTTGCAGGGTCCCGAAGAATAATCCCTTTAGGTTGGTTTTTGCCTAATTCCATCTCCAAAGTGTGTTCTGGATAAAGATCGACTTGCGCCTCAAGCGTTTCCTCGGTCTCCGTCAGAAGGAAAATCTTATGTCGAGGTCTCTGACAACTCGTCTGAATTTGGAGCCCATCTAAGGAAAGTCCAACCGTTGCTTCGCGGCTCGAAGCGACAGGATTTTGGATACCGGAGATGGGCACTATCGCGACTTTCCATGTCTCTGACTGCCTGGGAGCCAGAACCCTAGTTTTATCGAATCGAGTGAGACTCAAAGTGCCAGCACAATATTGCCAGCCTTTCATCTCCAAGTCGATCTCGGCAATATGGAGTCCAACGGGCCGCTCAGTGCTATAAAACGTGCTATCACCGTACGTGCCCTCGCCAAGGTAGATAGAGAGTCCGCCATTATAAGGCTGCGGTGTCAACCAACGGTTTGTAACACGCACCTCCAAACATAGCTCTGCGCGATCCGGTGGCAGACTAAGTCTCGCGTGATAGGCAATCCCAGTTCCCGTAAAGGTCTCGGATAGCCAAATAGCTGTTTCGTCCTCTTCCTCGTTTTGAAACTCAATCTGGGTATTGACATTGCCCAAAGCGGTAAGTCGTTCCTTGCCATCGAGCAGAATCTGAATCCCTTCGCGTACAAAGACGCCCCTACGGCCTCCTGATTGAGGCTGAATCGCAGGATGCCTCCGCAAGATTTCTAGACCCGTTCGTTTGTCGAACAGACTGACGATTCGTCCGCCCATTCCTGGAAGGACCACTGCTCGAAGGTACGGATTTTCCAACACGATTGTTCGAAAAGTCCGGACCTCCTCGTCCGAAAGAAGGGAAAGTTGGGGAAGAGGATAACCCGGCCAATTCACCTTCTTAGAGGGTATTTGGGCCTCAACGAGACCTATAGGAAGGTCTATACCGTCTTCGAAGGCTTCGGAGCGTGTCTGGGACATGATAAGTTCGGAGCGATTAAGAGGTTACCTAAGCTACAATATGCCGATGGCGCGGAGACCAAAGCCTGTTATGCTCGTTGGGAAATGGTTGATCGTACCGATCCTTGTAGGTTTGGTGGGCTATTACTTCATTGGTCCTAGGATCGGAAAGGGCCACACACCTTCGACCACTCAATCGACATCAGACGTTACCAACGAACAACCTGCTTCCGTTCCGATGAAACACACTTCAAGTGAGAGTGACGAACCCAAAACGGAGACCGCAGCACCGCACGCTACAAGATCGACTTCAAGGGCAAAAGCCCGGCACAAGCACTCGGAAGTTGTAGATCAAGAGGCGCCCCAAGCAGATGTGAAATCCACACACCCCGATACTTCGGACCAAGAGCCAGACCAGGGTGGCAGTGCTGGCGCTACTTCGGCTGGCTAAACGTTAAGCAGGAAGGTTAAAGAACCTCATAGCGTTGGCGGTAGTCAGGTCTTCAGATGACTTTGCCGAGATCCCAAGGCATTTTGCAAGCCCCTCATTTACGAATCGGACCCATGCTGGTGAGTTAGGTTTACCTCGGTGCGGCTCGGGGGGCATGTACGGGCTATCCGTTTCAATTACTAATCGATCCTGCGGAAGTGTCGATATTACATCTCTAAGATTGCCCGAATTCTTGTAAGTGATGGGGCCATCAACGCCAAAGTAGCATCCAAGAGCAGTTGCTCGTCGGGCATCCTCGACGTCCCCAGCGAAACAATGTAGGAGATATCTATGCGTTGGCCGGGATTCGAGTAACGTCAAAAGATCCGGATAGGCTTTCCGACAGTGGAACACAACCGGGCAATCCAACCGCACAGCCAAATCAAGTTGATCAACCAAGGCAGCCCATTGTTCTTCCGGAGTCGTATAGTCCCAATGGAAATCCAACCCGATTTCGCCGAGCGCAACCACTTTAGGTTCGGCGAGCATTTGCTCAAGTTCAAGAAGGCTTTCTTTTGAATAGTCTTTTACGTAGGTCGGATGCCACCCGACGACTGCGAATACCTCATCGTATAATTTGGCCAGGCGCAGCGCTTCGCGATTGGAATCCATGTCGCAGCCAACCGCAATGACTTGTCCTACACCGGCTGCCCTGGCTTCGTTCAAGGTCTGAGCAACATCGGGAAACTTATCTGGGAAGTTGATGTGACAATGCGTATCGATTAACATTCGTTTGCCGGACAATGTCCTTCAAAAAGGTTCTCAAGGATGGGTCCAAGCAATTGGCCCAAAGCTCGTATTCCCTGGACCACGGCCTTTGGAGATCCTGGGAGGTTCACAACTAAAGCTCCGTTGCAGATGCCAGATATTCCGCGAGATAGGTAACTAAAAGGCGTCTGTGAGAGCCCCTTGGCGCGCATCAACTCGCTGAGAGAATCGGCGCGCCGCTCAAGAAGTGGAGCTGTCGCCTCCGGCGTTACGTCTCGTGGTGAGAAACCAGTTCCACCAGTCGTAAAGACCATGTGGCAGGTTGCGACTAGCTGTAGGATAGCCTCCTGAATCTCGTGGACCTCGTCACGGACGATTAAGGTGTGGAAATCGCTATAGCCCATCTCTTTGAGCGTCGTGATTGCCATTTGCCCACTCAGATCGTTTTCGGCTGTTCGAGTATCGCTAACCGTAATAATTCCTATTCGCGTAGCCAATTCGTCTTGCCTCCAGTCTTTTCCATAAGCTTAATGTCGGTAAGTATCAGGTCCGGGCTGACCCCCTTTAACATATCAATGAGAGTGATTCCGGCGGTAACTACTGCGGTGTATGCCTCCATCTCAACTCCTGTAACAGCATCAGTGCGAGCTGTTGCGGAGATTGTGATTCCCTCATCAGTGAGTTCAATCGTCACTCCCAAATGCGAAAGCGGCAAAGGATGACAGAGCGGGATAAGGTCCGCGCAACGCTTGCCACCTTGGATGCCAGCGATCTGCGCGATCATAAGTGCATCGCCTTTTGGCAAAGCATGGATAGCCGTCCGGTGAGCAGCGGTTATCAATAGCAATCCAGTAACTCGAGCTTCTCGCAGTGTGGGTTTTTTGGATGACACGTCCACCATCCGGACCGACCCGTCAGGGGAAACATGGCTCAGTTCGCTCATTTCCTATTGTAGTGTCATGAAAGCCCCCAAAAACACAAAAGCGGGCGTCCACCAAATCGGTAGACGCCCGTAAAGAGACTCGACTAAGGGTTTATTCGACCGTCTTTACCCACAGTTGGAAGTTTAGTTCTCTCTTTTCTAGAAGGAGACTTCTTGAGCTGATCGAGCAAATACTTGACCGCCGCTTCAAGCTGCGGATCTTGTCCCAAAGCGACAAGATCAGGTCGGTTGTCTACGTCAATGTCAGGATCGACTCCATGATTTTCCGCAATGATCTCGTTAGTTGACGGATCATAGATGCTGAATCCTGGAGAAGTAACCGTTCCACCGTCGACCAATGGTGCGCCAGCGCCGATTCCAACAAGACCGCCCCACGTTCGCTTTCCAATCAGCGGACCAAGTTTGGCCTGTCGGAACATCCACGGGAAGAAGTCACCACCCGAGCCAGCATATCCGTTGATCAGCATAGCTTTTGGTCCTTCGATTGCGGCTTCTTCTGGAGTGTCCGAGGAATTTCTTCTTTGGATCTTTGCTTTGACCTTTCTAGCCAATGTGTCCACAAACCAAGGCTGAATGTAGCCGCCACCATTCCATCGCTCGTCGATGATCATGGCATCCTTATCGATCTGAGGATAGAAACCTCGAACGAAGTCAATCGAACCTTGTGCGGCCGTATCAGATATGTGCATATATCCGATTCGTCCACCCGAAAGTTCAGCGACCTTCTTGCGGTTTCCTTCAACAAAGTCTGTATACCGAAGGAACATTTCTGTAGCAATCGGGAATACCCGAACTTTTTTAGCACCGGAAGTGCTTGGAGTTGAGTTGACCGTAAGGGTTACGCCCCGGCCGACTTTTCCAACCAGAAGCGAATCTGGGTTGGTGTTAGCAGTTACCGGCTGACCATCAATTGCAAGTAAATACTCACCTTGCTTCACGTCGACTCCTGCTTCAACCAGTGGCCCCTTCTTGCCATCTTCATAGGAGAGACCCTTGTAGATCTTCTTGAATTTGATGTTGTTGCCAGAAGCTTCGTAATCAGCGCCAAGATGGCCTACTAATACCGGCCGAACAGCTGTACCGAAGTCGCCACCTTGAACATAGGAGTGGCTCGTTCCAAACTCACTGAGCATCAGGCCCAGAACATAGGAAAGGTCCCAACGATTGTTTACGTATTGGAGATATGCGTGGTACCGCTTACCGACAGCGTTCCAATCCATCCCTCGGTACGATTCATCATAAAAGTTGTCCCTCTCAAATCTCCAGGCTTCCCAGAACATTTGATTCCATTCGTCACGAGGATTGATCGTAACCTCAACGCTGGAGACATCCACTTTGCCCTGTCCGACTGTATTGCCTGGCCGTGCGTCGATGATTCCGACGTTTCCAGCGGCCGAGTAAGCAATCTTTGTTCGATTAGGATTGAAGGTCAAAGAGCCTGCTCCTCCGATGAGGATTGGTACGCTTTCACGACCAGTCAGGTCGAATTTCATCAGATTGCCGTTAGCGGTGTAGAACACGCCGTTGGTGGATCCAATGACAAATGGGTAATTGCCATTAGGCATAGGGAGCGCGATCATACGATCACCCAACCCATCGAGGTCAACCTTCATGCTGGCAGGAGGCATTGGAGCAGGGCCTGCGGACGGAGGTCCTTTAGGCGGAGCTGCAGCAGTCTCAGGCTCTTCTTCATCTGGAGCGATCAGCGGATTAGCCGTCGCCTTGGACAAAGGAAGTACATACAGCCTTTGAGCATTTTCAACCTTTAAGCTGAATTCGTATGTTCCGTATGTGGGGCCGAAAGTTCGAGCCGAAACGATGTACAAATACTTGCCGTTCAAATCGAATGAGACGCTAGAGTCATTGAAGAATCCTTCCGTGACGCGAGTCCTCTTTCCTGTCGCAATCTCGTACAAGTAAAGTGAGCTTAGGTCGTTGCTACCTTGCTCGGTATAGGCGATCCACTTACTGTCCGCAGAAATGTCCAGATCGGCAATGCCATACTGCGTCTTCACCACTGATTTGAGCTGCTTTGTAGAAACATCTAGGAGCAAAAACTCATTGGAAGTGGTCTGAATTCCAATGCTCTTACCGTCTGGAAGCATTTGAATTGCCGTGATGCTGAAGGGACTATTCTTAGTGAGTTGTGTTGCTTCGCCACCTAACTGGGGTCGAATATAAACTTCATAGTTCCCTGTTGCATCACTGATGTAGGCAATGGATTTGCCATCTGGAGACCATTGCGGAAATCTCTCGCGGGATGCCTGCGAATTAGTTAGGTTACGAGTGTCGCCCGTCTTGGCCGGAAGGGAGAAAATTTCGCCTCTCGCTTCAACAGCGAGCCTAACTCCACTTGGCGAAAGCGCCATTGAAGTGATCTGACTTCCGACAGATCGTAGATAGGGCCGAGCGACCAAGTTTTCGCTTGCGATATGAGGAGAGAGCTTCTCAATCTTCTTCGACGCGATATCGAACGAATACAGATATCCGTCGCGCTCGAACACGATGGTTTTTCCATCGGTACTTGGATAGCGCACGTCTGCGTCACCGAACTGGGTGAGCTGGTTATCCGACTTGGAATTCAGATCGTGAACATACAGGTTCTGAGTGCCATTCGCCTTATCGCTAATGTAGTAGATCTGGTGACCCACAACCATCGGGAAGTACGATTGCTCGCGCTTGCTTGGCAACTCACTGTACTTGTTATCTGCAAAGTTATAAACGGAAATTCGCCCTTGTGTACCGCCTCGATAATGCCTCCAGTTAAAGGCATAGGAATTCGTCCTGTTGTAAGCGATTGTCTTGCCATCAGGGAAATACGAGAGCTCTGCTATTTCGTTAAGCTTTGTCGTAACAGGCAATCCGCCACGCGGATCAATTAATAGGAGTCGAGCTTGGCGGTTGATAAAGTTTCCGCCAATCGTCGAGTAGGCGATCATTCCATCAGGAGTCCAGCCTAGGCAGCTATCGCCCTCTACATCGTATGTCAGCCGTTTGGGTTCGCCTCCCGAAATGGGCATCACGAAGATATTGGATCCTCCGTCGTACTGCCCTGTAAACGCAACCCACTTGCCATCAGGTGAAATCTTGGGACGGAGTTCTAAACCAGGATGACTGGTCAAGCGCCTTGCTAACTCGCCGGTGGAACGATTGGTGACCCAAAGGTCGCCAGCATAACTAAAGACGACAGTATCGCCGTGAATTGCAGGTGTCCGCATCAGCCTTGGCTCGGTAGTATCACCGTTCTGCCCAAGCATGGCAAACAAAACTGCAGTCGAAAGGATAAGACTCAAATGTATTCCTCCGCTGGAAAACTATTGCTAGTATGGCTCTTAGGATACGTCAGACGAAAAAAGGTACTGAGGAATCTTCATTTAAATCCTCTCAGTATTTTCCAGTTGCCTCGTAAAGCAATTTTCTACCTATTAATTTCGACGTATGTAAAGAGCGCAGCGCAAAGAACTACTTCTCATTTCCCAAAAGGGTTCCACCACCTTTAGATTGTCGCCAAACGTCCCGCCATCGGTGAACATCAACATGGGTGATTTCTGACTTTGGAGTGCGATCAATCGCTGATGGCAAGGCTGGAAAAGGTTTACTTGGCATGGTTTGGTACCAATACGCGACGCTAGCCAAGTCCAAACTTAGACAATTTGCGTGACCGTGCTCAATGCTGGCCCGCAACGATTTCTTGAAGCGAATGGGATCTTCAAGGTGAAATCGGTAGACGTGGGTTCGACCAAGCCAACCAAATCGAGGACTGTCATTGCTGCGTCCCGGAGCCCGCGCAGTTCCAAAGTAAGGGTGGCAGTAATGTTCGTCGGGACACCAACTCTGGTTGAAGTAGTCCTCGGTTCCTGTTCCGTGAGCGCTTCCCGGCCACTTTTCGCCGTCAACTAGGAACATGTCATCCCCTTCGCCGTACCAAACTGGGGTCGGACAATTTATATAGTAGTTGACTCCTACGTAATGTCCTTCACCTGCAGGATCACAGAATAAATAGTTGTTGACGTCGGTCGGGTTATTTGGGAAATCCCCGAAAATCGTCCACTCATTCTCAATATCTCCACCCATACCTACGTTATCGGTTTGTCCCTCAGGCTTGGTGAGTTCTTGGTGGTACCAGGCATGAAACCGACCCGTCGTTTGTGGCATTAAGGCGTGCTCTTCGTAGTCCACGTAGTAGTAGAAAGCGTCGACGTCCTCCGGGCCCTGGTTCTCAATGGTGATGCGGGCTCCATTACCAAAGGGCATCGGAAAATAGCACACGAGGGCGTTCCCGTTAGCTGGAGCAGCGGCAATTGGCTGCGAGATGAAATTGTATTTCAAGCCCCAACCCTGACCAAAGAAATCTCCGATTGGCGACTCGACGGATGGATGCTCCTGGCCGTCCCAATAGGCTCGAAAAACGAGGTTCCTTCGAATTAACTCGTCTTTCGAAGAAATCGTAATCCAAATATGCTTGACGATCCCTGCACCATGAATATCGGCAAGGGAAAAAGTTTCTCCGCTCTTGACACGCACGCAATCGCCATTCCCTCCATTACGGTCATAACTGGAAATGCGCTTGCTTCGAGCATCGACGATCTGGGCAATATTGCTGAGCGGTCCATGTGACATTTGCAGTCACGTTACCGCACAAAAGACGCCCAAAGCTCGTTTCAGATCACCTGCTAACTGGCGACTGATTCTCGCTCTGGGGCAATAACTTTTTCAGCACCTTGCTCCAAGAACGAAACGATCATTTCACGGGAGACTGAAGGGAATTCGATCAGGAACGTGTCCACCGTTTCCCCTGTCTCAATGTAATCGAGCAGCGTTTGAACCGGCACCTTCGTTCCAGTAAAAACTGGAGCTCCCCACATAATCTCTGGGTCGACAGTAACGGTCTTCATGTTCTTCATTCTATAGCAACTCTCTACGTTGTGCCCACAGTTAGAGCGACTTCACCAAAGGAATAAACACTCCACCCACCACGCTTCGGGCTTGGAATCCAATCTGCTTGGCGGTAAGCGTGTCGTGCCAATCACTAAGAGGGACTCGGCTGGGTGTTTTGTTCACGTATTCATACAAAGGATTGATCAAAAGCTCAAAGATCGATCTGGATCCTGGCAAAGTTGCCGTCCATACCACCCAATCGAGTTTTGTGTAGTCCGCGCGGTTGTCCAAAGGCAGGCCGAATTCGTTTTGACACATCAAGTAGTGGGCAATTTCAGAATCGACCACATCCTTTGAAAACAGGTTTAGCTTGAGGATACGTTCCCAAGCAATGTTGTATTTTTGACTCCAAGTTCCCGGTCGGTCAAATGCCAACCGGTAATGATCACCATCATTTGCGAGTTCGCACCACTGCTGCGACATCTTCTTGGCCGCGTCATAAATAATCTGAGAGCGCGTCTTGTCACCTCGAAGGCTACACAGTTGACCAAAAGCACCCAAAGCTACAATCGCCTTGACTGAAAGGTTGGCATTGTGGGCAAGGTGCCCGGCAAAATCATCAGTGCACAATTGGTTATCAGGATCCAAACCAGACTGCATGAGATAGCCTGCCCATTTCGAGAGGGTTGCCCAGTGCTTTTCTGCCAATTCAATACTAGCTTCTGACTTGCACAACGCCGCCACGAGAATGAGCATATTGCCGCACTCTTCAACTGGCATTTGATCGTCTTCCGTCCTTTCGCCTCCACCATAAACTTGGCCGTTCGCCATCGGATAGGTTCCAAGGTCGTGGGGAGCAAACGGAAATTTCCAACGAGGAGTCGCCGCATAGTCAAGGATCGGCTCGATTTGGGCCCGAAGTAGGGCCGGGTTAAATCGTAAAAAGAAAGGTGAACCAGGATAAGTTACGTCAACCGTTCCCATGCAGCCGTTACTGAAGTTCTCCTTACTGAACATCAGAAGTGTGCCATCGAAGTCTTCGACGATTGCATGAGCAGAAAGACATTGCCTATAGGAGAGCTCGGCGATTTTGGCGTATTTCTCTCCTCCAGCTTCAACCAACTCCCCGTGGATAGCTTCGTCAAACTGGATGCATCGATGACGGAGTGACTCGTAATCGCTTTCTGCCTTCTTGAACAATTGACCGGGTTGGCATCCCGACCGCTTCCAATAGGGAACGAGTCGTCGCTCAAAATACTCAATCGCATATTCTTCATCGTAAGCGACCATTAAGTGCCAACTTTGGGTCAACGACTCGACTTCATTAAACTTATGGGAGATAGCCGCAACAGGATGGTCGTCCCTTACCTCTCGTGGAAATCTCATACAATCGGAAGTTAGAACTGCTCCGGTGCTGACAAAGTCATTCCGACTCACTGAGCCGCTTTGAATGCAGTTGGAAGTTGCCGCTTCAGCAGACGCTACCAAGTAGAAAGTCCCCCAGTCGATTCGCAGATTATCGCCGCGTTTTGCCAAGACTTCCTGGTCTTGTGAGCGGAAAGACAGCGCTTCCAAATTGCCAAGTCGATGGCGTGCACCATAGACACGCTGTTCCGATGTGTTCACCGCAAGGCTTGCACTGACTTCGAAGTAAACACTCACCTCATGCTTCTCGCCGTCAACGGACACCACATTAAGGGTCACGTAGGTAATTGGGCGAGTGAGCACATCAAGGTCGTCGGGAATTAAGGGAGATAGAAACTCAACCGTCAGCCCGACTCCAAAATATTCAAAGGTATAAATCGAACGAGTTGACGTGATCTCAAGACTGACTTGATCAGCAGCCTCCAATCCATTCCATTCCCCGCCCAAAAATCGAGCCGACTTCCCGTCAACCCTAATCATTCCCATGAGCTCTTGCCGACTACCTGTCCAGTGCGTCGTATGAGTATCAGTAAGGCGATCTCCCGGCGACCATACGCTGAAATACGGTGTGTGGGTAATCAATGGCACGGAAGGCGGTCGAAAGTCTGCGGATTGGTTGTTGAAACTCATGGTAGCGACCAAAGCATGACCTACTTAATTAGGTCGATAGTCTTGTACCGCATCGCTTGTCCAACATCGCAAGAATTGGCCAAAAACCCGATCCGGCAAACTTAAAGAAACGGGTTCTACCGAGATGCGCGGTCTGAGATCAACTTAATGGAAGCAATCTTCCAAAAGTTCTACCTAGATCCATTCGTTACTGCAACGAACCGGTGCTGTAGACAGCGATTAAGTTCTAAAATCATTGACAACAGGCAGCCAGTTGTGACCGGCCAGGACCAAACCACACATGAATTTGAAATATCTGCAAGACCTCTGGAATGAAAGCGAGACCATTGGAATGGATGAGCCCGAACTCCTTCGTTATCGCTCCAACTTACTTGGAAGGGATCTGAGGCTGACAAACTTCGGCGGCGGGAACACCTCCGCAAAGGTGACCATGCCTGACCCTGTTACCGAAGAGGCTACGGAAGTTCTCTGGGTAAAGGGAAGCGGAGGCGACCTTGGAACCATCGACAGAGGCGGCTTTGCTACCTTGTACTTAAGCCGGTTGCTGGCGCTGCGATCTCGCTATGAAGGAGTCCACCAGGAGGATGCCATGGCAGATAAGTATTCTCTGTGTACTTTCAACAATAATCCTCGGGCAGCAAGTATCGACACTCCCCTGCATGGTTTCTTACCCTTCAAGCATGTCGACCACCTTCATCCAGACTGGGCTATTGCTTTGGCTGCCAGTGCAAACGGTCCGGAACACCTGAAGAAGTTGCAGGCAATTACCGGCATCAAATTAATTTGGTTACCGTGGAAGCGACCTGGATTCGAACTTGGAATCTGGCTCCGCAAAGCTCAGCGCGAAAATCCGGATTGCGACGGCATCATCTTAGGATCGCACGGCCTATTCACATGGGGCAACACAAGCCGAGAGTCTTACCTCAACACTCTTAAGGTGGTCGATGCCATAGGTAGTTATGTGTTAGAGCGCATTCAAGCCAAAGGTGAAAACCTGTTTGGCGGCCAAACCCAGTCTACGCATCCAGAACGCGAGCGAATCGTACTTGACCTTCTCCCTCGAATCCGAGGCCTGGTCGGTAACGTAATTGGCCATTTCGACGGTAGCGATACGGTTTTGCAATTTGTGAATAGCGCCGACGCAAAGGCATTAGCTTGGCAGGGAACCAGTTGTCCTGACCATTTCGTGAGAACCAAAGTGCGGCCGTTGCTCATTGAATGGGATGGATCGAACGAAGGTAGTTTAGTTGCTGGACTGCCTCAAGCCATGGAAAGTTATGCTTCCGATTACACCGCTTACTATGAGGCGAACAAGGATCCTAACTCTCCGCCTATTCGATCCGCTACGCCAACCGTGGTGCTCATTCCCGGGATTGGACTCTTCAGTTTTGGGAAAAACAAGACGGAAGCTAGGATTACTGCCGAGTTCTACATCAATGCCATTCACGTTATGGAAGGTGCAACGTCCTTGGAAGGCGAATTCAGAATTCAGCCAGGGATCGACCTATCCCGTATCGTCAACAATTACGTGGCACTCTCGCCCAAAGAGGCGTTTAATATCGAATACTGGCTCCTCGAGGAAGCCAAGCTCAAACGGATGCCACCCGAAAAGGAGATGAGCCGCAAAGTGGCGCTGCTCATTGGCGCAAGTCCGGGTATCGGACATAACGTAGCCGAAAGGTTGCTTGCCAATGGGGCTCACGTAATCGTTGCAGATATCAATGGCGAATTGGCGGAACAAACGGCCTCTGAATTCCGAGCAAAGTTCGGATCAGAAGTTATTGCTTCTCAAGCAGTCGACATCACCGATCGCTTGTCTGTCCAAAAGGCACTTGAAGGAGTGGTCTCTCACTATGGTGGAGTGGATGTCGTTATCAACATAGCCGCGGTATTTATCGCTTCAGATGCTTCAACTGGCAAGAACACTGATGCTCAGTGGAAGAAAACATTCGAGATCAATGTCGTAGGCACCGCAATCCTTGCAGATGAGGCCCAAAAGATTATCGCCAAGCAGGGCACTAAGGGCAGTATTGTCTTAACGAGCAGCGCCAATGCTGTGGTACCTAAGAAAGGAAGCATCGCTTACGATACAAGCAAGGCTGCAGTGAACCACCTGGTCCGCGAACTGGCCGTTGAGTTCGCTCCAAAAACTCGCGTCAATGCTGTTGCGCCCGCAACAGTGGTTGAGGGCTCACAAATGTTTCCCCGAGATCGTGTCATTAGCTCGTTGGCAAAATATGAAATTGCCTTTGACGCATCGGAAACCACTGAATCCCTTCGAACCAAACTTGCCAATTTCTACGCTCAGCGAACACTTCTCAAATCGCCAGTCACCCCGGCAAAAGTAGCTGACGCCCTGTATCTACTCGCCACGGAGAAAACATCCCTGACTACCGGTCATGTGATCCCTGTCGACGGCGGACTGTGGGAAGCCTTCTTGCGATAGAAGAGTTGGAAGGTAGAGACAAAAGCAGGCGGGAATCACAAATCCGCCTGCCCGAGTTTCTAAGTTACGCGAACTGTCGCGGAACACCAAAGATAGGTCACGTGCTCTTTACGAGAAGGCCATTGCAAGCGCTTGGTCCAAATCCTCGATCAAGTCGGCGGCGTCTTCAATACCGATGCTTAACCTTAAAAGAGTGGGTGGAATTCCTTTGGAAACCCTTTGTTCTTCGGTCATGGTTGCATGACTCATGAGTGGAGGATAGGCGATCAGACTTTCAACTCCGCCAAGAGACTCTGCGAGCAGGAATACTTTGGTGCTTTCGCAAACCTTTCTTGCTTGAGCCACCGTTCCGTTGACATCAAATGCAAGCATGCCTCCGAATGCAGTCATTTGGCGCTTGGCGACTTCATGATCCGGGTGCGTAACCAAACCGGGATAGTGAGTTTGCTTGACTCGCGGGTGGGAGTGCAGAAACTCTGCAACAGCTTGAGCATTTTTACAGTGCACATCCATGCGACAGCTAATCGTTTTGACTCCACGAAGGGATAGCCAACAATCGAATGGGCTCGGTGCAGCGCCAACTGCCTTGTTCCACTCATAAACGGTCTGATAGTAATCGTCGTTATTTGTGACTACTGCTCCACCGATCACGTCAGAGTGGCCGCTGATGTATTTTGTCGTCGAGTGAACAACGATATCCACTCCCAAATCCAATGGGTTTTGGAGAACGGGAGAAGCAAAAGTATTATCGAAAATAACAATCAATCCGTGCTGCTTCGCCACTTTGACAACAGCCGAGATGTCGGAGACTCGTAGGTTTGGATTCGTTGGCGTCTCAAAGATCAGAAGTTTGGTATTTGGCTGGACAACATCATTGATCGTGAGTGGATTGTGAGCGCAAAACTCGCTGACTTGAATGCCTTGCTTGGGCAAGTACTTCTCGCCGATCCTGAACGTTCCGCCATAGATGTCGCCAGCAATGAGGACATGATCTCCATTTTGCGCCAGAGATAACGAAGCGACAATTGCGGCCATCCCGCTTGAGAAGGCAACGCAATGCTTTCCATTCTCAAGCGAAGCAATTACCTGTTCCAGCGTGTGACGATTCGGATTGCCGCAACGTGTGTAGTCGAACTGCGGAATATGGTCGAGGTCTTCCCAGCCGAAGGTGGCAGATTGATAAAGCGGTTGGATGACAGCTCTGTATTGTTCATCGAGTTCCTGACCTACACGAAGAGCCTTAGTTGCGAAACGCATAGGAAGAGATTACACGCTTGACCAGAAGTGTTAAGACCTCATATTAAGTGTCAACTAACATTCTTCGTAGGAAACCCGTCTTTGCTACTCGACTGATTGGAGGACCTCAGTTCCTTCAAAATGAAAAAATCACCCAGAATAGTTGATCAACTAATGGGACTACTGTCCGTAGAATCAGCTGGAGGAAACCTCGACTCCAGCTGATACCGATAGCCTATCCTGTAAGCATTGCTTTGACTAACGCAGGCACAGAAGCCATAGCTTCATCTGTCTTCTCGACTAACTTGCCGCCTGCCGTCGCAAAATCGGGCCGGCCCCCGCCACCACCACCGGTGGCTTTGGCTACTTCCCTAACCAAATTGCCAGCATTTGCTCCTTTTTGCAGGGCTTCCGGATTGACCTTCGCGATGAAGGTCACCTTGCCATCTCCTTGGATCGCTATGATTCCCACGAAATTCGGCTTGCCCGCTGCCTCATTATCAAGGGCTGCCGTAGCAGCTTTTTGATCAACCTCGCCGTAACTTTTTATCCACACCTGAATCCCGTCGAACTCAAAGAGCTCATTTTGAGATGTGCTCGCAGATCCACCCTTAAGCGCTGCCATCTCCGCCTTCTCGCGCCTCTGACGTTCTTCCTTGACCGAGTCGATCATGCGCTGTACGGCGGGAATGAGATCTTTCGAACTGGTTTTCAAGGCTTCAGCAATTGTTCGGACTCGTTGCGACTCTTCCACAACCCATTGATAGGCAGCTTCGCCAGTAATTGCTTCAATTCGCCTAACGCCGCTGGCGGCACTGCTTTCGGAAACGATTTTAAATAATCCTATCTCACCAGTTGACCGGACATGGGTACCACCACAAAGCTCTCGACTGAACTCGCCAATCTCAACCATCCTCACCTTATCGCCATATTTTTCTCCAAAGAGAGCCATTGCGCCTCTAGCCCGAGCTTCCGCTATTGGAAGATCCACGTACGTTTGAACCGTTGTGTTAGCTAGGGCTTGTACGTTGACGAGCCGCTCAACTTCTTGTTTTTGGTCTTCTGAAAGAGCGACCGGGTGAGTAAAGTCAAATCGCAGATTCTCCGGACCAACATACGAACCTGCCTGAGCCACATGGCTGCCCAGAACTTGCCGTAATGCAGCTTGCAGCAAGTGGGTTGCTGTGTGATTTCGCAAGATCCGAGCTCTTCGCTCGTCGGTCACCTTGGCTGTAACCGTACTCCCAAGCAACTTCGGGACGTCGACATCGGTTGCTACTTCATGCCAAAACAGTCTCGCACTTTTAGTTGTGTTCGTAACAGCAAGCTCAAATCCAAGTCCGACGAGAGAACCGTTATCCCCCGTTTGACCACCAGATTCGGCATAAAATGGAGTTTGATCAAGGGCAATTTTATACTTCCCAGAGCCCATCGCTTTGATGCGAACGATCTTCCCCGTTCCTTGAGTCGTCGCATATCCCAAAAACTCGGTTAATGACGGTGCATCTTGCACTACCAACTCTTCGCTGGATACTACTCCTCCATAAACTGACTCACGATCTTGTGAACCACGCGACCGTTCCTGTGCCTCTTTCAAAGAAAGCTCATATCCAAGGATGTCCACTCCAATCTCTTGCTCCGAAGCGATCTCCTGAGTTACTTCAAGTGGAAAACCAAAAGTGTCATAGAGTCTGAAAGCAACATCACCAGCGAGAGTAGAGTCCTTTCGCTTTAGGATATCGTCCAGTTCAGCCTGCAACAGTTGAGTACCCGCTGATAGCGTTCTTCTGAAGAGTGCTTCTTCACCTTTGAGAGCTTCCGTAATCGTCTCGCGGCGATCAACCAGTTCAGTGTAGAACTCGCCCATTGATTCGATCAGACCTTCGAACACTTGGTGAAAGAAAGGTTTGTCAATTCCAAGCGTACGTTGCCCCTTCAGGATGGCTCGGCGAATGAGGCGGCGAACAACATAGCTTCGACCGTTATTTCCCGGGAGAATGCCCTCAGCAATACAGAAAACGGATGTGCGGATATGGTCAGCAACAATTCGACGTGCGACCTCTCGATCGTTTTCGTTATAGGCACTTTCCTTTGTCGATTCGAGGCCCGCAATTACCGCGAAAATGGGTTCAAATACATCTGTATCGTAGACAGACTCATAGCCGCCAAGCACAACTGCTGCCCGCTCAAGACCAAAGCCTGTGTCAATTGACCGGAACGGAAGTTCGGGCATTCCATCTTTTGAGTAGCCAAGTTTTGGATTGGAGAAATCCTTCAGATGCCCTTGCCAATCGTATGTAATGAACACATCGTTCCAGAATTCAAGCCACTTTCCGGCAGCTTCATCCCGTTGCCAATCTTCTTTGCTATAGGCTCCTTCGGGAGGTTCATCATCGCTCACCCAGTAGAACATCTCCGAGTTCGGGCCACATGGACCAGGAGGGCCATAGGAGAATGCACCTGCTGGCCAATAATTTGTGTCTTCACCCAACCTTACAATCCTCGTGGTGGGTTCCAATCCAACGCTTTGAATGCACTTTGCCCACTCTTCGTAAGCTTGATCGTCATCTTCAAAGATCGTAAACGACAATCGACGAGGGTCGAGCCCAAGCCAATTCTTATCGGTCATAAATTCCCAGGATAACGCTATGGCACCTTCTTTAAAGTAGTCACCAAATGAGAAATTGCCGAGCATTTCGAAGAAGGTGAGATGGGTATTGTCTCCAACCTCTTCAATATCTCCCGTTCGAACGCATTTCTGCGCCGTAACCAGGCGCTTATTTTCTGGTTGTGCGACGCCACGAAAATACGGTTTGAACTGAATCATTCCCGCACCGTTGAAGAGCAACGACTCGTCCAACCTGCCGGTCACGTCGTAGGGGATCAGCGAGCCACCTGGGAACCTTAAATGTCCCTTCGACTCGAAGAATCGCAGGTACTTTTCGCGTAGATCTCGAACCTTCATGATAAGCATAGAGGGTACCTTCCCGTTCCCTCTGATGATCCAATTGGGTGGTCTCAAGTCCACGGACTTGAGATTCAGTGAAGCTGGCTAAAATGAAAATAATGTCCGAGACAACATGCGACTTGCTCATCGTAGGTGGAGGTACCGGGGGATGCGCCGCAGCGATGGCTGCGTGCTCAATGGGCTATCGAGTGATCCTTACCGAGGAAACGGATTGGATTGGTGGACAGTTGACATCGCAAGCAGTCCCGCCTGACGAACATCCTTGGATCGAGCAGTTTGGTTGCACGGCTCTCTATCGTCAATATCGAAACCTCGTTAGGCGATTCTATCGTGAGCATATGCGCCTCAGCCCTAAGGTGGGAAGTCAGATCCAATTCAATCCTGGGGGCGGTTGGGTCAGCAAACTCTGTCATGAGCCTCGCATAGGTTGGGTCGTTTTGAACCAAATGATGCAGCCTTTCTTGACGACAGGTCGACTCGATATCCGATTGTTTACGGTTGCAACAAGTGCGTCGATGGTCGCAGATAGGGTTGAGTCCGTTACCTTGTTCAGCCGCCTTGAAGGAACTGAATGCACAGTTACACCGCGATATGTTATTGACGCAACGGAACTCGGAGACCTTCTACCCCTTACAAGTACGGAATACGTGATTGGCGCAGAGTCAAAGTCCCAAACTTTCGAGCCAAATGCAGTTGACGGCGAACCAGAACCTCAAAACATTCAAGGGTTCACCTGGGTCTTCGCTATGGCACACGACGATGGCTCTCATCGTGTCATCGATAAGCCTGTCCAATACGATCATTGGAAGAAATATCAACCTGCATTCTGGCCAGGTCCTTTCCTCGGCTTTGAAGATATCAATCCTCAGACCGGACAGATGCGGCACTTGCCGATCTTCAGCGGAAAGCCCGTAAGCTGGTTCAATGGCGATTTCGGGCTTTTCAGCTACCGCCAAATCGTCGATCCTGACAATCACGAAAAAGGCTGGGTTCCACATCCGATCACCATCGTTAATTGGCCCCAAAATGACTATTTTGAAGGTTCCATACTTGACGTACCACTCGAGGGAAAAGCTAATCACCTTCTCAATGCAAGGGAATTGTCGCTAAGCCTGCTTTATTGGTTGCAAACCGAAGCGCCTAGGCACGACGGCGGCGAGGGTTACCCAGGGCTCTACCTTCGACCGGATGTCATGGGGACGAGTGATGGTTTTGCTAAGGCGCCCTATATTCGAGAGGGAAGGCGCATTGTCGCACGCTCCACAGTACTAGAGCAAGACATAGCTGCTTATACGCATAGTGGTCTTGATCGCGCACCTGAGGTCGGTGATAGCGTAGGTATTGGAAGCTATCGCATTGACTTACATCCCAGCACGAACGGCAAAAGCTACATCGACACAAGCACTCTTCCCTTCCAAATACCATTGGGATCCTTAGTGCCAATGCGTGTTCAAAATCTGTTGCCAGGGTGCAAGAACCTCGGAGTAACGCACATCACGAACGGATGCTATCGATTGCATCCAGTCGAATGGAACATTGGAGAGTCGGCAGGTTTGTTGGCGAGCTATTGTTTGAGCAACAACACGACTCCCCAACAAGTCCACGATTCAAAAGTTAAAACGATGGATTTCCAGAACCTAATCACTTCTCAAGGAGTTGAAATTGCATGGCCGCGATTGAAACCGTTGTGATTTGAGCGTAGATAAGTTCAAGAAGATGTACCAATTGCAGGTGGATGCGTATACTGATAGGACCGGGTGTTCCAAAGGCGCAACCAGGTGATTTCGACATACCGTATTTGGCAGAAGAGATCATCCTTTGCCACCGGCCACGGAGGGCTTTAGAGAATGCTGGTGCTCACGCGAAAAGTCGGACAGAGCATCGTGATAGGCGACGAGATTGAGGTGGTAGTACTAGAAGTTAGAGGCGAGCAGGTGCGTGTTGGCATCCGTGCGCCCAAAACAGTAACCGTTCACCGTAAAGAAATCTACGAACAAATTCACGATGATCAACCCAGCGGATCCGACCAAGATAACTCCGCCTGAAGGATCTCCTAACAAGGGGTCGAGTTCAAGGTTTATTCTCTCACTTCAGTGTGGGATGGTTATGTTTGCCTGTGCTGCCGGGTACGGCGGGTACATCACATGGGAAACACACAGCCTTCCCAATTTCCCTTTCGCGATCCTTTACGGGATACCCGCGGTCGCTACCATTTTCTTCATCGTGGCGGGTGAACTCATTCCGGGGCTATTTGCACCGAAAAGGCTGGCATTTCCCTTGACCTTAACGCTACCGATGGTTTTCAATGCGTTCATTCTTCTAGCCGCGACTTTGATCACAAGTACGGGAAACAGTCTCATTGCCCCTTTTGAGCAACTCAAAGTTGCCCGGTTATGGCAGTCTCCCGCCGTCCTTTGCTTGGTAGGAATTTGCCAGATCCTCTGCTTGTCGGCTCTGGCGAGCCTTAAGTCCGGCTCAGTAGAATAGTCGCCATGCAGGTTCATTTCGGAAACCAACTCCTCCGAGCAGAATGGCGGAAATCAGTAGCCTGTATTGGCACATTTGACGGTGTGCACTTAGGGCATCAAACGGTAATCCGTCGGGCTGTAGAAAAGGCCCACGCTGAGGAGCTTCCGTGCAATCTGGTCACATTTGATCGGCACCCGGCGGCTATTCTCGCCCCCTCCAAGTGTCCAAAGGCCATCGCTGGGTTAAAGGAAAACCTCCGAGTCTTCGCGGAATTGGGTGTATCGACGGCGACCGTGTTGTCATTTGATGCCGAACTTAGCCGAATGTCTGCCGAAAGGTTCCTTCGAGAAATCTTAATCGGATCGATCAAAGCCACAGAGATAGTTGTCGGGCACGACTTTGCAATGGGTAACGGCAGAGAAGGAAACACCGAATGGTTGAGCGCTAGGATCCCAACAACTGTCGTATTGCCATTTGAAATGGATGGCCTTCGTGTGAGTTCCAGCCAAATTAGGAATGCCGTGGATTCGGGAAACATAGAGATGGCGACGAAGCTATTAGGACGTCATTTCTCACTCAGCGGTGTGATTGTTGGGGGCCAAAAGCTTGGCCGAAAATTTGGTTATCCGACTGCAAATTTGGCTCGCTCCTTCGACCAAGTTGTCCCTGAAAACGGCATATATGCTGGTTGGATGACTACTTCTAGAGGTCGTTACATGGCGGCCGTTTCGATTGGCGTTCGACCTGCAGTAGGTGGAGGAGAACGCACGATTGAAGCGTATTTACTCAACTACCCGGGGGAATCCCTGTATGGCATGTCCGCTGAAATTGAGTTCGTTAAGCGGCTACGTGACGAAATGAACTTTGGCTCATTGGATGAGCTAGTCAAGCAGATTTCATTTGATGTTGCTGAAACATCTAAGTGCCTGCGAAGTTAGTAACTTTTAGCGTCAAGAAGAATATGAGAAAGACAACAAAGGCGTTTATTCTGCTCGGTGCTGTTCTCGTACTTTTGGTTGGTGTACGCGTGATCATGGGCGTGTTACGCCCACCAAATGATAAGGCACTCATTTTGCAGGCACTTTCGGCTTCAATTAAGGCCAGCAAAGAAGGTCGCCCGGGTGGAGTTATGGACAAAATTAGTGCGAATATCAAATACAACGGCGAAAACGAAGGTGGGAACAGTCGTGAGATAGCTCGCTTCATTAGGAATAGCCGGCCCGAAGTAACGGTTTTCCAAATGAACCCAATTGTGACTGGCGACGAAGCCACGATCATATCTCCAATCGACCTAAGCGTATCGCTACTCGGTATTAACCAGAGTCGACATTTAAACGAGGTCACTATGGTTTTCAGGAAAGAAGAAGATCATGACTGGCTGATTATCCCGTCTCGAAGGTGGAAATTGGCCGAAGTACATGTGCCATCTAGTTCTGTTGACAGCTTGTTTCAGCCCTAAGACTTCATTTTCATGAAAGAAAGCACGATGCGATTGTATAATGCGATCAGACCCCTTATCCGGGTTAGCGGGTTAACCGCGTTCAACATGGAGGATACGTTTATGAAAAAGTTTATGATTCTGTTCGTCGCAGGCGTTCTCGGCGCCGCTTTCTTGGCTGGTTGCGGTAAGGGTGATGATGCAGCTGCTGCTCCTAAGGCTGATGCTCCTGCGGCTGATGCTCCTAAGACCGACGCTCCTAAAGCTGACGCTCCTAAGGCTGATGCTCCTAAGACCGACGCACCTGCTGGCGCTCCTACTACCGGCGCTCCTGCCGACAAGAAGTAATTCGCTTCTGAAAAGATGCCCCTTGTGTCCAAGAGCACGAGGGGCTCTTTTTTTTGCCCAGCCGAACCTGACTCTGACTGAAAGGGTAACCTGTGCGGTTCCTATGAAGCAACAAACGATTAGCGTCGCAGTTGTGGGAGCCACCGGATATGGCGGATCTGAGGCCATTCGACTCCTGGCATCCCACCCGTTTGCAAAAGTCACAACGGTTACATCTGCCCGCCGTGCTGGAAGTTTGCTTCGTGACGAATCTCCCTGGCTATCTACGGATCTTGTCTTAACTGAATTCGATCCTCAGGGAGCCCAAGCCGATTTCACTTTCCTATGTCAGGAAAATGGATTCGCTATGGAAGCCGTGCCAAGCCTTCTTGGCAAGACCCGAATCATCGACTTTTCTGCCGATTTCAGGCTAGATGACCCGAATGCCTACCAAGCGTACTATGGCAAGAAACATCTCATGCCTAAGCTTAGTGTTAAGCCCATTTATGGGCTTCCAGAACTTGTCGATCGAAGGCATATTGCCGCAGCCGATTTGATCGCGAATCCAGGTTGTTATCCAACAGCAACCTTGCTCGCGCTGATGCCCTTGGTAACTGCCGGAATTGTACAAGGGGTTCCAGTCATCGATGCTAAATCCGGAGTCTCGGGTGCGGGCCGCTCTCGGACGGAGACTGCTTACATGTTCTCAGAACTCGACGGAGGAATGAAGGCCTATGGAACGGTGGGCCATCGACACACTCCGGAAATTGAGCAGCTTTCGAAACTTAAGGTACGTTTCACGCCGCACCTGCTTCCAGTGCCCCGTGGAATTCACTGCACGGCCCACGTTCCACTCAAGGAATCACAAACTACTGAACGAGTGAAGCAGATTTTTAGCGACTTCTACACGGACGAACCTTTTGTGACCGTTCAAGATAATCCACCGTCCACCAAGCAGGTCCTCGGTTCAAACCGATGCGTGATCAGTGTATCGGTGGACGAACGATTGGGCTACGCGGTCGTTTGCTCCGTGATCGACAATTTAGTCAAAGGAATGGCCGGACAGGCCATTCAGAATATGAATTTGATGGCGGGTTTCCCCGAAGAAACCGGACTTCCCATGGATGGCATGTGGCCCTAAGAAAAAATGATTCCAATACCTAAAGGATTTAGCGTGGCCGGAGTCCGATGTGGACTCAAGAATAAGCGAAATGATCTTGGCCTGATCGTTTCCGACCGACCTGCAGATGCGGCAGGTGTGTTTACTACCAATTTTGTTCGAGCATCATGTGTCGATTATTCCCGGAAAGTAGTTGAAGGCGGAAAGCTGCGCGCAATCGTTGTCAATAGTGGCAACGCAAATTGCTGTACAGGCGACCAGGGTGAGCGCGACACAGTTCGAATGGCAGAACTTGTAGGCCAGCATTTGTCCATTGATGCCAGCCAAATTGCAGTTGGATCAACCGGAATTATTGGTCACCTTCTCGACATGGCAAAAGTAGAAAGGGGGGTCAAGGACATTAGCCAAAAGCTCGGGACCGATGCTCGAGCCTTTATGGATGCCATCTTGACGACGGACCTTGTTGAGAAGTGGGCTTGGATTGACTTAAAGAACCAAGAACTGGCTTGGCCCCAGTCTCTCACCCAACGACAACCTCAGTCAGAAATGGGCGGCCTTATTCTGGGTTTTGCCAAAGGCTCCGGGATGATCGCACCTAATATGGCGACCATGCTTGGCTATGTCCTGACGGACCTAGACGTGTCGGACCTGGACATTCAAGCCATTCTCAAGCGAGTCGCGGACAAGAGCTTTAATTGCATGACCGTTGATGGAGATACCTCCACAAACGACATGCTTATCCTCGTCGCTAACGGTGCTTCCAACATAAAAGCAGACGCAAAGGAGTTTGAATCTGCTCTGTGTTCGGTTTGCACATCACTTGCCAGACAAATTGCTAGAGATGGCGAGGGCGCTACCAAGCTCGTGGAAATTCGGGTCACAGGAACAGATGATCCAGTGAAGATCGCTCGAACGGTTGGGGAGTCTCCACTCGTCAAGACTGCGATGTTCGGATGCGATCCAAACTGGGGACGCATCCTTATGGCGGCTGGCCGCGCGGGTGTCCCGTTCCGTAAAGAGGAAGTGCGCTTAAGTCTGATCTGCGGAGATGAAGAATACGTCCTGTTTGAGGATGGAGGTCCCGCCTCCTTCGATACTAAGCGCGTATCTTCGGCACTCAAGTCTGACCATGTCGTCATCGACCTACAAATCGGTCCAGGGCAATCGGCCGTCGTCTACACCTGTGACTTCGGGTATGGGTATGTCCGGATCAATGCCGAATACCACACATAGCGTAATACGCCTTGCCAGCTAGCCAATTCTGCCTCCTTGCTTCTGATATTCAATGGAGAGCGGTTGTAATTTCCGATGGTTTTCCGAACGAATCTCCGTGTTCGGATATTCGAGACACGCGTGGAAAGTTCGGAAACGAAGTGATAGACACCTCAATAGGTTGGAGTACCTTCGCTATTTTGCACCTCGAGTCGCCAAATCTAGCGGTTCGTAGCGTTGACCACGTATCAAAATATGTGCGGGACTAATCCGACAATGGCGAACAGATGGGCAGGCTTAACCTAGCAAAGTTCCAATCGTCGAACGAGGAGTGCACAATGCCATGAACAAATACTTCCGTCTAAAAATCAGACGGGCAGGTAACCCAAAGCTTGTGGACACGACTGAGCAAAACTTTGCCGTCAATAACTTCCAAAAGCTTTAACAAAGAAGTTATCGGGATCTGCTATTCGTCTAAATTGTCTTTGATCGACTCATTCGAACGCCTAATCAAATGAGAATTTGAAGTGCAACAACTGTTTCGTCACTTCACGATTTGCGGGTAAAGGCGATGTAGCTTTGTCCGTGCAACGTCCGTTGTGAACTGCCATTGGACTCCGGTTTGATTTTCGTTTAATGTTTGGCAAAGGCTTGAGCATTGTCCTGGAAAGTTTGTTGTTTACCTATATGTCCTGCAAGGCTTTGGCGGGTTAGGACGTTCAGTTCGGATTCAGCCACGTTAAGCCAACTCCCATGTTTGGAAGTGTGGACGATCTCCAACTTCTTTACGAGTCGCTGCGCCTCAGCCGCAGGAGAGTTTTTGTAGAGCGAACTCATTTTGTGGGTGTTTAAGTTGTCGCAGACCAGTGTGATTTGGTCTACTTGGACAAAGCGCGGATCATCGACCAGAGCCTTACGAGAAAGCAAGGAAAGAGGGCCCGAGAGAACCGCCTGCTTGCGCCACATCTCAATCACCCTATGAGCATCGGTATGCCTCGGAGATCCTTTCGTCCGACGACCAGAGCCTCCTTCTGCAGAGTCACAGGCTAACAACGCAAGGACATGCTTCACCTTCCACACCGCGCAATGACCACGGGAATAAATGGACGAGACAGGCGGGCACAACCCAGTGACGCTACACTAGTTGCCGACAGAATTCCCAACACGGAGGTTTGCTCTCCAGCTGTCGTTATACTTTTTGGTGGTCTTTACTGTATAGCTCTGTCTCGTAGTCCGAGCACCATTCCAGGTGTGGGCAACCTGCAGATGCATGTCGTTATAGCCAACTAACAAAACATTGAACCATGGAGCCTCGACGGGAGATTCGTTGCTTAGCAAAGGAATCTGGAACTCCAACTCCTCGCTAATATAGTACATCTCTCCTGGATTACAGCCAAAGGCGGTCGCGTTTTCGATCTTAGTGGCCTCCTTTACCGGAGCCGTTGCATCTACTGGCACCCATCCAACATTTTCGGCCCAAAAAATGGTTTGTGAATGGGAATCTCCGCTTCGGTGTGCTTCTACACTTGCATTGTCGGGCGAATGAAACCCACCGATGTTCTTCGTGGGAATCTTGTTTCGACGCATGATGGCAGTGAAAAGGGCATTGGACGAAAGGCAGTCTCCGGTGCATCTAGCAGCCGTTGCAGTCGCTGAAAACGCAAGTGGCGGGGTCATAGGATTCACATACTTCAGCGCCCCTCGGACCGCGCACAGTGCGCGCCAGCCAAATGCGATATCCGATTCATCAGCTTCCCGAATGAGCTTGTGATCTTTGATGAAGCTACGAACACTCGACGAGGTGAAATCGTAGAAAGGTGTGTCCTTTGTATACGCGTTGCGCTCAGAGCGCGGCAGAGGAGGGGCCGGCTTCTCGGGCTTTCCGGGGACGAGTTGGACTGAACAAAATGTCGATTCCACTACCACTTCAAGAGACATCGTCTTTAGTTGCTCAACGCTTGAAGTGACGACGTGGTAGTTCAACAAGGGACGACCAAGCCGACCATCTCGAATCACAGCTGGTTTCACGACTCGTCCACCCATCCGAAATTCAACCACCTTCGCATCTGGTTGAGTTAGATATTGTGGTGGAGATGGAAAAGTCCCCTGCCAATCAACGACCCCTCCGGCATCGATCGTTTGCTCAATGAAGTACCTGGCCTGGATTTTCCGCTCGGGCACAACATTCAGGTGGTAGTCGCCTCGGAAGTTGTCTGGCTGCAAAACTGGATCAACCTGTTGAGTTTGCTGCATTGCTAGACACACGACTAGGAGGACATTCATGCACCAATATTACCTATCAATAGGAGTTGGGGCTGACTTCTCGAAATAGATATTCCGGTCCTAAACTCGGAACGAGGTACTGGAACTGAGTGATCATTTATGTCAATACTATTGATTTCATGGTCCACAGGCGCTACGTCGTCCCACAAGAGTCTTTGCTCTGCTGAGGCAATAGGAGCTAACGCAACTCAGAAAAGAAATCTATTGAGCGATTGGGGGTTGAGAATGTCCGACTAGGTCGAACTAGTGACAAGGCCAAGCCTGCCGGTGCTCTGTCCGGAAGAGGATTCTCAGAACCGCATCAATCGCACCAAGGAAACGGTCATTCTTCAGATGCGACTGCCATTGGAGGAAGCAACCAAGGGCACATGTTCAGACTTTTTCGGAGAAAACGGGTAGTTGGGCCTGAACAACAGGTTATTCCCAAAACCTTGCAGGGTGAAACATAAGAGGAGTTGAGAGCAAGGCAAATCTGGGACTCGTTGACTGTTTGGCCAGAACAGGCCGAATCGATGCATGGAAAGCAGGCTATTCGTGGTCTTAATCCGCTGCGAGAAAAGTATTACGCAACTCCTGTTGCCTTCCCTTGCTGGATTCTCTCAAGTGAAGTACTTGAAACTCAAAAATCATTATATCGTGCCTTGCGAGCACCGAACCCTATGTGAGGACCGAGCACTTCAGCCTCGGCAAGCCCAGATATACTTGGAATTGTGCCGTCGCCTCACCATTCCCATTCAACTTCGACCCCTACTGCCCCCAGTTATTCATTGCGTTCGCAGGAAAGCAATTCGGGACGCGATCGAATCGAGGTACTGTCACGCCTCTCTATTTCGGGTCGACTCAAAGGAAGCCCGATGATCCTTCTTTCCTTTCTCATAGTATCGTCTGCCCAAGCCCAAACTCCGGGTTCGGTCCTAGGCTTTTTGAGTACGCCAAAGCTGCGCGAGTACATGCTTATGACGGCGAACAAGGTCCAGGTCAAGATCATCTTTCTTCGGCCGGATGTGTTTCGCATTCTTGCCGCACCTGGCGGCAACTTTGCCGACTCCAAGAACGATCCGAAAAAGGCGCAGATCGTCCTCGATAACACGGCATGTACAACACCAATTCAAGTCCACGAGACGCCAACAGATATTGACTTTTCGACCAGCAAACTGATGCTCCGAGTTCAGAAGAAGAGTTGCATGTTCAAGCTATGGGGCGAGGATCATAGACTCATTTGGGAGGAAAGTAAGCCGATCACGTTTGGTACCGATACAACTCAAACCCTGAGCACGAGACCAGACGAATACTTCTTCGGCGGCGGACAGCAGAACGGTAATTTCTCTCATAAGAATAAGAAAATTTCAATTGTCGCCGATGGGAATTGGGACGATGGCGGGCACCCGAATCCGGCACCGTTCTATATGACCAATACCGGCTACGGCGTCCTAAGGAACACTTTCGCCACTGGCACTTACGACTTCACCAGTAACCAAGCCATCAACCTGACTCACAACGAGAATCGTTTCGATGCCTATTATTTTGTAGGCGGTTCAATGAACCGGGTTCTCGATTTGTACACCCAATTCACGGGTAGACCAAACTTCGTACCCATTTGGGGTCTGGAACTCGGAGATGCCGATGCTTGGATGGCCCGAGATCCGAAAACGAAGGAACCCCTAAAAGACAAGGAAGGCAAGTTCGTCAAGATCACGCCCGACTGCATCCCACGTAACGCCGAACAGTATCGAAAAAACGATATGCCGGGTGGGTGGTTCTTGGTCAATGACGGCTACGGATGCGGTTATGTAGACCTTCCGCAAACGGTGAAAGGGCTCGCCGCACTCGGATTCCACACGGGCCTTTGGACAGAGCAAGGCCTGGCAAAAACGAAATGGGAGGTAGGAATCGCCGGAACCCGGTTGCAAAAGCTCGATGTCGCTTGGACGGGGCCAGCCTACCAGCACTCCCTCGACGCTAACAAACAGGCGTGGGATTCGCTAGTCACGAATTCCGACTCACGCGGCTTTGTTTGGACGGTGCAAGGCTGGGCTGGGACACAGCGCTATTCGATCTGCTGGACGGGCGACCAATATGGCACCTGGGATTTCATTCGCTACCACATCCCGACTGTGATCGGCTCAGGGCTATCGGGCCAAGCCTACGCAACGACCGATGTGGACGGGATTTTCGGTGGGAGTCCGGAGACTTACGTTCGTGACCTCCAGTGGAAATGCTTCACGCCGGTGCTTTATGCCATGAACGGCTGGAGCCAGATCAGGAAGAGCCCATGGACCTACGATGAGCCGTATCGATCAATCAGTCGGAACTACCTCAAACTAAAGATGCAAATGACGCCATACATGTACAAGTATGCGAAAGAAGCATTCGATACGGGTGCGCCGATCGTAAGGTCAATGAATTGGGAATTCCCAAAAGATCAGACGACCTGGGGACGCGAGGTGAAATATCAATACATGCTGGGTGAGTCGTTGTTGGTCGCACCGGTATTCAATAGCATGAACCTCAACAAAGGTTGGAGACGGGAGCCGATCTATCTTCCCCGAGGGCAGTGGGTGGACTATTGGGATGGACGCGTGGTCGAGGGTCCAACCACCCTAAAGACGTATCCCATTACGCTCGACAAGCTTCCACTTTTCGTGCGCGGCGGGGCGATTATCCCGCTCTATCCGGCGATGCTTTACAACAACCAGAAGCCGAAAGACCCGTTGACTTTCGACATTTACCCTCACGGGAACTCGCAGTTTGAAATGTACGAGGACGACGGGGAGACGCGTAAGTATCAGAAGGGCGAGAGTGCAAAGCAGATGATCTCGGTCAAAGCCCCAAATGGCGGAGACATTCAGGTTAGGGTCGGGCGGAGCATAGGAGAGTTCAAAGGCAAATTGACCTCCCGCATCTATGAATTCCAGATTCACTCCAACCGACGCCCAGTTTCGATTGGACTAAATGGTATGCAGTTAAGGACTGGTTGGAGCTTCGACAAGAACGAGAAGCGTGGCCTGATTCACTTGAAGCTACCGCGAATTTCGACATCAAAAGAGGTGAATTTGATCATCCGCCTCGATAAGTCGACTAGCATCCCGCCCTCACCGCCATATCCGATTCCTCCGCAAACCAGAGAGCTAGACAAGACCGCTTTCGTGGTCACTGCAAATTCGGGCCACGGAGGAACCGGCATCGCCAACGCATTTGACGGCACGCCGGAGACGATCTGGCACTCGGATACTAGCAAGGCCAATCCTGCGAAGTTTCCATTCATCGTTGACGTGGATCTTGGCGGACTCTATTCAATCAACGGCTTCCAATATTTACCGAGGCAAGCGGGAGAAAACGGCATGATCGCCGACTACGAGATTTATGTCTCGAACAACAAATCTGACTTTGGTCAGCCCGTTTTCAAGGGAACCTTTCCGAAGTCAAAGGCACTTCAAACTGTCAATTTCCCTACGAAGCTGGGCAAGTATTTGAGACTGAAAGTTTTGAGCGAAGTAAACGGAAAAACATTCGCATCCGCCGCCGAGTTCGAAATCTTGCAAGACCTGGCGTCAGTTAAGACATCGGAGTCCGCAAAACTCTCGCGTTAAGCGAACTCCATTTGACGCCGCTCCGACTTCGACGATTTGATTGCGGGAATGCCACGATCGGAGTGTGGTCAGACTGTCATGTCGCATTCGGACATTCAGCTTCAGCCAATGAGCAATCTGGTCCGTTGGCTTGACAGAGATTCACACGATCTACACGGCAGTCACTCGAAAACAGAAAGGATGCAATGTGATACGCAAGGATTTTTTCATATTGCATCTAGTCCCCAAGTAGTTCATTTGAGAAACCAGTCGAGCACTCGCTTCATTTCGATGGGCCAGCCTGAGTTCTTCAAATCGTCTTTCGTCGAGAAAATGTGTGTGAGTCCTGACAAGCGGTCGTAGGTGACTTGCTTGCCGCGAGCCAAGAGTTGGGCGTAGAGGACGTCAGAACTGCTCGGCTCGACATTCGTGTCCTCTAGGCCCTGCCCGATGTAGATCTGGCCTTTGAATTTGCTCAGTTCCTCCATCGGTGATGTCGATAGGAAGCTGGACCATCGGCGGTATGGGTGGCCGAGGAACAGCTTATCAGTCGATTCGGGTTCGGCAAGCACCTTCTTCCATTCGCTGACGAGGTAATCCACGCTGTTCTCCGGGTCGCTCTGCCCTCTGCTAAAAACCCCTTTTCGAGCGAGGGCGATGAGATCGTAGAGTTGAGCCGGCCCACCGCCGGCGAGGGTTGCGACGTGAGTGACGGATCTATTCCTCACAGCGACATAGCACGCGACCAGCCCACCCTCGCTATGGCCGACGACAAGGACGCGGCTCCTGTCCATTCCCGGAAGTTTGAGTCCTGCTTTCAGAGAAGCCGAAACTGCTTCACTCCACCGGCTCAAGGTGTGCTCTTTGCGGAACTCGACAGAGGATTTCGTTGCGCCGCCTTGCTCGCCGGCTTCGAGGTATCTGACCCCTGGCTTCTCGACGATCAGTAGCCGAATCGCGCCCTTCGCCTGATCGTAAATTGTTGTCTGGCCGTTCTGTGGCAGCACTCGGCCATTGCGCTCGACGAAGTTCGAACCATCGCCCGAACCTTGGACAAAGACGACGAGCGGGCAGGGCAACTTCTGGACATTGCGTGTCAAATAGAATGTGATGTCGCGGCCAAAGCGATCATGGGTGAAGTACCGCTCGTACGGCTGACCAGGCACTGTTGTGGAGTCTTTTCGGATGTCAAACGAAGCTCTAAATATCGGAACAGCACAGAGCAGGCTAAGCACGTCTCAATCATACGGCTTCATAACGGACTGTTGTTCCCAAAGCTACTACTCGCGATGGATGCACACTGCAACTGGTGGGAATAGAGCGGATGGTATCTTGCTAGCTGGTTTTCTATGCCCGGCACCCGAAGCAGTTTCCCTCATATGGATCACCTAGCGAAGTTTGCTCGAACCGGTTAAGGCAGACCTTGAGTAATCACGACCATCCTGAGCCGAAATCAGCTCAGGCGTGATTGGCGACGTCTGCCAACCGATTGAGATATTCCTTCATCGCCGTTTCGTAGCAGTGAGCGTGAACAGCGCCTGGCACTACCCAGATGGGGCATTTAGCGGCATCTGAGAGTTTGGTTGCGTTCCACATTGGAATGAGCTTGTCTTCGGATCCTTGGATAACGAGCGCTGGTTTTCGCCATTTTGCGGCCGAATCGCTGGGGACAATTTTTGAAGGATCAATGTGATCCATAGCACTTGCGATCCATACCATCGGCTTAAGGTAGAACGACGATCCAGGGAGTTTCTGGTTTAGCCAGTTGTCCATGGCCTTGTCAAATTGAGCGTAGGCACCCTCAGTGATGACAGCATCTACCGACGGGTCCATTTCGGAGGCGAGCCAGGTTGCAGCGCCGCCCATTGAAACTCCGTAAAGCACGATCTTAGGTTGCTTCTTGTACTGTGATCGAACCCACTTAACGCTATCAATGATCGTACGAGCTTCCGCGTATCCAAATTCAACGGATGATTCCTTGCTCGCTTCTTGGCCGGGCATGCACGGGACGACGCACTCAAACCCCATTTTGGGCAGCTTACGCGTAAGGTCAGTGAAGCTCTCTCGAGTACCGCCATATCCATAAGCCAGAACAAAGACGGTGGACTTACCCTTGCCATTCGCCAGCCCAGGAGAGACCCACGACGGAATCAAAGCTTTCGAACCTGGAATCTCCACTTCCTTAACCCAACTCGGCCGAGTAATTTTCGCACGAGCTGGGTGGATGTAGTTGTAAGCGGAATAGGTGCACATGATGACGTACGCAGTGAGGAGCAACCCAACTGCCTTGCCAACCTTACGCCAACGTTTTTTCTGCGGAATCAACTGCATTGCTTAATAGGCACGCGACCGTCATGGGTCCTACGCCACCTGGGACTGGAGTAATCCAACTTGCTACTTGGCTCGCTGATTCAAATTCGACATCGCCAACATCGCCCTTACGACCATCTACTTTGTTATATCCGGCGTCGATGACAACGGCTCCGGGTTTGATCCAATCTCCCTTGATCATTTCTGCCCTGCCTACTGCAGCAACCAGAATATCGGCCTCACGGCATAGTTCGGGCAGATCTTCGGTTCGGGAATGTGCAATGGTGACCGTTGCATGCTTTTGAAGGAGCATGAGAGCGGCAGGCTTTCCCACAATTACAGATCGGCCAACGACAACGGCTCGTTTACCCTTAACTTGGATGTTGTGATGTTCGATCAGCTTCATCATGCCCAAGGGTGTCGCGCATCGAAATCCAGGCAAATCTGCTACTAGCCTTCCTAAAGATTGCGGCGTTATTCCATCAACATCTTTCTCAGCTCCAAGCGCCATAAGCGCCGCCTGCTCGTCCAAGTGGGCAGGCAATGGATGTTGAAGGAGAATGCCATGCACAAGCGGATTAGCATTCAGCTCGCCGATCTTGTCGATCAATTCGGACTGGGTAGTGTTTTCGTCTATTTGAAAACTCTCGCCATGCATTCCCGCCTTCTCAGCCCACATCCTCTTCATTCGAACATAGGACAAGCTAGCCGGATCGTGAGCTGCCACAAGTACATCCAGCCTCGGAATAATCCCCCGTTCTCGCAAAGCTGCAACGCGGTGTCCTAACGTTTCGCGGACCACTTTCGAAAGTGCCAACCCATCCAAAATCTGAGCGCTCAAATCACTTACCCTCCGTATTCGATGGGATCGTCCTGTCACCAGATCTTAGTTTCCAGGTGCCAAATTTCTCGGCGAATTTGGCTTCCTCCGATCCCTCCTCTACGACTTCTTCGATAACCTCAGCTTCCGGATCATCGGGGATCAATTCGTCCACCTCCGGTGGCGCAGTATTCGGGTCCCAGTCGGCCTTGTCCGATTCTTTCAGAAGCTGTCCAAGAATTCCGTTAACGAACTTTCCGCTTTCGGCGGTGGAATATCGCTTGGCAATCTCAATAGCCTCGTTTATCGTAACCGCCGGGGGCATTTCCGGCACTTCTAATAGTTCATAGGCCGCGACTCGTAGAACGTTTCGATCTACTGGGGCAATCCTACTGTAGTCAAAGCCTTTGACGATAGCTGAAAGTCGCCGATCAATCTCCGGCATAGATTTCTTGATTCCAAAGACAAGCTGACGCGTGTAAGCGGCTATTTCCTCGTCGAGTTTGGCTTCGTCAAGCGTAATTTCGAGCGCTGCCTCGAAGTCCGTCTTACCAAGGTCGATCTCATACAAGGTGCGCATCGCCGCCTCTCTTGCCTTTCTCTTGGATCGGACGGCCATTAGGCGACACCTTTACTTAAATTCAAATTGCTTCTCCGGACAGGAACCTGGGGACAAATCCGGTATCGAACTGTCCTGTTCGATATCCTTCGGAATCAATCAGTCGACGAAGGAAGGGAATGTTGGTCGAAATCCCCGTGACGTCAAACTCGTACAAGGCTGTTTGCAGTTTCGTCACTGCGTCGTCTCGGTTCTTTCCGCGCACGATTAGTTTCGCTAACAATGGATCGTAATAAGGACTAACACTAAAACCAGCATAGCAATGGGTCTCCATCCGGACACCACGGCCCCCAGGGACTCTCCAGCCAGTTATACAGCCAGTACTTGGTGCGAAATCACGGTCTGGATCCTGAGCGGTGATCCTTGCTTCGATGGCATGGCCCGTAAGTTCAATATCGTCCTGAGTCAACGTTAGCGGCATCCCACTTGCCACCTTGAGCATCAAATGAACGAGGTCAACGCCAGTGACTTCTTCTGTCACTGGATGCTCGACTTGTAACCTCGTATTCATTTCCAGAAAAAAGAAGTCATTGTTGGAATCGACGAGGAATTCCACGGTTCCAGCATTTTGGTAGCCCACGCTGAGCGCTACTCGAACTGCCGCATCACCCATCGCCTGCCGGACATCTTGTGGCAAATCAGAATAAGGGGCTTCCTCCAATAACTTTTGGTGCCTCAAGTTCTGGATCGAGCATTCGCGCTCACCCAGGTGGATCATGTTGCCATATGCGTCTCCCAGGACTTGGATCTCAACATGCCTGGGGTTGACCACGCACTTTTCGATTAAGATCTCGCCAGACCCAAAGCTTGCTTGTGCTTCGGCTTGGGCGGTTTTCCATAGGCTGGCGAGTTCTTCGGGAGCATCTACTCGACGAATTCCCCGTCCGCCTCCACCCGCTACTGCCTTGAGGAGGACTGGATAACCAATTTGCTCGGCTACTCCGAGCGCATCATTTTCATTGGCGACCGATCCGTCGCTCCCTACAACGATTGGACAACCAGCGGCGACTGCTGCTTTCTTAGCACTCGCTTTGTCACCCATTGCCTCAATTGCCGCAGTTGGCGGGCCAACAAATTTTATTCCTAGAGATTCGAGCGCTACCGCGAAATTCGCTCGCTCACTGAAATAGCCATAGCCGGGATGTACGGCCTCTGCGCCAGAGATCTGGCAAGCCATAAGAACGTTGGCTAAATTGAGATAAGACTCCGCGTTTGATCCGGCACCAACACAAATAGCTTGATCGGCCAATTTGACATGCAAACTTTCTCGATCTGCTTCTGAGAAGATGGCAACGCTCTTGATCCCGAGCTCGCGGCAAGCACGGATGACTCGACATGCGATCTCTCCCCTATTGGCAATCAATACCTTGCTTAGCATTAGTACTTCTCGTGTCCAGGGTGGGGGCAGGTCACCTTGCCTGTAGTGGGATCGTATTGATATTTCTCACCACCGAGCGGGCACTTGTAGAATTCCTTCGGGAGCTTCGTTTCCTCTATCGTGTCAGGGAACTTCTCATCGTTCGCGCTTTGTACAATAATGAGGGCCTGACGGACCTGACCAATATTGCTGCGACATACGGTGTCTTTGGCATCGTATCGGACCTGTCCTAGAACAGTGGTGCCTTTTCCATCCTTTCGCGAGGATGTGGCTTTTCCTCCGAATGCTGAACTTCCCTTAAAAAGCACGACAGCTAAAATCGCCATGATGGCAATGGTTACTAGGAGCCCTGCGAGTGAATTTCCTCTGATTCGGTTCATGCTTTTACCTTTGCCAGCGCTTGTCCATACTCAACCGGCTGGTTCGGTTCAACCAAGACTTCGACGACTTCTCCGGTCACCTTTGACTCGACGTCATTAGCAATTCCAAGAGCAGTGATGATGGCAACGACTTCGCCTTTTTTAATCTGTGAGCCAACACGAAGCGGCGTTTTTCCTTCGCGATAATAGCCTACTAGCGATGCGGTTAGCGTTTGAAATTCGGGTTCGATGGGAGACGCGATGGCGTCCGCACTCCTCTGTCTAGACTTGGCCGGCATTGGGTCAAGCTTCGCGCTAAATTTCTCGTTTCCTAACCCAAGTTCAACCTCAGCTAAGCCGTGCTTTCGAGCGAGGGTTAGCGCGTGCCTCACAAGTTCCGAATCCAGGTTCGACATTAGGAGCAAAGTTTACCAGGCATAGCTAAAACCTCCAAAAGAAGTAGGTTTCAGCTAGTAAAGCGTTGCTCGACTACTAATGTCCAGTCCAACTAAGCACTCGCGGCAGTAACTTTGGGAGCACCTTCATAGTCGCCTGCGAGAATTCGATCAAAAGCACCACTCAAAACCCATTGTTCAAGCTTCTGGGCTCGGTGAACGGGCATGGGGTGGGTAAATGTCTTGCCAATCATTGCGAACAGGATGGCTTTCCCGATCTGATCTTGATAGTCAGCATCCTGATAGGCGCGTGCCTGCTCCATAAATGCCTCACGGTTCATTTCACTGGACAAGCGATTGGGTCCAGCGGTTAGGGCAATTTCCGCGTCGATGCTTATGTCGAGTGACTGACAAACAAGCAAACCCGCTCGATCTGCGGAAAACTCAGCCTGACGGGACCATTCGTACATGGCCAAAACCAATGCGTAAGTAGCCACATCGCTTGCTCCCAACGTGCGCCTGCCTAGGAGGTCGAGCACCTGGAACATAACACTGCCCACAGAAAAATAGAGAACGTGATTCGCCTTTATGTGGCCCAATTCATGACCGATGAGGTGATAAAGCTGCTCGTCGGTCATGGTGTTAACCATCGAACTTCGAAGAGTGATATAGGGGCGCTCTACTCCGCCTGCAAAGGCATTCGGAAAAGGATTACTGCTTAAGTAGAGTTCTGGCTCAGGCATGTCGAGGACGCGACATGACTCCTGCAAAATTCGGTGAAGTGTTGGATATTGATGTGGCCCACAACGGACCGACATGCTCATGTTGTAGCAGTACATCCACCTGTCAAATCCAACTTCATAGAATTTTTGGATAACCGTAGGCAGCAAAGGGATTTTTTTGAGCTTATCGAGAGCCCACTTATCTGCGTTGGAGGTGAATGCCTCCGAAGTTATGCCGGTTAAAATCTTACGCTCTGCCATCTAGTACATGGTACGCCCTAGTTTCTCTGAGGTTGCATTGGCTCGAACCTGGGTCTCAGTACGACGAAAAGGAAGCAGTAAACTATTGGGACAGGTGTCAAACTTAGCCGCCCAACTGATTGCGAAATTGCCATGTTAAACCTTCTGCCTCTAGTCCTCTTTGCCGGTCACACTTCTACCTTGATCGTTGGAGGACAGGTGATAGACGGCACCGGATCCAAGCCCAAGTTCGTCGACGTAAGGGTTCAAGACGATTCTATCGTTTCCATAGGACACTTGAAACCTCGGTCCGGAGAACGAGTGATTTCTGCAAAGGGCATGGTTGTTGCTCCAGGCTTCATTGATGCCCATAGCCATGTCGACTCGTGGCTGAGGTCGGACCCGACGGCTGAATCCCAGATTCGGCAGGGGATCACAACTTCTGTCATCGGGCAAGACGGCGGATCTGGCTTTCCTATTGAAAACGTATTTTTAAAGTTCGGTTCCAATCGTGTTGCCTTGAACATTGCCTCATTTGTTGGCCATGGCACGATTCGAAAAGCGGTCATGGGCAAAGACTCAGCTCGAAAGGCTAATCCTGGCCAACTTGCGAAGATGGCAAACTGGGTAGCTCAATCGGTCAAGCAAGGCGCTCTAGGACTCTCAACTGGCCTTGAATACGAACCCGGCAGGTTCTCGGACACGAATGAACTTGTCGCGCTGGGACATGCCTCGGGCTCAAACGGCGGAATGTACATTAGCCACATGCGCAATGAGGACAATGACGTTCTCAAAGCAATAGACGAGCTCTTTGAAATAGCGAGAAAGGGCCATGTAAGCGCACAAATTTCGCATATCAAGATTGGATCAGCAAGAGTTTGGGGGAAAGCCCAGCAAATCCTAGACAAGATGCGGGCGGCGGAAAAGGAAGGGATTCACATCACCGCCGACGTCTATCCCTATACCTATTGGCAATCGACGATCCGGGTACTCATCGCCACCCAAGATTATTCCGACCGGAAGCAGTGGGAACAAGGGCTGAAGGATGTAGGGGGAGCAGATCACGTACTTCTCGGCAATTACGGCCCAGATCCTTCTTGGAAAGGAAAAACAATTGGCGAGATTTCCAGGTCGACAGGCAAGGATCCTGTGACCGTCTGTCAGGAGATTGTTACCGCAACTTCTGGCCCGACTGCAAAGGGAGGGGAGACGGTAGTCGTAACCGCAATGTCGGAGAAGGATCTTGATCGATTCATCAGTTCACCCCGGATCATGTTCTGCACAGATGGTCAACGCGGCGGTGCTCACCCTCGATACGCGGGAAGCTTTCCTCGAATACTAGGTGTCTACGTGCGAGAGAGACACCTACTCTCGCTAGGGGAGGCTATACGCAAAATGACCTCCTATCCGGCCCATCGCTTTGGTTTTGCTCACCGTGGCTCCCTAGCACCTGGGAACAAGGCCGACATCGTTATTTTCGACCCAAAGAAGATCATCGACAAAGCTACGACGAAAGATCCCGAAGCTGCTCCCTTGGGAATGGCGACCGTCATCGTAAATGGAGTTCCAGTTCTTTTGGAAGGCAATCTCACCGGTTCAACCCCCGGTCAAGTAATCAAACGATCGACTCGCCTCAAATAAAACCTAAATCATTTTGATCGCAGTATGTGCGCTCATCATTTTCTCAACATAGCGAGCTATGACATCAAATTCAAGGTTGACATGGTCTCCGATCTTGCGAGTGGATAGGTTTGTTTCTTGAAGTGTGTGTGGAATTACCCACACGTCGAAAGCTCCGTCTTTGGGGCTCACTACCGTGAGTGAGATACCATCGACCGCAACGCTTCCCTTGTCGATCAGGTAACGATCGTATTCCAAGGGAATCTGGAAACGGTAAACAATGGAATTCCCGCTTGGGAGGATAGCGGCAATCGTCCCTTCTGCATCGACATGACCTTGGACGAAATGACCTCCAAACCGAGCGCTAGCCAACATGGCTCGCTCCAGGTTTACAATATCACCCTTCGAAAGATCTTCGAGGGAGGTCCTCGCTAGCGTTTCCGGACTCAGCTCAAACTCGAGATCACCTTCCTTTTGAACAGCCGTCAAACAACATCCATTGACCGCGATGCTTTCGCCAAGGTCAAACCCATCAGGTGCAAAACCTTCAGGAGGCGTCACAACCAAGACACCCTTGGTCAGAGATTGAACACGACCGAGCCCATGAACGATGCCGGTAAACATACAGATATTATGACAGTCGATATGGCCTGAAGGCCGAAGGGGGATGGGCAGCCGAGTTATCGGCCACCTAATTGCTACGATGGAACCTTTAGATTGGGTAGCTGCTAGATAACTGTTGCGACACTGACCTTCAACGGTTTGCCAGTAAGTACAACTTTCGCGGAGGATAGTTTCGCAATTCCACCATTGATTCTTAGGCTCTTCACATCTCCGTGAATGATGAAGGTTGAATCGATGGGGCCGAATCCCGTCGTGGTTTCTTCCAGGCTGATCGCAACATTTCCTTTAACGCAGGCAAGCCGAATGTTCACTTCAGACCGCTCACCCGTCTGATACCCGAACGAAATCCCGTCGTCGGCGCGATAAGTCAACGCCGACTCTCCCGACCAATTGGGAGGCAAGAAGACATGGAAATGAACCTTGTTGAGGTCTTTCGTGTTGTCAACCGGGGTGCCAGGCTGCATCGGTACGATGGCCCCAGCACGCACGAACAATGGCGTCGTCGACTTTTCGTTCTTGACGGTGTGGGTCCCAGCTTCCACCCAATTGCCGGAGATCGCGTCATACCAAGCTTCTTTGCCAGGCAAAACCACCGATCGGGTCTTTGCTTTCTCCTCAACAAAGGGGGCTTGGAGGATAGAAGGTCCGATCATAAATTGGTCATCCAATTCCTCTAAATTCGGGTCTTCAAACTCGTAAAGCAGGGGCCGCATAATTGCGTCTCCATTCTCCTCTTGCACCGCAAATAGGTTGTAAAGATAGGGGATCAGTTTGTAGCGTAGCCGAATGTAACGTCGAAGGACGGACATGACAGGCTCTGGGAAAGCAAACGGCTCTTGCTCGCGTTGGCCCTTTGCACAGTGATTCCGGAAGAAAGGAAACAAGAATGCAGCCTTGACCCAATCCACCATGAGTTCATCAGTTACGCTGCCACCGAAACCGCCAATATCAGGGCCGTTAAAGGGCTGCCCTGAAATCGACATATTTAGGGAAGTAGGAATCGAGATCTTCAAATAGAAGTAGTTCGAAAGATTGTCGCCGGTCCAAATGGCCGCATGCTTACTTGAACCGATAAACCCTGAGCGAGACAGCATGAAAGGTCGTTCCAAGGGCCTAGCTTGCTTGAAGCCTTCATGGGTTGCCATCTGCATTCCGAGCGCAAATTGGTTGTGATGCGCGGTGTGGGGATCCTTGCCATTGTTGAATTTCATTCCAAGGCAATCCACAGGACCAGTGGAAGGATCGTTCATGTCTAGCCAAGTCGCGCCAAAGCCGCTCTCGGCAAACTCCTTCACATAACTCGTCCACCAATCTCGAGCTTTTTGTTGTGTGAAGTCAGGAAAAACCGTTTCTCCTGGCCACACCAATCCGACAAATTCCTTGCCCTCAGCGTTTTGGCAGAAGACCTTGTGTTTGTGACCGTCATCATATATGCGATAACCGGTCTCAAATTTCACACCGGGATCAAGGATCGGGACAATTCTCCGTCCTCGCTCGGCAAGCTTTTGACCAGTGACTTGGGCTCCTTCAGGGAACATCTTGATATCGGTTTGGAAAATTCGATATCCGTCCATGTAGTCGAGATCCAACCACAGAGAATCGCAAGGAATCTTGTATTCCTCAAACTGGTCGTCAAGTTTCAGCAGATCATCGTGCCCGCCGTAACCCCAGCGCGACTGGTGGTAACCCAGCGACCAGGCAGGTGGCAAAGGCGTTACACCCACAAGTTTCTGCAATTTCTGCGTTAGTTGTTTGAGTGTAGGACCATAGACAATCCATAGGTTAGGCTCACCACCTTCACTTCCAAGAATTAAATCTTCCGAAGTTCGCTGCCATTCCACGAAGACCCTCTCCTCGTCAATTCCTGGAGTCTCCATAAAGGTGGGATACGGGTTATGCAACAACAGGCCCACATATTCCTCACCGACCCGAGCGACCAAGTAAGGAAGAGAGAAATAGGGAGGGTCGGTAGGATTGTCCCCCCATTGAGCGAAATGAAAGTCGTTCCAAACATCGGTAGTCCAGAACTTGGTTCGGTATCCGGAAAGTTCGAGCTTTCCGAACGTCTTCTCCCCCATTCCGAAGAAGTTGGCCTTATCGCCTGTCTCAAAAACAAACATTGAAGAGTCGCCTGAGACCCCAAAAGATCCCTTCAACAGAATCTTGCCACGCTTCCCAACAACGTTAAATCTCCCTAGATCGGTCAACTTGACATGCTTATGCGATGCCTTATCGGGAAGATTCAGTGACTCCAAACACTTGTTGTCGCCCCACCGTTTGGCGTCCTTTACTTGAATGTGAGTGATGTCACCCTGATAGCTATCAACGGAGAGCGACAATTCCTTGCCACCAATATTCAGAGTGGATTCTTCTTCGTTATAAGCATCCACAAAAGAGAAATTCGAACGATGCGGGAACTTGGTGAAGTACATAGGCCCATCCTATTGTGGCCGAATAGTTGTTTACGTCGTAGAATATGAGTCGTGAACGGACAAAGTCCACATCTATCGCGATGGATCATTTTTGGTGCCCTAAGCATCGGATTCTTAGCCGGATGTTTGGTCATGGCGCTGGGTCAATCGCAACCTGAATTTCTCGGCAAAAGTAAGCCGATCGTCCAGCGAGACGAAGGTAGCTCAGGCGTACGGGATACCGTTAGCTATTACTCAATGCAACGAGACTGGCTACAAGTTCTAGATCAAGCAAAGAAAGAACTGCCAACAGCATTCGAGCACGACACAACAGTAAGCGGATTCAAAGCAAAGGTCCTCACTGTCCCTCGCATGGAAGGGGGACGGCTACAAATGTTCTATCCTCCCGAAAAGGAAATTACGTTTATGCCGCGACGTCTTGCCTTGAATAATTCAGGCAAAGTGATAGCTATTCCAGAACATGAGCGAGCCTGGACTGGAATTCAAATGCGTGTTTTTCGTCGAGTCAAACCCTTTGAAAGTATTGTCGAATGGGTTCATAAGAACCTAAAAGTCTAAGCTTGGACAAGGCAGCTATCGTCGTTCCAGTCTGGCGTATTGAATACTAGGATTAGATTGAACGGCACAATTCCGTTTCGCGACAAGCTCACATGCAAAAAATTGGATTAATCACGGTGAGCGGCACCTTCAAGTTCGTAGCTTTTTTTACCCTTGCATTTACCTTTATCGGACATGTTAATGCCCAAGCGATTCCAGCCACGACAATGCCAAGCGTGGCGAAGGCTCCAGAACCAATCGTTTTTGCCCCATGGCGACTTATTGATCAAACAGAAGAGCAGAACGAATATCTAGAAGAGTTTCCAAGCCCGATTACGAGCCCTTATGCCGTAAACAACACGGTTCCTCTGCGTGTGTTCTTACCCAACAACCCCTCCGGTCCAATTCCTGTCGTATTGGTACTTCACTATTTAGGTGCAACCGATCTTAAGGCGGAACGAGCACTTGCGCAAGAGCTTAACCGGTCAAACATTGCCGCCGCCGTGATGACCCTGCCTTACCACTTAACTAGGACGCCCCCTGGCAGAAGGTCCGGCGAGTTAGCCATCGAACCCGATCCGCCTACGCTTGTTGCGACGATGACCCAAGCCGTACTCGATGCTCGGCGTTCGCTTGACTTCCTGGAGAGTCGCCCGGAATTTGACCACAAATTCGTAGGACTCGCCGGAACAAGTTTGGGAGCGCTTGTAGCAGCCGTGACTTACGCCGTCGATAACCGAGTTACCCATCCAACCTTTGTACTTGGTGGAGTGAATTTGGCCCACGTCATTTGGAACTCGTCACTCTTGGTTAGGCAGCGCGATGTCCTTCGGCGTCGAGGCTTTACTGAGGAGAAATTGGCGACAGCCATCCAGGCGATCGAGCCTCTGAAATACTTGCCGGGCCGCAAGGCGGCTTCTTCGTTTGTGATTGGCGGACAATACGATACAGTCATTCCCGGCCAGTCCACTCGCGAACTGATTTCTGCACTAGGATCTCCCAAAGTCCTATGGCTGGACACCGGCCACTACGGTGGGATATTTGTCCAGCGAAGGCTGATGCGCGAAGTCGCAAAGTTCTTTGCGGCTGAGTTTTCAGGCAACAACTTTATCGTTCCTAAGAAGCTTTACGCACCAACCATCCGAATCGGAATCAAGATCGACACGGGTAACGGTCTGGATTTAGGTGTTGGCGTAGACCTTATTAAGTTCGACAAACGAGGTGATCGATTCTCAAGCCTGTTCCTTACTCCTCGGGGTCTGCAGATCTTTTTGGGTCAGCGAATTGGAAATGGATTGTCTGTTGGCATCATCGGTTCGACACATAAAGTTGGAATTGGATTCCTTTGGAGTACCGTCCTTTGAATTTGCGGGAAATTCAGGCTGGTGCGTCAGAAAACCTACGCAAGACGTATTTCAGTTTGGGCCTGGCAATACCGAACACGATATTTGTCGAAAAAGAAGGTTTTCAGGCTTGTTTGGGTGAGTTCGAACATCCAATCTGTAATTTTGCAGCCGGGCTCAACCTTGATCCTTGGTCTTCGAAGCAATTGGTATCACTTGCTCAAACCAAGAGTTCATTCAATGTTTATGCCCTGCCAGGTGACTCGCCCGAACATTTGGGCGAATTGTTGTACCGAAGCAGTTTTCGTGTCAGTTATCGGCTTGCTCAGATGGTAGCAGAGCCCCATTTTTGCGATAATCCGCGCGAAATTAGGAAGGCTACAGACCCGGATACGAGATTTCAGATCGCCAAATTCATGACAGAACAATTCTTTCCACGGCAAACAGAAGGTTTTCGAATTCGTGTTGCGCAAGCGACATCCGATGCAGTGGACTTGGATATTTACGAACTGGTTGAGGGCAAACAACGAGTAGCTGCGGCCATGTTATGCGAAAGCAATCAAGTAATTGGACTCTACAACCTGTGTGTCGACGTGCCAAAACGAGGTTTTGGGCTAGGCAAGGCAGTTACTCAATGGGCCATTCATCAAGCCCATCTAGCAGGCAAGCTTGTAACACTCCAATGTGATTCACGGATTCAAGGCTGGTATGAAGAGCAAGCGTTCTGCAAGACCGGTACCGTAGATGTTTTTACGTTGTCTAAAACCGGCCATGACGATATAATGGATAGTAATTAATGTGCGTCGATTAGCCCACGCTTTTACGTTGGTCGAGCTTCTCGTTGTTATCGCGATAGTTGCGACCGTCAGTGCAATTCTTCTCCCGGTTTTCCAGGGAGCAAGAGGAGCTGTGTTGCGTACGGCTTGTGCGTCAAATCTCCACCAGTTGTCTTTGGGGAGCATGTCTTACAACACCGACTATGACGACCGCTTCATGCCGATAAATTACCAACCTGCGACAACTCCCAATTCACGTAATGACCGGACTTGGGTGCAGATGGTTCTGCCATACGTCCACAGTTTTCAAATCTTTAGATGTCCTGGCGATTCGAGTGACCGGCCCAAGGCTGAAGCCACCTTTGACCAAGATCTCGTTCCAGGCGACACGGCTTCGCAGTACTACACCGCATCCCTCAGATCGGACTACGGATACAACTTCCTGAATCTGGCTCCGATTCTTATTACTCAGTCGGGAGGCTCTGCTCAGCCCCGAGAGTCAGCTTCCGTAGCTGACCCATCTAACACGATCGAGTTTATGGATTCCGTCTGGAGCCGATCTCAAACCGGTACGCCATACGGAGGCGGAAACTGGCTGGTTGTTCCACCATGTCGTTTCTATCAACCCTCACAAGGTGCGCCAGCAATCGACAGTTTTACCGGGAAAGCCAGTACAAGCGTTCAGGTGTTCACCACGAGCTACGGATGGGAACCTCAAGACGTCGTCGCTTCTAACCTATACGGAGGGGCGTGGCCCTGGCATATGGGCCGAATGAATGTGGTTGAAGTGGACGGTCGAACTCGATCTCTGGACCCGCGCGACCTCACTAGGGGGTGCGACGTTCAGGGCCAATGGGCTGGCTCTATTAAAGATGCGTCCACTTACATGTGGGATATCCGATAGGTCTCGTTTGGAGACTTCTCTGAAAAATCGCCTCTGCTAGGGCATAATGAGCTCGCATGGATCACTCCAGACGAAAGGAGTTTTCATGCTATCTGTCGAATGGAACATCAGTGATCCGACGTTGCACACAAGTTAGGGGCCTTCAGAGTTTTCTCCTTGTTTGCCTCGCATCTGTTGCTTTTGCCGCACCTAGCGCCGACCAAGTCAAGAAGACGTACCGAGAAATTCTGACCCAGGTCCGAATGGATCGCGTCAAGTCCGATTATGAAGCCATCTCCCAATTCGGACCGCGAATTACTGGCTCCGTGGGAGAAGAGCAAACCATCAGGTACGCGGAAGCAAAACTCCGAGAACTGAAACCCCAAGCGGTAAAGCGAGAACCTTTTACGGTAACGGTTCCCGATCCACAGGCTATTGCCAAATTGACCATTGGCTCAAAATCGATCGACCTGCTGCCGCTTTGGCCAAACCTGGTACGAACTTCGACCTGCAACGTTTCAGGTCCCTTGATCTATGGTGGAAATGGATCTCTTGAAGCACTTCGAGGACTGACCGTTTCTGGGGCTATCGTTGTTGAAGAATTTGGAACAGGAGCGAGTTGGAAGAACGCTGCCAAGCTTGGTGCCGCAGCAATTGTTTTTATCGAGCCTGAAACAATGCCAAGGGCAGATGCTGAAAACAAGTTCAGCGTCGTGCCCTTAAGTGTTCCGCGCTTCTTTCTGCCCCTTAAGTATGCGGGGCCAGTTTTGCGTGCATGCAACATTCGCGAATCAGGCAGTCTCATTTGCCGCCAAGATTGGGTCCAACGTCAAAGCAGCAATCTGATTGTAGATTTCTCCGGCACGGACTCGAATGCGAGCCAAGAGCCGATTGTTGTTTTCGCCTATGCAGACTCGATGTGCGTGGTTCCAGAACTCGGCGCAGGTGCCGAGGGGATCGGAGGACTTGCTGGACTGCTTGAAGTAGCAAGGATATTCTCAGCACGACCCCACAGTCGTCCACTCCGACTGGTCGTTTCGGGCGCACATTGTTTAGCCCTTCGAGGGGCAAGAGAGTTTGTTCAGTCTAGGATGGACAGCCATGAGGCACCGCCTTTACTTTGCTTAACCCTAGACCTGTCCTCCGGCAGCCGGAGCATAGGCAGCTATGCCCGAGGTTGGTTTTACGACTTTCGTGACGAGGAAGAAGACAACGTTCGTCAACTTTCTCGGCTTTTCCGGTCGCACGCTGTCCAGCTAGCTGAAGTCATGGACGTTACTCCGGCCAGACTCGTTTTGGTTGATGCCGTCAACAATGGAGACAGTCGAACCTGGAAGAACAACATTCCTGGGAAGTTTGCACTAGACTGCGAGCCCCTGCTTACCTCTGGTATGAACGCCCTCACTTTCATGACGGTAGAAGACAGCAGAGATAGAATCGATACGCCATTCGACACTTTGGATCATGTTGACATCGGGAATGTATGTCGCCAAATTCAGACCGTGTCGGTCATGGTTCACCACGCTCTTGATGACACATCGGATCGCTCGGAAATCTCGGACTACCGGCTGCCTATTCAACCGACTTCCCCGTCCGGCATGAGCCTCGTTGGAGGCTTTTCTACCGTCTCGGGTTCAGTCGTGATCTACGATCCCAATAAGAGTTTCGTACCTGATACTCCAGTGTATGATTCGATCGCGGGGGTTCTGGGTCGTCAAAAGACGATGATGGGCGTCCGCGGCGATATGCTCCAAGCGGTTGATTCCAAAGCGAGATACAAGTTCGTTGGCATAGCACCCAAGACGGCTTATACCGACACGGCGACCAATATCACTCGCATTGTCGCCTTTCACCTTGACCCTCAATCGGGGAACATCGACTATGCCCCTTCTTGGGGAACGTATGGTGACGACACCTATCGCATTGAGTTCATGCTCAAGACTTCCGAAAGGTCGTCTCCACTAGTAGTCTTCAAGTGTACGTCCGTTGATCTGTACGACTTAGTTGACCCACAGGATCTCCAAGCACTTCAATGGGTGTGGATCGGCGACTCCGCAACCGGAGCACATCCCCAAGATTACGGCTATCTTGGCCCTGGATTTGACACAAAGTTCAGCCCAGAAATTGAGGACTCGCAAGTCATCTTCGTGATGCCGAAGGGTAAGTACTTCGTGATAGCCCAAGGCGGCCCAGGTGCTGCAAGGTTGATCCTAACTCACTCCAGTCTTGGAAACGAAGCCGGAAATGGGTATGCCCCTGTCGCAGGACGGTTCGCAGACGTTCCACTCCACTCGGCGGAAGACATCACGGCAATCAATGCAACTCGGCTCGCTCGATTCAACAAGTACCGTATCGTCAGCAAAGGTATTACCGACCTCCAGAAGCAAGCTGAACAGGAAATTAGCGCGGCAAAAGCGTCGCAAGCCATCAAAGATTGGCCAGAAGCCGAGCGACATGCACGTGCGGCTTGGGGACTTGCCCTTCGTGCGCATCCCGTACTTCAATCCACGGCAAACGATGTCGTCAATGGCGTCATTTTTTACTTGTTTCTGCTAATCCCCTTCAGCTACTTCATGGAGCGATTGTTAGTCGGCAACCAATTGCTCTCGAAACAGCTCGGTTGCGCAGTTGGAATATTTGTCGGGTCGTTCATCCTTCTCAGGCTCATTCACCCTGCGTTTGAAATCGTCAGCAATCCAGCGATGATCTTCGTTGCCTTCGTGATGGGAACGTTGAGCCTCATTGTCATCTCATTCATCCTCGGAAAGTTTGAGGCATCGCTCAAAGTTGTTCGACAGGCTCAGAGTGGCGTTCACGAAGTAGACATCAAGCGTTCGAGTGTCGCGATGGCCGCTTTCAATCTGGGCGTAAGCAATATGCGCCGCCGAAAGGCGAGAACGATTCTCACGACGCTAACCCTTGTCGTGATGACATTCATCGTTCTGAGCTTCACTTCGATCGTTCAAGAGCTGTCGCTCAACGAATATCCAAGCAATACACCTGCCCGGTACTCCGGCTTAATGCTGCGAAGCCCAGGATTGGATCCCATGCAACTGTCGATGTATCGGCAATTGACAAACGAATTCTCTGGCCGAGGAAATGTCGTGCGGCGAGCAGCCTACTACGGAGCAGACATAGGGAACTCTGGAGTCCTCACCCTCCAGAGAGGCGAGCGGATCGCTGAAGTTCGAGCAATGGCAGGATTCGAGCCGGCAGAAGATCAGGTGCTCCACCCTCAAGATGCCGTTCTCCCAGGGGGACGGTGGTTCCGTTCGGGTGAGAGGAACGTCATGATCCTCCCCCAGAGGATTGCTCAACAGCTCAAGGTAGACACCAATGAAGTTGGTAAGGCCAAAGTCTCCTATGCTGGAGTCGATTACACGGTCATAGGCATCATCGATTCCGGCTTCATGCGAGCCCTTGTTGACCTTGATGGCGATGGAGTTATGCCGGCTGACTTCAGCTTATCTACGAAATACCAGCAAGAATCCGCATCGACGACAAAAGCCTTCAGAAGCTACTTACGACTTGATCCAAGTGCCTGCTTTATACTCCCTACCGAAACGGCTCTATCGCTAGGCGCGGATATCCGAAACATGGCGGTGGAATTTGACAACCCACAACAAACCAGGAATGCCCTAGACACGCTAATGCCTCGGCTCCGAATCAATCTCTATGGTTCGGTACCAAGTTCGTCCGGAGGACTTGAGGTGAGGCAGTTCAGTATCTTTGAATCGAGCAAAGGCGTGGGCCTTGGGCTTGTTTTGGTCCAATTGATCATTGCTTCGGTGTTCGTGCTTAACACAATGGTCGCCAGTGTTTACGAACGGACCAAAGAAATTGCAATCTTCTCTTCCATCGGACTTGCGCCAAACCATATCGCGATGCTGTTCTTTGCGGAGTCGACAGTCTATGGCGTGCTTGGAGCAGTCATTGGATATTTCGTCGCCCAAACGTCGGCGAAATTTATCGTTTCCACGGGTTCTCTTCCGGGACTTACTCTCAATTTCAGTTCGACGTCAGCTGTTCTATCCGCCGTAATCGTCATGGCCGTCGTACTGGCAAGCACCATTTATCCGGCACGAAAAGCAGTGGAAATCGCCGCACCAGCGATGAACGAAGAGGTTTTTGAAACGGATCCTGATGGAGATATTTGGAATCTGCCTCTCCCATTCAGTATTGGCTCAAACGAATCTGCGCCACTTATCCGATTTCTAGGTGAATGGCTTTCTGCCTACGAGGAATATACAATCGGCGATTTCGTGACGGCAAACACGAGCACGCTAAAGTTTGACAGCGATGTCCCCAACAGTCCGAATTATCGCGTGACGACTACGGCTTGGCTGGCTCCATACGACCTTGGTATCTCACAGACTTTGGTATTGACGGCCAGTCCATCTCACGTACCGGGAGTCTATACGCTGGACCTTGAACTAACGCGACTGGCTGGCGATCCAGAAAACTGGCCCATCGTCAACAAGCGATTCCTTGCCAACCTTCGGAAACAGTTCCTCACTTGGCGAACGCTTGGTCCAGAACATCGTGCCAAGTACTCAACGGATTGAGGGAAACGAGAGTCGTCTCCCTCAATCTAATCAGCTCAACAGCCCGAAAGGAAGTTGGAACCGAGTAGGATCCCTTGCTTTTCGCCAGCTTCCGAAACATTGAAGTTCTCATCTTCGAGTTCGATGCTTACCGCGCCTTGATAGCCTCTTGCGACCAAAATCTGGAACGCTTTGGTCCATCTCATCTGGCCATGACCTGGGATGGTATAACGCCAGGCGTGGCTTCCAAAGCCATGTCCCTTGTCAAAGGTTGCAGGCTGTTCGGTACCAAATTCATAAACGTCTTCGCTAAAGACCTCGGTGTCCTTTCCGTGAACGTGGTAAACGCGATCCGCAAACTCCTCAAGAAATCTAATGGGATCAATTCCCATTCGGATGAGGTGAGATGGATCGTAATTGATCCCAACCGACGTAGAGGGCACCTCTTTGATGACCGCTCGATATCCCTCAGGTGTACAGCAAAGTGCACCGGCTCCGGGCCATCCTTCAATGACAAGGCGGCCACCATGCTTCTCCAGATGGGGCGTCAATTCATTCAAACTCTCGACCATTAAGCCAAAGTTCTCGCTTCGAGGTTTAGATACATCGGACGGAAGCATAACCAAGAAAAAGTTGTTGGCACCTTGAGCGCAAGCTGCTGCGACATATTCGGCTTGCTTGGCTATCGCCTCTTTTCTTTTTCCCAAATCGTCAGTGATCAGTCCTCCCCAGTTAGGGAGATCAACCGAACCAGCGCGCATGCCTGCTGCCTTCAGCTTTGCCGCTGCGGTGTCGCCATCGCCACCGAGATCGATGACACCAATGTTGTTGGCTTGAGCCCAGGCAATAAGGCCATCCAGATCCTTCTGCCAGTCGGACCATCCACGTCGAAACCCAATCGGAAATGAACCAGTGCGCGTCGTTAGCATTGCGCCCCTTTTTACCTGAGATCGAGGTCCTCTAGTCGGACGTTACGCTTTCCTTACAACAACTTAAAGGGGACGAGCCGGTCCTATTTGCCGAAGAGGCATGAGCTTCTTTCCTTTGGTCGTCGGCATTCGCTGCAATTCGGCATACAGGTCGTATTCTTCCGCACCAGTTACTCGCGCTCGTGCGATTTGGCCGGGAGCAACTTCGCCTTGCACAAAAACAAGTCCATCGATTTCAGGCGCGTCGCGGTGGGATCTCCCAACGAGCCAGCCATCCTTGGAGTCTTCAATTAGCACGTCAATCTCTCGTCCCATCCAGCTTTGATTGACCTGAAGGGAAATCTTCTGCTGCGTCTTCATGATCTTATCGTAGCGCTCACGTTTGACCCGCGGAGCAAGTTGCCCTTCAAGATCGAAAGCGGGAGTGCCAGGCTCCTTGGAGAACACGAATGCACCGACTCGGTCAAGGCGAGATTCCTTAACAAAATCAAGGAGGTAGTCAAATTCCTCTTGAGTTTCACCAGGGAAGCCGACGATGAAAGTCGTCCTTATCGCGCAGTCCGGCATTGCCTTTCGTACCTTTTCGAAAAGCGCGAGATAGCGATCTCCATCCCAGGGCCTCTTCATGCGCCTAAGCGTATCGGGGTGAGCGTGCTGAAGCGGAATATCGATATAGGGCACAACCTTCTCACAACTAGCCATCGTTTCGATGACTTCATCGGTGAGGCGATTGGGATAGAAGTAGAGGAGACGGATCCACTCAATGCCCTCAACTTTGTTCAGCCCTCGAAGTAGCTTAGGAAGGGTGAATTCCTTGTATAGGTCAAACCCGTACTGCGTAACGTCCTGTGCAATGAGGTTGAGTTCCTTTGCACCCGTTCGCGCGAGGTGGTTGGCTTCTTGAAGGATCCGTTCAATCGGTTTACTTTGGTGTCCACCACGAAAACTCGGAATAGTGCAGAAAGTACAACGATGGTCACAACCTTCGCTGATTTTTAGATAGGCACTCCATGGACGACCCGTACGAGCCCGAGTCTGGACCTCTGCCCATCGATGATGGGGTGGCGATACGTCGACTCGTTGCTCGCGTTCTAACTGAACCTCTTTCACGATCTCCGCGAAGCGGCCCATTTGCCCCACCCCAACATAGAGGTCGGCACCCGGAGCTAGTCTCATCAGTTCGGGTCCCAGTCTTTGGGCCAAACAACCTGCTACGATCACCTTGCCCGTTCGGCCCGCCCGTTTCTCACGAACTGCATCCTTAATCGCTTGGATCGATTCCGCTTTTGAGGCCTCTAGAAAGCCGCAAGTATTGATCACAGTAACCGAGCTCTTTTTGGCAACTCCGTCGATGGCGTAGCCCGCTTCGAGCAAGACACCTGCGATTTCCTCGCTGTCAACTTCGTTCTTGGCGCACCCTAGGGTGACAATTTTAACTTTCTCAGCGGAATCCTGCATGGATCTTCTATTATGGCGCTTGTTTGGACTGGTATTAAGACCTGGACGTGTGACTCATGCCCGGTGATTTGGTTTGCCAGAGAGGTATGGTTCTCCTGTGGACAATCTTGTTGCTGTATCGTCTTGGGCCCTGCACCGTACTTTAGGAGTTGCCTACTACGATTCCCCTTTGGGAGGTCCTCAACCGGCTGATCTTCATTCCGCCACAACCACTCCTTTACTCGACCTTCCTTCTGAGCTCCAGCGTCACCAGTTCTCGGCAATGCAGCTATGCCATTTCCATCTTCCGAGCCGAGAGACTCAATATATAGCGGACATGCGGAGTTCGCTTAGAGACGCGAATGTGGAATTGTTGACTCTATTGATTGACGATGGAGACGTATCCGATCCCGAGCAAGGGGAAGCAAGTGTTCCGTGGACCGCAAACTGGGTGCGAATAGCCGCAGAACTTGGAGCCAGTCGTGCACGATTGATCGCGGGTAAGCAAGCCTATTCCAAGGAAACGATAGACATGGCTTTTTCTCGGTTGATGCAAATTGCCGCTGTCGCTGAGGAAGTCGGAGTCATTTTAGAAATTGAGAATTGGCACGCACTGCTCGCGACGCCTGCAGCCGTTCACGAACTCCTCGATCGATCGGAAGGAATGCTTCGGCTAAATGCCGATTTCGGGAACTGGCCCAAACCTGAGCGTTACGAAACGCTTCCCCAGATTTTCCATCGTGCCGAAACGTGTCATGCGAAGTTTGAGTTTGTCAGTCCAACCGAGCTGGATTTGGAGGACACCGAACAGTTGTTAACCATCGCTAAGAACGCAAACTTCAGCGGCCCAATGGTGTTGGTAAACGGTGGTCACGGTACGAGTGACTGGGACGGTTTAGCAATCCAACGTCGCGCCATCGAGTGCTTCATTGGTGAATAGAGCCCCGAATCTCTTAAAGTTACAGAAACGGGACCGACTTCGCCCCTAATGTAAAGCGGCATCGGTCCCATAAAACGAGTTGCAGTGGGTCTACGCTTGGACGAACTTTCCTAGCATATCCAGGCAACCATCCCATCCTTGAGAAACATTCGATTTCAAGTCTGCGGAGGCTAGTTTCGAATGAATTAAGGTCAATTCAGTTCCGTCGGCAACCGGTTTGAGAGTGACCGTCACCACGCTCTCTTGACTGAAGTCATTGGAATCCTTGTCGAGGAAAGTGAAGACTAGTTTCTCGTTGGAGACCATTTCTACTACTTTTCCTTTCATGCCCACTTTATCGCCATCGCTGTGAACCATGGTGATATTGTATTTGCCGCCCACAACGGGCTCCACTTCAGGATCGCATCGATCCCAACGCTCGTTTGGATAGAACCACTTTGCGATATAGGCAGGATCCGTCCATGCCTTATAGACCCGCTCCGGGGTGGCTTTGAGGACGCGCGTTACGACGAGGTTTTCGATTTGTGTCTTTTCCATTTAGGGCTCCGTTTCTTGCGCAAGCAGCTCTTCCAAGCTGTCGAGCTGATCATTCCAGAATCGACGGTAACGTTCCATCCAATCGGAGGCATCTTTGAGCGCTTTGGCTTCCACTCGGCAAAATTTCTGCCGACCACTCGCTCGCCTAGAGATCAGACCCGCATCCTCAAGCACATTCAAGTGCTTAGTGATCGCCGGCAATGATGTGGTGAAGGGTCTCGCTACATCACCAACTGACCTTTCTCCTGACGCAAGCTGCGCCAGGATCGCACGCCGAGTGGGATCCGCTAACGCTCCAAAGACCAAATCCAATTGGATAGAGGGACTATTAACCATCTAGTTAATAGTTAACCTTATGGTTAACTATTTGTCAAGGGGGATTAAGATTTTGCTGTTGGAAACTCTTGATAGGCGTACTGCGCAGAATCAAGCCAGGTTTGTCTGAACAGATAGTCGATTGAGTTTGAGACGCTCTTAGAAGGCGATGAAAGTAGCAGGTCTTTCCCGTTCAAAGGGTCGTGTCGTTTGACTCTGTAAATGCGAGACCACCTAATTGTCTAGGAGAATTCGAATCAACTGTGTTCCTACGCAAATACTGCTAGTCCGCCAATATACTGGGAAAGCCGCATTGGGAAAATTGGAATATGGGCAGTATCAATAAAGAGCCGATCGGCATTGCCCAAAGTGATTCAACACTGAATCTAAAACCGAGGAATCGTATTGCTGGTTTAGACACGCTTCGTGCGGTCGCCATTCTATTCGTATTCATGTATCACTACATGGTTTTCGTAAGCGAGAAAGCCACTTTCGGCTGGGCTAGCACGCTTGGATGGACCGGTGTCGATTTGTTTTTCGTCTTAAGTGGCTATCTGATTTCAAACCAAATTTTCTCCGCGATGGCAGAGGGCAGACCATTTTCACTGCTGAAATTCTATTGTCGCCGCCTTTTGCGAACACTGCCAAACTACTATGCAATCCTTGCTCTCTATATCCTGATTCCATATCAAATCGGCACCGGCAGCATGCCGCCAATCTGGAAGTTCTTGTCCTTCACCCAAAACTTTCATCTCGTACCTGGGACCGACTTCTCACACGCTTGGTCACTATGCATTGAGGAGCAGTTTTATCTTGTATTGCCGATAGCCGCAATTCTCGCATTGAGATACCTGCCAAAGCGCCACATGTGGACAATACTTGGAATCGCGACTGCCTTGGGAGTCGCAATTCGGAGCATTCTTTGGCTTCGGTACGGGCTAGAAGCTGGTGGCGTGAGTAAGAACTATTACCTGCATATTTACTACTCGACATTGTGTCGGGCTGATGAATTTCTTCCTGGTGTGGCTATTGCGATGATTAAAAACTTTCACCCGAAGGTCTGGAATCGCCTAATGAAGCAGGGACGGATACTTACATTTGCCGCCATCATGTCGATTGTTTTTCTCTACTACGGTTTCTTGAATTACTACAAAGTCGAAGACTATGGCTACGGCTATTTCATGACAGGGTTCGGCTATTCACTAATGGCATTGGCTTTTGGGATATTGCTGTTAGCTGCACTTAGTCCCGACTCCCCAATTCATCGGTTTCGGATACCCGGCGCCAAATTCCTTGCATTGTGGTCTTACGGGATTTACCTCTCACACAAACCCATTGCGTATGCCGCCAAGCTCAAACTTTCCAATATGGGAATAGATCCTTCTAGCTGGGCTGCGGTCGGGGTAGTTTCGGTTGCCTGCTTACTTGGCGGATGGATTCTTTTTGTCGTAATTGAGACTCCATTCATGCGCCTGAGAGCAAAATGGTTTCCGCAAGCTTAAGCTTCGATGTGATCTAGGCAGTCTACGAATTCATAGTCACTGCGGTGTATCAGGGAAACACACTCCAGGTATCCGAGCTTCCACGTGCAACTATTGTCATCGAACGCAAATGGAATCGGCAAACCTGCTCCACCACCAACGGCTGTTGTCTCGATCGCCGCGTTGACAGCAGCTTAGAATTAAGTGAGAAAATCGCTGTGATCTCTTTCAAGGAGTTGTTGCGCCTATATTTTGGTGATCTTGAAATCCGACGAAGAACTGATATCACTGGCGATCAAAGGTAATCGTCAGGCTGCGGGAGTCTTGGCCGAACGGTACCGAAACGATATGTTTTGTGTGGCGTTCCGGTCTCTGGTAAACGTAGACGACGCCCATGATGTTGCGCAAGAAGCACTGATCTATGGACTTCAACGAATTGGCGAATTACCCGACAGGACTAATTTTTCTGCCTGGATTCGAAACGTCACCCTCTCGAAATGCATCGACTATCGTCGGCGCATAGGAACGAGACGCCTAGGCAAGCCCTTACCGAGGAAGCCAACTACTCCAAATCGCTCGTCGTCCGGCGAGCCATCTCCCAACTGTCCGAGACTCTCAGGACATCCATTCTCCTCCACTATGTGGGCGGTTACTCCATTACTGAAGTTACCGACTTGGTGAATGTACCGGCCAAAACGGTTAGCAGGTGCCTGATGGCCGCCAAACAGAAGCTGAGAGTCGATCTACTACCCGAAATTCTGACCCAACTCTTTATGCCGGAAAAAACTAACTCATGGTCACCAGATCGAGTCTCTTTGATCGCTGCCATGTATCCAAATTCTAAAATCTTATCGGTCCAAGAGATTACTGAGCCGCGGATGCCCTTTGCATCTCGAGTCAACTTATCTCTTAGTATCGGCGAGGCGACGACATTTGATGTTCGCTATGACCTGACTCCAGAACGGGCCGAACTACTTAGAGTTCTTGCGACTAACGGCATCACAGGTCCACAACTCATTTTTGGTCCAAAACGCACCTCCGACGATGCTGAATGGATGAGCCACACGGAAGTTCCGCGTGGAGGGAACCTCCTCCTGTGGGCACTTGGGGGAACTCGCCACCGAATCAGGCTCGCCACCGAACGCGCCTATCAGGCGATCAACAAACTAGGCAAGTCCCGTTCTTATTGGAACGCTCTGAGGGGCTGGGTCGACCAGGCGGTTTGCTGGCTCTAATGCCTGTAATTAGCCTGCCGGGGCAACTCGACAGTTCCCCGAGCATCTCTTGTATCCGTCGGATGGTTCGTCCCTACGTTTTTACGCTCTGTTGGTTGAACCTTGTAGGTTCGTCAGTTCCCATGGAACGCCGTTTTGAACCTACAGGGTTCACGATGTCGCTTGTAAAACGCCGGTACGAACCATCCGGCGACTACTCCAGCCTGGGGCGGACGCAGTTCGGTTCAAAATACTGGTTGTAAATCGCCGGTATCAAGGTTGGCACTGCGTGCTACGGCGGATAAGCGAACCCTCGTAGCTGTCGGTTGTTTCGTCGCGACGTTTTACGCTCTGCGGTGTGAACCATGTAAATCGCCAAGTCCTGTGGTGCACCGTCTTGAACACCTACAGGTTTCAAATTACCGGTTGTAAAACGCCGGTATCAACCTTCGCACTGCGTGCTACGGCGGACAAGCGAACCCACCGGCGACTACGCACCTTCGGTGTTTGGTGTTAAAAATCGGTCACAAAAAAAGCCCAATCTTTCGATTGAGCTGACTTTGCTTTGTAAGTGCATAGAGACGTTCAGAAAAGCTTCGACCTGGATTTGTCGTCTCGACAATGTCGAAACGAGTGCAGATCCTTTAAGGAGG
>JBBQZV010000016.1:0-81233 GCA_038207365.1 Fimbriimonadales bacterium | reverse complement strand
TGGAAGTTCTACCATGGTCACCGGCACCATCGCTCTCAACGGAAGAGCAGGTCCATCCGGCACAGTCGTTAGTCTAAGCAGTTCCAACACGGGTGCTGCCAGCGTGCCCGCAACGGTCACCGTCTCGGCAAATGGACTCTCGGCTACATTCACCGTAACAACCTTCACGGTTGCCACGACTCAAACCATAACTCTAACCGCAACGGTTGGAGGCAAATCTGTCACCACAACCCTGACCGTTAACCCTTAGGGTCTGGTTCTATTCTAAGTCGGGCTGCTTTAATTATTGAGGCAGCCCGACTTTTTCATGCGCCAAGCGCCATTCAGATTCAAACTATGAATGAACCAGTTAAAATAGGGGTCAAATTCCCAGTGGTAAGGCGATTGTCGTTATCGCAGATTAGAAGCCTTACGCATATAAAAGCACGAGTTTGTGCTCCAAATTAACGGAGCAAAAACTCGTGCTTTTATCTTCCTGGTCTACGGCCTATTCGACAGTAACAGACTTCGCTAGGTTTCTAGGTTGGTCAATCTCGCAGCCCGTCAATCGCGCGACGTGGTAGGCAAAGAGCTGCATAGGAATGATTGTAAGAAGGGCATTTAAGAAGTCCATCTTTGATGCTGGAATTCTGATGACTTCGTCGGCTGCACGTTCGGTAACCGTGTCATCTTCGGTAACGATCGCGATGACCGTCCCTCCTCTGGCTTGAACCTCTTTCATGTTACTAACGACTTTGTCGCGAGTTTCGCGGTCTGTTGAGCCAAAGACTGAAACCACACCTGGCTGAACCAGTGCCAATGGTCCGTGTTTCATTTCGCCAGCCGGTGATTCCTGAGTGTGAATGTAGGCGATCTCTTTCAGCTTCAATGCGCCTTCCAAGGCGACATTCGCATCTGCTCCGCGACCTAGGAAGAAGCACAATGGCATCGACTTGTATTTGTCTGCCAGTCCAATGATCTGCTCCTCAAGTTTGAGGCATTCCTCTGCTTTTTGGCTGAGTGCGACAAGTTCCGCAACAGAGTCCGAAATCCGTACGCCCGGCATTTCCTGTACTTGAGCGATGTACATCGCCAGTAACGTCAAAACCGTAACCTGTGCCGTATAGGCTTTCGTGCTGGCAACGCTAATTTCAGGGCCAGCTTGTGTAAAGATCGTCCGATCGCATTCTCGTGCGATACTCGACCCGATCACATTCACTACACCCAGAGTTCGAATTCGTCGTGACTTGCAGAGCCGCAATGCCGCTAAGGTGTCCGCGGTTTCACCAGACTGACTGACGAATATCGCAAGCGACTTCGGTGAAAGAACGGGGTCGCCGTATCTGAATTCGCTTGAATAGTACACATCGGTTGGAAGTCGAAGCATCTTTTCGAAGAGATGCTTGCCCATCAACCCTGCATGGTAGGCAGTTCCACAGGCGATGATATTGACACGGTCGATTTCGTTCCAAACGTGCTCTGAGAAAACCTGTTCCAAACGGACCGTAAGTTTGTCGTCGATTCGCCCCGCGATGCATTGTCGTAAAACCTGAGGCTGCTCGTGAATTTCTTTGAGCATGAAGTGCTCATATCCGCCTCGTTCTGCGGCAGCGATGTCCCAATCAATATGGATTGGATTTACAGCTTGCTCTCTGCCATCAAGGTCCATGATGGACACTTTATTACGAAGCAAGGTAGCAATTGTGTCTTCTTCCAGAATAACGACTTCACGTGTATATGGAAGTAGCGCAGGTATATCGCTGGCGAGCATATTTTCGTCAATGCCAATACCTAAAATGAGTGGACTGGCATTTCGAGCGGCGACAATCTTGCCTGGCTCATCTTTGGAAAGGACGACCATCGCATAGGCACCGCGCAATCGCTGGACGCCTTTTCGAACGGCTTCTTCAAGAGGAGTCCCTTCTGTATATTCTTCGCCGATAACGTGCGCAGCAACTTCGGTATCGGTTTGCGATTTGAACTTGTGGCCCTTGGCGAGTAACTCTTCACGAAGATCGAGGTAATTCTCAATGATTCCATTGTGAATGACTGCGATTCGTTCTTTTGAATCGAAGTGAGGGTGGGCGTTCTCATCCGTTGGCCCACCATGAGTAGCCCACCTAGAATGGGCAATCGCTATTCGAGAATCTCGAGGAGATTCTCCAAGCAACTTCCCTAATTCTGAAAGCTTGCCTGCACGTTTGACGATTTCGATATGATTATCTTTGGGATATGCAACCCCGGCGCTATCATAACCTCTGTATTCAAGTCGTTTAAGCTGGTCGAAAACTACTTCGACCCCGTTTCGAGGCCCAATGTATCCGGCAATCCCACACATTAGCCGATACTACCTTGGGAAGACGTTAAACCTCACGTGGGTCTGGGACCATAAGCTCAATTCACTGGCACGAATGGAGTCCCGTATCTGTATACTTCAGGCGAAATAGGAACCTAACTTAGTTCAAGTTTTGTTTACAGCATAGGAACGAAAGTCAAATGTCGCAGAATTCTAAACTTGATGGATTCAGTAAAAAACCATCATTGATTCTGAACATTGTCAAGCTCCTTCGCCCCAAGCAATGGTCGAAGAATTTGCTTGTTTTTGCTCCATTACTGTTTACAGCATCTTATGGATCGGCAGCCAAGGTAGTGCTTGCTTTTGGTGCATTCGCTGTGATGTGTCTAGCAGGTTCGGGCACATACGTCATCAACGACCTCGTTGATATTGAGAAGGACCGACAACATCCAAAGAAGAAGTTCCGGCCACTCGCTTCTGGAGCGGTCCAGAAGGAACTTGCGATACCGCTGGGTTTGTTTCTCTTCGGTCTCTCCCTATGGGTAGCGATTCTGTTAGGCACGTACACTGTATGCATTCTCCTGACCTACTTGGGCTTGCAAATTGCTTATAACCTTAGGCTGAAACATATACCGATTGCCGACGTCTACTGCATTGCCACAGGATTCGTCTTGAGGGCTGCCATTGGAGCGGCTGCTATTCACGCAGTAGTTTCGGGATGGTTGCTCTTTTGTACGGGTGCGCTCGCCCTTATGTTAGGATTCGCAAAGCGCCGCAATGAATTCATTCTTCTTGGAGAGAACAGGACCAAGAGCCGAGCCAGCTTAGCTGGGTACACACAATTCACCCTGGATGGGTTTGTCTTGATCACAGCTTGCGCAGCTTGTCTTTGTTACTGCGTCTATTCACTTGAAAGTCAGACGGCAAAGAAATTCCCCGCGCTGATCTTAACGGCTCCCTTCGTTTTCTATGGAATTTGCCGTTATGTCCTGCTTGTTTTTTCTCAAGACGAGGGTGGAGAGCCAGCTGACCTCTTGTTCGGTGATAGCCAGTTGATTGCATGCGTCGTGCTGTTTGTTGCAAGTGCTGCATTGGCGGTAAACGGCTTTCATGTCCCTTTGTTGGAGCGCTAGGAGTTTAGAAATTGCCTAATTATCGATACGCAATCGTGGTGGGAGCATCTTCAGGAATAGGTGCGGAAATAACTCGGCAGCTTGCAGCAAGCGGGTGCAAAGTTGGCGCAGTTGCCCGACGTGGCGATCGCCTAGCAAAGCTCCAGGCAGAGTTCCCAAAAATGGTGTTCCCATTTGAACACGATGTAACCGACTACGACTCCATACCTGCCCTTTTCCAAGAAATTGCGGCTCAGCTCGGTGGTCTAGACTTGATCGTCTACGCAGCGGGTGTTATGCCGACCGTGGGAGCAAGCGAGTTTGACTTTAGCAAGGATCGAGCCATGGTGGAAGTCAATCTCTTAGGCGCGATTGCTTGGCTGAATCAGGCAGCGATTAGAATGCTGAACACAAGATCGGGGTCGATCGTAGCGATCGGCAGCGTCGCCGGGGACCGCGGACGCTCGGGCCAGCCTGTTTACAACACATCAAAAGCAGGATTGACGACGTATATGGAAGCCCTCAGAAATCGGCTGTGTAAAGTTGGAGTAAACGTGGTCACGATAAAACCAGGTCCAACCGACACTGAAATGACAGCTCACCTCCATATGAAGGGCATGATGAGTCCTCATGATGTGGCAGCGTTTACGCTCAAGAAGGCGGATCGAACGGGTGAGCACTATGTCAAGTTCACGCATCGAATCGCCTTCTTTATCATCCGTCACTTCCCCAGTTGGCTCTTTAGGAAGTTAAACGTATGAACGAGAGTACTGTCCGAAACAGTCCGATACTGCCTCCCGAAAGGATTCAAAGGCTCGTGGGATATGGCATGCGGTCCAACGCAGACGGGTATCAATACCGACCCACCTCAGTCGGGGAGATTCGGGACATCTTTGCACTAGCTCGGGCTTCCAAGCGAAGAATAGTTTTAAGGGGCGCAGGGAGAAGCTACGGAGATGCGAACATTGGTTCCGAATGTATCGTTCTTGACATCGGAAGAATGAACCGAATCCTTTCCTGGGATCCTGCTCAAGGGATCATAGATTGCGAATCTGGAGTGACAATAGAGGGCCTTTGGCGAACAGCCATAGAGGATGGATTTTGGCCCCCCGTCGTTAGTGGAACGATGTACCCCACGCTCGGAGGCGCGCTTGCAATGAACATACATGGCAAGAATTCCTTCAAGGTTGGAACGCTCGGCGATCAAGTACTTGAGATTGACGTCCTTTTCCCGACAGGCGAGTTGAAAACTCTCACTCCACAAGACGAACTGTTCTTTCAGATCATCAGCAGCGCCGGGTTACTTGGAGTGATCACCCGCGCCAAGTTGAAGATGAAGCGAATACATAGTGGAAACCTGAATGTCCTCGCGGTCTCCTGTGATAACTGGGACGATCAGTTTTCAATCTTCGAGAAATTCGAAGGTCATTCGGACTATCTCGTCTCCTGGATCGATTGTTTCGGTAAAGGAAACTCATCTGGGCGAGGGCAAATCCACGTGGCCTGGTATTTGAATGAGTCTTCCGATTACCCTTCGACTTTGTTACCTGACCGCCAGGATCTGCCAGACACCATTCTGGGTGTATTCCCCAAATCTTCCATGTGGTTGATCCTAAAGCGGTTCAACAACAGGGTGGGAATGCGATTTATCAATGCAGCGAAGCATCATGCCTCGCGCATGATTGGAAATGGCAAGGAACATGAGCAGAGTTTGGTCGCCTTCTCGTTCCTGTTAGACTACGTACCGAATTGGAGAAAGGCTTACTTGCCTGGAGGGTTTATCCAGTACCAGTCGTTCATACCTAAAGAGCACGCTAAAGAGGTCTTTACCCGGCAGATAGAAATGCAACGCGAGGCTAAATTGGAATCATTTCTCGGTGTACTGAAGCGCCATAAACCGGACAAGTTCTTGTTCAGTCATGCCGTAGACGGTTATTCCTTGGCGCTCGACTTCAAGGTTACTAAAAGGAATTGGCCATCGATCCAAGATCTGTGCCACCGGATGAACGATGTGGTTCTTGCTGCAGGAGGTCGATTCTATTTTGCGAAAGACAGTACATTGAGACCATCTGATGTAAGATCCTACTTAGGGGAAGAGACACTAGATAAGTTTCGTGGATTGCGATCACAATACGATCCCGAAAGCATTCTAACGTCCGATCTTGCACGAAGACTGGAGCTGATTTGAGGTTCGAGTACAATTACCGAGATTTGACACCTTTCATGACATTCTGGAGCCAACAGTGAAAATTGCGAAGGAACTTACTCTTGCATTTCGCGAAGAACTATCGAAGGCTTCTTCCGTCATCATAGGCACCCATTTGAACCCAGATGGCGATGCCCTTGGAAGCGCACTTGCGGTTTCCCTTTACCTGGATGGTATTGGGAAAACTAACGAAGTTCTTTGCCATCACGGTGCACCCCAGAACCTCAAGTTCTTACCTAAAGTTGCAACCATCAAGCAGCAGCCTTTGCTGGATGAATATGACCTAGGGATCATCGTTGACCTAGATGCAATGGATCGACTGGGAAGAACTGAACCGTTTTTTGGTAAGTGTAAGCGGCTCATCGTTATTGACCATCACCTTCCGCACGACGCTCCTGGCGACCTGCGTATCGTCGACAGTTCGGAGCCTGCAACTGCACTCATCCTCACGAGGCTCTTTCTCGAACTTGGGGCAAACATAACTCCTGAGATGTCAACCTGCCTCTTGACGGGGATCGTAACCGACACAGGCTCATTTCGGTTCAGAAACACGACACCGGATGCCCTAAGCCTTTCGGCGATTCTTCTTGAGCATGGCGGTGATATCAATCGAATCAGTGAAGAGGTTTTCCAAAGCAAAACCATTTCTTCGGTCCGCTTACTGGGCCACGCGATTGAGACTATGCGCCTCGATTGTGACAGCCGGCTGGCTTGGTCATCACTGAGTAATCACGATTTTGTCGTTGCTGGCGCTCTCGATGAGGACACTGAGGGCGTAGTCAACGAAATGCTCTTTATTACCTCGGTGCAGATTGCTGCCCTCATTCGGGAACCCAAGCCCGGAAAGGTCCGATGTTCTTTCCGTTCCCGTGGGGATTACGACGTTGCGGAAGCAGCTCGACACTTTGGTGGAGGGGGGCACAAGAATGCCGCAGGGTGTACTTTTGAGTTACCGTTGGTTGAAGCCGAAGAGTTAGTGGTTCGGAGGCTAAAGGCTTGCTTGGAATCCTGTTAATCAACAAGCCCCTTAACATTACGTCACACGATGTCGTAAATGCTGTACGTCGAAAATTTGGCACAAAGCGAGTGGGCCATGCTGGAACGCTTGATCCTTTGGCTACGGGCGTCCTTATTCTTGCGGTTGGACCTGCAACACGCTTTCTGCAGTATCTACCTCTCGAACCCAAAGTCTACGTCGCCGAAATCAAGTTCGGACAGTCGACAACGACATACGATGCAGAAGGCGAACTATCGGATGCTCGCCCCATAGCCGTCGACCTATTGAGCGCAGTTGAGGCTTCCCTGCCCACTTTTCGGGGCTTGATCCAGCAAATGCCGCCTATGTACAGTGCGGTCAAAGTGGGTGGGAAAGCGCTTTATAAGTACGCCAGAGAGGGCAAGACTGCCGAACGAGAAGCTCGGACCGTTCATATCTCCAGCTTTGAAGTTGAGGTCCTCGACGAAAACTCTGTGAGGGCTCGAATAGTTTGTTCAGGTGGAACGTACATAAGATCGTTGGCAAATGACCTTGGAGAAGCAATTGGCTGTGGGGCGCACCTGACTGGACTAATTAGAACAGACGTCGGACGCTATTCTATTGAACAAACTCAACCACTCGATCAGGTTTCTCCGCAGGATTTGATTCCCCTTCACGAAGCGCTTTTACCTATGCCGTTGATCCAGCTAGACGATGTCCAAACGTCTTTTGTCAGGGAAGGACGTCCAATCGCGATGGCCGATCCGCCAGCCGAGCATTTCGTTGCGTTGCTCGAACCACGCGGAACGGTATTTAGCATTGCTAAGTTAGTTGGAAACCTGCTGCAGCCCGAGTGCGTTATTCCTAGCGGGGTACCGCATGGCTCTGCTTGAACCAGGATACGAGAAAACGGCACTAAAAAGCCAAGCACTTTGGTTCGGTTTTTGGGCGGTCCTAACCACCATCGGCGCGTTCTTGAAACCTGACTCAAGCGGACATGGAACCCATCAGCAACTGGGATTGCCACCTTGTCCAAGCGTGTTACTTTTTGATCGCCCGTGTCCTGGATGTGGACTGACGACAAGTTGGACGGCTCTCATTCATGGAAATGTCCAATTGGCGTTTCATGTCCATCCCCTTGGGCCGCCGCTCTATGCCTTGTTTACGATCTCGGCCTTCTTAGCCCTTTTCGGATGGGTCAAGGGGAGACGGTTTTCCACGGATTCAGTTGTGTTTAACCGAATCATGTTTGTAATCGTGGCTGTCTTCCTTTGTTTTGGATTAACCCGAATGGCGATAACGCCACATTTTGCGACAACTCGCGAACATTGGTTTTTTTACCGCTAAGCAAAACAATACGGGCCACACTCAGTTAGAGGGTGGCCCGTATTCGATGCTACTTAACCGCTGAAGGAGCTTCGTCAGTATCACCAGCGAAGGACGTTGAGTCTTCCGTGATCAGATGCTGTGGTCGCTTGCCAATTAGCTTGCTCAAGCCGATCGAAAGGTCGTCGAAGATCGTGTAAGAACACGGAATAACGACGAGTGTGAGGATGGTCGAGAGCGATATTCCGCCAATGATCGTAATACCGATCGTCTCACGGAACTCAGAGCCCCGTCCAATAGCCAGTGCAACTGGCAACATGCCTAGGATTAGCGCCATCGTGGTCATCATAATGGGCCTCAATCGAGTGGGACCCGCTTCGACCAACGCATCATGACGATTCCTACCGCGATCTCGCAGAGTGTTCGTATAGTCTACGAGCAGGATGGCGTTCTTACCCACCAACCCAATGAGCGAGATGATCCCGATAAACCCGACAAGATTGAGAGACTTGTCCGTTAAGACAAGGGCCAGCAACGCACCGACCATAGCTTGAGGCTGAGCCATCTGGATAATAAAGGGATACAGGAGGTTATCGTACAGCGACGCTAACAGCATGTAAACCAAAACAAATCCAATGATCAATGCGGAGAACAAATATCCCGATTCCCTAGCTTGAGCGTCCGCTTGGCCTAACGGCTTGAACTTAACTGAATCTGGGACGAGCTTGTTTTGCTGCATCCAGGTCGTTATCTGAGCAGTAACTGAGCCATTTGCATAGCCCGGCAACAAGTCAGCCGTAACTTGAATTTCTTCGGATCTCTGGCGTCGAGTGATCTTATCGATGCCAGGGGCTTGAACGATGTCGGCAACCGACGGGATGAAGACAGGATTGCCTTGCACGAACGCATATGGCACTTGTCTAATAATGTCCGGATTATTCCGGTCATTCACATCCATCATCACTCGGACGGGATACTCCCTTCCATTCACGCGCATTTTTGTATCATTATTGCCTTGATACAATGTTTGAATTGAACGAGCGAATTCACTGACGCTTCCCTGTCGGTCCGCCAGCAATTGCCGATCTGGCTTGATCTGCAGTTCAGGCTTACCTTGCTTCGAGGTGATATCAGGATTGATGACACCCTTTATCGCACCTTGAGCGAGTCCATCTCGAACCTTTTGAGCCGTTGCTACCAACGCGTTACGGTCATCTGAAGTGAAGGAAAGTTGAATTGCTGAACCAAACCCAAAGCCACTCGTAGCGGAAACTTTGACAGTTGCGCCAGGTATGTGATCGATTTCCGCCGTAAACTGGGCGGCAACGCTGGTACTAGACCGGTGCCGGAATCTCTCCGTATGCTTTGCCCATGGTAATCGATCTGTAAATGCCTGCCGATCAAACAGCGTTGCATTCACCTGAGCATAGTTGGAACCTTGGTTTGATCCACCAAAACTACCCACACCTTGGGAACCAATGCTCGAAACGACGTACTTTACGTCTGGATCCTTAAGCATGGTTTTCTCAACCTGCTCGACGACTCTCTGCGATTCAGCTAAGTTTGCATTCGGTGGCAACTGAATGTTGGCCTGAACCTGGCCTCCATCGCTATCCGGCAAGAAACCGAACTTGAAAACGGCCTCGCCTTTCCACTGTGCATATTCGTATCCAATAACCGAGGCGGCAGGGAAAACCAGTCCAAAGAGGGCCGCGCTGACGATGTACTTTAGCGAGAACTTCTTATAGCGAATCAGATTCACAACAGTTGTGATGATCCCTATAACAATTGCCGCTGGGAACAATGCCATGCCTCTTTGAATTGCAGCTGGAATGCCTACGGCGGGAACTGCGCCCTTGGCGGCGGCAATCACCTCAGGAGGAAGCTTGGAGGGCACAAACGATCCCGCCAAGAACATAATCACCGCGAAGAGAGCGATGTTTCCTGAAAGGAACACAAACCACCTATGGTTAAGTGCCCATTCCAAAATGCGTCGATAAAGTTCTTGGAGCCGCGAGAATCCGTTCTCGAATCTCGTCGCGAACCAGCCGGTTGGGTGTTCCATGTCTTCGCCCGCCTTGTACCATCGCGCTGCGAGAAGCGGAGTGAGCGTAAACGACACAAACAGAGAGAACAACGTTGCACATACAAAACCAAGTGCTAGCGGCTTGAAGAACTGCCCAACGATGCCTCCCATGAAGGCGATCGGCAAGAAGACGACAACGTCGGCAAATGTGATAGCCAAAGCTGCCAAACCAATCTCGGATCGACCGTTTATGGCGGCCTGTCGTGGATCTTCTCCGAGCTTAAGGTGACGGTAGATATTCTCCAGAACGACGATTGCGTCATCGACCAAGACACCAATAGCAAGTGACAACGACAACATCGACATGTTATTGATCGTGAATCCCAGGAGATTCATTGCAATAAATGTTGAAAAAATCGAAGTCGGAATGGCCAGGGCAACGATAATCGTTCCCCGCATGTTATGTAGGAAAATGAAAACGATCGTTGCAACAAGGAATATGCCAAATCCAAGCGCAAAGTTAAGGTCTGCAATCGAATCCTTAATTTGAGTGGACTGATTGAAGGTCTTAACAACCTTCATCCCGACATCGGAATACTCTTTTGTTATTGAGGCAACTAGTGCCTCCGCTTCCTTAGTTATCTGAACTGCGTTTCCGTCTCGGGCTTTCTGAATGGCGATGACAATTGTGTCTTGACCATTGAGGCGAGAATAGGAAGTCCTTTCAACCGTCGAGTCGACAATTGAGGCGACGTCGGAAAGCCGTATCGTCTTGCTCTTTGACTGTGGATTCTTTGGATCGCTGATCGTAATGATCATGTTTTCGATCTGTTTCGGATCCGTAAAATCAGCCTTAACACGGACTGAATATTCTTGATCCTTGGTGATCACACGACCGCTTGGCGCATTTAGCGAGGAAGCCGATACCGCCTGTAAAACATTGCTAATTCCGATGCCATAGGCGAGAAGTCGATCCTTCTTAAGTCGGACCTGTATTTCGCGTTGATCTCCACCTTGGGCTGTCGCACTGGCGACTCCGTTGATCTGCGAGAACCGATCAACAAGCTTGTCATCGATAAGATCCCTCAACGCTTTGCTGGACAATTTGCTGCTGAAAGCAAGGTTCAAGATCGGTGTGGAAGTCGTGTCGACCTTGGCAACTTCGGGCTTCAGAACGTCTTTTGGAAGACTATTGACTGTCGCATCAACTTTTGAGCGAACGTCCGAAAGGGCGGTGTCGACGTTTCTGTCCAACTCTAGCGTAATGACAACGACAGAAACGCCCTCTTGAGACGTACTCGTTACTTCGCGAATGCCGTTAACGCCAGAAACCGCTTCTTCGATTTTTCGCGAAACAAGCTGGTTAATGTCATCGGGCCCCGCGCCAGGATACACAGTTGCAACAGTAATTGTGCCGAAGCTAACCTCGGGGTTTAGCTCCTGTCGCATACTCAGATACGAAATTGTTCCCATTAGGAACGCACCGATCATCAACATGAAGATGAAGATCGGCCGAGTAATCGCCGTTCTTGTTAAGTTCACCCTTGTGCCCCGCTACCGCCTGCAATCTGTTCGCGAGAGGCGGATCTCGATGACTTTTCGGTTACTTGAGAGCCATCAACCAAGTCTTGCTGTCCATTTACGACAACTTTGGCGTCAGGCAAAATTCCGACAACCTGGATGTAATCGCCCTTGGTGAGGCCGGTTGTGACGTTCACTTGCTTGGCCTTGTTGCCCTCAATGACGAAAAGGTAATGTTGTTCGCCTTTAGCTAGAACGGCAGAATTCGGCACCAATACCGCGTTCTTTACCGTGCGGATTGCAATGTTGCCACGGGCAAACATGCCAGGACGGATTTCAGCCGTGCTGCCGATAAACTGAACTCGCACCGAGAACAATCGGCCGACGCTGTCTGCTAATGGATTGACTGCGATAATCTTGCCGTTGAAAGTCTTGTCTGGCGCTGCGTCAACATGCACTTGAACGATATCGCCTTGGTGAACTTTCTCTACGTTAGAACTGGGAACCTGGCCGTTAAAGTAAATGCCGGATCCGCCAATGATGCGAACGATTGGCGTGCTCGAACCTGCAACCGTTCCAGCTTGAATGGGGCGTCCTGAGACTTTCCCTGAGAAAGGGGCATAAACCTTGGTATCTGCGATAGTTTGCTGGGCAATCTGTAATTGCGCCCTTGCCGACTCCAATTGCGCTCGAGCACTCTCAACCTGTGCCTGTGCTGCATCCACTTGATCTTTGAGAAGTGGATCTAGTTTCTTCTGATCCTGTGCATTCTTCAGATTCTCTCTAGCGGTTTGGAGTGCGGACCGAGCCGTATCGATATCTTCTTGCCGACTTCCTTGCTGACTGATGTTTACCGTTTCTTGAGCGTTCTTATAGGCAGCAAGTGCCTGATCATAGGTCGCCTGTTGTTGGTCCAGGTTTTGACCAGGTAACGCGCCCTCTTGAACCAGCTTACGAACTCGCTCAAGTTGCTTTTCTTGGAGGTCCAAGGTTGCTTTCGCGGAAGCAAGACCTGCGTCAGCCTGTCGTCGTTCTTCTGGACGGGGGCCACTTACTAATTTGTCGAGGGATCGTTGAGCACCCCTTACTTGAGATTGAGCAACCCGAATGACAATCGTGCTCTTTTGTGGCCCAACTGTAGCGTTGCGCGTGGCTTGAGTGTATTGAGATCTTGCCCCTGCGATGCTAGCCGTTGCCGATGCAATTTGAGCCTGAGCTTGCCTTAGCTGAGCCAACGCCGAAGTGTCGTCAAGGATGGCCAACAACTGTCCGCTAGTGACTGTATCGCCATCTTTAACATAAACCGCTTCAACTCGATTGGTCAGCTTCGAGCCAATGGTCGTGTCCTCACCTGCGACCACGTCACCCGTGACTTCAACATAGTCCGTGACATCACCTGTGGTAGCAGGGAGAGTGGTGACCGACTTTATCGGGTTGTTAACAACCTTTTCGGTAGCTCTGGACTGCACTTGAGCTTCACGATCTACGCAGCCAGTTGCGGCCAATATCAAAATGCCGGCTGCGCTCCAAACACGTATTTTCTTCAAATTTACTTCCCTCCTGTAGGTGGTGTTCCAGCGTTGTTCGCTGCAGATTCAACGTCGTCTTGCCCCACTGCCCTTTGCAGTTGCGAAAAGCTGTTCAGATAGTCATAGCGAGCGCTAACTCGACCGTTTCTGGCCAAAGTTAGCTGTGACTCAGCGTCTACGACTTCATAGTAGGTACCCGCACCTGCGTCCTGCTTGACCTTAGCTAATCGATAAACCTCTTCGGCCAGCTTCACTTGCTCATTTGCATTGGCCAAGCGAGCTTTGGCGCTTGTTAGATTTGCGATGGCATTTCTTACTTCTTGGCTGATGTTCAGCTCGGTTTGCTCTAGCGAGATCTTTGCCTGGACTTCGTCTTGTCGCGCTTGCCTGACTCGCGCACGCGTCACGCCCGAATCGAAAATGGGTATGTTAAGCAAAAGTGTACCAGTTGTTGATTGGCTACGTGAAGAGAATCCTTGAGCGTCAATCGTCCTCTGATACTGAACCTGCAAGTTCAAACTCGGGTTCATTCCCGATTCCGTTGCTCGTGTAATAAGCGAAAGCGCTTGAATGGTCTGCTTTGCTGATACGACTTCTGGACGACCTTCTTGAGCAGATTTGACCAAGTTGGTTTCTGAATTTGGCACACTTGGCATGACATTAATGTCGGCGACCTTAACTTGAGTTTCGATAGGGCGAGCAAGCGCCAGATTAAGGGTGTATTTAGCCAACGTTAGGTTGTCGTTCGCTGCGATAAGGTCGCTTTGAGCCTGAGCAACTTGAGCTTGAAATCGCGTGACGTCAAGTTTTGCGACTTGCTGCTGATCGAATTGCTTTTGGGCTTGGTCAAGCCGTTCTTTAGCGTCCGTTAGTGCCTGCTCATCAACAACGGTAATAGCTTGGGTCCGAAGAACACTTATATAGGCCTGCCTAACATTAAGCTTAGTGTCGCTGTAGGTTCCATGAAGTGCTAGATCTGATGCGCGCTTAATTGCCTCGGATGCTTTCATCAGACGAGTGCGATTTCCTGCGATATCAAGTGGCCATGTCATCGTCAAATTCGCCGTTTTGTTGTCAATGGGCTGAATGGTTACAGGAGGAGTACCTGGTCCAAACGATGTTGTGAGTTCCTTGTCGTAACGAATATAGGTGCTTCCGAAGCTGATCTGTGGTCCTAAATTTCCCCTAGCTTCTGCGACCTTTTGCCGATTCTTCTCGATAACCGATTTTTGGATCCGCACGGCAAACGCGTTTGATTCCGCAATTCTCACAGCCTCATCAATCGTGAGAACATCACCTTGACTGGCGATTCCGCCATGCATGGCAGCGAGGGTCGCTCCTATCGTAGATGCAATTCCTATCACTTCTCTTCCTCCTGCTCGCTCTGAATTTGCGCAAGTCCAGCAGCAAATTCGTCTAAAAACTCTCTCATTGCTTCCAATTTAAAGATCATCAGACCCGAATGCACGGGATGCCTCATGATGACCACCTTGTCCCCAGGGTGAAATCCAATTTCTTGCCTGGCTTCGGCTGGAATGACAATCTGTCCTCGCTCGCCGACGGTTGACGTTCCATAGAAGGCATCTGAGAAGCTGGCACATTTCCCATTCGTCCGATCATTCATACTTTTCATACCCTTGTCGCATTGTCTGCCATAGATGATACGTGATTGGAGCCCATCAGGTTTGCATGAATATGGTGTTTTGAATAATATTCAGCACCCAATCGGGCCATTCAAACGCAGAATAGGCCTGAAGCAAAAGCTTCAGGCCTATTCAAATACTATCGGATAGTCAGTTCTAAGCTGCGGCAGCGGCTTCCACTACTGGAGTTTCTGCGACCTGCTTCTCATAAACAGCAACTCGTCGACGTCCCGTAGGACCTTCAAAAGTTACTTGACCTGGGCGCAAGGCAAAGAGAGTGAAATCTCGTCCGATGCCAACGCCGGGACCGGGATAAAACTTGGTACCGCACTGACGAACGATAATTTCCCCAGCCTTTACTACTTGTCCACCGTATCGCTTAACGCCACGATACTTTGGCTTAGAATCTCGGCCGTTTCTAGAGGATCCTTGACCTTTTTTATGTGCCATTAATTAGTTACCTGCCTGGACTTCAAGAATTCTGACATGAGTCTGAGGCTGTCGGTGACCCCACCGCTTTCGCTCATTCTTCTTAGGCTTATAGTTGAAAGCTTCGATCTTCTTGCTCTTGGACTGTCGAACGATTTCCCCTCGAACCATGGCGCCCTTAATAAAAGGCGAACCCACGGTCGTGGAATCTCCATCTACAACCATCAATACTTCGGCAAGCTCAATGGCTGTGCCAGGCTCACCCTCAAGTTTCTCAACGATGAGGATATCATCCTTTGCGGCCTTGAACTGCTTGCCACCAGTCTTTACAATCGCGTACATAAAACTTTCTCCGCGCACGTAGGCGCAAGGAGAGATCATGACACAAACGGAACCTCATTAGCTACGATTTGACACGTTTCAGAATGGTTTCGGCTATCTGAACTGCATTGAGTGCTGCTCCCTTGAGCAATTGGTCACCACAGACCAACAATGAGATCGCGTTAGGGTTGCTTAAGTCGTGACGAATCCTGCCAACAAGCACATCGCCCTGGCCGCTTGCATCTAGTGGCGTTGGGAAGCGATTGGCATTTCGATCATCAATCAATCGCACGCCATCGGCAGCCGCTAAGACAGCACGTACATCACTGAGATCGGGGGCTGGGCCGTCGAACTCAATCGTAACCGACTCCGTGTGTGCCCGGAGCACGGGCACGCGCACGCAAGTCACATTTACTTTCAATTCCGGCATACCCAGAATCTTTCTGGATTCGAAAATAACCTTAGACTCTTCTTCGTTATATCCATTAGAGTCTATTGGCGTGTTATGACTGAACAAGTTGAATGCGTAACGGCTGGATAAAGGCGACGTCGGTAAGTCCGTATGGTTAAGGACTGCTTTGGTTTCATCCTCGAGCAATCGCATCATAGCCGCCCCACCTCCGCTTGCGCTTTGGTAAGTGCTGACAATCAAACGGTCTATCCTGCCTAAGGTCCGTAACGGATGAACGGCCATCAAAAGGATAATCGCGGAGCAATTGGGAACTGCAATCAAGCGGTCGTCCAGACCGATTGCGTCGGCGTTGATCTCCGGAACCACTAACGGTACATCTGACTGGGTTCGAAATGCGCTCGAATTGTCGATCACTAATGCACCAGCAGCTAGTGCGTGAGGTGCAAGCTCTTTTGATCGCGATGCTCCCGCGCTAAAGAATGCAATATCTACCCCGTCAAAAGAACTCGGTTGAGCCAACTCAATGGTGACTTCTTGACCGCGAAAGGTCTCCTTTTTCCCAACTGACCGCTCGCTTGCCAACAACCGCAAATGCTCTACCGGGAAGGCTCTTTCTTCAAAAAGCCGCAAGAACTCTTTCCCCACTGCACCAGTGGCACCTACAATTGCGACTGTCAATCCTTTGTTCACTCCTTGTTTAATACCCGACCAATGGGCCGCTTAAAGTTGCAGCGTGACGATCTTGTTCGTGTTGACACCTAAATCTCCGTTCGAGTTGATGTAAACTCAGATTCTAGACAGTGGAGAGCGCGTGTGAGGGCAGACGGAAACGAACCACATATTGATCTGAACTTCGATTGCGGCGCATCTCAGAATGGTCTGAAACGCGTTGAGATCGCAGGTATGAACTACATGCGTCTTGAGAGCGTCAGCGGAACCGCTGCACGAACCTCGACGGGTTACTTAGTTGTGCCCACTGGCATGTGCGCGCTATGCGTCAACTTAAAGGGCACTCTAATTGTCCGCAGTAGCACCCAGAGCAAACTGGTTCTCATTCCGCCGAGGAGCATCACCTTTGTTCGCGGCACCAAACTCATTGTTCAAGCTGCACGCGGAGAGCATTCAAGCCAGTTACTTTCATGGGAAGGTCGCGTGACTCCCCTGCTCGACAATTGGATCTCATCCCGGATTGCACGTGCAAACAGCGGCTTTGCGCGCTCTATCGCTTGTAAGCCCATTGATCCACACTTCAAGAGTGCGGTCGCTCGATATGATCAAGCCATAGCAGCAGGCGGAGAATTACTCGAACCTCAGATTGTGTCGGTTGTGTACGAGATTGCATCTAGGCTCATGACGAGTTCCGACCAGGTGCAACTTGCTGCGATTCCCAACGACTTACCGGACACGATTCGTGACCTTGTAGCACGAGTTCGTCAAAATCCCGCCCATGGCTGGCCACTCAGAGATGCAGCCGACGCGGCAGGATATTCGCCCTTTCACTTTTCGAGAGTTTTTAAGAACCTTGTTGGATATGGATTCCACGAATATGTGGATCGATGTCGAACTGAGTCTGCGGTTGAGCTACTTTGCACGACCGACCAAGCCGTGGACCTCGTCGCTTCGACGTGTGGTTTTGGCACGACACAGGGCCTGAGAGAGTCGGTTAAGGAATATCTCGGACTCGTACCTTCCGAGTTGCGAGCTATTCCTGAACCGCTGATTGACGGACTAGACTGAGCTACTCAAGCTCAATCGTTGCCGGAGGCTTACTCGTAAGGTCGTAAAACACTCGATTGACCCCGTGAACTTCGTTGACGATCCTGCTCGCAATTGCCTCAAGAGCTTCAAATGGAATGTTCACGGCACGTGCCGTCATTGCATCCTCGCTCTCGACCGCTCTTAGTACGATCGGCTGTTCGTAGGTTCTTTCATCACCCATAACGCCAACGGTATTGACATCAAGGAGTCCCGCATAGCTTTGCCATATTCCTCGGTTCAATCCTCGTGCTTTCAGTTCGGACCTAAAGATCCAGTCAGCCTCTTGCGTCATCTGGACCCTCTCACGAGTAACTTCCCCTAGAATTCGGACTCCTAATCCAGGACCAGGAAATGGCTCACGTTCTACCATGTCTTCAGGTAGCCCAAGTCGGCGTCCAACCTTTCTAACCTCGTCCTTAAAGAGCCATCGAAGGGGTTCGATGAGCTTCATGGTCATCCAGTCGGGAAGTCCGCCTACGTTGTGATGGGTCTTAATCTTTGCAGCCGTGGGCGAACCCGATTCAATAACATCTGGGTAGAGAGTTCCCTGTGCTAAGAAATCGCACTCCTGAAGCTCCGTCGCATGGGCCTCGAAAACCTTTACAAAATTCTCTCCGATGATCTTCCGCTTTCTTTCAGGCTCCGTAACCCCTGCTAGCGCACCGAAAAACTGGTCTTGGGCTTCGAAAACTTTTAGGTTCCCCTTGAAGTGATCCGAAAACGTTTCCTTTACCTGCTCTGCTTCATTCTTTCGCAGCAATCCATGATCAACGAAAACACAAACCGCCTGATCTCCAATAGCTTTGATCAGGAGTGCAGCCATAACGGAACTATCCACTCCGCCTGAAACAGCGCACAGAACCTTGCCTTTTCCGACCGAATTACGAATGAGTTGGACTTGTTCGTCGATAAAGCTCTCACTTGTCCAATCTGCTCGCAATTTTGCGTGCTCGAATAGAAAGCGCTTGAGAACAGTTATACCGTCAGGAGTATGTGTAACTTCCGGGTGGAATTGGACTCCAAATTGTTGAGCATTGGAATTCTCAAAAGCTGCGATGGGGCACGAATTTGTGGATGCAGTAACGACGTATCCAGGCGGTGCGGCAAGAACTTGATCGCCATGGCTCATCCACACCTGGTCACTCGCTAAACCGCTAACTAATGAGTTTTCGACTTCAGGAGAGACTACGAGGGATCGATGTCCATACTCTTTATGGCTGACCTTTTCAACCCGACCTCCCAGGCGATGCGCCATTAACTGTTGGCCATAGCAGATGCCAAGTAGAGGTATCCCCTTGAGGACTTCAAAATCTATCGTGGGTGCACCGTCTTCTAGCACGGACCGGGGTCCGCCACTAAGGATTACGGCGTCAGGTTTAGCAGCAGCAATTTTCTCAGCTGCCGTGGTCCAGGGAACCATTTCGGAATACACACCAAGTTCTCGCACACGGCGAACAATTAACTGAGTGTATTGGCCGCCGAAATCGACGACAAAGACGGTCTGGTGAGTCATAGACCCTTTGGAGTATGACATCCAAAGAGTCGTCAAAGCGCGCTTGCCGATGTTTACCGGCAATTGCAGGACATTCCATTCGAATTTTGAAAGTGACGAACCCCCGTACTACTTAGGGTGTGTTTCCTTCCAAGCTTTCACGTATGCGGCAGTCTTTGGGTTGCTTTCATTCCAATGAGGAATGCCCTCCGAGTCCGCGATCATCAATAGGCCAAGTGCGACCATTCGATCTACTTTCGCCATGTTGGCGTAGTCGACCTTATCGCGATGATCGGTCGCTTTGTGGTAATCGGGGTAATCAAATGCAGTGCATATCGTGTGAGCTGGAACACCGAAGTAAGCAATGGCCTGATTATCGCTTCGGGAGAAAAACGAATCGCTGTTGCGAGGATGCTTCTGAACCCCAACTCCAGTTGCTTTGCCAGCAGCTGCGAATATCTCTCCCACCTGGGAATAATCGTAGCCGGTCATAGACACTGCACCGACTCTTGGGCCCTCTACGTCATCGGTTCTTCCCACTTGCTCCAAATTTACGTCGGCGATAGTCTGCGCTAAGGGAAATATAGGATGTTTGCCATAGTAAGCCGAACCCACTTCGCCTCGTTCTTCACCAAAGAAAGTCATAAATATGATGGATCTCTTGGGGTGGACTTTCAGAGTTGACAAAGCCTCCGCTAGTTCAAGCACAGACACTGTGCCGCTTCCATCATCGTTAGCGCCATTGTAGATAACATCCTGTCCATTGGATTTGCGAATGCCTAGGTGATCGTAGTGAGCGGTTACCATTACGTAGGTATCACGCAACTTAGGGTCGGAACCTCGAAGTACGCCTATGACGTTTCGAACCTTCATTTCTTCGCCCGTGCCGCGAACCTTCATTGTCGAAGTCTGGAAATAGTCCTCATCCCCAGCCGGTTCCAACCCATCACGCCTGAACTGGTCTGCAATATACTCAGCCGCTAGATCCAGCCCACGCGAAGGCGAACCTCGCCCTTCAAGAAGGTCCGAAGCAAGGAAATAGAGATGCCCTTTGAGTGAAGAAGCTGAGATGTGATCAAGTACTTCCCTTCTAGGGCGACTAATGGATGCTTTCCAAGGAAAGGAGTCTGCGCACATTGCGGTGGTAAGCAGTAAAGCGAAGGGGACAAGAGTCAGGCATCTAGTTGTCATCAGTGAGGTGTAAGTATCCGATAATTAACGCGCTCTACACCGACTTTTCAAGAAATGGTGCCATGATTCGTTCGCAATTTCATCGGACCGACTTCCGCATTCACCATTCCTTAAATTCCAGAGATTTTGTGGTGATCTCGAGGTTGGTTTCACGTCATCCACAGTAGTCCCAAGCGTATTGAGAGGGGTGTCCGGCTTAGTTCGTCTAGAATCTAGGTTCCTCGTAACCTTTCCTCACGTCCATGAAAATCGAATTGCTCGATCCCAAGTTATTGTCGGAGCCCATGAGATTTCGGCGGAAATTCTAAAGTAGCGAAGTTTGATGTCACCTAATCCGCGCCCTCTCGAACCAGGCACTGTCCTTTCCGAAAGGTTTCAGATTCGCACGACGTTGGGTCGCGGTGGATTCGGAATTGCCTATTTGGCAATCGACCAGGATCAGGGTGACCGTGTTGTCATCAAGGAACTGGCTCCGGATGGTGTCAAGAGAGGTGACGATGGTCGCCTTCTCATGCCGGATGACCGAGGTGAATCCTTAAGAGAGCGATTTCTCAACGAAGCGGGTCTGCTAAGCCAATTCAAACTCCAGGGTATTCCTTCGATTCGAATGACGTTTAGAGAAAACGGAACCGCGTATTTTGCAACGGACTACATCGCAGACGCCAAAACTTTGGAAGAGGTCATCCGACAACGCGGTCAGTTGGACGGTCATTCTGTTAAACAAATTCTTTTCGAGATACTGGACATCCTGGAGAAGGTTCATGCAAGGCAGATCCTTCACCGGGACATTAAGCCTTCGAACATTCTTCTGAGCCCAAGCTCGGGTGCCTGGTTGATCGATTTTGGCTCTGCGCGAGAGTGGGACGCAGATCGATCGTCACGTCATACCGTTCTATTCACCCCAAGTTATGCTCCTCCCGAGCAACTCACGGAACGCATGGTTAGGGGACCCGCAACAGACATCTATGCTCTATGTGCAACGGCCTTCGAAATGCTCACGGGCGGACCGCCGCCGACAGTTGCCGAACAATCTGCCGGGACCAATTTGCCAATTCTTACCGACTTGAGACCGGACATCGACCGGCGATTGGCAAATGCGATTCAATCAGGTCTGGCTCTCGGATACTATCAACGCCCTCAATCTATTGCCGCGTTCAGAAACAGTATTCAAGAAGTTCAAGAAGTCACCGAATTGGTGCTTTTGGACGTAAAACTGTTGAGGCTCGCTCAGTTTCGTTTCGACCGCCGCTCGTGTCCCGCATGCTCTGGTCTGCTTATTGACGTACGGCCACTAAAGCGAGGCGCATGTCTCGTTTGCCGAACTGGTCTAATCAAGCATAGAGATATCATCGAGCGACTTTGCCCTCAGTGTAGAAATGGCGTTCTCAGAAAAGTAGATAACAAGTCTCCCCTCTCGATCTGCCCTATATGCGGAAACGGGCTCCTCTCGTACAAGAGGAAGAGCCTTTTGTCGACTGACCAAAGTGTTACGTGTGGGAGTTGTGAATCAAGATTTGACCTTCGAGGAAAGAAGATGGCACTGCTCGCTGGCGAAGTCGCCGAGTTCCGAGACCTTGAGTCATGGAGAATCCAATCGGGTCGAGCTGAAGTCATCCAGAAATGTGATGACTGTGAAGCACAATTCGATGTCTTACCCAACGGAAAATGGCTAAGTCATGCCCCAAGTGGCTCGTTCAAAAACGTCGCTTACTTCCCGCAGGAGTGGGCAAGAATTGCGTTAGGTCTTGCCCCTGGGGCGGGAAATGGTTACTGCAATAGCTGTGCGTCAGAATATTTTATCGACGCTCAAACGATTACGCTCGTCGATTTCACAGAGGATCCATTTGGCTTTGCCGTGGACCATTTAGGAAGGCTTCTCGATCGCGAGCACGCTCGTTGGATCGCTGCGGGCAAGTCCAGTCCAAATGCGGGTGTTGTATGCGAGGACTGTGCTACTGAATTTGACCGAAATGGCGATTTTTTCTGCCTCATTACGTCAAGAAACGAAGCTCTCTCGAGTCATTCCGGACGGATGCGAACGATGGAAGACTGGCACCGAATCGCCCAAGACCTTCCTACCCTAGATCAAGAAGAGGCATTTAGCGCACAAGTTGAACAGACCATTAAAGAGGCGTTCTGTCGTGGCGAGTTTGGAATGGATGATGCCAATGTTATCCTTTGGAAAGGAGTCGCCAGAAATGAAGACGACCCAAATGCCACCACAATCGTAATCAGCAAGAGCGAAGTTATTTACGGGAAATTACTAAAAAAGAGGCGCTTCCCAACTCAAGCAATTGTTGACGCTTGGGGACAAAAAGACACGATCTTCCTCCAAGTAAGCGGTCAACGCGATCCCATGCAGTTCTGGATCGAGCCCAAAACTCTAACTGTTACATTAAATTCGGGAGCACGAACCCTTGAACTCACTGCCAAAGACTTGGTTGCTCGCCTGAAATCTGAGATAGCTAAGTAGTGGACGAAGTCCCACCAAAAATGATCGGGTTAACACCTTCCGAAGCCCAAGAACGAATTGGGTCCTTTCGACTACGGTTTACAACCCATTCAATGAGGTAGCCCTGAGCTTTTTCGGAAGCAACACTCGTTGCACTCGAATGCCGCTCAACTAAGGGCCAAAGAGTGCCAAAAGACCTACCGGATCTAGGCGACTTAGGATACGATGATCTTGAAATAACTTAGCAAAATTGACAGGATGCTTGATGCTCAAGAGTGCAACCTATGCCTTGTTTGGGCATCAGAAGTAAAGTCAGTTTTTTCTAATGTAAGAATTTGATATTGACTTGCCTTAATTACCCGGTTATAGTGTCCTTGCAACCAAGAAAAAACTACTATGGGAATTGTTACAGGAACTTTAACTGCCGCTGCTAGCGGACCCGTCGGGAGTTGGTCATCAGGCAGCTACTTGAAGCTGCCAAATGCGGGGGGGGCAACAGGTTATATCTATTGCCGTTAACCAGCTTACGGCATACACCGGTGGACCTTTTAACTACGACGTGTATTCATGCGTGGATCCAGCATTCGCGATTGTCATCGACCCTTCTTACATCAAGATAGTCAGTACAGGCGCCTCAGGCGCACTATCGATTGCAGGCCAATACATCGCGACTGCGATTGTTCCGCCTGGTGACGTTTATGTCGCCGCCAGCAGTTGGCCAACAGGTGCGTACTCTTCAACGGTCACGATCATTGGAAATGTCGACATTCCATCCATCGGCATTACCGATACGGTAAGCGTTCCAACTACAGCGGGTCAGCTTCCCGCTAATCCATTACTGGTCGGTACGATCGTCTTGCGTGCTCCTCTGAGCAATACCGTTCCGGTTATGTGGGGATACACCTCCAGCATTGGCAACTCCATTGCCACCAGTAACCATGCGTCGTTCATCTGGCCCGGCGGAGCCGCCGCGTTGAACGCTAATGACACTTCAGCAGTTTGGATTCGGGCTGCTTCTAGCGGAAACACTCTTGTTTACGAGGCGCAATAAAGATGTCAAGACTTCCCGCTATTCCTCCCGGTATCGAAGTCTCCAGCGTTGGTCTCGTCGATTCGACTGGACTGTTTAACGTTGGCAATACCCCGATCGTTTCTCAGGGCAATATCAACCTCGCCTTATTGACTCAAACCGCAAACAAGGTGTTTGCAGGACCCACTTCCGGTTCACCAGCCGCTCCAACGATGCGCGCTTTGGTTGCCGCAGACATTCCCGCTATTGATGTAACTTCCGGCATAACCGGCGTTCTGCCAGTTACAAACGGTGGCACTGGCCTGAGTTCGGCTCTCATGACCGGCGCGATCATGTTTGCTGGCTCATCTAGTGCATTCGCCCAAGACAATCAATTTCTATTCTGGAGCGACAGCCTTTACCGAATGGGGCTCGGTGGGACGACCTCTCCTTCCCAATTGCTGGATCTCTACAATGGCCACCTGAGATTCACACAGATAACGAAGCCTGCAAATACTTTTCATGCCACTCCTGGCGTGGCAACAGGCGGCACTCTGAGCGGAACGTATCTCTACGCGATTGCATCCGTTACTGCATCAGGGCAAACCGAACTGAGCTCAACCGTTTCAGCAACTGTTTCGGGCGGTACAAATAATTCCGTCACAGTGGACACGCTCCCGACTCCCGTTACAACAGACAACGTCGTACATTACAACATCTACCGTTCTGCTGCTGGAGGTACTGCGCTTTTCTTCTTGACCACCGTATCCATTGCTGGCACATTTATCGATTCTGGCAGCGTGACTCCTGGATCCTATGATTGTATAGACCTGAATAACACGACTGCCGGTTACTTCTACCTCGGCAGCACGGTATCGGGATATCTGGGCGGCTCCAACACTTCCTTCGGCTTGGGAGCCCTCACCGGGTTATCCGGAGGCTCGGGCAATACGGCGATTGGATATCAGTCTGGAGTTTCTTCCGGAACGATCAACAACTCGGTTGCCATCGGAAAAGGCGCGATCGCCAGTGCAAATAATACGATGGCTTTGGGAGGAGACGGAACAACCGGAAAGCCAGCTACTTCGGTTGTAATCTGCGGTACGTCGGCAGGCGCTCAGCTCCAAGTCAACGCTGCCTCAGCTGCTGCCATTGGATTGATTGTCAATAATGGTAATTCCACGCCTACGGGCAATCTTCAACAGTGGCAGATCGCGGGCACCGTTGTAGCGGCAATTGACAAAGGCGGACACATGGCCCTCAATGCTGCTGCCACCACTGCGAATCAACTATTGATCAAGGCGCTTACTACTTCAACCACTGGTCTCGTTATCGACAATCCAAACACCAGCCCCACCGCTGACTTGCAGCAATGGCAGTCAGGAGGCACCTCAGTCGCTAGAATCGATATCGCTGGTAATTCTGGGATCGCAGGTAAGTCAGTTATCGGCGGTTCAATCGCTATAACGGACTCGCAGTTGCATGTCGAATCGGCGTCTTCTACGACGATTGGATTGGTCATAAACTCCCCAACTGGATTATCAGTTGATTTACAAAGATGGAGGATCAGCGCGACTACCATCGCAGCAATGAGCAAGAGTGCCGCTTTGGTACTCAACGGTACATCGCCGACAGCCCAACTCGACGTGAATTCAGCTGATACCAGCACCGTCGGTTTGGTCGTGAACAACACCCATGCGAGTGCAACCGCAGACCTAGTTCAAATTAAGACAGGAGCTACGACTCACGCTACGGTTGACATCAATGGAAACCTTGGTCTTGGCGGAAAGGCCGTCGTAGGGGGAGCGATCTCCCTTGCCAACGCACAGCTCCACGTCGAAGCCGCAAACGCATCTTCGGTCGGCTTGATTATAAACAATGGAAATAGTACTCCAACGGGTGATTTGCAGCAGTGGCAGATCGCTGGCGCCACAAAGGTGGCAATAGACAAGAGCGGTCGCATGGGGCTTAATGCCGCTGCTTCTACCGCAACTCAACTTCTGATTAGGCCCACTTCAGCATCGACAACGGGGATCATCGTTGATAACGCAAACGCTACTCCGACAGCTGATTTACAGCAATGGCAGGTCGGTGGTTCGACTCTTGCTAAACTTGACAACGATGCCAATTTCCAACTCAACGGGCGGATGGTTGTCAACGGCTCACTTACTGGAGGATACGCGCAACTTGAAGTCTACGGTTCATCAGTTTCGCTCGTGGGCTTGCTCGTTAGGGGCATGACAGGTGCGACTAACGATCTTCAGCGTTGGCAGGTAGGCACGACGACGAAGGCTTCTATTTCTAATGACGGTAGTGCCACGGTTCAGGATCTGTCCGCAAATGGTGATGCATCCATAACCGGAGATGCGACGGTGGCCGGGCAATTCAGCCCGAATGGTGCCTATGTGCCGGGATTTGCACCCATAAACCATGGTGATTCGCCATACGCGGTACAAGTAAACGGACACTATTACTTAGCGTGTAACACAAATACCGGCAATATCGAAGTTGATCTGCCTACTTCCGGATTGCTGGATGGGCAAGTTTTCACCATTTTGGATTCTTATGGCGCTTTCAGTACTGGAGTAATAACCGTTGTAGCGGGTGGAAGCACTAAAATAAACGGAAGTGGGACTCTCGTGAGTTACGCTAATTATGCGTGCTTGGTTATCCGATATACAAACGTTGGCTCGGCTCCCCAATGGACCATTATCTCCAATTTTGGGTACAATTAGTTACGTATTACAGATCCGATCATAATATTGCAACTTACATAACAACTATATCACATTCGAAAAATGGAGACCACTATGTCAAAAATGAACCTTAAATGGAAAGGACTTACCGTCTTAACGAGCTTCCTAGTTTGCACTGTAGGGTGTGGTGGTGGGAACGGAGGGAATAGCCCTACGGTCACTTTGCCTTTCCAGGCAGTTTTTCTTCCTACTGGCACATTTCACGATTGCAACGCACAATGCATACAGGGGACGCAGGTAGGTGGTTTTGGCCATGATTCGGGCGGAAAGTTTCATGCCCTTCTTTGGGATATCAATACAGGAGTAATCACCGACTTAGAATTAACTGGTGGTTCAGGCTCAAATTGCTTTGGTATTAACAGTGGGACGGAAGTCGGTCATGACAGCCTCGGTCAGGCATGTCTCTGGACAGGCACTTCTGCATCTATCGTAAGGTTGAACCCGCCAGGCGCATTACTCTCAGCAATGACAGGGATTGATAACGGTATGGAAGTCGGTGAGATTCATCCGACGTCATCTACGATTCATGCCTACGTTTGGACGGGCAATTCTCCTAATGGAGTAGATCTGAACCCTGTCGGTGCAGCCTCTTCAATTGCGAATGGCGTTAGCGGAAATATTCAAGCTGGTGGGGCCAATGTTCCAAACGAGCATGCAATGATTTGGTCGGGCACCGCTGCTTCAGCAATAGACTTGAATCCAGCTGGATACATGAGTTCAACCTGCACTTCCATTGCCGGTGGAATTCAAGCAGGCTCTGCATCACCATCGGGCATATCAAACGTATTTCATGCAATGACTTGGCACGGAAGTGCGGCATCTGCGAATGACTTGCATCCGAACGGATTTGTTCGATCTCTAGCCGTGGGAACCAACGCCACCAACCAAGTTGGATACGCCTCTACTTCAGCAAATTCTCCACATGCTATGGTGTGGCAGGGCACAGCCCAGTCCGCATTCGACTTGCATAGTTGCCTTCCATCGGGCTACTTAACTTCGCACGCCCTGGCGATCGATGCAAGTGGCAATATTGTAGGTTATGCAACGAATGGAGCTGGCGACCAAGTCGCTGTCATGTGGCAGCCGCGTTGAGATCGAACAGAGAGAGGATGCAACAGCGATTGGATCTGGCGCCATGGTCGATGCCAAGAACACGATGGACTCGGAGAGGTTAGGGCACTTGCAATAAAAATGGTTATCTGTGGCACTGTAGCGGACGCACAACTCGATGTGAATGCTGTGGATTCCGGGACTTTCGGGATGATTGTAAATAGCGCGGCATCTCCAACGGTTGATTTTCAGCAATGGAGGAAGAACGGAACTACCATCGCGGCAGTCGACAAAAATGCCGCGATGGTTCTAAACGGAACTGCTGCAAGTGCTCAACTTCACGTGAATGCAGCAGCAAGTGCAACGGTCGGGCTTATTGTCAACAACGGTAACACCACCCCCACAGGCGATATGCAACAGTGGAAACTAGGATCGACAACGAAGGACAATGAGTCTTGCCCCCTGGTGCGGTTTTCGGCTCCATTCCTTCGAACCTTGTTCCATTGCCCGACAAATCGGGCAGGCAGAGATAAAGTTAGGCAAATCTAACCGAAATTTAGATAGTAACTCTACCACCCAACGCACATCCTGACTTGAGAGAGTCACTTACCCTTGAGCAGGAACAATGCGCTCAGAATAAAAGCTATTCAGGCTAAGTAGTTGACGAAGTCCGGTGCCTAAGCGGAACACTGGGTAGAGATAGTCCATCTTGACTTGCGCTTGTGAATCGGATGAGGCGGTCTAGGATGACTTTTACGGAACCTGCTAGGGGGAAGGCGATGATCATTCCGACGAGGCCGAAGAGTGCTCCGCCGCTGAAGATAACAAACATGCTCACTACAGGATCAAGCCCGACTGCTCTTCCAACGACGCGCGGGTAGACCAGCGAGTCGAATGTGAAATGCACAACCACGTAAACAAGCAGGAGCAGTAGCGCAAACGACCAAGCGTTGTCCGAGTGAAAGAGCAATCCGCTCGTTCGCCCGCTGAGGCCAGTAACGACCACCAGCAGCGTCCCACTGATGAGTACGTTCAAATAAGGCACTAGGTATAGGGCACCAAAAATGACACCTAGGAGTACCGAATAAGGAGCGCCGATCATCTCAAGCACGATGCTCATAACTGTCATGTAGCCAAAAACGGCTATTGTGACGCCACGCAAGTAGCTTGAAAACACCTGTGAGATGTCTCCCAGAACCGATAGCGTGTTGGCGCGGATTGATGGCGGAATCCAGGTAACGCTTCTCCTTTTGAACTGGTCCATATTGAAGAGCATGAGCAGCACCAATAGGGGCACAAACATCAGAGTCAAGAGGTGGGAGATTAAGCCGCTTGCGATGCCTAGGAAACCTTGTAGAAAATTCTGAATGGACTTACCAAGCTGAGCACGCTGAGGCTCTACATATTGGGCTACAAGCACCCTTTTCGTTGACGGTAATCCAAGTCTTGTGAGAAGGTCCTTGTTTGAGTTCAGTAACTTGTCAACAGGATCTTGGTCGACGCTTCGCTCGATCTGGATAGCAGGATTCCATCGAACGAAGAAATTATCATTCGAGTCCTGTCTTGAAATCGTCGCCGTGAGTTCGTCTATTTTCCCCTTAAAACCGATGACTTGGTTTGAAATAACCGGGGTGAGCCAGATGCCCATACTAACCATGACGATCACAAAGGCTGAAAAAATGGACCAGATCGCTAAGGGCCTGGGCCAGCCTTTCAGCCTTAGTTTCTTGATCGTCGGCTCAAGGACCGCACTAATGGCGAATGCCATGACGAAAGGCAGGAGAATCCCCCTCACAAAATAAAGGAACATGAAGATGGCCAAAACGATGACCACCCACAAAGCGATTCTCCAACCTGGCATTATGAGATTAGACGCCTAGCTCTTCGGCGGCGGCATCAATTGCTTTCTTCGCACGCTGCTCGTCTAGCCATTCCTCTGTCTTGCCCTTAAGTTCTTTGAGCCTTCCGCCCAAGTCGTCCCGTAACTCATTTCCTGCTTTAGGCGCAAAAAGCAGTCCGGCTGCTGCACCAATAATGGCACCCAGACCTACACCGGCCAACATGTAAATTAGAACATTGCTATCGTCGTGATTGTTGCTCATTTAAACCTCCGCTTGTTAACTGTGATTGTACGCTCCAATAGATTCAAATTGGAGCGTGCGCCTTTATAAACTCTAACGCATTTAGATGACGATGGTTGCGTGTTACTTGTTCACGTTTTATCGCGAGCGTATTGTTCCACCAGCAACTACCGTCTTTCCCCTATAAGCTACCGCGATTTGTCCAGGAGAAACGGCTCGGACAGCATTGTCGAATCGCAAATGAGGAATTCGACCTCCAACCAGCGTCGCCTTTTGCGGTTCCATGTTATAACGAATTTTCGCCATCACCCTCATCGGTCGCGTAGGCTCAGCACCACTGGACCAAGACATCTGTTCAAGTTGCACTTCGTTTTCAAGGAGTTCGTCGGTATCACCTACAACAACCTGATTTTCTTTTGGCTTAAGTTCAATAACGTAAAGGGGTTTTCCGCTTTTGGGACTCAGACCAATGCCTCGTCGCTGACCGACCGTAAACCCAGCAACGCCTTCATGCTCTCCAACGACCTTGCCATCGGTATCGACAAGATTGCCTTTGCCAAAGATCTCGGGACGATGCTTCTTTAGAAACTCCGCGTATCCGCCCGCTTCGCTTACAAAACAGATCTCTTGCGAGTCTGGTTTGTCGGCAACCGCAAGACCATACTCAGCTGCAAGCAATCGAGTGGCTGCCTTGTTCGGCATATCCCCTAAGGGAAACCAAGTGTTCTTAAGTTGGTTTTGATCAAGAGAATAGAGCACATAACTCTGATCCTTTTCGTTGCCGCGCGCGCCCATGAGACGATATCGGCCGGATGCTTTGTCGAACCTTATACGAGCGTAATGACCTGTGACCAGCTTCTGGCAACCTAACTCTTGCATCTTTTGCAGGAGTACTTCGAATTTCACATGCTTGTTGCACTGGACGCATGGATTTGGAGTGCGACCTGCAGCATATTCCTCAATGAAGTTCTCAATTACGGAAGCCCTGAATTCCTCTTTGAAATTCATCACATAATGCGGAATGCCTAAGACCCGGGCTACTCGGCGGGCATCTTCCACTGCCCCGAGCGAGCAGCAACCTGCATGTCGAGGGTCCGTTTGGCTTTCCTGCCAAATCTGCATCGTCAATCCAATGACGTCATAACCGCGCTTAACAAGCAAAGCGGCGGCGACACTGCTGTCGACGCCGCCGGACATGGCAACTAATATTGGTTTCTTCTTATCCATTACCTGCGAGAATCTTCTTATATCGGTCGCTATTGAGGATGTCAATAATCTCTTTCGGACCGCATTGATCGTTACCAGCAGTCTTCGTGAGGATGAAAAAGGTCGGAGTTGAATTCACTCCCACTTTGTGTCCGAGGTTCAAATCCCCCGTGATGCGATCATAGACGGGATCAACTTTGTTCTTCAGTCGCTTCCTAATGTCATCAGGATCCATACCCAGGCTCTTGGCTATTCCAAGGATTTCCGCGGCGGATTCGGGTTGACGATTGAGCCCCATCACGCTCATGGCATAGTCCCAGAATTTCCCTTTCTCATGGGCGTACTCGCCAATCGCAGCAGCGACCCTACCCAAAGGGTGCATGTTGAGCGGGAAATCACGGAAGATGATCCGAGCCTTGCCAGGATGGGTGATGACCCATTGCTTTACTTTCGGAGATTTATCTTGGCACGCGGGACAACATAGGTCGGCGAATTCGACGATGGTTATCGGCGCCAAGTCCGGACCGTACTGCTTCGCATTTGTGGGAATCAGGTCTGCGTAAGTCGGATTCTTGATCGACGCGTCACCGAGCACAGGAGTCTTTTTGTCACCGCTCATGATCGTGAGACCAATGATCAGAGCCACGGGTAAGCCACCGACTAACCACATGTCCAATGTTGACACGTCGCCAGAATTCACAACTTCCTTCCCGATCGTCTTGTTCAACATGGCATAGACAATGACTGTTAGGATCATTGTTATGGCCGAGGTCAGGCAGTACGGGCAGATAGCATGGATATGGAAGAAGGACAGATACTGGAGGTAAACACTGTACAGCGCCCCGACGATGGAAGCGTAGAAACCGATCTTTACGAGCAATTCGCCGTTCGGCACGGTGATCGTTCGAATAATGGCAAGTCCAGCAAACAAGATGTAGCCCGCCAGCCCAATGTAGGCAACGGGAAGCACTCCAAACATCATTGAGCTTGGGTGTAGCGCAACCGTGGCACATCCGTGGGCTTCACCACACGGAAGAACAATGTTCAAGTACTTCTCCAGGCTGAGAGCCCCCGCCACAAATAGCCCCACGAAAGAGAGCACGAGTAAGATTCGGTTAAGGAGGAGCGCCTTCACCGCTTGAGTATACGTTCCAGGTTCGTTGTTAGTCGACGCAACAGTCATAGGGACACCTAAATCAAGCAACAAGCGTACGGGTTTTTGCGTTCCGGTATCCTTGACAGGTTGGAATCACATTCCCAGTAAGTTCAGTGCACGTTTGGCATCGCACCTATTGCTCTTCGCTCAAAACCCTAATGACCTCAATCATCTCGCCACAAAACCTTCTCCAGTCCTCTCGCCCGAAGGCGAGAAAAGGCACCTATTTCATTCAAACATGGGGTTGCCAAATGAACGTAGAAGACACCGAGCAAATGGGTCTGTTCCTTGAAGGTATTGGATACGAACGGGCAGACGCACTTGCAGAAGCTCAGGTGATCCTCCTCAATACTTGTAGTGTTCGCAAGAAACCCGAAGACAAGGCATTTTCTCTGCTCGGTGAACTTGAACCCTTGAAGGCCCTTAAGAAAGACCTCATTATTGGCGTCTGTGGATGCATGGCTCAGGCTCGTGCCGATGAGATTCGCAGGCGGGCTCCATTCGTTGACTTTGTGCTAGGTACGGGTGACCTCGGACAATTAGCCGGCCTCGTGGAGGACGCAGCCCTTAAAAAGAGGTTCCAAAAGCGGACAGCTCTTCCAGAACGGAAGGGAAATGTCGTAGACGATATTCCCCAAAGGCAAACCGCACGTGTGCCTAAGCTCAAAGCCTATGTACCCATTCAGTATGGGTGTGATAAGTTTTGCACCTTCTGTATCGTTCCGACCACCCGAGGACGTGAACGATCGCGCCCCACCGAGGACATCTTAAGTGAAGTTGCGGCGCTAGTAGAAAATGGATTAAGAGAAGTGACCCTGCTGGGTCAAACGGTCAATTCCTACGGCAAAAACCTTGTTGAAGGTCGGGTTCCTTTCAGTGTCCTGCTCCAAAAACTTAGCGAGATTGACAAACTAGAACGTATCCGATACGTGTCTCCCTACCCTCGTGATTTCCGATCTGATCTTATCGAAACGATAAAGAACTCGCCAAAGGTCATGGAGCATGTTCATATGCCGCTTCAGTCGGGTGACGACGAAATTCTCAAGGAAATGCACCGCTTATATTCGGTCGACTCCTTTCTCAAAATTGTCAGCGACATTCGCTCAAGCGTGCCGAACGTTGGACTATCTACGGACATTATCGTGGGCTTTCCAGGCGAAACAGACGAACAATACGAGAACACGCTGAACGTTATGAAGCAGGTTCGGTTCGATGGAGCTTACATGTTCGCCTATTCGATACGCCCAGGCACTCCCGCCGGTGATCGAAAGGACCAAGTTCCTGAAGGAGTTAAGAAGAGCAGACTTGCGAGATTGATCGAACTTCAAAACGAAATCACACGCGAGATCAACGCAACCTATTTGGGCAGGACGCTCGAAGTCCTTGTTGAAGGACCTTCTTCTAAGAATCCCCAGGTACTCCAAGGGTATTCGAGGGAGTACAAGATGGTCCACTTTGAAGGCTCAAAAGAGCGAGCAGGACGGTTAGCAAACGTCAAAGTCACCTCCAGTCAACTTTGGGGCTTAGGCGGAGAATTGGTTTAGAATTGGTTGCCGAATAACTTGCTGCGTTCCTTCCAAGCGGGGGTCAAAGTCGCAGTTTAGAGGTACGCTTGAACCTAAGATGTCTCTCCTGAACGCCAAAATCGGACCGAATGCGCCACACACGTTTAATACCGTCATCGAGATTCCACGAGGCAGTACAAATAAGTATGAAGTCGATCAGGAGACCGGCCTTATCACGCTGGATCGTGTACTGTTTTCACCTCTCTTCTACCCGTTTGACTACGGCTATATTCCGCAGACGCACTATCTAGACGGAGATCCGCTCGACGTCTTGGTACTGATTACACACCCAACCTTTCCTGGTTGCGTAATTGAAGCAAGCGCCATTGGAGTTCTGGAAATGCGAGACGAGAAAGGGCCAGACGAGAAGATCCTCTGCGTGGCGACAAAGGACCCTCGATACGGATACAGAAAAGATATCGCACAGGTGAACGAACACACGACAAAAGAGATCATGCACTTCTTCCAAGTCTACAAAGAACTGGAAGAGAAAACGGTCGACGTTGTCGGTTGGCACGGCCCCGAACTCGCGATTGAACTCATCCAACGCTATAGGACAGACCGGAATCGACGAGTATCCGACAACTCGTAGTTCCTTTTGCGACAAAACAAAGAAGGCCTGGCGATATTCGCTTAGGCTTTCTTTGTTTTTGCGGGGGCCTTTGCCTTGGCAGCAGGTTTTTTAGCCGCTACCTTGCGTCGGACTGGCCTTTTCGTCGATGGACCGGCATCGCGTTTCGTCTGGAGCATGAGCGCCGCTTGATCCTCGGTTACTTCCTCAGGCGTTACACCCTTAGGCAAGGTCGCGTTGGTTTCTCCATCGGTTAAATAAGGACCGAATCTTCCAGACAGAATTTTTACCGGTCCAGCTGCACCAGCTAGGACTCCAAATTCCCTAAGAGCAGCCACGGCAGCCCTCTTAGCTCCGAATCTCGGAGCGGCAAGAATTTCCAGCGCCTCAGGTATCGACATCGCCTGAGCAGCTTTCCAGTCTTCTACCGTACGTCGATCTGCTGCACATTCAAGATAAGGACCGAATTTGCCGATCCTGAATAGAATGGGTAGATTCGATTCTGGGTGTAAGCCAATTGTTATGGGCATGGAACAGAGAAAATCCAAATCCGGTTGACTCAAGGAATGGGGATCCACTCCTGGAGGAAGGCTAATCCATGTGGGTCGACTTTTCGCCTCAATCTCTTCAGGAGTTCTCTCGACCTCAAGGTAGTACCCTTGTCGATTTTTGAGTAACAACCGGCGCCCCGTGGCTGGATCAAGTCCGATTGATTCGTTTTCCGGTCTTTTTTGTGCGAGGAGTTCAATTGCCTTTTCAAGAGATAGATCTGCAGGCGCTAAGTCTTCTGGCACGTTGGCATATCTCTTGTTGTCTCCCTCACCGATTTGAATGAAGGCGTTGCCATCCTTGCCGTTGCGAACGACTACAGACTCGCCTTCGCTAGTCGTGCCTACAACAAAAGCAGGATAGGGAATTTCCTTCTTTCGTGATTCCACCATCTGTTTCAGGCCCGGCTTATCACCGTCACCCAAGAAGAACTGGGTCAAGTACGCTTTCGAGTCTTCCTTTCCTTCCGATATTTCATCAAGGACTTCATCCATCCTGGCCGTGAAACCGAGATCCATCAGCTCTTGGAAGTTGTTTTCTAGCACTTCCATTGTGAGAAAAGCCTTAAATGTTGGGATGAGCTGCTTGCCTTGCTTTCGCACATACCCACGATCGACGATAACGGAAATGATTGAGGCGTAAGTACTCGGCCGTCCTATTCCCTGCTCTTCAAGCTTCTTGATGAGCGTAGCATCGGTGTATCGTGCGGGAGGCTTAGTCTGGTGTCCAAGTGCATCGACACTTACCTGCTGTACTTCAAGACCTTTAGAGAGGTGAGGCAGTTTTCGTTCGTTTGGATCCGTTTCGTCATCCTTGCCCTCCAAGTAGACTCGAAGAAATCCTTCGAAGGTGATTTGCTTGCCTGTGGCTAAGAAAGTTAAGGCTTTGCCACCTGCTGTGACCGCAACATCGGCTTCAGTTCTTAAGACTTGCGCCGGTTTCATCTGTGAGGCAACTGTCCTCTGCCAGATTAAGGTGTACAGCTTGAGCTGGTCTTCGTTAAGGAACCGGGAAACCTTGTCCGGTCGTCGATTAACATCGGTTGGTCGGATAGCTTCGTGAGCTTCCTGGGCGTTTCTTACACGATTTGTATAGTGTTGAGGTTTGTCTGGGAGGCAGTCTACGTAATCTCGCGTGATGAGCTCCCGAATCCGGCCTAGTGCTTCGCTACTCAAAGTTAAACTGTCGGTTCTCATGTAAGTAATGAGTCCAACTTGCTCGCCGCCCAAGTCAATTCCTTCGTAGAGACCTTGAGCAATTCGCATGGTCCGATCGGCACTGAAGCCAAATTTTCGGTTTGCGTCCTGCTGCAGGGTCGTCGTCATAAAGGGCGCCGCCGGCCGCTCGACACCTTCGGTCGTTTCTAGTCGTGAAATGATGTAAGGCTTAGCTGTTCGAGCTGCGGCGGCTAGCTCGCCTGCTGACTTCTCGTTAAACAGGACGACCTTCTGATCCTTGCTTCCTTTCAGTTCACCGGTCTTATCATCAAAATCGCTGCCGGTAGCTACTCGGGTCCCGTCGACCGACTTGAGATCAGCAGTAAATCTTTGCCCTTTGCTCTCCAGTCCTACACGAATGTCCCAATAAGAGGCGCCACGGAAATTGCGTCGAGCAATTTCACGATCCACAATCAACTTGACTGCAGGACTTTGAACGCGGCCAGCGCTCAGGTTCTTGGTAACTCTCGACCAAAGGACGGGGGAAAGCGTGTATCCGTAGAGGCGGTCCAGGATTCGCCTTGTTTCTTGGGCTTCAACCAAGCAAGTATCAACCTGTCGAGGCGAATCCATCGCCTTTAAGATTGCGTCTCGTGTGATTTCGTGGAAGGCAATTCGCTTGATCTGAACGTTCTTGTTTGGTTTGAGTACTTCGAGAAGGTGCCATGAAATAGCTTCACCCTCTCGGTCTTCGTCAGTTGCGAGCACTAGAGTGTCTTTTCCCTTCATCGCGTCGCGAAGTTTCTTAACTTGCGCTGTTTTTTCGGGTGGGACCTCATAGTACGGTTCGAAGTTATTGTCGACGTCCACCGCATAATCGGACCACCACTTCTTCCTTAATTCGGCGGGTAATCCTTTTGAGTTCGGCATGAGGTCACGAATGTGACCGACGCTTGCCTGCACCTCGTAATCGCCACCCAAGTAGCTTCCAATAGTTTTCGCTTTTGCGGGTGATTCTACGATGACGAGTTTCTTTGCCATTTTTCCTTTCAATATGTCTTGTTTCGGCGATTTTGCTACAGGCAAATGGGCATCTGAATGCTAAAGCGCTCCGTTTGACCCATTTGTTCCATTTAGCTACGACCTTGGCACTGTACTTTCGCACCAACCGGCATGTCAAGCCACGATTTTCCGTGTCAATGTATCCGCTTTCGATTGAGACAGGTCTTTATTGTCCAAAAGGCCGATGCGAAAGCAAGGTAAAACCTCTTTATTGTTTGAACCTTTCAGAACTGCCATGCAGTATGAAAAGTGATTTTTATGAGATTCCTTGTCGTCGTTTTGTCCATTTCAGGGTTCAGTTATTCGAACGCCAACACAACCTACCTTGGCCTTTATCTGAAAGGACAGAAAATCGGTTACGCGTCTTATTTGTCCAATCCATCCAATTTTCAAGGAAAGAAAGCCATTGAGAGCGATTCACGAACCCTCATGGATACCAGTCTATTGGGGACTTCGATGCTGATTCAGATGGATTCCAAAACATGGACTACAAAGGACGGCAAGCCACTCAGAATGTGGTCGGAAACAAAAAGCGGCGGGCGAAGCAATAAAGTCGATGCCGTTTTTGGCAACAAATCGGTCTTGATGACGATTGTAAACGGCGGAGTTCGATCAAAAAGACAACTTATCATCCCAACCGGTGGCCCCATTATCGACGATCCACTTACGCTGGTCATAAACGGCGAGGTCAAGGTCGGAAAATCGAAGAGTTTTTTCGTTTTCGATTCTTCCACAGCATCCTTTCTCAAAACTGATGTGAAGTTAATTGGACCCGCCAAGGCAGATGTGAACGGAAAGAAAGTTCCTGCAACTTTAGTTGAAGTTAAGGACAGCCGCTCCACAATGAAGATCTTCATTGGAAATAAAAACCAACTCATTCTCATTGAGGGTCCGGCTGGAATAAACATGCTTCCCGTCACGAGGAAAGTCGCCTTAAGCAAAAATTCCGAATATCAGCCTTCGACGGATTTAGCCTATTCAACAAGTATTCAAACAGATCGGCCGATAGAGAATCCTGCCGAACTAAAACACCTTAAGTTGAAGATTTCTGGCCGCAATCTTTCTACAGTTCCAGCAGATGGCTTCCAATCCGTTTCCAAATCTGGCGATGCTTGGATCATCGATATCCACCCCATTCAACTTGCTTCTGAAAAATCCGCACTTATCGCTCAAGCAGCGAAAGCCAAACCACAATGGGTATTGCCAAGCCTGAATATTCCGAGTGACAGTCCACGGTTCAAGAAACTTGCGGCAAAAATTATTGGATCAAATAAGGAAGTAAAAGCATCTGCACTAGCAATCCAAAACTACGTCTATTTGAATATGAAGCCAAACGCTGGAATTGGCGTTTTACGGGATGCAACGGAAGTCCTCGATACTAAAGAAGGAGTCTGTCGGGATTATGCTACGTTAACGGTGACGATTCTTAGAGCGGCAGGAATTCCTTCGCGTTTGGTGAGTGGCCTCGTGAACTGGGATGGTACTTTTTACTACCACGCGTGGGCTGAAGCATGGGATGGAACGAACTGGATTGGAATCGATTCCACGACAGATGCGCCGCAGATTTCCGCGGCACATGTCAAGCTGGGAGATGGGAACGTAGATACTGCATTTTCGTTTACATTCTTAGAGAAAGCGAAAATAGAAGTGCTGGACGCACGTAAGGACTAATCAATGAAAGGAATTCAAGGAAAAAGGCAACGGATGCCCCTTACAGTCGGACCGAAAGCGGCAGCGAAGACCGTAGCCGTCCTGATATGTGCTGTGCTAGGCGCAATCCTTCTGGGCTCGATTGCCCCAGCTGCACTTGATCTCCTTTATCAGCTCATCGGAAATTTGCTGATTAACCATAAGGGAGCTACGCCAGATGTCACAGCTATCGAGCCACTTAGAAAGTCGGTCTTCACCACGGTCCCTCCTTTCGCCGTTTTAGGTGCGATCCTTGGTTCCTTTGTTGGAGTCAGATTACTTCGCGGCCTCGAACGCATTGGACATCGTTGGGACCTGATGGAAATCGGCGACAAAGTGACATTCTTTGTCGGGATTTTTGCTGGACTAATTGCCTCTGTACCTTTGCTGTTGATGTTCCAAGCGCTGGATATTCCCGGCCAATACCGACTCGTTCTCATTCTGGGAGTCACTCTTGGTTTTGGAGCTTTGTCGGTTTACACCCTACAATCCATGGCTGAGATCCTGCCATGGACCAAAGGTACAGTTCGAAGAAGGCGAAGTGGAATCAAGTTACTCGATACAAACGTGATTATCGATGGCCGTATTTATGACGTCGCGAAGACAGGTTTCTTGTCTGGCGAAATGTACGTACCTGGGTTTGTGCTCGAAGAACTTCAGTACATTGCTGACAGTCACGACGCACTCAAGCGGCAAAGGGGACGTAGAGGCTTGGAAGTCCTCAACCACATGCGAAACGAGTTCGATGTGGAAACCCAAATTCACGACAAGCTAGCACCTGAACAAGGGGATGGCGTTGACGCGCGCTTAGTCCGACTCGCTAAAGCGATTGGGGCTGATATCGTTACGAATGACTTTAACCTGCGTCGAGTAGCAGAATTCCAGGATGTGCACGTTATGAGTCTTAACGACTTAGCGTTGGCGCTCCGACCCAACGTACTTCCACAAGAAACTTTTGAACTCCACATTATCCGTGAAGGCAATCAATTGGGTCAGGGTGTGGGATATTTGGAAGATGGCACGATGGTTGTGGTTGAAAATGGAAAGAATCACGTAGGTGAGACGGTCGAAATCATTGTTACTCAGGTCATACAAACGGAGCGAGGCAAGATGATTTTTGGTGAAGTTGACACCGAAGAGCCGCCCTACGAATTACGAACACGGCGCAAGCCCACTCCTCCAAAGAATGTGCTGTGAAAATCTGCGCGGCGATTTTGGCAGCCGGCAGAGGTGCCCGTTTCGGAGCCGACAAAGTTGAAGCTACGCTTGGCGACAAGGCCGTTTGGCGCTGGTCCCTAGATGCGTACCTATCTCACCCAGAAATTGATTCGGTCATCTTGGTGACTGCGTCCAAAAAAGTGAAGAAAACGCAGGCAATGGTGGATCAGCGAGTCCGTGTCATCGCTGGAGGAGAGTCGCGACAACAAAGTTCGAAAATCGCAACACTGGCTGCTGTCGATGCGGACATTCTGTTGATTCACGACGGGGCACGTCCCTTTGTGACTCACGATCTTATTTCAAGGACCATTCAAGCCGTTAAGCGGTCTCATGCCGCGGCGGCAGCAACAAAGGTGGTAGATTCGATTCGAGAAAAGACGCCAGACGGGGTTAGGATGCTTGATAGAAACAATCTTCTAGCCATGCAAACGCCTCAGGGGGCTACGCGCGACCTCCTCCTGAAAGCTCATGAAGCAGCCAAACGTGAATATACCGATGAGATGGCCCTCGTTGAGGCAATGAATGTTCAACCTGAATTTGTGGAAGGCGAAATCAATAATTTTAAAATAACTAACCCAGAGGACCTTATGCGGGCTCGGCTCCTGATAGGTACGCCGGAGACGCGAACTGGAATTGGTTACGATATCCACCCTTTCTCAACGGATCCGAGTCGGACTCTCTTTCTCGGCGGAATTGCTTTCCCTAATCATTTGGCCTTGGACGGCCACAGCGATGCGGATGTGTTATTGCATGCCGCTTGCGACGCCTTGCTGGGTGCCGCGTCGTTGGGGGACATTGGAGAGCACTTCCCTAACACGGATCTCCGATGGAAGAATTGCCCGTCCACGGTGTTCTTGAATCAATCAGCAAAACTGGTATGCATTGAAGGCTGGACGATAGTTAATTTGGACATGACTCTCATCGCGGAGACTCCCAAAATCATGAAGCGAGCGAGCGAGATACGATCGATCATTGCCACTTCGATCAACATTGACGTGTCCAGAGTGAGCGTAAAAGCAACCACAAATGAGAAATTAGGTTCAATTGGGCGAGGGGAAGGCATTGCTGCCTTTGCGATTGCGACCCTAACGCAAACGTTCTGGGCCGATCAAAACTAAATCATAGGCCCAAATAATCAGGACCGTGACTTCAACGGCACCGGTACACACTTGGACTATGCAAATGTGGCTACTTCAATGCTTGAACATATTCTTCTTCGTGTTCCATTCCGGCCTAATGATGCTCAACGTCTTCGGATGGCTCGCTAGAAGGACGCTACGACTTAACTTGATCACCCAACTCCTCACCCTGTTTTCATGGAGCATCATGGGCATAGGTCATGGATTTGGATATTGCATTTGTACAGACTGGCACTGGAGAGTTCGTGAAGCAATGGGAATCCACGACCAAGCTCGGACCTATGTTCAACTCCTCGTTTCGAATGTAACCGGATGGTTGCCACCTGTCGACCTCACGTCGACGATAACTGGGCTCGTCTTCTTCTCGTGCCTTATTGCGAGTCTTGTCCTAAACATTCGCGTTTCAAGACAAGGGATCCCCACAAAACGCCAGAATGCCAACCTCTAGCGCTCCGCGTGCCTTCAATGCTTTCGCGCATTCATTAGCCGTCCTGCCGCTTGTGATCACATCGTCAATGAGAAGAATACGCTTGCGTTCAACATTCATGACAACCTCGAATGCCCCTTCCAAATTCTTGAACCGATCCGCCGTAGAGAGTCCAGCCTGAGGGCGTGTAGCACGTGTACGTCGGAGGGCCATTACGCAATTCGGGATTTGCGTGGCTAACAAATCAGACTGATTGAATCCACGTGAAACGAGCCTGAGCCAGTGAATCGGCACGGGAATCGCCAAATCGTAATCAAGCAATTCATTTTGAATAGCTTGCCCGATGGCCGCAGCCATAAACGGGGCAATAGATGTATCGCGCCGATACTTAAGGCACCGTACAGCTTGCCCCGGACGTCCCGGATAGCGATAAATGCACCCCCGATAATCTAATTGGTCGTCTTGCTGATATTGAAACACCGGATTTACGGGTTCCATTTCTCCCATACAGTGGGGGCAAGGATTAACGCGTGAAAGCAATCCGCACAACGAGCACTTTGGCGGATAAATAAGGTCTAGCGTGGCGCTAGAGAAGCTGATCCAATAGTCTTTGGCTTTTTGCGTCAAGTCGAGTGAGGTCTAGTATTTCAAATCTTGCGCCATCTACGCTCATAATCTGCCATCTTCCCGGAGTAATTTCTTGGGCGCTGTCTCTCCAGTTTCTCACGAAGAAGCGTGTTGAGCCTCGTTGAGTCTGCACGTCAAATCGCCACATGCCAGCCTCCATCCGAAGCTCGTTAATTTCAATAACGTGCGGAGTGAAATAGCGCCGATCCAACTCCTCTTCGATTATCTTTGACGTCTGTTCGTCAAGACCTTGGAGTGAGCGCAGAATGCCAATTTCCTTTCCACTTCCGTCTTGGATGGAAACGTAAATGCTCGGGTTACTCATCGGAAATACCCGCTTTAGCACGGCGGATAAAATGACATATTCAGAATTGACTTGAATGCGAGGGTGAATAGCGCCCACGCTTCTGAAAGACCGAATTTCAGATGCCTCGAAGTAACGAACTGGAGTGGTGCTCACCCTTGAATTATGAGCCCTCGGACGATCACTAGCGAACTGCTAAATCGGGTCCGAGGGTCTTAATGTGCCAAATCTTATCTAGACTAAGCCTCTCTCGCCTGTGCGAAAGTAGGTTCGAATGGAATTAGGCCCAATCGAGTTGCGGCCCGAAACGCCTGAACGCGATTATTGACTTGAAGCTTATCGTAGATGTTGGCTAAATGAAAATCTACCGTTCTCTTTGATACGTACAATGCATCTGCGGCTTCTTTGCTGCTACACCCCTGAGCAATAAGGCTAAGAACTTCGATTTCCCGCTTAGTTAAGCGAATTGACCGTTGAGCACGTTCAATCGTGAATGCTGAATAACCTGTCATAAACCACCCCGTTATATCAATCGCACCGACATCCCAAATTTTGTCGGCACCTCAAAACCCAAGATGGCAATAATTGGCTGTGAGGTGAGTCTCCAACGAAACTCGATGCAACGCCTCACAAATCCACTAGCCGCTCCCCTAAAGCGTCTCAACCACCCAAGACCTGCTACGCAGATTTGCCTGCAGTAACAAGCCTATTGTCCGTGATTTTGCATCGCGTTTGCTAGTACATCATCCTTTTTGCGGAACACTTAGCACAGGTAGACCTACTAGGCTTCCAGGATATGAGAACCATCAACAATCTTGCAAGCCATGGCTTCTCCAGTCCTTCCAGTTGTCTCTTTGTACCTAGCGAGCAAAGATGCCGTGAATAGAGGTAAATGTTGCGTTTCGACAAGAGCAACACATGCCCCACCAAATCCGGCACCTGTCATTCGGCCACCAATGCACCCAGGCGATGCCCATGCGGCTTCAGCCATAGCGTCTAGCTCCGAGCAACTAACCTCATAATCGTCCCTAAGGCTGACATGGCTCTCTCTCATAAGCGATCCGATTGCACCCAAATTTGAACTGGCTAAAGCAGACTTAAATGCGACACATCGTTCATTCTCCGAAATAACGTGTTTGGCTCGACGATAAACCACATCAGAGAGCGCAGTTCGCGATTCTTCAAGCATCGTGAAATCAGCGTCACGTAGTTTATTGACTCCAAGAATCTCACACGCTTGTTCGCATTGAGAGCGGCGCTCATTGTAGGCCGAGGAAGTGAGTGCCCTTTCCTTTTTGGTATCACATAGAACGATCGAGAGTCCACTAGGAACCGGCGCGTACTCAATTGCAAGCGTACGAGTATCCAGAAAGATAGCAAAGCCTTCCTTACCCATGGCACATGACATTTGATCCATGATGCCGCAGTTGACTCCGACAAACTGGTTCTCGCACTTTTGGCCAATAAGTGCAAGCTCTTGGTTGGAAAGGCCCAACGTCGAACACTGATTCCAAACCACCCCGAAAGCAAGCTCCAAAGCTGCACTACTACTGACACCGCTACCGATTGGAATGGTGCTGTCTAAGACGGCAGATAAATTCAGGAGTGTTTTGTCAGATGAACGCGAAAGAGCCCAGCCCATCCCAGCCGCGTATTTGCTCCAGTTGGAAGTGAAGCCTGGTTCGACATTCGAGACGTCAAAGTTCTCACCCTTACCCATCTGGCCTGACCACATTTCCGATTCTCCGGACGTTATGCTGGCTGCGATGAGCATTCCCCGATCGATAGCGACTGGAAAAACGAAACCATCGTTGTAATCCGTATGTTCGCCAATAAGATTGATGCGCCCGGGCGACGTAGCCACGATCTCAGGTTCCCTTCCAAATCGTTCGGTAAATGCTGATCGAATTGCGTTCAAAGACATGTCGAAAAGTTCTTACCTGAAAATCGTATAGGCAGTCCGTATTCGCCTGCCGAAGCTACGAGATCGAGGGGGTAAAGTCAGATCATGTCAGACCCGATGGTCCTAAAGATTCAAGCTTGGCTAAAAGATCATGAGCAAGACCTGCTTAATGACACGATTAAAATGCTCCAGATTCCTTCAATCGAATCTGAGGCTGCTGAAAATGCACCGTATGGCGCGGAGAACAGGAAGGCTCTCGACTTTGCCCTCGGCTTGGCGACCGAGTACGGCATGGCGACAAAGGACCTTGAAGGTCATATAGGGTACGGAGATTTTGGTTCTGGAACACGGCTCATCGTTTCTCTTGGCCACCTTGATGTTGTCCCAGTCGGACCAGGCTGGAAACACGCGCCGTTCGGCGCCGAGATCGACGGCGACTATATTTACGCTCGCGGATCCACGGACGACAAGGGCCCGACAATGGCGTCGTTCTATGCGATGAGAGCCATTAAGGAGTGCTGCCCCGATTTGCCGGCCCGAATGCGGCAAGTCTTCGGTTGCAACGAAGAGTCTGGTTTCGGCTGTGTTGCTCGTTACGTGGAAACTGAGGAACCGCCAACATTTGGTGTCGCTCCCGACTCTGGTTGGCCTCTCTACCATTGTGAGAAAGGAATCGCAAACCTTGAAGTAACCGTTCCCTTGTGTTCTGGCGAGATGAAACTTCTAAGTGTTGAAGGAGGACAAAGGCCGAATATTGTCATTGACTCGTGCAGTGCCCGAATCAAAGTCGCGGCATCTGCGAAGACACACGTCGAAGGCAAGCTGGCTGACTCTTGGGATCGCAACATTACCTATTCATGGGAGGGTGACGAACTGGGCATCTATGCGGTTGGCAAGGCTTGCCACGGTAGTCAACCGTTCCTTGGTGACTCGGCTGCGATTCGTATTCTCCGATTCTTGTATGAAATCACTCCACTTAGCACCGAGAGCTACTATTTCGAATTGCTTGAGCTCACTCATATCGGCGGCGCAGGCTTGGGAATTGCTGGTTCTGACGAAGTAAGCGGCGACTTGACCTGCAACCTAGGAATAGTGAAGGCCGAAAATGGCGAACTCAATTTGCTATTCAACATTCGGTACCCCTCAACGTGGACAGGAGCTCAACTTCAGAGTAAATGCGAAAACCACCTCAAGGAACTGAAAAGCGGATTTACGCTGGCGGTAACTCGAGACAGCCCCTCGCTTTACTTCCCTCTTGATCATCCACTCGTCAAGACGGTTGTCGACGTATATGAAGAAGAAACGGGCGAGCGAAAGAAGCCTGGAGTGATGGGGGGCGGAACCTATGCCCGTGCTATTCCCAACACCGTAAGCATTGGAACCGGTTGGGAAGGTGATGGAAAGGCTCACGAAACCGACGAACGACTTAAGGTTGCTCACCTTTTCAAAATGAGCCGGATCTATGCACATATCCTGTATCGATTGGCCACCATGCCTTAAGAATCAAGTCATTCGTTTCTCGTGACCTGCTTTTGGTTCACGAGAAACGAATATTAGGGTTTTCCAAGACAACTGAAAGTGGTTTCTACACGTAGACTGGAATAGTCATGAATTCTGTCCCATTCCTGTCTGTATTCGCCATCGCTGCCGGGTGCCTATCGATGGCTATGGCGACTTCCTCCCACGCACCAAAATCGATCTACGATTTTAAGGTCTCCAATATTGACGGCAAAACCGTTCCACTCAGCAAATACAAGGGAAAGGTTTTGCTGGTTGTAAACGTTGCCAGTAAATGTGGTTACACTCCGCAATACAAGGGCCTTGAAGCGCTTTACCGCGAGAAGAAAGGCAAAGGTTTCGTAATCCTTGGATTCCCCGCGAACAATTTCCGCGCTCAGGAACCAGGCACAAACGAGGAAATTAAAGAGTTCTGTAAGTCCAATTACGATGTCTCTTTCCCGTTGTTCTCGAAGATCTCGGTCAAGGGTGAAGACGAGCATCCGCTCTACAAGTGGCTTATCGCCTCAAGCGATCGGCAAGATGACATCGAGTGGAATTTCACGAAGTTTGTCATCGGCAAAGATGGAAAGGTCTTCAAGCGATTTAAATCTGCTGACGCACCCGATTCCAAGGAAGTTCAGCAAGCCATTGATGAAGCTCTGGCAGCAAAGTAGGTCCTAGGAAAGCAAAATCTAAGCATTAACGGGGGTTCTGCGACGAGCAGAACCCTTTTTGTCGTTAGATCGTTTCGCCCCGTGGTACTTTCATTACATGGTTTCGGAAGCCCTGTGGCACGTTACAAGTTTTTATCGGTTTATCTCCATTGATGAAGAGAGCCTTGACGCGCTTCGATTGGAGATCAAAGAGTGGTGCCAATCGAATGGCATCCTCGGCCTGGTACTTGTAGCTTCCGAAGGAATAAACGGCACCGTTGGCGGAGGTCCTGCCGAAATAACGGCGTTCAAGCACATGGTTTGCCAATGGACGAGAACTGAGGATATCCGTTTCAAAGACTCGACCAGTTTGAAACGACCTTTTCGACGCATGAGTGTCGATAAGAGAACCGAAATTGTAACCTTAAAACGCCCGGATCTTGTTCCCAACGAAACCCAAAACTACCACTTATCGCCGACAGAATGGCAGGAAATGTTGGAATCTGAGCACCCTCCCTTGTTGATCGATACTCGCAACACATACGAGACTCTTGCTGGCAAATTCAAGGGTGCAATCGATCCTCAGATCAAGCATTTTTCAGAGTGGGGTGCTTACCTTGACAAGACCGAGATACCCAAAGATGAGCCTGTCATGATCTATTGCACTGGGGGAATTCGGTGCGAAAAAGCCATCCTTGAAATGCATGCCCGTGGATTCGACAAGGTTTATCAGCTTAGGGATGGCATTATTGGATACCTGGCTGAGTTCCCCGATTCAAAGTTCGAAGGTGAATGCTATGTGTTCGATGACCGAGTCGCCCTGGATCAGCAGCTCAATCCTACAACTCAATTTGGAACTTGCCCAGGGTGCGGATTAACTGCATCGACAACACGCACATGTGAGCAATGCCAGAGGGAGTATTGGATTTGCGATGAATGCAAATCCACATGGAACCCCGTTTGTAGTAAAGCGTGCCGCGATTTATGGCAGCGGCACACTCAAAAGGCTCAGCAACCTACTTAGGTCAGGAAGTTAGGTCAGAGGAAGCTTTGGACCGTTCATCTCTTGCCGTGTGCTTGATCTCATTCCACGGGAATGACCGCACGCCGGGATAGGGTTTGGTCTCTAGGCCCGTTCCTAAAATGAGGGCTCTCCGAGGAATCGCCGACGTGTTGGCTCCCGCGTAGTGCGCTGTCCGATTGCGGTGGATTGTAATGCCTCCAGCAGGGAGTGGGCAGGCTACGGCATCCTTAACTCGCTCAAGATCCACCATCTCAAGGCCGTGGATTTTGACATTATCACCAATCGGCCTGTGCTCCAAAATGGGCCACTCATGACTTCCAGGCATGAACCAAAGGCATCCGTTCTCTATAGATGCTTCTTGCAGAGGCATCCAAATCGATGCGTTTTGATATTGCCACTGAGGGTCCCAATAGGCTTCGTCCTGATGCCACGGAGTAGCCGCACCATGACCGGCAGGTTTAAAAATGGCATGGGCTAGTCCGGCATCGACATGGGCTCCAAACAGCTGCCGTGAGATTCCCCGGATGACTTCCAAGTACTTGCCCTCGTTCAACTCGGGTGCGTATTTGGATGGATTCAGGATCTGAGGCAAATTTGCTGTCTTGCCTTCTTCATCCGCTCCGGCAAGGTCGAAATGATCGCCGCTGTCACGACCTGCGCGCTCGGCAAAAATACGATCGTAGACTTCTCGCATCCACGACAATTCAGCATCATCGGTTACGGGCTCGGGAATGGAAAGGTATCCATTTAGGTGAAACGACTGGATCTGCTCAGCGGTGAGTTGCACGTTCCCATTATCTCCGAAATCAATGCTGAAGAGGACCCCGTCAATAGACGGTTAAAGTCGGATCGACTTGAGTTGCCCATCCATTGATGCCTTCAGATAGGTTCCGAACGTGCTTGAATCCGCTTTGCATCATGTAGGAAGTTGCTTGGGCACTGCGCCCACCCACTCGACACATCATTACGTAGTTTCCTTCCAAATCGAGCTGTCCCATCCTAGAAACCAATTCATACATGGGTATGTGAACGGCCTGAGGAATCGAGCTTATGTTCAGCTCATAGAGTTCACGAACGTCAATGAGCGTTGGAGGATGAGGCGAGTTAAGCTCCGCCTGAAGTTCAATTGGCGAAATCGATGGAAGTTCTTGTGACATGGAGTCTATTTTAAGAAATCGTTACAATAGCATCATCTCGTCTTTTTTGACGGACCATTGTCAATATACCTTGGTTTTCGGGGCGCTCAAGGCGTGGATCGGATTCAATTATTTTGAATGCGGCCTTGCGTGCGACCTCCAGCATCTTTCCATCTTGGACCAGATCAGCGATCTTGTAGTCAAGGTTTCCGGACTGCTGGGTGCCCATCATACTTCCGGGGCCTCTAAGTTCCAAGTCAATTTCGGCGATTTTGAACCCATCCGTAGTTTGAACCATCGCATCAATCCTAGTCCGAGCCTCTTCCGTTTTCGTATCGGCGATCAGAATGCAATAACTCTGTTGGGCTCCGCGCCCAACCCTACCCCGTAGCTGATGTAGTTGCGAAAGACCAAATCGGTTGGCGTCTTCAATCACCATCACCGAGCTATTGGGCACATCGACGCCGACTTCGATAACCGTCGTGCTAACGAGGATATCAAGCTCGTGGCGTCGGAACCTGTCCATAACATCCTCCTTCTCACTGGATTTCATTTGGCCATGGAGAAGACCAACTCTTTGCTCACTAAACACATCGGAATCTAGTCGGTAGTGCAGGTCCGTTGCCGCTTGAGCCATCATCTTCTCACTCTCGCTGACCATTGGACAGACAAAGTAAGCCTGTTTGCCCTGCTCTACAAGTTTTCGAACGCCTTCATATACTGAATTTCTCTCGTGAGTTGCCTTTGTAAGCGTCTTTACCGGCTTGCGTCCAGGAGGAAGTTCGTCGATGACCGACACGTCAAGATCACCAAATGCCGTCATCGTCAATGTTCTGGGGATCGGAGTCGCAGTCATTACCAACACATCGGGACTTCCCAGCCCCTTATCTCGAAGCGCTTTTCGTTGCAGTACTCCAAACTTGTGTTGCTCATCGATGACAACTAGCCCCAACTTGGCAAACTTCACTCCTTCCTGGATCAACGCATGGGTTCCTACAGCGATATCGACTTGGCCCGTTTGCGTGCGTTCAATCGCTCTTCGCTTTTGACTTGCCGTTTGCTTGCCAACCAGCAATTCGACAACGATGCCGAGGGGTTCAAACAGACGATGAAGATTGGCAAAATGCTGTTCCGCGAGAATCTCTGTTGGAGCCATTAAAGCAGCTTGATATCCGCTTCGAACGGCTGGAAGCATGCAACATATAGCGACTGCTGTCTTCCCTGATCCGACGTCTCCCTGCACAAGTCGATTCATCGGATGTGGCCTTTCCATGTCATCCCAAATTTCTTCGATGACTCGTTTCTGCGCAGCGGTTAAGTCGAACGGAAGCATCCTTCGAATCTGAGTCCAAAGCGCCTCCCCTTGGTAATTGCTGCGCTGTTCCTCAACAAAAAGATGCGCGGGAAGGACCTCCTCGTCAACGTAAACCGGTTTCGCTGTCGTACCATTTATGCCACTAAGGGATGCTTTTGCGGCTGCCAATACATCTTCGGATTTCTGACGCTTGGTTTTCTTAAGCGGTCGTAGAACTGACTTTGACCCTTCGGGATCGATACCTTTCAGCAAGTTAGCAATCCCAAAACTGATTCCAAGTTCCTGTTGCGTTTCTGCCCGACGCATCGCCAAAGCAGTTTGCATATAGAAAAACTCTTCAAAAACCAGCCGCCGCCTGGCGTCCAGTCGATCCTCTTCACTTGAAGGAATATGTATCTGAGTTAGTGCCCAACTTAGGCTTTTTAATCCCTGTGCTCTCAGCAAATACTGCGGCAAAGGGTCACTTATGAGGTGAATATACTGTTCGACGGCAGACTTAGCAGCCCGCCTAACCGTCTTTTGAGCAAGCCCTTCCGTAAGCGGATAGACCGGAACGATTCGGGCGAAATCTTCTGGATCGTCTTCTTCTGTAAGCGCCTCCCACTCAGGAGCCGCAATTTCGTAATTCCAAGCTGCTTCTTTCACCAAGCCATAGGCAATCACCTCGGCTTCTGCCTCTTGAATAGCCTCAAGCGACTTCTTAATCCAGGGCTGGTTGAACCAGGTAAGGCTTATCGATCCACTGCGATCACGAAGTAGAGCTTTAAGGATCACCATTCCCCCTCGTGTAGGACGAGCCTCGACATTTGTGATCCTGCCCCGGACAGTGACAAATTGGCCGACCTGGACATGGGCAATCGATGGGATATTTCGTCGATCTTCGTAGCGACGAGGAATATGAAAGAACACATCGCCGACGGTAAAAAGGCCTACTTTCTTCATCGCGACCGCAGCACGCGGCCCTACGCCTTTCAGGAATTGAACCTCGGTATCGAGTGTCGGTTCGAACATATGTCTACTATTTAATAACGTACGAAAAGGCCTCTTCGGAGCCACGAATAAGTGTCATTTCGACATACTACAAGGGCTGGCGGAGGATTTTTGCATATTGATTTCAGCTAACTGAGTTACCAATCAGGAACAATGATTCTCGATGGAACGCGAACAAGGCTATGGAATAGACACCCTTATCCAGCACTATGGTGAAGACGAGAAGATTATGGGCGCAGTTGTGCCTCCAATCTTTCAAAACTCTCTATTCGTTTTCGACACCATGGATGAACTTGCCGACTCCATGGCTACCCATCCTTATTCCGCCCCACACCATTACAGTCGACTCAGTAATCCTTCACTCGACTTCATCGAAAAGAAACTTGCCATGCTCGAAGGCACGGATGCCTGTAAGGTCGTAGGATGCGGCCAAGCAGCTTTGACGGCTGCTGTCATGAGTTCAGCCAGACAAGGTGCCCATATTGTTTGCGTCGACTCGGCTTACGGTCCTTTAATGTCCCTCGTATCCGAGTATCTTGCTCGCTTCGGGGTAACTCACACTTTTGTTGATGGCAGATGCGTTGAAGAGGTTATTGGCGCTATTCGTCCGGAGACAACGGTCATCTACCTAGAGTCTCCTAGCAGCTTGATTTTCTCGATGCAGGATTTCGAGGCCATTTCTCGTGTTGCTCGAGAACGGGGCATCACTACCATTTGCGACAATACCTATAGCACTCCCCTCTTTATGAAGCCCCATTCAATGGGAATCGACATCGTATGTCACAGCGCAACGAAATACATCGGAGGCCATTCGGACCTTACCGCAGGTGTGATCTGCACGGATCGAGATCGCATGGACAAGATTGTTCGTCAGGAGATCAACCTGCTCGGGTCGGTATTGCACCCTCTCCAAGCGTGGATGCTCCAACGGAGTCTAAGGACTCTTAGCCTTAGGATGGAAAAGCACCAAGCCACAGGCAACGCTGTTGCCTCCTGGCTCGAGAGCCAGAAAGAAATTGCCATCGTTCGTCACGTCGGGTTGCCATCCTATCCGCAACGAGACCTGTACCAGAAGATGATGAAGGGTTCCGGAGGTCTGTTTTCGTTTGAACCGGTCACCCAAGATCCTGGCCAGATCAAGAGGTTCGTTGACGACCTCAAGTTATTCCAGCGCGGTGTCAGTTGGGGCGGTTTCGAGAGCTTGGTTGTTGCTCTACAGGTTCACCCCAAGGCATTTTCAGAACCCAAATGGTTGGTTAGGCTTTTCTGTGGGCTAGAGAATTCAGAAGACCTCATTGCTGACCTTCAGAAATCTCTTCCCTTGCTAGGCTAGAGCTTTTTCAGCTTTTGTTCTGACCGTAATACATTGGAAGTCCGAAGTATCTTAACCTCTGCCAAGGAAAGTTAGCGGGATCAATTTTCCTACCGGGTGGGATCGCAATGAACTCATGGCTTACGATCTGTTTGATCGGAAAACGCCTTCGCATTTCTGCAATGATTCCGCATAGTGCTTGTAGTTGAGCCTCGGGATATCCGTCCTTTCCGTCATCGAGATTCACGAGTTCGATTCCGATTGAATAATGGTTCAGACTGGGTCGTCCCGTCGCGTCCTTACTTACTCCGGCATGCCAGGCACGTTCAAAAGTCGATACGTTTTGAATGATCGACCCGTCTTTTCCGATCGTGAAATGGGAACTGACCGGATTCACCTTGGTCCTCTGGAAAACTTCAGTTGTCTTCTCAAGCGAAGCTATCGCGGTTGAATGAACAACAATGGTGTCGACAGTGGCGTCTTGTTTCCGAGCATCGAAATTTGGAGATTGGATCCAAACAATGTTCAGATAGCCTGGATCTTTCCAATCCTTCGCCGCTGGCATTGGAGTTCTTGGGTCAGGCACGTTCGGCACGATAGGCGTTCGCTGAGCGAGGCTCGTAACATCGCCAGGACTAACTTCAGTCGATGGGCCAACCAACACCGAACAAAGCACACTACAAACCAAACCAGCGAACGCCAACATTTCCAAGTCATACCACAACTGCAATGGCTCGTATGTTCAAAGTTAAGGAATACGAACTTGAAGTTGCAGGTGATTGAAGACAATTTGCGTTCGCGGAACTTCCCCATATGAGCTAGAGTATGGGAATCTATGCGTCGTGTTCTAGCCGGGCTAGCTTGCTCAATCTCACTTGCGTCAGCAACTGTTCACTATCGACTTAGTCCGCAACCTTCGGCAAAAACGATCCTCGTTTCGATTACTATAGACGCACCAAAGTCCTTGGAAATCTTCCGTATTCCGGCTTGGTGCCCTGGCTATTACAAATTAGCCAGTTACCAAAAGAAAATTTTCGATGTAAAGGCAACCGACGGAGAGGGCCGTTCCCTCCCATCAACATCCCTGGATGCACGTTCATGGAAAGTGTTCAGCGAAAGCAGTCGACAACTCACCCTTAGCTATAAGGTGCTCGGAGATGACCCAGGTTTGGGCTTTTTTGCCGTAAATGTAGGTGGTGACAAAGCGTTCGTAAACGGAGCTGCAGCCTTTATGTATGCGGATAATCGACAGCTAGAGGACGTCGATCTCACGATCCAAAATCCTCAAAACTGGGATGTTGCGACGTCGATGCCGGACGCGCCTGATGACAAATTTTCGTCAGCAAATTACGATGAATTTATTGATCATCCGATCCAGCTCGGGAAGTTTACGAGAAAGAAATTCACGGTGGCTGGAGTGCCGTTTGAGGCTATCTATGTTGCGCCAGACAACACACCTCGTTGTGACCTAACCGCAGAAACGGAACGGCTCAATCTAGTTAGCAAGCCCGCCTTAAAATTATTTGGTGGTTCGGGATTTAAGAAGTACCTCTACATCATTCACCTTGAAATTGGAAATTTTAATGGTGGCTTGGAACATCGAGCGTGCAACGTACAAGCGGTAGCCAACTCGCCACACTTGAATCTCGATGACTTAGCCGCTCACGAATACTTTCACGCCTGGAATGTCAAACAAATACGGCCCCGAATCCTCGGTCCTTTTGACTATTCGAGTCCCCAACGAACAGCCAATCTGTGGTTTGCAGAAGGGGTCACGGACTACTATTCCAAGCTTCATACTTATCAAAGTGGGCTAAAAACCGAGTCGTGGCTTCGGGAAGAGCTCGCGGAGCAAATCAGGCAATTGCAGGGCGGACAAACGAGAAAAGCCAAGACCGTTGAAGATGCTTCACGCAATTGTTGGGAATACGACGGGTTCAGCATGGGCGACTTGAGTTTTTACACCAAGGGCTTGATCGTTGGTTTCCTCTTTGATGCAGCCATCATCGACGCAACAAACGGAACGAAAACCCTAGACGATGTCATGAGGGCTCTTTATCAAAAGGGAAAACTGCCTAAGGCGGGCTATGGCGAAGACGACATCCGGCTAGCCATTAACGAGGTTGCTGGCAAGGATTTGTCCGCACTCTACACCAAAATGGTCCGGTCTACCGACGAATTGCCATACGGTTTGGCCAACAAAATCGGGATTCGCATCAACCTTTCGAATGCCGGTCGCCAAAACTCGAATCCTGTAGCGAACAATGAATTTGATGTGGAAGTCGATCCCTCGGCAAGTCCTCAGGCCAAGGCTCTTTACTCGGTTTGGCTACATCGTTTGAACCGCATCGACTAGCAGGCTGGCCATGGCTCCTGTTGCCAGGGTTAGGCCACTGAATAAGTACACGGGATGAAAAACCCCCAATAGTGTCAATGCGATTGATGCGTTTGGCAAAGCATTTCTCCGTAAGTCGAGTTGTCTAAGGTTCTTCATCTGTCGAAAGAAGAATCGGTATCCGAAGAGACAGATTACAGTGGTTACGGGCAAGAAAATCAGCAAGCTGTTACTTGATAGAAACTCGAAGTACTCATAGAGGTTCAGCCCTTGCCAATTCCGACTTGTGAGCAATAGTCCCTTAGGAGCCCATACCACTCCGTGAGAAATCATCCAATAGACGGACATTGGCCAGAACACCACGAAAACGATCATCCAGGGCTTTTCAAGTCGCTCGCTTAGTATCCAAATAGATAGGACAGCGAACATCAGGAATGATGGGTCTTGTGCCCACCAACTTTTTGTGAACCACCCAAGAAGTACCATGGCGCTGAGGGAGATTCTTGCCACCCACTCAATTCTTCGCCTACAACCCTTGAGGGAAGTAAGAAATCCGACCGCATATCCATATATGGCGGCGATGGCAACTGGTGAGGTGGTCCAAACTCTGCCTCCGAATAGCGGGCTCATAAAGCTCCAAATGGGATCGCACAAAGCTAATCCCACCAAGCCCAGGGCCATCGAACTTACTAAGGGATGAGCTTTTCGAAGCCACCTATTTTGTAGATTCTTAAGTAGGGCAAGGCTGGCAACGAACAATATATTGCTCAGAAGTAACCAGATGGGCCAAGCCGAAAGACCTGCGAAGCGTGACAGTCCGCCGGTAGCTGCGAGGATGGCGGGTGACAGAATCAGCCATTGCAGAAACCACGCGAGAACCTTGCTGTTTCTTTCGGCGGCTACCAGGGCAGTTCCCCAACAGATGAAGCCGGCAGCGAGCAACATCCAAACCAGAAGTACCCAAATGCCGGAGCGTTGGGCGGTCTCGAAATAACGATTTACTCCAGGCCAATCCTTATCGTTTACACGATGCCATTTGAATTGCGATGGCTCTGTTATTAATGGAAGTACTTCGGCGGCTGTAATCAGCCCAGGCACTCGCCATCGAGTCGATATCGGCACGTCTGCCTTCGTGGTTAATTCTGAAGGCGACAAAGGTTTTGACTTCTGATTTGGTAGCCAGTGATGTCCCTTCAGCCAGTAGCGAGTCCACCGTAATTGCGGCTTCGGAGGATATTCTAAAACCAAGATTCGACCCGTTGTGGATCGCTCAAGAAGGGCCACCTGATCCCAACTCGAAGCTTCGGTCACCATTAAGCTTTGCTGTGGCCACATATTATTTGACGTGCAAGCTCGATGTAACTTTGAATCGACGGCAAGTGCCACCAGCGCAGCATCAACGGGTTTCTTCGCGCTATTCAACGACAACAAGCCGCAAGGAATTGCTCGGTGAAGCTGATCCCTTACTTCAAAAACGCCCCGATTCCTTAGTTCAGTCTGCGCATTTGCCTGGAAGAGACGTCCATTTCCAACCCAACCTATTCCTGTTGCCAAGCTCAAAAGAAGTCCGGAAGTTTGCAAATCGACCTGAGACGGCCAAAGGATCCACTCAGGTTTCCAGTAATTTGCTGGATCAACATCGGGCCCAGCCATTGCTGGCTGAATAAGCACCAGAACATTGTTTTCGTGCCTGCCGCTCTCTTTGATGGGATTCCCAAAAGTCAGGGCAGCACACAAGAACGCAACCCAGCAAGCCATGAATTTCATGGAGCCAGAGTTCAGCCCAAAGCAGTTTGTACGGCTAGGATGACTTGATCGCACTCGATGTCCTGTACCAAGGCATCTTTCTCCGGCGTCAAAACTTGAAGGTTATCGACTCTTGGCGCCCATAGATTGGAATAGCCGCTCCTAAAGAAACCGACGGTTGGAGCCCCAACTGACGAGGCAACATGAAGTAGGCCATTGTCTATCGTAAGGCACAATTTACTCTTGCGCAAAGCGCCAGCAACTTCGGGCAAAAGTAGTTTCCCGCGCAGGTCCGTTGCATCGACAGATTCCAAGATAGCTTGGTCACTGACCTCGCCAAACCAATAACGTCTTTGATCCTCCGGCTTAGCTCCGATAATGCCGATTGAAAATCCTTGCGAAACCAACCACTGGCAGACTTTTACCCATTTCTCGGGCTGCCAGAGTTTTTGTGGGAGGCTGGCTGTCGTCGAAATGAGCACGTCGGGTATGGCCATGCTCGGGTCTTGCTCTGGAACGGAACAAGGTGGCACCGTTCCTTCCAGGTAGCTTGTCCGACAAAAAATCTCACCAATAAAAGGCGATTGAAGGCACGGAAAACGATCCTCAAGATCGTCGGCGATCCAATCCTGGTTTGCCGCTAGTTTCCCTCGGCAGTCGGATCCAAACGGTAGATCCAAATTGCCTTCCGATTGGAGGCACGGACCAGAGATGTATGTTTCTTCGCGCGAAAGCAAGCGAGTGAAGTCTTTTGCCCACATCGACGCCTCCAAGTTGACGATCAGGTCGTAAGATCCTTTCGCATGAATTAACGCTTTGTCTGGGTCAATTCCCGAAAATGGAAATCCCCAGTCGATGTTTGGATCGTGGCTCCAAAGTTCCTCTGTTTTGGGTCCGCTATAGATATGGAGGGTTGATGGTTGATGCGTGGATCGAAGCATCTGTAAAAGCGGCGTCGAAACGACGTAATTTCCTAGAGAGTCGTTGGTCACAATCGCAATCCGACTAGCTTCGAGCAGTGACTCTCCTCTATAGCGCTTCACTCACCTGTTTTACCTTGCAGATAGACATTCCCCAAATTCAGAGTCCATTCCGCTTGGTCTGACGACTTCGTACGACATAAACGAAAAGAAGCTGCCGATATCTGGTCCCTACAGGGAATTTATACAAGTCGAAATTGCTCGAAATCACCGGTCAAAAAAAATCTTAACTCAAGTGGTATTGTGTGTCCCAGCAATTGTGCCGAAGAGGTAAATTGACACTCGTCTAGCAAATTGTCGATTCCTATGAGATGAGCATTTTCGTCGGGTTGGATTGTGGTGGTTCGTCTAGCCGCGTGTTGGCGGTTGATGGCGAGGGCAATATCCTTTTTCAAGGGCAATCTGGAGCAGCTAATCTTGTGTCGACTCCCGACCAACGCCTTAGACGAAACCTGCAACATGCGACCCGAGGTTGCGACAATGCCGATTTTGTCTGCGGCTGTTTTGCTGGACTGGTGAGCGAAGAAACTCGATGCAAGGGCGAAGAGCTCCTCAAGCAAGTCTTTCCTGGATCTACGGTCAGGGCAGAACCAGACTATACGGCAGCTTTCTATTCTTCTCCAACAAATACCGATGTTTGCGTTATATCCGGTACAGGTTCCTTGGTTTGTTCTCGTGGGACAAATGGAATGAACAAGAGCGGAGGAAGAGGATTTGTACTAGGAGATTACGGATCAGGCTTTCATTACGGCCGTGATGCCTTAATCTATTTTCTAGATAATCCCAAGTCCGCTTCAGTTGCCCTTAGGCAGGCAGTTGTGGATCTATTCGGTACCGATAACGAGGGTTCCATCATCAGCACGGTTTATTCCTCTGGTCCACCTCAGGTTCTGGCGCGACTGGCGAAAGTCCTCGGAACTGATGCGAAAGACGGCGAAAAATATGCCATCGAAAGCATCGACCGCAACGGAAGAGCACTGGTTAATGTTGTCTTTCAGCATGTAAAGACTTTTCTTTCCCCTTCAAAATCCCTTTCCATTTCTCTTGCAGGAGGAATTTGGAAGGCGTCCCCTATTTTTAAGGATCGATTTCAAGATCTGCTTCAACAGCAGTTTCCTGATCGACTCCTTACCGTCAATCGACTAACCAAGCCACCTCTTTATGGTGCAGTTGAGTTAGCAAAGGAGCTAAGTATTGGCAACTGAAGCACGCAATCCACGTTCTCTAGGTCTCGACAAAATGTCTGCCAGCGAAATTGTGCGACTGATGAATGACGAGGAATCCGTTGTCATTCGCGCACTGCAAAATGCCGAAACACCGTTGGCTATTGCTGCGCAGCGAGCGGCCGACGCTTTTCAACAAGGTGGGCGAATTATCTATGTTGGTGCTGGAACGAGCGGACGAATTGCGGCCGCAGATGCTGCTGAGATGCCACCGACTTTTGGCATCGAAACAAACCGTTTTGTGGCCCTGATTGCAGGCGGGACAACGGCAAAAGACCGATCCGTGGAAGATGCGGAAGACGACATTCATGCCAGCATTACTGCCCTAAACGAAATGGGAGTCAACCGAAAGGACATCGTCATCGGATTGGCAGCCAGTGGAAGCACTCCCTTCGTAGTATCGGCAATTCATCATGCCAATCAAAAGGGTGTATGGACTTGCGGAATTGCCAACAACCGCGGAGCCCCATTGCTGCAAATAGCCGAACATGCGATCCTGCTCGATACCGGCCCCGAGATCCTGACCGGCTCGACTCGGCTCAAAGCTGGAACAGCTCAGAAACTTGCGTTAAACCGAATCAGCACGATTGCCATGGTTTTGAGCGGCAAAGTTATCGAAAACCTGATGGTCGATGTGAAAGCAAAAAATCAAAAGCTCAAAGAGCGATGTGCCCGAATCGTATGCGAATTGACGTCTGCTACAAGAGATGAAGCTTGGGATATGTTGGATGCAAATGATTGGAACATTCGAGATGTCATTGAAGTAATGCGTGAACCAGAACCCTCCCGGGCTGCAGGCTAGTAATTCCACTGCTCGGAGTCCGAGTTTGCCCCATCAGACTTAATGCTGTAACGCTAACTTTGCGGCAGTGTGACGTTGCTTCTAAGTAAACTCAAGCAGCAATGGACTACCGCATAGAGAAGGATAGTTTGGGCGACGTACAGGTTCCAGTTGGAGCCTATTGGGGGTCTCAAGCGGAACGGAGCCGCAACCTGTTTAAAATAAGCGGCCTGACGGAACATCCCGCAATGATCGATGCCTTCATCATGCTCAAAAAAGCATGCACGCAAGCAAACACTGAACTTGAGTTGTTGGAACCGGAAATCGGCAACGCGATTATCCAAGCTGCTGATGATATTTTAGGCGGAAGACTGAGAGATCAATTCCCGGTCGACGTCTTTCACATGGGGGCTGGCACAAGCTTCAACATGAATTGTAACGAGGTTCTTGCGAACCGCGCAGAGGAAATCCTTGGGGGCCAACTCGGCGAATACACCCGCGTCAATCCCAACGACCACCCGAACTATGGTCAAAGCACGAACGACACCTTCCCTTCCGCAATGCGGATTATGTCTCGCTTCATGCTCACCGACCTGTTGGCAGCGGTTGACCGCTTGGCTTCCGCATTCGAAGCAAAGGGTGTCGAGTTTGACGGCATTCTGAAATCGGCTCGTACTCACCTTCAGGACGCTGTGCCCATTCGATTGGGACAAGAGTTCTCCGCATATGCCGTAGCCATTCGAAAGTCGCAACGTTGGCTGGAGCTAGCTGCTTCTGAACTTGAGGAACTCGGTATTGGTGGAAGTGCTGCCGGCACCGGCCTTAACACTCACAAAGACTATCGGGCAATGGTTGTCAAAAACCTTGAGGCTTATACGGGAATACCGTTTAGGAATGCAGTCGACCTTAGGGAAGCAATGCAGAGCAATCTGGCGATGTCTGCCCTAGCCAGCGGCCTACGCATTCTTTCACTCGAATTGACTCGAATAGCGAACGACTTGAGACTCCTTTGTTCTGGTCCATTAACGGGTTTTGCGGAGATCGCTCTTCCCCCTGTCCAGCCTGGATCTTCGATCATGCCCGGCAAGATCAATCCATCAATGGCGGAAAACCTAAACATCGTTCTGTTCCAAGTACTCGGACAATGTCAGACGATTGACTACAGCGTCCAAGCCGGCCAGCTCGAACTTAATGTTATGATGCCCGGTATGGCGTTTGCTGCACAGTTTGCCATCCAGATCCTTACTAAGACCCTGGACACCTTTACTGTGAATTGCGTTGTTGGAATAACAGCTGACGCAGAAAGATGCAAGCACTATGCCGAGACGTCTCCTTCGCTTGCAACCGCGCTCAATCCTATCCTTGGATATAAGGTTGGAGCACAGGTTGTTAAGACAGCTCTTAAGGAAAAGAAACCCATCCCTCAGGTCGTGCGAGAGCAAGGTTTGCTTGATGAGGAAACTCTCCTCAAGGCTCTCGATCCTGCCCTCCTCACCGAACCTGGTATTCCAGGCCGAAATTAGTCGGCCCATCTACATCGATTCATTGAAGCGTATGACCACTGGTTAAACGTACAATGAATCGATGATACGATTTAAGAGTCTGGTATTTGGTCTCGTTCTAGCTGTCGGAGCGACTGTAACAGCTCAGGGTCCTCCTGGGTTCAAGATGCCGAGCCTGCGATACAATCCCGCGCTCCTGATGAACCCTACCGTCCAAAAGGACATGCACTTGAGCACAGAAGCTGGGCAAAAAGTCCAAGGCGTTATCATGTCAGAGGGCATGAAAATGCTCCCAATGATGATGGGTGGCATGAACGGCAAGAAACAAACTCCTGCCGAACAGAAGAAATTCCTATCCGAGCTTTTGGCTGCTAACAATCGAATGCAAACGCAAGTGCTTAAGTTCTTGTCTCCTGCCCAAAGAACTCGACTTCACGAAATTACCTTGCAGCAATCAGGCGCGACGGCTTTACTAGACCCCGCCCAAGCAGCCGAAATTGGTATGTCACCCAAGCAATCAAGTGCTCTCCAAGCAGCCGTTGCAAAGATCTCGATCAAATCAGCCACAAGTCTGAAGGGGCTAGGTCCAATGATGGGCAGAGGTGCCAATCCAGACCCGTCAGCGATGACTCGATATGCCCAATCTGCCGCCGCGGTGGCTAAGACTTCACGAATAGAAAGCGATCGAGCCCTCGACGCGATCCTGACTCCATCTCAAAAGTCGAAATGGTTGAAAATCCAAGGCCGCCATATTGAGCTCAAGGGAATGGCGGGAATGGGCGGAATGTTCGGCGGAATGTAGGCTCAGGGCTTACGCCAAATAAGTGGGTTGATGACGTCGTTATTCAGGACGTCACCAACCTTCAGGCTTTCGAAATACTCAGTTGGCAGGACATTCTGAATCCCGTTAAATGTTGAACCGTCTGGCATATAGGCGCATGTCATTGCCCGCCGAGGCCTATTAGACATATTGACGCCTGCTCCATGAGCAGTTAGGCCGTTATGAAAAACTGCTGAGCCAGCAGGACAAGGACATATAGTCGGTTCATGCTCCATCCATTCGGGATAAATCGTGAAAAGTGACCCGAAGTTCTCACCGATATTTGCGTTTTCAAACCTAGCGTTTTTATGACTTCCAGGGATATAAGCAAGGCAGCCATTTGTTGTCGTGGCGTCGTCTAAAGCGATCCACATTGAAATCGCGTCCCGCGAGGAAAACGACCAATACGGGTTGTCCAAATGCCAACCCGTTGGGTTGCCAAAAGCAGGTTTGATAAGCGCTTGGTCGTGCCAAATCCGTATCCCATCTACTCCGGCCAATTTGCCTGCTACTTCTCCCAACCTCCGGTCATGCATGAGTTCGTGCATGCCAGCATGAGTGTCGGCTAACTTGATGCACTGGGTGAACACTTGGGCGTAGTAGGAGTCGCCATCGCTCTGGTTGTGCAAGCCCGCCTTAGAATCCGACATCCGGTGAAGTACGGCGTCCTCCGTGACGGTTTGCCAGTTTACAAGCTCTTCCTGATCTAGAAAGTTTTCGATAATCAGGAACCCGTTTTCTTGGTAGCTTTGGATCTGTTGATCCGTTATGGCGTTCTGCATAGATGCAGTGTAACAAACTTTCCCAGCCAGTAATTCAATAGCCTACAGCTGAACTATCCCCGTGCCAATCGGCTTTCTCTGGACTGAGCAACAGATAGTGTATCTGCATCCATCATTTGACGATGTAGATCTGTCACATCTCGATCTACTGGCAACAGTTTGTGGTTTACAGGTTCAAATTGCGTAGCGAATCTCTGCTTTTGTTCAATACTCACTAAAAATCTATCTTCGGATGCCGCACAAAGCCAGCGTGCCCTCTCGACTCCCATCGATATGGCCAATATGGCAAGGTCATGTGCCAAAAGGAAATCACTTGACCTTGAACCGTGCTGGAGAATGGCCGCAGCGTTATAACAGTCGGCTCCGCTGAGGACCAACCCTTGGTGGTAGAGGTCTTTGACGAGCGAAATTCGAGAGTCATCCCTTGCCGCTAAGTTCACTTCTGATAAGTTCGAATGCTGCGACAACGGAAGTCTGTCTGCAATACTTTGATCGTAAGCCCGCTGAAGTTGAGGATTTGTTCTTTGAGGTGAACCTCTTTGCTCCAAGGAATACGTGATGGCTCGGCCTCTTCCTGTCATCGTCAGCATTATCATTGCTGCAAGGCACCCTATCACACATGGAACCAAGTAGGCGAATACTCGCAGTTTCATTATTTACCCCATGGGGCTGACCTATTGACGACTTCTGGTACATCGCGTAGTCAATCAGTGAGTCCCAATGACTACTACTGAGACGGCTTCACTTAGTGTTCCGGAAACTATCAGTTTGATCCCAAGTCTTGGGGAATAGAGACAATGCGGGATTTGGCGAGGATGGCGATGCCGCATAAGCGGAGATCGCTCCAATCACATCAGGAACTCCTTCGACCGTCCAATCAGCGAATGCACGGGCCAAAAAGTTGGTATCGAACTGGCCAGAACGAAAATCCGGATGATCCAATACATCCAAGAGAAACGCGATGTTTGTTTGGATACCCAGGATGTGAAAATCCATGAGCGCCTGTATCATCTTCCCAATAGCAGAGGCTCTGTCTTCGGCATGGACAATGACTTTCGCGATTAGGGAATCGTAATAGCGGCTAATTTCGGATCCAGACCCAAATCCCGTATCAATTCTAACCCCAGGTGCCGTGGGCTGAGCCCAAGCGAGGATCTTCCCTATTGACGGCATGAAACCCTTGGCAGGGTCCTCCGCAACAATTCGGACCTCAATGGAGTGTCCAGTCAATGCAGTTCGATCCCCTATCAAGAGTCGATCATCAATGTCGATCGGCATTCCCGAGGCAATCCTGATTTGGTGCTTAACCAAATCCAGCCCGGTTACCGCTTCCGTAACAGGGTGTTCCACCTGCAAGCGGGTGTTCACTTCAAGAAAATAGAAGCGACTGTCGGCCTCATCCACCATAAACTCGACGGTTCCTGCGCCGACATAACCTGCTGTCTTCACTAACTTTCGGGAAGCATCCGCCATCTCATTCCACATCTTGTCGTGAGAGGCAAGATAAGGTGATGGCGATTCCTCGATCAATTTTTGGTGTCGCCTTTGAATGCTGCACTCACGCTCATAAAGGCAGGCAACGTTACCAACGGTATCCGCAAGGACTTGAACTTCGACGTGGCGGGGCCTTTCAACAAGCTTTTCCACCATCATCATTCCATCACCGAATGACTTTAGAGCTTCGTCCGAAGCAGTCGAGAATTCATCCAGAAAAACATCCGGATCTCGAACAATCCGCATGCCTCGTCCTCCACCTCCAGCAGATGCTTTCAGCATAATCGGGTAGCCGATTTCTAAGGCAGCTTCCCTAAGTTGTTCTCGGCTTGCGTTGGGATCGAAGCATCCTGGAACAATGGGTACGCCAACAGTAACTGCTAGTGCTTTAGCGTCCGATTTGGCACCCAGTTGCCGCATCGAATCCGCACTTGGGCCAATGAAAATCACACCTGCATCCGAACATGCTTGTGAAAACTCGGCGCGTTCACTAAGGAAACCGTATCCTGGGTGAATGGCGTCCGCGCTTACAGATCGCGCCGCGCTAAGAATCTTATCGATATTGAGGTAACTCTCCGCCGGTTCAGGAGGGCCAATACAAATGGCTTCATCGGCAAGAGCCACGTGGAGCGAATTTTTGTCAGCATCGCTATAGACGGCAACGGTCCGAATTCCCATTTCTCGGGCTGCGCGAATGATCCGTACGGCTATTTCGCCTCGGTTGGCAATCAACAATTTCTGGATCATCGCGACACCTTGAAATTCGGTGGCCGCTTCTCTAGAAATGCCGTGATGCCTTCTTGACACTCCTCGCCTCCGCGTACTTTGGCAAGCATTTCCGCTGCGCTTTCAAGACTCATGGGTGGGTTCAAACAAATCTTCTTTGAAAGTGCAACCGCCTGAGGACCGGCTGACAGAATTGCCTTTAGTTTTCTGCCTACTGCTAGATCCAGTTCTGCGAACAGTGGCGATTCGTGGATCAGCCCAATTTGAAGTGCCCGATTGGTGCCGAAGACTTCTCCAGTAGTAAAGAGCGATCGTGCATGGCCACCTCCGATCTTGGCAATTACGAAAGGTGAAATGGTAGCAGGAACCAATCCGAGCTTGACTTCACTGAAAGCGAACTGGGTTTCTTGGCTTGCAATGGCTACGTCTGCCGCAGCAACAAGACCACATCCACCACCATAAACAGCACCGTGAACCTTAGCGATGATAACTGCTGGGCAATCAACTATTGACTGAAAGAGGTTAGCCAAACGCCAGGCATCTTCGAAGTTTTGTTGTTCCGAGTAGGACGCAGCCTTCTTCATCCAATTGAGGTCGCCTCCCGCACAAAACGAAGGTCCGCTTCCCGACAGCACAACCGCTCTCGTCCCTTCAGGAATGTTCAAGAACGTGTTAATGAGTGCTTCAATGAGCTCTTCATTGAAGGCATTGCGCACGTCTGGGCGATCAAGAACTACATTTAGGACGGGACCGTCCGACTCGACCCTGAGCATGGAACGAAGTATGGCAGAATCGTTGAAAGGTGCGACGGTACAGATACCTGAACATCTCCCACTACACTTATGATCAAAAGCGAGGTTTATCGGCTGACCCGAACAGAGTTGGCGCGGGTGGCAAGTGAAGAATACGTTAGGACTTTCTGGTGGTTTGTCGCTACTATTCCGGTTTTTGGCGTCCTTGCGGTTGCATTTGGTAGCGGTGCTCTCCAATTCATCGGAATGATGGGCATCATTTGGCCCTTTTCGATACCTGCTCGCTCAGTTCTATCGACTTCAAAGTCGAGTCGCCTATTTACTGCGGGCTGCCATGTCGAAGTTACGAACGATTCTCTAGTCTTTATCGGCGAGCTAAACGGGGCCAAGCGACTTCGGTATCAGGTCGAATTTTACAGACTCAAAATGGTCATTCGTCGAAGGGATATGCTTATTGTCCGAACGCGACTGCCTGGGTTCCTTCCCATAAAAGTGGAAGCATTCGCCAACGAAAAAGCTCTAAATCGGTTCATTAAGGCAGTCGAAACTAAGATAGACGAGGCACTCCAGGGAGAGTCGAAAGCAACTCTCCCTTAGAACCCATTACTGGTCTATCTGCTTAAGCAAAGGAACGTCGTCGGTTACCCAAGCTTCTGGCTTGGCGTTCTTTAGATATACGTCGAGGAAGTGACGGACTCGATGTGCGTAATCGAGTTGGTTCGCTCGCTTAGACAATCCGTGATTTTCACCCGCATAGACCAACATAACCGCATTCTTTCCCATTCGCCTGAGCGTATTGTAAAGATACTGCCCTTGGTGCCAGTCGACAGCGCCGTCTTGGTCGCCAAAGGTGATTAAGATAGGAGCAGTCCGCTTTGCTGATTGCCAAACCGGTGAATTATCGAAATAGGCTTTTGGGTCTTCCCAAAAAGGGACTTCCATTCGACCTTGACTCGTTTCCATTAGCTGCTGGTCGGTCATGCCTGCATTCCAGTAGTAACTGTTGTACATGCTCGTCAATTCAGTTAGCGGTGCACCAGCGACTCCAACAGCGAACATCTTGCTAATAGTCGTTACAAACGCTGTCTCGTAAGCTCCCCATGAGTGGCCCATTAAGCCAATTTTGGTGCTGTCAACTCCAACGTTCTTAGCCAAAACGGCTTCCACCGCAGGTTCCAAACAGTCCAGAGCAGACTTTCCAGGGTTGCGTGGCTTATAGGCAATGTCGGGCATGAGCACGAAATAGCCATTTTGAGATAGAACTTGAGGGTTATAAGAACTCCAGTCAACGGGCGCCATATAGCTGTGGAGGCTATCGCTTTCCTTTTCGTAGATGTAAGTCACCATCGGATACTTACGACCCTTGACATAATCGGCGGGATAGATAAGGGAGCCTTGAAGCTCTTGACCCCATCTGCTCTTATAAGTCACGAGCTCGCTTTTGCCCCATAAAAACTTGGACTGTTGGGCGTTCGTCTTGCTTTCGGGTTTGGTTTGAGACATCTCCATGTTCGTCAGGAACAAGTTAGGTGACTTTTCAAACGAGCCCATAACGAACATCAGGCGGTCGACATCCTTTGCCTTTACCAAACCACCCATCGCCACGTTGTCGAGGACCAGCACTTTTCCCTTGCCGAGGGCGTCGCTCTTGTAGAAGCCAGATGCTTTTTCCCTTTCGTCGAAAATGCTAAAGAAGAAGGGACCTTTAAGGGTCGGCCCATCTTCTTCCGGAGCAGGTTCGAGGAATCGATAAACTTGGCGATCTTTTCGACCGTTGGTTAGCGGCGTTATTGAGTTCGTACCCGTTCGGAACAGATACGAATCGTATCGGTCGGCCAGAATGACACCATTGTCGTTAGCGAGCCAGATCGGCGCACTCTCGGCTGGCTTCTCTGGAACCGTATGATCATCTTCGGTTTCATCGAAATTCACCTTTAGGCCGCCAGTCATGCTGGTCTTCTTCCCCGCAGCAATATCGTAAACCCACCAGTTCTTTCTCTCAAAGTATGCAATGTACTTTCCTTTACGAGACGGAGTAGGCGTCCACTGTGTCCGAGTCAAAACGCGATCCTTGGTTCCGTTGTCGGTATCGATCAGCCAAACATCGTGGTAGGAAATTCCATTGGTGCTCGGGCTGAAATAGGGTGCCGGATCGAGAATCATTGCCTTTTTAAAACCAGACAAGACGAACGCGGATTGATTTAAGCCGTCAGAAAGCACTTGGAAATTGTTCGTGGCAGGATGCCAAACGCACAGGGCAGTCTTGAGCTTGTCTCGGCCGGCCATTACCTTCTGCTGAGGAATAACTCGAATCGCCTTTGTGTTCCAGATCTCGACACCCGGCTTGTCTTGAGGCTTCAGGTCAGGCTTCTTCTTGTCACTCCAAGTTGAAATCCCGAAGGCTAAAGCCGATCCCGTTTCATTGAGCTGAAATGCTCCAAACTCTGCGATCCTCTTGTCTTTGGGAAAGGTCGCAACCTTCTTTGGATCGAAAGCAACAAGGGTGGGGTGGGCCTTACGTAAGTCGGAAGCCACCAATGCGACATTGAAATCGCCATCTTTCTTCTCATCTTTTGTCCCGACCATAAAGGCCAGAACATCGCTCTTCTCTGCCCAAGTGATGCCGTAAACGTCTTCCTTTCCCCATTCGACTGTTCTGAGAACAGTCGATTCCAGAGTCAAGAGTTGAACGCCCTTTTGACCGCTGTCACTTTGAATCGAAAACGCCACCAAATCGCCAGCGTAGTTCGGAGCTATGGTCATGACATTACCAACGGTCAGGGAGTCCCCCGTCGCCAGGTTGATCACCGTGACATCGCTGCCGCCATCACTTTTAGTTGGACCTCGATAGGAGCCCAGGACGAGAGTTTTGCTGCCTTTCAGAAATCGAAAATTCTGAATGTTCTCGTATGAAAGTTCAACTCCGTTAGAAAGGTTCCTAAGGGCAAACTTTGTAAGGATGGGTTTCTTCTCATCCTTCAGTTTGTCTTGTATCGCCTTTGGAGGTGCAATCAAGTACCCGACCCATTTCGAATCGTCCGAAAATTGGGCACCAGATCCGCCAGGAATATCTGCCTTTTCTGGACCATCGCTGGACTTCACAACCAGCCGAGTATCGCCTTCGACACGAGGGAGTTGATAAGTGATCCATCTTCCGTCATGCGTGATTTGTGGAGCAACCAAGGTTTCCCACTGTCCATAGTCTTCAGGCTTCAGAACACGCTTGGACTGGCAGAAACCTATAGAAAATGCGCTCGTTACGAGGCATAGAAAGATTAATCGTGTATGAGGTCGCGACATGGTGGGTAGGTTACGCTACCATATCGGAGTTATCTCGACAAGATGCGCCTCATGTTGGTGATCGATAGAGACAATTCAACTTCGCAATTTCAATTCACCATGGCTACCCATTCCAGGCTCTTCACGGTTCTCGTTGCAGGCGTTTCACTTCTTTCGCTTTCATATTGCCATTCCGCTCAAACGATGCCCTTGCGGAGTTACTCCGACGTGATAACAAAGGAAGCCGTTTCGCAGTCGGGAATGTTCAAGGTTCACCGAATCGAAGATCGCATCCTCTTTGAGATTCCTCCTGACCTTTTGGGACGAGAATTACTCTGGCAATCGGAAATTGCTGAACTTCCTCAAAACGCTGGATACCCTGGAACCGCCGCTGGAACGCGTGTCTTCACCTTCACACGTCGAAAGAACAAATTGTTCCTTCGCAACTTGGATTTTTCCATGCGAACGGCCGAGGAAGGAGCTCGAAAAGTGGCTCAGGATGCCAATAACATCCAACCCATTCTTATGTCATTTGACATCCTCACTGAGAATGGAGACAAAGCGGCTGTTATCGACGCTACCAATCTACTGACCAGCGATCCCCAAGACTTCTCAGTAAGAGAGGCCATTGGTTCCGGTGGCGCAGATCCATCTCGATCCTATGTGGATCGAATCAAAGCTTTCAAAGACAACATCGAAGTTCGGTCATTTATCACGTTTGGCGCGGGAATGTCTTCTTTCAGCCTATTTGGTGGTCGGCCTAGTGGCTCGGCAAGCTCCATAAGCACGGTGGTGCATTACAGCATCGTCCTCCTGCCTCAGAAACCTATGATGGGTAGGCTCAAAGATTCCAGAATTGGTTACTTCACGAATGGATTTACGGAATATGGCCGAAAGGAAAATCGACCTATCGTTCGGGAGTTTATTGACCGATTTCGATTAGAGAAGAAGTTCCCAAACCAAACCATTTCAGACCCGGTAAAGCCGATCACCTACTATCTCAGCCGCGAAGTCCCAGAGAAGTGGAGGCCCTACCTAAAGCAAGCAGTCGAAAATTGGAAGCCTGCGTTTGAAGCTGCTGGGTTCTCAAACGCCATTGCCTGTTTAGATGCGCCCTCTCGCGACGATGACCCCAACTGGGATCCCGAAGATGTCCGTTATTCGGTGATACGGTGGGCACCCTCGACAACTCAAAACGCAATTGGACCCTCCATCCAAGATCCTAGAAGTTCCGAGACGATCTCCGCCCACATCATCGTTTGGGACAATATCATCGATCTGATCGAGACCTGGTACTTCAGCCAAGCCGCTGCCATCGATCCAGCAGCGCGTCAACTTCCCCTTAGTGACGAACTTATCGGACGACTGATGCGGTACGTTGTGTGCCACGAAGTCGGTCACACCCTTGGCTTAGAGCATAACTTTAAAGCGAGCGCCGCCTACACCGTCGCACAACTTAGGGATCCTGCTTTCACGGCAACTCACGGCGTGGCGTCTTCGATCATGAGCTACTCGCGTTATAACTACGTGGCCCAACCCGGAGATGGCGTAAAAAACATTATTGGCATGTTGGGCCCATACGACAAATTTGCGATTCATTATGGTTACGCTCCCATTCCCCAAGCGAAGTCTCCCGATGACGAGAAGCCTTTACTAGACAAATGGCTTTCGGCTCAAGTCACGAACCCATGGCTACGATTCGGCAACTACCGCTATCCCCAAGACCCTACAACTCAGATGGAACGCATCGGAGACGATTCAGTTGAAGCTTCAAGACTTGGCTTATTGAATATTGACCTTATTGCAAAGGAATATCTCTACAACGCTGGAACCAAGTACGGTGAGGATTACAGTCATTTGAACGCCCTCTATTCAGGCTTGCGAGGTCAGCGACTTACTGAACTCGTTCACGTTGCCCAACTGATCGGCGGAGTTGTCGAGACAGACTATCATTCGGGACGAGGGGGCGACGTTTTTCAACCTGTACCGGCTAAACAACAAGCCAAGGCGGTTCAATTCCTCCTCGATAAGGCCTTTCACTTCCCAGCCGCCCTCTTTGACCCAAAAGTCATCAACAAGATCGAGCCTGAGGGTGTCCTATATAGTGTCAATCAAGACCAGACGCTGTTCCTCAACTTCATCTTAAGTTCTTCTACCACTCGAAGAATGTTCGATAACGAAGCCATGAATGGCACCAAGGCCTATCGCGTTTCGCAACTTGTATCTGATCTGGCCAACGGGATATGGTCAGAATTGAGCTCCGTTCATCCGGCAATCGACATCTATCGCAGAAATCTGCAACGGACTTTCCTTCAGACTTTTGATAATAAGATCAACAGCTCAGACAAAGACGAACTCAAACTTTACGCTCGAGAAGCATTGAAGTTGATCGCCAACCGAATCGACATTGCAAAGTCAAAGACGATAGACAAGATAACGTTGCTCCATTTAGTCGACAGCCGAAAACAGATTGAGTTGATTTTGCTTGGCAAGACAAACAAAGCAAACGGCGGAGGGTTCCAATCCTTCAATCCATTTATGCTCACGGGTGATCAGAGAAAATGCAATTTGATGCCATCCATCCCGACTTGGAAGTAATCGGCTCGACGCTCTGAATTCGGTACGGTGAAAGTCTTGCGGTAGATGGTTCGAAAAGGTTTGTCTAGTTAAGCTGACATCATCAAAAATCCACCGGGCGCAAGTAGTATTCGCCAATCGCGGTCGAACTCAGCATCGCAACGGTTGGCAGGCGTCGTTTCCAGTGCGTGGAATCCACACGCTTCCCAACTAGTGCGACTTCTCCTGCGTCAAATCCCATTTCGATGAGCTTAGACTGCGTGTAGCCCTGGGTCATAAAGTGAAGGATCCGGTCGGCCCTATCGTATGTGATGCCGAAGTCAGATTCGTCTGTCTGACCTTTGATCAAGTCCGCGGAAGCAGGCTTTTCGATGATCTCTTTAGGGACTCCCAATTCGGCGGCAAGTTGCCATACCTGCGTCTTGAAAAGGTCACCGATGGGATTAATGGGGGGAGAATCATCGGCATGCCAGGTGTAGTATCCAAATAATCGCTCCGACTTATTGCCTGTTCCAATAGGAAGTCCGCCAACTTTCGCGCTTTGATCGAAGATAACGATCATTCGAGTTCGAGCACAGACATTGCCTAACCTACTCGGAGTGATCTCAGGTTCGTGAGAACCCACATATCCATCAACCATCGGAGTGATTTCAATTGTCCTCGCCTGAATTCCAAGATCGTCGATGACGAGATTGGCGTGATCGACGCTTTCCTGTGACGAAATCTTATAAGGCATTCGATAGACAAAGACGTTTTCCGGACCGAAGGCACGTGTGCAAAGGTAGGCCACAACCGCCGAATCCACGCCACCCGATAACCCAAGCACTGCCCGATGGATTCCTCGTCTTCGAATGCATTCATCCTTTAGAAAGCGCACGAGCCAGTCAGCGACGAGCGGAGCATTAATCTGCAGAGGGGCGTTCGACTTTGCATCGAATGATGGGGCGCGAAGAACCTTCAGAGGCATAGCTAAAGGTTACTCGGAACGGCAATTATTCGTGTGTCCCCGTTAGCATGTCAATTTGTTAGGACTATTGGCAAAATCATGCATCCTTCTGAGTGCGTAACCCGTTTGAGGCATTGAGAGCGGAAACGAAGCGTTACTCCGCCAGTCTTAGAGGGAAAATGTCAACCACAACTCGAAACGCATTCATGGCGATAGCAGGCATCATCGTAGGATTCATCGTCCTAAAGTGGGTGCTCCACATCGTAACCGGTGTTCTGCTCGCAGCGCTGCCTATCGCAATCATTGGAGGCGGCATCTATGTTGCCTATCAGGTCTTTGGTAGAAAAGCACTTACCGGCGGTCGACGAACCCTTCTATAGCATGTCAATGGGCTCTTCATAAATTGTCTATGAAGAGCCAAAATAAAGGGGCGTGCTCGGACTTGTCGTCTGAGAAAGTTACTCGGATATGGTCCCCCTTCTACTTCTTGCGATTTCATTAATCGACTCATATTCGATTGAGCGCGACTCCTTCGGCGTGCCGTTGATCCAGGAGCCTAGCTTTGAGTTGGCTATGGAAGCCTCGGGCTACGCAGTGGCCCAAGACCGGATCTGGCAAATGGAACTGAGTCGTAGGCTCGCAAGGGGCAAACTTGCAGAGGCGTTAGGTCCAAATTATGTTTCTTCGGACCGAGAGATCTTGGAGTCAGGCTACTCCGATGAAGAGTTACAGGCTCAATTCAACCACCTCTCTCGTCGCTCCAGACTCGCCATCGAATCTTACGTCCGTGGTGTAAATCGCTATATCGACGGAATCAGCCCCGGAGCGATTTCCGGTTTTTCACAGCACCAGGTTGTTGCCTCTCATTGGAACGTGCTGGATTCGGTCGCAATTTCCATTCACCTTCTTCGGCAGTTCGGACGAGGTGGCGCAGGCGAGATCCGTAACATGGCTGCGTTGACCTACCTGAAATCGCAGAAACGTATTGGCGACAAATTCCTTGACGTATGGGATGACCTGTGCTGGTTTAACGATCCCAAGGCAGTTACCACCCTGCAGCCAGAGGACGACGTTCTTCGAGACGATCATTATCATTTTTACATTCCAGATCGACAGACTACGATCAATCATGTTTCTCACCTTCCCAAAACGAACCTCTTCGAGCTGATGGGTGGATTGAAAGTTGCCTCGCTCGATGCTTCCACCTTGGCGGGCAAAACTTTAGGCACGCCATTTCGAACCGGCAGCTATTGCGTAGTGGTCAGCCCCAAACGGTCGACAACCGGCAGCCCTATCCTTTTGGCCGCTCCGCAAATGGGTATGCACGTGCCTTCAATCGTGCATGAAATGACCATTCGAGCTCCAGGGTTGGAAATCTCGGGAATGGATGTGCCCGGTATTCCAGGGATTATCATTGGCCGAACGCAAAACCTCGCGTGGGGAATTACCAGCGGTGTTGCCGATACAGACGATATCTTTTACTACCCCTTTGATGGGAAGCAATATAAGTACGGCAAACGGGCTCTAAGCCTGCATTCGACGGTGTGCAGGATCAATGTCAAGGACTCCGCACCGCAATTCACCACGCGAAAAAGAACCCTCGACGGTCCAGTTGTGTTACAAAGTCCAGCATCCAAAACCATATTTGCCAAGAAATCCAGCTATTGGATGCATGAGATGGATAGCTTTGACGCTTGGGTCAAACTTTGGTCTTGCAAGGACGCCGATTCCATCGAACGAACAATGGATCATGCGTCCATGAACTTCAACTTCTTCTATGCGACTCGTTCTGGAGATATCGGATGGAAATATCTCGGGAGAATTCCCAAAAGAGCAAAAGGAATCGACTCCCGCTTCCCTACTCCTGCTAAACCAGAGTTCGCATGGAAAGGAATGCTGAAGCCTGAGGAAATGCCACACGTCCGCAATCCAAAATCAGGATGCCTATTCAATTGGAACAATAAGCCAGTCAGCTGGTGGACAAACTCGGACACTCCTGCCTGGGGTGAAATATTCGAAGTTTCATCACTACAAAAGGAAACTCTTAGGGACAAGTTATCCCCGCTAGACCTGGAAGAGATACCTAGGCAAATCGCAATCCATGATGAAACGTGGCCGTACTTCAAGCCTTATCTGACCGGCTGGTCGCTCCACTCCTTCGACGGTCGCAAATTAGAAGGCTCGATGCAAGCAGCCTCTTACGATGCCTTTGTAAATAGATTGCGTGAAAGACTTTTTCTTTCGACTACGGGCAACTTTTTAAACAAGGATTATTTCAATCTGATCCTTCAACCTTCCGTCATAATCAAGGCACTTCGAGGCCAGACCCGTTTCGATTACCTTGCAGGCAAGTCAGCACAAGAAATCGTCGCCGAGGTCATGAATTCCCAAACAGCTGGCTCTCCGCTTGACCCTTACCTGGCACCTTTTCATCCAGACACCTTTAAGACTGCTGAGGCAGTTCTGATTCCATATTCAAACCGAGGTAGCTACACTTTGATTGTCGACTTTCAGTCCGGCCAAATCAAGTCCAAATCGGTCCTTTCTCCCGGCGTCGCTGAAACTGGCGATCATAGCAACGACCAATCCTCGCTTGCTCGATCGTGGAACTACAAAGCGAATCTAGCCTTTCCACCCCGAAAAGCACATTCCTTCCATTGAATGGGACAGACTTGCCGAAACGCTTACGTTGATTTCTGATTCGATTGTGATTAAATGCAACTTCACCTAGTTACCTTAGACAATCTGCTCCTTATTAGTGAGGGTGCATCCGCAGTGGATGGCTTGGAATTCTCAGAAGACTCCTTGCCGCCGAGCTTCCTCACCGACTACTCGCTCGTTCGCCTTCGAAGCGGACACCTACCGGTATGGAACTCGTATTTCCTGTTTACTGAAGGCGGACGAGCATTAGGTTCTGGAGGCTTTAAAGGCGATCCGTTTGAGGGTCAAGTTGAAATCGGTTATGGAGTATCACCTCAAGAACAGGGGCGTGGCGTCGCAACGAAAGCCACCGGCATGCTGCTAGATCTTGCATTTACATATCCTGAAGTTACCCATGTAACCGCAGAGACAAGCGTCGTCAATCCAGCTTCTCGCAGCGTCATCCAGAAAAACGGTTTCGACCATGTCGGGCAGCGCGACACCAAAGACGACGGACTTGTTGACCGATGGTCCAAGTCAAGATCCAAACATATAGGCGATTTGCCTAAATAGACTAGATGTATCGATCAATCCTGTCTTCGCCTAGGATTGATCCGATAGCAGAAATGGGCTGACAAGGTAACCTTTAGTACATTCACATGAAGCTTCACGAGTACCAGTCGAAAGAATTACTAGCCCGTTATGGGGTGCCAGTGCCAGCAGGCGACGTCACTTCCGATCCGCAAGAGGCTATGGCCATTGCTGAAAGGCTTGGAGGCAACGTTGTCGTTAAAGCTCAAGTGCTCATGGGCGGGCGAGGAAAGGCCGGGGGCGTCAAACTCTTCACCAATGCCGTTGATGCAGGGGCATTTGCCAAAGAGCTCATCGGCAAGCGACTCCAGAGCATTCAGAACCCAACCGGCATGATCGTCGAAAAGGTCCTCATTGCCGAGACAATTGACATCGCTCAAGAATTTTATGTCGCCATCTTGCTCGATCGAAATATTCAAAAATCGATCGTGATGCTCAGTGCAGAAGGTGGGATGGAGATTGAAGAAGTTGCTGAAAATCATCCCGATGCGATAGTCAAATTGGCGATCGATCCCGCTTGGGGACTATGCGACTATGAATTGCGTCAAGCAATCATCAAAGCCAACATTCCAAAGGCTGCTCGAAACCAAATGGCGTCCATGATTAAAAACTTGGTCAAGGCATACGAAGCAGCAGACGCCGAAATGGTTGAAATCAACCCTTGCGCGCTTACTCCCGACGGAAAACTGGTTGCCGCTGACGCCAAAGTCTCCATTGACGACAACTCACTCTTCCGACACAAGGATTACCAGGCCACGAGCAGCGAATCCGCCGAGGACCCCATTGAGGCGGAAGCAAACCGACGCGGTATTGCCTACGTTAAGTTGGGCGGCAAGATTGGAATCATTGGCAACGGAGCGGGTCTGGTCATGCAGTCCCTTGACGAGATCACTGCTGCTGGTGGAACCCCAGCAAACTTCCTGGACGTGGGTGGCGGCGCACAAGCCGATCGAGTAAAGAGCTGTGTCGAACTGATCCTGATGGATCCAGAAGTCAACGGACTCTTTATTAATATCTTTGGAGGCATAACTCGCGTCGATGAGGTTGCCAAGGGTGTCCTTTCCGCGTTCGAGCAACTCGATACAAAAATTCCAGTTGTTGCACGAATCGAAGGAACGGCGGTCGAGGAAGGCCGGAAGATTCTCGCCGGATCGCGGGTTATCCCAGCAGCCACCGTGCAAGAAGGCGCACAGATGATAGTGGACCTAACAAAGGGCTAGATTTGTTGGAATCGTCGCCCGTTGAATGAATCTCATGAAACTGACGACTCGACAACAAATTGCTCACCTCATGCGTCGCTTTGCATTCGGGGCATCCGAACTTGAGCTCAATCACCTTGAACCTCTAGGGGTCCAAGGTGCATTGGATCACCTCTTGAATTACGAAAGCCAAGACGAAGGCTTTGGTATAAGCCCGTGGGAATTCTGCCGCGAGCCTGATAAAGACGAGGTCTATGTCGATGGGTATCGCTTTGCATCGTGGTGGTCGCTTCGTCTCGTGATGAGCCAAAGACCCGTAGAGCAAAAGCTGACCCTGTTTTGGCACAACCATTTTGCCGTGGGGGGGGACAAAGTCGAATTTGGCCCGATGCTTTACACCTATCTCGAAACTCTGCGGGTTAACGCGATGGGAAACTTCCCCACTTTGCTTAAGGCGATCAGCCGAGATCCCGCAATGCTCCACTATTTGGATGGCGATACCAGCGTCCGAAATAGTCCAAACGAGAACTTTGCTCGCGAGCTGTTTGAACTGTTTACCGTGGGCAAGGGAAACTACAGCGAAGACGACATCAAGGAGACCGCCCGGGTATTTACAGGTTGGGGGAATCGATACCTCCTGTACGAAGATCCGCAAATGGAATTTCAGGCAAAGCTGAAGGATTGTATCGCTCGAAATCTGCCGATGGTCACGTCAAGCTTCAGTCCCGAACTCTCCGACGATGGTCCCAAGAAAGTGTTTGGTAAAGTCGCCAACTATAACGCCGATTCCCTCTTGGAGATGTTAGCTTTGCGCCCCCAAACTGCAGCATTGATAACGGGAAAGATGTGGCAGTTCTTCGCAGGCACGAAGCTCCCGAACGCACTTGCCGCAAAATTAATAAATCTCTTTCTCAAAACGAACGGCAACACGAAGGCTGTTTTAAAAGAGATTGCAAATTCTCCAGAGTTTTGGACTGAGCAATGCGTCCGGAAACAGGTGAAGAGTCCTGCAGACTTTACCGTCAGCATCCTTCGACAGCTCGGGCTCTACCCGATTTTGAAGGGGCTGCATCCTGTTAGTTCATCCAATAGCTCGTCGATTCCTAAGCCTTTGCGTGATGCCGCAGGGATGCTGTGGGGAACGATGTTCAAACAAGGTATGGCCCTTTTGTTTCCACCCAATGTTAGTGGCTGGCCAATGGGTAAAGCATGGATTACCCCCAATAACATGCTTGTGAGAGCCCAGTTTGCAGACTTGCTGTTCGGCGTTGGCCAGCCAGAGCAGCCCCTAGCTGGCTTTGTTGCCAAGCAGATTCTGGACACTAATCCACTCACGTCCTATAACTCGATCATCAAGTTCCTTACGATCTTTGATGCGGATCTGCCGCCCGTCAAGCAGTACATTTTGATTCAGGCATTCGACAAGCACGGTGGGCTGGCTTCGCTGAAAACGCCCTCGGGCGCTTCCAAAACACTGGGCGAAGTGGCCAGACTGTTGTTTTCTACACCCGAATTTCAGCTCGGTTAATCACGCAGACAATCTCAAATGACAAACATCACACTTTCTAGAGATAGCAACCAAGCCTTGGGCATTGGTCAATTTGCAATCGACTACTTGTCTGGGAAGTGGAGACCCGGTCCTTCGCAGAAGGTCTTGGATCGAGTCCGCCTGCTCCATTCCGACGCTGTTCTATGCGGTCTATCGGCTCTAGCGCTTCAAACAAATGCTCCCACCGTTCTCATGCGTGAAGCTTTGGAATATCCCGACGCTAACGGCGCCACTCCACTCGGATCAACCCACAGAGTCAAAGCAGAAAAAGCTATCGTCGTAAACGGCAGTGCCATGAGAGAATGGGATAGCAACGGCACCAATTTTGGCTACAATCCCGCTCTCGGTCACAACGCGGGCGAGTTCGGGCACAACGACTTCTATGGCGTAGTCATCGCGGCCTGTCAGCAACAGCGATTGGATGGAGCTACGGCCCTGAGAGCTATGGTTCTCCTTGACGAAATCCGCGGTCGTCTTGCCGAAGTATTCAGTTTGAAGTCGTACCGCATTGACCATGTCGTCCATGGAGCTATAGCTTCGGCGGCGACTTATGGTGCGCTTTTGGGCGCTTCCGCTGAACAGATTGAGTCAGCAATCGGTATGTTCGTCGCCCATTACATTCCTTGGCGTGCGATTCGGGCTGGAAAGCAATTGAGCGACTCAAAGGGTGCCAGCGCGGCAATTAGCACGGAAGCCGCGATCCTGAGCATGAAACGGTCAATGTCCGGCTTTGTTGGACCCAAAGACATTTTCCGGAACCCCGAAAGTATGTTTCGCCAGTTTGAGAAAACTAATGGCGACTCCCCTTTTGATCTAGTACTGAGCCATTCGGGCGATGACTTTGCGGTCATGGGAATGCATTTTAAGATGGGGTTATACGAACACCAATCAGCAGGCGCTCTTCAGGGTCTACTGGACCTCATCGCCAAGCATCCCAGCCTACTTGATCCGGATTCGATCTCAAAGATTCTCATAAGGGCGTACGAACCTGCATTTGGGATCATAGGCGATCCGGCAAAACGTGATCCATCGACTCGACAATCGGCGGACCATTCCATGGTTTACATCGTCGCAACCATGCTCCGCAAAGCGATTGAAGCAAGAACTACCCTTTCAGGTGTAACTGCTACAGATGACCTTTGGACGTCACTTATGCTGTCGCCCTATGACTACCACAACGATGCGATTCATCATCCTTTGACCAGAAGCCTAATGGAGAAGATCGCATTCGAGCACGGCGGTCCGGAATACGATGCCAAGTATCCTGACGGCATTCCAACATCGGTATTGATTTCGACTCACGACGGTCTCGAACTAGACAGTGGCATGGTGATGTATCCCGCCGGTCATGCACGAAACGATTCCGCAGACCTCGCCAAAATCCTCGATCATAAGTTTCACCTCCTGGGTTCACTTGCACTTGGACCCGAATCTGACCTAGAGCGATCCCTCGCCCACCTGAACGATCTGCAAAACCTAAGCCCAGAGGAAGTTTCCGAACTCTACGCCTTCGATATAGCCCACCGAACCGATTTCGAGTAACGGCATAGGCTCGCCCTTTACAACGTTGCTTGCCTTGAGCCTTGCGTCCTCGCCACGTATCGTTTGACAGCAGAACGGAGGCAAGAACAGCCTCCGTTTACCGACATATTGGCCACAAAGAACTACGGGTTGACCGTCAGTACCCCTGACCCAGTTGTGGAACGGTACGTCCCTGTAATCGTTACGCTCTGAGTAGTTGCGACCGTGAAGTGACTCACAATCACGGTTCCCTTACTCGCAAAAGCGGGAATCACAACAGTGGCTGGAACCGATGCAGCTGAAGGGTTGGAACTGGTGAGGGTGACGGTGGCACCAGAGGGGCCAGCTTGAGCATTGAGCCGGATGACTGCATTCACTATCGTGCCCCCACTTCCAACGACAGAAGAGGGATAGATCTCAACTGTGTACATGATTGCCTGAAGTACGGTGTAGATACCGGACTTGGAGGTGGAGCCTGAGGTTGCAGTAACGGTAACACTCGTTGTCGCATCCACGCCCTTGGTGCTCACAGGGAAGGTAGCAGAGTTTGCACCTTCTAGAACAGTCACGGAAGCAGGAACGGTGACGCAGGAGTTATCCGAACTCAAGCTAACAACCAGTCCGCCAGCAGGAGCGTTACCCGTGAGGAACACCACGCCAGGAATAGGGGTGTTGCCACCACCGATCTGTCCACAGGTCTGCACCCTTTGAATGGTGATGCTAGTAACCGTCAAGACAGCAGAACCAGAATTCGTGCCAAGGGTCGCAGTAATCGTGGAGGTCTGGTCTGATGAGACCGGGAGATGCGTCACTGTAACCGACACATTGGACGCACCCGATGGGATGACAACCGATGTTGGAACGGTAGCTGCTGCAGTGTTGGAACTGCTCATAGATACCGTAATCCCTGAAGGGCCAGCTTTGCCATTGAGACGAACCACTGCTGATACTGGAATGCTTGAATCTCCTGGCACAGAGTTTGGATAGAGGTTAACGGTAACCGCGCTTGCGGGTAGGACACTGATAACGCCGGTCTTTGAAGTGGAACCAGACGTTGCGGTAACGGTGACCGATTTCGAGCTATCGACTCCCAGACTGGATATCGCAAAGCTCGCAGAAGTTGTTCCTGCAGGAACGGTGACTGAACTCGGAACCACGATGCTCGGATCACTGGATGAGAGGTTCACCAGCATTCCACCAGCGGGAGCGTTTCCAGTTAGGTTGATGGTTCCTGAACCTGGATTGTTGCCACCTACAACGGTGCCAGGTACCAGTACGCCTCCCAGCGAGACTGAGGTCACTGTGAGAACGGCGGAAGCCGAACTGGTTCCGAGGGTGGCCGAGAGGGTTGCAGTCTGGTTTGAGGAAACGAACTGGTGAGTGACCGTAACATCCGCCTTTACTGCTCCTGAGGGAATGGTAACTGTTGCAGGCACCGTGGCAGCGGAGGTGTTAGAACTGGCAAGGCTGACCACTGCTCCAGAGGGTCCTGCTTGTCCAGAGAGACGAATCGTCGCCGTAACCGTTGTTGCAGAGTCTCCTGCCACAGTTGAGGGACTTAGTTGAACCTGGTAAGCCTTGGCAGGCTGCACATTCAAGGTTCCAGAAGTCGTGGAGGAGTTGTAAGTTGCCGTAATCGTGACGAGAGTCGCTGAGTCCACTCCACTGGTGGTAAGGGCAAAGCTGGCGGTCTTAGATCCAGCAGCTACCGTAACTGACGCT
>JBBQZV010000015.1:0-90042 GCA_038207365.1 Fimbriimonadales bacterium | reverse complement strand
CCATTCTTGCAATGGAGAATGCTGATTATGTTAATGGTGTGTCTAAGTTGCATGCCAAGGTCACAAGAAACATGTTTGGATCGAGGTGGCCAGGATATCCAGAAGACGAAGTTCCGGTTCAGGCCATCACAAATGGCATCCACACAATGACGTGGATTGGACGGCGAATCGCCACCCTCTTTGACCGATATCTAGGACACGACTGGCGACGACATCCAGAAAACCCCGAAGTTTGGGCATCCATTGCTCAGATTCCGGACGAGGATCTTTGGGCAGTTATCGAAGACCAGCGAGGGTCGCTTGTTCGGTTCGTTAGGAAGCGTATTCAAAAGGAAATTGAACAGCGCTCACTTAACCGTGCTGATAATGGGATCCTTAACTCTGTTCTCGATCCGCGAATTCTTACGGTGGGATTTGCACGGAGATTTGCTACTTACAAGCGAGCATCCTTGATGCTTACGGATCGAGAGAGACTTAAGCAAATCCTCTTCCATCCGGAACGACCGGTGCAGATCATCATTGCTGGCAAGAGTCATCCCAAAGATGATGGTGGCAAAAGGATCATTCAGGATTTGGTGCGCACCATGAATGATGGAATGACCAAACGGATGGTGTTTCTGGAAGATTACGACATGCAAGTTGCGCGGGCAATGGTTCAAGGAGTCGATGTCTGGCTCAACAACCCGAGACGTCCGCACGAGGCTAGTGGCACTAGTGGTATGAAAGTGGTGGCAAACGGCGCCCTTAACTGTTCTATCTTGGACGGATGGTGGGACGAAGGTTACGAGCCAGGGGTCGGTTGGGCCATTGGCGACCGAAGTGAAGTTCATGATGAAGGACACCAAGACTGGCTGGACTCTCGGTCGCTCTATCACCTGCTACAAAATGAGATTTCTCCCATGTTCTATCATCGTGTAGAAAATGGAGTGCCCAAGGGTTGGATTCAGATGGTTAAGAAGTCGATCATGACGCTTGGACCGCAATTCTCAACCAACCGAATGGTTAGAGATTATACGGAAAAGTTCTACATGCCTTCGTCCGCAGCCTATCGAAATCTTGCCGAAGGCAACCTTGAAAAGGCGAAAAGCGTTTTGGAATGGCGGCACCGAATTCAAAATGAATGGCGACATGTCCGAGTGATTCAGGTTCAAGACACGGCGACACGAACGAATTCCATTGGCAAGGAGATCACGATAACTGCAAAGATTAACTTGGGCGGGCTATCACCTGAGGAAGTTAAAGTAGAGGCAATCTTCGGAAAGATTGGTCCTAATCGCGAAATCACTCCCAGTCACGTATGCCTTTTTGAATCGAAATCTAATGATGGCGAAGTCTTTACCTACGAGACGGTCGTTTCATGCGAGTTACCAGGGCACCAAGGATATACCGTTCGTGTAATCCCATTTAATTCCAATATTGTTGTGGCTAGTGAGCTCAATTTGGTAGCTTGGGAATAACGTCAGACGAATAGACTAAGCGTCGAAGAAATAAACCTATGAAAGTGGACGGAACATTCCCGAGAAGAAAGACAACTGCTTGTCGAGTCGGTCCTGTAACGATGGGGTCGGGCTTCCCGGTTCTCGTTCAGTCGATGATTACTGAAGAAACGAGGAATATCGATGCTTGCGTCGAGCAGATTATCGCTCTGCATCGGGAAGGATGTGAACTTGTTCGGGTGACCACTCCAAGTATTGGAGAAGCTCAAGCTCTCGAAGCCATCCGAGCAAAAGTCACTGAAAAGTACCAATACGTACCTTTAACGGCAGACGTGCATCATCAGGGAACAGCAATTGCCGTTGAGGCTGCAAAGCACGTTGACGAGGTTAGGCTTAATCCTGGACTGTTCGTTTTTCACAAACACACCAAGCAGGTTGAATATTCAGAACAAGAACATATCGCGGAAGTGCTAGCGATCGAGTCAAGCTTCGTCCCAGTTATCGAAGCATGCAAGAAGTTTGATCGTGCCATGCGCATTGGAGTCAACCACGGTTCGTTGTCCGAACGAATGCTGGTGACCTACGGCGATACACCAGCTGGAATGGTTGAGAGCGCAATGGAGTACCTCAGGATCTGTGAAAAGCACGGCTACACGAACTTGAATATCTCCGCTAAGGCAAGTCGAGTTCCAGTAATGATCGGTGCCAACCGTCTCATGGTCAAAAAAATGGAGGAAGAGGGAATGGCTTACCCACTCCATTTGGGTGTCACCGAAGCGGGCGATGGAATGTATGCCCGGATTAAGAGTACGGCCGGCATCAGCACCCTACTCATGGAAGGCATTGGAGATACTATTCGCGTCTCATTGTCAGAAGATCCCATCCACGAAATTCCTGTTTGCTACGACATTTTGCAGGGTGTTGGGCTTCGAAAGACGAAGGTTGAGTACATTGCTTGTCCCTCATGCGGCAGGACCAAGTTCAACCTTCCAGCAGTTCTGCACAAAGTACGCGACGCTACATGCCATTTGTTAGGACTCGATATCGCGGTCATGGGATGTATCGTTAACGGTCCTGGAGAGATGGCGGATGCGGATTACGGATACGTTGGCGCCGCCGGCGGAAAAATCACGCTCTACCGAAAACGTGAAATTGTGCGAAACGGAATTCCTCAGGAGCAGGGAGTCGAAGCCCTTATCGAGTTGCTCAAGGCCGATGGTAAGTGGGAAGAGCCTCCAGCCGATTTCAAGAAAGTGACGAACGGCCTCACCCACCTCAACGTAAGCGTATAAGTTCCGAAATATTCCTTGCCTCGATGCGCCATTCAGATGCTTGGGGATGGGCTTCTTACAGCATGGGGTTCTAGGCTAATAACACAATTCGTAAGCTAGAGTTGCCCTCACCTAATAACGCCTGATCACTGCATCTGGAATACTAAGATCTATGAGTTCGAAACCCACGAATGCCTATGGTCGGATGAAGTTGAATGGCGTCAATGCATCGTCATTGGTCGACCTTGTTAGTGTCGGGTTTTCCAGGCGAGAAGAGGACGTCGAAGCGAACGAGCAAAAGGCAGTCGACTTGGTCCGAAAGTATGGAAAAGTGCAAAGATTCAGAGACTTAGCTGCAGATGACTTAATCGATACATTTGGACTGGAAGGGTTCGAAATTTCGAAATGCTTAGCGCTTATCGAACTAGGGCACCGAACTGCCGCATCTGAACGAGGACAGATCCAATTCATTGAAGGGCCAGAAGATGCCTACGAGTTGCTAAAGCCGTATCGAGTTCAGAAGAAAGAGTATTTCTTGGCCATCTTACTTGATGCCAAGAACGCGGTAATGAGGGTGGCAGAAATTCACGTTGGCACCCTAAATATGGCCCCGGTGGGACCAAGAGAAGTCTTTAGGGAAGCCATCAGGGAAGGAGCTTCTGCCGTAATCCTAGCTCACAATCATCCGAGTGGTGACCCGACACCGAGTCCAGAAGACCGCGCGGTAACTGAACGACTGAAAGAAGTCGGGGAAATGCTCGATATTCCCGTACTCGACCACTTTGTGATCGGTGCCCGGTACGCTGTAAGCGTGAAAACGGGAGGAAGAATTGGCGGATAACTGGGATCTCATTGTGAGTGAACTTAAGGAGAGGGCTCAAGGAATGCACGAGGCAAGGGAAGCGGTCCTCGTTCAATGCCGGAAGCTCGGTCAACTTTCAGCTAAGTCCATCCGACACGTCCACCGACACCAGTTCCAAGAAGCGGAAATGCTCCTAGCGGAAGCAAAGGAAGTTGCTAAGCAGGCAAGACTCTTGCTGGTACCGCATCCTGAACTCAATCCTGCTTACCTCCATGACACCGAGAAAGAGATGGTTGAAGCGGCCGCTGTGCTAGCCATTGTATTAGGCAAGCCTTATCCAACTGCAGATGACCTAGGTGCGCAGGTGATGAGCTATCTGAACGGCATGGGCGAGGCGGCAAGCGAAGTCAGGCGATTTGCCCTCGATGAGATGCGACGAGGAAATATCCAGCAAGCGACCGTCATCCTTGTTCAAATGGAAACGATCTACGACGACTTGATCACGTTCGATTACGCCGATTCCATGACTGGGGGTCTCCGACGAACATGCGACGCCTTAAGAGCGGTAATTGAAAGAACTCGAAGCGATTTGACGGCTACGGCATCGCAACAAGAATTGGTGCGTGAACTTCAAGCAGTACGCGAAAGGATGGCAAACATCAATCCAGGCGTCACGAATTTTGGCGTCTGAATTGGGCAGGTGAAATTCCTATATAGCGTTTGAATTGACGTGAAAAATAAAAGACATTTTGATAGCCCAAGCTGTCAGCAACTGCCTTAATCGGAACATCGGTTTCTACTAACATTGTTCGCGCCTTAGCAATACGGGCTTGAAGTAAGTGTTGGTGAACCGAGGTTCCGGTGGCTCGTAGGAATTTGCGCCTAAATGTACTGAGGGCCATTCCCTGAGAACGTGCAACCTGATCATAGTCGGGGCCATCTTGCCGAAGTAACGTAAGCGCCTGCTCCAACCAGCTTTCCGGAGATGAAGAAGACTGTCTTGCTTCCGCAAGTTCAAGGAGAAGGCCTTCGAGCATGTTTAGGCCCCTAAGACGTCCCCATTTGGTCGGTGTCAGTGCTAATCTCGCCATTTCGTCAAAGTACTCGGCCCAATCTCTTCCAACTGGAGCCATTTGCGGTTCAGTTGGCCAAAGTCCACTTGCCATCCACTGGGAAACGAGCGGCCCTTGAAAAGCAATATGTCGGTGAGACCAGTCTTTGCATCCAGGCGACCTATCGAACATCGTATAGGGTCCTGGATACGCTGTCCAGAACCAATTGCCCTCAAGCAAATATCGACGTTGATCATATTGGACAATCAACGAGCCTCGGTCCATGTATTGCAGGGTAGCGTATCCGACCAAGTGCTTAGAAACACGGTGATTCGCATGGGGAACATGCGTCGCCATAATAAACGAAAAATCGTCCATGTGATCAAATAGTATAAAACCTTGAGTCTAGGATGCAAAGGAATTCGCCTTTAGTCAGCGTAATTTAGAAGGCAATGAGCAACATTATCAGCGACGAAGCTTGGGCCATGTACGAGGATCAAGGGTATTTGATCCTTGGGAAACTACTGAGTGACCTAGATCTTTCCGCCCTTCAAAACCGAATTGATGAAATCATGTTGGGCAAGGCCGAGTTGGACTACAGCAAACTCCTTATGCAACTTGACAGTACCAGCGGCAACTATAACGATGCCGGCGAACAGTCGAACGGCTGGAAAGGCGAAACCCTGGCTTATCGCAAAATCCAAAACTTAGAGATCGACGACCTCTTCTTGGAGTACCTTGAGAGGCCGATTTTTCGAGAGATCTGCTCTCGGGTGCACGGAGAAGGGACACCTATCAGTTGCTTCAGAGCAATGTTCATGAATAAGCCAGCGAAACAAGGCACCAAGCTTCCGTGGCACCAAGATGCCTGGACGAATCTAGATCGACAACCAGAAATCACCATGTGGACTGCTCTGGACCCAGCGACTAGGGCCAACGGATGCGTAGAGATCATTCCAGGGAGCCACAAACAAGGACTCCTCAATGCTTCACACGCCTCCGGATTCTTGACCGAAGAACTGGCTGAGAAACACTGTCCAAAGGATCAAATCGTGTATCTTGAACTTGCACCCGGTGAGGTCGCTTTGCTGCATAACTGGCTCCTGCACAGCTCAGATGTGAACCAAACGGAGATATCCAGGCGCGCCTTCAGTGTTTGCTATATGGATGGTAATACTGTGGCTAAAAACGGAGAATCATTCTCCCGACTCTTTGGAAACTAATCGAAAGGAAGATCGACAGGGGGCTTGGGACGTTCTACTTTTACGTTCCGAGCCCTTGTCTTTGTTTGGCTACCCGAAAGATCAGCCATCGCAGCAAACCAAAACGCCGCTGAGCCAATGATGGGTATGAAGACGACGGGATGGATCGTTCCAGGATGCGTCTTCGAAAACATGAACATGAGTGCCTTGAAGTCCTGTTGCCAAAGAACGAGAAGGCCAAAGCAAATCACGTATCCCACGAAGAGCACAAATCCTTTGGTCGTTCTTCCAAGTACGAGTTGTCCTACGCCTGGGACAATTGCAGAGAGAAATCGGGCCGCAACAATACCTGCCACGTTGTCGTTTCCGGTTAAGAAAAGAGAGTCGTTCATGCCGTAGCGGAGTTGATCCTCTATCGACATATTTGTGCTTCCCATCAGTACGACTTCGGCATACTTTCTCTCCAACCCAACGTTCTTGGGGTCAAGTGCATGAGCCTGCTTCAGGATCGCTCGAGCTTGTTTGATTTGCTTGTGCGCAATCAGATCGTCCGCCATTGCCTCCATGACAACAGAAGAACCCGGTGCGACTTCTATCGCCTTCTTCAGCAAGTCCGTGGAGCCAATGTTATTCCCGCGTTGTTTCTCAAGCCGGGCCTGACGGATCAATTTCTCTGCCTGATCCATTTCCGCAAGGGTAGGAGCAGGGATCTGAGAATAATCCGTTTCCGGTTCATCGTCGACTGGCAGTTGGCTCGCGCCAGCTTTTTCTTCCTCTGTTAAGGGTGGAAGGGCGGGTTCGATCTGGTTGATACGCATGTCAAGGACAGCGATAATGTCGCGATCCTGCGTTTCGGCGCGCTTAGCCTTGAGCCTTTGTAATTCTGCCCTTAGTTTTGCGATATGTTCAGATTTCTGAACATCGTCCGGAATTGGTTCTTGTGATTCGGGCCCCTGCATCTAAAGTTCAGACGCAGGAGGCTCCATGTTTAGATCACACATCTTAGATAGAAGCGATTGTTCTGCCTCATTAAGCTGGTCTAGGAGGTTGCGGAACACCCGAATCGCCTCATTCTCTTCAAATAGGGCATCCAGCGTGTACATATTGAGAAGCAAAGGTGGCAACTCATCAAATCCTAGAAGTCGTTCCGCACTTAATTCAACTTCGATGGATTTCTTGCGTGCACGGATAAGATCGAGATAGATAGGATATTGTCTGGGCTCAGCAGATTTCAAATGCTTAAGCAAGAATTTAACGCTGTCGGCATAGACATCGTAAATCGGATCGTCATCGTTACCTGAGGACGAATCAAATGTGGTTCTTTTAGGAGGGTCGACCGGTGGCCGGCCTCCTGATGTCCAAGGCTGCAGAATCGGTAGCGCTGTCATAAGGGTCTCCCCAATACAAGGCCTCGACACAGCGTGAGCGAGGGAATACCATTACTTTACAACCTATTTTTAAAGATGCCAACCGCACGTGTCAAATCGGGGGAGAGTTCGTGAAAGCCCGCTAATTGCAGGACTTGTCTTCAAATCTTCTTTTTTCTTCGGGCTTTTCCCAAACGTCTGCGGTTTGGCATCAAGCGCGATTGACCGGCCATCACTAAGGGGTCTTGAACGTCAGAAACCGTCGAGATGCTTTCGGGGCTAGCAGGTGGTCTATAAGTACAAATGGACCATTCAATGCTATTTTCTTTGACCGATGAGGCAAGAACGTGTGAGTGAGAGAGGCACGTTACGAGCAAAAGAAGAACCGTTCGCCGCAGAAAGTTTCGCTTGCTTTGAAATTGACTGACCATGTTCCAGTTCCATTTCTAGCCGAACGAGTCGACTATAAAAAAAGAACAGGTTTTGATCGACCTATCTAACGAATCTACTCAAAAAAGTCTAAGTTTTTGAGAGTTACCGTTTAAACGCAAATGTAGTTCACAAATAATGGCCATGGAAAGCCATGCCTACTCTGCAAACAGGTCATCGTAGACACCCATTCGGCGGAATCGCTGGTATCGATCGTCGTAAATCTGTCCTGGCGTCATTTCGTCCAATCTGCCCAGGTGCTTTAAGAGCGACCCTTTAACGTTGGCGCAAGCTTCTGGCCAATCACGGTGAGCGCCTCCGATAGGTTCGGAAATGATTTCATCGATCAAGTCAAATTCAAAAGCAAACTGGGCTGTTAGCTTTAGAGCCTTAGCTGCATCAGCGCCCCGATCGGCTTGTCTCCACAGAATCGATGCACAACCTTCCGGAGCAATAACCGAATAGATAGAATGTTCGAGCATCAATACTCGGTTTGATGCCGCAATTCCAATCGCACCACCACTTCCACCCTCGCCTATGATGACTGACAGGGCAGGAACAGTGAGTTCGAACATCTTGAATATGGAAGCTGCGATGGCTTCACTAATTCCTCTCGCTTCGGCCTCGACTCCTGCGTCTGCGCCCGGAGTATCGATAAATGTGATAACAGGCATGCGGAATCGCTCTGCCATTTCAAAAAGTCGTATCGCCTTGCGATACCCTTCTGGACGCGCATAACCGAAGTTTCTGAGTTGCCGCTCTTGGATATTGCGCCCTTTTTGATGGCCAACAATCATCACTGGCCTGCCATCTAGCATTGCGGGGCCACCCACTATTGCGTGGTCGACAAATCCGTTTCTGTCGCCTTGAAGTTCAACGTAATTGTGAAAGATCGACTGTATGTAGTCCAAGGTGTAAGGACGCTTCTCCGCGCGGGCAACCAAGACCTTCTCCCACGCTCCGAGGTTAGAGTACATCACATCGACGTATCGATCACGTCGGGTTTCGAAATCGCTAATCTTTGTTTCGAGTTGCTCTTTCTTGTGGATGTCCTTTTCTTTCTTGGCTAGTTCTTTGAGCTTGGCGATCCCATCTTCCAACTCCATGAGGGGCCTTTCCCATTCTTTATGTGTTTTAGACATAGCTAGGCTCCCACCTCAAATTGATTTCGGAGAGGCGATTCTGCAGCGAACTCCTGACGGAACCGTGTTCTTTCGGCTTCGCCCTGCAACCACTGGGTGTACTCCTCGTCGGAAAGGCTCTTCTGCATCTGGAGCCTTAGCTCTTCTGGGTCAACTGGGCCCACGACTTGCTCCAGTCGATTTCGCACTTCTTCCATTTGAGTAGCTAAAACCCGTGCCAAAACTTCAAGTTCTTTTTCGTCGATAGATTCGCCAGCGTGAATTCTTGCTTGTAGCGACTCTGCCTGCGATATAGCTTCTTGAAGCAAACTATGAATTTCTGGATTTGGAACGTCAGTCATGCCGTTTCGCTCCTCCAAGAGTTTTCGTAAGGTTGATCAGTACGGAACGTAGCTCTTTACGAACCACGATGCGGTCAATCATTCCATGGTTGAGCGCAAATTCAGCAGTCTGAAAGTCGTCGGGGACTTTGCCTACGCCAGCCTGCTTACTCACTCTGAGACCCGCAAATCCGACTAAAGCACGTGGCTCGGAAAGTATGACGTCTGCAATCGAAGCGTAACTCGCTAGCACGCCTGCCATTGTCGGATCCGTGAAAACGGATATGAAGGGAACGCCTGCACGTGAGCACCTTTGGGCTGATGCAGTGGTCTTAGCCATCTGCATCAACGACAGAAGGCCTTCCTGCATTCTTGCTCCACCCGATGCGCAGAAAATGATCGCGGGACTTCCCGTTTCGGCAGCCCGCTCCAGAGTTCGGGTGATTTTTTCGCCGTTTGCTGAACCCATCGAACCACCCATGAAATGAAAATCTGCAACCGCAACCGATACCGGCATTCCATCAAGCTCGGCTGTGCCGCTCGTCATGGAGTCGTTCACGCCTTGCTTGTCGATCGCCGCCGCAAGCTTATCGGCATATTCTGGAAATTCGAGAGGGTTCAGCGAACGAATATCGCGATCCAATTCTACGAACGTGCCAGGATCGAACGTGATTTCGATGCGTTGGGTAGCAGAAAGCCGATGGTGATGCCCGCAGTACGGACACACGCGCAAGTTCTGCTCAAAGTCAACCGAGAAGATAATTTTCTTACAGTGTGCGCACTGTAAAAAGCCTTCCGGTTTGTTAAGGGCCTTGTTGCTCAAGGCAGTCAGAATACCGCTTTAGGCTCTGGGATCGCATGGTTATTGTTACGTGTTGATTGCGAACGAACATACGGATCAATCCTGTAGTATTTAGTCCATATGGCCAAATTGCCTGGCGATCGGATATTCGGATTGGAAACTGAGTTTGGTTGCCTTGTCTCAGATGAGACTTATGGAACTCCTGAGATCGCAGTTGAAACCATAAAGAACTACCTCTTTCATGATCTGAAGTTGGGGGCAATTGATCTTCACGCCCGAGACGACGTTTTCGAGCCTGCCCAGTCAGGTGGATTCTTGATGAATGGTGCTCGATTGTATATCGACGCGGTTGGGTCTCACCTTGAATACGCAACTGCCGAGTGCCGTGAACTAAAGGATCTTGTAGCGAACGATCGAGCGGGCCAGCGGCAAATCGTACGTGCCATCCATGAGTTGGGCCTTGAGGACGTAGTTAGCTTCTACAACAATTCGGTGGATCACTTCGGTGGACACACGTTTGGTTGTCACGAGAATTATCTTGTTCGAGGGGACGACGACTTCCTGAACACGTCTGTTCAGATGCTCTATCCGTTTCTTGTTACCCGTCAGATTTTCGCAGGCGTTGGACGAGTTGGTGGACACGTTTTGACATCGAACGTGGGTCGCCCAAGCTATCAGGAAGTTATGGATAACCCCGTGGACTACATTTGGGTCTCACAGGTTTATGGCGTTATCCCAGATTGGGAAGTTGATTTTCAACTTAGTCAGCGGGCAGACCACATCCTCAAAACGATAGCGAGTCGAGTGCGCTTTAATCGAGCTTTGATTAACCCTAAGTGGGAGCATTTCTACTCTCACGAAGGCATGACTAGACTTCACATCCTCTTTGGGGAATCTAACCAGAATGAATACGCCTATGCCTTAAAGGTGGGCACAACTTTGCTTGTTTTAAGGTTGCTAGAGGATCACAAAATCCCGACAAAACTCACGATGAACAACCCGCTGATGGCACTTCGGGAAGTCAGTAGGGATCCCACCTATCGATGGATCGTATCCCTTTCCGATGGTTCTACTATGTCGGCAATTGACCTGCAGAGGATGTATCTCCAAATCGCGGAATCGTTTAGAGGCGAAAGTGAGCAGACCAACTGGATTTTAGACGAATGGCGCAAAACGCTTGACGGACTTGAAAAGGATCCCATGCAAATGGGCGACCGAATTGATTGGGTTGCCAAACTACAAATAGTCGATCAGTATCGCGTTGAGGAAGGATTGGAATGGGGCGATGATGCCCTGCACTCGGTTGATTTGGAGTACCACAACATCGACCCAGCAAGTAGCCTATTTTATGCCTGGCAAGATATGGGGAACACCACGAGGATCCTTGAGGATCTCGATATTGTTATGGCAATGACTGACCCACCTCAAAATACGCGGGCCAAAGGTCGATCCCAACTCGTCGAACAAGTGATCAAAAGGAAAGGGCCGCGGTTCTATATGTTTGACTGGAACGGTGTTGCCTTAGATCGGCACAACTACATCGAGATGGTGGACCCATTCGATACCTATGAACAACCTTCTAAATAGGAGTTGTTTATTTTGAAAGCGCGAGCTGAATCAGGTCTCGATGGGGCTTAAAACTCACATCTTCCTTTATCGTTTCGAGCGTGCTCACTGGAATCTCCGAGTGACCATCTAAAAGTGCCCCAATAACGTCTTCAACTAGCTGTTCTGGCGTCGATGCACCAGACGAGATACCAACTGTCTTGTAATTTGATTTCCATTCAGGCCGAACTTGATCGGGGGTCAATAGTAAGTGCGATTCGGTGCCAAGCGACTCCGCGACTTCCCTTAGTCGATTGGAATTAGAAGATGTTGTTGATCCAACAATCAAAACGAGGTCACACTGAGTCGCCAATTCTCTGATCGCGCTTTGGCGATTAGTAGTCGCGTAGCAAATGTCTTCTTTTGTCGGCGTGTGAATATGAGGGAACCGCTCTTTCAGGACTTCCATCGTTGCTTTCACCTCGTCAACACTTAGGGTGGTTTGCGTTAAGACTGCCAATTTCTCATAGAAAGGAATCTCAAGTTGGCGAGCATCGTCTGGAGTTTCGACCAAGACCATACGGTCTGGCGCTTCTCCCATCGTGCCTTCCGCTTCAACGTGACCTTCATGCCCGATGTAGATCATAAAGTAACCCTTGGCAGCAAAATGTTTGGCCTCGTTATGTACTTTAGTGACGAGCGGGCAAGTCGCGTCAATAACGGTTAGCCCTCGATCTTTTGATTGGCGGCGAACTTCTGGCGATACTCCATGCGCAGAAAAAACGACGGGCATCCCCATTGGTATCTCCTCAATGGTTTCCACGAAAATGACACCGCGAGCTTCGAAACTCTTTACGACCCACTCGTTATGAACAATGGCATGCCTTACGTAGAGAGGCGCGCCATGGATTTTGAGTGCCAGGTCAACAACTTCGATCGCATAAGCGACCCCTGCGCAAAAACCGCGAGGTGCGGCAAGAAGGATTCGCTCCACGCCCACAGTTTACTTTGAAACTCCGCAAGGCATTTTCTCAGAACGACGCCGATTCCGGTATATGCTGAAAGTGTGGATGCCGGAACGATCAACCGAATGCTTGAGGCTCGCGTGCGGGATCTGGCCCGGCGTGGCGGCACCCTGGATAATCCCATCGCCAAAGTCGATATTCGCAGAATTCTTGGACTCGAACCAGGACCTGAGCGAACTCGCCTGAGAGCGAGAGTCACCGGTTCGCATCCATCAAAAGGATATCGGCTGGAGAAGCTCAGGTACGAATCCTTGAGTGGATTTCTGGTGACGGCACATCTCTATATTCCTGATGGAGAAGGTCCTTTTCCGCTCGTAATTAACACCCACGGTCACCTTCCCTTTAAGAAATCGCAACCCCATGTTCAGTCGCGTGGAATTTCACTTGCTCTTGAAGGAATCGCTGCACTGATCATCGATTCACCCGGGTATTCGGACGACCGGATTCAAGTAAACGAAAGGTCGGGAATAGGGTCGCAAGACGACTGGGCCCTAAGCATGGGTATTCCAGTCGTTGGTTTCTATGTGTGGGATCTCATTAGAGGGCTGGACTATATCGAAGGCCGTCCAGAAATAAATCTTGATAAGATTGGAATTTCTTGCGACTCCGAGGGGGGCCTAGCAGGAGCTTTTGCTTTTGCTCTCGACGAACGATTGAAATGCGCAACATTCGTTTGCACAGCTTCGAGCTTTGCCTTCTCCAAGTTGGATTTCGGCCTGGACATCCATACTCCAGGAATTTCGAATCTGGGTGATTGGTCAGACATTCTGGCCAATCGAATTCCATCACCCATTTTGTTGATTGGTGCTTCAGAAGACAGCGAGAACACCGTCGAAGGGCTCAAGGCCACCTTTAATAAACTTCAACCTGGATTTCGAACCAAAAGAGCAGAAGGCAACCTCAAGCTCGAGGTTGTGGACGGTCCTAAAGACTACAGTCGCAGGATGCGAGAAAGCATGGTTGCCTTCTTTCGACAACATCTGTTGGACGAGCCTGCTAAAAGTTTCGTACCCGAGAAGCGTCCATTAACGGATAGCTTCCACAACCCATTTGAATCCGGTACAGCTGCTGTGGATGATCCTCGACTAACGGTGTTGCCGTGGTTCGACCGCCAAACCAAGACGTTCAGAGACTTCAGCGCACATCCCGTCGACTCTACGATCCAGGCTCCATTCCATCACGAAAAGCGCCTGGTTGGGTGGGGAAGGTATGGGCGTGTCGAGAAGATCCAGCCCCACGACGTTCTCACGATTCGAGACTGTCGATCAGCTTCAGGCCGTGCCGATGACTTGATCCTTCCGTTCGAACTATTAGATCAAAGACTTTGCATTGATTTGGGCTTGTCTGTGTCTGAGGTCTTTGGTCAACTGCTTCATTTTTCATTGCCCGAAGGGCCTCAAGGATGGGAATCCACTGGAGTACAAAGCATGACTGGAGATGCGATTACTTCCATGATCGCGTCTATGAAGACTCTGGTGTCCTCACAAACACCGAGTAAGCCGGTCATTCAGGTAATTGCAGATGGTCCAATTTCTAGTATGGTCGCGGTTCACCTCAAGCTCTATCGCCCATTGCTTGATGTGGCTTGTTCGCACCACTTTGGAGGATGGGACGATCTCCTGAATTCGGGGATCCGACAATTGGTACATCCAGGCGCAATTTATGTCACTTGGCCCTTCTGATCAGAAGTTGAACTCCTGCTTCTTCGGCAATCACTGGTGCAGGGGGAAGCCTTTTGGCAACACGGACTAATACCTCCTGGGTGGTCACAAATTCCGTCAAAATGGCATCGCCGATAACCTGAGCCAGTCTCTCAACCGTTCGGTACTGGTGTTGCGTTCCGATTTCTAGGGCCAATAACGACACACGTCCGTAATCCACAGAGTCAGCAAGTTGGTCGGAGTGGTGTGCGTTTGATTTGACTTCAAGTTCGAGGTCAACGATGTACCGATGGCCCACTTTTTGCTCTGCATCGGGCACTCCATGAAATCCATAGAACTCAAGGCCGGTTACGAACACGGTAGTCATGGCTGAATTAGACCACTTCTCCGTGCTATACTTCAAATAACAAATCAAGAGCGACCGACTAAAGGGTGGCTTAGGCCGCTTTTTTTTGTACCGGACGAAGGGTTAGAAACCGATGGATATTCTGCAGCAACTCAACCAAATTGCGCAGGAGAGGGACATCCCACTCCACGAGCTTCAGCACGAATTGGAGGAGTCACTTGCGGTGGCTTACAAGAAGTTCATCGGCATCCAGAATGATGTTTCCGTAACGGTAACCATCAAACTGAGTCCGCTGAGCGCCACCGTGGGTAAAGAGGTAGTCGCGTTCGTAACCGAACCGCGTTACCAAATTAGCCTGGACGACGCTAGGAAACGACAGAAAGATGTCGAGATTGGCGATTTCGTTCAAATTCAAGTTGACCCCAATCAATTCGGACGAATCGCTGCGCAAACAGCAAAACAAGTCCTTAGCCAAAAGCTAAGAGAGGCTGAAACACGACGCATTCACGATGTCTTCCATGAAAAGATGGGCGATGTCGTAACAGGCGTTGTTAGTCGTAAAGACGGCCAAAGCGTTTACATTCAAGTCAATAAGGTAGAAGCCGAGCTTCCTCGACGCGAGCAAGTTCCTACTGAGCCTTATCGACCGAACGACAGACTTCGAGTTTACGTATATAAAGTGGATGATAGTTCAAGGCGATTGCGAGTCATCGTAAGCCGAACTCATCCAAATCTGCTACGGAAATTATTCGAACTGGAAGTACCAGAGATCGCCCAGGGGATCGTCACGATTAAAAGCGTGGCGCGAGAACCAGGACAAAGAAGCAAAATCGCTGTTCAGTCTTCGGATGAACGAGTCGATCCAATTGGAGCCTGTATTGGGCCGAGAGGAGCTCGAGTTCAAGCTATCGTAGATGAACTGTATGACGAAAAAATCGACGTCGTACCGTACAACGAGGAAGCAAGAACATTTATTACGGATGCACTTTCACCCGCAAAAGTGAACTCGATTCGATTAAATGAGTCAGAGAGAAGCGCTTACGTGGTAGTTCCTGATAACCAACTTTCACTTGCTATTGGCAAGGGTGGACAAAACGTGCGATTGGCAGCACGCTTAACAGAATGGAAGATCGACATACGTAGTGAAAGCCAAGCCACTACGGAAGGAAAGAAGTAGCGATGTCGCTACTTCTTAGGACGACAGTTGGCCACCATGCCGGAAAGAACATGCATCGCTTGTAAACACAAGAACGATCAGGCTCTTTTTTGGCGCGTCGCTCGAAATTTCGAGGGACGCGTCGCGCTGTGGAAGGGGCATGGAAGAAGCGCATATATCTGCATGAATAGTGATTGCTTAGAGAATGCGTGTTCAAAAGGAAGGCTGGATCGCGCATTGCGCGGGCCGGTGTCAAATGAGGACCGGCGCGTCCTGCGAGAAGATTTAGTATGCAAACTGAGGTAAAGAAAGCAAATATGACGGTAAATATCGCGGATCTCGCTAAGGGATATGAAATAGCGCCTGGTACGGTTTTTGGGGCGCTCAACGACCTTGGTCTAGAACACGACGGAACAAGCTTTGAAGCAGACAGCGAAACCGTTGACCTCATCAAGGATGCCTTAGCAGAGCATATCGGGTCGAAAGCGGTCATCTTAAAGACCAATCCGACTCCTCGCGATGTGGCTGCTGCTCTCGGTATTCCCCAAGCCGAAGTCCAAAAAGCTCTCTTGACAAAACTAAAGGTGATGGCGACGCTTACTACGGTCCTCAAACCTGACGTTGTTGAGAAGTTAGTCAGCCAGTTTGGCTACACCGTTCGCTTGGAAGATGCTCCTGCGCCCAAAGCTGCACCTAAGTCCGCGTCGAGTGGAAAGAAGGGCGGAGCGCAAACACGGCCGCCGGTCGTCACCATTCTCGGACATGTCGATCATGGTAAGACCAGCCTTCTAGACTACATCCGAAAGGCAAATGTAGCCTCCAAAGAACATGGTGGAATCACGCAGCACATCGGTGCTTACCAAGTTGTACTTCCGGAAGGAGTGATCACTTTTCTCGATACTCCTGGTCACGCAGCGTTCACGAACATGCGAGCCAGAGGTGCCCAAGTTACCGACATTGCCATCTTAGTCGTTGCTGCAGATGACGGAATCATGCCTCAAACGCGTGAGGCCATTCAGCACGCAAAGAATGCAAAGGTTCCTATCATTGTTGCGGTCAATAAAATTGACCGGCCGGATGCCAATCCGGACAAGGTCATGCAGCAACTCCCCGAGTTCAACGTCGTTCCTGAAGCGTACGGTGGAGATACGATTATCTGCCCCGTATCGGCAATAACAGGAGAGGGCATTCCCCATCTGCTTGAAATGATTCTCCTCCAGGCCGAGGTGTTGCAGCTCACGGCGGATCCAAAGGCTCCACTCGAAGGCAGCGTCATTGAAGCCAAGCTTGAAAAGGGCAGAGGTCCCGTGGCGACAGTTCTGATCCAGAACGGCACACTTAAGATTGGCGACAACGTAATCGTCGGGCAAACCCATGGTCGAATGAAGGCCATGACTGACTACCGAGGTCAACGCATGAATGAAGCGGGCCCTTCAACTCCCGTTGAAATTCTTGGATTGAGCGACGTTCCTCAGGCAGGAGACAAGATCGAGATCGCTACGGACGAGCGAAGCGGCAGGGATATTGCCGAAAAGCGAGCCCATATCTCTCGAGCTAAATCCTTGGAAGCTCCATCTCGAGGAATGACCCTTAGCCAATTAAGAGAGCGACTCAATTCTCAGGAATTGAAAGAGCTCAATCTTATTATCAAGGCCGACGTTCAAGGCTCAGTAGAAGCTGTTAAAGGAATGCTCGAGAAAGTTAAGAACGACGAGGTTGAGGCCAAAGTCATTCTTTCGGGCGTTGGTTCCATTACGGAAAGCGACATTCTTTTGGCCAGCGCATCTGAGGCGATTGTCATTGGATTTGGAGTAAAAGCCGAACCAGGAGCCAGACGAGAAGCTGAGAGACGCCGGGTCGAAATCCGAACGTATACGATCATTTACGAATTGATCGAAGACATCGAAGCTGCCGTTAAGGGAATGCTTGAGCCTAAGTATGAGGAGCAGCATCTTGGTACGGTGGAGATCCGGGTTAGATTCCAATTCTCAAAGAAGGGAATCATTGCCGGTTCTTACATAACCGAAGGAAAGGTCACTCGCAACGCTCAATGCCGAGTCCGCCGAGCCGGAACAATGGTATACGAAGGCAAGATCGCTACCTTAAAGCACCTGAAAGACGACGTCCGAGAAGTGTCGCTTGGAATGGAATGCGGTTTAACCTTTGATGACTGGTTCGATTTCAAAGAAGGCGATATCGTCGAAGCCTTTGAAATGGTCCGAATTAACGGCTAACGCGAGACAAATGAAATGGGGCTTCCTTAACAAGGCGGCCCCTTTTCTTTTTCTTCCGACTATTCGGTGTTGGAATTGATTAGTCGGCTGGAAATCAGGATATTATCGACTCGTCTCTACAAGGATTGACGATGTCAGAATTTCCACCGCCATCTCCACAGCAGCCGTAAGAGTTTTCTAATTATCCTCGCGGCACATTTACTCCATCTCCATCACCTTACACTCGTCCGCCCGGCGTTTATTGGGACCATATCGGTATTGCCTGGAAGATGGTGCAAGGCGAAATGACAACGTGGGTACTAGCAACCCTCATTTGGCTGGCAATCTCTTACGCCGTAAATATTCCACTTTCGTTGCTCGGAAATCTTGTTGCGTATGGCTCAATCCTTGGCCAGGAGTTTGGTTCAAAAAGCCAAGAATTTAGCGCATCCGGCTTATTAATTTCGTTGGGGTTCAGCGCCTTAGGTTCCTTTCTAACCTATCCACTTCAAGCTGGTTTATTCTACATGGGTCTTAAGCAGGTAAGAGGAGAGCGCATCCAACCAGGAGATATCTTTGGTGGGTATCGATTTACGGTCAACGTTTTCGTTGCCTATTTGTTAATGGGCTTGTTGATCGTCATATCCTTTGTTCTGTTCATAATTCCTAGCTTTTTCGTGGCTGGAGCACTAGCGTTTGCTCCGCTCCTTGTTATGGATAAACGAATGAATGGTATTGAAGCTATTCAGGAAAGTTATAACGCGCTCAAGTCACATGCCTGGAGCATGTTTGCTTTTGTTTTTGTGGTGGGTTTAGTCGCAAGTCTTGGCGTATGCGCTTGTGGCATCGGAATTCTTGTCACTTATCCAGTATTCATGGTAGGCATTGCGTTGACCTATCACAACTTCTTTCCACCGGTTCAAGCGGACGGATATTATCAGCCCATTGGCATCGCGCCACCTATGTGACGGAACAACTGGAGTCTCCGTTCGGTCCGTAATTCTAACGATCGGATGGGAGACCCAGCTATGTCTTATGCTTATCGCAGCGCATTTGGAAGTTCAGGCCAAGCAACTGTCTCGACAGCGCTCCAAGAAGCCCTCTTTGACTTGACTGCACTGTCGCAGATGGTCAAACAAGCCCATTGGAACGTCATAGGGCCAGCGTTTGATATCATTCACAAAAACCTCAAAGAGGTTTACGGCGCCATCGAAGAAGCAATAGACACGGTAGCGGTTCGATGTACGGCTTTAGGCATGCCTCCATCGGGTCAGTGTGATGAGGTCGCATCCCACACTAAACTACTGCCAATGCCCTCGGGCTTTCTCCTTGATCGTGATGTCATCGACGAATTCACAGTGCGATTCAATCAGATGGTTACTCGACTTGCGATTTGGCACGATGAAGTTGCAGGGTTTGACACACAAGCGGCGGAGATATTCCGATCGCTTAGGGCAAGGCTAAAGCAACATCTGAATGCATTGCTCAGATGCAAATAGAACTCGAGTTAGCCCTTGTGCACAATTAACACCAAATCATTCACGTTACTGTCAGTCACACCGGTATAGAGGAGCCCACCGCACGCTCGCAGAAAATCTTGAGATGCGTTTCGACTGAGTGCGCTTCGAGTCGATAAGCCAATCAACCGCGCACGTCGAACTGAGTTCTCGTCCACCAACCCTCCCGCAAATTCCGTTGGACCGTCCCCTCCGTCGGTGCTACCAGCAAGAAAGCAAGCGTTGGGCATCTTTGAGAGAATATCGGCAGCAGAGACTGCCATCTCCTGACATCTTCCTCCCACGCCAGTTCCCCTCAAAGTAACTACCGCTTCTCCTCCAAAGATCATGCAGGAGTTAGCTGGCAGGCGGTCCTTTGCAAAACGACAAAGCTCTCGCGCGGCGACTCGAGCTTCGCCCTTTATGGGATTTCCAAACGGCAACGGTTCTAGGCCCAACTTTCTAGTGGCATCGACAGCTTCGTGTATGGCTAACGAAATACTTCCAACAACGTGGTGGCTGATGAGCTTCGATTCGTAGGTTGACAAGGCATTATCTGACTCAGATAAGTAGTCTTCAGATGGTCGTGACAGCAGTCCATGAGGTGGACGAACTGCGGAGCTAACCGTCTTAATCGGCAACGTGGGTTTGAGAAACGGTCCGGAACCAATGGTCCCTAGGTCATTGCCTACAACATCGGATAATGCAACCACTGCGACGGTAGCAGGAAAGAACTCGTGAGCGAGACCGCCTCCCTTTATCTTGGATAGGCGAGAACGAAGCCGATTGATTTCGCCAATATTTATCCCGGATGCAAGTGCCCATCGATTAAGTGCCTGAATATCGTCAAGGCTCACACCTTCCCGGGTGGATTCCATCAGCGAGGACGCTCCACCCGATAGCATGAAAACAACAAGGTCGTCTTCGCCCAATTGGTGAGCAAACTCGATCATTCGGGATCCAGCAACCAAGGAAGTTAAATCGGGAACAGGATGTGCAGCCTCCAATATTTCGAGCTTCGATTGAGGGTCAAGTCGGGGCACCTCCTTAGTAACGACTAGCCCACCCGCGACCTTGTCGCCAAGGATAAGCTCAGCAGCCCGAGCCATAGCCGCGGAGGCCTTACCTGCGCCAGCAATCCATACTCGTTTGAATTGCGACAAATCAATGTGCAGATCCTGAATGAACAACTGATCGCCGACTCTGCGCATCGCCCTTTCTACTAATCGATCGGCTCGAACCGCTTTCAGAACTTCACCGTAGATTTCCAGAGCAACTTCAGAAGCCGCGTTATAGGGTGTTGCTTGAACGATCAAGAGTGCATATGACCTATGTGGAGCAAATAGTCAAGGCGTTCTGAAATCTTGGTCAGGATTTCTAGATCCGATTCAGACCTCCTTATCTCCTCGGGTGCAGTGAGGTCGGAGTCGACCCTCGCTCGAATCCTCAGCATCTGGGTAACCGAATGTCTGGACGACTCAAACGGAGGTCGAAATGCAAACATACCCAGAGATTGCAGCACGTCGTTCACTTCATAGAAGCGAGCATCTCCCTCTTTCCAGTAGCGATCACGCATCGCAAAGGCTTGAGGACAACACGCCGAAACGGAAAGGAAATAGTCGCTTCCGTACATCATCATATCGATCGCCAGGTCGTTCCCAGAATAGATTTTGAAATCGGGCCGAGCGTAATCCCGCATGCTAAGGCGCTCCCATTCCATTCTTCTGCTGAGCGATTTGTGGCGAATCCCCTTTACGCTTGGAATTGCCATGATCCCATGAAACTCCTCGCGAGTAAATAGCCTTCCATTAGGCAATACTGACGAATCCACTTCATAAGCGATGAGGGGTTGATTGTCCTTGGTCAGTGCCTCAAACGTAGCAACCAATCCCGCAGAATCAAGCGAACTCAAGTGTTTTGAAGGGAATAGAACGGGCAGTCCGCCATCTTGAGTGATCTCATCCATGGCCTCCCGGTACATGTTGATTCCATCACCGTTGTCAGAAACATAAGCCCCACACACAAACGGCTGGGCAACCATGACGTCGCTGGCAAGAGCTAGAACTTGTCTCCGTTCCTTCGGAGTGAGCCGCTGCACGTATCCTAACTCCATGTTCACGGCAGGAGTCAGTCCTGCATCGGCGGTGCGAAGGATATTCTCGGCAAGCGTATCAAAGTCGATTGACCCATCTTCACAAAAAGAGACCAAAACTGAAGAAATGCCTTCGATCTGTCTTCGCGGGCGAATCTTAACGATCACTTCTGGGGTCGTCAACTTTGAGCCAGCCGTGTAGGGCACTACAGCTCTCCCATGAACTCGAAAATGATGTCGTTAAGTCCTGGAAGGCCCTCGTGACCGAAATCAGGATAAATCACAGTCTGCTTTTTAGATCGAATCTTGTTGTAAGCCGCAAATTGTGTCGAAGGGGGCGTAATCGAATCCATTAAGCCGACTCCCATGAGAACTTCTGCTTGAATCCTTGGCGCTAGGTTCTGAATATCGATGTATCCGAGCTGTCGGAAAAGCTCATCCTTTCTCTCGTGTCGAGGATCGTGGTTCCTAAAGAAATTCCGCAGTTCTGAGTAAGCGTTTGTCGCTAAATCCATTTCCCAGACTCTCAAATAGTCGGAAAGAAATGGATAGACTGGAGCGGCACGAGCAATTCGAGGCTCAAGGGCAGCGCAAGCGATCGAGAGTCCACCGCCTTGAGAACCACCCGTTACGCCGACTCGTTCAGCGTCTACTTCGGGCAAATCCATGACTATTCCGGCCAATTGTGCACAGTCGAGAAAGATCTGACGATACAGCATTTTCTCTGGCCTATCATTCAAGCCCCGAATAATGTGCCCGTTTAGCGTTGTACCCACTACTCCACCGACATCTTCGGATAGCCCGCCCTGACCTCGGCAATCCAAGGATGCGACAACCATGCCCCGGGCGACGTGGTTCAGTTTGTCGGACCAATCTCCACTGTTCGCGCTATAGCCATGGAAACCGATGAGGGCTGGAGCCTCTTTATCGAGTATTTTAGGAATTAGAAGCTTGGCAAAAATCCTTGCTCCTCCAACCCCTGTAAATCGAAGTTCAAAACAGTTTGCAATGGGCTGGGCAAGGTTGTGCGCTTTAAGCTCAACTTTAGGATCAATAGCCTGCATTTCACGCAAACCTGCATCCCAGAATTCGTCAAAGTTGTCTGGACGAGGGTTGCGCCCTCGATAATTGTGGAGTTCAGAAAGGGATAAGTCAACTAATGGCATGTCATGTAACTCTGGCCTGAATTGTAAGTAATGTGTATTGGTCGATCCTTATGTGGTGATGCCTTTAAGAGTTAACTGCGAAAGAGCTAGGCAAATATCGTGCGGAGTGCCTTCAACGCTCCCTTGATCTCCATTTCGAAGTTTTCTCCGCGCCTGTATTCCAGACTCACACGGCCGTCGTAGCCCAGCGACTTGAGCCTGGCTGCGAATCCTGCAATCATTGGCTCGCCAACCTTCGGAGCGAAGCGGGGAAGGTCTGCGATATGGACGTGATCTGGTACAAAAGGAATCTGATGTTCCCAAAGTTCCGAGCTTGGGCAGGCTTCGTTGGGGAAGTTTGCTCGCCATTCGTAAAGAATGTGATACGAGTCAGCGGTATATCCAACACCCGCTGATTTCATGCCTATTGCGAGGCAACCCAGGTCGTTCCCTATATTGGTTTCCGAGCGATTCAGTGACTCGGGTGCAATTGTAATGCCCTTGGTCTTGGCGTGCTTAGCGATCATTCCTGCGATAAGAAGGAACTGCTTCTCGCTCTCCTCAATTTCGACACCGTCAGGTGACTTTCTGGATCCACCGCTACCGATCACCATAGTTTGGACGCCGATCGCGGCACCCCTGTCAACGGTATTCCGTGCTATATCGAAATAGGGGGTTGCTTCTGGACCGAATAACTTCACTGAGCCTGGGAAGAACAAATTCGTTGCCTCTACAGGAATCCCAGCATACTTTGCTGTGTCATCGCTGAGATTGTGAGCGCCTAACTCGACATAGTCGTATCCAGCGTTGAGAACGATCTGAACATCTTCGAATCCACAGCAAACACCAAATCTCATGAGAGAATCACCCTAGCTCCGTCGTTTCGACTGCTTTCATAGATTGCCATAATGATCTTCAAGGGTTCGAGGGCCATCTTGCCTGTCATCGCCGGTTCTCGATCCTCAACAATCGCCTTAGTGAAGTCCTCGATTTGAAGCCGATGTTGCTCTCCCCACAAAGCTGTAGGATCATTTGCTGCGCTGGCCACTGCGTCATCCTGATCGTGAAGGTGAAGACTCGGTGTAGGTTGCATAAGAACTCCTCCGCCATAAAGCCCTTCGGCTGCCGCGACGGAATCCACTTTCCAAAGTTTTGGTTTGTCACCTTCCAAGATCACGGTTCCATAGCGTCCGTGGACTTCCAAGCGTTCAGCTAGTCCTGGGTAGAAGCTTGTAGAACCCTGAATGACTCCAATCGCGCCGTTCTTGTACTCAATAAGAGCATTGGCAATATCCTCGACTTCGATATCATGGGCGGCAGTTCTAACTTGTGCCTGAACGCTCTTGACTCCACCCATAATCCACTGAATCATATCGATATAGTGGACGCCTTGATTAATGAGGCAACCTCCTCCGTCAAGTGCCCAGGTACCTCTCCAATCTCCGCTGTCGTAATAGGCTTGGGTGCGGTACCACTTAATATAGGCATCGCCTTGGAGTAAGGTACCAAGCTCTCCCGACTGTGCAGAATCGTGGAGCTTTCTCACCTGAGACGAGAATCGATGCTGGGAGATGACTCCGAGCTTGACCCCGGACTCTTCGCATTGCCCAACTAAGCGATTTGCAACTTCAAGGGTCACATCAATCGGTTTTTCAACCAGGACATGCTTCCCAGCTTTTGCTGCCTGGATTCCTACGCTGGCATGGTGACCACTTGGAACACAGATGGTAATTGCGTCTACTTTATCCAGTAATTCATCAAGTGACCCGGTGGAAAGTACTTCAAACTTGGCAGCTGTCTTGGCTGCTCGCTCCGGAACGATATCATACACACCTACGAGTTCGGCACCATCGACGCCCTTTAATGCTTCGCAATGCACACTATGAATGGCACCGCACCCGACTACTCCGTATTTGATCACGAGAGAACCATCCCCGCTCGTGAAGCAACTTCCCTCAAAGCTGTTGTTGCGACTTCAAACAGGTCCGCTCCCGTGAATCCGCCGAAGGGGCCAGCGGCCGAAAGATGGGGTTCGATCGTTAGGGGACCACTCCATCCTGCTTCAACTAGGGCTTCGAGCCCGAGTTGGATCTGCCCATCGCCATCACCTGCTTTCACGATCTTATTTTCAGACTCGATGGCATCCTTGATGTGGAGAGTATCGATGTATGGAACGATCCAAGGGAACCAATCGGTCATCGTCCGATAACCCTGAAGAACAGTATTCGCGAAATCATACGCAAATCTGAAGTTTGCATTTCCAATACTTTCCATCATTCGCTTAGCATTCTTAGGATGGGCACCCCAGTATCGGTCATCGTTTTCATGAATGAGGACAACTCCCTCGCCCTCGGCTAATCTACGCTGAGCCAACATCCAAGCTATGACCTTGTCTGCGCATTGGTCCATCTTGTCGTCTGGAACCATAGGTGAAAAAACTCGAATCCGCTTAACGTTTACGCGATGGGCAGCTTTAATGGCTCGCTTGAGGCGTTCGTACTCTGTTCCTTCGTTTAAAACGTCGTAGGCGACTTTGTTGACTGGGGACCCGATCGCTTGAATGTGTAGTCCGTTTTCGGCACATCGATCGTGGGCTCTCTGGAGATCATCGCCACTTAGATCGAGCACATTGACGCCACCTACACTGCGAAGGTCAAGTCCCGATACGTTGAGACGTACGAGCGTGGATATCTGAACGTCTAGGTCTGGGCTGATCTCGTCAGCGAACGCAGAAAGGGTGAAGCGCTGGGTGCCTTCCATCAAATGTGACGTTACCCGTTGAATCAATCTGCCGTAACAGAATGTTCAAAAACTGTCAATCTAGCATTGCTCATACCGAACACCTGGCCCAGCGGTAGGTCGCATGAATCGGGTGTAGCCTTCGGTGATGAGGCCCGCTTCGAGACCATCCAAATCCTCGGACAGAACAATTACTGTGCCTCCCATTCCCGCCCCGGCCAATTTAGCGCTAATGGCTCCATGCTCTTTGCACTTGCCGATTAGGAGATCAATAGCCTCGCCTGACCCACCCAAGTTCGCAACTAGCCGCTGATTCTCGTCCATTAGGCGTCCTAGTTCTAGCCAATCTTCAGCAACCAGAGCCTTCAAGCCACTCTCCGCTAGAGACTGGATAGTTTGCATCGAATCAACAACGAGGTCCTCTCCCTCGAGCCAGCGTTGCGCCATGGGCCCATGGACTGACCCACTGAGTCGTTCGACGCCAGTAGTGACTAAAAGGAAGGGAAGAGGTGATTTGAGACTACGCAAGGTGGCGTTTGGTCCACGCTTGACTGGATGTTTTCCGGTGAAATCCATAAATTGGAGGCCGCCATGAACAATCATGTATGCGTCCTGGAAACCACACACGATATCAGCCTCATTCCGCTCGACATCTCGTACCAACTCGGCAAAAGCGGCAAGTCCGGTCGACGATGTGAGGTCAGGTTCGTCGCTAATTATCTTAAGTACGCACGCAAGAGTGGCCGCCAAAAGAGCCGTCGATCCGGATAGCCCGGAGGATCTCGGAACATCTGTCGTCCAAGTCACATGAACTGAACCGTCCAAGGGGAACCTTGCAACCGCGGCATTCCAGAGCCGTAAATCGTCCGGTAGGGAATTGCCTTCTCCAACCGTCACCTGACATGTTGCTCGGGCCGGTATGGAGCAAGATAGAACTTTCCCGCCATAGATGTCGGTTGGATTACCAATAATTCCACAGCGACCTGGCGCAGAAGCGCGAACCGTTAGTCCCACTGGAGCCTTCTGGCAGCCGAATATTCAGCGACGCTCCCACAATCTACGCGCTTTTGTTCGGGCTGCAGGGCGACGGCCTTAAAGTCCATTCCACGAGAGATAGCCATGTTAATCACTTCCGTCAAGTTGATCTCTTTAGGGTTTTGAAGCCGAATAGGGTCTTCGCAGTAATCAGCTAGGAAACTCATAAACACTTTTGAAAAGGCAAATCGCCCCGCAACGGCCCACCGACTATGGGTATCAGACGGGGAAGGTTTCTCGTGTATTTGCCTGATTGCGCCCGTGTAGTCGTCAATTTCAACAATCCCATAAAGATGCATGTTTGCTTCATCTACATGCTCTACGGCTACGCTTCCATCTATTCCACGGAAGATTAGGTTCACCATGCGTTCTACAGGTGAGCTTCCGTAGTACACAACATCGCCTAACAAAACGAGGGCGTCGTCGTCAACCAATGCCGCTGTAACGGCGTGTCCCAATCCTCGTTGCTCTTCTTGGTAAGCAATACGTAACGGGAGGTCCGCAAACTTGCTGTTAGCGATCAACTCAATTGCGTCGTCGACCTCGGTCTTGTTTCTAGAATTGACAATGACAATTCCGTTTGCATCGATTTCACGGCATTCGTCCAGGATTCTCTCGAGGACGGTTGAGGTACCCAGAGGTAAAAGCTCCTTTGGCTTGCCAGAAGTTACCGAAGCCATACGTGTACCTTTACCTGCTGCAGGAATGATCGCGATCACGTTGGAGATGATAGCCCCAATACACAAGGGCTCGCCTGTCTGCCTCAAGTCAGGCTAGGCCGAAATCGATCAGCTCCATATGTTTAGAGCGTGATTTATTAAAGTGACTAGGGAAATTTCCGCCAACTTCTAGTTTTCAGAACCACGGTGATGGGAAACATGTGACTGCAAAGTATTCTTGATCGCAATGTCGAAGTATTCAATCGGTGTAGATTACGGTACGAACAGTGTTCGGGCCCTGCTGGTGGACGTTTCAAATGGGTCCGAGATCGCAAGCGCTGTCTTTGAATACCCTTCGGGCGAAAGTGGCGTTCTGTATGACGAAAAGGACCCTAACCTTGCAAGACAGAACGCATCCGACTATGTCGACGGCTTCTTTGCTACCGTACGTGAAGTTCTGGTCGGAATCGATCCCGCGGATGTAATCGGACTGGGTGTGGATACTACAGGCTCCAGCCCCATTCCAGTAGATCGCATGGGATTGCCTTTGTCATTCGACACTAGATTTCGAGACAATCTAGCGGCGTACACATGGCTGTGGAAAGACCACACTTCCTATGCTGAGGCCGCAGAAATCACGGACAAGGCGAGAGCACAGGGTTTGCCCTATCTCGCCAAATGTGGCGGTACCTATTCTTCCGAGTGGTTCTGGTCAAAGATACTTCATTGCGCGCGAACCGCTCCGGATGTTTTTGAAGCTGCGTATTCTTGGGTCGAGTTTGCAGACTGGGTTCCCGCATACCTTTCCGGAAATACCGATCCACTTAAGTTGAAGAGAGGAATTTGCGCTGCAGGACATAAAGCCATGTATGCCGATGACTGGGGAGGTCTACCTTCAGTCGAATTCTTGAATTCACTCGATCCACGACTTGGAGCTTTACGCAGTCGCCTGTATCCCAAGGCAGTTCCAAGTGATCAAGTTGCAGGTTTGCTATCCGCAGATGCCGCGACCAAATCAGGCCTGCGAGAAGGAATTCCCATTGCTGTCGGAGCATTTGATGCCCATTTCGGAGCCGTTGCCTCAGGAGCAAAGAAAGGCACCTTAGTTAAGATCATCGGCACCAGCACTTGCGACTGTATGGTTCACCCTCTCGATGAGCCTCTTGCTGATGTTCCAGGTCTGTGCGGAATCGTTAACGGTTCCATCATTCCTGGCATGTACGGACTTGAAGCAGGGCAGTCTGCTGTCGGTGACATCTTCAACTGGTTTGTATCCGAATTAGGTCCAGCCGGGCACGAAGCTCTCACAGAGGAAGCCAGTAAACAGAAGCCAGGCGAATCCGGCTTAATTGCACTGGATTGGGAAAATGGTAACCGTACAATTCTCGTCGACCCTCTTCTTACAGGAGCAATTGTCGGCTTAACCCTGCATACTTCGCCAGCTGAGATCTATAGGGCCCTCGTCGAGGCAACAGCGTTCGGCGCCCTGAAGATTATTAACCGGCTGGAGGAATACGGTGTGCACGTGGCAGAAGTCGTGAATTGCGGTGGCATTGCGGAAAAGAATCCCTTTGTCATGCAGATCTACGCCGATGTTTGTAACCGCCCCATGAAGGTCTCGCGATCAGCCCAAACCTGCGCGTTAGGTTCTGCAATCTTTGGGGCGGTAGTTGGCGGTGCTCATAGAACAGTCGGTGAGGCTCAAGCGGTCATGACTGGCGTAAAGGAAAAGGTATTTGAACCTAATCCTTCTGCGGTGGCCACTTATGCCAAGTTATTCAGCCTCTATTCCGATCTTCACGACGCCTTAGGGACCAAAACATGGACTGGCAATTTGGGACATGTGATGAAGGAGTTGATTACTATTCGCGCTGAAGCTCGAAAGTAACACCGATACGTTTCTGCCTAGAAGGAAATGCCTCGCGGGAGATCGAATAGGGAAAGGTGATCTCCCGCCGCGATTTGATACTGTCTGCCACTTGTTTCGCTGCGTTTCGAAATGAAACGCTAGACTTGGTTGAGAAACTGATCTCAGTTGCGGAGAAAGACCCCATCTTAGCCGCTGAGGACGAAGACTTCTGGGCACAGATTCAGCAGGCATTTGACCTCGATCGCAACGTCGCGAATTTCAACAATGGCGGTTGTTCTCCCGCTCCTAGAATTGTCGAAGAAGCGTTGAAAAGGCAGATCGACTATGCCAACAAGGCTCCGAGCTACTACATGTGGCAGCAACTTGAGCCCGAAGTGGAATCTGTTAGGCGCCGTCTGGCCCAGGTCTTTGGATGCGATTCGGAAGAAATAGCACTAACAAGAAACGCTAGCGAGTCACTTGAGATATGCCTTCTTGGATTTGACCTGAAGCCTGGCGACGAAGTACTGACTTCGAATTTGGATTATCCACGGATGATCACGACCCTACAGCAACGAGAGAGACGAGATGGAATCAAGCTCATTCAAATCAAGCCGCCGCACGTACCTAAGGACAAGAAGGAGCTTTTTGACGCATTCGAGGGTGGCATAACTTCCAAGACCAAACTTATTCTCGTTTCGCAAGTTTCATTTAAGAATGGCCAGATTTTCCCAGTCAAAGACATCTGCAACTTAGGCAGAAAGCACGGCATACCCGTTATCGTCGATGGTGCCCATGCGTTTTGCCAGTTCCCATTTAAGCACTCAGACTTAGCTTGCGATTACTACGGTACATCGCTCCATAAGTGGTTGATGGCTCCAATGGGAACGGGGATGCTCCATGTCAATAAGGCCAAAATCGAGGCACTTTGGCCGATGATGGCCGCAGTAGAAACTCAGTCAAAGGACATTCGGAAGTTCGAAGAAATTGGCACCCACCCTGCAGCAAACCACAACGCAATTGGGGAAGCGATTACCTTCCATGAAATGATAGGCATTGATCGCAAGGCAGCTCGCTTTCGCTACCTCAGGAAGCGATGGACAGATCGGTTGAGCGCACTTTCAAACGTCAAATTCCATACGAACCTGAACCCGGGATTTTCGTGTGCGATTACAACAGTTGAAATTGAAGGTATCAAACCTGGCGATTTGGGTTCTTGGCTGCTTACCAAGAACGGCATCTATGTAACAAGCATCACGACCGACGACTTTGCCGGTATTCGGGTCACTCCGAACGTCTACAGCACGGTCAACGAAGTGGATCGTTTCGCGGTCGCGATGGAGCATGCAGCGAAACATGGCATTGGTTAAGCTTGAGCGTTGAACCGATTCATTATCTTATTTTTAGGCTCGAATTTCCCATACAAATAAACGCTCTTCGTAGGCTATGGCCGAACGAAAGAGATGTTCGGCTACCCGAAATTATTCGAGCCGGTATCCTATAGCGTGCCCGATGAACCCAATGACCAGGAACTGGTTTGTATTTACGACCCCCTGATCGAATTAATGGCTCGGTTCGAGAACGTGAAAGCGACCTCAACCACCGCAAATCCGTTTGAAGGCTTGTCCATTGAAGACCAGCTGAAGAAGCACATCGTCGAGGGAATCAAGAAGAACCTTGAACCTCGACTAGATGAGGCTATGACCAGCTACACACCGCTTCAGATCATCAATGAGATCCTCTTGGATGGTATGAAGACGGTTGGAGAATTGTTCGGCGAAGGCAAAATGCAATTGCCATTCGTCCTCCAAAGTGCCGAAGTCATGAAAGCGGCTGTTCGGTATCTCGAACCACTAATGGAAAAAGTTGAAGGATCGGAAAAGGGTTCCATCCTCCTTGCTACCGTCGCGGGTGACGTCCATGACATCGGTAAAAACCTTGTCGACATCATTCTTTCAAATAATGGCTACCGCGTAGTTAACATCGGGATTAAGCAGCCCATAAACGCCATTCTCGATAAGGCAGCAGAAGGGAAATGTCGCGTCATCGGACTTAGCGGCCTCTTGGTTAAGAGCACTCTCGTTATGAGAGACAATTTGTTGGAATTGAATGCTCGAGGCTTGAGTGACTACCCCGTAATCCTTGGCGGCGCAGCACTAACTCGTGGATATGTCGAACATGACCTCCGTAAAATCTACGATGGCAATGTCTTCTATGCTCAAGATGCTTTTGAAGGTCTGCGTTTGATGGGAGAGCTTTCCGGAAACACTGCTGTTTTGCCTCGAATCTTGCCTGAAGCCAAAACATTCGATGCATCTGAGGAACCGATCGACGAATCGATTCGGGTCAGGAGTCATCGAACGGATGTACTGGATCCCGCACTCTACGCATATGAGGGAATCAAGAGCGAGATCGTGCCACTAGATGGACCTCCACAATTACCGTTTTACGGTGCCAGACGGCACACCAAATTTGATATTTTCGAGATTTACAAGTACATCAATCCAATCGCCCTTTTTCGGGGACAATGGCAATTCCGCCGGCCAGAGGGAATGGGGAATCAGGAGTTTGCATCGTGGCTAGATGAGCAAGTCAATCCGATTTACGACCGGATGAAGTTGGAAATGGCCTCCGTTTTGAAGCCCAAAGTCAAGTGGGGGTACTTCCCATGTTCCAGTACCGGAAATGATCTGATCATCTATCGAGATGACCTGAAGTCCGAATGGCTTCGGTTTAGCTTCCCGCGTCAGAGAGAAGGTCGACGTCTATGCCTTGCCGACTTCTTCAAACCAGGAGAGAACTTAGCAACGGATACGGTTGGTTTTCAAATCGTGACTGTCGGATCTGAAGCAACTCAGCTAGAGAAGAAGCTCTTTGCGGCCGGAGAATTTCAAGACTATCTCTTTGTTCACGGTATGAGTGTAGAGACGGCAGAAGCGCTGGCAGAATATTGGCATCGCCAAATGCGAATCGAACTGGGAATTGATGACTCTGAGCCAGAGGAAATGCGCCTCTTGTTTAGCGCCAAATACCATGGCGCACGCTATTCATTTGGATATCCCGCATGTCCCAATCTCGAGGATCAAGCAAAGCTGTTTGAACTCCTTCAACCTCAGGATATTGGAATTGAGTTAAGCGAGGAGTTCATGCTGATCCCCGAACAGTCGACCAGCGCGATTCTTGTCCACCATCCTGCAGCTAAGTATTTCAACATCAAGTAGTCATTTGACCCCTCGAACATTCTTCAGCAGGAATGCGCCGAGGGCAAAGCAAATGGCACAGAGGATAAATACTGACGAATACCCCGGAATGGTGTAGTGAATAATGTCGCCCTCTGGACCTTTGGAAACAGATTTGCCAAAGTAGCTAATGAGTTCGCCAGCGAAAGGAGCAGCAATTGCTTGGGGCAAAGTCATGGCGATGTGCCAAACGGCCATTTCCTTGCCTGCATTCTTCTTGCTGGGCAAGACGTCGGTGCCTAGTGCCCAGTCCACGCTGGTGTAAGCGCCAAATCCAAGGCCGAAAATGATGCCCGCGATCATTACTTGCGGTACCGAACGGCAAAAAATAAAGCTGATAGATATAACTGCAATAAGCACGTTCGCTATATAAACCACCCGCTTCCTTCCGATGCGATCCGACAGTATCCCTCCATAAATTCCGCTTACAGAGGAGGCAATCAAAAGAAGCCCTATAAGTTTGGATGCAGGACCGTCCGGATGCTCAATTCCAATTACGTCGACGAAGTAGTAATTGATGAACGGAAGTACAGAGTAGAAACCGAGCATGACCAAGGCGCGGGTGATCCATACCCAAGCAAAGTCAGGGTATTTCTTTGGGTCGATCCATAGAGTGCGTAGATAAGTCGGCCAATGAATCTTTGGCGGTTTTTCTGGCAGAGGCGTTTCCTTGATTCCCAGAATGGTAATGAGAGCGACCCCAAGCAGAGCCAAGCTAATGACAGCATATTTTGTTGTCTCGCTTGCGTGCTCAAGGACCAACCCGCATCCAACGGCACCAAAAAGCGTGCCCAGTTGAGACATCAAAGCCATATATCCGCTGGCAAGGCCGCGGTGTTCGTGCTCCACGAGATCGGGAATCACCCCGCTATACGCGGCTGATGCAATGTTGTTCCCAAACTGGACCACCATATAGGCCATCGTGAAGAGAACAAATGTCGGCTGCCCAAAGAAGAAGAAAACAGTGCCCCAGTAGCTATGGGTTCCTGACGGAGGAAGCGGCTTCGACACCAAGTAGGCCAGGCACATGGCCACCAATCCAATCAGATTGATGGCGACTCCAGCGGCCATATAGGGGCGTCTTCTTCCGAAAGGCGAAGCACACCGATCACTTAGCGCGCCTACCACTAGCGGAACAATAAGCGCGGCAAATGCCCCTAGTCCTGTTAAAAGACCAAGTGCCGTTATGCGGTCATAAGGCACCATCTTCTTGATCTCGCCAGGAAGCATGATGACCAACAGGGCGCCCCAAAGAAAGTTCGTGGCGAACCAGTAGGCGCTGATCTTAACGTGGTCGCCAGCTTTTAGAACCTTTCCAGCGTAAGGCGAGGGAACCGAGGGCAGCGCCAAATCTTCTGCCGAAATCGGGTCATTATCGGTTGCCATCTGTTTTCTTGCCTCCAATAAAATCGACGGCATATTCGTAGTCGTCGTAAGCGTCGATATCATATGCCAATTCGGGAGAACAGTTCAGGACCGGTGCGCCTGAACAACCCAGAATTTCTTGGAGCTTTGATTCAACCATTGGTACAGTCAATTGCTTCCGAAGAAAACGGTACAGGAACACAGGGCCAAGCAGCTTTGCCATTCCCAACTTGCTCTTGCGAACCAAGAAGATCTTCTCAAGATGGGGCATGGAGTTCTCGAGTGCTTTCACATCGATGAGATACACGTTTCCAGCTGTCCAGGTGTCGTCTTTTAGGCTAATAAATGTGGATGCCGAGTGGGGGAACCGTGCCTGATATTGTTCTTTAGTAATCAGCGGAAGACACAAGTCCATGTTAATGGGACATGAATCGATGAAATCTGTCAGAAGAGCAGGCGTTAGGAACGGCAGGTCGCTGGTGACTACTACAACTTTGGACGGTGGGTTCGCCTCTGCAAGTAAGAATTTTAGGCCGTTAAGGATACTTTCCGGACCACTAGAACCTGACGACACGACGCGATAGGCGAGTTTCGCGGATTCGCTATTTTTGACTTCATCAGTACCAGCAACTACTATTCGGCCAACTCTGCCGGTTTCCTGAAGGGCCTTGATCGTCCTTTCAAGGATAGTCTGCCCGTCAATTTGAATGAGGGCTTTATTAGTGGTACCAACCTTAGCGGCAAATTCTGCGTCAATTTGTCCGCCGGCGGGGAGGATAGCATCAAAGGTCATGGCGTGAGTGCAGAGTATCTCACATGACACAACCAATTAGGCTGATTTTGATCCGACCATGCTACATCCCTAACCGGGCACGGGCTGCTTCAAGTTCCTGCACGGCACGATCAAACAGGTTCATCATGCCTTCGACGGCCATCAACACGTTGCCCGTATAGGGCCAAATGTAAGATTCGCGTGTGACGTAGGCTTGCCGATTCTTATTCGCAAGTATAGAGAAAACCCTGGGGGGCACCGAAGTGCGATCTTTGAACCCTATCAAGAGGCGACCTTGGCCGGCTTCGAGTTTGTCTATTCCCATCTCTTTAGCCCTCATTCGAAGCGACATGATGGTAAATGCATTTGTCACTTGTTCAGGCAGATGGCCGTAGCGGTCTTCTATTTCAGCCTGAACTTCGCCCAGAGTCTTTTGGTCTCTGCTTGACATCATACGCTGATAGTAATAGAGCCGTTGAGCTTGATCCTTGATGAACATTTCAGGAAGCAGTGCCACAACAGGCAACTCAAATTTGGGCAGAGCCTCCAGCGAAGTCAGCGGATCTTTGAGGTCGTCGTTTTCGTCGGACTTGCCGTCAACTGAATTCTTAAGTTGGGCGACTGCCTCATTAATGAGCTGAGTATAAAGTTCGTATCCAACGCTCACCATCGTTCCACTTTGCTTAGCACCGAGTAACTCACCAGCGCCTCTAATTTGGAGGTCGCGAAATGCCAACGAATATCCGGAGCCAAGCGAGCTGAACTCCTGGAGAGCCTGAAGCCTTGCTAGTGCTCCTTCAGTAAGGTCCTTGTCTCTACCGTAAAGCAAATACGCATAGGCTTGACGATCCGACCGTCCAACGCGCCCACGTAATTGATAGAGCTGAGACAGGCCAAGTCTGTCTGCGTTTTCGACGATCAGCGTATTGGCATTTCCGATATCGATGCCATTTTCGATGATAGTCGTGCTTAGGAGGATATCAATGTCGCCCTTGATGAATCCGATCATAATCGGCTCAAGCTCTTTCTCTGTCATTTGGCCATGTCCAACGCCAATTCGAGCCGTTGGTATGAGTTTTCGTAGCCGTTCGGCTACGTGTCCAATTGATTCGACTCGATTGTAAACGTAGAAGACTTGACCGCCTCTGGCCAGTTCGCGAAGGAGCGCTTCACGAACAACTTCGCCACTATACGGGCGTAGAAACGTCCTGATAGGAAGTCGACCAGGAGGAGGATCGTTGATGAGAGACATTTGGCGAATGTCCATCAGGGCCATGCTGAGTGTCCTTGGGATTGGAGTAGCACTCAAGGTTAAAACGTCAACTTCGGTCCGAAGATGCTTGAGCATCTCCTTCTGTTTTACGCCGAATTTTTGTTCCTCATCAATGACGACAAGGCCTAGGTCTTTGAACTCGATGCCTGTTCCCAAGAGTGAGTGAGTCCCAATGACCATCTCGATTTCACCGCTCTTAAGACGCTTAATGGTCTCTTTGCGCTCTTGCGAATGTGTGAAGCGATTGATCAAAGCGATATTGGTTTGAAACCCACCCAACCGCTCACTAAAGTTACGGAAATGTTGTTCGCTTAAAATAGTAGTGGGACACAAGATGGCAACTTGTCGGCCACCTTGCACGGCCTTGAAAGCAGCACGGATGCCGACTTCCGTCTTGCCAAACCCTACATCACCGCACACGAGACGGTCCATTGGGTAACCGAGTTCCAGGTCTTGCTTGGCATCTTTTATGGCCTGAAGTTGACTCGGAGTTTCTACCCATGGGAAGGTGGATTCCATCTCGAACTGAAATGGAGTATCCGGACCATACGGGCGGCGTTGAACACGTTGGCGCTGGGCATACAGCTTGACCAAGTCACGGGCGAATGCTTTTGCTTCTTCCTTTGCCTTGCCAAGAGTTTTTTGCCATTCGCCACCCGTTAACTTGTTCAGTTTTGGGTGTGCGTCCGTCGGATTGAGGTACTTCTGGACACGATCCAGCTGGTCCGCCGGAACGAAAAGCTTGTCGGGCGCTTGATACTCAATAAAGAGGAATTCCCGTTCGACTCCCTCAATTGTTCTCTTGGTTAAGCCTCGGAAAATGCCGATTCCGAAATGAATGTGAACAACGTAGTCGCCAGGTTTAAGATCGAGAACCGTCGCGATCGGTGCCCCTTCCATGAATCTCTTCTGGGGAAGCTTGAGCCTAGCCACGCCAAACAATTCCGCATCAGAAATGTAGGCAATGCGATGGTCAAGTAAGACAAAGCCACCACCAATGTTTCCATGGGCAAGGTACGCACCACCCTCCGAGTCTTCAATCGACTCTGCCTCAACTGCAAAAATCTCTGCTTGGCTGAGAACGCTCTTAGCCCTATGCGGCTGGTCAGTTGCGAAAACGAGCGTAAAGCCCTCTCGTTGGTAATTTTTGAGGGTAAGTGCCAATGCTTCACTCCGTCCCCTGTAGGGATCAAGTGAGATTGCATTGACTTCAATCCGTTCCGGAAACTTTAGCCACTCCGGCAGTGCGTTCATCGCGCTCATCGAAACGGTAAACGGATGGTTTGCGAGGTGTTCCGGAGGAAGCATGAAATCGTTCGCCGTGCTGTGCAGGATTTCACCCCGCTTCGTTCGAGAGTCGAGGGCCATCCCAAGTTCCTCTTCCGACCGATTGCTGATAGCCGCAAGTTCTAAAGGTTCGTCTAGAACTAGAAGGTCTTCTGGATCCAGAAGATCAATGGAGCAGCCAGCATCAGGATGGAGGATCGGACGGTAAAGGTCCAGCCGATCAAAATAAACGTTGGAACGGAGTGCTTCAACGTCGCCTGAAATCAAATTCTCAAGTCGCTCAGCAGCATCAGCATCGAGTAATCCTGCCTCACGCTCCAAGGAATCCATGATGAGATCGGCATAAGCATGATTGCTTGACGTGTAAAGCGTCTCACGCGAAGGGGAAAGGCTGAGGAGGGCAACATTGCCTATAGATCGCTGAGTATTGGCGTCGAACATCCGAATGGACTCAATTTCGTCGCCGAAAAGCTCAATTCGAAGTGGCGTTTCCCGACCAGTTGCATAGACATCGACAATTCCACCTCGTCGGCTGAACTGACCTGGCAAACGCACTGGCTCTTGGTGTTCGTATCCAAGGCTAATCAGTTGCCGGATAAATCGATCTGGGTCTAGCTCCTTACCAGGAGCTAGGTCAATAAATGCAGATTGCAGAATGTCTTTTGGAATCGTTCGTTCAAGAGCAGCACCAGGAGAACTAAGGACGATCCTCGGTTCATTACCGGCGAGGGCTCTAAGTGCTCCTAGTCGGTCTGAAAGTGCAATTTGTTCAGGTGCCGCGTCCTCAAAAAGTTGAGACTGTCCACTTGGCATCTGGCAGATTAGTTCTGGAGGCACACCGCCGAGGACAAGTTTTGCTTGCCAGGCTAGGGCCCGCTCGTAAGAAGCGGTTACGACTAAAGTCTTCCTGGGATGAGATAAATACGCAGCGGCTAACAGCAGAGGACGCGCCTCGTACGAAATGGATTGCCATTCGCAGGAATGAGGCGTATCAAGTAGCGTTTGCTGGATGGCTGGGAGGGCTGTCAGCCGACGTGCCCAGTCTGCGGTTCGCATTGCACAAAGCTTACCAGTTGAACTCGGTATAATCCGCGCATAAGCCGACATGCCAAAGCGAGTTGAAACAGTAGTCTTACACGATAGCTCCACCCCCGTCCTTGGTGACATCGAGAAGGGTGGCAACGTCATTATCACCACCGTGGATACCGTGCTCAATCAAGCTCGGGCAAACTCACTCTGGCCGTTGACATTTGGATTGGCATGTTGTGCCATCGAAATGATGTCGACTGCTGGATCAAGATTTGACCTCGCAAGATTTGGCATGGAAGCGTTTAGGGCCTCTCCAAGGCAGGCCGACCTCATGATCATTGCCGGACGTCTGAGTAAGAAGATGGCGCCCGTCTTGAGACAGATATACGACCAAATGCCTGAACCCAAGTGGGTCATTTCGATGGGTGCCTGTGCCTCTTCGGGAGGCGTTTACAATAATTACGCGATCGTTCAAGGTGCAGACCAAGTGGTACCCGTGGATGTCTATGTTCCTGGTTGTCCTCCATCTCCGGATGCTCTGATCTATGGAATCATGAAACTGCAGGAGAAGATTAAGCGTGGTCAATCACCTAAATCGCTCAAAGACCTCAGGCTTGTTGAAATGACTCCACGTCATTTAGATCCGGTGGAAGGTTAGACATGGAAGTTCTAAAGGACGTCGTTAAGCCCCTAATTGCTGGGTTCGGCATCACTCGCCGAAGACTAGCTCACAAGAAAGTCACCTTCTTCTATCCGGAAGAAAAGCGAGAGCAATATCCGCGAACACGGTGGCGACATGTTTTGACCCGCTATGAAAGTGGTCTTGAGCGATGTATTGGATGTTCACTATGTGCCGGCGCTTGTCCTGCCAGATGCATTTATGTCCTAGCCGGCGAGAACACAGATCAAGAACGATTTTCGCCGGGTGAGCGCTATGCTGTCCGGTACGAAATCAACATGATCCGATGCATCTTTTGTGGCTACTGCCAAGAAGCTTGTCCAACGGGGGCCATTGTCCTACGTAAAGACTTTGAGTTGGCAAATTACAGCCGAGAAGACTTCATCTATACCAAAGAGATGCTGCTTGAGCCTATGCCGCTTGATTCGTAAGCGGGGAAAGGCTCCAAGAGACCATCGATTGAGACTTTGTTTCGTCGATCAGCGTAAACTCCTTTGATATGAATGCGAAGTTTTATGGCCTATTGGCGGCAGCTGTTCTCATTGTAGGTTGCGGCAGCGGAACGGACGATACCGTTGGTGCTAACAAAGTCGTAACCATTCCACCTCCAAAACCTGGAGAAGAATTTCAGGTTGCATTGCTAACGCCTGGCCAAGTTTTTGATTCCGGTTGGAATGCCCTTGCATACGATGGGCTCCAGGAAATCAAAAAGACCATGCATGCTTCGGTCACTAACAAGGAATCGAAAGGGACAGACATTGTCGACGATATGCGGACTTACGGTCGACAACACTACAACTTAGTGTTTGGTCATGGGTTTGAATACAACGAACCAGCCATGAAGGTGGCTAAGGATTTTCCTGATACCGTATTCGTAACATCCTCAGGTGGAGGAACAGCTAAGAACGTTGGCGCCTTCCGCTTTGAGCTTGAACAAGGGTTTTATGTCGCCGGCTACTTGGCCGGACTTCAAACGAGAACCGGTATTGTCGGAAGCGTTTCAGTTCAGAACTATCCGTCGATCGTTTCGACACTAAAAGCATTTGAAGCAGGTGCTAAAGCAGCGAACCCAGGACTAAAGGTAATTCCTCCCGTGTACTTTGGAACTGAAGGAGACGTCACAGGTGCAAAACAAGCTACTGAAAAGCTCATTGCTGCTGGGGCAGACATCATTATTCACCAAGCCAATGGTGCAGCTCAAGGTGTGTTTGATGCATGCAAAGAGAAGAGTGCGCTGGCCCTCGGCTCAAACGCTGATCAAAATTCCAATGCAAGTGGTGTAGTACTTGCAAGCGCGACGATCGTTGCCAAACCAGCCTTTTTGGAACTAGCCAAAGAAGTTAAGGCAAATCAATTCTCGGGCAAAGTCGTAAAGTTTGGAATGGATAAAGGTGCTATTGACTTTGTTCTTAACCCTAAATTATCAGTTCGCATCTCATTGAGCACCCAGCAAAAACTCAAGGCATTGATCGACGATATCAAGTCCGGAAAGGTAAAGGTTCCAGAAGACAGCTTCTAAATATGCTAACAAAGGAGCACACCTTGTGCTCCCTTACAATTGATGAAAAGCACGAGTTCCTCGGCGTGACATCCCAATTCAAGCTAATGCCCAATCTGTCGGTCAAAAACGTTTCTAAACGATATGGACCTGTTCAGGCACTAGAGAATGTCTCGGTCGAATTTCTGGAAGGTGAAATTCATGCCGTGCTCGGTGAAAATGGAGCGGGAAAGTCAACGCTTATGCATATCTTGTCGGGATTCACAAATCCCGACAAAGGATCAGTGCTTTTGGATGGGATTCCCATCCCACTGGGCGAAGCATTTGCCTGTAAGCGACTTGGCATCGCCATGATTCATCAGCATTTCACCCTGGTGCCAGAATTTACGGTTCAGGAGAATTTTGCGCTTGCTCGGTTGGATTCTCCTTTCTGCCTCGCTGATGAGGGCACCTTGGCTAAAGATGCTATCTCGACGGCCAACAGCCTGGGATGGAAGATCGATCCAACGGTACGAGTCTCTCAATTATCTGTAGGAGCTCAACAACGGATTGAAATACTGAAGGCAAGCAGTGGCGATGCATCAGTGCTGATCTTCGATGAGCCAACTGCCGTGCTGGCGGCTGACGAAGTTGAGGACCTATTCCGCGTGCTAAGGCAGCTCAAAGCTACCGGAAAATGTGTTATTTTGATCGCCCATAAGCTTTCTGAGGTGCTCTCTATAGCCGACAGAATTACCGTACTTCGAAAGGGCCACCTGATCGCAACTGAAATGCGTGCGGACGTTAACGAGGCACAACTTGCAGATTGGATGGTCGGCGAAATGCCAGAACGCGAGATCCGAACTGGCGCTTCTTTACAGTCACCCGGTCTCAAGGTGACTCACCTCTCTGTGAAAGGTGATCGCGGTGAATCCGCGGTTAACCAGGTTGACTTCGAAATTCATCAGGGAGAGGTGGTTGGCTTTGGTGGTGTCGATGGAAACGGGCAACTCGAACTAGTTGAGTTTCTAGCGGGTGTACGAACCATGGCGTCTGGAAGCTGCGAATGGGAAGGTAAGCCAATAAGTGAATCCAATGTCCGAATTGGCTACATTCCGCAAGACCGCCAAAACGATGGTTTAGCGTTAGGTATGTCGGTTCTTGACAACATGATGGTGAGCACTTTCCAGCGCGAAGACCTCTGGAACAGGACACTACTTAGGTTCAAGGCGGCATCGGAATGGGTTAAGTCGCTCATCCAGGAATACTCTATCAAAGCCAGTAATCCCGGGCAAAGGGTAGGGAGCCTCAGTGGTGGCAATCAGCAAAAGGTAGTCGTCAGCCGAACCCTTGACAATAAACCAACATTACTTGTCGTCGCGAGTCCAGGCAGAGGGTTGGATATCAAGGCGACCCAATATGTGCACGATCAGATTCTTAGAGCCCGGGATCAAGGAGCTGCCGTCGCCTTATTTACGACAGACCTTGACGAATTGTATCGACTATCAGACCGGTCCTACTTCATGGTCAGCGGGAGAATTCAAGAGGACCGTGGCGCATTGTCCATGGTGAGAGGCTAATTTTGAGGCGTACAGCTCAAGTCCTGCTGTTTCCAATAGGGATTTTGTTAATCCTCGTCTTGACCCTCTTGGTATTCCGGCTTCCGCTAGTTGAGAGCCTAAAGTTGCTTGCCAGCGGTGCATTTGGAGATAAGTTTGGTTGGTCACGGACCCTTGTAAAGACGAGTCCGATGCTTATTACTGGGCTCGGTATGGTTATTGCTTGGAAGGGAGGAATATACAATATTGGGGGTGAAGGTCAGTACATCGTCGGCGGAATATGTGGAGCCGCATTAGCCAAAATACTGGTCTTTGGAGGCGTTGCCTTGCCGCCTTGGTTAGTTATCCCGCTGATTCTGATGGCCTGCATTATTGGGGGAATGATTTGGGCATTTGTTGCTGGACTTCTCTATGTCAAAAGGGGCGTTGAGGTTGTTATCAGCACGATCTTGCTAAATTTTGTGGCCATTCAATTGCTCAGCTACTTGGTGAGTGGTCCACTCCAAGAGAAGAAAAAGCAGGTGCCATTAACGGACTCTCTCCCAGATGGAATGATGTTGCCAAAGCTTTCTAGGCAAATGGATCTTCATGCTGGTGTACTAATTGCCTTAATTGTTGCTGGGATCGTCTATCTCTTCTTGTTCAGATCAAACGCAGGATATCAAATACGATTGGTTGGGGAGAGCATCCGAATGGCACGAGCGAATCGGCTGAATGTTAATCGCTCGAAACTTTCAGCGATAGTCCTGTCGGGCGGCTTATGCGGAATGGCCGGTGGAATTGAGTATTTGGGAATGTCCGGCCAGTTAGGGACGGGATTCTCGCAACAATGGGGATTCTTGGGGATACCTGTCGCTCTGCTGGGGGGCCTGCATCCGCTCTGGTGCATCCTTAGCGCACTCTTGTTTGGGGCTTTGTTTGCCGGGTCCGAGAACCTGGCACGATTCACGACCTCCGGATCGGCCTTGGTTTATGTCATTCAAGCAATCACCGTCCTAACCTATGTTAGTTACAGAGCCTATATGGATCGTCGACCCTATCTGGAGGCTTCCTAGATGGAGTTTGTTAGCTTGCTCCAGTACTCTGCGCCAGTTGCTCTGGCATCACTTGGGGAAGTGGTCGTTCAAAAGTCAGGAGTTATTCATATTGGAATTGAAGGCAGTATGTTGGCTGCTGCCTTCTTCGGCATGCTTGCCTGCTATTCGACTCACTCTCCGTGGTTAGGTTTAGGCGCTGCGATTTTAGCGGCCGTTGTCTTGTCGCTGATTTTTGGAGTGTTAGCCATCCTATTGGCTGTAGACCAGGTCGTCGTGGGAACGGCGACCAACTTGCTTTCTCTTGGTGTAACGGGAGCTTTGTTTAGAAACAAATTTGGCAGCACTGGACAATTGCTGAGTATTCCAAGAATCCCTGCGTTTCATGGTTTCGACCCCATTTTGATTTCGATGATCGTTAGCATCCCATTGATATGGTTCTTGCTCACAAAGACGGGGTGGGGTTTAGCGATCAGAGCTTGCGGCGAATACCCGAAGGGCGCAGAAGCGGCTGGCTTTTCAGTTCTCAAGCTCCGATTACAGGCCATTCTCATTGGAGGTATCTATGCTGGACTAGCCGGCGCATATCTCTCGCTTGTTATCGCAGGTTCGTTTGCCGAAAATATGACTGCAGGAAGGGGATTTGTGGCCATTGCCATGGTGACATTTGGAAGGTGGAAACCCCAATTTGTCTTTTTGTCCGCTCTAATGATCGGATATGCAGAGAGTCTTCAATACAAATTTCAAACGTATGGATGGAATGTGCCCTATCAGTTGATGATTGCCCTTCCTTATATCGTGGCACTGCTTGTTCTCGTCATTGTTGGGCGGGGAAGCATGGCACCGGGAGCTTTGGCTCAGGCCTATCGTAAGGATAAGTGATGCACCAGAAAGTGAAGATGACTCGCCGGGTTGCATTCTCAAGTGGCCACAGATATTGGATAGCATCAATGTCTGTCAGCGAAAACCGAAAGTTGTTTGGGGAGTTTGCTTCCCCCTATAACCATGGGCACAACTATATTCTGGATGTTGAGGTTTCGGGCTCAATCGATGCGAAGACGGGAATGGTCGTCAATATCAAACGAATCGACGACGTTCTGAAGCAGAAGATCGTCGCCCAGTTCGACGGCAAAAGTATAAATGACGAGGTTAGTCATTTCCTTTCAAAGCCTAGCAGTTTGGAAGGCTTGATGACTTACATCGTCGATGAACTGACTCAACCAGGTGTGTTACCGCCCGAAGTGGCGCTCACGAAGATTCGTCTCGAAGAAATGCCAACCCTGTACGGTGAACTTACTATGGATAATGCTGGAAGATCGATCTCGTTGACACGTACATACGAATTTGCTGCGTCACACCGTTTGCATAGTCCATTCCTGTCCGAACAAGAAAACATCGACCTCTTTGGAAAGTGTAATAACCCCGCTGGACATGGGCACAACTATCTACTAGAAGTAACTTTAACAGGTGAACCGGATATTCAAACGGGGATGATTGCAAACCTGGATGAGATTGATCGGCATGTAGAGTCCCTTATTGTTGATCGGTATGACCATCGAAACCTAAACGAAGACCTTCCAGAGTTTCAGGGACGGACCACGACTTCCGAAGTCGTAGCAATGGAGATCTTCGAACGTCTGAACGGTCAACTCCCCGCATCTTTGACTCGGATCCGCCTCCATGAAACCGCGAGAAATATGTTTGAGGTCTCCGCCCAATAGCATTTGACCAGCGATAAAGATCGAATTCGTCCCATACCAACGTTCAAATACGTGACTGAAGAGAAAAATTCTTGGTTAGTGTATTGAATACTATGTCGTACACTTTAAAGGCCGAGGCCTTAATATAATCTTCATTCTCTTTAGTAAGGATGACGATTCTCTTTGGGACTTTCAGGCGTCTATTACAGGCAAGAGATGACGAAAAGGGACGTATCACGATATAGCTGTTGGCCCCCTGCGTGGCGGGACACTGCAATAATACGTATAGCCACCGTGGCTACAACGAGGGCTCGTGTGCGTACGCATGCGAGTCCTTTTGATTTATGTCGATCCATTTTTCGTTGCTTTTATCTTTCATTCGCCGGAGGAGACCGGCAAGGGAGTTAGGAATGGCAACGCACGAAGTACTGGTTCTAAACAGCAACTACGAGCCCCTAAACGTATGCAACATGCGTAGGGCTGTCTCACTTCTTCTTCTCGGCAAAGCCGAGGTGCTTCAAGATCGCACACAGCCCATGGCCACTGTGAGTGGTCCATATCGAGCGCCTTCGGTATTGAAGATGAGGTACCAGGTACGACGCCCGATGCCACAACTCCGACTTTCTCGTCATTCGGTGCTTGCCCGCGACGCCTATACCTGCCAATACTGTGGAGTTAAAGGCAAGGATCTCACGATTGATCACGTGCTTCCAAAGTGGGCTGGTGGGCCGCACACGTGGGACAATCTGGTGGCCTGCTGCAGAAAATGCAACCTCAAGAAGGCGGACAAGACACCTCAACAAGCACACATGAAATTAGCCCGCAAACCAAAGCGACCTCACTTTGTGCCGTATCTGTCCCTGCCCGTTTACTTAAAAGCTCAAGGGAAAGACGAGTGGAAAATGTTCCTTCCATACTTCTCGGAGTTCGCTGGAGACTCATATTTGGAGCAATCTGCTTGATCATGGACAGGAAAGGGGAATACCTAGTACAATTACTTGAATTGGCTTTGGTTTAGGTAGGACTTAAGGCGGTAAACTTGGCGTTCACGTCCAAACCCTATACACTAGGAGTGTTTGACCAGCCATGGACGGAGGGTTGTAATGAGTACATACCATATTAGAGGCGGCAGGAAGCTGCACGGAGAAGTTGATATTGCGGGAAGCAAGAATGCCGCGCTGGCGATTATGTCAGCGGTGGTTCTTGCCGAGGGAACGACCATCCTTCATAATGTCCCGAATGTTTCGGATACCCGAACCAAGGCCAAGCTCCTTGAAATGTTCGGCGCAAAAGTTCAGTGGCGAGAAGGATCGTTACTGATCGACTGCAGTCGTCTACATGACGGCGAAGCAGACGAGGAGATGGTCCGCTCCATTCGAACGTCGTTTTACCTTCTTGGCCCGCTTGTAGCCAGGATTGGATACGTGACCTTGCCAGCACCGGGCGGATGCAAAATCGGAGCTCGCCCCGTTGACCTTCACCTTAAGGGCTTGCGAGCGCTTGGCGCTGAAATGGACCTTTCAGGGGGACAATACACTGTTCGGGCGAAAGAACTTAAAGGTACAGAGATCTACCTTGATGTTCCTAGCGCTGGTGCCACCCAGCACTTGATGGCCACCGCTACTCTCGCGAAGGGAATTACCGTTATTCAAAATGCAGCGATCGAGCCGGAAGTTACCGCGCTTGCTGAGTTCTTGAATCGAATGGGTGCGAACGTCGAGGGAGCAGGTACCAGCACGATAACCATTCAAGGTGGGCAGAAGCTGGAACCATGCGGATACACGATTCCCCCCGATCGACTTCAAGCTGGCACATATATGATCGCGGGAGCTATTACAGGCGGTGACGTCACGGTTCGAGGCATCATCCCGGACAACCAGACAGCCGTCATCAACAAGCTTCGTGAAATGGGCGCTGAACTGATCGAGGGCCCAGATTGGTTAAGGGTGAAGTCTAGTGGTTGCTTGAAAGCTACCCGAATCAAGACGATGCCTTATCCCGGTTTTCCTACCGACATGCAGCAGCCTATGTCTGCGTTGCTCACAATTTGTGATGGAACGAGCGTAGTAGAAGAGACCATCTACGAAAGTCGAATCGGTCACGTTCAGGAATTGAATCGGATGGGAGCAAACATTCTTCAGGAAGGTCGAACATCCATTATCAATGGTGTTGCCAGACTGAAAGGCGCGACAGTGACTTCTAGTGATCTTCGAGCCGGTGCTGCCCTTGTATTGGCTGGGCTAGCGGCAGAAGGCGATACTTTTGTTCAGAACATTCATTTTATCGATCGCGGTTACGACGATTTGGTCGGCACTGTACGGCATCTGGGTGGAGATATCTCGCGTATACAGACTCAAGACAAGCGCGGCAAGGTGGGCGATTCGCTTCATTGAGATTTGTTCCTGAGATCGGCATCGACCTCGGCACTTCCAATATCCTCGTTTATCGACGTGGTAAAGGAATCGTACTGTCAGAGCCTACCGTCGTTGCCATCAACTCAAACAATGGAAAAGTTCTTGCTGTAGGAAATGAAGCCAGGGACATGCTTGGACGAACTCCAGGCAACATCACAGCAATCCGACCTCTGAAAGATGGCGTGATCGCCGATTACACGACCACCCTGAAAATGCTGGAGTACATCATCCAGAAAACTTGCGGTGGTCGGTTCCCAATCCGACTAAAGCCAACAACTCTGGTTTGCGTTCCAAGTGGCGTTACGAATGTCGAAAGAAGGGCAGTCATTCAGGCCGCCAAGGAAGCGGGCGCCGGCAATGCGATGACAATTGAGGAGCCAATGGCGGCTGCAATTGGTGCCGGTTTGCCAATCTCTACCCCTGGCGGAAATATGGTTGTTGATATTGGTGGAGGCACCAGTGACATCGCCGTGATCTCCCTTGGTGGGATCGTACTTTCTCATAGCCTTAGAGTCGGCGGGAACAAGCTCGACGAAGCCATCATTCGACATATTCGAAATGCTTACAATTTGATGATTGGCGATCCAACTGCTGAAGAAATCAAAATCAAAATCGGATCTGCGTTTCCATTGGCACAAGAACTTCGAATGGAGATTCGCGGCAGAGACCTCGTGGCGGGTCTTCCAAAAACCGTTGAGATAACGAGCGAGGAAGTTCGAGAGTCGCTAAGTGAGCCTGTGCGCCAAATTGCTGAAAAGCTCTGCTCCGTCCTGGAGGAAACGCCTCCCGAACTGGGAAGCGACGTCATTGAGCGAGGAATTACTTTAACCGGTGGTGGCGCTTTGCTTCGCGGCCTCGATCGATTGTTGAATAGTGTGACAGACATACCTGTTCGTGTTGCAGATAACGCGCTAAACTGTGTTGCTATTGGTACGGGGCGTGCACTCGAAGAACTAGATGCTATCCGTCAAAGTGGAGCTGTCAGCACAATATGAGATCCTTTGCCCCTCTGGTCTTAGTCGTCTTAGCCTTAACTACTTCTGGCTTGGCTCAAGATAGGCCTGTTCGAAAAAAGAAACCAATCTCAACATCCGTTTCATCACAATCGCCCGTTACCCAAGCCGAAGCTGAGGCCACCTTTACAAAAGTTGGCTCAGTTTATCTATCTCTTTTACACTTGAATCCGCCTAAATTCAATGTAAAGAGCCCAGCAATTCCGGTGACAAGGTCCGATGTCATCCTTATGCTAAGCAAGCTTTACCAGATCGCGGAGCCCAAGTTCATCGTTACCCCAACCCCCGTCAAAGTGGACATGCCAAGGGTAAAGGTTGATAGTCCGGCGGCAAAATCTGAATGCTTGAAGCTCATCCAAAAAGGTTGTGTCGCAAATTACAGTCGCTTAGCGACTGGGCCAGGTACTACCCTCACCGTCTATGAATTTGGAGACGCGGTAGGAATCTTTCTGGCTCGTATTGCCGAAATGACGCACATGCCTAGCTCCAAGTGGACACCGTATCTGCACGGCTAGCTAAACCTGGGAAATTTTCCTGACACCAGGAACAAGTTCCTTCAGTTGCATTTCGATCCCATGTTTTAACGTCAGGCCAGACATTGGGCACCCACGGCACGCACCTGTAAGTTTTATCGTAACGTCTCCCTCTTCGGAAACCCCAATAAGGTGGATTTCACCGCCATGGGACCGGGCATAAGCTTGCACGTTTTCCATAGCCGCTTTGACTTGTGGAAACAGTGGACCCATTTCTGAAGGCTTAGGCTCGTTCCTTCGTAAAAATGTTCTTATGATCGACATAACGTGCCTCCCTAGTATTTTACTTGGGTATTGACCTAACTCTTACGAACCCACACCTGCATTTTATTAGGTCCACGATTATTCCAAGCGTAATAAGGAATGAATTTAGTTCGCACGGTTGAGACTTCACCAGTTCCTTCTGGTGGATAAAGTTCATCGGATTCCTGTTGAGTATCGGATGTTCCGTCCACATAAAGAATGTTAATGCCGGAAAGTACATTCTGCTTGATCACTTCTACCGTTGAATCCACGTCAGCAGAGAAGTGCTGGGGAGCAAATCCGGAGTCGTGCTGTTCCAATGCATAAACTAGGGGACCGTTGATTAGGGCAACTCGTCCCAAGTTATCTAAAACTCTTGGATCAGATTCAACCCATTTCGGGACCATTCCTAGATCGATGGACAAGACGTCACCTGTTTTCCAGACTCGGTCAAAAACGGCATAGCCACTATCGTAGGTTGCCTGTTCTTCTGCACCGGGAAGGTCAGTTTCCATCTCGTCGGACCACTCGGGAATACGCACGTACAACTTAAATTGGGTTGGAGTTTCAAGGGTAACTTTCACCTTGAATTTTCCACTCCATGGATAGTCCGATTCAACCGTAACGGTGACAGGTTGACCACAAAGCGTTGCTTGTGCTTCAAAGCCGTTCGGAATGTGAATATAGAATGAGTCGTCAGATACTCCTGCGAAGTACTGGGCCATCGAGCCTATTAAGCGCGCGATATTAGGAGGGCAACATGCGCAGGTAAACCATGGAGTTCGAGCATGGCTGCCTCTGCTTTCAAGTGGGTTTGCATAGAAGTAATGATCACCGGAAAGGGATATTCCACTTAGGATTCCGTTAAAGATTGCTCGTTCTGTAATTTCGGCATAGTCCGAATTTCCGGTCATCTCGAGCATTTTTTGACCCCAGAAGACCAAGCCGCAAGAAGCACAAGTCTCAGCGTATGCGCTCAAATTGGGTAGATCAAAATCAGCCGTGAATCCCTCATTTGAGGCACTAGGACCGATCCCGCCTGTTACGTACATTCTTCTACGCGTCAGGTTGTTCCAGCAACGCTCCAGAGCGGAATCAAGCGCTTCGTCCTGCTTTCCGTCGGCAAGTTCTGCAGCAGCGATGTACAAATACATCGCTCGAACCGCGTGGCCAACCACCTCAGTATGCTCTCGGATCGGCGCGTGGTCTTGGGCATATTCGCCAAGATACTCGCCATTCTTTTCAAGAAGTGATCCATGAAACGGCCAAAGTGCATTCGCCTCCGGGTCTTTCAACTCGGCTTCAAAAGGGCTTGGACGGTGCCCACGCGACTCTACCATCCAGCGGGCAAATTCTGCGAACTTAGATTCGCCGGTAGCTCTCGATAGACGAAGCAACGCGAGTTCAAACTCCTCATGTCCGCAATAGCCTACTTTCTTGTCCGGACCGAATTGGGTTGCAACATGGTCAGCGAATCGGATGCCAACATCCATGAGTCTCCGGTCACCAAGGCACTCAAATACGGCCACCCCTGCTTCAATCAGGTGGCCGCCACAATACATTTCATGCATCATGTTTAGGTTCCGCCACCGCATGGAAGGATGTCTGAGCTGAAAGAATGTGTTGAGATAACCGTCAGCTTCTTGGGCGGACACAATCGTTTGAATACACTTTTCTAGAAAGCCACGAATCCTCTCGTCATCCCGAAGGTTGAGAGCATATGCACATGCTTCAGCAAACTTATAGACGTCACTGTCATTGAACCAAAGTCCTTCGAATTCTCCAGATTTAGCAGCAGCACGCTCGAAATTCTGGAAGCGTTTTGTTTCGACAAGCTGTTCAAATTGAGTTGGAAGAGTCGTATCAACGAGAACTTCCTGCCACCTTCTCCAGAAGGTGTCGGTTAACTTGATATCGGTAAGGGGTAAGCCGCGCATTCGCCGCTGGAAAGACATGGAATCAGTTTAGCTCCACTAGGCAATCGCAAGCCTAAGACGGGTTCATAAGTTTCCTCATTACGGTCATTGGCGGAATCGTTTTGGATTGTTATTTGGAGTCGCAGATTGAAGGCTAGGAGCAGGGATGAAATTGAGGATGGGACCTTTGATTCTGTGATGTAAGGGAAGGATGAGAGTATCCGAAGCTAAAACAACAGGATGTTCCTCGTTGAAGGTGAACGATAGGTCTAACTTTCTTGCTTGATCGACGGCAACTGGACCTTTTGTGGACTTGAAGGTCTTCATGTAGTCTGCTGGAATTTGCTTGGAAGGATGAGCATCTTTTGGATACTTAACCCGAATGAGAAGGGATGGAAGGTCCAGGTCTTCGACCGATGGAGATATTTTAGCTAGAGAAAATGAGGGTCTACCGTAAGGATTTAGGCGACCCAATTGGGCGTGGATAGGTTCGCCAAGCTCGATCAGAACTCCGTTTTGACTGTTAATTCTTTGACTAGACTTGATCTGAGCAGGTGACCCTCCTAGGTTACCGATGCTCTGTGTTGTCGGAAACCTCAACCGCGCAGATGCACCTGCACCCATTATCTCTGCATTGTGATAAGTCAAAAGAGAGCTGTTTTTTTCGAATCGAAGTCGATCGAGTTTGACTTTGATGGTTGACGACTGACGACCATAGGCAGCCACTAGGCTTGGAGGTAAGTTCTCTTCACCTTCATTTTGCGGATTGGCAAGACAATCGGTGATTCCAATCACTTGTGCACGCAGTCGCTCTTCTGGACCAAGTGGTTTTGAGAGTTGGTATGTTACGATGTTTGGACCCGCTGTAAATGTGGCTTTTGCCACCGATTCAGCCTCAATAGCTGGAATTGCAGAATCTGGCAACTCAATCCTAGGCTCCGATAATTTCGTAAGGCGAATGAGTGCATCTTGCGAAGGTTCACTTTTGCTGGAGAACTCAAGGCGTAATGAAACCGAACCCGGTTTTACGGCATAGCCTTTCTCCAGCCTGATTAAGGTGAGACGTCCTCGATTTTCTGCATAGGTCAAATAGGTGTTCGCCTGATCGTCTGTACCGTAGGCTTTACATTTATCCACTGTAAGACCGGTCTTAAGGTCTTCAATTTTTACCCAGGCGACAACAGAGTCAAACTGATCGCACGTGTAGGAATCAATGGTCTTTCCGTTGACAACAGCGTGAAGTGTCTTTCCAGCCTGGCAAGGGCCTTCTGAAACGATATCAACTGTATAGGTTCGGTTCGTGGATGAACCGTTGTTCGTCCGTTGACGATTCGAGTTTCGTAGCCCAAAGGGAGACAAGACAAAAACCGTCATAAGGGAAACTGCAATTAGAACCCAAATCAGGTACGGCTTCTGCTGTCGATTCATATTTAACCACTACTGAACTAGGAGAGTATAAAGCTGATGAGCGCCAATCCAAAACGCGGTCAGAACTTGAACTATTTTCTGGTTGGGGGAGAGTAGGCTACTTTCAACGGAGGGCTCTTACGATGCTTTAAGGGCAAAATACAAGTTCTGCTACTGACAAGCACCGCGTGTGTGATTTTTGTGCGGAATCGTAGTTCAGGAATTGCGTCGCTAGCAAGGCGTGACGACCGATGACTTGCCGTAAAAGTTTGATCAAATCCAGAATTAAGTCGAGTGCCCGATAATCGTACTCGAACAAAATCTAGGCCCATTTGATCCACAGAAGGAAATATTCCTTCAAGCTTTACGATGGGGATTTCTAGCAGCGAACGTGTAATTTCATGACGGCTCAAATCCCCTTCAGGTTGTAAAAAAAGAAGAACATCACCTCTCGAAATTCTTGTCTTGGAACCTCGCTTAGGCATAGGCATATATTTGGAAATGCTTATCGAAAGATGATCAAAAGAGCCTACCGATTGATTTGATGGAAAACGGAGAACCCTAAGGCCGTTAACTGTCGCAACTTGCGCGTTCCGATACCTCAGAACGACTTCGGATTCGACTTGCCTGAACGTATCGACGCGAGCTTCAATTGCATCGACGTTGTTCCAATAACTTGGAGACCAGATAGGTCCCAGACTATGCGAGGTGTGCAATGTAACGGCATGTGTAAATTCACCAGGTCGATCTGGCTTTACGGTATGAACATTAGCGGTAGTGTTATGATCGAAGATCTCAGCTATTGCATATTGATTCGCTATGGATTTTTGGTGTGATGTTAATTCCGGAATGACTCGTTCGGCATCTGCAATTTGGTCCATTTTGGCTTCGAACTTTGTCTCCTGCTCGGCTGACGCCATAGCAGTGAGCTTTACGATTACCTTTGATGGCTTAATAGCATAGCCCTTGAAAATACGTACCAAGAATGCTTGCTCATGACCTTCGCCCGTCCCCTCCATCGCGATGTTTTGTCCATCGACGATACTTGCACTAAGCATAGACGACTTGTTCCGACCAAGTTCGTCTTGGAGTAGGAACCAGGCAACAGCTGCGTCCTGCCGTGTGCATCGATAAGTACCAAGTGAGTGCCCCTTGAAGGTAGCTACTATCAGTTTTCCGTCAACTCCGGCTGACTGAGTCAGCATAGTTAAGCTGTATTTGGTCTTTGGTGCCTTATTATTGTCAGGCACTATACCGCTCCGAATCGTCTTTACAAAAACGCTGAGCGAAGCGATAGCAATGATAGCCACAAGCCCAACCTGATATTTGTACTTGTCCATTCTAATTGCCTGCTGAATCCACTTGGCATGCACACCGGGTTGGTGATCATTAGACAAATCGAACGCCCCAGTTAGTTCTCGAACCTCCGAAGCCACTCAAATTGCTAGATATACTAAGTTCTCGATGCTTGAAGCTCTTGTTAGGAATTCATCACCCCTGTCGACAAATCCTCCATTGTTGGTTTTGCTACACGGACTGGGAGCAGACGAACAGGATTTGATGGGACTTGAGGCTGGGCTAAACCCAGCATTGACGGTCGTTACCCTGAGAGCACCCTATCGCTATCAAGGTGGTGGTTTTGCTTGGTTCGATATCGTTTGGGATGAGAATGGTGTGAAAGCCAATGGACCTGAAGCGTTAAGCAGCAGGGATCATTTGATTGAAGTGCTGCGCGGACTTCCGGGCAGTTTAGGCATCGAACCCAGTAAGTTCATCCTCGGAGGCTTTAGCCAAGGGGCGATGATGAGTCTTGGGGTTGCCTTACTCGTACCCGAAATGCTTGACGGCGTCGTAATAATGAGCGGAGCGGTGGTTCCAGAGTTCGTTGGTGATTCGGTTCCAGAGGCGATAAAGGGTGTTAAATTTCTGGTCCAGCACGGCACGATTGATCCGGTCGTTACAGTTGACCGGGGAAGAGAAGTTTGCTCCTTCTTACAGCTTGCGGGATGCGAAGTCAGTAACTTTGAATACCCTTTTGCTCACCAAATCAACGAAGAAAGCCTTGAAGACCTAAACATTTGGCTTGATGAAGTTATGTTGGGGCTACCGGTTAGCTGATGGTTGTGGAACTTTTCCGCCTGCTTGCCCCTTAGGAATAAGAGAAGAAACCATTTACTGGTCGATTCTTGAATAGGATAAAAAATTGGGCAAACTAAAGACTAAGGGAAGATCACTATGAAAACACGGGCTATCGTCTTATCTATTGTAAGTTTAGCGGCACTTGCATCCGGTGTTGGGTGCGCGGTCTCCGGGGCTGTACCAATGCCTTCGGGCGGCAAGGTCGGAACAAATCCGGCCAACATCATCCAGTTCGGTCCGAGCCACTTAAAGGCGACAGGAAAGAACGAACTTGCTAGTTTCAGTGGTGGCTGCTTCTGGGGTACGGAAGACATATTCCGTCAAGTGCCTGGTGTCTTGGCTACCGCAGTTGGCTACACCGGAGGTCATACGAGTTTCCCAACCTATGAGGATGTGTGCTCTCATCGGTCTGGCCACGCGGAGACTGTGCTGGTTGAATTTGATCCCTCGAAAGTAACTTACAAGAAGCTGCTTTCCATATTCTGGGAAAATCACGACCCGACCACCGTTGACCGCCAGGGCCCAGACTTTGGAAACAACTACCGGTCAGCTATCTGGACGTTCTCTGCGACTCAAGCTATTCAAGCCAAAGAGTCCTTGCAGGAGGCCCAGAAGAAACTCAAGAATCGGATCGTTACGGAAATAAAAAGCGCTCAACCGTTCTACATGGCCGAGGATTTTCATCAGCAATACGATGAAAAGCATGGAACGCATTTTTGCCCAATAGGGCATGGCTCCTAGGAGCTTCAGTCCATAGCGAATGGCCTCCCAATGTTCAAGCACGGGAGGCTAATTTTTTTTGCTGTCACGACGATTAACTTTGAGTTGGGCGGCAAGTCCTAAGTTGATCGACGCAAAGGTAGACACCTTCGGAGGGCACTTCAGCGAATGACTAAGGTCTAGATTAGAATTCCAGTAGGTGCATGACCGTTCAAGCAAACCTGCCCGGCACCCGACCGTAACTGATTCAGCTAGCCACCGATTGTATCGTGGCCACTGAATGTGCCAACCGTTGTCACACCTTGGGAAGTCTGTATCAACGCGCCATTTGCGATTACATGATTCCCAGAGAGATGGAAGTTCCCGCTCGAGGTATAAGTCATGCCATTTAGGTTGCCCTTCAATTGGAGGAACCCTTCGAAAAGCCATTGCCCGTCAAAGGAACTATTTGCATGTCGTTTTTCGACAGAGACAAATAGTTCGGTTTTTACGAGTTTGGATTACTTTACGAGAGGCTAAGTCTTCGCAATAACAAACCAATTTACAGGCTCGTAAATTGCTCATCAATATGAAATTCTGTATCGCCGTATAGGAGCTGAATCATGTTGATTTGTCCCATATGATAGGTCATGTTCCTTACAGGGAACTGAATGGCGAGGGCTCCGGGCATGGGGCCACGGTGGGTCATGAATTCATGGGCCAGTTCATCGGCACCCATCGCGGCCACGATCTTGGCGAGCTGAGATGCAGATTCATTGAGCTGCTGAACGGCGGCATGGGCGTTTTCAAAGGTATCCCACTCCGACGGAGGGGGCGGAGGTGTTTTCCCTGTGAGAATACAAGTGAATCGCACATTAGCGAAAATGCACTCACCCAGCTGTTCCAGTACCGACCTTGTGCTCGAAGTCTCATTTGTAGAAGGACGCCATCGAAGCATATCCTCACGGGTTGATTCAACAAACACACCAAGGATATGTGCCGATTGCTCGATCAACCTTGCTTGCCACTGGCCGATGGAAGTACTTGCCAGCTTATCTCGTAAATCTTGACTCATGGCTTAAGCTACCATAATGTAAGAAACGGGACCGACTTGAGTCGAGTCCCGTTTCTAGGGCATATTAGCTACCTACTTGCCCGGCTTGGATTTCATTGTTATCAAGCGGTCCTTAATTTCCTTAACAATGGAAGGATCAAGCTTGTCCTTCATCCTTTCGCAGAGTGCAACCGCTTTGGATTCGATTCCAATGGCTCCATCTTTGTCTCCATTCTTAAAGAGAGCATAGGCGTAAGTGTCTAGGCACATTGGGTCATTCATTTGACTTGCTTCCGCACTTTGCTTGGCAATGATAACGGCAGCCGCAAAGTTAGGATGTTTGAATGTTGTTTTGTCATCAACAATCTGCCAAGCAATGGTGTTCAAAGATTCTGCGTCGTTCTTCAAAATCCCCGAAGACAGCGCCTTACCGTACTCATATGCTGAAGTTTCGCTAAGCTTAGCGAGGAGTGAGAATTTTGTAAGTGCAAGTTGACTTGCTGCTTCAGGGTGCTTTACAAAAAGCTTGTCAAGTTCCTGGACCGCGACTTCAAGTTTGCCAGCGCGAGCCGCAGCTACAAACGCAGCCGCATCAGAATTTAGCTTGTCCGAATCAGCCTTGGCTTTGGCTTTCTTCTCACTCTCTTGAGCTGTCTTAGAAGCTTCGGCTTTCATATCAAAGCTGCCATCCACTACTTTCTGGACGATTTCGTCCAAGCCCATCATCGGATGCCCGATCCATGCGATCCGACCTTCGCGGTCAACAACAAATGCAGTTGGGATACCTTCCTGCCCAGCGGCGATCATCCAGTGGTTCGCCATGCTCGCCTTTAGGCCATCTGCAGCAACGTTGTAATCCATCTTGGGACCCATGTCTTCGACGAAAGATTTAACTTTTGCTAGATACGATTCGTCCTTAGCGCGAGGATCTTCGAACACGCTAACTCCGGTGAAAGTTGCTTTGCCTTTATACTTGTGAGCCAACTCAGTAAGGTGCGGAATGCTCGTCTTGCATGGTCCACACCATGTAGCCCAGAATTCAACGACATTGACTTTACCGTGTCCCAACTCCTTGACAGGGGTTCCTTTAACCCATTTCTTAACATCCATGGCTGGAGCTAGATCGCCAACCTTAACCGTTACGGGAGCAGGTTGCTGTGCTGCACATTTTCCGGCTATAAGCATGCTTAGGATAGCGAGGCCACTGCTGCGTGAATAAAAGTTCATTAAAATTTCTCTACGTTCCTGATGAAACAATCATAGCCGATGGTCGGCCCACTCCAAAACAAAAGAGGCCGTTCCTATTCGGAACAGCCTCATTGCTATTTTCGATTTGAACTAATGGTGGTGGTGGTGACCGCCGCCGTTGTTCTCTTCTTCGTCTTCGGGAAGTTCTGCAACGATCGCCTCAGTGGTCAAAAGGAGACCGCTGATGGAAGCTGCGTTTTGAAGTGCTTGTCGGACAACCTTAGTCGGATCAACGATGCCCGCGGCAGCTAGATCTTCGTAAACGAGAGTGGAGGCATTGAACCCCAATCCTTCTCGTTTGACTGTCGCGACAACGACGGAACCTTCTAGGCCGGCGTTGTGTGCGATAGTTCTCAAAGGTGCCTCGATTGCCTTCTTGATGATATTAACGCCGATTTGCTCGTCGCCTTCCAACTTCATCCCATCTAGGATCTTTCCAGCATTAAGGAGTGCTACTCCACCGCCAGGAACGATGCCTTCTTCAAGGGCTGCACGAGTAGCAGCGAGGGCGTCTTCGATTCGAGCTTTCTTCTCTTTCAAAGCTGTCTCAGTTGCTGCTCCAACCTTCAGGACGGCTACGCCACCCGAAAGCTTAGCCTGTCGCTCTTGAAGCTTTTCCTTGTCATAGGAACTGTCTGTAGCCTCAATCTGAGCCTTGATTTGTCGAAGTCGACCTTCGATCTGAGTCTTGTCGCCCTTGCCACCCACGATGGTCGTTGTTTCCTTCGTGATGACCATTCTGGAACAGGTTCCCAACATATCGGGAGTGACGTTCTCCAGCTTGAGACCAAGGTCTTCGCTGATGAACTGACCGCCAGTGAGAATAGCCATGTCTTCGAGCATCGCTTTGCGTCGGTCGCCAAAGCCAGGAGCTTTAACGGCGGCGAGAGGAAGGTTGCCTCGAATTCGGTTTAGGACCAGCGTTGCAAGCGCTTCATTCTCGAGGTCTTCCGCGATTATTACGAAAGGTCGGCCCATTCGAAGTACCTTCTCCAGCATTGGAACTAGGTCTTGAACGTTACCGATCTTCTTCTCGAAGAACAGGATAAGTGGCTCTTCGTAAACGGCTTCCATTCGAGTGGCGTCGGTTACAAAGTAAGGAGACAAGAATCCTTTGTCAAATTGAAGGCCTTCAACGGTATCGTAGACCGTCTCTGTACTCTTGCTTTCCTCGACAGTTACGACACCATCTTTGCCGACGTTGTGAATGACTTCGCCAACCAACTTGCCGAGGTCCTCGTCGTTTGCCGAGATTGTAGCTACCTGGGTAATTCCCTCTAGACCGCTAATTGGAGTGCTTGCCTTAAGGAGCTCAGCCACGATCGCATCAACTGCCTTCTCAATTCCAACCTTAATTTGGGTTGCGTTAGAACCGGCGGCTACGTTTCGAATGCCTTCCTTGAAAATGGCTTGGGCTAGGACCGTCGCAGTTGTCGTGCCATCGCCAGCTGTGTCGTTCGTTTTGCTTGAGACTTCCCGAATAAGTTGGGCTCCCATATTCTCAAAGCGATTCTCGACTTCGATTTCCTTGGCAATGGTTACTCCATCGTTAATGACGGTAGGTGAACCAAATTTTCTCTCAAGTACAACATTGCGTCCGCGAGGGCCAAGGGTCACCTTAACCGCATTTGCGAGCTTGTCGACGCCAACTTCTAGGAGCTTGCGCGCCTCGTCTGTATATTTAATATCTTTTGCTGCCATAGATTCCTCTGTTTTAGGGAAGCACTGATGCGGGATCTATAAGAGTTACCTCTCCTAGACGCATGCACACACAGTGCCTCGGGCTGTCAATCTCTTGTTAAAAATAAGTGATTAGTTTTCGAGCACAGCCAGAATGTCTTCGGCTCGAAGAATGATATAGTCCTTGCCATCGACTTTTACTTCCGTGCCGCCATATTTGCCGTAAAGCACGGTGTCGCCCTGCTTGACATCAACAGGAGCAAGTTGGCCGCTGTCGAGTCGCTTACCAGGTCCGACCGCCAAGACGGTTCCTCGCTGGGGCTTCTCCTGTGCGGTATCGGGCAGAATAATGCCACCTGCGCTGCGCTCTTCTTTTGCTGCAGCCTCTAGGATGATTCGATCATGAAGTGGTTGGATCGCCATCGTTTTTTTCCTCCAAATAGACGTTCTAAATATTGAAAGGACCGTTTGATTGGTCCAGTTTTGGCAGTGTACCTCGCAGAGTGCTAATGAAATTCCAGTTTTTGAGGGTGATTGGCCGGAGTTTTCGCGACGCACGGAGTTCCTATTGCGGCTTCAACCTCGCCATCCACCTTTCAGGAACTGGCAAAGGGCGAAAACCGCATGCATCATAGACGTCATGTGCGTCCCGAGTCGCCAATACCCAGCGCCTCAAATTCTGATGGTCCGGATGTTCCAAAGCGAAGTTGACCATGGCTTTAGCGATACCTTTTGATCGATGGGTATCAGCCACAAATACGTCGCAGATCCACGCAAAGGTCGTTCGATCCGAAACGACACGCATGTAAGCGACCTGATCTTGCCCGTCATAGACACCTATAACTAAGGAACTGTTTTTTCCAGCCTTAACGACGCTATCTAGCTCAATTCCTGGACTCCAATAGGTGCTCGCTAACCACAAGTGAACCGTTTCCCATTGGATTCTATTAATATCAGTGTGAATTTCAAAGGAGTGAAATGTTTGCATCATAAGGAAACCTTATTTACCAAGGGTGGTTTCACGTGTCCGACAAATAATTGATTTGGACACAAACGTCTCGCAATTCGGGTCACGGATTTCCGTGACGTTCAAATTGTGCCTCAGAACTGTAACATCTATTTATTCGGAGGCTTAGTTGAACCTACTTTCATCTCTATCACTTTTCGCCGTAGTAACCGGCGTTCAGCATCAGCAGATCTCTCAAAAAGACCTGACTACACACGTGCTTTCTGTCGTTCAATCGACCAAGAAGCTAAATTTGTTCGGCCCTAACGTTAAAGGCACCCCTAGAGTGCTAGGGACAAAAGGCGTTGAGAGGATTCAGAAAGGGAAGTTCAAGATGGAAGATTTCACTCCATTCTCTTCACTTACTGGAAAGACCGTACCTAAACTTACTAGTCTGAAGCCGGCGGTTGGCATGCCAACCGCACTCGTGCTTTACGATACAGAGGGCCAATGGGGTTGGATTGGCAACTTGTATTCCTACCAGATTGCGAATCTGCTCACGCACTTTGGAGTGACAGTCACTCGCGAAGGAGTAACAGACTATAAAGCAGGAGACCTTGCTGCCTACGGATCTGCTTACTACATTGGAACGACATACAACGCCGCACTGCCACCCGCGTTCCTTTCTGACTTTGCTTCAAATAGCAATCCGTTTGTGTGGATGGGTTACAACCTTTGGGAAGTAGCTTGGACACCAGATGGTAGTGGCTGGAACCCGGACTTCACAGCCAAGTACGGTTTTCAATTCTCGTATCTGGATGGAACAGGTTATCCAACCGTGAAGTACAAGAATTCAACCTTGACAAAGCAACAGTACGATCCGATGCAAGGTGACACGGTTATTAATGACCCGGCAATTGCAAGCGCAATCGCTACAAGCACCAATGGAGCGACAACGGTTCCCTATATCACTAAAGGGGCTAACTTGTGGTACATCGGTGACAATCCCTTGGAATACGTTGCTTACAACCGTGGTGACGATCGAATGCTCGCTTTTGACGATATCCTTAACGACACGACTGGCGCAGTTGGGCCTTTCCAGAAGAGAGCTGTGTTGCGAATTGAAGATGTCAGCCCGATCTGTGATTCCAAGTCATTACGAAGACTCGCCGACGCACTTTACAAAGCGAAAGTACCGTTCGTAGTGTCAGTCATACCAGACTACAAAGATCCACTGGGTGAATTTAATAGCGGCGTTGCTCTAGAGATCCTCATGCAGAACAAGAAAACCTTCATTGCGGATCTTAAGTACATGGAATCAAAGGGCGGCCAGCTGATCATGCATGGCATTACCCACCAGTACAGCAATGTCCAAAACCCGTACGACGGAGTGAGCGCCGCCGATGTCGAGTTCTTCCAAGTTGGTCTCGATGCAAATGGAGCTCCGGTTAACGTTGGGCCAATCCCAGAAGATTCACCAACATGGATCGCCAACAGAATCGCATCTGGATTCAATATGTTTTCAAAGGCAGGCTTGACCAAGCCAGTGGGCTGGAACTCACCTCACTATTACGCTACACCGACGGACTACACGGCATTTGCAAGCAAGTTCGGATTTAGCATGGATCGCGCTCTCACTTTTGTGACGGACAATAACAAGAACCTCCAGTACATGATCGGTTACTCGCCATACGTCATGCAGGACCAATACGGCAACCGCCGAATCCCTGAGACGATTGGCTACTACGATCCTGATGGCTCCAATGGCAAAAAGAACCTTGCAGCGGATATGATCGGATACGCAAATCAGCTCCAATGCGTTCGTGGCGGATGGGCAGGTTGCTACTACCACTGGTTCGAGCCGGTTGCTCCGCTGGTTGAGCTGGTAAACGGCATCAAAGCCCTTGGATACACGTTCGTTTCACCAACAGGTACAACAAACTAGGACTTCAAACTAAGCACCTCCACGCAGGCGGCAACTCCAAGAGAGTGGCCGCCTGTTTTTGTTAGTAAGTTAGTAAGTCTGCAACTGGAAGGAGCGGTTAGCGATTGACATTGCGCGCGGAGATAGCCGTTAAGAAAGAGGGATCAATTCCTTGGGAATCAATGGGTCCAGCGCGAAAAGACACTATGTGGTTAAAGTGTGGTGTCTCAGATCGAGAAGTGCCATCCCATCAATCATGCAAGATGTCGACACGCGACCTTCATCGAACTCAACATTTTCATGGGTCAAGAGTCTGACCTGTTCCTGGCCATGTTCTGGCGATCTCTTGGAAAGGGAAATGGATCCGTTTTTAGACACAACGCGCCACCAAGGGACATCGGAAGGACATTGCGCCATCCATCTGCCCACTAAGTAGCCAGAAGCAGGGTACTTGAGGGCTCTTCCAACTTCGCCGTAAGAAGCAGCACGGCCATGCGGGATGGAGCTTACAACCAACCACAACTCGTCCAAAGGAGTCATAAGGAAGTGTAGCTGAAGTCAAAAAGAGAAAAGCGTCATCTCACTCACTAAGATGACGCCCATTAGGCAGGAGCTCTAAAGCACCTAAAACTAGTTTCGCATTGCGTTCATTCGTGGAGTAGGCGGTGCCATTTCCACAAATGCGTTTGAAGGAACGATCAGATAGACATTTTCTCCGATTTCTTCCCAAGTGCCTTCTTGAGCATAGTTGACGCCGCACATAAAGTCGACGATCTTTTGTCGTGTTGTCGCGTCCGTTCCCGAAAGGTTGAGAATCTGTTGATCACCACGCTTGAGACCATTGGCAGCGGCCATTGCATCATCAAAAGAAGTAATTTGTCGTCGAACAGTGACCGTATATCGGTAGTTCGCATGCAAGTGAAGTCCGCCGTTGGCTGATCTTTCAGGGGTCACTGCTTCTTCCTCTAGTACTTCCTCAGTACGCGTGAACATGCCAACGAACTTGCTCATAAAGCCAGGCTTGTTTTCCATTACCGTTTCTTCCATGATAAGCCCCTCCTAATAGGGTGGTTTTTAATCTCGCGATCCAAAGATTGCGGTGCCGACTCTGATATGGGTTGCTCCTTCCATGAGCGCCATTTCAAAATCTCCACTCATTCCCATGCTAATGGACTTAGCACCAAACTGATCCGTCAATCGCTTGATCTCCCTAAAGTAGGATCTCATTTGATCGGCCGACGCACCAGCAGGCCCGATAGTCATTAGTCCACGAAAATGAACGTAACTAGATTGTAAGAGCATCGCATGAAATTCGTCAAGCTTTTCGAGGCTTACTCCCGATTTTTGCGGCTCATCGGCAATATTTACCTCTATAAATGCCTGCACAGTCGTTTTGGCTTTTTCAGCTTCTTCAATCTGCGACTCTTTCGAAAACGTATGGATGAATGGGAATACTGAAGCAATTCGCCTTGCTTTGTTCGATTGTAGGGTGCCTATGAAGTGCCAAGTTATGTCTTTGGGTAACGCTGTTATCTTCGGAATGGCCTCTTGTAACCGATTTTCCCCAAAGTCCCGGTGACCCAGGCTGTATAAGCTTGCAATTTCATCGATGGTTCGCGTTTTTGAAACAGCGATTAAAGAAATATCTGATGAGCTTCTGCCGGCTTTCGCACATGCAGTTTCAATCCTTTCTCTTACCGAAAAGTAACTCGATTCGATCGGCATTAGTTATAAAAGAGTACCGCCTGATAGTGCAGACCAAAGGGCAAACGTGTTGACTGCATTAAGCTCAAACTTGACGATTGCCTGCAATTGCGCTAAATGCTTACCGATTCGTGGTCACCGTGGTATAACGTGCGCATGAGCAAGGAAGCACCTGGCGTTCGATATGCAGAAGTTTATCGCGAAACTGCGGAAACGCGAATCCAAGTCGTACTTGACCTAGACGGAGGAACCCGCCGGGACATTACGACAGGTATTGGGTTTTTCGACCACATGCTCACGCAATTGGCATTTCATAGCCAAATGGATTTAGGTATAAGCGCCGAGGGTGATCTCCAAATTGATGACCATCACACTGTCGAAGACGTCGGAATCGTGCTTGGTAAAGCGTTTGCCCAGGCCCTTGACCAAAGTGATGCCATAGAGCGATATGGTTCGACTCACACCCCTATGGATGAAGCCTTAGTTTTGGTTGCGCTTGACTTTAGCGGTCGTGGCGGGCTTTTTTACGACGTCGAGTTCACTAGAGAAAAGATCGGCGAGATGTCGACGGAGTGCGTAAGGGAGTTCTTCCGGTCTCTTTCCTCTCATGGTGGAATCACACTGCACATTAGAAAGATCGCTGGCGAAAATAACCACCATATTTGTGAAGCTATATTTAAAGGTGTGGGTATGGCCATTCGCCAAGCAGTGAAGCGATCAGAGCGGAGAGGACCGCCTTCAACAAAGGGGAAGCGAGACTGACCACGATTCTCGATTACGGAATGGGGAACCTACGATCGGTTGAAAAGGCGATCGAGTTCCTTGGCTTTTCTTGTCAAATATCGAGTTCTCTAGAAGGCGCGGACAAACTGATTATCCCAGGCGTTGGAGCCTTTGGTGCTGCTATGGAACGCATTTATCCACTTGCCGAGGAGATTAGACACTTTGCATCGGCTGGTAATCCATTGCTAGGAATCTGTTTGGGCCAACAACTTCTTTTTGAAACCAGTGAGGAGCATGGACAAACCACTGGTTTGGGCCTGATTCCAGGACACGTACGCTACCTTCCACAAAATACCGGTTTGAAAGTCCCTCACGTTGGCTGGAGCCATTTGACATACCACCGAAACGATGGTCTCGCAACCGCCGGAATCCAGGGTGATCAAGTCTATTTTGTACACTCTCTCTATACGGATTGTTTAGACCTGAATGATATTGCAGCGACAGCAAATTACGGAATCGAATTCGCGGCGGCCGTTCAGCGTGGCAGTGTCTGGGGCACTCAGTTTCACCCCGAGAAAAGTAGTTCGGTCGGTTTGCGAATCCTCAGGAATTTTCTTGAATGTTAGTTCTCCCAGCGATTGATGTACGAGGCGGACTTTGTGTAAGGCTTGCCCAAGGCGACTACGGTCAGGAAAAAATATACGACTCAAATCCGGTTCGAATCGCACAATCCTTCGAGTCGGAAGGTGCCACGTGGATCCATGTAGTGGATCTCGATGGAGCAAAATGCGGAGAACCTCAGAACTGGGAAGTTCTTGAAGCGATCGCCAAATCAGTGTCCATTCCCATCGAAGTAGGTGGCGGCGTAAGGTCCCTCGAGACAGCGAGAAAGCTTCTTGGATTGGGAGTCTCACGGGTTGTTGTGGGAACCAAACTGGTTCAAGATCCCGAACTGGCGAAAGAGTTCTTTGTCGAGTTCGACCATCGGGTCGTCGCAGGTATTGACGCGCGAAACGGTAACGTTGCAGTAGAAGGGTGGGTTGGTCAATCTTCTATTACCGCAGTCGAGCTTGCCGAGAGGATGCAGGATTTGGGCGCAAAGAGGATTATCCTTACGGACATCGCAAAGGACGGAATGTTAGCGGGTCCGAATTTAGAACTGCTCATTCAAGTCGGACGGGTGGTTGAAATTCCGATCATTCAGAGCGGTGGCGTCGGAGAACTGACCGACTTGGTGCGACTGAATGAAATGCAGGAACATCGTCCAGAGGGTGTGATAATAGGGCGTGCACTCTATGAGAATCGCTTTACCGTCAAACAAGCGGTAGAGTTAGTTGCATCCTTCGGCAGTTAATGGCGTATTAGGGAATTGACTTTGAACTTGAATGGTGACGCGTTGCTGAATTTATTGCCCTTGACCCAAATCGGCCCAGAGACTTTCGTATTTCTGGTCCCTATTACTGCCTTGTTGATTCCGATCGTTGCTATTCTGGTTAAGCATCAACAGCGAATGGCGGAAATCATCCACGGTACAGCACGCCAGCAAGGCGATGCGGAGATTGCTCAACTACGGTCCGAAGTTTACGAACTCAAGCAGTTGGTGCACCAACAGATGATATCAGTTGACTCGCTAGTGAGTTCGCAGGTCAAAAGACTGGACATTCCCATTCAGGACCGATTGGAGCAGCGCTAGATTGGATGCAGCCTATTTTGTATTGTCAATTATCGGACTTGGCGTAACGATCCCTCTTGCAGGAATCCTTACGAGCCATAAGCGCAGAATGGCAGAAATCAATAATGCTAACCGGAACCAGGCTTTGGCAGGGGATGCGGACGAACGTGTTCTGACAGAGCTCAGGGAGCTTCGCCAGCTCATTCATGAGCAGGCAATCGCAATTGATAATCTGGCGGATATGCAACGCCGAGTTCTCGAAAGGTCTGACGAAGTTCAGTCGATCAGAAATCGAATCAATTCGTGAGAAATTTGTTTAGACTTCTCAGCTGACGCCTAAAAAAGCTGAGTCTTTGGGCATTGGTCCTAGGTGGACTGGAACTCGTCTTTTCGAGATTCGTCTTAAATGTTTAATCCCTCAGCCCCTCAAATGCGTTGACTTCATAACCTGAGCGGGGTATGATGAAAGTTCGCGCACATACGTCCGGAGGCTTGATGAGAATTATTCAGCCGACCTCGAAGCGAATCGGCCGGTTCCTCGAGGTCCCAAACTTAATCGAACTACAGCTTAACTCATACAAGTGGTTTCTGGAAGAGGGACTCCCAGAACTATTCACAACTTTCAGCCCGATCTGGGATTTTACACAGACAAACTACATAGAACTCGTCAGCTTCACCTTAGGTGAGCCAAAGTACTCCATCCAGGAGTGCCGAGACCGCGATATGACGTTCGAGGCTCCAATCAAAGCGATTGTTCGTTTTGGTGGACGCGAGCGAGAAGTTATCGAATCCGAAGTCTATCTTGGCGATTTGCCATTGATGACGGATAAGGGAACTTTCATTATTAATGGAAGGGAGCGAGTTATTGTAAGCCAGCTCAGCCGTTCCCCAGGCCTTTATTTTGAAGAAGGCGTTGATAGCTCGATGCAAGTCATCGTGTCTGCACGCGTCATTCCAAACGAAGGACCTTGGCTTGAGGTTGAGTCGGATGCCAATTTCGTAGTCCGAACCCAAATTAGTCAGACCAAAAAGCTGCCTCTTACGCAGCTCATCAAGGCGCTTTTCTACTTTGAAAGGGGCCGTGGTCGTTCGTACCATGTCATTGCAAAGGCAGCAGGCAAGCGTATCATAGAGCCAATTGCTGATGCGGAGACTGGTGAAGTCCTCGTCGAAATAGGCACACTGCTGACTTCGGAAATCATCGAGAGACTGCCCGAATCTGTGAAAGCTGCTAAGGTCTTCGCAGAAACGCCGCTCGGTACCAACGAAGATATCCTCAAGGCTTTCAGCAAAGAAGTCACACTCGAAGATCCAGACGTCGAAACCTTGATCGGTAAGCGATTCTTGGAAGACTTGATGGTTGGCGAAGAGACGATTATCAAGAAAGGCGAGAAGATCGATCGAGAGACGGCTCGTCGTATCGAAGCTCTCAAGCTTGGTACGATCCGTGTCCTTGATATTCTCGGCTTGGTAGAGTCGACACTCGAAGCTGATCCAACTCACACTTCACGCGAAGCCCTGTTGGACATCTACAAGCGACTTAGGCCGGGTGAAGCTGCCAATGAAGAAGCAGCCAAGCAATTGGTCTATGGTCTGTTCTTCGATGTCAAACGCTACGACCTAGGCAAAGTTGGTCGCCGATTCTTGAATCAGAAGTTGCATATTGATGTTCCTCTTGGAACTCGAAGTTTGACTTCAGAAGATCTTGCTGGAATCCTTCAGGCCATGCTCCCATACGTTCAGCGAGAAGCTGAACGTGACGACATTGATGACTTGAAGAACAAGCGAGTGAGATCTGTTGGAGAGCTTCTTCAGAGCCAACTACGACTAGGGTTTGTTCGAATGGAGAAGGTCGCCCGAGAAAGGATGACCTCGACCGATCAAGAGAATTTGCTTCCAGGCATTATCTTGAGCGTAAAGCCAGTTAGCGCTTCGATCAAGAGCTTCTTCAGCAGCAACCAGCTGTCGACGTTCATGGATCAAACAAATCCGCTATCTGAAATCACGAATAAGCGACGTTTATCCTCTCTTGGACCTGGTGGATTGCAGAGAACGAGTGCAAAACTTGAAGTTCGCGACGTTCACCGATCTCACTACGGTCGTATCTGCCCGATTGAGACTCCAGAAGGTCCAAACATCGGACTTATCTCCCAGTTGACGACTCACGCCCGAGTTGATGAATTTGGCTTCATCATGACGCCGTACCGAAAGGTTACGGACTGCCATGTTACAGACGAAATTGTCTACTTGACGGCTCAGGAAGAGACGGGCCAATTGGTCCTCCCTGCTGACACCGAAACTGACGAGACCGGTTTGATCCTTAGCGAGCGTGTTCAGTGCCGCTGTGCTGGTGGAGACATCGGCGGAGCAAGCTATCCGCTTACAACGAGAGACAAGATTGACTACATGGACGTTTCTCCCGTCCAGATCATCTCGGTAGCAACCGCGCTGATTCCATTCCTTGAGAATGACGATGCTAACCGCGCACTTATGGGCGCGAACATGCAACGTCAGGCAGTTCCAACACTGCGATCCGAACGACCGTTGGTCGGAACAGGATACGAGCGTGTTGCAGCTGTCGACTCGGGAGCGGCTGTCGTCGCTCGTGCTCCGGGAACCGTTGAGTATGTGACCTCTCTTGAAATTCGTGTCCGAAATAAAGAAGGCAACCTCGACAAGTATCCGCTTATGCACCTCGTGCAGAGCAACAAGTCAACCTGTTTCACTCATCGTCCAGTCGTAAGTCTCGGGCAACGAGTTCTTAAGGGAGATGCGTTGGCTGATGGAGCATGCTGCGATAACGCTCAGCTCGCCCTTGGTAAGAACGTGCTTGTCGCGTTTATGCCCTGGAACGGTTACAACTATGAAGACGCCATCCTCATTTCAGAGAGAATGGTCAAAGACGATGTCTATACATCGATTCATATTGAGCGACACGAAACTGAAGCTGTCGACACGAAACTCGGACCTGAAGAAATCACGCGCGACATTCCAAATGTCGGCGAAGATGCTCTGAAGGACCTCGATGAGAACGGAATTATCCGCATCGGTGCCGAAGTTCGACCAGAAGATATTCTGGTAGGAAAGGTCGCTCCAAAGGGTCAGGTTGAAATGACCGCCGAAGAGAGACTGATCATTGCCATTTTCGGTAAGAAGGCAGAAGAAACGCGAGACGTCTCGCTTCGACTACCTCATGGCGAAAAGGGCATTATCGTCGACGTCAAAGTCTTCAGCCGATATAAGTATCTCAGCCCTTCGATCAACTACATCTACAAGGAGAGCAAGAAGAGGGAGCGATTGGTTTGCGATCGCACCGATGAGCCACTCCTTCAGATCCCTGGAGACGAATTGCCAGCTGGAACGAACATGACGGTTCAAGTCTATGTTGCCCAAAAGCGAAAGCTAATGGTTGGCGACAAGATGGCGGGACGTCACGGTAACAAGGGTGTTATTTCTAAGGTTCTGGCTGCAGAAGATATGCCGTTCCTTTCAGATGGAACTCCTGTCGACATCGTTCTGAACCCACTTGGTGTTCCGAGCCGAATGAACATCGGACAGATCTTGGAAACTCACCTTGGATACGTTGGAAAGCATCTTGGCATCGAATATCGATGTCCGGCTTTTGAAGGCGCAACCGAAGGCGAGATCCTTGGCGAGATGGATCGACTTGCGAATCACATGAGAGGGCAAGCTCTTGCCGCCTACATGAATGCGGAACTCCTATTGGAAATCCGTTTCGAAAAAGACGACACCTTCGACCAGATGATGGTTAAGGTTGAAGCGCGGCTTCGAAAGTTGGGAACTAACGGTCTAGAGCGAATTTCGCGAATCGTTGGTGCTCCTCCTGTGAAGACCCTTGGCGAACTTGGTGAAGTCGATCTCGAAACATTTGTTCCTGAACTTCCTGAAGATGAGATTGATGAAGATGCGGTTGTCGCAGATTCGTTGGTCTATCAGGGAATTCTTGAAAAGGTTGAGCGAAACGTCTTCCAACGGGCAGGCATTGATCCTTTAACTTGTAAGAGCAGCATCCGAGACGGACTCACCGGTGAGGAACTCCCGAACAACATTACGGTCGGAATGATCTACATGTTGAAGCTGGAGCACCTTGCAGATGAGAAAATCCACGCTCGTTCCATTGGCCCATACTCGTTGGTCACCCAGCAGCCACTCGGTGGTAAAGCTCAATTCGGTGGTCAGCGATTTGGAGAAATGGAAGTGTGGGCTCTTGAAGCTTATGGGGCTGCCTATACGCTGCAGGAATTGCTGACAATCAAGTCTGACGATGTCAACGGACGTGTCAAAGCGTACGAAAGCATTGTTAAGGGTGAAACCTTGGCGGAGCCTGGCATCCCTGAGTCCTTCAAGATTCTAGTGAACGAACTTCGATCACTTTGTCTGAAGGTAGCGGTTGAGGATGTCGCCAATAAGGAATTGCCGCTTAAAGACCTTGATGAACTCAATGGTGGCGACGACATGCGTCTAGCCCGATCTGTAGGGTTCTTCAACTAAAAAATACAGATCACTTGCTCTCGGCCCCCATTATTGGAGGCTGTGAGCTTGTGATCTTTAGAAGTTTGTGGGGTTGATTGCGCCATCGGGCGAATCAACTGACGAAAAGTGAATCGGTTACTCGCTGTAAGCAAGCGAGATTTAGGAGATAGAGAAATATATGGCAGACGTCAGCCTGTTCGACAAGATCAGAATCGGAATCGCGAGCAGTGAAGACATCATGGGTTGGTCTCACGGCGAAGTCAAAAAGCCAGAGACCATCAACTACCGTACGTTCAAACCAGAACGTGACGGTTTGTTCTGTGAGCGTATCTTCGGTCCAGTCAAGGATTGGGAATGCGCCTGCGGCCGCTATAAGAAAATCAAGTACAAGGGCATCGTCTGCGAACGTTGCGGAGTGGAAGTCACTCGCAGCAAGGTTCGAAGAGAGCGCATGGGCCACGTTGAGTTGGCTGCGCCCGTATGTCACATTTGGTACCTGAAGGGTGTTCCTTCGCCGTTATCGTTGATTCTGGACATTTCGCCGCGACTGCTTGAGAAGGTTATTTACTTCGCGAGCTTCATCATCATCGACATTGAGAACGAGAAAATTCAGGAAATTCTTCCTGAGATTCGGGTTGCTGTTGAAGGTGAGAAAGCCAATCTGCAGATGCAGATGCGCGAATTGGAAGAGGAATCGTTCCGCAGATTTGCCGATGACCTCAACAATAACCGTGAGGAATACGACGAAGTGTTTGCTCGTGAACGGGCAAAGGCCGTCAATGACCGAATTAAGGCTGAGTATCGCGATGCCGATGATCGACTGAAGGATCTTGATCTTGCAGTCGACATTCTTGGCAAGCTTGAGCGAAACCAGCTGATCGATGAAGACAAGTATCGAGCCGTCAGCAAATTGCTCGATAGCGTTGGATACCGGATCGGTAAGGATCTCCGAAGCTTAGTCCGTGCCAATATCGGCGCTGAAGCCATCAAGGAACTCCTCAATCGAGTCGATCTAGAGCGATTGGCTCGTGGCCTGCGACAAGAAATCATCATGACGACGAGCCAGAGAAGAGCTCGCGCCATCAAGAGACTTGAAGTCACGGAAGCCCTGATTAGCTCCAAGAGTCGACCTGAGTGGATGATCCTGGATATCGTGCCAGTCATATCGCCAGAACTGAGACCTATGGTCCAGCTAGACGGTGGTCGATTTGCTACTTCCGATTTGAACGACCTTTACCGAAGGATCATCAATCGCAACAATCGACTCAAGAAGATTATCGAGATTCACGCTCCAGAATCGATTATCAACCACGAGAAGCGACTTCTTCAAGAAGCCGTCGATGCGTTGATCGATAACGGCAGAAGGGCACGACCAGTCGTCGGCTCAAACTCGCGACCACTCAAATCTCTAAGCGACATGCTTAAGGGTAAGGAAGGTCGTTTCCGAAAGAACCTACTTGGTAAGCGTGTTGACTACTCCGGTCGATCCGTTATCGTAGTCGGGCCACACTTAAAGCTTCACCAAGCGGGTCTTCCTAAGGAAATGGCACTTGAACTTTTCAAGCCTTTCGTAATGAAGAGTTTGGTTGAGAAGAAGATTACGCAGAACATCAAAACCGCGAAGCGGATGATTGATCGAATGCATCCAGCAGTCTGGGATGGTTTGGAAGAGGTTATCAAGGAGCATCCGATTCTCCTCAACCGTGCTCCAACTTTGCACCGACTTGGAATTCAGGCATTCGAGCCGATCTTGGTTGATGGAAAGGCAATCCAAGTTCACCCACTAGTCTGTAATGCTTACAACGCAGACTTTGATGGTGACCAGATGGCTGTTCACATTCCATTGAGTACTCAAGCACAGGCAGAAGCCCGCGTCTTGATGCTCTCAACTCAGAATTTGTTCTCGCCTGCAGACGGTCGACCAACTTGTGCGCCAGTCCAAGACATTATTCTTGGTAACTACGCTCTCACTTTTGTTTCTCACGAAGCAAGGGAAGCGTTAGCGGAGCAGGAGCGACTTTACAAGGAAGATCCGGCGAACAACAACCCGCCGATGACATACGGTAGCCCTGAAGAGGTTATTGCTGCACTCGATACTCCTATCAAGGAGCAGAGAATTGCAACAAATACTCCGATCAAGGTTCGTATAACCCGTCCTAAGTATCGTCCAGACGGTGAAGTTGACTTCCGCGATGCCTTCACAGGCTTTGAGTATAAGAAGGTCATTTCGAAAACAGAGGAAGGCGAAGATTTCCAGGAACTGATTCCTTATCCACAGGAATTCGAGACTTTTATCGCCACCGTAACTCCTGGTCAGTTAGTTCTAAACACGATTCTGCCTCACCCGCTTCGACATTCTGATGAGTTCCTCAAGGTGGAACTGAACAAGAAGCAGCTGTCCGAAATGATTCTAACTTGCCACAGAAGATCAGGTGTGGGTGCCACGATCAAGCTGTTGGACGACATGAAGGATCTTGGCTTCAAGTGGGCAACTCGATATGGCCTTTCCGTAGCTATTACGGACATGGATCCACCTGCTCGTCGTGAAGAAATGATCAAGGAAGCGGATGATCGATCTACTCGAATCACCCAGCAGTTCCGACGTGGAATGCTCACCTATAACGAGATGACGCAAACGCTCGTTAAGCTATGGACAGACACCTACGACGAAATTGGCCAAGAGATTGTCAAAGGTCTTAAGCAGTTCAACCCGCTTTCGATCACAACGGTCTCCGGCGCTCGTGGTTCCGTAAAGCAGCTGGCACAGCTTGCTGGAATGCGCGGACTCATGTTTAACCAGTTCAACGAAGTTATCTATGAGCTTCCGGTCAAGAGTTCCTTCCATAAGGGACTGAGCATGCTTGAGTATTTCGTTACGACTCACGGAGCTCGTAAGGGACTTGCTGACACTGCGCTTCGAACGGCTGACGCTGGTTACTTGACGCGACGTCTTTGCGATGTCGCACAAGATGTCATCGTCAAGGCTCATGACTGCGGAACTTCAGACGGTATCCTCGCCCACCGAATTACGGATCAGGGAGAAGCTATCGAGCAGATCTCAGACCGAATTTTTGGTCGAGTTGCTCTATCGACGATCACGGATCCAGATACCGGTAAGGAACTGGCTCTCTATCAGCACTCAATCAGTCGAGACAGCGCTAAGCGAATTGCTGAAATCGAAAATCGATTCGTTGCGGACTATAACGCAGCGGAATCTGATGACGACCGAAATGCGATTGTCGATCGATATCGAAGCTTTGGCTTCGACATGGATGATCACGGTTATCTCAGCGTGTTGATTAGAAGCCCGCTCACTTGCGAACTTGAGCAGGGAATCTGTTCAGTCTGCTACGGATGGGATCTTTCCAGCAGCCGAAATGTTGAAGTCGGCGTTTCAGTTGGAATCATTGCCGCCCAGTCCATTGGTGAGCCTGGAACGCAGCTTACGATGCGAACGTTCCACACGGGTGGTGTTGCTGGATCGGCCACGATTGCTCGTACGAACCAGTACAAGACGGGTAAGTTTATCCGACAGTTCATGGAAGACTTTGCGGTCGCCACGGACACGGATATGAAGCAATTCGATCCTACCAAGCTTCTTGAGAACCAAGAAAGCGTCGTGAAGTCCTTCTTCCAAAACAAGGAGAATGCTCCGCTCACGATCAATCAGGGTGACGTCGATTCGGCTGATCCTAAGGTCAAGCGAAAGACGGAACGTGCAACTAAGGCTGCTCAAAAGGCTGCAGACAAGGCTGATAGTGACTCCAAGAAGCTGTGGGAAAGGTCAAGAAAGACCTTCTTCTATGCTTGGACGGGTGAATCTTCCGGTATTGTCCGCGTCGAAGAAATCTTCGAAGCTCGACGGCAACCTCGTGGTAAGGCTATTATCTGCCCAGTCACAGGCGTCGTCCGAGATATTCGAGAATCTAGCTTTGGTCGATGGGTAATTGTTGAAGCGACGGTACCAGTATCGGCTGCTATAAAGGATGCCTACATAGGCGACATTCAGACTTGGTCCAAGAACGAGTTCGGCGAATTTGAAGGCGGACTTCAAAAGATCGTTGGACAGAAACTTGTGACTGCGACTCTTGCCGTTCTTCGTAAAGCTGAAGTAGAAAGGGTCAATATTTTCTACCCAATCCTAGTACCACCTCTTGGAAAGCTACCAGTAAGCCGAGGCACTCGTGTCATCAAGGGAGACCCTCTTACAGAAGGTCCTCGTGATCCACATGAAGTTCTCGAACTAGCTGGAGCATCGGCTGTTTATGACTACTTTGTTGAGAACCTTCAAAGCGTTTATAAGAGCCAAGGAGTTGATATCAACGATAAGCATATCGAGGTTATCATCCGCCAAATGCTTCGAAAGCGGCAGGTCAAGGAGCCGGGCGATACTCCGTTCCTTCCCGGACAAATCGTTGACAGGTTCTCCTATCAACGAGCGAACGAGAATGTTAAGCAGTTGATTCAAGCTGGTAAGAGGATCAGATATGTAGATCCCATTACGAGCGAGAACATTGAGCGCGATCCTAAGGAAGCTACCGCGACCTGGATTCTGCTTGGTATTACTGAAGCATCGTTGGCAACAGATTCGTTCCTCTCAGCTGCATCGTTCCAAAAGACCACTCGTGTTCTTACAGAAGCTGCGGTTCGAGGAAAGAAGGACCACCTCGTTGGGCTGAAAGAGAACGTTATCATCGGTCGACTGATCCCGTCCGGTACGGGTGTCAAGTACTATCGAGATGTCATCGTCGACGTCCAAAGAGGACCAACCTGGGCAGAGCAATCGCTTACTGCACTCGTTGAGGCTGACGACAGGGACATTGATGACAACCTCAGCTCCTTGGCATTTCCATCGCTTGCCGACATGGCTGCCGATGAAGATAACCGTGCCGAATAGTTAAGGAAGAATCTTCTAACAATGCCTGGGGCGAATCTATCAAAATGGATTCGCCCCAAACTATTTATGGCACTCAAGGTGTCTATTCTTGTGAATCAGAACAGAATTACCGGTCATCGCCTTCGTGTGAAACTTCACAGGGGGAAAGGCAAGTAGAAGTACTGTACTGCGATCAGTGAATAGGCAATGGAAACCAACGGACCAGACTTCAACGATGTACCGAAATGGCTCAGTGATGCGCTCGACGATCATGATGGAGAGCCAGAGTCAACTGAAGAGGAACAGATGACTTGGACCGTAATTCCATCGGGTACGTTAGGTTTTGTTTGATAGGCTAGGCGCTTCGCTAAAGATCCAGTTTTCTCAATCGTATATTGGGAACTGGCAGTAATCTTTCATCCCGCCTTACAGGCGTTTTTGGAGAATCCATCATCTGGATAATTCTCTTTTCAGCATCCGAAATGTATTCGTCAAGTTGCCTTTCCATGTCTCGACGCATGTCTTCCATATCGTCGAGGAGCCTAAGGATGAGTTCGACACCTGCTAAATTAACACCCATTTCCTGAGTTAGGCGCTGAATGCGCTGAACGCGCTTAATATCCATTTCGCTGTATAAGCGATTTTTTGCTCCGGCCCGAGACGGAATAACCAAACCCAATCTTTCATATTGTCGAAGGGTTTGTGGATGAACTCCACACAACGTAGCCGCAACCCCGATCATATAGACAGGTTGATTTTCCGTTCTCATACCGTTACCTTGTCAAGCTCAGCCAATTCTCTGAGCAACTTCCTTTCTTTGTCGGAGAGTTGTTTTGGAATCTGGATCTTGATTTTGGCGCGCAGGTCACCCCTTGAACCTTTGAGATTGGCAATACCTTGACCTCCGAGACGGAAGGTCTGGCCACTTTGCGTTCCCTCAGGAATTTTCATGGTAACTGCAGATCTCAGAGTCGGCACCCGAATTTCTCCACCTAAGGCTGCGGTGGTGTAGGGAACAGTCACTTCGACCTCAAGGTTTTCTCCTGCTGGCTTAAATGTTGCATGCGGTGCCCACTTGATAATGACGTAGAGATCTCCTGCCTTTCCGTTATGCCCGGCGGCGCCCTTACCAGGCACGCGTAATTTCTTTCCGTCAGATATGCCGGCAGGGATTTTGACTTCGACTTTTTTCGTCGTGGGTACGGTCGTGACACCCTCTCGCATTCGGTGGGCATCCATCGTTTGATAGGTTAGAACCCGAACCGTTCCTGTATCAATTTCTTCGAGGGGAATCTCGATCGACTTTTCGACATCTCGAGGTTGACTCGTTTCAATGTCATCAAAGTTCATGTGCATTCTCGTACCGCTGGTTCGACCGCCGGTAAAGAGATGCTCAAATATGGACTCGAATCCACCACCACCGCCCACATTCTGAAAGTCGCCAAAATCTCCCCCCTGGCCACCAGGCGTGAAGTGTTGCGCTTGTTCCCAGTCAGCACCATATTGGTCATACATCTGGCGCTTGTCAGGGTCGCTGAGCACTTCGTAGGCTTGGCTCATCTCTTTGAATTTGGCCTCGGCGGCCTTGTCATTGGGATTAACGTCCGGGTGGTATTTTCTAGCAAGCTTCCGATAGGCCGATTTAATCTCCTTTTCGTCAGCTTTGCTAGACACTCCTAAAATCTGATAATAGTCCTTTGCCATAACACCTTTTCGCTCAATTACATGAGTATATAACGCTCAAGTCTACATTGAAGTTTCAGGCATTCGCGAAGTCGATTGAGACATATAAAAAAGCCCCAACTCAGTATAGAATTGGGGCTTAGATAGGGAAACGAGTCTAATGGTCTTCGTGAGAAGCGCGCAACTTAGTGTATTCCGCGACTAGAGCCTGCTGTTCTGGGAACGGCATCTCTTCATAGTGCGAAAGGGTCTGCTTGAAACGACCCCTGCCTTTAGTGATCGATCTTAGGTCTAGCGCATACCGCATCATGGTGGCCATCGGAACGGTGGCGTGAACCCGAGTTTTCCCTGGGGAAACGGGATCCATTCCCTGAAGTCGACCTCTGCGGCCGTTTAAGTCGCCCACTACATCACCGACACATTCGTCAGGCACGTCGACTTCGACTCCCATCTGCGGTTCAAGAATAATGGGCTGCGCCATTTCGGCTGCCGCTCTTAATGCGATTGCGCCAGCCATTTTGAACGCAGCCTCATTTGAGTCCACATCGTGATAGCTGCCATCGTAAACCGTAATACGGAAGTCTGTGGCAGGGTAGCCAGCGATTAAGCCATGCTCCATAGCTTCTCGAATGCCCTTTTCGATTGCTGGGATGAAGTTCTTAGGTATGGAACCTCCAACAACTTTGTTTTCGAAATGAAATCCCTCACCTCGATCCAAGGGTTCCATTTCGACCCAACAGTCGCCAAACTGTCCCTTACCGCCCGTCTGTCTCTTGTGTCGACCTTGTGCCTTCGCGGAACCTTTCACCGTTTCGCGGTAGGGAACACGTGCATCTTCCGTGACGACGGTGACACCAAACTTAGATTTCATCTTCTCGATAACTGTATCGAGGTGGATGTCACCCATCCCTTCAAGGATTTCTTGGTGAGTTGCCGAATCGCGCGTGTGCCTAAAGGTTGGATCTTCCTCTAGAAGTCGTTGAATCGCGTTGCCCAGTTTGTCCTCGTCAGACTTCGTTGCTGGACGTACCGCAATGCGATAAATGGGCTCCGGGAAATCGATCGACGGAAGCATAATTCGATCTTTGGCCGTGGTCAGGGTATCGCCAGTGTGCGTATCGGATAGCTTGGCAATTGCACCGATGTCCCCGGCCGTAATTCCAGTTGACGTTTCCTGTCCTTTACCATGAGGCGTGAATAGGTTGTGAACCCTTTCTGAAACATCTCGATTGATATTGAGTACGGTCTGATCAACTTTAAGTGAGCCGCTAAAGACTCTAACGTAGTTGATTTTGCCCACAAACGGGTCGGCGGTTGTCTTGAAGACGAATCCTGCTAGAGGGCCGTTGGCGTCGGCAGTCAATTCCTGACCATCGAATACCTTGGGAACGTCTATGGGTGAGGGAAGCTCGCCGCAAATTCGGTCGAGCATCGTAGCTACTCCAATACCGCTCATTGCCGAACCTACAAGGACAGGAATGACTCGTCCTGTTTCAATTCCAACGAGGAGTCCGTGCTCAATTTCTTCTTCAGAGAGTTGCTCACCTTCCAGATATTTGAGGGCGAGATCGTCATCTCCTTCGGCGGCAGCGTCCATCATTTTTTCGCGTCGTTCCGCTGCTTCTTCGGTGTAGCCCGTAGGAACTTCCTCGATCTCCGTGCCACGGTCGCGTCCTTTGTAGACCTTCATGTTTAGCAGGTCGAGAATTCCTGAAAAGGCTGCCTGATGCCCGATTGGTACTTGAGTATTCACGACCTTGCGGCCATAGAGTTCGTGCAGGGTGTCCATCAAGCCAGAGAAATCGGCATTATCTCGCTCAAGTTTATTTACAAAAATGCAGGTTGCGAGACCATGCTTCTGTGCAACTTCCATTGCCAATTCAAAACCAACATCGATGTCCCGTTTGGCTTCGCAAACAATGATCATCGATTCGACGACTGGCGCTACCCCGTGCAGGTCACCGATGAAGTCCGGATAACCTGGAACGTCGATCAGGTTGATTTTGCAGCCATGCCATTCTAGTGGCATAACGCTTGCGCTTAGTGAGATCTTTCGCCGGATTTCAAGTGGGTCGTAGTCGCTTTGCGTGTTCCCGGCGTCCACGCTTCCGACTCTGTCGACTGCTCCGGCGGTATAGAGCATGTGCTCAACGAGCATCGTTTTACCAGAACCGCCATGGCCTACAATAGCCACGTTTCGTATTTTATCTGCGGTGTATTGCTTCACCTAGTACCCTCCCTTGGGCCAATTGGCGTCGTCGCAGACCTCGCAGTGAATGGACCGCGGCGGCGTCTGTTAACAGCATACGCTTTTTTAATGAGTCTGAGCTTGTCAACAAAAAATCCCCCAGGTCATAAGACCTGGGGGATTTAGATTTGTTGCGTTTTAGCTTAGTATCGACCGCCGCCGCTGCTGCGTCCGCCGCCGCCGCTTCGACCGCCTTTACCACCTCGACCGCCGCCGCCGCCACCGCCGCCGCCGTAGCCGCCGCTATCTCGACCGCCGCCGCCGCCGCCGCCGTAGCCACCGCCGCCACCGCTACTGTAGCCGCCGCCACCGCCGCCGCCGCCGCCGCCGTAACTGCGACCACCGCCGCCGCCGCCACTACTGCCACCGCCCTCACCACGAGGACGTGCTTCGTTGACAGTCAGCCGTCGGCCGCCCATTTCCGAGTTGTTCTTGTCAGCGATTGCTGCTTCCAAGTGATCTGAATCGATGTCTACGAATGCAAAACCTCGACCTTCAATAATGCGAGGATTCTTGCCGCCGTAGGCTGCAAAGTGCGCAACGAGTTCGTCCTCGTTTGCAGAGTAGGGAATATTTCCTACATAGAGCGTCTTAATTGCCATGTTCTTCCTTGCCCACGCTCCCCGTGGGCGACCGTAACTGTTCTGCGTGTCTCAAGGCGCTCTGACGTGGAAATCCGTATCTGAGTGCGAAGCTTTTGGGCGCAAACCGTTCCAGTGACCCTTATATTATATCTTGTTGTGATTCAATGCGAAGGTTTTTTGTGTTATGCGTTAATTACTTCGAATCTTTTGCGAGATTTCTAATGTGCCGCGTGAATTAGTTGCCATCAATTCAGGTTCAAATTCGTCGAAATTCTAAGGATAGTTGCCGATATCGACTAAGAAATGTCTCGTTCTTGTCCGCAATCGTCTCTAGAGAAGCAGGAGTAGGTGGGAGCACTACCCTGAACTTCTCATTCAAATTGTTACAATCAAGCCACTTTCGTTGCACTCAAGTAGAGCATTTTTATAGGTGCTGATGACTGCGTCTGCAAAGAGTATGTCGGGGCGGACTTGACCCATGGTCACTGCAACTACTTTCATTCCAGCAGCATGTCCAGACCGAACTCCTGCTGCAGTGTCCTCAAAAACTAGGCAATCGCTCGGATCAATTGCCATCCGATTTGCTGCTAAGAGATATGGATCTGGTGCGGGCTTTCCGTGCAAAACGTCCTCCCCATAAACTGCTTGTGGAGCCACGATTCCGGCAGCTTTCATGCGAGCTTTTGCCACTTCGCTTGTCCCGGATGTAACAATGCTCCACGAATGAGTCGGTAAAAGGGCTAGAAACTGTAAAGCTCCTTCTAGTGCAATTACGCCCTCCGTGTCATGGGTCTCAGTGTTTCTTAGCCATGCGTCCTCTTCTTCTATATTGAGATAGGGTGTAAGGGCACGAACGGAGTCGATTGATCGACGTCCGTGAATAAGTGGCAGGTTGAGCGCGGGTTCGAGGCCATTTTTCAACATCCACTTTGACCAGGCTCGGTCTACCGAAGCAATTGAGTCAATAAGAGTTCCGTCTAGGTCAAATAGGATGGCTTTACAGGTGAATACTTTCGAGTGCATTGGAGAATTTAGAATCAAACTTGCATAAGGACGGCATCAGAATAAGTTGTATCCAACACCGCCCGATCAATGAGCTAAACGTTTGTCGTCAATCCTTGGGCCATGATGATTTCATGGGCATGGTTGACTGTAAAGGCTATCCGATGCGTAACGGACTCCAGGATTCCTTCTGCTCCCGGATGGCCGTTCCCACTTGACTTAACACCACCAAACGGAAGGTGAACCTCGGCGCCAATACTGGGAAGGTTAACATAGCCAAGGCCGTAATCTGCGTGATCACGGACCCAACGCCACTTACGATAGTCTTCCGTAATGACTGCCATTGAAAGGCCGTAATCCGTGTCGTTGTAAACGTTTACTGCTTCTTCCAAACCATTAACAGGAATGATGGCAACGTGCGGACTAAACGCCTCTTCGCGCAAACAGAAAGTGTTTGGACGATACTCCATACGGTAGACGAATGGACTGACGAAGTTTCCTCGAGAATGCTCACCTTCCGTGAGGACGGTTCCGTTAATGAGGACTTCTGCTCCCTCTTCAATGGCTTTCGCGTTGTGAAGTTTCCACTTCTCAACCCCAGACGGTTCGATGAGGGGACCCATGAAAATGTCGTCTCTTAATCCATTGCCGATCTTGATTCTCTTGACCTTTTCTAAGAATCGACGCGTAAATTCGGCTTCTACCTTCCTGTCCACAATGATACGACTCGTACTTACGCAGCGCTGACCAGTCGTCTTGAAGGCTCCTAAAAGGCAAGCATTAACAGCAATGTCAAGATCAGCGTCTTCGAGAATCAACGTACCGTTCTTGCCACCCATCTCTGTCGCCGCGAACTTGTACGCGTCTCCAGCAGCCACCTGTTGGATATATTTGCCGACAGTTCGAGACCCTGTGAAGAGTATTCCAGCCACATCTTTGTGCTTGACCAACGGGTCTCCACACTTTTCGCCAGTGCCATGGACGAGGTTAATAACACCTGCGGGAAAGCCTGCTTCATGGAAAAGCTCCATCAGCTTGTGGCCGACAATGGGAGTCTGTTCAGCAGGTTTGAACACTACGGTGTTGCCGGTAAGGACCGAAGGAAGGATTACCCAAAGTGGAATAGCAGAAGGGAAATTCCAAGGGGTGATACAAGCGATGACACCTTTGGGCTTTCGCAGAATAAAGGCGTCCTTGGCAGATACTTCTGAACTAACGGTATAGCCGTTAGGAACACGTCCCATTCCCGCCATATATTGGGCCATGTGAAGGGCTTCGACGGCGTCTGCACGACCTTCATTGATCGGCTTTCCGCATTCACGCGTAATGAGAATGGCGAGTTCTTCAATATCGCGCTTCATCAACTGCGCGAACGTATCAATAAATTCTGCTCGTTTGATCCAACTGAGGTCGCGCCAGGTTGAAAACGCTTCCTTTGCGGCTTGGACAGCTTGGTTTACTTCAGCCGTACCGCTGATCGGCGCTGTTCCCACCAAATCTTCAAAGTCTGCTGGGTTACGACTTTCGAAAGTCTGTAGCGGCACGGTCCATTCGCCAGCAATGAAGTTCTTGGCATTAATCGGATTCATTCGGCAAGTTTACCGGAGCCGCATTGCCTGTCTTTTGAATAGCTTATTGCAAGTCAATGATCGAACGATTGTTTTTTGGGCACCCTATAGTGTTAGCGGAACGGCTTTACTTCGATGGGTCGTAAAGAGATCTAGGATGCCACATAACTTGTTCGCGGGTATTCTGTCCCATCTGCCATGCCCTGTTTGCCTATTAGAATGCTGGCTACCCTTTGCCTGACTTGGAGTTGTGCACTGGCATTCAGTGCTGAATCCCATTCCAAATCGGGTTTCGTATTTCTAAACGGGATTCAAGTGGTCGATTTTAAGACCCACGAGCGGACTGCCAGCACTGAATCACGTGCCAAACAGATTGCCCAGTCTCTACGGTCTGCTTCATCCGACGATACGGTTGACGTCGTATCGGTAGGTAAGAACGCGGTCATTCGGGTAGGTACGATTCTGGCTATTCCAGTGACACCTGCGGAAGCCGCAAGTCACAAAACGAACCTAGATCACCTTGCAAATCTGTGGGCGAATAGTATTCGAGATGCGCTCAATTTGCCGACGCTCAAGTTTCCAGAGGACTCCTTTCGATTGCCTATAGGAACCCAAAGATCAGTGAGTCTAGTCGGAAGCCTAGCTTTGAATGCACAAATAAGAAGTTCCAGCGAATCCATTGTAAAAATCAAGCGAACGGAAAGTGGATTGGAACTCAATTGCCTGGGAGTTGGAGACGCCCAAATAGTCGCGGAATCAGGAAACGCCATTCGTAAATTGGATATTTCTGTGAGGGACTATGCTGCTCAATTACCACAGACACTGAACGTCGAAGTGGATGGTGAGCCAGCCAATGGAAGTTTGGTGTCGCAAGCCGTCGAAGGGGCTATTCGAACGAAGTTAGCTAAGATTCCTGGCGCGAAAGCCCGTTTTGGCACCGTGAGCGCAGATGCCCTTGGCCCAGGGCGCACTAGGGAATATTCTGTCTGGACTCGAGTGAGTGCCAGCGGAAGTTACGATTCAGCAGGAAACGTAAAGGTTGTTGTCCATAATATCCACCGAGATCGCAAGCCGGATGACTTGCTTTGGTATTCCAATTCGCCAGAGTCGGTGACCCAAATGGGATCGCTCTTTGCTCAGTTTATGAAGCAAGGAGAATCCGTGCGGTTCCTCTATCACCACATTAACGCTTCATCGCAGCCATTCATCTTCCGGGTTGAAGTAATCAATGACACGGATGAGGCTGCAAAAATCCTTGTCCGTTGCGCAGACAGCAAGCCAGACAGGAACCCCGTAAAGGCTGGAGCGGAAGTAGCCAACCAGTTCTTCAAATACAATGCCACTCGATCCGGTGAGGTTGTAGAGATTCCACCTCGTTCGACGTTACCGATTTCGTTTCGGCGAATGCTTCCCAAGGATACTGCCAGTGGACTTTGCGGTCTAGAACTCTTAGATGGCCCTTCGCAGCTCCAAGTGCGGGCAGATGCCCTGCCACCTTTTGAATTGAATGAGGAATGGCATAACGCTACTTACACCAGCTTTCCTTGGCACGAAGCGGGCACACATCCGCTCAACGATTACGACCGTACGTCCTATGAGCTTTCTGACGATATCTATCCTATCCCCTACCAGGAAGAACGCCTGACCTACGATGTGGGCGGAAGATTTGGCATCGTCATGATCGGCCAAAAGCCCATTTCTGGTAAAAACCATACGAACAATCTGGATGGAAATTACGGGGTGCTGTATACGATCAAGGCGGTACTTCGAAATCCAACTTCCGTGCCAGCGAATATCGATGTCATGTTCCAGTCGACGTCAGGATACACAGCAGGTGTTTTTCTCATCGACGGAGTCTACGTGCAGACGCCTTTCCTCGGCCCAAAGGCGTCGTGCCCCATTTCTCACTACCATCTTGCGCCGGGCGAAAGTCGAGTCGTCGAAATCCAGACTATCCCAGTAAGTGGGGGTGCCTACCCTGCGACATTGACGATTCGTCCTAATATTGGGAAGTAGTTGCCGTACCACTTAGCGTATATGTAAGTGTTTCGCAGTGTTTTGCGGTACACCCGTTCGGAATCTTTGCATCTTTATGGAACCTAATTTTAAAGTTATCGCTGATCTCTTCCAAGTCGCGCAACCCGCAGATCTTGAGGTACTTGAACAAACTCGAAAGAGGCATGGAGATACTGCTGAGGAAAGCAGAGCGATGGGCAGTCAATGCCTGAATCAGGGGGACTATGATAATGCGCTCAGGCATTTTAGGGAGGCAGTATCCCAAAGTGATCCCAATGATGTTGATTCACTTGTTGATCTGGGTGGCGCGTTTGAATACGGGGACGACTTTCCCCAAGCACTACGCCAATATGAAAAGGCACTCCGCTCAAAACATGATTCAGTCGAGCCAGCCGTTGGAGTCGCTGACTTATATAAGCGGTACGGTCGATTCAAAGACGCGATCGAAAAGTTGGAAGAGGCAACCCGAAAGGAACCTAAGAATGCGTTCCTTTACATAAAGCTTTCAGAAACACTAAGGGATGCACGCGAGCGAAAGCGTGCGCTTGTGGCGGCACAGTCCGCCATCGCTGCCAAACCGGACGATGCTTTTAACCACTATTGGACAGGTGATCTGTTAATTGAAATGGAGCGCTACGACGAGGCGCTTGAGTACCTTCGAGCGGCAATCGAACTCTCTCCTGGCGATGATTTCCTTTATCTGCGAACGATGGTCGCCTTTTGGTGTGCCGGCCGAAAGATAGAAGCAATTAAAGCGCTTCGATTGGCCAGCGATTTAGACCCAGAAAAGCACCTTTACCACGGGCTTTTAGGGATTCTCCTAGAAGAATCAGGACTAGCCGATGAGGCTGCTCTTGAATCAGAAAGGGCCAAAAAGATGGATCGATTTGACGACGATTTACTTGGACGTCTTATCGCCGAGATGAAGATCGAGCTCTAGCTTCAATTTGGCTTGAAATGTGTCTGTGGGGATTTGATCCATATGAAGTGTCTGACTTGAAGTTCAAGTCGGCGGACTTTCTTGTAATCACCTTCGAACGTTGAAACGGCCCGTCCGACTTTTGGGTCGTTTGGTGCCAGTGAGGAACCTGAGAGCTTTATGCGGCCTAAGTCATCGACCACAACGAGTCGAACGTCGTACGCACTGAACTGTTTGGGCACTTCGTATTCGATTTTGGTGACAGGGCTCCGATGAGTGATGCCGGAATGGGGAAAGGCGAAATTCGAGACTTTTGGATTTAGGGAAATTCCCGATGTGTGAAGCTTGGCAATACCATTTTGGCTCGCTAGATTCACTGAACCTGCCGTCTTCCATGGACCACAGGCAATTCCAAACGAAAGATCGGTGGTACCCACTTGCGCCGATTGAACAATGGCACCGCACAACATGGCTTGGCCAGGCCGGCTTGCTTGTGTAAAGCCGCTTAATAACCGGGCTCCAAAGGGCAGCTTAAACCTGGCGCTGGGCGGATTAGAGTCGATCTGTTTTGGCTTGATCGAAACAAGAAGGATAAGATCATCCTTGTCCTGAGAAAGGCCATAGGGAAGCACTTTTAGCACTTCAACGTTCGGCACCGTTTTTCCGTTTGGGCTCCAAGCTTTGTTAAGTCCGGGTCTCACCAAGGTCAACGTCGCAGACGAGCCGTCAGGCAAAGTCCAACTACCCGACGCAGACAGGCTAACGGCTAACAGAACAGATACGATGCCCATCTACTTTCTAATTCGGCTTGAAATGAGCTGCCCGAAGGGTCTTCCATTGGAACGCCCGCGTCTGTAATTCCATGTGCGCCAGGTTCTTGGGATCTCCCTTGAAATAGAAGTATTCCAGTTCCCCAATATGATTCGGACGATTCCCAGTATCGGTGTCTATTTCTTTACCTTTCTTGTCCTTTGTCACCATTCGCAGAGCAAAGTTCGCGAGGGAGGCAGGCACTTTGATCGTAACCGCGAATGTGGAATTTTCTTGGCTAGTGTCCAGTCCCGAAACGATTTCAAACTGTATAGGCACATTGTCAGTAGGAACTGGAGTCAAAACCTTTCCACGCTTTCGATAGATGGTCTGCCAGAACGTCTTCCAGGGTCCGTCGGCAACTCCGATCGCGATATCTTGTTGGGCTGGCTGCCCTTTGGGTGCTGGGCTGGCACAGATGAATCGCTTTTGATCCTTGGTTAGCCATGTGACGGCTGCATCAAATTGAGGTGTTGACGGTAGCTTGAACCGAACTGAAGGCGGAACAACGGAAGTTTCAGATGGCATGACCCAAGCTAAGAGAACGACGTTTTGCTCAGTTGCAAAGAGACCCTCTGGTAGATTGCGCAAGATCACCTCGGTATCCAACAAACTCGTGTCGGCTCGCCACGCGAGTTTCTTGTTGGGTTGATAGAAACTGAACGATACTTTTGCTCCACTTTGCAGTTCCCACTGGGCTGAAGCAGAACTGGCCACACCGAATAGTGATGCTATCACGAGCAAAATGTAAGTAATAGTCTTCATTCCATAACCTTGGTAGCCTTATTCTAAACTGTTTTCCCAACAGAATTCATCGAGCTGACCTTCCGCATATTCTTACAACCCTTTTTGTGCCATTTCGATCGCTCTCAGCGCGGCCTTTGCCTTGTTCTTTGACTCTACATATTCCTTTTCAGGAACCGAGTCATAAACCACGCCTCCGCCAGCTTGAACGTGGGCGACTCCATCCTTCATATAAATGGTTCTTATGGCAATGCAGCTGTCAAGGTCTCCCGAATGGCTAAAGAATCCGACGCTGCCCGCATAGGAACCCCGGCGAGTGCGCTCGAGTTCATCAATGATCTGCATGGCTCGTACTTTTGGTGCTCCTGAAACGGTTCCGGCAGGATGACATGCACGAAACAGGTCAAAGGCGTCGTATTGAGGTGCCAGCTCACCAGTTACATCGCTGACAATGTGCATCACATGGCTATATTTCTCAATGACCATCAATTCGTTAACGGTCACCGAGCCATATTCGCAAACTCGGCCAAGATCATTTCGACCTAGGTCGACCAGCATAATATGCTCTGCCCGCTCTTTGATGTCACCTAGCAATTCTTCGGCCAAGGCGGCGTCCTCTTCCTCTGTTTTGCCTCTCCACCTTGTCCCGGCAATGGGGCGAACACGAGTCTTCCGCCCATGGACTGAAACCAGGAGCTCTGGTGAGGCACCGATCAAATCAAAATCGCCGAATCTAAGCAGGAACATGTAGGGCGATGGGTTGATGGATCGGAGTGAGCGATAAACAGTCAGCGGATGAGCATCGACTTTTGTCGAGAAACGCTGAGACGGAACCATTTGGATTCCATCTCCTTCCGAGATGTACTCCTTCATGCGAACGACCATCTGTTCGAATTCTTCTTGCGTCACATTCGAATCGACGGCATGAACCGGGTATTCGCCCGAAGGCAGTGTAGGCAGCGGGCCCGCAAGCTTTGCCAAGATCGTGCCGATTTCGTGGTCTGCTTCGTCGTAGTTGGAACTCGAACCATCCGTCATGACGATGACTCGTAAGATGTTTTTGGCATGATCGAAGACAACGACCGTGTCTGCAAGCATCATTGCCATGTCGTCCACTTTCAGATCATCGACAGTGCTATCTCCGATTTGCTCAAAATACCGAACCATGTCATAGCTCAGCAGTCCTACCGCTCCTCCCGCGAATGTCGGCAGCCCAGGTACAGGGACGGGTTGTACTGAGAGCATGGAAGCTTTGAGCAAGTGCAAGGGATCTTGGTCGGCATGCAATGTCTCCCGCTCAATTTCATGATTTCTTGTACGTGTTACTTCTCCATTCTTCGAACGCAGGACAAGCTTGGGCTGAATACCGAGCACTGAATAGCGCGATACCTGTTCGCCACCCGTCACACTCTCGAGTAGGAAGCTGAATTCCTGATCGTGTGCCAATTTCCAGTAGGCACTCAACGGAGTTTCAATATCCGCTAGTACATCGCGGTAGACGGCCATTGGTCGCACGCCACCTGTCTGCTCTAGAAATTGATCTTTACTTGGAACCAACATGGGCTTGAATTATGCCCCTATCGAGTGTCGGATTGGATAGTTTGGGCGGCTGTGCCACACTACTCGTGTGGAAGCTTTCACAACCTATACAGGCAAAATCGCCATCATCCCGGGCGATAACATCGATACAGATCGCATTATCCCCGCCCGATTCCTATCGCGTGTGTCCCGGAGCGGTTATGGGGAACTGCTTTTCCACGACGTTCGTGGCCCGGAGTTCATTCTTGATCTGCCCGAATCGGCAGGAACGAGCATCTTGGTTGTGGGTAGCAATTTTGGCTGCGGTTCATCTCGCGAACACGCGGTATGGGCAATTCAGCAAGGCGGATACAAAGCAGTCGTAGCCCTTAAAACGAGCCATGCTTTAGGTTTTAGTGACATTTTCAGGCAAAATGCTGCCAACTGTGGATTGCTGTTGGCCGAAGTTAATGAAGCCGATCATGCGGTTTTGGTTGATGCTGGTACGAGCGCAGTTGCCACCATAAACCTTCCCGAACAAACCATCCAAATCGGGGCGACTTCGATCACATTTGAGATCAATGGGGTAACCAAAGCCGCCCTAATTGCTGGTCTTGACTTGATTGGAACGACCCTTGTGTTAGCAGATAAGATTGATGCCTATGAAAGCAGACACGAAACCTACGCCTCTAACGTATGAGATATAGGCAACATGAAGGCGATTTCTAGAGGCATTATTTTGGCGCTATGCGCTGCAGCTTGTGCTGGCACCCTGGCCAGCATGCATTGGCAGGTATCTAATCCGCGCCGAGTGCATCAATTGAAGTCGCTCAAGGTCGTCAAGATCAGCGCCTCAAACCACATCATTGATTCCTGGGTAATGGACAACGACCAAAAAAGGGAAGAGGGCATGATGTTCCTTACTGACAAAGAAGTAAAGAGCAATCAGGGCATGATTTTTGTTTTTGACACCGTTCAACCTAACAATGGTCAGCACGCCTTTTGGATGCACAACACTTTGATTCCGCTGGATGTCATTTACATTTCGGCTGCAAAGAAAGTTGTTAGCATTTCGACCGGCAAAGTCGAAGACGACACCCCTCTACTTCCGAAAGGGGCCTATAAATTTGTCTTAGAACTAAAGGGCGGACTCGCCAAGAAGCTTGGAATTAAGCCAGGAACTCGATTGAACATTCCTGCGAGCGTTTTTGCAATTGACTAACCTGTCAGCTAGAGCCTGACAGGTTGGCCGGTCTTTGCTGATTCGTAGATGGCCTGGATAATTCGAATGTCCTTTAGGCCTTCCTCGCCGGGAGTCAAGGGTTTTCTACCTAGGCGAATGCAAGTTGAGAAGTGATCGATCTGCGCGGCCCACTGGTTATTTTCCTTAACGGCCAGCTCTGTTCCATTCAGCGTGAGCCGATTGCCAGAGTATCCCGTTGCAAGATCGGCAATTAGCGTGTCCTTAGAGCCTGTTATCTCGTAACGATTTTTGCCTGGATTCCAGGAGTAACCGCTTGTTCCATGTCCTACTAATCCAGAAGGAAAAGTCAGTTTGAAATCAACCGTGTCCTCACAATCCACAAAGCGAGGGTCATTTGGCGGGTTCGTTATGGTCGCCGAAACTTGGATCGGTTCCTCGCCTGAGAGATACCTTAAGGCATTGAGTGAGTAAATTCCAATATCCATCATCGAGCCTCCACCGGCCAAGGCTTTTTGAGTCCGCCATTGACCGGGCCCGATATTGAATCCGTGATCCGAGCGGAGTGCCGTGACCTTTCCTAATTCTCCTGTGCGACATGCCTTAATCGCTCTAAGGTTATGGGCTTCGTAATGGCATCGATATCCGATCTGTAGGAGTTTTCCTGCTGCTCGGCATGCCTCAATCATTCTCTCGCAGTCTGCTACTGTCGGTGCCATCGGTTTTTCGCTGCAAACATGCTTACCGAGAGAGGCAGCGCGAATGGTGAAAGCTGGGTGAGTTGATGGGGGCGTAATCACATAAACCACATCGATATCGCTAACTGCCTTTATCTCATCCATCGACTCGTACGAAAATCGGAGCTT
>JBBQZV010000014.1:0-97095 GCA_038207365.1 Fimbriimonadales bacterium | reverse complement strand
TTCTTTCGATTGGATTCCGTCAGAACTACTTATCTGAACGTTTGCTCTCTATGCGACTTTCAAAGTTCTTCGCTGCCCTTGTCAGGCAACGAGGAGTATTGTAGACTCATTGGCAACCTCATTGTCAACCCTTTGTTAACCTTTAAGTGAAAACTTGCGTCTTTCGCTTGAATCTGGTCGTCTTGAATCTTTTTGGAGAGCATGCGATCTAACCGTTTTTGATGCTAATGTTGAGCCCATCTTGCGCATTCTCTACACGCTCACCATATTCCTAAGCTCAGCTCTCTTATTTCTAATCCAACCGATGGTGGCCAAGATTATCTTGCCTGCCTTTGGAGGCTCTCCGGCGGTATGGACTGCCAGCATGGTGTTCTTCCAAGCCGTATTGTTGGGCGGATACGCGTATGCGCATTTCTCAAATAAGAAGTTAGGTCCGATCCGTCAGTCAGCGGTTCATATTCCGCTCATGCTGCTAGCACTCATAAGCTTGCCTTTCGCAACCCACATCAAGGGCGGGGCAACGGGATCAGGCACGCCTCTTGTAGCCGTTCTTGGGGCATTGCTTGCTATGGTGGGCGCCGTATTCTTCACCGTAAGTGCAGGCGCGCCCATCCTTCAACGTTGGTTTGCGGCAACTGACGATCCTGCGGCAAAGGATCCTTACTTTCTGTACAGTGCAAGCAACCTTGGAAGTATGTTGGCCCTGCTCCTTTATCCCATCTTCCTAGAGCCCAGGTATCGCCTATCGGAGCAGACACACATTTGGATGTGGGGGTACCTCGCGCTCATCGGCCTGATGACGGCTTCAGCCTTCGCTATATGGCCTCGGAGGAAGGTACAGGAGGCATCTCATCAGCCAGTTGAAGCTACCGCAGCCCCCCTACACAATCGACAACGGTTGATGTGGGTGATCCTGGGAGCAGTTCCCTCCAGTTTGCTATTGGGAGTAACTGCCTACTTGACCACTAACGTTGCACCGATCCCACTTCTATGGGTCGTGCCGTTGGCGCTCTACCTACTCACATTCATTTTTGCCTTCGCACGAAAGCCAATTGCGACCTCAAGCACCTTCGCCCGGATCTTGCCCTTGCTGGTGACACCGCTTGCGCTGGCGCTGATTCTGGAGTCAAGTTCGCCACTAGTTCCCCTGGCACTCTTCCACTTGGCGACATTCTTCACTGCGGCATGGATGTGCCATGCAAGGTTGAGTGAGTCCAGACCTGATCCTGCGCACCTAACCGAGTTCTATCTCTGGATGTCCGTCGGTGGAGTGGTTGGAGGGATCTTTAACGCTGCTTTTGCTCCTCTGGTATTCACCACCCTTATCGAGTATCCGATCGCTTTGGTTTTGGCTTGTTTCTTGCGTCCACCTCGAAAGGCGGAAGACGCCGCTTTCACCAGTGCCGATGCCATTTACCCAGTCGTCCTGGGATTCGCTACTTTTGCAATCACGGCCATCGCAAAGGTGATGAACTACAGCCCTTCTCCCGGCCGGACCATGGTCGCGATAGGGATTCCCGCAATCGCATGCTTCCTCGCAGTCGACAGGCCTAAGCGATATGCCCTTTCCATGGCGGCAGTTCTCGGAGCCGCGTTTGCGATGCACACTTCTTCGGGAGGCACGGTTTTCTATACCGCGCGCAGTTTCTTTGGCGTTCATCGCGTTGTGGGCAAGGGCAAAGCCTATCGGTTCCACGAGCTAGTACATGGAACGACGACCCATGGCATGCAGGACAGTTTGAGGCCAACCGAGCCACTCACTTACTACACTCGCTCTGGTCCGGTAGGACACATCTTCAACGCCTTCAAGGGTGCTAATGCGAAGGCCAATATCGCCTTTGTAGGATTGGGCGTGGGATCTGTTGCCGCCTACGGGCAACCGGGTCAGCACATGACGTTCTTCGAGATCGATCCGGTAGTTAGAGATATCGCTTCCAATCCTAAATTCTTCACCTATCTCCGAGACTCGAAAGCTGATGTAAAAGTCGTCATGGGTGATGCTCGATTGACTCTGGCGCAGCAACCCAATTCCGGATTCGGCTTGATCGTACTTGATGCGTTCAGCTCGGATGCCATTCCAGTCCACCTCCTGACTGAAGAAGCCATCACGATGTACCTCTCCAAGTTGGAAAAAGGAGGTGTCCTCGCCCTACACATCAGCAATCGGTTCCTAAAATTGGCGCCTATGTTGGCGGCTGTTTCTGCAGATCTTCACCTGTCCGGACTCCTCATGGACGACTCGACCGTCCTTCCGGACGAACAAGACCTCGGCAAAACTCCGTCGGATTGGGTTATTCTCGCTCGAAACAAGAGCGACTTCTTGGGCCTTAACAAGGACACGGCTTGGGAACCTTTGCTTAACACGGAAAACGCGAAACCGTGGACCGATGACTTCTCGAACATCCTGAGCGCATTTAAGGCTGGTAAAGAGCCTGGTAGCGACTAGCTCAACCGCTACTCAAGGTCTTTTCGTCGGGCCTGTTCTTCGTACATGGCCGACCAAACCTGAAGATAGGCTTGGCGCCGATCTCCGTCTGGGACAGACGATTCGAAAGTATCGTAGTGGATATCTTTGACGATAATTGCGACGCGCTGCGCAACCCTCTCTCTCGCTAAACTGGCTTGAAATCTAAAGTCGGCCCCGGGACGTTCAAAAACTACAGCTTCGGGAAACACGGACTCGATGTCTCCGGATATACGTCCCCGAACAACAAGGAATCGATCATCTTGCGCATGATCAACAATGGATAGGAAGGCAGTTCGTGTGAAGATCAGCATAGAGACCAAGCAAGGCTGCTTGAATCTTACCGATTTTTAAGGATTTTGGCTATCTGGTAACGGCAGTGTTCCGGCACACCAAACGTGCTGAAAATGGGTCAAAAATAAGTTCACCCAGAGTACAAGACTCCGGATGAACAAACTGGCACTGGTTACTTAAAGCGGTAAACAATTCGACCCATGGTCAGATCATAGGGGCTGAGTTCGACGCGAACTCGGTCTCCCGGAAGAATTCGAATGTAGTTCATTCTCATTTTTCCGCTGACGTGGGCAAGAATCTCCACTTCACCTTCATCCAGTTTGACGCGAAACCTTGCATTGGGCAGGTTTTCTAGAACCACGCCTTCAACTTCAATTCCTTTTTCTTTGTCCTGTTGCGGTTTATACGGAGGTCTTTTACGGGCCATTACGAATAGTCTACCGCTTTCGGATCGAACTCTCTAATGAGGAATGACCTAGAGCACCTTTGGTGCACCGGTTTCCTTTCACGCGAGGCGCCCTATTCTTGGGTGAGAATCTCTGTTCCTTGCCTGGTAATAGCAATGGTGTGCTCGAAATGGGCCGATAGTTTCCCGTCGGTCGTCACGAGCGTCCACTTGTCTGGCAACGTCTTCACCTTAAAGGTGCCCTGGTTGACCATAGGTTCAATACAAATAGTCATTCCATCCCGAATGAATTCAAGAGTTCCAGGTTTGCCGAAATTGGGCACCGAGCCCGGTTCCTCATGTAGATTCCGCCCAATTCCGTGGCCCACGAGGTCACGAACCACCGAGTAACCGTTTGACTCAACGTATTTTTGAACAGCAAAAGCGATATCACCAATTCGATTGCCAACCTTTGCTTTGGCGATTCCTTGATAAAGCGATTCTCTTGTTACATTCAAGAGTCGTTGTGCTTCTGGCTCGATCTTGCCTACTGGATATGTCCAGGCACCATCAGCATGCCACCCATCCAAGAGCACGCCCATATCGAGACTAACGATGTCGCCTTCTTGCAGAGGTTCCGCAGTGGGAATCCCGTGAACCACCACTTGGTTAACTGAAATACAAGTATTCGCCGGGAAACCTCGATAATTCAGAAAGCTGGGAACGCCTCCAGCTTCCGCTACGATCCGGCCAGCGAGAGCGTCAAGGTCCGAAGGAGAGGTCTTCCCAGGAATAATCTCCTCCGACATCAATCTCAATGTGCGGGCGACGACCTTTCCCGCCGCCCGCATTTTTTCGATCTCATCCCTAGTTTTGAGTGCAATCATAGATGAAGGCCAGTCACGATCTGTTCATAGGTTGCTTGGGGTTCGAGCGCACCATCCACTCGCAACAAGGTTCCCGTCTTGGCGTAGTAGTCGATAACGGGTTGTGTTGTCTCTTTAAAGACCCGAAGCCTCTCCAAGATGGTTTCAGGCATATCGTCCGTTCGCACGAACAAGGGTCCATTGCATTTGTCACACAGCCCCTCTCGCTTAGGCGGCTTATTTTGGCTGTGGTAGATCTCTCCGCACTTTGTGCATCCCATACGTCCCGCTAACCGCCTGAGCAGGATCTCGTCGTCAACCTCAATGGAAACCACTCCATCTAGGCCGGTATTCATCTGGAACAGGATCTCGTCAAGCGACTCTGCCTGACGAACGGTTCGAGGGAAGCCGTCCAATACGAATCCCTTCTGACGAGTTTCGTCGTCTCTCAACCGCTTGGCCATCATTTCGATAGTAACGCCATTGGGAACCAATTCCCCATGGTCAATGTATCTCTTTGCGAGGCGACCAAGGTCCGTCTGGGCTTCGATCTCTCTGCGAAAGATATCTCCCGAAGACAAAGGTTTGATTCCTAGCCGTTGCTCTAACAGTGCACTCTGGGTGCCCTTTCCTACCCCTGGGGGGCCAATTAAAATTAGTCTCGTGCTCATAAATAAATAATGCCGCCCATCTGGGCGGCATTTTAACAGAAAGCCGATGCTTTCGGACTGAACAGAGCCTTAGTCGGATAACTAATTGTCAGGCAACCAAGGCCAAATTCTTACTGCCCGTACTGCTTCATCAGCAGGTTCGCTTCAATCTGGCGCATCGTGTCGAGCGCGACGCTGACCATGATTAGGAGTGTTGTTCCACCGATAATGCTGAGATGAACTCCAGATGGAATACCGGAGATTCGGGGCGCAAGCCACTGAACCAGGGCGACTACCGAAATGAAGCCGGCTCCCACGATTGTTACGCGAGAAATAACTCCGTCTAGGAAGTCCTTCGTCTGCTTGCCAGGACGAACGCCTGGGATGAACGATCCGCCTCTCTTTAGGTTGTTGCTGATATCTTCCACGTTGTACTGGATGGCTGTCCAGAAGTAAGTAAAGAAGAAAATCAGAGCCGTGTATGCGATCGAGCCGGTGAAGGCCTGAAAGACATCCGAGGAGCTGGGACTGAGATAACCGGCAAGCGCCACTAGGAACCGACCGATCGGCGATTTTTCGCCACCGAACATGATGCTGAACTGATACGGTAAACCAATCAACGACACGGCGAAGATGATGGGCATAACGCCCGCCATGTTGACGGAAAGAGGTAGATAGCTGGTTTGACCACCCATCATTCTCGTTCCAACCATTCGCCTCATGTGCTGGATAGGTATCCGCCGCTGGGCAGTCGTAAAGTAAACGATGATCCAAGTTGTCGCCAAAAAGATCACACCGAGAATTATGAAACTCCACCAATGGACAGCACCGTTCTTGTAGTTCGCCACCAAGGTGTCGAACTGACTAGGCAGGGCAAGGATGATGCCGGCAAAGATCATGAGAGACACGCCGTTGCCGATTCCTTTTTCAGAAATCTGCTCGCCGAGCCACAACACGAACATTGCTCCAGACGTCCAGAAGAGGACAATCATTGCATTTTGCTGCCAAGTAAGGGCGGCAATGGCAGGCGCCATCGCCATGATCTTCAAGAGTCCCCAACCTTGAATAAGGCAGAGAGCAATCGTTAAACCCCTTGTTTTCTTGTTTTGCTGCTTTCGAGCATACTCGCCACCTTCCTGCAATTCCTTCTTCCACTGAGGAACAGCGGTATACAGAATTTGCATGATGATCGAAGCCGTGATGTACGGGTTCAGACCAAGGGCGAAGATCGATAGCCTTCGAAGCGCGCCGCCACTCATCGAGTTGAGCAATTGAAGCGCTGGAAGGTTTTCCAGCGACTTCATCACGTCTGTCGACGAGAGACCGGGCACAGGTACGGGAATGTGTACTCCGAGCGTAAAGACCGCGAACATAAAGAGAACGAATAAGATTCGTTGTCTTAGTTCAGGGTCAGCCCAGGAGAGCCGCAACGTTTCCAACAGCGGCAAAGAGAGAGCTTTGTCTCCTTTGCTGCTGTAGCTTCCGCCGCCACCACCAAAACCCGCAGGCAGACTCACAGAGTTACCGCCTCACCGCCCTTCGCCGCGATTGCTTCCGCAGCGGCCTTACTGAACTTGTGCGCATGGACGGTGAGCTTTTTAGTAAGTTCACCGAACGCCAAGATCTTGACGCCGTCCTTAACGCTGGAAATGATGCCCGTCTTAATGAGCACTTCCGGCGTGACTTCTTGTCCAGTCTCGAACAGTGTTTCCAGATCGTCAAGGTTTACGATCGCGTATTCCTTGTGATTGATATTCCGGAAACCTTTCTTTACTGGAAGTCGTCGATGGATCGGGGACTGGCCACCTTCAAAGTTAGGGTGAATCTGTCGTCGGGCCTTCTGACCCTTAGTACCTCGAGTAGCGGTTTTACCCATACCCGAGCCGATACCTCGACCGATTCTTCGCTTAGGGAACGAACTTCCCTCATTTGGATGAAAATTGTTTAGGCTCACTGTGCGTCATGCTCCTTGGTTGCCTTAGCTTTTCGCGCGGGCTTTGGAGTCGGCTTTTCGGCAGCCGCTAAAGCTGCAGCTTGATCAGCCGCTTCCTTGACTCGGTTCCCCTTGCGTGGAGTGACTTTAGCCGCTTCCGTCGTGGTGACTTCTTCAACCGCAAGCATATGCTTGACATGGTGAATCATCCCTCGGATGGACGGTGTATCTTCGTGCTCCACGACCTGTTGAACCTTGCGTAGTCCTAGTGCCTGGACAGTCGCCCGGTTGCGAGTATTGTTGCCAATAGGACTTTGGACTAACTTAATACGCAGCATCCGCTTCCTCCTTTCTTGCCTTAACAATCCAAGGGGTGAGCTGCTTGGCCTCTAGTCCTCGACTGGCAGCCACACGCTCTGGAGTCGTTAGGCCCTTGAACGCTTCAATTGTGGCGTAAGCCATATTGATCGCGTTTCGGCTTCCCAATGACTTGGCAAGAACGTCGTGAATGCCGCAAGCTTCCAAGCAAGCGCGAACAGCACCACCGGCTTTAACGCCAGTTCCTGCTGCTGCAGGACGAAGGATGACCTTCGCGGTACCAGACATCGCAACGATTTCGTGAGGGATTGTTGTGCCGATCATAGGAACAGCAAACATCGCCTTTCGAGCCGCTTCTTCAGCCTTTCGAATCGCATCAGGAATACCACGGGCTTTACCGAGTCCAACTCCAACCTGGCCTTTGTTGTCTCCAACTACGACCAAGATGGACCAAGATGCGGTCTTTCCACCCTTGTGAGTCTTGAATACTTTATTAGTTCGTACAACGCGAACGTCGTACTGCGGGCCATCAGTGGCTCGGCTCTCTCTTTTGCCGCTCAGGCGGTTCATCATTTTCATGGTTAGAACTCCAACCCTGCTTCGCGTGCTCCGTCCGCAAGGGACGCGACACGGCCGTGGTATTTGAAGCCTCCACGATCGAATACGACAAGGCTGATGCCTTTCTCTTTGGCTCGCTCTGCAAGCTTGGTGCCGACTATCTTGGCTCCAGCTGCGTTACCGGTTGCTTCAATTCCTTTCTCAACCGAGCTTGCCGCCACGAGGGTTGTGCCCGTCGTGTCGTCGATGATTTGAGCACTGATGTGCTTAAGACTACGATGTACTGCGAGTCGCGGGCGCTCTGGGGTACCAGAAACCTTCTTGCGAAGACGCTTGTGCCGCGCCGCGCGCAACTCTTCTCTAAATTTGGTTGCCACGTTTCGTTAACTCCTTACTTCTTCGCGGCCGCTCTCTTACCGGCCTTCAACTTGACGACTTCGCCCTTATAGCGAATACCCTTACCCTTATAAGGCTCAGGCTTTCGGACCTTACGGATATCGGCGGCAACCTGACCTACTGCTGCTTTATCGATTCCGTTGACCATGACCTGCTGAGTTCTCGTCTTTTCGTCTGCCTTGACTTCGAAGCTGATGCCCTCAGGCGCTTCGATGCGGACAGGATGGGAATATCCCATGTTCAAGAGGAGGTTCTTGCCTTCTAAGGTAACGCGGTAGCCGACACCGAGGACTTCCAGAGTCTTGGAGTGACCTTTTGTCACGCCCTCCACCATGTTGTTGACCAAGGTTCGAGCCAAACCGTGCTGGCTGCGAGCTTCTCGAAGATTATTGGGACGAGCCAACTGGACCTTGCCATCCTCTTGCGCTAGCGTAAGGAGACGAGAAATCGGTTGGTTCAATTCGCCCTTGGGGCCCTTAACGGTTACCACGTTCGTCGCTTCATCGACGGAAATGGTGACGCCGGCGGGCACAGTGATGGGTGCTTTACCGATACGTGACATTAATAGACCTCGCAGATGACTTCGCCGCCGATCTTGCGCCTTCGCGCCTCGCGGTCAGTCATGAGTCCGGCACTCGTACTGATGATTCGAGTGGCCAAACCACTTCGAATGGGTCTCAGATCGCTGACCGGCTTGTATACACGAAGACCGGGTTTGCTAACGCGTGCGATGTGGTTGATAAGGGGCTTGCGCTTGTTATCGTAGCGCAGACTCACCTTGATGACTGGAAATTTGCCTTCGGTTGAGATCTCGTGACCGGTGACATAACCCTCGGCCTGAAGAATCTTAACGATTTCGACTTTGATATTACTGTGCGGAACGTCGACGGTATCGAGATGCGCGTGAACGCCATTTCGAATACGAGTCAGAAGGTCCGCGATTGGATCGCTATGCATTGATTGAACCCTCCTTCTTTACCAACTCGACTTTTTCACACCTGGCAACTCGCCACGATGTGCTTTTTCCCGCAGACAGATGCGGCAGATGCCGAAAAATCGAAAGTAACCGCTGTCGCGCCCACAGAGAGCGCATCGATTGTAAGCACGAACTTTAAACTTCGGCTTCTTTCTCTGCTTTTCAATAAGAGATTGCTTTGCCATTCTTACTCCCGCCGTTCCCGAGTCGGTTCACAAGCATCCCTGGCTGAGGATGTTGCGCCTTGCTCGTGGCTTGGCTGTGATTTGCCGAACGTAACGTCCAGCAACCGCAGAGGATACCCTACTCGTGCCAAACCGATCTAAAGCAAACAAGTAAAGGCGTTGGAAAGCAGCTAAGCACTTTCCCTAAGAAGGCGAACTGGGCCAGTCGACCGACTAGGCCCGGATCTTCTCGCTTTCTTTTTGGACAACCTTAAAGAAGGCATATCCGGCAAAACCGATCAAAAAGGCGGTTAACAAAAACCATGGCCAGGAAACCTTTCCCGTCTTCCAAAGGTGGGAAGCCCAAAAGGCAGTTCCAATACCAAAGATCGAATTCGCGACGGCGAGGACCTTAAGGTATGGCGTTGCAAACTCGTCTTGAAGGTAATGAGGCACGCCAGGAGCTTTGTCGTCGCAATATTCGTCGACAATTCGATAGGACTCAGCTGGAGGGATCGCTAGGTTTAAGCTGACCAACTGCCCAAGCTTTTGGCGCGACGTGGGTATCCGATCGTAATCAGCCTTTGCGATTTCGGTTGCAATCATCTCGATTGCTTTATCTTTCAGTGTGGATCCGTCATCAAAAACAGGCATCAGCAGTCCTCCCTCTTCAGTATAGGACCAATGAGCCGTTTTGCACGTCACAACCGTTAACAGGTTTTAACAGAAATCAATTAGGCGGCTGGCTTTAGGGAGGAACGAAAGCCGACATAGTTGACGTTTTCGATCGGGCGGATCATCTGAAGTGCCAACAAGTCCAATATCCTGCTACCCAACTGAATGGGAAAAAGTAGGTCGCCGGGATGGAGAACATCACCGTCCAGATACAGGACATCAGAGATGACTTCAAATTGCGTTCTATTTTTGCTTTGCATGACAATCACTTGCAGTTAGGTTACGAACGATTGCATATACACACGTAGTCACATAAATGTGTAGGCCTTATGGCAATAAAGTCGGGACTTCTGGATGATTTCGGTTTCTGTTCAGCCATGAGTACCCATTTGGCAGGGCGGCAAAGCCGACTGCGTTGGATATCGACTGTGAACAAAAATGCTCTAGTGTTCAAGTCTTAGGCAGCCTTCTTGGCAGAGACGGGACTCTGAATCATGCCAAGGGCATTCAGCCTGTCGGCCATACCGCCCAAAGCCGCCCGTTCCACCCGATCTCCTCGGACATAAATGCAACCAAGGACATAAAGCACATCAGACATGACTTCATATGTAAGATCTCTTTTCAGATTTGGTCGCATGCCTATCTGACGCCAAATGGCCCATCGAAGTTGAGTTGGAAGACGATTATTGGGACTTTATTCAGGGCGAGATCGCCGGGCGAACCCCGTTCGACCAGAGCAAATGGTTTCAGAATCGTGCCTTTGGTCAACCTCAAATTGGGAAAGGGCTCCAGCCAAGATCCTGCGCTGAGTCCTTAAGAAATTTCTTGCCTATTAAACTCGCTTTATTTCTATTCATTCCCACTCTCAGCTCGATTACCGCCGAGCTAGGCCGCCGCCAACTATGTCTAACCCAGGTGACTCTTTCTTGAGTGGACTCGATCAACCTTCTCGGAGGTCAGCCGATTGATACCATTTTGAGTAATGGAAGCTCCTCTACTGCTTATGAACCCAATCGCTGAAGACGCATCGCGCGCCAGGCTTTAGTGCAGCCACGAACTCAAGAAATCGTTCTAGAAATTCAATTTCTCGTATGCGGACTACGTTGCGACCTCGATCGTGTGGCAAAACATGTGCTCCCCGGCTGGAGGTGTTCGATTTCTCCACCGGCCCAGAGGGTCTATGACCCCGCTCGGACCATGACTTGGGAGTTCTCTATTTATATCGGCCGCATCAGCAGTGATCAACCAGACTCTTGCAGCGATTGCTCGCAGCCGAAGGTTAGCTTCGTGGTAGGCACGATAGAGATCGGAGGAATTTCCCTCGCCTACTCCAGCGTTTATCGCAACAAAGATCAATTGGGCTCCGAGTTCAGCTAGCCGCTGAATGAGATGCGGATCATCTTGCGGCGTGTAATCGGGGGTTGCCCATGCATCGTTGCAAATGAGTCCGCCGACGATAAGGCCATTGAGTTCAAAAGTCCGAAGGGGTGCTGATCGGTAAAAGTCAGCTTCGCCCTGGGCGTTTGGTTCGTTGACTTTCTTGCACAACAGGATCTTCGAATGCGAACCAATTAGGACGCCAGCATTGTTGTAGAACCTCAACTGATTGTATCGATACCCATCTGATTCCTCGAGGCACGTTCCTAGCGCCAATGCTATCCCGGCGTTGCGAGTTGCAAGAACAACAAGATCCAGTGCATCCGAAACTTCAACAGCATCGAATTCATGGTAATAACCGGAAAGGGAGCCCTCCGGAGTCAAGAGGACATCTGCCCCATTCCTTTCAGCAAATTCGATCGCCCTCAATATCGACGCAACATTCGCATTCACGTTGCGGCTTACCGATATTTGGGCACCCGCCACACGAATGCTCTTGTTGGTCTTCACAAGCACATGATGAGGGATTCATCGCGCTAAGATCCCTGGGAAAAATAGGTTTGCCGTGACTGATGGCCTTTTTCCCATGATCTCATGAAGTTGTCAGCTGCGAACCTGCCTTAATCCTCGTCATTCCCTCCTATATTGAACGTCCGCTCGTGGCCGAAAGCAAATGGGTTCGGTTCGCACGGCTGTCTTGACGCAAGAGACTCTGTAAAACCAATTGTCCAGCAAATCCTAGGCTAACCTTCCTGCAAAGGAGTTGATATGCGAATTGGATGGCCGGATTTAAGAAGAAGAAGATCGATGCTTTTTGGCATTGAGTTGAGTTGAATGCGACCATGCTCGGTGAGAATTTGAAGGCACCGGGTGGCGCGAGTGGCATTCCGAAGCACCTACAGGCGATTGATCCTGGGCTCTCCTTTGAAATCCTGTTAGGAGCGGAGGGCCTTCATAAGCGTGTCGAGATAATTGCCGGCGGCGCAAAAAGCCTGGTTCCTTATAGTGGGAAAGGCCGCCGCCGTAGCACCGAATTTCCCGGCTGAAGTGTCCTGGCTTTTCGCCTGCCGATGAAGGCTGGCTGGAAACTGCGGATGGGCGAGATCGAAAAGAAACATCGAACTGACGTTCTCTCTGACAGAGATGTTTTGATTTCTTTCATATTTATTTGCTTTGTGCAGGAGGCATGTCTATTTGCTCGGGATGGGCGACATCTTCCTTTAATGAATGCACGACAAGTTTCGCTCTAAAATGTGCAGCGTTTTTTTCTAAAAAATGAGCGACATCTATATCTAGAAAATGCACGACATCTTTTTCTAGGAAATCATGCCAAAATTCTCTTGTGCATCGCACATAGAATAAACGTTCGTCCCTTGCATAGAACAAACCAGGCATGCCAAATCCAAAAACCGCCAATCAAAAGCTCGCTGACGCTCTAAGACAACTGAAACAGGTTGAGCGCAATGGCATTGTGCGATCATCCGACCTGACGCGGCTGAATCGTGAGCGACTATCTAGCGCAAGATTCATTCAGGAAATCATGAGGGGTTGGTTTTTCGTCTCTGACCCACAGTTGCCCCAAGGAGCAACTGCCTGGTTCGGTAGTTACTGGGAATTCTTGCGCCAATATCTAGCAGAGCGCTTTGCAGAAGAATATTGCCTTTCGGCTGAAGCATCGTTGCTGTTGCATTCTGGCCTCACAGCAATTCCGCCACAGGTCAGCGTCATAAGTCCAAAAGGCGACAATAAAGCGACTACTCTGCCTCTCCAAACCTCTATTTTTATCTATCAGGACAAAGTGAATTTTCCCGCGCGCATCGAGAAGATAAATGGACTAAACGTCATGGCGACTGCCGAGGCTTTAGTAAGGGTTGGGGAATCATTTTTTAAAACATGCGCTCTCGACGCATCAGTAATCCTACAAACGGTGTCGGATGTAAGGCCCATCTTGACGATCCTTTTGGATCAGGGGAAGGTAGCCGCCGCTGGAAGGCTGGCTGGCGCATTCCGCCACGTCGGGAACACTCCTTTCGCCGACCGAATTGCGTCAGCAATGAAAGCAGCTTCATTTGGAGTTCGAGAAGCAAATCCATTTGAACGACAGGTCCCCATCATTCAAACGAGCCGAAATCCATCGCCTTACGAAATTCGCATTCGTACGATGTGGACAGAAATGCGCCAAACGGTTATCGACGCGTTCCCTGTCGAACCAGGTTTGCCCGAGCTTGCCAATAGATACCTCGACAAAGTTCAGGAGATATACGCCGAAGATGCCTACAACTCCTTATCAATCGAAGGCTATCGAGTCACAGACGAATTAATAGAGCGTGTAAGCTCAGGGAACTGGAATCCCGATAGTGATCCCGATGATAAGAAGTCAAAGGATGCACTTGCAGCAAGAGGGTACTATGAAGCGTTTCAAGTGGTGAAAGCTACGGTCTCCAAACTAATAACTGGCTCCAAGCCAAGTGTTGTACACAAAGATCATCACGACTGGCATCAGGCTTTGTTTACCCCCTGTATTCAATCAGGCATCCTGAAAGCTTCGGACCTCGCAGGCTATCGAAACGGTCCTGTAGCCATCAATGGCTCACAACATGTTCCACCCCCAGACTCTGCTTTGATGGACTCCATGACTACACTTTTCGACCTCATTGATCATGAGCAATCGGCGGCTGTTCGAGCCGTATTAGGACATTATATTTTCGTATTCATCCATCCTTATTACGACGGAAACGGTCGGCTCGGACGTTTTCTAATGAATGCGATGCTGGCGAGTGGCGGCTATAACTGGACAGTCATTCACCTTAAATCCCGTTCCAAGTATATGAAGGCTCTTGAAAGCGCGTCCATTGGAAGGGATATCAAGCCGTTTGCAGACTTTGTGGCTTCTGAAATGGAAGTTTCCGCAAAGCCCATCGAAGCATAGGACCAGGATCACTGTCGCCATCACCCGCAACCGCCAGCGAGTTTCCAAGGATGACTAAGATCAAAGGGCTATTGGCTCTGGAGGAAGTTGAAGCATTTTTAACATCTCCGACTTCTACCACTCCTTAATCCAAGGTGTAACGGTGCAGGCTGAATAGCGAACGGGACTCCGAGGATTTTTCGAAGAAGAAGATCCATGCTTTCTGGCATCGGTTTGAGTTGAATGCGACCATGCTCGGTGAGAATTTGAAGGATCCGGGTGGCGCGAATGGCATTTCGAAGCACCTACAGGCGATTGATCCTGGGCTCTCCTTTGGAATCGCGTTGGGAGCGGAGGGCCCTCCTAAGCGTCTCGAGATACCTGTCGGCAGCGCAAAAAAGCCTCGTTCCGTTAGTGCAAAAGGCCGCCGCCGTAGCACCGAATTTCCCGGCTGAAGTGTCCTGGCTTTTCGCCAACCGATGAAGGCTGGCTGGAAACTACGGATGGGCGAGATCGTAATAACTGCTGAAACCGTGTATTGGATCGAATTGGGGCGCCACGAGGGCCAAGCCCAATTAGCGATTTTCGTGCCCCTATCCGATCTGAAATTGACAGATCAATTACCCGAGATTGGATTATATGCACTTGACCACACGCTAGGTGAATTCGCCGAAATGACAAGGGTTGGAGCACTTAAATTCACACACTATTCCCTCGCAATCCCCGGCCCCTTGCCATTGACCGAGCTCCCGAGCCACCTAGAATCAACCGGCACTTAGCGAATAGAATGCCTTACTCGGGCACTACTCTAGGTAATTGGTTCGGATACCAGGTTCAGGGTTGATAAATAAAAACGTGGAGGCGGGGAGAGTGCAACAACTTGCCTTACATCTACTCAACGTTCCATGGAACCTAGTTTGCGCTTCGGGATCACATTTTTAGAGCCAGTTGCCCTCTCTGCTGGCGAACGGGCCACTCTCTGACACTCTAGCCTTCTATTGCCTTCCTTAGTTCCTCGCGAATGTAGTTCTTGGTTGGATCTCATCGAATTCTCTGGCAAGCAAGTCAGTGCCATTAACTAAATCGTCGGCAATCCGCTCACCGAATCCGAAGTTCAGCAAGTCATCGCGAACTTGCGCGGATATGTACCCTTCCAGTCGCTCATCGATTCCTCCAAGTAGGCTTCACCACTGTCGTCAAACTCGATCATGGGCCGAATATCAGATTGAGACATTGTGCGTTGTTGGCTGTGCGGGAGCTTGATCCAGCGAGCCATTCGCTCCACCTATGCACAGGGGAATCATCCGCTCCAGCTCTGACGGTCGAGAACTGTTGATTTATCCAGAGAGCTCGTTTCAGACAAACCGTCCGTTTACAAAAATTCGATTTCAGGTTCAAAATAGGCTCCTTTTCAGACAGAGATGAGACGAACTGATGCAAAATCAGACAAGAATCTCTCATGTCTGAAGGGGTATGGCAGTCACTTGTCCACCTGCACGACAATCCATCTTGTACCGCGCGCCTGTCCCACATTTGTCAATCTGCCCTCGACTTTCAACTCGTAAACCATGTGGCGAATCTGATCGTTAGTGAGCGAAGGGATAACTTGCCGAAACTCCTCCAGCGTTGCTCCAGCTTGGCCGCTCTTGATCGCATGTTTCAGAAGCAGAGCTTTGTTGGTTTCTCGGTCCAATCCTTCCACCCGCGTGTGAGTCCCAGCCTCCCCAAGAGCTCGATACATGCCACGACTCAGAATCAGCTTGCTGGCTTTGCCGCGTCCCTGACGCTCAAGAAGCCCGATGTCGATCAGATGCCAGACCAGCAGCTTCATCTCTGCGGGCAGCGGCTCACCCTGGCGCACAACATCTAACACCACTAGGTGCTCAACATTAAGACGGATACCGTGCTTCTCAGCTAGGTCCAACAATCTTAGAAATCGCTTGTCGATTTTGTCGGCCCTGACCGTAAGGACAACCTGGTAAGCATCTGTGCCATCAAATTTGGGCAATACTTTCCCTTCGCGCAAAACAATACCGAAGATACGATCCATACCTTGCCCCGGTCTTTCGACCAGGCCGCACTTGGAACAAGCCTCTGCAAGCCGTCTATTACGAGGAGACTGCCTCTTTAAAATATTTTGCGTAGTAATCCCATTGGGGAGTCCACCTGGGCTTGTAGTTCGAAGTGTGTGAGGGAATTGATGGATAAAGACAGAGCCGCCTAATCGATAATCTCGATGGCAAACAGCATTCAGGATTGCTTCACGAACGACATCCTCGTTGAAAGCTGGAATGTCCATTCGGAATAGACCTTCTCGAACGGAAGAAACCTCATTTCGTAAATTAACCTGAGTCCACAGATCGTTATGAATCGCAAGAAATCCTTGCCGAAATTCGCCCCGTTGACTACTGGCTATTTGGTGTTCAGTTGCTCAGTACTCAAAGATTATCTCGGCGTTAGCCAGGTATCTCCCGAGCGCTTTTGAGTTGCCCAGAAGAATCAGGGCCGCATTCCTGAGTCCGAACCTATTCGTCAACCTGGAGGAAGTAAGAGCCGAACTCGAAGCGTTCCGCCTCGACTACAATACATTCAGACCTCATTCCAGCCTCGGGTACCTGACCCCAGCGCAGGTTGAAAAGGGGTTCTACGAACAAATGAAAAAGAGGGCAGGCTAACTCACTTAAGCGTCCAAAAATGGGGGCAGACCACAGTAGAGGCACTAACACTGTAGGTGGGTCAGAATCCGGGGACCGGTCAAAAACCAGTTCAATATAATCGTCTACGAGCCATAAGCGTGACAAGCGACCTTGTCGCTGCATGAATTGATACCAAGTCATGTTAATACTCGAGTTGTTCTAGAGCGTTAACATGAATTGACGCTAATTATCGAAGGTCGCCACCTACTCCATATTCGACACTTAATTCCGCAGTTTTTGTGGATTTGGCGACCGAAGATTCACCTTTTTCATTGAAGGCCGTGAACCGAGGCGGGGCAGACCATAACCAGTCATTGGATAGTCTGTTATTCGCCGGATGCCGTCTACGTTGGTCCAGTCATAACGCAAAGTAGCTTGTCTCAATCCGTATGAGGTGGGGGCAAAGGTCAATGTATCAAAGATAGCGGTTCCAACGGGCTGCGGAACTCCAAATGGAGCACTAAACGTGAGGCTGAAGTCGGCAGCATTGGGTCCTATGAACGAAACACTGTGATAGGTGACCGACTGACCTTCATCACCTTGAATGATCCAGCTGCCTTGACCGCTCGAACTACTACCTACCTCTACGCTCCCGAAGTCTGTGGAAGGCGGGACATTTACGACGAAACTTGCCGTTCCACCAACGGAAGTTCCTGGCAAAGTGACGCCAACGATCGCCCTTCCAGGTCGCATGGCAAACGCAAGACCCTTGGTATCAATAGAAACAATATTCACGTCGCTTGTTGCGAACTGAAATGATCCAGACGGCACTTGAACCACCGAATTATCTGCCGCACGGGCGGTCGGCGATAGGGTAACGGTTCTGCCTACATCTAGCGTCGACTGGCTTGGAATGACATCTATATGGTCTATAGGCTTGTGTCGATATACTTTGAAACTGATGGATTTAGTGTGCCCGTGGGAACGGGCAGTTATCCTAACATCTTTTTCGTCGACGCCGGGAGGTAAGTCGGCAACATAACTCACTGTTCGCGAAACAAGGTGTTTAGTCGAGTCGTAATGATGAACCAATATCTGGGTTCCCGCCGCCGCAGAACCTGGACTACTCAATACTCCCGTTCCTCCTAAGGTAACTAAAGTATCGTTTCCAGCCGTGTTATTTGTAATGTCTGCAGCGACAGTATCTCCATAGAGCACATATGAGCTAACGCTGGAGGTTATATCAAACTCATCCTCGCGAACATCCTGGCACATTCGAAACCCATGGTTCTGCCAGCAGTGTGGCCCGCCAGTCATAAGAAGCCCGTTTGTGATCGTGTTGCCTTCAATGGCGCAAAGACCCGAATTGACATTTTTCCAACACGTGCTGTTGACATAGTTCCAAACTCCACGCGGATCCAAGTGGCTATATTGTATATGGTCTCCCAATGGGTTATCCCAATCCAAGCAGCGTCCTGGATTGAATGTCGTGGATCGACCCGACTTAAGGGCCGGTGGAGAGCAGCATGAAGGCGCCTTCACGTGGCCAGATTGTTGCTCCATTTGGACTGGACCCTGGTGGATTATCTTAACGACAAGATCGCGAGTGGCCCCGTTCTGATCGAGTCGCGAGAGACTAAAAACTGTGATCGGAGTGGTGTCTCCAGCCTCCGAAAGAATGGCTAAATCGGTACCTGAAGTTCCTGAAGGTAGCACAAATATGCCATCAGAATCCGACATCACAACTGTTGTTCCTACCCTTACCCACCTCCCAGAAAGCGGAGTAGCTTGCGCCACAAATGCATGGTTCGCATCATCAGGAGTAATGCCCGCCGCACCAAACTGCGAAGAATGTTCGCTCTTAACGGTAGAGTACACGCTTGCGGTCGTTTGTATTTCTGCCTGCAAGACCAACCTGCCACTAACTGCGTTTGGGAATGTAATGCTCTTTGGACTACCATCCGCCCCTCCGCCGCCGCCGCAACCAGCGCAAAGTATGACTAGAATGAACTCGATGATAATATAGCAACTCGGGCGCAACACGAATGCAGTTTGACACAATGACTGCTACAGATCAACGGCACTCCTCTGACCCAGGCAGAGAGTAAATAATTACAAACAGCACCAAAGAAGGGATCAAGGTAAAGACTCCAAGCGGCCTCAGTTACATCCTCTTATCGCCGAAAACCGTGACAAGTGACAATAACGAGGCATTCCAGCCGTCGTAATGATCGACAGAGCGCAACAGCCGTCAGCTTCCCACTACTTCAAGCTCGACCGACTCGAAATACCATGACCGCCCTCAAGCGGGTACTGACAAAGGCGACTTCAACCTCGACTTAGCTTGGGACGCCGTCGCTGCTTTTGGGTTGCCACACTCGGATTCTAATAAACGAAGAATGACAATTCTTCTGTGAATGAGTGACATTGAAAGAAAAAAAGCCAGCTTTCGGCTGGCTTTAGGTTCAAAACTTGGTGGAGGCGGGGAGAGTTGAACTCCCTTCCAAAACTGTCGGCCTTTCAATTAACCACGAGCGTCTCCCCTGTACTTTTTCTCGACGCCACCCTCTGTCGGGGCCACCTAGATGGACGTCCAGTTCGGTTTATTTAGTCTTGGTCGCTACGAACAGAAGCTCTCTTGACGATCCGGATTTTATTAGGCCCAAAACACTCCCTACCGGCTCGAGAGTGGAGGACCACGCAGTTAATTAAGCTGCGTAGGCGTAGTTGTTATTCGCAATTACATTTTTTGCCGCTTTTTACGAGGCCAACGGCGCCTCGGCTCGCAACCAAAAGTCGAACCAGCTCTGTCGAACCCGTTCGCCCCCATTGCTTATACAGTATAGAACATCCACGCAACCCTAAAGGTTCCACTCACTTCCGGTCACAATAGCCCCATGCATCTCAGAGTGCGATGTCCGGCGAAGATCAACCTTTTCCTTTCTGTAGGGGCGAAGGACTTCCGCAACTATCACCCCATTCGAACCATTTTCCAGGCCATCGACCTATCCGACTACCTGGTCATTCGAGAAGGGACCGGACGCCATATTGTTGAATGCAGCAACCCCTCCGTCCCTCCCGAGAATACGGTCACCAAAGCATTGCGTCTGCTCACCGAAGTATTGCCGCTACCACCTCTCCACATCACGATTGAGAAGAACATCCCCTCCGAAAGTGGACTGGGCGGAGGAAGTTCTGACGCGGCGGGAATCATCCGAGCTGCCCAACGTATTGGTGGCGTCTCCATTCCGTTTGGCGAACTCAAGGGAATAGCCGAAGCGGTCGGCATGGATGTGCCCTTCTTCTTAATCGGTGGACGCGCAAAGGGTGAAGGATACGGCGAGATTTTGACCTCGCTGGCCGACCCTGAACCTCGATGGCTCGTAGTCGCTCGACCCAATGTAGGGTGCGGAACGGCCGAGGCTTATCACAAGCTAGACGCCGCTCCCAGACCTTGGCTGGAATTTCCAGATACGGACATGCTCCACAACGACTTTGAAATCGTGGCACCACCAGGGAGTCTGGATCTGATCCAAAAGCTCAGAGAGAACGGAGCTAGTCAGGCCGCCCTAACAGGGTCTGGATCAGCAGTTTTCGGACTATTCGACTCTCGACAACTCGCCGAGGACGCAGCACAAAAAATAAAAGCGGACCGAACTCAAGAAGTTTGGACCGCGAGGTATTTAACTCGAAACGAAAGCTGTGAAATGGATCACTAGGTCTTCCCTAGCTCTCCATATCTTCGTCAATTGCCTCGTCCATATCCATCTCATCATCATCGCCTTTGGACATGGGTTTGGTATCTAGCTCCAAGCTGACAAGGGCGATATTCCTCGTCTGTCGGTTGGGGCAGTTGTTGCAGACGAACTCAACTTTCGTTCCTTGCAACCAGCTTGGTAACTTTTCAATCGGTTTCCCGCACGAACATAAAACCATTAATGGGCTCCTTGTGTCTCTTCTTCAAATTGCTGAACGGTCTGCCTATGGCTGATATAGCCATTGATAAACATGATAACGGAGGCTACGAAGTACAGCAAAAAGAGCCCGCTCTCCCGTTTCTGTCCAGGATCTCGAATAGTTTGGTCTCCGCCAATAAGACCTACAAATCCGAGCAAGAAAAGAATTCCTGCGATCCAGAAGTATGTGTTTTTGTACCAAACGGGTTTGGCTGGCGCCTTCTTCTGAGTCACGACAGACATTCTACCTCCTGTAGACACTCTGAACAAGACAACGGCGTGGTCATGTCGAATGACCACGCCGCCGATAATGGGTAATGAGCTTACGAAAGGGTGCCTTTCTTTTGGATGATGTCTCTTAAAAGCCGGCGGCCTCGATGGATTCTGGAACGTACGGTTCCGATCGTCGTTTGCTGCATATCGGCAATCTCTGAGTAAGACATTTCTTCAAGATCGCACATCGTGATGGCATCGCGATACACGTCAGGCAATTCGTCTAGTGCCTCATGAAGATTCTTTCGAAACTCCTGATGTAGGATTTCTTCGTCTGGTGTTGGCCCGCCATCGGAAATTGGAAGTTCCTGAACTTCACCATCAGAAGGAGAGATCATTGAATTCAACGACTCGGCCTTTCGGATAGGGTTATCCCGTCGGCGCGAATCGAGATAGGCTCTCTGCATGATTCTAAGAAGCCAGTTTAGGAACGGTCGGCCAGGGATATAGCTTTCAAAGCCTTTCCAAGCCTTTACGTAGGTATCCTGCATTAGGTCTTCTGCATCTGCCGGGTTTCGGGTCAGTTGCAAAGCCATGGTGTATGCACGTCGTCGCGTGTCCGCCATCATGTCATGGAATCTCTGAAGATCTCTACCTTCCTTTAACTGGTTTTGGACATCACTCTCGACTAGATACATTCTTAATCTCCCACACGCAATACAAATCCGCACTTGTCTTTGAGAACAGATTCAGTCTTCAAGACTCCTCGATTATATCAGTGTCCATTGATATATTGCACGGTTTTTTTGAATTTAATCCGACGTTCGACCTATTGAACATCAGTGTAAATCAATTGAATTCGCGTTTGAAGTAATCTCCCGCAACTTGTAGTCGCTCGGCAACCTATCTATGAAATTCGTAGTCATTACGCAAGACAGTGATGTGGCGATTGCCGCACAGGAAGGGTTCCACCCTTCTGACGAATGTCTAATTTTCGATCGATGGGAATCTGCCCTTGACGCATCTGCCGGTGCCGATCTTCTCTTTGTTGATTTGATTGCGACGCTGAGAGAGCCCCACAAAATCGAAGGATATGAGATCTTCGCGATGGGAAAAATGGCTCATCCCACCGCCAAAGACGTTCCCGTAGTCCTCATTTCACCTGCCGACGACTACGAATTGGATTTCATGGCAGGCTGGCCAAACTTTATTTTTGCCCATGTGCGACGCCCCGTAAATTACAAGATCTTCCGTCGTGCCTCCACATGGGTCTAGGCCGACTTTGGTGTTGACCTTGGATGTGCGCTGTCTACCGTGGCTTTCAATCGTTCACCACTAATATGCGTGTAGATCTGTGTCGTACCCAAGCTTTCGTGTCCCAGCAACTGTTGAACGGACTTTAAGTCGGCTCCACCGTCAAGTAAATGCGTCGCGAAAGAATGACGAAGGGTATGAGGTGAAGTTTCGGGCGGTAAACCTACACGAATCGACCATCGCTTCACGACGTTTTGGACGGTACGAGTCGTTACTCTTCCGCCCTTATTGTTCGTAAATAGCGGCATACCAAGCTTAGGTTCGGTTCTTTCCGAAGACAGATAATCCTGAATCGCGGCAGCAGCGGTCCGCCCGAAGAGCGCAATACGCTCCTTATTCCCCTTACCGCGAATGAGAATCGTATTCGATTTGTAGTCGATATCGGGCAGATTCACGCCCACGAGTTCTGAAACACGCAGTCCTGCCGCATAGGCAAGCTCCAATAAGGCACGGTCACGCAATGGGGTCCGCCCTGCCGATTCTTGATCCAACATCTCCGATGCTTGGCGTTTCGTCAAAGCCTTGGGCAACCGCTTGCGCCGGAAGGGTGCTTCGAGGATCTCAGTAGGGTCGTCATTCAATACTCCAGCGGCACGCAAGTATTTGACGAAGCTCCGCAGAGTTGAAAGCTTTCTGGCACGCGTTATTGGCGTGGGAGCGTATTTTCGCAAGTAGCCTCGGAGCCGATCTGGCGTGAGGTCGACTTCGCCCTTTAGATAATCGGCAAGTTGAGCCAAATCAGACCCGTATGATCGAACCGTATTCGCCGACCGCCGAGCCGCCAAGTGGTCCAAATACTGTTGAATGAGTTGATCGAGCATGGCTTCACTCTAGAGACGAGGAACTAAGCCAAAGTGGCACAAGCTAAGCCTTCGGAGGTGCATGCGTGAGCGAACAGGGCAAGCTGAGGTTCTTTCTCATCTTGAATTCGACTTACAGTCGCTTCAAGATGAGAGTAACGTTATGGCCGCCAAAACCGAAGGAGTTTGAGAGCGCGTAATCAACATTCGCTTCTCGCATTACGTTCGGAATATAGTCCAGATCACATTCTGGATCGGGAACTTCGTAATTGATGGTAGGAGGAAGTTTTCCGTCCTTCATAGCCAGAAGGCAGATCAGCGCTTCTATCGCGCCGCTCGCTCCCAGCGTATGCCCAATCATCGACTTCGTCGAACTAACGGGGACTTTGTAAGCCAGTTCGCCAAACACTTGTTTGATGGCGTGCGTTTCCAACTTGTCGTTGTAGTACGTCGATGTACCGTGGGCGTTGATGTAACCAATCTCGGCTGGGGTAATTCCAGCGGTTCGGAACGCCATCTTCATTGCACGAATTGCACCAGCGCCTTCAGGGTGAGGTTGAGTGAAATGGTAAGCATCGCCGCTCATTCCGTATCCCACGATCTCGCCGTAAATCTTCGCTCCTCGTGCCACCGCGTGGTTATAGTCTTCTAGGACTAGGACAGCGGAGCCTTCGGCGATGACGAAGCCATCTCGCTCTTTGTCGAATGGCCTCGAGGCGTGTTCAGGATCACCATTTCGAGTGCTCATTGCCCTTGCTGCACTAAATGCGGCAAGTCCAATTTCGCAAATGGGTGCTTCGGTTCCACCGGCCAGCATGGCTGTCGCATCTCCACGCTTTACGATGTGATAGGCATCGCCAATGGCATTTGCCCCCGTAGCGCACGCAGTCACTACGCAGGTATTCGGTCCCTTAAGGCCATGAACAATCGACGTATAGCCGCTTGCCATGTCTGGAATCATGAAGGGAACAAGAAAAGGCGATACTTTGCTGGGTCCCATCTCAACCTGACGCCGGTGCTGCTCGCCCATAAAGGTGAGTCCACCAATGCCGGAGCCAATAAGGACTCCAAAATCTTCTCGGAGTTCGTCTGTTAAAACGATGCCGGAGTCTTTGAGTGCCATGGTCGCACTAGCGACGGCAAAAGCGATGAAACGATCTAACCGTCTCGCTTCTTTCTTGTCTAGCCAGTCCTCTGCATTGAAGTCCTTAACTTCAGCTGCAATTTGAGTGGCGTAATCCGACGGGTCAAGTAGCGTAACTCGGGCAACACCATTTTCACCCGCCAAAAGCTTGGGCCAAAAGTTGTCAACGCCGGTGGCTAGGGGCGTCACCGCCCCGACGCCTGTCACGACAACCCGGCCAGAAGGCACGGGTCGACTACTCATCCGAGTTTCGTGGTGATATAGGTGACGGCGAGGCCGACAGTCTTGATCTCACCAACTTCCTCATCTGGAATGTCGATGCCGAATTCGTCCTCAAAGGCCATTACTAATTCGACGACGTCCAACGAATCCGCTCCAAGATCCTCAGTGAAAGAAGCAATCTCCACGACTTCATCTTCCTTCACACCCAGTTCCTCAACGGTAACTTTTTTAACTCGATTCAAAATGTCCTGCGACATGCCTGGGAAGATACCCCCTAATCGCTTTCCATGGGGCGCATACGGTGGATCTAAGAGCAGTTTCGGAAAAGTTTTTCCAATAAGAGCCGATATTGGTTGCGTCAGGAAGATTTGCGTTAACGTCAAAGGAACGCAAATCCTCCGCAATCCTTTACAACATTGGCACCAGGACTAAGTACCTAGTCCCTCATTTAGAGGGTGAGTCCGCCATCAACGGTGAGGGTCTGTCCGGTGATATAGCCAGCGCCTTCGCTCGCCAGAAATAGAACGGCAGGTGCGATGTCGTTCGGAGTGCCTAATCGGCCCGCGGGTGCCGATTTGACGACCATCTCTCTCATCTCGGCAGGAAGGTCTTCCGTCATGTCGGTTTCAATAAACCCAGGTGCAACGGCATTACAGGTAATTCCACGACTACCGAACTCTTTGGCCACAGACATAGTGAGTCCGAACAAGCCGGCTTTGGAAGCCGCATAGTTGGCTTGCCCTGCCGCTCCGGTTAACCCAATGACGCTGCTCACATTGATGATTCGACCGTAGCGAGCCTTCATCATCGTTCGCGATACTGCTCGAATACAAAGGAAAGCGCCCTTCAGGTTAACGTCCAGGACGCGGTCCCAATCCTCATCCTTCATTCGAAGGACAAGTGAATCGCGATTGATGCCCGCGTTATTGACTAAAACCGCTGGTGTTCCAAGGTCCTTGCCGATTGCGCTGAATAGGGCGTCAACGGATTCGGCGCTGCTGACATCACATGCATAAGCCTTGCCTATGCCGCCGGCTTCTTCTATTGAAGCAACCGTGCTTGCCGCTCCTGCTTCCGTGGTCGCAACGCATGCTACGGTAGCGCCCTGACTTGCAAACGCAAGCGCTATTCCACGACCGATTCCGCGACTTGCGCCCGTGACTACAACAATCTTTCCTTCAAAGCTCATGAACCGGTTTTACCTTCAAGGGCAGCAATGGTGGCTAAGTACGACTCTTCATTGTAAATCTTAAGCGTGGTGGCTTCCTTATCAATTCGACGAATGAGGCCCGACAAAACCTCACCAACGCCGCATTCTATGAAGGTATGAATTCCATCTCTGCGCATGTGCACGATCGATTCGGTCCAGCGCACGTCGGTGCAAAGTTGAGTCTCAAGAAGGCTTGCCCAAACCTTCTCGTCTGGAACAGGCTCCGATGTAACATTGCTGTACACTCGGCATCGACCTTGTCGATAGGTCACGGCGCGTAACGCTTCGCCCATTTCTTTGGCCGGCTCCTCCATGAGGGGGCTGTGAAATGCACCACTCACATTTAGAGGCATGACGCGCTTGGCTCCAACCTGACTTGCCAGTTCCCCGGCAAGCTTGACCGCCTCTACCGTGCCACTGATGACAAGTTGTCCGGGGCAGTTGTCGTTTGCGATGACAACGATCCCTTCCGTGGCGACACAGACCTCTTCTAGTTCGTCTCGGGTTAACCCCAAGACTGCTGCCATTGTTCCTGGTTGCTTTTGGCCCACCTCAAACATGAGGCGCCCACGCAGTTGAACCAGCCTCGCGCCATCTTCGATTGCAAGGATTTCGGCGGCCGCAAGGGCAGCGTATTCACCCACGCTATGGCCCGCGACGCAGTCAAACGGCTTGGTACCGTGTTGGTCGACAAAGACTGACCAGGCTGCTATGCCACAAGTATAAAGCGCAATCTGAGCATTGACCGTTTGGCGAAGGGTCTCTTCGTCTGATTCAAAACACAGCTTTGCCACATCAACTTGAGTCGCCTCGGAAACCCGCTCAAATATCGATCGAGCATGTGGAAACTTGTCGAACAGGTCTTGGCCCATTCCAGGCTTTTGACTTCCTTGACCGGGAAATACAGCTGAGAACATGGTCTTGACTGTACCTAGCGACAACCTCGATCTGGCCTTCACAGAACTTGACCCAGTAATTTCAAGGGCCATTATGCCATAATGTGCGCTCTATGCAACATCCGCTCTTTCTTTAGCAGCAACCACCGCTGCAATTGTGTCGCTAGGTGGTCCAATCGCCCCTAACGCCTCACTTACCTGAAAGAAAGATCCGATGTCGTACTCCAACCTGCTACGTATTCCTGCGTTTCGATGCCTTTGGCTCGGCCAAGCGATCTCCCAACTGGGGGATGCGTTCTACTTCGTCTCCTTCATGTTTATGGTTCAGAAGGTGACAGGATCGATTACCATGGTTGGCTTTGTCGGAGCCTGCGAAACGATCCCCTATTTACTTTTCAGTCTTTATGGCGGGGTCGTGGCAGACCGGGTCAACCGAAAGTCGATCATGCTGTGGTCCGATTTGCTGAGCGGGCTAGCTTTGTGTTTGCTGGCGGGGCTCGTTTTTGGATTAGGAAAACCTCCCCTTTGGTCGCTCTTCCTCACGCCCTTCGTTTTGTCGTCCGTTCGATCGTTCTTCATGCCGGCGAAGAATGCGGCGATTCCTGCATTGGTGCCTGAGACATCGCTCCTTGCAGCAAATGCGTTGAGTTCGATCACACAGAACATCGTTCCGATCATCTCGCTCGGGCTATCTGCCGGGGTGTTGAGCTTTTTCTATGAGCGATCGGCGGCGTTATTCTTGATCATGGCCGTGATGCTCAACTCCATATCGTTCTTCGGCTCTGCCTGGTTCGTATGGCGGTTGCCAGAACTGATGCCTGTTCGCGAATCCGTGCATGAGGCGCATCCATGGGCTGACCTGAAAGAAGGCTTGAAGTATATTCGCGGACGACACGAGCTCATCGTGCTTCTCATCGTACAGACCGGCCTGAGCCTTTCGATCTCACCGTTCTTTGTTGTCTACGTGGCGGCAAATACCAAGTGGTTCGGAGGCAAACCCCAAACTCTAGCCATCTGCGAGCTTGCCTTTTTCGCTGGCATGGTCGCAGCCAGCCTACTCGTTGGGAAACTGAACATTCGAAGACCCGGTCTAGGTTTTGTCTTCGGCACGTCCTCAGTAGGCTTGACCGTCTTGTTCATGGCGTTCAGCAAGATCTACGCGTTGTTTGTGTTTTGGAACCTCCTCGCTGGTGTGGCAGTCCCGTTCGCCGACATTCCGGTAAGGACTTGGATGCAAACTTCGATTCCTGACGGATTTAGAGGACGAATCAACTCTGTATACACGATGCTACAAGCCGGGGTTATGCCTGTGGGGCTTAGCTTAGGTGGACTGCTGGTCGCGCAAGTCGGTATCGAAATTGCGTTCGTGGTCATGGGGGCGACAATGGCACTAGCGGCACTCACTGGCCTACTTGATCGACCCTTCAGGACGCTCTCAATAGCGATCCCAGCGACGAGTGACTAAGATCGTTTGTCGCTGAGACTCCGCTACCGACGACGTTGAACATTCAACCCTTAATTCTTCTGGACATGGCGGCTCAGTCCTAGCACGCTTACCTATCGTCACTACGCTCTCTTGGAGCGTTTGACTTCAAGATTGCCTGCTCAAACTGCAGCCAGTTGAGGCCCCCAAAAAGGGCTTCAAGTGGTATCCTATAGTTGTTGAAAAGGATGGTTCTTTTTAACGGTTGAGATAAGGCTCAACGGCTTAGGGAGGCTCGATCCCTTTGGCCGGCGGATCCTCGACGCGAGAGGTGCGCCGGTTTTTTGTGCGTGTGGACAAGGTACTGAGACGCATCCTCCAAGGAGCAAGAAAATGCCAACACTTGTTATAGTCGGGGCCCAATGGGGCGACGAAGCTAAAGGAAAACTCGTTGATGTTCTGGGATGCCAAGCTGACCTGGTCGTTCGGTTTGCAGGCGGAAATAACGCCGGTCACACAGTTATCACTGGTGGCAAGACCTACAAATTCCAACTCATTCCGGCAGGAATTCTGCACCCAGGAACCATTGCGATTATCGGCAGTGGAATGGTCGTTTGTCCAAAGGGCTTGCTCGAAGAACTGGACCGAACCATCGCGCAAAAGCATGAAATTGGGGAACTCAAGATATCCTCGGCTGCCCATGTCGTGTTCCCCTACCACCGGATGCTAGACGCTCTGGAAGAGGAAGCCCGAGGAGAGAACAAGATTGGAACCACGTCACGTGGTATCGGGCCTGCTTATCAGGACAAGGTTGCTCGCTTAGGTATCCGCATGGGGGAATTTGTTCAGCCTGAACTGTTCAAAATGCGATTGCGAGAGGTGCTCGCCTATAAGAACCGACTGCTTCAAATGTTCGGGTCTCCGCTCGTCGACTTCGACGAACTGTATGCCGAGTACTCGGTCTATGCCGACAAGCTACGACATTTTGTTGTCGATACTGAGGTGATGGTTCAGAAAGCTGTTGAGGCCAATCAAAAGGTTCTGTTTGAAGGTGCTCAAGGAACGTTCCTTGATCTGGATTCGGGTACCTATCCGTATGTAACCAGTTCGCATCCCGTCGCAGGTGGCGCATGCCTTGGAACTGGCGTAGGCCCTCGTGCGCTTCAGTCCGTTCTCGGCGTGTGCAAGGCGTACACGACTCGAGTCGGGTCCGGACCCTTCCCTACCGAACTTCACGACGAAATCGGACAATACATTAGGGACAAAGGGCAAGAGTACGGGACAGTCACGGGTCGAAACCGCCGATGCGGTTGGCTCGACCTGGTGGTGCTCAAACAGTCGTCCCGTTTGAACTCACTAAGCGGCTTGGTACTGACGCGATTGGATGTACTAAGCGGCCTTGAAAAGCTCCAGATCGCGACTAGCTATGACTTCGAAGGGGGACAGATCGACCACATACCCGCGAACGTGTGGGATTTCGCCAAGGTAACGCCGCACTACGAGGAGATGGAAGGTTGGGAAGAGGATCTACAAAAGTGTCGATCCATTTCTGAACTTCCACCCGCAGCAAAGAGGTACTTGGAATTCATCGAGGACACCACGAAGACGCCGGTCGCCATCCTCAGCATTGGCCCAGATCGAGACGAAACCATCGTGATTCGCCCCGACCTCATTTGGAGCTAGGCTCCGAGCAAGCCGGGCAGTCGTCCGGCTTCCTTACTTCCCGAATCTCTAAAGTAAGAATTCATTGAGGTTGCACTGTTAACGGAACTTGCTGAAAAGTTCGCGACGTATCTCTAACAGTTTCTTCACGTGCAAAAAACGGCAACTTTATGGTCCGATACACGGTAACGTTTTGATCGCAATGCCATATCGACTTCATCGACTCTGCCGAACAGTTTCCATAGGAATGGTGTTCGCCGCCGGCTTTTCATCAGCGTTTGCCCAAACACAGCCTGTCTTATCTTTGGAAGAGGCATTGCGACTTGCAAAGGATCGAAACGGTACAGTACGAGCCGCCTATCTGCAGGTCAAAGCCGCCGATGCAAATATCACCCAGGCTGCTGCAGCGTTCTTGCCCACCGTGACCGCACAGTTGCAGTACAACAGCGACCGACAGCAGTTTGTAACCTTCGGGAACAACACCGCGTTTGCCCAAACTGAAGGCAACCAAACCTTTTTGAATTCAAGTTGGACTCTGCTTGATTCCGGACAGCGAGGCTTTTCCCTGAGATCAGCCCAACGAGCACGAGACGCTCAAGCACTTAACGCCAAACAAGTCCTTCGCTCCACGCTTTTTAGCGTTGTCCAGCAGTATTACGATACGTTGCGAGCACAGGAATTAGAGAAAGTAGCGATTGCGGAAGTTAGTCGAGCCCAAACCATTCTCGACCAGACTCAAACGAGGATCAAAGCCCGTGACGCAGCCCAAATCGAGGAACTCCAAGCGAACGCTGACTTCCAAAATGCACGCGTGACCTCGCTCACGGCAAAGAACCAAGCAACTAATTCCGCAGCTACTCTCAAGGGAACCATCGGTTTAAGCACAGTGGAACCTCTGCCAACTCTTCAAACGGAGTCCACCGAAATGGCTCCCATGGTTGACGAGAGTCTTCAGAGTCTGATCCTAGAGGGGATTTCAAGGCGACCCGATATTCTTGCTCAACAAAAGAACATTGAATCGCAGAAATTTTCAAAGATGCTCGCCGATCGACAAGCTGGAATTACCATGAGTTTGAACGCAGCTTTCAACGAGCAGTTGACACCTGTAGGACTTCAAAATCGAACTCTCACTTTTCTCGTTGGCATTCCTATTTTCGATGGCGGATATCTAAAAGCGGCAGCAAGACGCATTGAATACGCTATCAAGGCTGATCAAGAAACTCTTAACCAAGCGGAAAGAGTGGTGCGTGCCGACATTGAAGCCGCGTACACTAATGTACGAACCAACGCAGAAAGACTTCAAGCAGCCAAGACAGCTTTGGATGCCTCCAAGAAGAACTACGAAGCGGCGGTAGACTCTCAGAAAGCGGGAGCATATGACCTCCTTCAGGTGATTACGGCTCAGATCAGCCTCGTCACCGCAGAGTCAAATTACATTCAAGCCTTGTACGATTTCCGGATTTCCGACGTTAACCTCAAGCTAGTAACAGGTCGCCCCATTCCAGGGGAGTAGGGTTGCTGGCTTGATCATCACCCAAAGCAAACAGATTTCATGAAGACAAAGATCGCTATCGTTTTTGGCATTCTCATTCTTATCATCGCAGGATGGGCTTATCAATCTAAAGGAAGCGAGAAGGTCGCCGAGATCGAGTTCCGCTATTCACCGGTTACCAAGGGCGAGTTAGTCCGATCCATTTCCGCAACGGGCCAAGTGGTTGCCACAACAGCTGTCGACGTGAAGTCGAAAGCCGGTGGCATCGTAGTCAAGCTGGCCGTTGAAGAAGGCAGCATTGTCAAAAAGGGTGATTTGATTGCACGAATTGACCCAGCGGATACACAAGCTGTTTACGATCAAGCTAACGCAGATCTAACTAGCGGTGGTGCTCGAGCGGCCCAGGCAGAGGAGAACTACAAACTCCAAATCGCATTAAGCAAGACCGAAATCGCCGATGCGAAATCCGCGCTTGAAACAGCCAAAATTCGGCTAGACCGAGCTCAAATTCAAAATAACCGCCAGCCCGCGCTTAGCCGTTCGATAGTCCAAACCGCCCAAGCCAACTACAATGCCGAAGTGGCGGCACTCGACCGACTTCAGCGAGTCACCGTTCCCCAAATGCGAAGAGACGCACAGGGTGGCTTGAACCAGGCAAAAGCGCTAAGGGCAGAAGCGGTAGCAGATCTATCTCGCCAAAAGAGCCTGCTATCAAAAGGTTATGTTGCTGGATCAGCCGTCGAAAGAGCGGATGCCGCTGCAGAGGCAGCCAAAGCGGCATTCGATACCGCACAGCAAAAACTCAGCACGCTGGACACGGATATTTCTAACCAGATTCAAACTGAGAAGCTCAATGTAGCCCGCATGCAAGCGGCCCTCGATCAGGCTAAGGTAAACATTACGCAGAACGACGTAACCCGCACTGATCGACAAGAAGCGGAGAAGAATGTTCGAACCGCTGAAATTGCCCTCCAGAAGGCACAAGACAACCGAGCTCAGATAGAGGTCAAGAGAAGCGACATTCTTCAGACCAAAGCAGCCATGGTTCGTAACAAGGTCTCGCTTGCAAACGCCAAGGTCCAACTCGACAGCACAACCGTCCTTGCCCCTCGGGATGGCGTTGTTACCATGAAGTACCTTGAGGAAGGAACGATCATCCCTCCAGGAACTAGCACGTTCGCTCAAGGAACCAGCCTCGTTCAAATCAGCGATGTCACCCAGCTTTTTGTAGACTGCGCCGTCGACGAAGCGGACGTCGCAAACGTAAAAGTGGGTCAACCCGTTCGCGTAACCGCTGATGCTTATCGTGGAACCGTTGTTGACGCGGTTGTTACTCGGGTAAGTCCTGCGGCACTAACGACAAACAATGTAACGGCGGTCAAGGTGCGAGTTAAGGTTAAGCAAGGCGCCAAAGTTCAGCTCTTGCCGGGCATGAACGCCACTTGCGAGTTCATTACTGCTCAGAGAAAGGACGTCCTGAACGTCCCTAACCAAGCGATCCAGGACGACGGCACGGTTCGAGTGAAGTCAGCGAACGCACAAAAGCCTGAGACTCGTAAGATCGAAATCGGCGAGACAGGCAATGACGTCGTCGAGATCAAATCAGGTCTGAAGGAAGGCGACGAAGTTGTTACCGCTGAGATCAATATGGATGAGTTGCGCGCCACGCAGAAAAAGATGCAGGACGCAGAACAGGGTGGCGGACTTGTCGGCGGTGGTCCCTCAAAGACCAAGAAGATACACGCCAAGACGGATAAGTAGCCGCTAAATGAACCTTTTTGACAGCATCCAAACCGCATTAAGAGCGATCTCAGCCAACAAGCTGAGGTCGTTCCTTACGATGCTGGGCGTCGTCATAGGCGTTGGCTCCGTAATTGCCATGATCGGCATTGGTGAAGGTACCAAGCGAAAGTCAATGGAGCAGATTGAGGTCATGGGAACGAACATGCTCATGGTCATGCCCAACTGGAGACGAGGGGGCATGGGCCTATCGAACGATATGCCTACGCTCAAAGAAGAAGATGTTCCTCGCCTTCGCAAGGATGTTCCGTTGATCGCCTTCATCTCAGGCACCGTTGGCTCGCGTGCGATGACCAAGCACAAAGCCACAAGCTATATGACCCAAATCACTGGAGGCGAGCCGCAAATGGCGATCATTCGAAACGCCACCAAGATGCATGCGGGTCGCTGGTACACGATGGATGATGAGGCCAAAGCCAACCGTGTGTGTGTGCTCGGATGGGTAGCTTATCAAGAGCTCTACGGCACCGAAAATGCTATCGGCACGACCATTCGCATTAAGAACGAGAATTTCGACGTGATTGGTGTTTGCGCCTATAAGGGCGGAACCGGTAACTGGAACCCCGACGATCAAATCTATCTCCCGCTTGCAACCGCGAAGCACCGATTACTGGGTCGACGCGATCTTGATATGATCATGATCCAGGGCAAAAACTCTGAACTTCTGCCGATTACGCAACAGCAGGTTGAAGCGTCTTTAGGCAAAAAGCGACGCAATGTGACTGGCGAGCCCCTGTTCCGGGTGATGAATCAAGGTGACTGGATTGAGACGATGCAGAAGCAAACTCAGCTTCTCAGCATCCTTCTTGCCGGCATCGCATCCATATCGCTACTCGTTGGCGGCATCGGAATCATGAACATCATGCTGGTCTCAGTGACGGAGCGCACACGCGAAATTGGCCTTCGAAAGGCACTAGGCGCTCGACGAGAGAGTGTATTGGGTCAATTTCTGCTTGAGAGCATTGTCATGTGCTCCGTAGGAGGATTGATCGGAATCTTCCTGGGAACGGTTGGCGTATTCGGAATCTCTGGGTTACTTAAGGTCCCTCCAATGGTGAACAGCCAAGCCGTCATCATTGCTTTTGGCTTTAGCGCTGGCGTTGGGCTCTTCTTTGGACTCTATCCTGCCTTGCGAGCGAGTCGTCTGGAACCCATTGAGGCGCTGAGGTACGAATAACTTGAGAATGGGCAGGATGACAATACTGGCGGAGCCAAATTGAAACCTAAACCACATCAGGACAGTTTTTAACTACGATTTGAACTTACAGGAAGAGATGACCACAGAATTGCGCGAGCATCCTTTGCTAAGATCCCACCCCTTTTGAAATGAATATCATTGAAGTCCACCGTCTCTGCAAAGACTATGTAATGGGTGACCAGGTCGTCCATGCTTTGCGATCCATTGACCTAACCGTTGAACCGGGGGAATTTGTCGCGATTATGGGACCTTCGGGCTCTGGCAAATCCACATTCATGAACCTCATCGGATGCTTGGATCGACCTTCTAGCGGTGAATACCTTCTTAATGGCGAAGCTGTTGCTCGTATGGGAGATAACCCTCTGGCGGATGTCAGGAACCGATATCTTGGATTCATCTTTCAGAATTTCAATCTGCTACCTAGGACAAGCGCGATTAAGAATGTGGAGCTTCCACTTATGTACGCAGGTGTCAAAAATCGGCAGGAGAAGGCAAAGGAAGCGCTCGTAAGAGTTGGACTGGGTCAACGAATGGATCACAAACCCAGTGAGCTTTCTGGCGGTCAACAGCAGCGAGTCGCGATAGCGCGAGCCATCGTGAACGATCCTGTCCTGATACTAGCGGACGAACCTACAGGAAACCTCGACTCCATTACCAGCGAAGAGATCATGGCCGTTTTCCAGGATCTGAATCGCCAAGGTAAGACCGTGGTAATCGTTACCCACGAAGAGGACATCGCTCAGCACTGCAAGCGCATTATTCGATTCCGCGATGGACGTGTGATAATCGATGAAAAGGTAAAGGACCAAGTCGATGCTCGAGAAGTTCTTAAGCGGATACCTAACCCAGACGCTCCCCCAATCGCAGTCTCATCGTAGTGGGATCATGATTCCGATCGGCAAGTTAGCCGAGGATATCAGGGCCAAAGCTACGCCAAAAGTCCCGACACATGGATCTAAATGTTGGGATTTGATGCTCGAATCAAGTGGAGAAAGCTTATTATCCTTAATACTATAGTGGCCTAATAGGTTATAAAACGTTGTGCGTTCATTGTTATCAGATCTCTGCCCGGGGGTTCAAGCGTGGGTGAGGGGCAAAGCCCTTCCGAATCACGTCGCCTTCGAGAACGCGATTGAAGATGCTGCCGCTAACTACCAAGAAAATAACCTCGCGTACCATAACATTCAGCACATCCAAGGCATGCTGACCTTGCTTCAAGAATGGTCTGTCCAGGACCTTGATTTGATTAGGCGTGCCGTCCTGGAATTAGCAATCGTGTACCACGACATTGTTTACGTTCCGGGCAGGAAGGATAACGAGTCGGCAAGCGCCAAATTGGCGAGAGAAGCTTTATCAAAACTCGATGGAGCGTGCGATCTCATTCCTTTGGTCGAGTCGACCATTATGTCGACAGCAAATCATATCAACTCCGATGGGAGCATTCAAACCTCTCTGATCATTGATTTGGACCTCCACGGACTTGGAACCGATTCGTATTGGGAAAACGGTGCGAGGATTCGAAGTGAGTTCATCCAATTCTCGGATGAGGAATATGCTGAGGGCCGAAAGCGGTTCCTTGCCCTGTATGGCACACGAGACCCTCTCTTCCTTACAGAGTTTGGCCGCCGCTATGAAATAAAAGCCAAGGAGAACATGGGAGAGGAGCTTCGGCTATTGCAGACAACTTCGTAAGTTCGGGCATTCGAACTGCCAGCGAGAAATTGGCGTCGACAATTTGATGTTTCAAAAGATTCCTAGATTGAAATTGAAGGTCACTCGAATATCTCGGGATCTTAAGAAGGACCCTTCACTCAACTTTGAAACGAATAAAGAGCAGCTTGAAGCTGCAATTGTTGCTATGACCGAGTCCGTCCAATGGATGCAATCCCCGTTGGATTCTCGGGAGTATAGATTCCGTGACGCTCTTGCCCTTCGGTTTTCATTGATCCAACACAAGCGAATGGCAAAGCAGTTCACTTCTCAGCTTTCGAAACTGAGCGCTAGCGATCCAGCCGATTTCTGACGTACCATTAGATGAATGGGTATACGCTCTAGCCGCTTAGGATCGATCACTATCCGTTCGCCTTACAGCACAATATTGCTAGACGGCAGAATCGTTGTGGCCACTCTATTCATGGCAATCTTAGGCAATTTCTTGGCCTTTCATTTGAGATTACCGATACTTTTTATCGCACTCTGTGACGTCGGCTTGATAATCCTCGTCATCCTGCATATCCGGAAATTCAAGCGTGGAGATGGGTTCAGACCGGGACCACCCCCGGGAGGAACGAATGGATGCAGTGGCTCTTGCTCCCCTCTAATCCCGATATCTCCGGTTATTTCAGGCTCAGCACGAGACAGGACGCCCGACTGATTTTCCTGCCGTGCCAAAACGAGTTGGCACGGCAAGCAGATTCGATCAGCCGACAGAACCTTCGAGCGATACGCCGAGAAGTTTCTGAGCTTCAACGGCAAATTCCATCGGTAACTCTCGGAAGACCTCTTTGCAGAAGCCACTGACGATCATGTTGACCGCGTCCTCAGTCGGTATGCCGCGTTGGTTGCAATAGAAGATTTGATCCTCACCAATTTTGGATGTCGACGCTTCATGTTCCACGGTTGCGGTCGGATTTTTCACCTCAATATAAGGGAAAGTATGGGCGCCACATCGATCACCCATAAGCATCGAGTCGCATTGCGAATAATTTCGCGCGTTCTCGGCACCTGGATTGATCTTCACTAGGCCACGATAAGTGTTCTGTCCATTTCCCGCAGAGATGCCCTTTGACACAATGGTTGAACGTGTGTTCTTACCAATGTGGATCATCTTGGTTCCTGTATCCGCCTGCTGCTTGTTTGCAGTCAAGGCGACACTGTAAAACTCACCAATCGAATCGTCACCTTGGAGAATGACGCTGGGATATTTCCATGTGATGGCAGAGCCCGTTTCGACTTGCGTCCATGTAATCTTGCTTCTTCGACCTCTACACCTTCCGCGCTTGGTGACGAAGTTATAGATTCCGCCCTTTCCGTCCTTATCTCCTGGGTACCAGTTTTGAACGGTGCTGTACTTGATTGTCGAATCCGCCATTGCAACAAGCTCGACAACGGCCGCATGCAACTGATTCTCGTCTCTCATAGGAGCAGTGCAGCCTTCAAGGTAGCTAACGAATGAACCTTCGTCTGCGATAATCAGAGTTCGCTCAAATTGTCCGGTATTGGCAGCGTTAATTCGGAAATAGGTAGACAGTTCCATCGGACATCGAACGCCTTTAGGAATATAGACAAATGAACCATCGGAGAACACTGCGGAATTGAGTGTCGCGAAGTAATTGTCGCTGTACGGAACGACGCTCCCCAGATATTCCTTCACCAGTTCGGAGTGTTCTTTAACAGCCTCTTGGATAGAACAGAAAATAATACCAAGCTTAGCTAGCTCCGACCGGAACGTGGTAACGACCGAAACAGAATCAAAGACAGCATCTACCGCGATTCCAGAAAGAGGTCGAGGTGCCGCTAGTGCATCGGCTGCCGATGGTGCTGCTCCCACAACGTTGAGCAGTACTTTTTGCTCTTCCACTGGAATCCCAAGTTTCTGGAATGTCCTTAAAATCTCAGGATCCGCATCTTCAAGCGAATTGAGTAGCGGCTTCATTTTAGGAGCCGAGTAGTAAATGACAGCCTGAAGGTCAATCGGCGGGTAGTAAACGTTGGGCCACTTTGGGACCTTCATTGTCAATAGCTGACGGTAGGCTTTTAGACGCCACTCGAGCAACCATTCTGGCTCCTCTTTCTTTGCGGATATTCGACGAACAACCTCTTCGCTAAGGCCAGGTTCGAAGGAATCCGATTCAACGTCGCTTGTCCATCCGTGCTCGTACTCACGGTTAGCAAACTGCTCTAGGAGAGCAGTTGACTGATCAACTGTATTTTCACTCATAAGATTCGTAGGTCAATCGCCCTCCGGGCAACACCCGCTACGCGATTACCTTTGCTTCCTACGAGTATTGTGACATGCCCGTCACTTCCGATTCGTGCTTTCTCTCTTTACGAGGCTCATGGCGATCGAAGACACCTGTCGATCGAGTTGCGGTTCTCGAATCCGGTTAAGCAGGAAATGCATACCTACCCGACAGAGGTCATCCAGTGGTTGAGCAACACTCGTAAGTGACGGCATGGATAGCTCAGCTTCCATCACGTTATCGAATCCAACAACCGCGCAATCCTTGCCGGGTTGGTACCCAAGATCTCTAAGAGCACGCATCGAAGCAAATCCGTAGTCATCGCTATAACAGAACAGTCCGTCCGGAAGACCGTTTTCCTCAACGTACTGCTTGACCGCGGCCCTAACTTTTAAGGGTCCTCCTGGTTCACATACGATGACCTCTGGCTTTAAGCCCGCATCCTTGATCACCGATTTATAAGCTGCGCTGCGACCGTGTCGTTCGGCCATAGGTCTTCTTGTAGTCACGTGGGCAATTCGCTTGCATCCAATTTCGACTAGGTGCTGGGTTGCTTGAGTGGCACCACCGAAAATATCAACCGTAACCGAGTCGGAACGGCTTTCGGCGTGCGAGCCAAGCGTAACGACCGGAATGCCCTTCGGCAATTCAAATTTACCAACGAGTTCGTAGGTGTCCACTGCAATAATGCCGTCGACAGGCCAATCGTACGGTTTGCGAGTACTGTCCGCGTAGTCAGCCAGACAAAAAACTGTTTCGTAGCCTGCCGCACGAATTATTCCGTAAAGGGTTTCGAACACTTTGCCGTAGTACAACTTGGAAGGGCTAGCCATCCAAAGTGCAATCATTTGCGTCCGCCCCTTCGCAAGTGCTCGCGCAGCATGATTGGGTCGATAACCCATTTTCTGAGCCATATCAACGACCCTAGCGCGGGTGTCCTCGGAAATCGTCACATCCCTTCGGTCGTTTAGTACGAGCGAAACGGTCACATGGGACAAGTCCAGCTTTTTTGCAATATCTCTAAGTGTAACCGCCATAGCAATAACCGAAGCATATACGAATCGCATACCCGGATCGGATCGCCCATCCAAATACCTTTTGAATTATTGTGCATTACCGGGAAATCCTAACCCTAGTAATGAACTTATTACCGTTCAGAACTGAGACTTTAGTGCCGTTAGAACGCATGACAGCTAAAATAGGGTGTGATCTCTTTGATATTGGCGGTTACCGTCCTTGCGGGGCAAGGCTCCAAAGGAGCCAAGAAAAATGTGCAGCCTCCAAATCCCCTACAAATCCAACTAGAGAACAAGGTCTACCGATTGTCTCAGCCGATGACGATCGGAAAGAGCGGCACGGTCCTCGATGGCCATGGTGCAACTCTACAGGGGAATGGGTCTGGCACCGCGTTACAAATCGGTGCCCTTGGGAATGTAACAGTAAAGAATCTGAAGATCACCGGATTCGCAAAGGGAATCCAAATCGACGGGGCAAAGGGTCTCACCTTGACCAACATTTCCATTGTAAATTGCGGCATCGGCCTACGATCAGACAAAGCAGACACGACTTCGCTCGGAGGTAGCCAGCTTCATGGATGCGAAACAGCCGCACTGCTAAACGAATGCACTAAATTCACTCTCGAAAAGAGCGATCTTTCTCGTAACAAGACTCGTGGCTTGTCCTTACAAAGTTCAATGAGCTGTCTCATTAGAGACAACAAGATCTCCTTCATCGATGACACAAGCGGTAAATCCATCGGAATTAGTATTGAAGGAGCTTCGAATAATAACCAAATCCTTAGAAACAGTGTCGTTCGCTGCAACGGGGTCGGGATTTCAAGTGGATTGGAATCCGGAACTTCGAGCGCTCCAAACACCATTCAGTCGAACGATACTAGCTGGTCCAAGTCAGATGGCATAGCCGTGAAGAATCAGGCCGGAGTTAAGCTAATTGACAATTGCTCTTCCCACTGCGACATTGGAATCCACCTTATGGGAGCATCCAATGCGATTGTCCGTGGAAACCTGATTGTAGGCTGCATCAAGGCTGGGATTTTTGAGGAGAACGGACTCAAGAATAGCTTCGAATCCAACATCTTTGCGATGGATTCTGGTGCCAGTGCAGCGATGTCATTCAAAGCTCTAAAGGACGTCGCAACGGGGGATCGTCTCTTCCAAAACACCTTCATTGACTATCAAAAGCCTCTTAAGATCGAAAACGCAGGCCCCATGACTCTGCAATCGAACACATTCGTAGGTGCAAATTCTCTCGCGATTGAGGATCTTGCAGAAATTTCCGGAATCAAACCTCTTGCGTTCGACAATCAGGAAGCGCGAACCCATAGCAATCCATTTATTACTTCAATTGGAACTCTCGCTGCTCTTCCCTCCCTATTCGATCATGTTTGTGGCGTCAGCGTGTCTTCAACGATCAAACCGGATTCAGAAATCGTCGTGGAAGGATCGTTGACAGGAGCCTTTCAAGGAGAGCAAGAGGTCTTTGCTCAGTACAAGGGAGTCCTTCCCATGGAAATCACTTTCCCTCCGAGAACGGCCCTTTTTGTCAGAATTCAAGGAGTTTCACAGACGCCCGCCGCCTTCCTCACTCTCCTTGGCGATCAGTCACTGGCAAAGAATCATCAGGCGGAAGACAGTGCCGACTCGATCCTTAAGCCAGATGAAGCAGTAGATGGCGACACCACAAGCCCGGACCATGGGTGGCAGCCGCCCACGGGAAAAGCTGGCGACTGGTGGCAGGTTGATCTTAAGGCCGAGCAGAACCTAACAGCGGTCACCATAGTGCCGAGCCTATTGGACAAAAATGGATTTTGGGAGAAATTCCACGTTCAGGTATCTACTTCCGGCGCATTCAGAGGCGAGGAAGTCACCGTGGTAACGGAAACTAACTGGAGTCAGAGACCAGGTACAAAACGAATCTATCGGTTTGCTCCAACAAAGGGGCGCTATATAAGGGTCATTGGCGACGTCGACCAGGCCGGAGTTCGGCTTGTTCAGTTCGGTGCTTACGGCTTATCGGGCTAGAGGCTCAAGCCGTGCGTTTCGGTTTCCGAACCGTGAATCCGAATAAAACCCATCGCCTCATAGAAGCTAAATGCCGTGGGTTCAGTAGCGCGGAGGACGACGGAATGAAATCCAGCGGTTGCAGCTTGTGTCGTCAACCGTCTGAGAAGAAACCGTGCATGCCCGCGTCTACGGTGCATTGAATGAACGTAGAACCTCCTGATTCTGGCAACGTTCTTTCGTGCACAAAAGGGATCTTGGTTTATCCCACCAATTGCAATCAGAGACCCTTTTTCGTCTTGTATCCCGTGTAGCACTTCGCCTTGTTGATCGAAGCGATTCACTCCAGAACGATACTCCTCATCCAGTCTAGCGAGCATCCGAAAGCCCTGCTCAATCGAGTCTTCGAGCAATGGTTTGAGTCGTTCCGTAAATTCCTCTGGCCGCAGAAGGCTGAGGTGCAAGATCCTGGATTCCACTGATTTCGACACATGCTACCAGGGATGCGGTACAACGTCCCAATGCGAGGGACGTTGCTGAACACCGCCACGGTTGCTGTTGGAGCATCGATCGGCTGGGCGGTTGGAAAAGCCATTCCTGGAAGCTACCAAACAGTTGCACTCCACGGCTTGGGTCTCGTTACATGCGGCCTAGGCATAAAAATGTTCTTGCAAAGTAAGAACCCACTCATTGCAGCTCTTGCCGTTGCCGGAGGAGGAGTCATCGGACTCGCATTAGGACTTCATGCGGGAATTGGGGAACTTGCGAACTGGTTTAAGCACACCCTTGGCCAGTCGGGTTCGCCTCATTTTGTTGAAGGCCTAGTGACTTCGTTCGTGCTGTTTTGCATCGGGCCAATGACTCTACTTGGCTGCATGCAAGATGCACTCGAAGGCAAGATTGAATTGCTGAGCCTAAAGTCAACGATGGATGGTGTCGCCGCCATATTCCTTGCGGCAGCTTCTGGGGCTGGCGTCTTAGTAACCGCGTTCCTTCTCTTGATCTACCAGGGTTGCTTAACATTAGCAGCACGTCCTCTTCGGCCGATCGCGGATGATGAAGAACTTCTGGCGGAGACAACAGCAACGGGCGGTGCAATCCTGTTCGCGACCGGTTTGGGACTGCTTGAAATTAAAGATCTACAGACAGCCAATTATTTGCCAGCCGTTTTCTTAGCTCCAGCAGTTGTTATCATTGGGCGAAAGTTCGCCAACCGAAAAATTAAGACCGTATGAACGACTTTCTACCTTCCGTGGAAAAGCCCGAATGGGTGAACTACCTTCCAGAATTCTTCCATCGCTTCCTTTTAGGAGTCGAAGTATGGCAATGGGTCGGGCTGATCGCGCTCATTGGTCTCTCTCGGATAACCTTGATTGTTGGCAATCGACTTGCCGTTCGCGCCTTTAGGCTGCGAGCCAAGCACTTGGCAGGAGAGGTCTCAAACGAAACGGTTGTGGCCACCCGCCGGGCGGTGGGTTTGATCGCAGGCGCGCTGGTCTGTTACCCCTTGGTTGGCCCACTCGATTTGCCCCGCAAGCTAGAGCGAGGCGTGATGATTTTGCTAGAAGGCATGACCATCTTTGCCTTCTCAATGCTTGTCTATGCAATGTGGGATGCATTTTGTGATTCCATCGCAAGTAAAGCAGCTGAAGTCTCTAGCCGGGCCGAAAGATTGCTTGTTCCGATGATTCGGAAGCTAGTGCGCCTTGTGATCGTTTCGATCGGATTGTTCTTTGCTCTAGGGACCCTATTCGATGTAAACGTGGCCGCCGTCCTTGCCAGCCTTGGCGTTGGTGGCATTGTGGTTGCATTGGCCGCCAAGGATTCGGTCGAGAATATCTTCGGCTCGTTGACAATTCTCTTTGATATGCCGTTTCAAATCGGCGACTGGGTGAAAGTCGATAAAATTGAAGGGATCGTAGAAGAGCTCAACCTGCGTTCAACTCGAATTCGGACATTTGAAGACACGATTATTAACCTGCCCAATGCGAACCTTATTCGTGCCGCTGTCGAAAACGTGAGTTTACGGCGTTATCGGCGACAGAAATTCAACGTTCGAGTCTCGTATGACACACCGGTCGACAAGCTAAACGCGCTTTGCACGGACATTCGAAATTACCTAAATGAATTGGAAGGGGTAGATCCGGAAAAGGTCATCGTCAATTTATCGGACATGGACGATACCGGCTTGACCGTGCTCGTGCAGTGCAACTTCGAAGTCGAGAATCAAGCCGAGGAACTGGAGATGCGACATAGGTTGCTTACGGAGATAAGCCGAATGCGGCACGAACATGGAGTCCTCTTCTACCCTGCAGGAGTCGCTCGACTTCCTGAGCCCCCTAAGGATGCTCCAGTTGTTCCCCAGCGCCCATCCTAAGCTACGGTTCGTACCAGGGCTTGCACTGCTTAGTAAGCGGGTAGTCTAGGTTGCTTGGGTTTCGAGGAGTTTGGGGAAAGCATGGCAAGATTTGTGGGTTTGGATCTCGGTGGTAATTCGATCAATGTTACGGCATTCGACGAGACTTCCTTCCTCATCGAAGGTATGGCAGAATTGCCAAGTTTGGTTTCTCAGGGCCCTGAAATCTGTATCGACCAGCTTTGTGCCAGCTTCAAAAAGGCACTTGAACTCACCGGTTGGAAGAAGTCGGACGTAAACGCGGTTGGTCTTGACACCCCGGGGCCGATTAGCGCCGACGGAGTTCTATGCTCAAAGGGCGCGACTAATTTTGCCGACGCAGCCTACTGGAACTTTGACCTTCGGGGCGCCTTGGAGTCCAAGCTTGAGCTTCCCGTTAGTTTTCTGAACGATGGAAATGCCGCTGCGTTGTATTCCCATTGGGTCAGGTTTGGAGCAGATACGTCAAAAACCTCCGTTTCATTGATCGTAGGGACTGGACTGGGTGGGGGAGTAGTTGCAAACGGACGAGTTCTAATTGGACGAGTAGGCTTTGCCGCCGAACTTGGACATGTTACTTTGCCAGGAAATTGGTATCCAGAAGGAACGATAGAAGCACGCTGCAATTGCGGAAAGATCAGTGACCTTGAATCCATAGCGAGCCTGACTGGAATCGAGCTTAATTTGCTTCCTCACTTTTTGACTCACTATCCGAACCATCCGCTCTCTGCCCTGCCAATCAAGGAGGCAGCTAAGAAGGTTCGCAGTATGGCGGAGAAGGGCGATGAGATGAGTTTGGCAATCTTCAAAGCGCAGACTTATGCCCTTGCCGCACATATCGACCAAATGATCAATGTATTTGATCCTGATGCCGTATTCATTGGCGGAGGAGTAGTGGAAGCCTCGCAAGAACTCCGCGCCTGGTATTTGGAAAATATCCGAAATGCGATCCCTTACCGAGAAGAGCAAGCTGACCTGGCCATTGAGATCGCTCCTGATGGCGACAAAGCTGGAGCAAGGGGCGCAGCGCTGTTCGCTGCACAGTAGATTACGATTTTTTTGGGCTCCAGCGTTTTAGTACTCTGTAAAGCTCATCAGGTCGCACTGGTTTAACGATGTAATCATCCATTCCGGCTGCCAGCCCAATTTCGCGGTCTCCGGGCATCGCTTTGGCAGTCATGGCGATTATCGGCGTACGTTTTCCTCGAGTGCTTTCGAATTTACGTATATGCCCCGTCGCTTCATACCCGTCCATATCGGGCATATGAACATCCATGAGCACGACGTCGAAGTCAGATTCCTTGATCTCTTTGACGGCAAGCATTCCAGACTCGACGGTAGTAATTTCGCAACCAAACCGTTCCAACATCATCTGGGCAACCATTTGGTTGATCTCATTATCTTCGGCAAGTAAGACCTTTAAGCCTAGCGAAACTCGTGGCACCGCTACAACGGCATCGGTAAATCCATTGTAATACTGAGAGTCTCCAAGCACAGAAAGCATGACATTAAAGAGTTGCGACTGGCGGGCTGGTTTCGTAAGGATGGCGGAAAATCCTTTTGACCGCATTTCCTCTGATGTTTCGACTTCGCCGATGGATGTGTACAAGATAAGAACGGCTTCTTTGATAAGATCAGTAGACTTTATCTGGATTGCCGTCTGTACTCCATCCATTTCTGGCATCTGCATGTCCACAATCGCCACCTGATAGGGGTCACCTGCTTGCGCGGCATGTTCCAACATATCCAGGCACGATTTTCCCGAGACTGCGTTATCTGGCCGACAACCCCATGAGGAAAGCTGCTCAAACAGGACGCGACGGTTTGTCTCATTGTCATCCACGATTAGCACGCGAAGACCAGCCATCAACTCCGGAATGGGTGCTGGATCCGAAACTTCAGCTCCTGTCTGTTTCTCAAACTGCAACTCTACGTAGAAAGTGCTTCCCTTTCCCGGCACGCTGGTCATTCCAATGCGGCCACCCATCAATTCGGTTAGGCTCCGACTAATCGTTAAGCCAAGGCCGGTGCCACCATACTTTCGAGTTGTACTTCCATCCGCTTGAGTAAAGCTCTCGAAGATCTTGGACTGGGATTCTTTCGGAATTCCGATTCCGGTGTCTACAACTGATACTCGAATCAGCGAGTGAGTTTCGGTCTCTTGGATAAGGGTGGCTTCAAGCCTCACTTCGCCTTTTTCAGTGAACTTAATGGCGTTGCCCATCAAATTAGTGAGCACTTGCCTGATTCTCGCCGGGTCACCTTTCAACCGCTCTGGAAGGTCTCTGGGGACAAGGCACGCCACTTCCAACCGCTTACGAAAAGCGTTGCTTGCTACAAGATCCGTTACTTCTTCCATGACGGTACGCAGATTGAAATCAGTAATTTCAATGTGCATCTTTCCAGCTTCAATCCTGCTGAAATCGAGAATGTCATTGATTACCGTTAAGAGCGCATCGGCACTACTGCGTATGGTCCTCGCAAAGTCAAATTGCTCTTTCGTTAGCCTAGAAGCGAGCATAAGATCGGTAATACCCAAGATTCCATTCATCGGCGTTCGGATTTCATGGCTCATATTTGCCAAGAATTCAGACTTAGCCTTCGTTGAAGCAATGGCCTGATCGCGTGCCTTAGAAAGTTCCCTCTTTTGCTCTTCTAACAGTTCGGCATGGTGTTCCGCAACTTTTCTTGCCTCGCTCACAGCCTGGAGCGCCTCTTTGAGTTCCTCCTCTTCTTGTTTCTTTGCCGTTATGTCGCGACTCACTCCCACGATTCCCGTAATGCGGCCTTGTCCATCCCTTATAGGAACCTTGGTCGTCCAAAACCATGAAACGAGACCTTCCTTGTTCGTCATGGCTTCTGTCCGATTTACAAGGGCCTTTCCCGTGCGAAAAATTGTGCTTTCGTCTTCGATGAAAAGGCGAGCTATCTCTGGTGGAAATAGCTCTTCTGTTGTTTTGCCAGCGATTTCGTCCGGAGATCGCGCATCTAAGTACCGAGCATGAGCCATGTTACTGAGTAGGAACCGGGCATGGATATCTTTGATATACACCATATCCGGCAAGGCATCAATCAGCGTCCGCAGCATTACACGCTCTTCGTCCAGTTTGGATTCGGCCAATTTGACATTCGTGATGTCGACGCACGCTCCAATTACATAAAATCGATTTGGACCGAGAACTTCGACCTGGACATCTTCAAAGAACCACCTTATCTCTCCACTATCAAGCAAGCAACGGTATTCGTTTCGATAGCCCGCCGCACCCGTCCTGAATGCGTTAATGGCATTCGTATCGCACTGAATACTGTCTTCCTTGATCTTGCATCGATACCAAACATCGGCGAATGTTTGACCCTCCGGAACGTAAATCGGGAGGACTCTTTGAGCTGCCTCTTCAAGTGAAATACGGGTATCCCAGAGGTAATCGCCATCTTCATTAATAACATTTGCATGCCATAAAATGCATCGAACCGAAGAAAGAATGTGCTTAAGTTCGCCTTGGAGTCTCTCACGTTCTGCGGTTTCATCCTTTGCCATGACAGACATCTTCTGGCCACGATTGACTGCGACCTGAGAAACAACAGCTGCAACTAAGGCACTAAAAATAACTGTTCCCCAGTTCTGCTGTCTGAAGTCATAACGAGGGTCAAGAAGCCACTGCAATAAATTAATGATCGTCGCGCACAAGACCACGACTAGCAAAGTTATTACCCCAACCATGTTGGGGCTGGACTTGAGGAGCAAATCACCTCCAGAACTATTTCCTATCACTTCTGTCTCGAACTCGGCCATTGAGATTCGTTTTCTATTCCGATTATATTAGGCGCTGCGTTCTGATGAAAACAAACCCTTTACATATTAGCGACTAGATGAATTTCGTGAGAGGTTTGTTTCCTGAAGAGTGCAGAAATCATACGGCATGGACAATCCTTGCATTGAATGGTTCGGCAATATCCTGTTCAATCTTTATAACGAGCAACAAAGTCGCCATGCATTCCAGATTATTGGTCGTGGATAAGGATTCATTTTGTTACTAGGTCTCTATCTTGGACCAATTCCGGGTAAACCTACCGCTCGTATCTTCGGAGGAAATCTTGGCCCGATTCGAAATTTCGACTGACTATTTAGTGCAGACGCTGGTGGACTTACTGAATACTCCCAGCCCCACCGGAGACACGGACTACGCTGTCAGCTTTGTCCAGGGAGAACTGGAAAGCATGGGCCTCACGACCAAGCGAACCGTTAAGGGCGCTTTGGTTGCCAAGATGGAGGGATTACGAGCCGATAAACCTCGTGCCTTGACCGCTCACATAGACACATTGGGCGCCATTGTGAAGGAAATCAAGCCAAATGGGCGCCTTAAACTCGCAGCGTTAAATGGACTTATGTGGCCGGCTGTAGAAAGCGAAGGCCTGTCGATTGCTACTCGCTCAGGACAACAAGTTCGAGGTTCGCTTGTGCTAACAAATGGTGCTGCGCATGTCAATCGCGATGCATCGACCTCGCCTCGAACGGCAGACACTATGGAAGTACGTCTTGATGAGCGTACAACTCGCGCAGAGGAGACTCGGCTACTTGGAATTGAAATAGGAGACTTCGTCTATTTTGATCCCAGAGTCGAAGTGAGCGGCGCGGGGTTCATTCGTTCTCGCTTTATCGATGACAAGGCGTGCGTTGCCTGCGTATTGGCTGCCTTTAAGGCATTGAGCGAAGGAGGATTGACTCCATCGCAGCGTGTTTCAGTCCTCATCAGTAACTACGAGGAAGTGGGGCACGGTGGAATGGACAACATCCCAACTGATCTCCACGAATTAGTCGTCCTGGATATGGCCTGCATTGGCGATGGTCTTTCCGGCGACGAATTCCACTGTTCGATCTGCGTAAAAGACTCTAGTGGACCTTATAGTAAGAATCTAACCGATAAGCTGCGAACTCTGGCTCACCGCGTTGGAATTGACCTTAAGCCAGATGTCTATCCCTACTACTCCAGTGACGGAAGCGCCTACTGGAAGGCTGGCGGCCAAGCCGAAGTCGCACTCATCGGGCCCGGGGTTGACACGAGTCACGGTTACGAGCGCACGAACATCGATGCGCTGAAGGACACAGCCCAACTCATTGCTGAGTACCTCGTCGACGAATAACCACTAGGGTTACAGAGACAGATGGCGTTTGCCTAATCCATCTGTCTCTAGTTTTTGGTTGACCCTGGCGATACATAAATCGGGGGTGACCTTTATCTCAGGGCCTCACCCACTTTCAAATCAGGGTGTCAATGCGTTTTGCCAATTCGAAATCGTAGGGTGAAATGCCATCTACGTCATGCGTATTCACCGCAACTCGAACCTTGGCATATCCGACTTCTAGGTCCGGATGATGGTTGAGTTGGTCGGCCAATTGACCAGCAGCCACCGCGAATACGAGTCCGTCCTTGTAGGACTTAAAAGTAAAGCACTTGGCCAATTTCCCGTCCTCAATCGCCCAGCCTACACAGGATCCCAGCGCCTCTGCAATTTCACTTTCTGACAATTTTCGATATTCAAGCTTGGACATAACTATAGGATGCACCAGATTATCGGCGTCGAATCAGGATGAGAAGCGAAGGTGCACCAATTACTGCCGTCACGATCCCGACTGGGATGTCCCCGATTACAGAGCCAAAGACGGATCCAATTCGCTGCGCAAGGAGATCAGATGCCAATAAAAGCGTGGCACCGATCAGTCCGCTCCCGAGGAGCGAGTACCGCCAATCCACGCCCAGGACTTTACGCGAGATATGCGGGGCCACTAATCCTAAGAACCCAACAATCCCAACGGCTCCGACAGCTGTCGCCGTCATTGCCGTACCCACAACTAGAACAATTCCACGCAGCCGGCGTACGTCCACACCCATGCGAATGGCAGTCTCTTCACCCATAGCAAAGGCATTCAGTAAGCGAGTCTGCTTCACCAGAATGACGCCACCAACCATGAGGACCACGAAAAGCAGCGCGTTCTTTGGAAAGCTTGCGGTGCCCATGTTTCCAAGTAGCCATTGGAGCACTTTATTCGTATCCTGACCGGCAAGCAGGAGACATAGAGACAACAATGAAGCCATTAATGAACCGACGACCACTCCAGCAAGCAGCAAAGTGGTGACATCGACGACACCCCGGCGTTTGGCTAGACCATAAACGATCCCAAGCGAGGTCAAACCCGTAGCGAATCCACAAGCAGCCGCGCCAAGCCCTCCAAGCCACACGTCGAATCCGAAAATCATGGCCAACGCCCCCCCGATGGCTGCACCTGAGCTAACGCCAACGATATAGGGTTCGGCTAGAGGATTGCGCAACTGCGCTTGGAAAGCGGAACCTACCAGGCCCAGAATGCCTCCCACACACAAGCACTCGATGGCGCGAGGTAAGCGAGTGGTCCAGACAACGTTGTTAATTGTCGATTGGGCGGGAGACGTGTCGTGGCCACGAAAGATTTCGGAGACCACGTTCCAAGGCAAGTAGTTGATACTCCCGCCGATCATCACGTGGATAATGAGCACCAAAATCAGCAATCCAAATAGGATGCCAAGGGCTAAAAGCGAACCGCGACGGTAGTGATTCTGCTTACCCACGGGGCGATTATAGCGTCTCGGTATACTTGGAACGGTGAATACCCTTAGCCTGTCTGCGCGTGCGGGCCTTTTGAAGCCCTCTCCAACTCTCAGCATTACTTCGAAAGCAAATGCCATGAAGGCCGAAGGCATTGATGTCGTCTCTTTTGGAGCTGGCGAACCTGATTTCAACACTCCCAAACCCATCTGCGACGCTGCAATTAGTGCGATCGAGAAAGGATTCACAAAATACACTCCAAGTGCAGGTATTCCCGCCTTACGAAAGGCCATTTCCGAGAAGCTGGAACGTGAAAATGGCTTGACCTATGCCCCAAATCAAGTCATCGTTAGTTGCGGTGCTAAGCACTCGGTTTACAACACGGTGCAGGTTCTGATCAACCCCGGCGACGAAGTTATCTTGATAGCTCCCTACTGGATGACCTACGCCGACCAAATTCAACTTGCTGGCGGAATTCCAGTGATTGTTCACGCAAGCGCGGACTCAGGATTTGTACCGGAAATTGAACAGTTAAAGGCAGCGGTCACTTCCAAAACCAAAGCCATTCTCATCAATAGTCCAAGTAACCCTTCGGGCGCAGTCCTTCCACTCGAAACGCTCACCGCTATCGCGGAGATGGCTGTCAATAAGGGACTTTGGATTATCGCTGACGAAATTTACGAACACCTGATTTACGATGGACTTAAGCACATCGCTATTGCATCCCTAGGCAAAGAGGTTTTCGATCGAACGATCACGATCAACGGCTGCTCAAAGAGCTACGCTATGACGGGTTGGCGAATCGGCTACGCCGCTGCTCCCCTTGATGTGGCCACCGCTATGAGCAACTTCCAGGATCAGGTCACCAGTAATCCCACTTCATTCGCCCAATACGGAGCGGTGGTCGCACTCAACCTGCCTCCAAACTCGATTGAAGAGATGCGAAACGAATTCCAAGCACGAAGAGACCTCATTCACCGACTGGTGACGGCAATTCCCAACGTAAAAATGCTTAAGCCAAAGGGCGCATTCTACGCGTTGCCAGATATTTCTGCTTATATTGGGGGTGAACTGAAATCAGATGTTGAGCTTGCTGCGTATTTACTGGATGAGGCTAAAGTGGCAGTTGTTCCAGGTTCAGTATTTCAAGGAGTGGGACACATTCGCTTAAGTTACGCCATCAGTCGTGCGGATATTGAGAAAGGAGTTGCGCGAATTGCAGAAGCACTAAGCAAGCGCATTGCATGATCCCGAAACCGATACCGCTGCGGAGTGAAGAGCTCTTTCGACTGGCGATGAGGCACCGAAGTGCCGCTTCAAACCCGGTAGCGGATAGTTACGAGCGGTTAGAGTTCTTCGGTGACTCGGTACTCGGCCTTGTGATCGCGCAGTATCTCTTTGAGCACCACCCGACCTGGGATCAGGGAATGCTGTCAAAGGCCAAATCAAGCGTCGTCCAAGAAGCACCGCTTGCTGAGGTCGCGAAGAAACTTGGGCTTGATCAATTCATCGAAGTCGGTCCAAGTGAAGAAGCCACGGGCGGCCGGAGCCGGCCCTCCATACTTGCTGACGTCTTGGAAGCCATTATTGGCAGCGTCTACCTGGAGTCTGGACTTGAGGTCGCTCGCTGGTTCGTTCTTGAGCAACTCCATCCCTATTTACTGCGGATCAGTGGCGGCGACGTTAGCCCGAACGATTACAAATCAAAGCTACAAGAAGTCGCCCAAAGTTTTTGGCGTCAGTCGCCGGTCTATCGCGTCGTCAGGGAAACGGGAGTCGCACACGAAAAGCGATTTCAGGTCCAGGTGGTTTTCGATAACGAACCGATCGGCGAAGGACAGGGTAGGAGCAAGAAAGAAGCCGAGCAAGATGCTGCCCGGGACGCCCTCGGCGTGATTGACAGGTTCCGTCGTGCTCGAGAAGAAGGGCACGATCCATTCTCGATTGAGACCTAATCGGCAAATAAGGCTTCGAAGCTCTAACTTCCTTTGTGGCCTTTGGATTGGTCCGATGTGCAATGCCTGCTTCGGTCCCTCTTCGATGTTTTTCCACACGGGCCATGGTCAAAGTTGAGAGTGCATTTCCAGATTGCCCAGCAAGTTGGACAGTCGTGCTTAGGAGGCCTCATCGATTTATAGGTTGGATGCTTCTTGCACGTCATTTGCGAACCTTGCTTCGAGCCAATATTCATTCTAGAACCATTACGTGCTTTGGAAGCAAAATTCCACCCTCGAAATGATTCCTCAGCTTGTTACCTGTGCTAATTATTATTTCTATTCCAAGAATTCATTGAGAAATGGAAATAGGCCTTTCGGCCCCCGTTCATTACCTGTGAAGGAGTTTAGTGAAGGAAAAAGACAAAAGCAATCCCAGCCATTTGCTGAGCTTATTCCTGACTCTCTGCTTAAACATATGCCTTACAGGAGAATTATTAATGTCACATTTGCTTAAATCATCAGCTCTTCGAATGGGTCTATTCTTGGCGACAGGAGTCGTCATGCTGTCGACATCGGCTCACGCTCAGAGCCTTCCAGCATTCGTTAATAAGTGGAAGAACCATTATTGCGGTTCCGGCCAATGTGTCGCCTTAGGACATGAATGGGCGAGAGCGACGGGACAAGACGTTCCGACACATGCTTACGCTTATCAATTCGGCTACACCAATCCAACAGGATGGAGGTGGATCACGAATACACCTAAGGGCGTTCCGTCACCTGGCGATCTCGTAATTTGGGGTTGCAAGCCGTCAGCCGGACTTCCCTATGGCCATATCGCCGTTTTCTCATCGGGAAACACAAACTCGTTCATGTCATTCGACCAAAATTGGCCGCTCTCGACTCCATGCCACCTACAAAACCATAACTACAATTATGTAATAGGCTGGCTACACCGAAAATAATCTACAGCAACAGCTTCGGACGAGTGCTCCCGTCCGAAGCTGTTTCAATTACAAACCTACTTCAATAATCGTTGGAGACGGCTCTCGATTCATACTTTCGTGGCTGTCTGCGGTTGCCACCACAATGTTTTCGATGCGAACACCGAGGTTGCCTGCGAGGTAAATTCCCGGCTCAATACTGAAACAGTTGCCTGGTTCGAGGACGTCGAGACTTCCCCCGATAATAAATGGCTCCTCATGTCCATTTAAACCCAAACCGTGTCCTGTTCTGTGAACAAAATAGGAACCGTAGCCAGCATCATCGATGACTTTTCGAGCGGCAGCATCAACCGCTCCGCAGGTGTTCCCAGGCTTACTGGCTTCCCTTCCCGCCATATGGGAGCGGAAAACGATGTCATAAATCTCTTTTGCTTTATCCGTCGCCTGGCCCACTGCAACCGTCCGGGTGATATCGCTTTTGTAACCACCGACGTCGCAGCCGAAGTCAAGAATCAGTGTATCGCCGTTCTGAAGAACGGTCTGGTCGCTCAGGTGGTGAGGTTCGGCGGAATTTGCACCGGTTGCTACGATGCAGAAGTAGGCTTCGCCACCCCTTTCAACCATGGCATCGACGAGCATTTTGTCGACTTGCTTTTCTGTCAACCCTGCTTTGATCTTAGGATAGACCGCATCGAAAGCATCGTCTGCAATCTTGCCTGCTTTCCGAAGAAGGTCGATTTCGTCCTCTGCTTTGATCCGCATGAGTTGGGCGAGATACGTTTCTCCCGACTTGAAGAGGGCCGCCGGAAGCACGGATTGCATCTGTAGCAGCATTCGAGCTGGCATGTTGGAGTCCACTGCTACGATCGCGCTTTTGAGGCCCCAATCGCTGGCCAGCTCTTGGAAATGCGCGAGCGGATCTTCGCCGTCCTTCCACGGGCGAATATCTTCGATTCCTGCTCTCGTCACCTGAGACATCGAGAGAGCTGGACAAATCATTCTGATTTGACCTGAACTGTGAATGCAGAGCGCCATAAATCGCTCTCCTGCATGCTCGTGAAATCCATGCAGATACCCCATCGATATCGGGTCTTGTGCGATGAAACAGTCGATACCGTTTTCAGCTAGAACCTGTGCCAGGTGCGCAATTCGATGAGATTTGACCAGAGTTGCCATGATAAAAGCAGTATGGCACCCAAAAAAGACCGAGTATAATACGTCGGCTGTGCCGGATAGTCTAATGGCAGGACAACGGTTTTTGGTGTCGTGTGTCTAGGTTCGAATCCTAGTCCGGCAGCCACTCTTTTCCGGGGATTTACTGACGTGAGCGAACCCGAAGTACTCCACTTCATCAGCGAGCGGCTACGCACCCGCTTTGATGTTCAGAAACTCATCCTTTTCGGCTCTCGTGCCACTGGCTCCGCGCATCCAGACAGCGATTACGATGTTTTGGTAATCACGGAATCAGATATGCCGTTCATCCGACGTCAAGGTGAAGCGCTGCTTGATTTGCGGGGGCGCGACTTTTCTGTCGACCTTTTGGTTTATACACCTGCCGAAGCTGAAGAAGCCGCCGCCATCCCAGGCACCGCCGTCTATTGGGCTCAACGCGAGGGGATTGAGTACGTTGCCTAACTTGAATGCGCAAATGTGGCTCGACAAAGCACACGAAGACGAGCAGATTGTAGTGCTTGTTCGAAAGAATGGCGGCCCATGGAACATGGCCGCGTATCACATTCAGCAGGCTTCCGAGAAATACATCAAAGCCACGCTCGTGCAAAAAGGAATCGCACCAATAAGGTCTCACGACTTGGAGCAGCTAATAAGTCTTATTCCTGAAGTCACCGCCAGCGAGTCGGTTTTGGCAGCAGCAGGCATGACAAGTTCCTATGCCTGGGTTACCCGATACCCAGGAGGCGCTGCGTTTACTCAATCAGATATTGATGTTGCGGAGAAAGATCTTCAAACTATAAAGGACTGGGTCTTGTCTGTGATCAAATAGTCGGATTGAGTCGAGTCGAAACTAAGTTCAAATCCTAGTCGGGCAGCCACCCTTTAAAGTCTCCAAGGCACATGCATGCCGAAATCTCTAGCAGAGTCTGAATCACTTAAGCGAGCAATTGACGGCATTAAGGCCGAGGGAGCTTCGGAAGTTCACGTGTTTGGCTCGTACGCTGAGGGACGGGCGACAGAAAGGTCGGATCTGGACCTCGCTGTTTGCGGAATACCAGCGGACCGCTAGTATCTATCCCTGGCGAGAGCCCTAGTCGATGTTTCTGTACGGGTTGATGTGATCGACCTTGACCGGTCTTCACGATTCGCGGAGTTCCTCATGAAGACCGGCAGGTTGCAACGTGTCGCCTAGGCTGAGACAGCAGGTATTTCTAGGCCATTCGAGATCGCCGCAGAGCAGGACTAACGGTCAACGGCAAACCATACGGAGAGCACCTCGTCTGGGAGTCCCGCTAACTATTCTTCCACCTCATTGAAGGAAGACAATGTTCAAACACGACCGCTAGCCTATTCACACCGTCTCGGGAGGCCAGAGGTCGTGCCGACGACTTCACACCAAGAATCGAGACTTGGCTTGCCGAGGCGCAGAGTTCGATGATGCAAGCTCCGAGTGACAGGCCGACTCTCGCGCACAGATCGGAGCTTATGGACCGAGTACCGAGTTGGAGTAAAGATACTGGCTCCAACTCGTGATCAATGTGACTGCTCTTTTTAGGTCTGAAGCGACGGATGCCCGCCTCGCCTCGGCTAGGAACCAGGGAAGGTTCGCCCTTGGTTCGGGCCGGGCTTACCGCATTGTGATGAAGCTTTTCCGTTCTGCATGGGTTGTGAGACCTATGTTCTCCCGAAATCTGCGGGAACGCGCTTTGCACCATTTTTGGCGTTGCGCACTGATTCCCGAGCGTGGTGGGATCAGTGGCGAAGGACTGCAGATTCACCAAAACAGATCGCGAACAGGTCAAAAACTACTACAAGATGTCTTTCGAAGAGTCGGCTCCCTCACTTTGGAAGCGTGTTCACTTCTGACCGTCGGAAGCCACAAATGTTTTATATTTGGCTGGACTAGTTACGTTTCTTGGCCTGGATCTTATCAAACTGGACGTCTGCGTCCTCTGAATAGAATCCAATCTTGCCCCCCAAATACGGATGATCGGTGTCCGAGAACTTCGCGATCGAAGCATCGCCGGCGAAGACTTCGATATTTGCGCCTACCTGTGAAATGATAATTTTGTGTGGCTTTCCCAAGTCGAACCAGGGAGTCGTGCCCGTGATGAGAAAACGTGTCTTGCCACCCGATCCGATGGCCTTGCCTAACTCCCAGCCATTGCTTTTCGCCAGGAAATAGTAGAAGTGTTCGTGGTCCTTATAGTGCCACTGAACCCAACCAACCTGCCAGGGCACCCGCCCGGTTGCTCTGACCTGCGCAATCGATGTGATTGAACAAGCCAAGGTCAGGTTTTGAAACCATGGCCCCAAAAGACTTGCGGAGTGGGTTTCCGTCTCGCTCTCGGATCGCTTCGGAACTAGGTGTATTGCAGGGCTGGGGCCAGTGTTTCGCACGGCCACGAAACCTAGACCTGTAAAATTGCACCTGACCAGTCCCACGTCTGGGTAATCCACGGACATACCTTCTTTGAGCGCCAGAACCTGTCCGGGAGGGGGGAGTGCACTTGTCGGTGGTAGGTCACTATGATCCGAATTGTGCTTGGTTGACCACTTCGTAGTGTTGGAGGAGTTCGCATTTCCTCCTGCCGGGGCAGGCCTCAGAGCCATGCCATTTGAATTGTGATCCTGGCTAATCAGCTCCCACCTCTGCCATACCACCAGTATGATCACGACTGAATAAGCAATCATTAGCGTGTATTTGTGCTGGACCAGTACACCAATTCTGTTATGGTGTCGTTGGAGTTTCGAGGGGGTAACCGGTACCAGAAGGTCCGGCGCATTAGACGGTACGACTAACTCCAGTCGGGGATTCGCATTTCGCAGTAGAGGTATTGCGCCGACCCGCCCCCTCTCCGGGGTGGACTCAAAACCGACAGGGGGCGGGACGTCCTCGCCGTACAGCGCCTTCAATTGCAACTCAGTTAAAGCCGTTACCTGTTCGAATGAAAGCGATTCGGATGTAAATACTTGGATGCCCCCAGCTCGTAGCGCCGAAAGCAGACCGTGCGTGAACTTGGTTCCAAGCTCGCTTCCTCGCTGTGCAGGGACGTTTTTCGAGCAGGAACATAGTGCATAGGTGCCGGATTTGGGAAACGAAACATTCTGGTCAATGTTGGCACCATCCCATGCCGCGTCTTTCGTTCGACGCACCATGGCCTGATCGGGTCCGCCCATGTAAAGTGCTGCTGATCCTGCGAAACATGCGTCAATTATCAGAAACTTGCGGAGAGAAGAGGCTCTCTTTCGAAGCAGGTCCGCCAGCTGCTCAATGGCGAGACCTGTCCAATAGTTTCGCGTCGTCTTAATGGCAAGATAATAATCTTGACTGTTACCGCCTTTGAACTCTCCGTGACCAACGTAATGGATGAATAGATCGGTACATGGCGTTGACAGTGCGACTAGTTTCCGCACCCAGTCCTCAATCATCGAAACCTGCTCGTTCGCCACCTTTGGACTGTCGAACAGATCCAGTACACACTGGTGGGTATCTAAGCTGAGACCGCTTTCCGCCAGGAAGTAGCGCTTTACTGCTTCATGAGCCTCACGACGGAGACGGTCAGAGTCGAAGCTCCCGGTCGGGAATTCTGACGCTCCAAGAAGAAGCAGAGCGGGTTTCATTCGGCTGGAGGAGCGGATGCGACCGCCCTCATCGCAAGTTCAAAGGCTTGAACATCCTGTACGTTCTTTAGGGTGATTGTCGTCTTTCCGTGGCGAATGGTGATCTCAGCTTGGTGGCCCCGCATAAAAAAAGCCTTGATTCCTGGGATTAACGAAGCAAAGAGGTGCCCGACGAAAACAAGAATCTCACCAGAACTCTGGGCACCGGGCGTGGAACTTACACGGGCGGGTACAGGTAGACCCTGGTCTTGGAATAGATCCGACAGAGAAGTCGCGCTACGCGTGCTCCTGGCGGCATCGCCCGATTCGACGATAATCTCAATTTGGTCCGAGCTCATAGTACAGCAATATTGTACTCCGTGTTGTCGCGCCGTTCTTTGCTCACATGATGTGCGTTTAGCCCAAGACGCCGTTGGTCATCCCGATGCCTAATCGCGCGGGCCTGACAATAAAGGAGCAGATGCGTAGTCATAGAGATGTCACCTGTTTCACTGTGATCAAGCTCCCCTGGGAACCCCCTCGGTTTGACAAGCATCCAAGGCGGCCAGCCACGTCTTTCAGTTCTAGAGCCCAATAAACTCCGACGGCTCCACGCTCTTGGGGGGGCTCCGTAGCTGACTTCATGGTGCTGTATCATAAGTCAAAACTAGGAATGTGTGATATCCGGAACATTCTCTTTTGCTCCGAGTTCAGTAGAGAGTTATTCTTGGGGAGGGATGAATCGTTTCGCGCGAATGTTTCGCCAAGCGTTACATGTCTCGGCAAGATGTAATGGGAAAGGCGTTTTCCATTACATCTTGAGATAGAATGTAAAGGATGGGGATTCTGGGAAATTCTATAAAGCAACCTGGAGGATTTTCGGCTTTCGTTCCAAACTCTTTCCCTCCCCATCATCTACCGTCTCTCGATAACGAGGCCCTGAGCCTGTTGGAGCGATCAACTGTACTGCTTGGTCGGCTGGACGGCATAACCGAGTTGCTTCCGGACGTCGACTTTTTCATCTTTATGTATGTCCGGAAAGAAGCTGCACAATCGAGTCAGTTGGAAGGCACGCAAGCGACCATGATCCATGCACTCAAAGCGGAGGAGTCGATGAGGCAGGGACTGCCAGACGACGTGGACGATATCCTGCGATACATCACTGCAATGAATTACGGTCTGGAAAGACTGGAAAGTCTTCCTCTGTCCATGAGACTGATATACGAGGTCCACGAACAGCTTCTGACCGGAGCCAGGGCGACCGGACACGCGACTCCAGGTGAGATTCGAACAACTCAAAACTGGATCGGAGGCGGATCTCCAGCAACAGCGCGGTTTGTGCCACCGCCGCCGAATATGCTTAGAGCATCTCTGGGCGACCTAGAGGCGTTCCTTCATTCTGAGGATGCTTCCTCAAAAATTCTAAAGGCTGGCCTTGCACATGCCCAGTTTGAAACGATCCATCCGTTTGCAGACGGTAACGGACGCACCGGACGGCTCCTCATAACCTTCTATCTTTGTCAGCAGGGCATCCTGAATCGGCCGGTGCTGTATCTGTCCGAGTTTTTCCGGCGCAACCGCGAGACGTATTTTGACCACCTTCACGCGTACCACCAGAACGATGGCATATTGCCTTGGCTGAAATTCTTCTTCGAAGGTGTTGCGCAAGTAGCAGAGGAAGCAATAAGTGTGTGCAAACAGATCACCGTCTTGAGAGAGCGAGACATGAGGCGCGTTTCAATGATGGGGAAGTCTGCGCCCAATGGTGTGATCGCCCTAAGGAGTCTCTTCAAGAGCCCCATCGTGCCGGTGAAAGCGATCGAGCAGGCGACAGGTTTGAGCAGGACCAATGCAAACAAGCTTGTCACCAAATTTGTCGAAGCCGGAATCCTCGTTCAAAGCGACACGAGCGTCGAATATGGTCGCACGTTTGTCTATGATGACTATCTCAGTGTCTTTCTAGAGAGCACGCCGAGCATCTAGCTATGGAATTCACCTTCAGAACCGCATCAGCGACATTGCGAGAAAAGTTCGAAACGCGTCCCAGATGAGCTCATGAGTCCAAACCTAGAAAGCTTGCGAGCACATCGGCTTCAGATCGACGAGATTTCGAGGCGCTATGGCGTGTCCCACACTCGGGTCTTTGGTTCAGTTGCTCGCGGCACAGCAAACGAGGCCAGCGATGTGGATTTCCTCGTTGAAATGGAGTCAAGCCGCAGTTTGCTCGATCTCGTTGGCTTTGAGCAAGACCTGTCAGATGAATTGGCAATGCGTGTCGATGTTGTCGTCGACGGCGGCATTAATCCTTTCTTAGAACCTGTGATCGTGCGTGAGGCATTTGCCTTGTGAATCGAGAGCGCTATTCCTGGCAGATTTCGTCAAGGCGTGCGACAAGATTGCCGGGTTTATCATTGACGGCAAAGAGGAGTTCTTCGCCCACGAAATGGTTCAGGACGCAGAGATCCGAAACCTAGAGATCGTGGGAGAAGCGAGTAAGAATATGTCTCCTGAACTCCGCGCCAAAGCGAGTGACCATCCTTGGCGCAAGATCACCGGCAAGCGAGACAAGCTCATTCATCACTACTTTGGCGTGAAGCTTGAGCAAGTTTGGCAGACCGCATCGGCGATCATTCCTCCCTTTAGAGTGCGTGTCCAAGGCTAAGCATGCGATTTAGAAGTGGAATTGCATGGCAAACAGGAAGCCCCGACCGAGAACGCAACTTAGCTATACGAGTTGATCGCAGATCGGCTCTACGCAATTTGTCGGGCACCTCAATTCACCTTGTTGTGGCATCCTTCTGTGGTTCCGTTGTTCTTTGTAATCCTCCACATTGTAGCGATCTCTTCTTTCCAGTTCTCAAGTGTTTGTCCTAATGTGACCAGTGGCTCTAGCTTTGAATTGATGAGATCATCGATTGCCTTTAGGAATTGTCTTGACCAGCTTTCTGGATTTCTTGGCATTGTAGTGCTTTTTGAGTAGCAGCTAGCAGAGCTTTTGTTTGAACTCATAGAACGTCTCGAAAAGGCCCAAGGCAGTCTTCGACAAATTCCTCCTATCTCTTCGTCGGGATCTGCTAAAACAGTCTCAGCGGGTTTGCTAATCTTCCTTAAGAATGGAAGTCGTAACGGCTACATACTCCGCGTACCACCTTTGGCGCTTAATCCTGTAGTTGATTTCGTGGACGGGGGATTGAGCCCATCTGCGGTGCTTCCCCTCGATGATAAAGTACGAAAGCCTCGGGTTGAGATTGAGCTTATCAATTAGTCTTAAAATATAATAATTTCGACTTAGCGTAAGCCAAGAGGCCTCATTTCTAAGATCATCGCAGGATGTCGACAGCACGGAACGGGCTGCAGGAAGAGAGAACTCAGCAGCGGCTCGCGCCACTAGGGCGGCCTCCGCATACATTTGGAGATCTCTGAAGTTCTTGTATTGTTCGACCAATCTAGATGTCACGTCATGTTGGTCGAGGTCGTTGGAAATCGTCCACTCCAGCCGCACTTGTGCGAACTGGGCAAGAAAGAATGCTCTACTATGATCACCAGGATTGAGTCTTAGCTTCTCAGAAGCTAATCCCGAGCCGAGATACACCAATAGCCTCCGCTTCTTGCTCGGCATAAATGAGACGTATTCCTGTGCCGCTTCAAGATATGTTCGGAGATCTTCCGCATGGCTTAGACTATTACCATTATCATGCACTAATGCAGTTAATTCCTTTATTGCCTTGCCCAAATGCCCCTTGCGCCACAGAGCGAACCCCCGCAAGTGCCTAACTGGAGCACTTACCTTTGCGATTTCGTCCAAGGTGCGCAGAATTCGTAGGCCTGAACTGTAAAGTGCACAATTGATAAGCGTTCTTGCTGTCTCAAAATCGTTGGCATGCTTTCCTTTGGGTACGCCTGCGCTCCAGCCCTTTACGAGGTGCAGATGGAGCACGGGGTCTTCATTCTTTGACGAGAAGATCGACTGAACTACATTTATGCACTGGTCCGACGTCAGTCTTGCGCACCAATTTGCCACCTGACTTTGCCATTGGTGATCCATTCCAGGCAAATCGATTGGCTTCCATCCGAAATGAACGGCGAGGGCGACCAAAAAGTTTTCTTTAGTAGAATTTTTGCTCAGATCACATGTCCAGCACTTTAAAGGCCAACTAAGAGGGGGATCGCCTGGCCGAACGCACGCCGTCAACAACGCGCCGGACGCCTTGAGCATAGGCAGTATATCTATGTCCCCATTGCCGCTGTACCCGACGCTCAGCAAGACCGCCTCACGTAAAAAGTCAATGACTCCTTCGTGAGAATTTTTCCTAAGAGCGCGGAGCATGCCGGTGTTTGTGTTGATATAGGTTTCCTTCTCAACGTCGCCGTGAATCTTATGTAGGAAAGGTTTCGATGAGGCCGTGGACGGAAAATTAGGATAAACTGATTTCTCATAGCTGTCGCAATCGCCCAGCGCTAGTTCAATCGCATTGTCGAAATTCGTGGTTATGCACCCGCTTACCGCCCCCATTCTGAGAAGGTGTGAGATCGCGCAGTGGTTAAAACCGGTCTCCTTCTCGCGGCATGTGAACGTGAGTGCCATAAGTTCGTCCGTGATTGATCGATCTGAATGGCGTTGAACTATCTCGATCAGTTCCTCAAACTTCGTTTGCTTTCTAATGCCTTCAAATCGCCCTCCGTCAAGGAGATCACGACAATAAGACGCGGCAGTCCGCTCCAAGACCGTTCCGCTTTTGAGGAGTTGGTTAAAGGTAGCAAACAGAAAAGCCGAGAATTCGCCTACCATGGGGACGCGAGGAGGTGCGACACCGGATATTGCGCTCCCACACATGACCACTAGCGGCCTTCCTTTATCAAGAAGGGAAAGTAGGCCATCGATCCTCTGGGCCATCGTTAAGTCCCTCGGGGCCGCTGTCCCCTCTACCAATTGGTGCTGTACAATTGCCACATAAATACGACGAAAGGCAAAAACTTCTTGGTGCAGGTAGACGAACGCATAAAGGCAAATTATTTGGAAAAGTGCAATTAAAAAGCACTAGAATATATTGCATTGTTCATTCTTTACGACATTAAGTCGTTCGCATGACCGATCAAGTCCGAGTTTCAGGGTCTATGAAGAACGAAGTGGGTTCGCGTAATCTTATTGCGTGCGTGACACAGATTTTTTCACTTCTCTTTTGGGCTTGACTTCTTCCTTGTCGGTTTCTTCAGTGGAATTGAGTGAGGAGTCTCGGACGGTTGAGATTCATGTTGAGCATGTAGGTGTTCTGAACTGTCCGGTATGCGATGCGGTGTGTGGCCTCTACGATCATTGTTCTGAGCGTCGCTGGCGTGACCTTGACACGATGGGTTTCACTACCTTCGATGTTGCTCGCGTTCCCAGATCGAACTGCAAGGACCACGGCATTAAGCAGCTTGGTGTTCCTTGGGCAAGTCCCAATTCTCACATGACATACGGATTGGACGATTCGGGTTTTGGAACCGACAAAGAGTCAAGTTCGCACGGCGCGTCTTCTTCGGCTGAGCGCTCATCAGGTTCACGATGTGATGCACCGCGCAATCAATCGCGGTCTTGCCAGGCGCCGACTTGCGGAGATCTCTCATGTGAGCGTAGACGAAAGGGGCTTCCAGCGCGGCAGAAAGTTCGCGACAGTAGTGTGCGACACTGGCGGCAAAAGAGTCTTGGAAGTGGAACTGGGGCGCAACGAAAAGACGGCTATCATGGTCTTTTCGAGCATTCCTGAACCCGAGAAGGTCAAAACGGTAAGCCTGGACATGGCGGAATGCTTCCGAAATGCGGCGATGACGCATTTCCCCAACGCCGACATTGTTCACGATCTATTCCATATAGCAGCGATGCTTGGACAGGCCGTCGATGAAACGCGCAGGGCCGAAGTTAAGAAACATCCTGAACTCAAAGAGTCAAGATTCATTTGGCTCAAAAATCCTGAGAATCTCACGGTGAACCAAAAGGCATCCTTTGAAGCGCCCGTCAAAACAGAACTCAAAACGGCGGAAGCCTATGCTTTCAAGCAGACCTTCAAAGCGTTCTTTGAACAGGACGATGTACCGGCAGGTGCCGAGTTCTTTGAGAACTGGATAACGGAGCTTGATAGGCATGATCTGCCCAAAATGCATAAGGTCGCACGGACCCTGGAAAAGAACATCCAGGGACTTCTCAACTACCTCAAGTGGAGAATCACAAACGCCTATTGAGAAGCAGTCAACGCTCTTATCCAAGAGATTAAGACCGTCGCAAGAGGATTTAGAAAGTTTCAAAACTTTAGGATTGCTATTCTGTTCTTCCTCGGAAAGCTTGAACTACATCCACACTAAAACCTAATAGATCCATTATTTTGACCTCGATCAAATTATTGGAAAACACCTCTAATCGTTTAGTCCCGAATCGGAACGATCTGACCCTGACGGCTCAGATCCTCAATTCTGGGTAATCTTGACCTCCGAGCATAATACTCGCGAGGATCTGAGGAGTTTGCCCTCGAGACAATTACTACAATCCTCTCGGAAGAGACTTGTCTCAATATTCGCGATATGTCTGCCACGAAACAAATGGTTCCCTATATTAGGTCACAGTGAAAGACGATCCCGCCCCAGCAAATCCATTGCTAGAAGTTACCTTTGTGGGACAGGATCACGTTAACGCTCTACGCGACCATGTAGTCTGCCTCTTAGCAACAGGACAAGCTTCAGAGGCTCCCCACTTTTTCACTGGCTTCATGCTCCAGTTCAACAATCTATGGCTTTGGTGCACAGCGGGCCACTGTATCGAAAAGATAGCAGAGTATATCGATACGGGTTGCTGCGACTTTAACTTCAATTCCCTTGCTGACGGTCTAGGACTACGAACGCCGATCAATTTTTCAGAGCTTCGGCGGGAGTTCATTAATGACCGAGAGGTCGATTTTGGGTTTATCGTCCTTTCACAGTTCTACGTGGACTCGCTAATTGCTGCAGGTGTTGTTCCGATTGCGTCCGATACTGTTAAATGGGACGGCGACGCTCAAGGCCCGCACATCCTTCTCGGCGTACCGGCCGAGTCGGTCAGCTTTGGACGGAAAATAGAACTGGGACAAGAGCTTAACTTCACTCCGATGGCCATTTTGCTTACCCGTACTTCGGATATCGTGGACGACGGACTACCCTGCATGACTTTCTCGTTTGAAAAGGACATTTATCTGGTGAACCAAATGGAGCTTGATTCCGTTGCGGGAATGAGCGGCGGACCAATCTTCTATTGGGGAGCCGATGAAAATGGCAAGTACGTCTATGTTCCAGTCGGGATTCAGCACGCATGGACAGCTCCGAAAGGACCGCTTCGCGCTACACCTATGTGTTTCCTTTCCGGTGTACTACCAAATATTCAACTCGTTTAGTCTGAATTAACAACCATCATGAAAATTAACCCTTTGCTCTGGGCCAACCTCACTTGGCTTCCACGAGGCGTTAGCCTAGGCAGCGGTTGCCACAAAAGTTCGAATTGCGTCCCAGGTGGGCAGCCATGTTTGAGAGATCAAGCGACTTCCGGTTTGTGGTGAATCTGTGCCGACTTTGTTTGGGGATCAAAGGCGACCGAATGAGATTCGCTAGCGAGCGAGGATGAAGGTTCGCAGGGTGAGGGCTGTTTAGAGCGTGCGGACCTACTTTACGTGGTTCGCTCAAATGAAGGTTGCGTCACAGCAGCTTTCGATAGGCGTATCCTTATGAGCATGAGGTTGGATGGGCGGATTCACACGGAGATTCTTCGGCTGGCCGACCAATTCGCCCAGCAATACACATGGTCGGGGACGTTGAGCCCGGAACCTGAGCATGCGAAGGCGATGAAGGCGATGAAGGCGCTTTGGATGAAGCAGTACGGTAAGGGCTACTTTGCCTGGTTCGCCTTCTACAGTGTCGCGTTCGTAGGCGCCATAGCCGTGAAACCGATGCTCGGAAATCCCTCTGTAAACTTTGCCGTGCTCAGTGTCCTAGTTCTCGGCTTTCTTCACGCCTACCTGGGCTACCAAAGGAGCCGCAAGCGGCTTTCCACGGACGAACTGGCCGCGCTGCTTCCCGCATTGGGTCTATCTCCGGTACAGCGCGCCTACAGCGAGGCCGCGCTCGTGCTTTGCAGCCTGAACCTACCAGAGGAAACCGCAGGCGATGTGTGGAAGCAGCTTAACCGTCTGGTCGATGAAGAGATGCGACTGCGATCGGTGCGGGAACGCGGAGGGGTAGGACTTTCGACGCCCGCCCAGGTCTCCTCCGAGATGGAAGAGATTCGGAAACGACTCGACCAAACCAATGACTCGATCACCCGCGAGGCGTTGGAGCGAAGCTTCGAGATTTGCCAAGGGCGGTTGCAGTCGGTTCGAAACCTGTCGCTCGTCGTCGAGCGCGTCGACGCGCAGCTCGAGATGCTGGCGCAGTCGATGCGTGGCATGCGGGACACTCTCCAACGCCTCAGCACGGCTCCCTCCAATACCGGTTTGAGATTGGATCTCCAACCTCTTCGCGACACCGTCGAACACGCAAGCCGCCACACGCAAGCCCTGGAAGAAGCGGTGAACGAAGTTCAAACGTGGGGTTAGCGCGCTTTGGGGAGCAAAGGAATCTGTTGGCAGAAGGCCACGAAGAAAGAGACAACCAGCGGTCTAGATTTGCTTATAACGAAGCAACTGGAGTTAGCCTTTGCCAAGGGGCCAAGCAGCCAGAAGCATAACAGAAGAACTTTGCGAACTTCTTGCTGGCGGAACCGAATGACGAATTGAAGTGGCAAACCGCATTCACTTCCAGTCAAGACGTGATAGTCGATTTGGCCCGTGAAGCCCACTTTGCAGAACGTACGGAGCCAATCGAAAACCTCTTCAAGTGAGATCCGTTACCGGGATGCGTTTCCGAAGGTAATTCGCGGATCTATTTGTCGCGGTGCAGGCGCAAGCGAAGGCGGCACACCTTCGATGGAGAAGCGACCATCATCATCCCGGACTCCACCTCAGCCAGTCCAAACGCCGGAGCCGCTCTACTCGGTTCGAATAGAACATATTCGTACCGACTGCGATACTCTTTTTATTCTGTTTGTACTGTAATGTTTAGACCTATGCGACATTCGTCTAAATTATCGAAGCTACTGACCATTATTGGAATATCAATTTTCGCAGCCAGTGCTATGGCGTAGGAAGAAGACACACACTTCCAAATCACTTACTTTGTCTGTCGCGCAGCTGGCTTAACGCACGCAGAAGCAATCAAAGTTGCGGCTGTAGATCAAGGGATGGATGACTCGCCGGATACTGTTGCCAATACCGGTGTCGTGATGCATGTCAAGAACGAGTACATGTGGCACGCATTGGATCATGAAGGCAAGCAAAACGCCAAGGGAATTGTCAAACAAAAAGAAGACATGTTCGAGATGGTGCTGTCACGAAAGGACGATGCCACCAAGTTGTTCTATTTGGGTGTCTTCTTTCACTACCAGCAGGACACATGGGCACACCGTCATCACTACAGCGGGTTTCCGCACAGCAAAGACTATTACACAACCTACGACACGCCTTTTGGGCATGCACTGGACTCTCATCAGCCAGATCGACCCCCGTTCGACCCCTGTGCGGCGCTGATGTGCATTGAGGAAAGTCTCCACTACGCCAAGGACTTTTTACAGTTCGGCCTGCATCGCTATCCTAGAGCATTCTTCGATTTCTATATGCCGATCGGCGTTCATGCTACGACCGACGAGGGATGGTGGCGCAAGGGCAAATACTTTCAGCAATTGTCGCCCTACGGCGACTTTGGATCTCCTCAAAAAGTCATTAGTGAAATCATCCGCCGCCAGGTGTCGTCGTACGGCTCCTCCATTGAGCCGATCGTCTCACCTTTTTTCCTGGCCGCGAAACGGCCAATGAAGCCGACTATGAAAATACGCGAAATTGGCTAAACACTGCCTGCAAGGAGTACGAACCGTTGATTGGTGAGCTCATTGTCATTCCAAGTAGGGCTGACAAGGTTGCGCAAGGCTTTACGAACATGAATTCGGACGAAATTGAACGAGGCATGAAGTAAACGACTTACGGCTTTGACACCGCCGCTGTGCGGGCATACTTTGCCCGCCCTGTCGCGGTGTCAGGTCGCTGATATTTAAGGGCTTGTTGAGGATGTTGACTTAGCGGTTATGTTTATTTCACAAGCCCGTGTTCATGATGTCGTTCCAAGTCTGACGATTACGTCCCAACCGCAAGGGACGATATGAGCACGTTCCTGCTGCCCCAAACGACAAGATCGAAACGGCTGGCACAAGCGTTTAGTGAGCAGCCTTCAGGGTGGCGCAATCGAATACGCCGCCCGCAGTACTGCCCTTCTGCGCCCGAAACCTCACGGTCACTTTGTTGGCCGCGTTTGCGGTTAGCGATGCGGGAATGGCATATTCCACGTCAAAAAGCTGGCCCGGCTTGTTTTGGTTGAGAGTCTGGGTGGCGATTTTTTCGCCGTTAACAAGAATGTCGAAGGTTCTTGCCCCAGCGTCGTCACCCCAATAAGTTACCGAGAGGGTCATGGGGGTGTTGGGAAGGACTTTCAGATCCCATCCAAAGGAAATTCCGTCTCGGTAGTGGCGTCCCCTGAACGCACCGGAATTGCTCGACTCTTTGACAAGGTTATGCCCCGTCTCATTTGGGCCGCCTTCGTCAATATTCACGTCATCGACAATTCGCCTGGCATGGGCCAGTTTGGCGTTGCTAATCGCCATCAGTTCACGGTCCCTGGCGCTGCCCCGCGGCACGATGTTCCAATAGACCCCGAAAGGCTGATCGATGATTTTGTACAGCGGAACAAAGGTCAGGGGTTGATCCTGAGCGCATTGGAAAGTCAGAGGTTTTCCGGCTACGGGTGTGAGCCAAGTTGTAGGATCCGACGTCGCCTCCCGCAGATAGCCTGTATTCAAGTCTGCGGCGATCGGTGTTTTCCCATCCATAACACCTGCCAAAACGATTGGCCCGTACATAAGGGCTTGCAGCTTCGGATCGTCAGGCATGGCCTGGGAGTGAAGCTTCATTGGGAGACTTAGGTGAAGTGTGTCGCCGTCTTTCCACTTCCTGCGAACAGCCAAGTAGGAAGTCGGTTTTGCGACCAAATGCTGCTCCTTACCGTTGACAGAGACCCGTGCGCCAGCAGCCCAATAGGGGATTCGCAGGTTTATCGTTCGCTCGACAGAACTCGACGAATGGACGGTAAACGTGGAGCCTTGCTCCTCGGGAAAGTGGGTCGACTGGCTCAATTTGAACCCGGCAGCTTTCCAATTCAGCTCGGAAGGCACAAAAAGATTGACATACAAGTTCGTATTGTCATGGAAGTAGATGCTGTCGTTTAGCTTTGCAAACGACTCGACCCCAGTACAGTAGCAGCACCAAAACGTGTTTCGAGGCGTGCCCCATTTTTTGGTATCGCCCCCGGAAAGCGGCATGTAGTAGATCATCATGCCGGTGTCGGTTCGCTGCGTAGGCAAAATCCCGTTAAAGTAGGCGCGCTCGTAGAAATCCGCATATTGGGGCGACCCCGTCCACTGGATGAGTTCGCGGGTGATCTTGAGCATGTTATATGTGGTGCAGGCTTCTTGATTGTTGGACGCCAGGCTGTGCGCTAGTGCGTCAGGATCGCCCCAAAACTCCGCCTTGTTGTCGCCTCCCGTCGCGTAAGAACGATGGTTGGCGATTCGATCCCAAAAGTATTCGACTACAGTCCGGTAAGTCGGGTCGTTCACGATGTCGTAGCGCCGTGCCGCACCTAATATTTTCGGCAAATTGGTATTGGCATGCAAACCGCTTAGTGCGTCGTGCCGAAGCGCCAACGGACCAAGGATGGCCGCTTCATCGAACCTGTGGCCATATTCGAGGTCGGCTCGATTGTGGGTTGCTTCATACAGGCTGTACTCCATTTTCGCCATGCCACCAAATTCGTTACGCATGGTTATATCGAACTGCCCATCCGAAAGCTTGGCGGAGCGCCCGCGAAGGTATTCCGACATCTTTTCCACGACCGCCAACGCATGCCGATTCCCAAACACTTGAGAGACGTCGGTCAGCCCCGTCATCAGCTTTTCGAGAACATAGTAAGGAGCCCAAACTGGCTTTCCGCTCTCAACCCGGTCTAAGAAGCTTGTGGGAATGGCCGCTATGTACTTCCCTCCCAGGGCCGTCTGGCATTTCGCCAACTCCTCTACCACCGCTGCCGCGCGGTCTCTAAACCAGGTGTCCCCCGTGCTCTTGTACATCAATGCACAGGCCGTCAGATAGTGCCCAGTGAAGCATCCTCGAATCTCACTATCCGGCGCTTCCCAGCCGCCGAACGACTTGCCAGGATAGGGCAGGCCGGCGTTCCTCCGAAAGGGCCACAACAGCCCATCAAGGTCGATCGACTTCAGATATCGGCGATCGGCCTCCATCTCCCGCTTTTCCAGGCTGTCCAAGAGCCGTACTTGAGACATATCGAACGCCTCCAGCTTGAAACGAGAATCGAGTTTGGGTTGATCGGGCTTAGCAGCAAACGCGCCAATTGATATTCCGAAGCAAAGACAAAGTGCGGCTGGCTTTGGAAGCAAGAATTTCATGTAGGTCCTGCTATGTTACGTCAGAGAACGACCTGACCGGCCATTCTTCAGGTTCGGGCTCCCTCAAAGCATAAATATGCAACACCTTCCTCTCAGGAACTAACCGTCGTGGAAGATACATCCGATTCGACCCAAGATTTTCAAGATCCCCGTGCCATGCGCTGGCAACAGTCCAATAATCGAACCATTCCTAACTCTGGCAACTTATCTTGAGAAGGATGATGCTTTTACGTCTGAAGACCCCAAAGCGATGATGCACGTCACAAACCGTTCTACATCCCTTGCTGCCGATATTTGCCTTGTCAAACTACAGCATATATTCAGATAAAGGGTGTTATCGGATACTCTAGAACCACGTCTAGGCACTTGTTCAAACGATCGCCTCCACCTTGGACTTGTGTGTAAAGAAGACCCGGCGTTTGACAAAACTTTCACGTCGTCGTGTCCTTGCTATAAACATTCGTCATTATCGCTCTTGCGGGTGAACTCGTATTCAACAAGGCGCTTCCGAATGTATGCGCTTGAATCCTGGTCCGACAGTCACCGAGTTCTTTATAGTCGATGGAGCCTGGACGGGTGATGTGGCTGAAGAAGTGGATCCTGTGGGATTAGAGGAATCATCGACCTTCGAGTAAAATTCGATTAGTGCTATTGACTCTCATCAAATCCCAAAACAAACCGATATCTCTAGTATATGGATAGCTTTCCGCTTGATTCAGTCGATCTGAAAGCGAGCCAAGACACTAGCGGACCTGGTTTCGCCGATTGGCTCGTAGGAGGAGGCGAGATGGCCAAGCTGATTAAGTCTAAGGACTGGTCCAAAACACCGCTGGGTCCGATCGAAGATTGGCCGCAAAGCCTGCGGACAGTGGTAAGTCTTACCCAAGCATCCAGTTCCCCACTCTCGCTCGCCTGGGGGCCCGGGCACATACAGATTTATAACGACGGCTACTGGCCGATTTGTGGTGACAAGCACCCAACCGCGATGGGTCAGGATTTCCGTGAGTGCTGGGCATTACCCTGGCCCATTATCGGCGAAGCCTACGCCTCAGCCCTTGCTGGAAAGACTTCGTATCTCGAAAAGGTGCGCATGTTTTTGGATCGGTACGGGTTTCTGGAGGAGACTTGGTTTACGTTCTCGTTTAGCCCCATCACCGATGAATCCGGAGAGGTTGGCGGCCTTTTTCATCCCGTCACAGAAATGACGAGCCAGATGCTTGCGGAGCGCCGGACTAAAACTCTTCGAGATTTGGCCGCCCGTACGGGGAAAGCAAGAACCACCCCCGAGGTGTTCGAGATGGCCACGCAAGCCCTCGAAGAATCTCACTTGGACCTCCCGTTCCTCCTTTTCTACTTGGTAGACCAAGAGAATGCGGAAGCACAACTTTTAGAGCAAACCGGGATTCCGATTGGAATCTCTGCGTGCCCAGATACCATTCATTTTGAAGAGTCAAGTTCGGCGATATGGCCCCTTGGAGACGTTATCAACGGCGGCCCAGCGGTAGAAGTTCGGGGCCTGAACAGCCGGTTTGAGGGGCTGAATGTCGGCCCGTACGAAGAGAATCCGAATCGTGCTATTTGCATCCCCATTGCCCAGCCGGGTACCGAACGACCTGCTGCAGTAATGGTCGCCGGTGTTAGCCCACGTTTAGTTCTAGATGAGGCCTACAGGGGATTTTATGATCTAGTCGCCGCTGCGGTCAGCACTTCGTTAGCCAACGCGCGCGCATATGAGGACGCACAGAAAAAGGCAGAAGCTCTTGCCGAAATCGACCGGGCCAAGACCGCCTTCTTTGCGAACGTGAGCCACGAGTTTCGCACTCCGCTCACCCTCATGCTGGGGCCTTTGGAGGACGAGCTCAGAGAGATTTCCCAGCCCCTGCCTCCTCAACGACGCGAGCGGCTAGAATTGGCCCATCGAAACACCTTGCGCCTACATAAGCTTGTCAACACCCTGTTGGATTTTTCACGTCTCGAAGCAGGACGGAGCCCCGCTCACTTTGTTCCTACAGACCTCGCCGCGTTGACGCGAGCTTTGACCAGCAGTTTCGCGTCTGTAATGGAAAAGGCGGGCTTGCAACTAAACATCGACTGTCCCGCATTGCCTTACGGCGTCCATGTTGATCGCGAAATGTGGGAGAAGATCGTGTTCAACCTCCTCTCGAATGCTTTCAAGCATACGTTCCAGGGCAGCATCACAGTGAGTCTGGTTGGACAGGACGATCACGTCGAATTGAGCGTAGCCGACACAGGAGTGGGAATCGTTCCCGAGGAGCTCCCGCAGCTATTCCGGCGGTTCCATCGCGTACGCGGAGCGGCGTCTCGCACCCATGAAGGTACCGGAATCGGACTGTCTTTAGTTCGAGAACTTGCCGTGCTTCATGGCGGCGACATTCGCGTCGAGAGCAAGGCAAATGAGGGTAGCAAGTTTATTGTCACTATCAAGCAGGGGACCTCGCACCTGCCTTCGGAAAGCCTTTCCGAATCCGACGTCGACATCAATTTCAACCTCGCAAGCGCTTATGTTGATGAGGCACTGCATTGGCTGCCCCAAGAAACTAATGCACAAGTAGTGGACGGTCACGAAGTCACCGAAACTCCGGAGCTCCGATCCGGCCCTAAACTACGAATTGTGTTGGCGGACGATAACGCGGACATGCGCCAGTACGTGGCGCAGCTACTCAAGAATGATTACGACGTCCAATCGGTTCCCGATGGCGTTGAAGCCTACGCTGCGGTAAAAGCTGCCGCCACCGACTTGGTTCTTTCAGATGTCGTGATGCCTCGCCTGGACGGCTTCGGTCTCCTGCGAGCGCTAAGGGGAGATCCAGCCACCGAGTCGGTGCCCGTGATCCTTTTGTCCGCCCGGGCCGGCGATGACGCTTCTATCGAAGGGCTTGAGGCGGGAGCCGATGACTACCTTGTAAAACCATTTTCAGCGAAAGAACTGCTGGCGCGCGTCAAGGCAACCATCGCATTGGCGCATTTACGCCGTGAAAGCGCGCAGCGCGAGGATCTGCAACGGTTAGTCGAAGAACGCACGGCTGCATTGGCACTAGCCACCCAGGTTGCTGAGCGGGTAGCACGGGCCAAAAGCGAGTTCCTCGCCAACATGAGCCATGAGATACGTACACCTTTGAACGCAATCCTTGGAATGTCTGCGCTTCTTCAAAACAGTGTTCAAACGAGCGAACAGTCGGAATATTTCGACATCCTTCGCATAAGTGGTGACCATCTTATGACGGTCATCAATGAGATCCTTGAGTTTTCGAAGATCGAGGCCGGAATGTTGCTGCTGGATCGGGGCCCGGTTGATTTGAGGCAATGCGTACAAGAAGCGGTTGGCGTGGTATCGATAGGTGCTGCGGCAAAGTCACTAGCGATTCGTACATGTGTCCATCCCGAGCTTCCCAAGATGTTTCTTGGCGATAACGGTCGCATCCGCCAGGTATTAATCAACCTTCTAGGCAATGCGGTGAAATTCACACCTGAAGGCGAGGTGGTGGTAACGGTTGTTCCGCACCACTTAAGCGGTGATTGCTACGAACTCATGTTCTCGGTCAACGATACAGGCATCGGCATTCCCGCCGATCGGATCGCGTCATTGTTCCACGCTTTCTCGCAGGCAGATGCTTCAACTCCTCGTCGGTACGGAGGAACGGGCCTTGGACTGGCGATCTCGCAACGGTTAGCCGAGCTTATGGGAGGGAGAATTTGGGTAGAAAGCGAGTTGGATGTGGGATCAACATTTCACTTCACGTTGGTTGCGGATAGCCTTGACAATGCAAGCGAGCCCTCAAGGAGCCCGTTGAACGAATCGGACGATCGGCATGTGGCACATGTTCAAGAGCGTCAGAAGACCGTTCTTCAACCCGAACTAGGGAAAGTCCATCCTCTGCGAATATTGGTCGCCGAAGACAATGCGATCAACATCTTGGTTGCGACGAAGATCCTGGACCAAATGGGTTACACGGTAGATGTCGCAGAAAATGGCGTTGAAGTGCTCGCGGCCGTCGATGCGAGCACGTACGATCTCGTTTTGATGGATGTTCATATGCCGATAATGGACGGATTGGCGGCTACGCAAGAAATCTGCCGGCGCTATCCTCCCTCGAATCGTCCACACATTGTAGGCTTAACTGCCAGCGCAACAGACGTCGACCGGCTCGAGTGCTTCGAGGCAGGCATGGACGACTACTTGCCCAAGCCCATACCGATACCTCGTTTGGTGGAAGTCCTTCAGAGTTGCCAACGACGGATTTGATACATGTCCAAGACGGGCAGCCCATTCTTCATGTGAAAGTACAGACGCGAATGAACTTTAAATACTTCAATTTAACTGATTTGGGGAGTGTTGAGAATTGGTGTGGTTTCAGTTTCAAATGAATCTATGTATTCGTCTTGAAAATATGAGTCAGCTCGGCAAGAAACTCCAGGTAGTTTTAGGCCCAACTCCAGACCAGCTGGTTTCTGCAAAACATCCGTATCGTCGAATGCTAGAGTTAGTCCCGTTTGGAGATCTTTGTGATCCTCTTGCTAAGCAGCATTCCGGCTTGGGCCGTGACGGTTACGGAGTCGAGCGTCTTGTGAAGTGCCTTCTCCTTCAGTGGATGGAAGACCTATCGGATCGAGAGCTTGAGCGCTATCTTGATGAAAACATCGCTGCCAAGCTGTTTTGCGGTTTCGAGTTAACGGAAGACACTCCGGTTTACTCAACGTTCAGTTTGGTTCGCAAGCGTCTTGGCACCGAAGGTATCGGAGATCTGTACAAATCAGTGAACCAAAGTTTGAAGAGTGCGGGTTTGGTGCGTGAGGTCTTCACCTTTGTGGATGCGACTCAGCTCATAAGCAAGATCAGCCTTTGGGAAGAGCGCGATAAGGCGATCACACAAGGTTGACAAAACCATATCAACAAGATCGCGGTTACTTCCGCTAATGCTTGCGTCCGCATAGGGATGAGGCATGTACTTCCAGATTCTGAGATGGTCTATGCCGATGAGGCTTACAGTGTGAAAGGGGCTCAGAAATAAATGCTTCTCAAAGGACTTCATTCTGGTGCGATTATGAAGCCGAACATGAATGGAAAGAATCGGGACAAGGATCGGTGGATCAGTTCCGTTCGGATGCCCTTTGAAGGGACGTTCTCAAAGATGGAGAAGCGTGCACGCTATCGCGGCTGGGCCAAATGCCAGTATCAAGCCTTCATGGACGCATTTGTCCATAACCTTAATCGCCTGATTACTATTGGGGCGTCTCCCCTTGTTTTCGGGCCTTCTTGCGCCTGAATGGCGCGATGGCAGGAAAATCGCCAATTTCAAGGCGATTTGGCCGAAAATGAACAGTTTTGGATGCCTCACAAGGCCAGAATTGTCCCGAAATCCATTGATGAGACCTGAATGACGCGACAGCCATTTGGTCGCCGCCAAAGTAAACAATCCTCAACAGGCCCTTAGTGAAAATGGACTTCACCCGGAAAAGATTCGCTACTACTTAGAGCGCCGGGATCCGGAGTTCGACACGAAAATGAGGGAGATCCTGATTGTCTACTTCGAAGTCGCTTTCCAGCCTACACTTGACTTCGAATAACAAGCCGTCATCACCGTATGCATTGACGAAAAGCCGGGCGTGCTGGCGATCGCAAATACCGCTCCTGACTTGCCCCCTGTTCCTGGCATCCATCCGAGCGTCGGTCGCGATCACGAATACAAACGAGTGGGGACCGTCTCATTTCTTGCCGCCCTTGATTTGCACGACGGACACATCATCGCCAGAGTTGAAGATCGTCATCGGAGCGCCGAATTCATCCTCCTCCTCAAGGATCTGGATGTCTATTATCCTCCCGGAGCTACCATCCGCGTTATCCTTGACAACCACTCGGCTCACATCTCCAAAGAAACACGAACCTACCTGGCCAGTCGCCCAGGAAGATTCATTTACGTTCATACACCCAAACACGGATCGTGGCTCAACCTCGCAGAAAACCTGTTCGGCAAGATGGCCCGAACTTTCCTCAAAGGCATACGTGTTCAGTCCAAGCCCGAACTAAAGCGGCGTATTCACCTAGGAATCCAGGAAATGAACGAAGAGCCCGCCGTCTTTAAGTGGACAAAAGTCCAAGCGCTCGAAGACGAAGAAACTATGTCGGTGAATTAATGAAACGATATACTCGTTTACAATCTCGATCTTCGATTTTAGTCGCAAAGACCTAACGGGCTGATACACCCACTGTCACACGGGGACCAACACCGGTTGGTCCATGGCCATGGAAAAAACGTTGCCAGCGGCAGGGCAATCCAATTTCCAAAGTCGACTGTCCCGGGCGCCAGCAAAATGGTTACCTTCTCCGAGGCAAAGGCAACTCTTCCTGATCGTCAGACTCCGTCCTAAGGTGAAACCATGACCGTACCGTTGAACCTCACTTGGGCTTTGATTGTGTTGCTGTACGTGGTGGTCTGGCTAATTGCTGATTTTTGCGTGATCGTCGGGAAGTCGCTTAGCCGATAGGTTGTGAAGTTCATTGTCTCAATGCAAAGGGAGTCTACATATAGGATGATGCTCGCAGACCCTTGGCTGTACGACCAAAACGTGACAGGCAGGTTGTTCCAAGTGCCCCGATACTCAGTCATCACCGAATTGGACGAATAGGGCGTGGTCGAGAAGGTCGCCCGTGCGGACTGCGCCCCAGTATTGAGAAGAAAGCTAGTAGTGGTTGTTCTTTGTGATAGTCTCGGCGGCGCAACTGCGGTGAACGTTAGCGCGGTGCCAGGAATGTCGGAGCGCGACAAAGAAAGACTGGTCTCTCCGTTTGCAGTTCCAGTCAATTGGAATAACGTACCGTCTGAATTTGAGCAAAATGCGGTGATCGATGTTCCGTTTATCGATCCCTCAAAAGCGCCCGTTTGAAAGGCATAAGGTCCTGTAATGGCCGCCACCGCGTAATTGCCATCCCAAGTCCCATCAGCGTTATGAAAAACCTCAAGCTGCATGACGGAACCGTCGGGCAGTGTCGTTTGGAACTGGGACAAGTCGGCCCCCCCCACTCCTGAAGTAGATGCATCAGAAGAGCTAGATCCTCCGCATCCTCCAGAAACCAACAGACCAGCGACACCTACAATAAGTACCCAGCATTTTGACATAAGGCATCGTACTACCGTTCAATGCGGACGGGAAGTAATCCACACGCTTGAGTTCTGAATCTGGTGAATAAAGTGAGCCGAGTTCAGCACAAATGCAATATTTGCACTGGAACACTGTGAAAAGTTGAGGACCCTCGGGACGCTTACCGCAGCGCTCGTCAATTTAAGCTATCTAAGAGCCAATTTCAAAAGGTTTTGAAATTGTGTTTTCTGCGTGATTTTATTGGACCGATGTGCGGTCGCCGTTCACCTTTTTGGTAGAAACTTGCTTATCGTGCGGGATTTGGGTCTTGCCGGGCATTTTCGTGCGCGACGAATTCCCCCCAAGTTTGGAGGGCGTCCACGTTGGAGCTTCTCATGCCTCTAGGCAGTTCTAAGAAGTACCAAGGCGAATAGGCTCAAGACTCTGCGTATTCCGCTCAATTTGATCATGATTCCGATTGAAAGTGATCGCTTTGAATCGGAGCATGCATTGTTCCCTGATTGCGGATGAGGTGTATACACATCAGGTGTCGGTGCAAATCGCTTTTGTCCCCTCAAATCCTGCGGATTCTTGTCCCCTATCTGTCCCATTAGGGGCCATTCGGAGGACTCTCAGGTTCAAACGTGGGCTAAAACCGATCCCAAAGCTAGGTTCGAATCCTAGTCCGGCAGTCATATCTTTATGCCGCTTTCCCACCCGCGCTTATGATGGCCGACGCAAGATTCGCATCGAGGGTGGCAAGGGGTAAGCCCTCGCGGAGGCACAACTCTAGATAGGCGGCGTCGTAGACGGTAAGCGCATAGGATCGCGCAAGCGACAGAGTCGAATCTGGCGCTACTTCACCCGTTCGGTGATCCATCTCGATTGGGAGCGCTCGAAGCAGAGCCACCGCGCGGGCAGTGTCAGCGGGCGTAGTTCGATGCCGACGTTCCGCCATGAGTAGGGCGTTTGTGACTTCAAGCGTCCAGTGAGACGGAACGAGGATGGATGAACCTGGCAACGAAGAGAGGATCGAATCGGCGTAAGTGCTGGTCTCGTCGCCGAACATCCACGCCAGCGCGACCGATGCATCCACCACGATTCGTCTCAGTAGCGCCTTCCCTCGTCGATAAGCGACCGAATCTCCGCAGCATTGATGTTCCGACTACGTCGGAACTCTCGAATGGCGTCGATGACTTCAGTTGTGTCGGCGGGAGCCAATTCAGGATCGTAAGGCACAATCCGGGCGATTGGCTTTCCGTGTCGCGTGATCCGGATGGTTTCCCCCTGCGAGACCCGCTCCAAAAGGGCCGACAAGTTGGTCTTCGCCTCGAAAGCTCCAACAGTAATCATTTCAACTAGTATAGACTAGAACTCACGATATGGAGTCGAGTTGGGGTTCTTAACGGCGTTTTCGTAATTGGCGAGACACCCCACCGAGAAATGTTTGAAAAGCATCCAAGACGGCCAGCCATGCTTTTCCAAGGCTACGGCTTGGCGTCGAGAAAGTCGTTCACCATTGGGACGATGATGGCTATGCGCTGCATCAGTGTCACGTGGGTGGTATCGGGCAAGATAGCCAATCTCGATGCGGAGCGCTGCATCATATCGCCGTGGACCTCACCACCCTTCAGGCGGAACATCTCCGCCACGAGGGCGAGGCGCACGCAGTCAGCGTCGCCGTGGATGAAAAACAGAGGAAAGCTGTCGTTCGCACTGTCGACCGCCGCCTTGAAGCGTTTGTTTGCTGGAGTGGCTGCGTCATTTTGTATCTGTACTTGACTCCAGACTGGCGAGAAGCTCGTCGAGTTGGGCGAGCGACTCAGGCATCGCGGCCGTAGAACCGGAGTCAAGCGCTTCCTTCGAGGGATAAAGGTCGTGCACCACGACCAGCGTCTTGCCAGCGGTTTCATTGAAGGTCACCGTGGTAACGGTTTTGCCATCGCCTTCCTCCTCGTTAGTCCAAACGAGGCACGAGTGCGGTGTCACTTCGAGGTACGTGCCGAAGAACTCTATCGTCGAATCTTCGTGGGGAAACACCAAACGATACTGCCCCCCAACGCGAACATCCATTTCGCAAGAAAGCAGGTTCAGCCCAAACGATTTTGGTACCCACCACCTCCTGAATAGTTCTGCATTGGTCCACGCCTCGAACACGAGGTGCGCGGGCGCGTTGACGGTGCGCGTGACGACGAGTTCGAGCTCGGACTTCTGCTCGACTCCCGTGGGGTTCTTTGTAGGCGTGGTCTCACTTTCTCAATTTAGATCCATTGACTTGCTCCTTCCGTTTCAATTCCTCGACAACAATGTCCAACTCGTCGAAGCGCGCGACCCAGAATTGGTGATACCGCTCTATCCATGCCGCCTCTTCTTGCAGTCCGCGTAATCCGAGCTTGCAGGTGCGCACGCGCCCAACCTTCTCGGTAGTGACGAGCCCCGCTTGCTCAAGGACCCCTACATGTTTCTTTATGCCCGTGAGGGTCATGTGGAACCTCTCGGCAAGGGCTGTGATCGAAGCATCCGCACTCCCGAGTTGCTCCAGAATGCCACGTCGGGTGGCGTCCGAGAGTGCGCCGAACGAAGCATCGTAGACGATTTCGCTATACTGCACCATATGGTTCAGTATACGTCATGATAGCCAGCATTGCAATGGGAAGCTTAGTACTGAGACTCCTTTGGGTATCGCCTCAATGACCAAAGATTACACTCGCCAACAGATCATCAAATGGGTTGATGCGATTCCTCACGCTGAATGAGTGGGTCAGATTTACGTACTATGATTCCTTGTGCACAGCCCTGTACAATTCTAGCAAAGCCATGATCAAACTCCTCCTCACCGACTCAGGCATCAAAAACAAGAGCATTCATGACGCGTTGGTTACCCTCCTGGGAAAGCCGATTGAGGAGTGCAGTGCACTCTGCATCCCCACCGCAGGGTATGGCCACCCTATGAGTACCCCTCAGCACGCATACCGATTCATCAGTGGACGCGACGAGTGCCCCATGAGCGAACTGGGGTGGAAGTCCGTGGGTGTTTTGGAGCTCACCGCACTGCCGAGTATTGAGCGAGCACGCTGGGTGGGCTGGGTCCAAGCGGCTGACGTACTGCTGGTGAACGGTGGCGACGCCATGTATCTGGCCCACTGGATGAGAGAGTCGGGGCTGGCCGAACTCCTGCCGACAATGGGAGACAAGGTTTGGGTCGGACTAAGTGGCGGGAGCATGGTTATGACACCCCGCGTTGGGATGGATTTCGTGGAGTGGAATTCACCTGCGGGAGGCGACGAGGCTCTCGGAGTGGTCGACTTCTCGATCTTTCCTCACGTCGGCAGCCCAGGTTGTCCCTGGAACACGATGGAAAACGCGGAGAAGTGGGCGGCCAAGATCGGGGTCTCAGCGTACGCAATAGGAGACCAGACTGCCATCAAAGTAGTCGACGGTACCGTAGAGGTCATCTCAGAGGGGAACTGGAAGTTCTACAACAGCTGAAATTGTTAGGTTCTTGAATCACGATGTCTCTTTCCAACGCAACTTGTTAGGTGGTATTACCACAGCAACTTCTTTCGAAGCCATCGCGATGAATGGCCGAGCGCTTAACTAGGTTAGAGAAAGAAGTATCAGTTCATGAGAATTACGGTGGGCTCTATTCAATGCATTTGAATTGACGAGCCAAGATCGCGTAAGTCCCTATTGGATTTGTCCATTTAGGCAAACACGCATATCTCCCGTTGCTCCGAATTTCTTCCCATTTCCGAAGGATTTCTATCCTGGCCCGGCATGTCGTTGTGACGGTCTGTAATTCAACAATAAGCGTTTCGAAGGTATTGTAATCATCTTGCTGTACCCTTCGAATGTTAATGTTGCGGGGTACTAAATCGATATAATGAAAAGGTCCACGGCGTTGTGGCCTAGAATCCCGATATTATGGTTTGGCCATGCTATCGGATTCGAAACGGACACTCATTGCCGCAATATCACGGCAATGCCTTCCTTCGCACATCCAAATTACATGTCACAACATCACAATTTTTCTGCAGGGCCTGGAGAGCTACCTCCAGGTGTTCTCCAAAAGGCTAGTGATGCCCTTCTCAACGTTCCTGAGATTGGCCTCCCGCTGCTTGGGATTTCACATCGTTCACGTTGGTTCCTAGATGTCGTCGCGGAGGCCGAGCACCTTGTTCGCGAGCTCCTTGCCTTACCGGAGAATTATCACGTTCTGTTTTTGCAGGGTGGTGCGACCTTACAGTTCTCAGCCGTCGCCGCGACCTTCCTTCGAGGGCGTAATACCTTTGCCGACTACCTCCAGACCGGTTATTGGAGTGAAAAGTGCATTCCGGAAGCTCGCAAGGAAGGGAAGATTCGGTTGCTATGGAGTGGAGCAGAAGAGGGATACACCCGTTTGCCTTCCGATTCTGAGCTGGACTTTTCACAGGACGCTGCTTACTTTCATTACATTTCCAACGAGACGGTTGAAGGATTGCAGTTCCACAGACTATTGGGGCAAGAAGGAGTTCGAAGGGTCTGCGATATGTCCTCAGACTTTCTGTCTCGACCGATCGATGTCGAGAAGTTCGATATCATCTACGCCCACGCTCAAAAGAACCTCGGCCCCGCCGGGGTGACGGTCGTGGTCTTGCGAGACGACGTATTGGCCGAAATCCAAGAGGGTTTGCCCGCGATGATGGACTACCGACCACACGTACAGATGCATTCGATCTTCAATACTCCGCCCACCTTTGCGATCTATGTCGTGCTGCTCGTACTTCGATGGCTACGCGATGAAATCGGAGGACTTGAGGCGATGAACCGCATCAACGAAATGAAAGCTACGCTCCTGTACGAAACATTGGACCAAAGTTCGGGTTTCTATAGGGGTCGGGCTCGCAAATCCGATCGATCCTTGATGAATGTTTCGTTTAACCTCCCGGACCCCGTGACCGAAAGCGAATTCTTATCGAAAGCCGAAGGCTGCGGACTCTATGGTCTCGAAGGGCATCGGTCGTGCGGAGGAGTGCGGGCATCACTCTACAACGCGGTTACCATCGAGTCCGTTGAAACGCTGTGTGATTTCATGCGCGACTTCCAAATGCAGCTTGGGGCAAGGTCATCTCCTAGAATTCACCTTGTAGAGGCCGCTCGTTGAGCGGTCAGAAACCTACAGAAGGGTTCACTGTCACTCCCTGGCCGATCTTGCGTAACTCGATCGTTCACACGTTGTCCAACGCTCGGCCGAATACGGTTTACGGCTCGACTCAGATCGACATTACGGACACTTACAACCGAATCCTAGAGGTACGAAGGGCGACCCGGGTGGGGGTGTCGATGCATTCGTTCGTTCTCGGCTGCGTGGCGAAGGCGGCGAGCGAGTTCCCCATGCTTCGCAGCCATCGACAAGGCAAAAAGATGATCCAATTCGACTCTGTGGATGTCGGCACGATTATCGATCAGTTCGCCTCCGACGCGATGCGGACACGCCTTCCCGTGCTCTATATCGTGCGCGACGCTGACCGAAAGAGCATTGCCCAAATCAACTGGGAGATTCGCGCGGCCGCACGGCGAGATCTGGGACAAGACCCGATGATGAAATTCCGACGGCGGTTGAGTCGCCTCCCTCAGCCGGTTCAGAAGGTCCTGTTTCGACGGCTGATGAACGACCCATGGAAGCATCGTCAGGTCTTCGGAACATTCGGATTTACATCGGTCCAATCACCCGATTACCACAACCCTGCTCACGCGCTCGTCCCCAACATCTGCAATGGCACCGTCGCGATGGGCAGCCTCCACCAGAGCTTCTTGCCTGATGCAGAGGGTCGACCGGTTCTCCGTCGTGTATTGGACATCAGTGGTTCGTTTGACCACGATTATGTAGACGGCATGCTTATCATGGCCTTCGGTCGGACCGCGAACCGGCTTATCCAAAGCGGCTACGGATTGGATGATGAATTCATCCGTGAAACGCGCGAGCTCGCTGCGGCCGAAAAGGCGGCGAAGGCGTGAGCGCCGCGGAGATTGCGACCGTACGCGGGCATTGGCTGACTGGAAGTGCGGCAGAGGCTCGGCCTGCTCCCCATCGGTTCGTGGCTCGGATAGCTCAGGAGAACGGTGGTTTGGCCCGCTTCCGTATTCTCAACCGCTCCTTCGTCGCTTGCGGAAGTGCGGAAGCGGTTCGTCACATCCTTGTTCGCAACCATGAGAATTACCCACGTTCGTTTCACAGCATCAACGGCGTTGTGGTGCTGGGTAACGGACTTATTTTCAGCGAAGGCGAAGATTGGCTTGTTCATCGCCGCATGATCCTGCCTTCTCTCCGCACGGAGAGCGTTAAAGGGTTGTGCGCAATCGCAGTTGAAGAGACCAGGAAGATTCTTGATGAATGGGAAATCGCCTCAAAAGTGGGCGAACCGGTCGATCTTCTGTTGCAGACGCACCGCCTCACTATCTCCGTAATGGGAAGAGCGTTGCTTACCAGCGGCGTCGGTCGCGAGGAATCGGACGCGTTCGCCGATGCCGTGCGAGAAAGCGTGGTTCTATTGCGCCAGCGGAATCGAAGCCTTTACAATCTGCCCTTATGGGCACCTACTCGCCACAACCGGCGGCTCCGCTCGGTTCAATGCGCCCTCGATGGTTTCATCGAACGGCACATACAAGCGCGTGAACGACTCACGGACGCCGAATATCCCGACGACATCCTAACCCACATGCTCCGCGTCCGGAATCCGGAAACCGGCGAAGCTTTCACCCGAAATGACCTGATCGTCGAGACAAAGACACTGTTCGCTGCGGGATTCGAGACGACAGGTGCCAGCCTAACTTGGTGCCTCTACCTTCTGGCGAAGCACCCAGAGGTAGCCGCCAAGTGGCGTGCTGAAGTGGATGCTGTCCTCGGAGGTGGTGAACCGACAATGGAGAACATTACGCGCCTCGACTTCACCGCCGCGATCATTCACGAAGGATTAAGGATGTACCCACCCGTTCACGGCTTATCGCGGACGGCACTGGCCGATGATGAAATCTCGGGAATGCAAATTCGAAAGGGCGATACCATCCTGCTCTCGATCTTTGGTGTGCACTATGACCCTAAAGACTGGTGTTCTCCTAGCGAATTTCGCCCAGAGAGATTTCTAGCTGGCGGCGAATGGAACCGTGAGGCGTTTCTTCCGTTCTCCGTCGGCAAGCATCGATGTATCGGCAACATGTTCGCGCAAATCGAAATGCTAGTGTCCTTATCCCTCATTGCTCAGCGGTTTGAGCTCTCCTTGCCCGCCGGTTTTGACGTGGGCGAGCACGCTTATATCACCCTTACGCCAGATCGGAAGATCTCGCTGTCTGTCCGTCCACGAACATGAATTATCGAGTCGAAGAACTAGACGTTACGGATTCCGCGCAAGTCGCCGCATACGAGAGTGCCTTCTTTTCCGTATTCGAGCCCTTAACTCACAACCAACTGATTCGTTGGCTCTGGGACTGGGATGATGCTGAGCGGCGCTTAAGGACGCGGGTGCCCTACGATGAACAAATCGTATTCATCGAGCGCGACGAGTCGGGCGCGGTGAGAAAAGCATTGGCGATTGGCACGAAGTTGGAGACCCTTCAAGCTGCAGAATATGGATTCGAAATCCCCGTCGCGCCAGAAAACTGCGAGTCCCTGGCGTTCTTTACAATCGGCGACCGCCGATTCGAAACCACTCGCCTTTTCTACAACGCCTGCCGCGAGACGCTCCTTGAACGGGGCTTCCGAACCATGTATGCGACAGGCGCGCCGCGCATCCTACGACTTCACTTGTTTGTAGGCGGAGAACTCCTCGAATCCCGCGAAATTGAAGGCGAAACCCGAAATTTCGTGCAAATCCAACTATCGTGGCCCCCGCGCCGAAGCTGACCTCGACTTCATGTCCACCAAGTATTTGCTTGACTCTCCTTTGGAGATCGGCGACCGGATCCTTCCTGAGGTGCTTCACTTTACATCCACAGACCGTGATTTTGACTTGGTCCGCTGCCTGCTTCAGAAGTTGCAATTGGCGGCGAAGCAATTGCTATCCAAGCCGCGCGTTTCTACCGCACGGTGCAGGCTCAAGGAAAAACAAACCGCAAAACGATCGATACTCTGATTGCGACTCGCTGGATCGAAGCCAATCCTTAATTGCTGTTCAGCGACCACGAGTTAGATCCAATTGAAACCCACCTTCGGCTGCGACCCGCGCTGAGTAGGCAGCGCCCTTAGAATATGGAGAGCAATACTGCCTACGCATCGATGTGTACCTGAAGCCTATTTCGCTTTGATGCAAGTCAATCAAAGTGAAATAGGCAGAGTATCGCTCGCTTGGTTCTCTGCCGAATGAAACGATGCAAAGTGTTGCGTCGTCCTTACTGCAGATGGCAGAGCGACGATATGATGAGAGGGATGTCGCTGGAATACTGCGTGAGGCGGCGGAGAACCAGGCGTCACAGATGGAGCCGGGACATTTTGGATCAGGGATGACACTCGCGGAGATCCAGCGGGTTGCAAACGAACTTGGGATCGATTCCAATCAAGTCTTATCGGCGGTCGCCAGGCGAGAGAGCCTCGTTGAGCAAGAGGTCGGACGGTTTTGGGGTGCAACTCCCCGAATCATCCGTACGAGAACGAGCGATAGCGAATTGGACGATTCAGCCTGGGAAGAAGTCGTTGCAGAGTTACGGGCGACGGTTGGTGGACCAGGAACAATCGGGAAGGTGGGCTCAAGCAATGAATGGACGGGAGGCAATGGATACATCGCCGCCCATTTCAGCGCGAAACCGCAAGACGGCACCACACGGTTCCGGATCACATTCGATCAAACCGCCATGTGTGTGTATTGGTTAGTTACGTTTATCCTAACTTTTATAAGTTCTATTGTCGGCGGTGCCTTGATGTCCAAGTTTGGCGTAACTCCACTTGCCAACTGGGGCATCATCCTAGCATTTGTGGCTCTCGCTTGCTTCGCGACAAACCGAGCCGTGGCACGCTGGCAAGGACGCAACATCGATTTGGCGAACTCGCTCTTAAAGCGAGCCGAAGAGTTGGTGCCCGAGAGCGTTCCAAAAACGCAAGACGGTATCCGGAATAACCTTGCCCATTCACCTCAGCTCCCGGATGAAACAAATAAAAATGTCGGCCCGATTACTCTCTAGGTCCGAATTCTAGTCCGTCGACATTTCAGATTCTCAGGCTTTGGCCAGTTCAGCACGTGGCCATTTCGTCCACGCTGAAGATCTGCGAGCGAGGCAAACCGAGTGAAGGCATCATGATAAAGCCTGTTTGGCCCACCTTGGAAGCGAGAAATGCTCTGAGTGGACAAGGAATGATCCAACGCAACATGGAGCCCAATGGTGATTGGAAATTGGGTTAGGTTCGGACGGAAAGACGTACTGAATTAAAGGAGAGCATCGCACGGCGGTTAGTGACTAACCGGCTCAGGGCCACAACATGGCTTTGTTGTCCTAAATCTTGGCACGCTGAATGGTTGCCATTGGCCCTCGCATACTCATCGTGGTATCGTTTGAGGAGCTCAAATGCCGACGAGTGACTAAAGGAATTCAGTGTGAACCTGCTTGTCCCGATTGTGGTTTCCTTCCTTTTCGGAGTCTCCCATTCCCAAGAAAAGGAATGGGGGCCGCCGCCGCCAGTTGCGCCGTTCAGCAACAGTCCACTTCCCGACGAAGAAGTCGTAGAGCCGATGATCTTTCCCGTATTGGCCAAATGCCGATGGACGGATGACTACAACACGCAACGGGACGGCTTCGTTCATACGGCGATCGATATACGTGCTCCGAAAATGTCCCCAATCGTGGCGCCTATCGACGGCACGATCGGGTTCAAAACTCAGACCTTCTGGATCTATGGCGACGACGGTTGGGCCGTGCTCGGTACGCATCTCAACGACGATAACCTTGGGACTCATGACAAGTCCGGCTCCCAAGATGTTATGTTCTCTCCAGACCTTGTTCCGGGGCAACATGTTTATGCGGGACAGTTCATCGGTTACGTTGGCATGAGTGGTGACGCATCGGGCCCACATCTCCATTTCGAACTCTTCAAACCCGGGGAGGGTCTCTTTGCTCCACGCATTCGCAACCCCTATCCATCACTAAAAGCCGCTCAAATCATCGCGGAACCCCGCTTACATCTATCCCATCCTAAGCCGGGCAAGGGTGAGATGAGATTCGATGGGTGCCTCAGGTTCGTAGATCGAACGCGCAGCGTCATCAACTTGATTCTGGTTGCGAAGCAGCTTGAAAATGGCCGAGCGTCCGTGACTCTTGGCCCACGTTACGTTCGGTTACACCTAACGCCAGCGGTTGTAGCTCAAGCCGGCGGGTGGGACGCATTGCAAGTTATTCCCGGTACCTCAACCGTCACTTGCTACCTTCCAGCGACGGATCACCCGGGAGATTCAACGGTGCTACGTCTTCTGACTCCAAAACCCTCCGTGATCCAGCCCACGACAAAAGCCGTCTCGACACTTCCGATTCCGTCTCGCAAGACGGTCCTGCCTCGGGTATCAAGACCGTCGGTCTTGGTATCGTTGGCGCACGATCACAGTGCACTAGAGGAGGCCGCGTTGCCATCCGACGTGAGAGCACTCGGATTTACTTCGACATTAGCTCTTGAGAGCACAGCAAAGCTCGATATCGATTCGTTCGACGTCGTCGCGATGTGCCATCCATCGCGCGGAAATTATCCTTACGACTTGGATGAGATCGCTAAGCTCAAGCAGTTTGTCGAGGAAAAAAGCGGCGGACTCCTTTTACTCGGAAGTACGGCCGAATACGAAGACCGCCTGAGCCAAATGGGTCCGTTTTCGATCAACAAACTCGCCAAGCCGTTCGGCGTGCAATTCACGACCCAACTCGGGATGAGTAATGCCACATCGACCTCGCTGACCGAGTCTTCCGTTCCTCGATGGGCACAAGACCTGGCGATGATCCTTCCATCGACGAAAGACTTCATCGAGGTGAGAGGCGGCACATCCGCATTCAGCTTCGGCAGAGCGCCTGCCGGACCGACCCTTGCCGGCTTCGAGGTCGGCACGGGCCGAGTTTTGGCGGTAGCACTTTCGCCCGACAAGCTCGTCGAAGCACTAGGGCGATCCGCGCAAGCCAGGGCCGCTTTTCGAGAAGCGATCCTATGGCTGTCTGGCAAGCGGACTGAGCATCCGCAACCGGAATCACCCAACCGGATACTTCCTCAAATCGAACTCACACGAGGGCGATTTGTGTTTCACTGTTCGTCGCTGTTTACGGAACAGGAAGCCAGCGCTTATGCTGATTCATTCGTGAAGATCTATGAAACCGAGAAGACTGTACTAGGGATCGATTTTCGAGAATCGCTGACACGGCTCGACATCATTCTCGTGCAAGGTCGGGGAGGTTACACAAATGGAGCCGAGGTCACCATGGGTACAAGCGAGTCTCTCGGTCGCTTTATCATCTTGTCTGCTCAAGAACTGGGGAGACAGTGGGATGTAACTGGTGCCATGCCGGGAGGATTTCGAGGAGCTTGGCCGTCGTTCTGCGCGCTATTGGCTGGCCTCAAATTTGCAGATGACACCAAGAACTCGCAAATGAGCGAGGACCTGCTCAAGTTCCGAAAGGTCGAAGCGTTGGCAAAGACGGACCCCACTCTCGACCGAATCGATCCCCTGAGAACGGACCTCGATGGGGTTAACAAAGCCACTTACATGCTAATCGCCCTCAACAAGCGATACGGTCAAACGCTTTGGTCCCGATTCCTGACCCGATACAATGCCTACCTCACCGAAAAACCTGGTCCATGTCCCATGCCCAAATTCGTCGAACTGCTCAGCCAAGCAGCAGGCGTCGACCTCAGGTCATGGTTCAAGCGATTCGGCACAACCCTGTGAACTTCAAACGTGTCTGTGGTGCCTGGTCTGAATCAATGGCCTTCGTCGGGGATTCAGGCCCCCAGCCGGTTAGTGTTCCCCGTTAATTGAACGCTCCGGACGTTTGTGTTGATCATCGCCCCTAGTCCAATTCCCAGGATCACCTGTCCCGGCTGTGAGATCCCAGTGCCGAAATGCGGCGGTGGTTGCTTCGCATGGGATGGACGGTGGGTCGGAGTACCCAAATTCCTGCGTCTCGTTTGAACTTGTGACAACCGCCGTACCGCTCTTCCATATTCTGCGTCCATATACGGAAAACTAGGCAAGGTAGCCAAACTTAATGAAATTAATGAGTCCGCTCGTTCCCATAGCACTTTCCCTTGCGCTTGTCTCGACCTCATGGTCCGCACAAACGAACACTTTTACTCAGGCCGACCTCGAAAAGATGGTGTCGGAACTCGATGCGGTCATTCCACATAACGAGCACATCAAATACCCCATCAAGTGCACGCTGGTCGACAAGGCCGACGTCAACGCCTATGCGACGGTGACCAAGGAAGGAGAGGATCTTCGTTCGACAATGGTGGTCTTCACCGGCCTCGCCAAAGAGGCGAAGTACGATCAGCGGCTCATTCGGGCCTGCGTCGCGCACGAACTCTCCCACCTCTCGAGGGGCCACGTCATCGGCGTCGACCCGAGTGCCCGAGATCTCAGGAATCTGTGGACGCGCCAGCAGGAATTCGAAGCCGACAAGTTCGGGGCCGAAGCACTGGTGAAGTCGGGACATGCCAAGAAGGACATGGTAGACCTGCTCATGTTTCTCGACAGAGACAATGACCGGAAAGGGCAATGGCTGGAGAAGCTGACGGCGGACCACGCCGATCCGAAGGCGAGGGCGGCTGAGATTTCGGACAACCCTTCTGCTCTGAACGCGCTTATGCTGTTCGATACGGCACTCGCGTACGAGGATGCGCGGGAGCACTTGTACGCAAACAAGCTCTTTGCCGCCTCCGTCAAACAATGGCCGGATCTGACCGAAGCCTACACCAACTCAGCGAAGTGCAGCCTGCTTTTCTACTACGACAACCTTCCATCCGCGGTGCGAGACTCGTGGTGGCGACCCGACTTCGGGCCTCTGATCACTACGCCACACGCGGCGGCTCCCCAGGCCACGGAGGTCACCAACGAGGATCGCGAGCGCTGGAACGAAGCTTTGACCGCGGCAGAACTCGCGGTGGAGAAGAACAAAGGCAGCGACTCGGCATCCGAGACTCTGGCTCTTACGAAGGTTCTCGAGCCGGACGGTAAAAAGGAGACGGTTCAGAGCGGCATCGATTGGTTCAAAGCTTCGCAGGCACTGGCCGCCAGCGACTCCATCAAGCTCCGCTACGCGAACAACGCCGGCCTAGGCCTGCGGCGGAATGGCGACCTAAACGGTGCTTACCACACGATTATGGATGCCCAGAAGGCGACAAATAAGTTCAACTCGGCGCTCGGGGAAAACTTGGGACGCGTAACCGTTAAGGACCGATCAAAGGAAGACGACACGCTGGCAGCGAACGTGCTGTTCACTTGGCTTGGCAACACTCCCAAAGCAAACCCCTACTGGCAGACCGTCAAGGAGACTTTCGGCAAGGTCTGTACGGCCGCAGGCATCACGCCCAAGGAGATCGCTCCGAAGCCTCTCTCCATCTGCAAGGTGACGACGCTCTACACGTCGAACAAGCACCTCGGGATTCTCCTGCCAGTTTCCGGCATGAAGGCCCTGCTCGGCGATCCCGAGAAGGAGCTGATTTTCTCCAAGGACTGGCCCGACCTGAGCGAGCTACGTTGGAACGGCGGTCTGCTCTCCATGTTCACCGAGCGCGGAAAGGTGATGCGGATCACGTCCTCCGAGCCAGGCGCGTATCTCGTCCTGAAGCCCCAGGATCCAACGTCCTCGGATACCTTCGAGATCAAGGTAGGCATGACGAAGGCGGAACTGTTCGGCATCTTGAACGAGAAGGCATCGGAGATGAAGAACCTAGCGCACGGCGGCGACGTCGAGTCGTGGAACTACTTCCCAGGTCTGGGAATGGGCGTCCAGATCGAGAACGACAAGGTCAAGTCGATCACCGTTTCCCCTGTCGCCACCGAATAAGCAGATCGGGGGCTCTGCATTGGCGGAGCCCCCGCAAAGCGTCAGGTGCGGCCGACGAGGAAGACCCGGAAGCCTTCCTCGTCGATGAGTTGGAGCCCCTGTCCGTTGGTGTGAAACTTCGGCAGCTTGCCATAGAGCGCGGGAGGGGCGATCTTGCCAGTAAGGGCGTATCGCTTGCCGTGGAATGCGGCGGTTCCGTTTACGTTTCCGAACTTATCGACCACCCCCGTAAGCTTGGCGCCTTGCCCGACACCGGGCTTAAACTCTCCCGTGAAGGAACCGGCGGCAGACACGCTAAAGGTGATCGTTCCCATTTCATTGGGATCCTTGTCGTCCAGCGTGCCTCCTTTCAAGGTGATCGACCCGGCGAACTGCGGGATCCCGGGGGTGGCCGCGTAAGAGTAGCGATTGAACAGCGGATTTCCAGGCTGGGAGATCGAGGCAAAGTTTGCGAGATCGCGCGCGAGGGCCAGTCGCCCGGTCGCTCGGTACCTTGCGTCAAGAATTCGCACGGCGTACTCTTGGAGGAACAGGAAGGCCCAGTTCACCTCCACCGCCTGGCGAGCGAGCAGAGGCTCGGCGCGCTTCCAGTCCCCAAGTAGGGCCCAAGTCATTCCCACTAGCGCATCTACGACCACCGAGGTCGACTTCTTGCCCAGACGTTTTCTGGCTACGGCCACCTTTCCATTCGCCGCGAGCAGGTAAGTCGTTAGCGCCTCCATCGGGTCGGCGATTTCTTCACTCGGCGCGGCGAGGCCCGCGATTCGTGCCGCTGCTTCCTTCGGGCGGCCCAGTGTTGCCTCATAGCAAGCGTAAAACCACTGTGGGTCGGTCCGCTCCGTTGGTTCGAATGCGCTTACACCGAGCGCTTTGGCGGCCGCCGCATCTCCACGGTTGACGGCTAGGAGGAACATCATCGGCTTGAGGCTCTTCGGCATCGAGCTAGCCGGCAGAGCGAGCTTTTTGGCGACGATCTGCTGAACCTGCCCGTTACGCTCATTAAACATTCCGTACTTCACAAATTGCATCCAAAGGTCGGCATCGATACCGAACCCTCCAGAGTAATCCCTCATCATCAGGAAGTAGAAGTCGAGCTGAGAGCGGTAAAGCGTCGAATTCATCCTGCCCATCAGCACGGCCTCCGTCATGAAGCCGTCCATGAATTCGAACAGGGCCGAATAAACGGTCAGACGATCGTCCATATATCGGTCGGTTGCATAGCCGTCCTGCTCCATCGCCTTCTTGTCGCCGGAGATCTCGTTGATGAAGTATTTGACCATTCGGGCGCGCCATGAATAGGGGTGTTTTTGTGCGGCAGCCATGAACTCCTCTTTGAGCATGCCGATATACGGCCCGGCGATGGAGGCCGCGCGGAGCATGAGCGTGGGGGACAGATCCGCCGCGAGGGCCGCCTTCAACGCCGCCACTCGAGCCGCCGGATCTTTTAAGTCTTTCGCGAGTTGAGCACGCTCGAGGTAGCAAAGCCCCGTAGCGATTCCCGAAGCGATTCCGCGGTCGAGGAGAGCGGCGTAAGCCTTTGCGTTGCCCTGAATTCGCAATGGAGCCAGGCTTTCCGTGAAGATCACGGGACTGCTCGGCGATGCACCGGGACTCTTGAGTGACTCCGCAAATGCCTTGGTCGCGTCGGCCCACCGTCCTTGCAAGTTGGCGAGGAGTGCCGTGGCGTACAGCCGGCGACGAGGCGAGGCGTCCACGGACGCGAACAGCTTGGCGTAGCGCAACTTCAGTTCATAGGTTCCCCAGTTCTTGAAGATCCCGGTGGCCAAAAACTTCGTTTCCCAAGATCCGCCGGTCGCGAAGAGTCTTTCTGCCGCCTGCAGACGATTAGCAGGGTTGAGGTCGCGGCTGGTGCTAGTGGCGAGTCCGATGTCCCGCCATACGCTGTTAGGCAGGTGGTCGAAGGTCGCGTAAACCCGCTGAGCCTCGCCCGTTCGCCCAAGGGTGTCGAGGGCGACCGCGAAAACGACCCGGGCCTGCGGGGTGAGTTGCCCCAGCGCATCCACGGTCTTAAGCATCTCGACCGTTTCGTCGGTTCGGTCGCTTTCGTACAGCGCGTAAGCGTAGGAGATCATCGCCGCCGCGTAATCCTCTTTCGACAATGTTGAGGCCTTGGCCCGAAACTGCCGTACGGCCTCGTCGGAAACCGGAGCCTTTGGGTAAGCGGCCAGAAGAACGTCCAACGTGCTTTGCTCACCCCAGAGCGCTGGAGTTTGCGCATACTTCCCATGGTCAGGTTCGGTGAAATCGTGGACGCGAGTTTGGAGGTCCGCGCCGAGCCTCGATGCCCAGAGAGCACCAGAGATATCGCGAAGCTCGGGCCGCTTCAGCCCTTCCAAGAGAAAATGGGTAAAGGCTCCTTGCTTTAGTTCTGGATATTCATAAGACCGCTTCCCGGGCGCACAGCCGAGAATGACGGCGATGTTCGACTTGTGACAAAGCTCGGTGAGGTCCTCGCCGAAGTCGTTCTCGGAGCCGGCACGGCAGGCGTCGGCAATGAAAAGAACGTTCTTGAGCCCGGCTCCCACGATCCGTCGAATGACTTCGCCAACTGGCACGCCCTTCTTCTCGAACTCCCCCTTAAGCGCGTCGGCAGGGAGAAGAAAGTCGCCATTCGGGGTACCAACACCATGGCCGGAAAAGTAGAAGACGAAGAGGTTCGCTTTGTCGAGACGCTTGTCCAAAAGGAGGGAATCGAGCGCGGCGAGGATGTTAGGCGACGTGGGCGCGACGTCGGATTGTCCCCCGTCAGCAAGAAGGCGAACGTTCTCTGGGGCGAAGGCAAGGTCGCTTTTGAGGGTGTCCGCAAAGTCCTTTGCCTCCTTTGCCGTGTAACGAAGCGCACCGACCGACTTGTCGTAATTCGATACTCCGACGACTAGAGCCCACCGGTTGTTGGGCACGTAGATGCTCCCTTCGACATCTGATGGAGCGGCTATCTGGGCGACGGTGAGTGATGACGCAACGAGGAGGCAAAGGACTAGGAAATGGCGGAGACCGCTCGACATGCCTTTATTCTGCCTCAACCTTTCCTGGACTTGGCCCCAGCAGCTCTCTAATCTTGGCCCTTCTTCGCGAGCAGTTCCTTAACGCTCATCCTTAGTTCGATTGGCGAATTCCCTTCGTTCCGGGAGGCCCGTGCTACATGAGTCACTTTGCCGTTCGAGACGGCAAGACGTATGCGGTTTCGCCGAAGTACGCCACTTTTTGTATACTGAATCTCAGAGAGAGGTCCCAAAACCATGAAGTTCAGAATTCTCGCCCTCGCGCTGTTGGCGGTCACCGCTTGCACTGCCCTTGCATCGGAATCGGCCGAGGAAATGCTCGGCAAGATCAACTCGATCAAGAACCCGGTGATCGATCGCACCAAGACCGGCGACAAAGAATACATCGCCCAGTACTACGCTGGCGTAGACAAGGCGAACGAGGAGCGGAATGTCCTCATCCTCGACTTCTATAAAGCTTATCCGGAGAACGACGATGCCGGGAAGCTTATGGTGAGAAGGTGGTCCACAATGGGTGGCTCCCGAACTCGCCCCAACAAAGCCACGCTCGACAAGATCATCACGGACATCGACTCGGTCCTTAGTGCGAAGCCGGCTTCGTCGCTAAAACTAGAGGGCAGCTTCTTGAAGGCCCGATACCAAGTCATGGAGCCTGGACAGGACGTGAAGGCAGTCGGAACGGCCGTCGACGGATTTATCAAGGCGTATCCAGCGGATCCACGCGGCGCTCAGCTACTCAGCATGGAGGCCCAACTTCCATCGGTTAAGGCTGACGACGCGGCTCTTCGCGCCGTGTATATGCGCATGATAAATGAGTACAAGGATTCTCCGTCTTCGAAATACGCTCCCGGAATTATTCGACGAATGGATGCTATCGGCAAGCCGTTCGACCTTTCGTTCACGGACGCGGTTTCCGGCAAGAAGATTTCGACGAAGGATCTGAAAGGCAAGGTCGTTCTCCTCGACTTCTGGGCGACATGGTGCGGACCCTGTATTGCTCGGATGCCGGAAATGAAGAAGATGTACGCCGATATGCACGATAAGGGCCTCGAAGTCCTTGGCATCAGTCTTGATCAGCCCGAGGGTAAAGGCGGTTTGACCAAGCTAAAGGATTACGTTGCCAAGAACGAAATTGCATGGCCTCAGTACTACCAGGGCAACTATTGGCAGAGCGAGTTCTCAGCCTCGTGGGGTATCAACTCGATCCCTTGCGTGTTTCTGATCGATAAGAACGGAAACCTATCCGAAATCACCTACCCTGCAGACCTTCCAACCAAGGTCCAAAAGCTTCTGGACAAGTAAGGCAGCGTGCGACCTGGTGATTGGGTCCCTACTATCACTTAGGTCGCAACCTTATTGTGGCGCCACACGAGCAAGGCATCTGTTACCGTGATTTGTGCGACTATCCTCCAATCAAGAGGCGAGAGCAGCGATCCCACCGTCGCCAACTTGAGAAGGTATTCGACAACCTTCAAGCTGACCGAAAACCCGATTCGAGCAGGAGGAGTTTGGACCGAGCCCAATCTCCAACCGCGATGGGTCTGTCAGCTTGGATCGGTCAGCTTGCGAACGCGAGAAAAATACGAAACGCATTCCAGATAGGCCGCCATCAAGACCTTCGGTTTCTAATTCGGCAAAGGCAATGTGGCTTCCACCCTCGCCAAGCGATTCGGTACGAAACTTTGGCCCAGGTTCCTGAAAGGAAATAATGCCTACCTTACCGAGAAACCTGGTCCATGTCCCATGCCCAAATTCGTCGAACTGCTCAGCCAACCAGCAAGCGTCGACCTCCAGTCATGGTTCAAGCGATTTGGCACAACCCTTTGATCTTCAAAGATGTTGGCAATCGCGTGGTCTGAATCGCCGGCATTCGTAGAGATCCCGAGCCGCCAACAACTTAGAGCGTTCCGCGTTATATTCCCGCGTTCGAATCCTAGCCTGAATAATTCATGACTTCGGAGTTTTGGTCTCTACTCTTCTACCTTGCCGATTCTTGTCAGGTTCGCGCCGCCTGGCTTGTAGTTTGCCTGCTTTAGGGTCGTGTTTCCAATGATTTCCGAGGGGGAACAGCAGACTTTGGAGGTGAAAATACGTGTTGGTGAGCCTTTCGGGCAGCTTGGCGGGCTCCAGTTCGGAATTTATCTTGCTGTTCAAGGATCAAGCCAGAAGCTGCTCAAGCAGTTTGATGTGGGGATGGTCTCTTGGGAGTCTGACGAGAATCCTCCTCGTGCTGACTACCACCTGAGCGGCTACTTTGAGGATCTTGAGGCGGATCTGACCCATTGCGGCTTTGGCCAGACTTGTTCCTTCAAGCATGCGCCTCACCTGTGAAAGGAGGATGAAAGCGGATGCGTGAAGAAGGAGCCTGAAGCAGTTGGCTGTGAACTTGTGGCAACTCGTCCTTCCTGAAGCCAGATCGAGCTTGAGCTCTTTGATTCGGTTCTCACAATCTCCCCTGCGGCAGTACTCGTCATAGAGTTCTTCTGGACCCTCGGCAAGGTTGGTCACCACGAATCGCGGATTCTCCCCCTTGTCCATCACTTCGGCTTTCACGATAACGCGCCGCTCGTCGAGCCAACTGCTGGCAGCGTACGAGACTTCTCCGAACAGACGCACTTTCTGGCCGGTCTCTAATCTCTCTCGCTTAGCGTCCTGGATCAGGGGTGCTGCTAGCTCCAGTAGCCTGGAGTTCTTTGGCAGTGAGAGCAGATAGGAGATCCCGAGACTCTCGCAGGTCTCGTAAACTTCGGGAAGTGCAAAACCGGCATCGGCTCGAAATAAGATCTCAGTCTTTGGAAGAGCGGATTGGAGCATCTTCACAAAACGTCT
>JBBQZV010000013.1:0-104639 GCA_038207365.1 Fimbriimonadales bacterium | reverse complement strand
CTACTTGTAGAAGGCAAATCAAAGCGAATCTCAATGCCCTTTTGGCACGTCCTATAAGTGTTCAAACGGGCCCTCGCTCGTTGTTTTTTTTCACACTCTAAAGACGCAGTGTGCGGCCCGTTTGAACCTACAGCGAATTATCCGGGCTAGCTTCGATCGGCTAAAAACTTCAGCTCAAGTCGACGAGTCGAAGTAGTGGAGAACCTGAGCCTGAGTCTACAAAAAGTCCCCACTAACAAAATGGGGACGTTGATAGCCGATTGGGGCGGGAATGACCGGATTAACCGCGTTGGCGATGCTCGCGGATGAATGCCGGAATATCCAAGTCTGATTCATCGAATACGTGACTTGGATTCGGCGTAGCCTGCGTACTGCGGTTTGCGTTGATCCTCTCTCTTGCAGCCGCAATGACGTCTGCTTGAGAGTAAGGTGCTTGCACAGGTGCGGATGGCGCTGTAGGCTGAGTCTGTGTGGGCGTCGGAGCTTGAGTTGCCTGAGCAGAACTTGAAACGGAGAATGTTGCCTCAGCGGCTTTCTTCCCTTCTCGTGACTGCGGATTGAATCCGGTAGCTAGAACAGTAACACGAACTGTTCCATCCATTTCGGGATCGACGACTGTGCCAAAGAAGATATTGGCGTCATCGGAGTCACACAGGCTCTGGATATATTGCATGGCTTCATTGGCTTCAGCCAATGTGAGGTCTTCGGAACTGGTGACATTGACCAGTAGGCCACGGGCACCGTGAATGGTTTGCTCAAGCAGGGTCGAATTCGTTGCAGACTTAGCAGCTTGAAGTGCTCTTTGATCACCTACTCCGTAACCAATTCCCATTAACGCTGGGCCCGCATTGGCCATAACGGTTCGGACGTCAGCAAAGTCAACATTGATTTGGCCAGGAATCGTGATGATGTCAGAGATTCCCTGGACGCCTTGTCGAAGAACATCGTCAGCGACGCGGAACGCGTCCATGAGTGTTGTCTTCTTTTCTACGACGCTTAAAAGCTTGTCATTTGGAATCGTGATAATGGTGTCTACTCTTCCGTTTAGAGAGGTCACCCCTTGTTCGGCGAGCCTGGCCCGGCGAGGTCCTTCAAAGGTAAAGGGTCGGGTTACTACCGCAACCGTTAAAGCACCAATCTCGCGAGCAAGATCAGCGATTACAGGAGCAGCACCCGTTCCAGTACCGCCACCCATTCCAGCGGTAACGAAGACCATATCTGCGCCTTCGATTGCTTTTCGAATTTCGGCTTTGGATTCTTCTGCCGCAGCCTTTCCAATTTCAGGGTCTCCGCCAGCTCCGAGTCCGCGTGTCAACGCGACGCCCAGTTGGACCTTCTTCGACGCTTGACTCAAGTCAAGGACCTGGATGTCAGTATTCATAGCAATGAATTCCACGCCTTTGATGCCGCTCTGAATCATTCTATGCACGGCATTTGAACCGCCGCCGCCGACGCCTATGACTTTGATAACTGCGTTTTGTCCGTTCACGTTGTCGTTCCCACCCTTATCTCGTTTCACGATGAAGTCCTATTTTAGAATTGTATGAGGACAAATGGGTGCGAAAAACCTAGGAAGATTGATATATAGCGATAAAAAGGTGCGCCTTTCTCCAATTCTGGTCCGTCGTTAAGTGTTTTCCGCTAATTCTAAACATTTCGGTTAAGTCACTCACCACTCTTTTCCAATCTTTGAAGTCACGACGATCTGATCGAATCACCTAGGGTGGGGTCATAATTGGATCGGTGAGTAATTTGGTGAAGGTGGGTCAGATTGTAGGTGCCTTTGGGCTGAAAGGCCAGGTCAAAGTCCTACCTATGACCGATTTCATGGCGCGATTTGAGAAGGGTTGTCGACTCAAGTTGAACGGAGATTGGGTCGAAGTGGAATCCTTTTCAATGCACAAGGGACGACCGCTGGTGAAATTCCGAGGCATTAATGATATCAACGCTGCCGAAAAACTCCAATGGTTATTCCTAGAAATACCAGAGCCAGACCGGCCCGAGCTTGACGATGACGAATTTCTTTCTCAAGATTTGATTGGACTCAAAGTTACTACTGATGATGGAATTGAACTTGGTGTGATCGACGACATCATTGCCATGCCAGCCCATGACGTCATCAAGATTGGTGAATTGCTGATTCCTGCTGTGCAAGAATTTGTGTCGGACGTTGACCTTGATGCCGGCACTATGACCGTGAAGCTTATCCCCGGAATGCTAGATTAGACCGCAAGTCCTTTTGATCTCATCGAAAGTTCCTATATCCGCCGGTCCCAAGTCATGCATCCAGCGTGAGATTCGAGGTGCATTGAGCACGAAGCCTGCTTTGTGACGTTTTGATGGTATCGCGCCTTCGAATTCAATTTCAACCACCTTTTCAGCTTTAACCGTCCTCACCGGACCGAATCGCTCTAGCGTGTTTCGCTGGATAAACTCTCCCATCTCGGCGGTTTCCTCCGGATTAAGAATCGGAACAAGCTTCACTACGGATACAAATTCATCCCCGTTTCGGACTCCAAAGGTGTATTCAGACGCCTGTCGATTGACATAAAGAAGGACGCAATAGATTCGATGAACCTCCGCTCGCCATTCGAGCCAATGCTCTCCGGCATCTTGAAAGGAACCGCTTAAGCGTCGCATCAAGATTGATGGGTAACCCTCGCGTCTCAAGTCTTGATGAATCTGCCTCAGACCATCCCAGTTGTCAACTTGAATGAGACGCTGGAGTTTGACTACCTCGCTTCCCAACAACCCGTCCTTCATGGCCATTTCTACGATTCGTTCTAGGATCTGGAGACGCTCGCTTAGGTCTTCCGTCTGAAAAGAGCGTCCAGCGAACTCAAAGACATCTAGCGGAGTGAATTGAATTGCCAGATCAGCGACTGGCGTAGAAAAATATCCTTCAATCGCCGTGTCGATTGGAAGTTCCGCCAATGCAGTGACTAATTCCCCAAGCGTTGACGGATCAAGGCAGGTATCGCCATCCCAGAAAGTCAAGCCATTGGCACGACGGACAATCTGGATCCGTTTGCCCTTGCTTCCATACTCGAACCTCCATGAGTTGATTGGACTGGAGGTTAGTTGAAGGCTGTCGATTCTCTGAAACGAACGAGACTCGTATATTCGATTGACATCACCATCTGCTGAGTCGCCTAGAACAAGAGCATCAAATCGCTCGGGAGTGGGATTCCATTCAGCGATAAGACGATGGGACAAAATCGATCGCGGGAGGTCATAAACTCGTGAAAGGGCACCGATGAGGCAATCGCGACTCACCGAAAGTCGGAAGTTCCCAAGCAGAAGGCGATTGTAGAGCCACCGCTCGTTGGTACTAAGCGATTTCCAGACTGAGAGGCAGTGGTCCCGCACATGGCTAGGTGAAAGTAATCGTGCTGGCAAGACAACATTCTCAATCCATTCAGCTAAGTTAAGCTGGTTACTGGGTTCGCCGAAGGGTTCGGAAAGCAAAATGGCCACGGCTTCGGCGTAGTCGCCACAGACTTTCAGGCTTTCCGCCATCAACCAATCTGGCAATTCCACCACAGATTGAGCCCAATCGACGAGTTGCTCTTTGCTCAATACCCCTTTGAATCGTCGCCCGAGTAGAAAATAGACTGCCCAAGCGCGATCAGAGACATTTACGGTTGAATAATATCGAAAGAGAATCTCCTCTTTAACCATTGAAGATTTTGCATCTTCGATATCGACCACCAGTCGGGCGAATTGAGCGACCACTGGTCAGGCCACCTCGTCTGGACGAGCACTCGAATGTGTCGGCAAGACTCGTGCGTCATACCCTCGTTCGGATAGGTATTTGGCCACTTCCTTGGAAAATCCATGGTTCGTATAAATCTGGTCAGCACCCGTTTCAGAAACCGCTGTAAGGAGCGACGGCCAATCAACATGGTCGCTCAAGACGAACCCGCGGTCACCTGAGTTACTTTTCCTCATCTTCTTTGTTGCCATCCAACCGGACAAAAACGCCGTCGAATAGGGTCCGATCTGGTTAACCCAGGGAGAGGCCAATGAACTTTGGGTTGCGATGATCATAGATTCGCCTTTCTTGAAGTCGGACCCGATTGTCGACGTCAAACGAGTGACAGGCAAACTCACTCCAGCTTTCCGATATGCGTCTGTGTAGGGTGCAATCCCGTCCTGTTGGTATATCGGCCCAATCTCAGCCTCCAATCCAGAAAGCGCTCGTTGAGATTTGCCCAACGCATATCCAAGAAGGATCGAAGTCCGCCCCGCTACTTGGTTATTTTTCCACCACTCGTTGATTTCCTCGAAGACTTCTAATTCTCTGGCCCACCTGTATATCGGCAGACCGAAGGTTGTCTCGGTAATGAACGTATTGCACTTGACCACTTCAAAAGCAGTACATGTTCGATCGGGAGCTGTCTTGTAGTCGCCGGAGGCTACTATGACGCCCGTTTTGGATTCCAACCTTACTTGAGAGGATCCGAGTATGTGTCCGGCAGGGTGGAGACTTACTTTGACTCCGCCCATGTCGATCTTTTCACCAAACTGGAGAGCCTGGATGCTGGCCTTGTCTCCAATGCGTAGCCTCAGAACATCCACGGATTCGGCTGAGCAAAGGTATCGATTCAAACCTGACCTAGCATGATCAGAATGGGCGTGCGTGATGACTGCGCGATCTACCTTCCCCCATGGATCAATGTAGAAATCTCCTTCTGCACAATACAGACCTTTTGAAGTCATCGACAGAATTCCTTTCACATGTATGTTCTACACAAATCAGGGAACAGTTTGTCTAGAGAAATGCGTCAGTTCAAGGTAAGTACGACCAGCGCATAACAAGAATGATTACGAACCCACGGACGGACCGCCCTATTGGACGAGTTTTCCATGTTGTCGTCAAGGCTTGTGAACGGTGGTCTCAGGACAACGTCCCTCGACTTTCGGCAGCCGTCAGCTTTTACGCTGCCCTATCCTTGGCACCCTTCCTCATTATTGCCACTGTCGTAGGCGTCTATTGGCTAGACATTCGCCCCGAAAGCAAGATGAGCTTGGTCGAACAGGTACGCCAGACGTTTGGCAGCGAAACCGGGATATTGTTGACGCATATTGTTGATAACGCCCAGAGCCGACAGAGCGCGAGTATCTTGGCATCACTGATTAGCTTTGTCATAATGTTCTTTAGTGCATCCAACTTATTCATACAGTTCGACGATTCCGTTCGGACTATTTGGGGAGTAACCCAAAAGGGTTCGTATGTAAGGTTGATGATTTCAAGCCGCCTGACTGCCTTCGCTTCGGTCATTGCAGTTGGAGTCAGTCTTATAGCCTGGTTAGTTCTTGATGCACGCATGGCGTTCTTGGCCAGGCAAATGTCAAGTCTTCAACTCGGAAGGGTGCTCAGCTTTATTTCGACAGTTGTTGTACTGAGCGCGCTCTGCATCATTTCGATGAAGCGGCCGGCCGGAGTTCGGTTAAATTGGTCGGACCTATTGCCTGGCGCTCTTGTAGCATCAATCGCAATCAGTTGCGCGAAATATCTCTTGAGCCTCTACTTTGCACACTCAGGTATTGATACGGTTTATGGACCTGCAGGTGCTTTAGTCGTTGTTCTTCTCTGGATCTACTACTGCTCTCAAATCTACTTCTTCGGATTGGAAATTACGTATGTCTATGCACATACCTATGGGAGCCTGGTCAATAAAAACACAGTTCCAGAAGCGCTCATTCAACCTTCAGCCATTCAAGATCCGCAATAGCTGTTCACGGTTCTGCGAACTCGCTATGATTGGAGTGAGTTGATACTTCCCTATCTCATTTCACTTTGCTCTTTGGTTTTGCCGCTCAATGTCCAAGACTTTGGCGCGGTGGGAGACGGGCAAACACTGTGTACAGCATCGATTCAAAAAGCTGTCGATGCGGCAGCTACCCATGGGAGTCATGTAGTCACCCTTCCTCAAGGACGATTCTTGTCTGGGACGATACACTTTCGGTCGCACGTCGAACTCCACCTTGAGAAAGGAGCCGTTTTGCTTGGCAGCCCGCGACGGCACGATTATGACCATGGAGTTTGGTATTCGTTGCTCATGGCGGCGGATGTCGAAGATATTTCATTAACTGGCCCCGGCATTGTCGACGGTCAAGGTGCAGAAGTCGCGCAAGATGTCCTTCGATTAGTGAAGATTGGCGAGCTCAAAATACCGCCGAAGGGATGGAGGCCATCAGAAGTCGATCGGCCGGAAATTGTTGAATTCACGCGCTGCAAGAAAATAACCTTGAAGGACGTGACGCTTAAGAATTCAACTTGCTGGGTTCAAACCTATCGCAACTGTACTGACTTACGACTTGACGGCGTGAAGGTGGACAGCAAGACATATTGGAATAACGATGGCATCGACATCGTGGACTGTCAACGAGTTCGAATTACCAACTGTGACATCGATTCCAACGATGACGGAATCTGTCTGAAGTCGGTTGGGCCGAAGGATTTCTGTGAGGATATTCTCGTGGAGAACTGCCGCGTCCGAAGCAGTGCTAGCGCTGTGAAATTCGGCACATCGAGCAGGGGCGGGTTCAAGCACATCCTTGTTCACAACATTAGCATTCGCGACACTTTCCGTTCAGCAGTAGCGCTCGAATCGGTTGATGGCGGTGAGCTTCGAGACGTGATTATTGATGGGATCCGGGCGGTGCATACCGGAAACGCGTTCTTTATTCGACTTGGGCATCGCAATCTGAAGGCACCAACTGGATCGATTCGAAGGTTGACGCTTAGGAATTTTGATATTCAGATACCAGCGGGCCGACCCGATTATGGTTACACCTTTCACGGCCCACAATTCCTCGAACCTCACAACCTTGAACCGAGTTCTATCATCGGCCATTCGCAATTTCCTATAGATGGTGTGCTCTTGGAAAACATTAAGATTCGATTTGCGGGTGGTGGAACGCCTGCAATCGCTAAAGTCGCACTTACAAAATTGGCAAAAGTCCCCGAGCGACCAACTGAATATCCCGAATTTACGATGCTAGGGGAGTTGCCCGCTTGGGGGATTTATTTCCGTCACGCAAAGAACATTACTGTTCGCAATTTAACGTTAATACTTGACCATCCCGACTATCGGCCAGCATTGGTTGCAGACGACGTTCAAGGTCTCAAGATCTCTCGAGTTCATCTTGCCGGACCTTACCGTCGCCCTGAAATCGCGATACGGAAAGTAAAGAAGGCAAACATTGATCGCGCGCTCACCGTTATGCGCGTGCATTAAGCGACCCATGCTCACCCAATTGGTTTAATTGAATTCACGAAGCACCCATGCTGGGCTCTATCGTGACCTCGCATTGGTCATAATTCGGCAAGTATGCGAGTGATGATGCTGTCTTGGGAATACCCTCCTCGAATTGTCGGTGGAATCAGTCCGCACGTTCGAGACCTATCTCAGCAGCTTCAGGCGAAAGGGATCGAAGTTCACGTCGTCACCAAGCACACTCCCCTTGCACCTGATGAGGAAATTGAACCGAGCGGTGTTCAGATTCATCGCGTGCATTTGGCTGATCAACCCAACGACTTTCTTCATGAAATTCAGTTACTCAATCAAGCCACCGACCGCAGAGTTCGTCAACTCCTGGAGAATTGGCGCCCAGGTGGACAGCCCACCATTCTTCACGCACACGATTGGCTAAGTCTCGATTCAGCTCGAGAGCTGAAATACGAATACAAATTGCCGATGGTGGCCACCGTCCACGCGACTGAGTCAGGGCGACATAGCGGAATTTTCAACGAGACCTCTCGGTATATCCACGAGCAAGAGTATTGGTTAACTTATGAAGCTTGGCGAGTTATCGTTTGCTCCCAGTTCATGAAAGAGGAAGTTGTTCGACTGTTCAACTGTCCTGCCGATAAGGTCGACATCATCTTCAACGGTGTCGAGCCCGATAAGTTTGAATTTGAATGGAGCGACAAAGATCGCATTGCCCACCGAGCAAAACTTGCACGGCCTGAAGAAAAGATCGTCATGTATGTCGGTCGTTTCGTTCGCGAAAAAGGAATTCATGTCCTCCTAAATGCGGCAAGCGTCATCCTTGCTCAAGAGCCAAACACTAAATTCCTGATTGTTGGCGGAGGTAATCGAGACAAGTTCGAGAAATTTGTCCATTGGGCAGGCCTTCAAGACAAGGTCCTCTTTACTGGCTTCATGGCGAATCGCTCACTTCACCAACTTTATCGAGTTGCAGATGTCGCCGTATTTCCTTCGTTGTATGAGCCATTCGGGATAGTCGCTCTAGAAGGTATGGCCGCGGGCGCTCATGTTGTTGCTTCCGATGCGGGTGGCTTAAAAGAAGTTGTTCTGCACGATCAAACAGGAACCCTTAGCTTCGCTGACAATCCAGAATCCCTTGCTTGGGCAATCCTTCGGGTCCTTAGGAATCCGGAGCAAGCTGAGAAGATGGCGACCCAGGCTAAGATTCGTTTACGGACCGATTTTGACTGGTCGTTGTTAGCGGACCAGACGATCAAGGTTTACAACAAGGTGTGGAGCGAGTTCCTTACAAGCTACTGGGTCGAAAATACGGTCTGGCCCCTTTCTCCGGGTGCTGAAGAACGAGCTAAGCGACTGCGTTTGGAAGAAAAGGCTACGGACGGAACTTATGTGGAGCGGCCGCGTCCCCGTATTGGCGGAGGTCTTCCATCCTTGCATGAAGTAGTCGACGACGAGGACGAGACCGAAACCGAAATCTCGCTCTAGCCCAACCAGACTTTTCGAATAGCCTCAGCGTAATCGGAATCGTATGACGACAGGGCTAACTCCTGGTAAATGGGCACTCCTGATTGTCACCGTACTTGCAGCAGGTTCGTTCGCATTTTGGCAAGCGGTTCGTCCCAAACTTACGAAGGCTACAGCCGAGGACATTAGCCATTCCGTCCCTTTTGGCTTTAAGGTGAGCGACAAGCGTGACGTTGCGTCAATGCTTCGCCTAACCAAGGTCTTTGCGGTTACCCGAGAGCTATCTCACTCCTACCTGGGCCTTCCGAGCTTGACAAACACCACTGAATCGGAAAGGTGGGCCCGATCGCACGATGTGTGGATCCAGAATTTCGGTGACTTCAAGTTGGTGGATTCACTCTTAATGGAGGGTCCCCTTCTCTACAAGCCCATTTCAGATCCAAGCCTGGATTCTATGGGTGCGATGCCGCTCAATCAATTTGTGCGGGTACTCGGAATGATTGGAAGCGCAATGGCTCTTAAGGGTGATTATCAGACGTGCGAAGAAGCCATTGATATCAACCTGCACCTTGTGTCTCGGCTCAGATCGGCAAGAGGTGGGTTTAGCGATTACCGCACGTATAGCAAATTGCTGATGACCACTCTGGGTGCCATCCAAACTGCGTCAAGAACACCGAATTGTCCGAATCGACTCCTCAAAAAGTGGTTGCATGCACTCGAATCGTGGTCGAACGCTGATCTCACGTTGCGCGATACTTTAGTGGCAGTCTATGAAGAGTACACGGTATCTCGGCTTGCTCATCCGCAACTTGTTATACGGGATGTGATTCGTCATGGGATCGGAAGACTTGATATCGACACTCCGTTCGAGCCACCTGCCGAGGAGTACGAAGGAGTCGGCACCTATGCTCCAGCCAAGACCGGGCCAATTGTCGCGGACCTTCTGAGTCTCCAACTTGTGAACGTAACGAGACCGATGGACCAGTTAGACCCAGGTCCGAATCTCATCAGCAAAGGCGCCAGCCAAGGCTTGCCAGAGACTCGAGGTCGGAGGAAATCCATCGAGAGAGTTCGGTTCAAGCTGCAGATGAATAATTTGGACAATTCAATCGGTCGCGCTTTGATCGCCTATCTTGGCGGAGCCGAACCGCAGTCTTGCTTTCAAGCTTCCTATCATTGGCGAGCGACCCTCGCCTGCCTCAAGGTTCTTTTGGCGTCGGTGATTTACCGAATTGAGCATGGTGGAAAGCTCCCACGAACGGTATTGGAACTCTTCCAAGGTAACCCAGCCGATGTTCCAACTGATCCTTTCGACGGACATCCGATTCGCTATAGCCAGATGGATGAATCTACCTGGACGATTGGCGAGAATCTAAGAGATGACGAAGGCATGCTAAGCAGCCGCCCATCGATTAGCCTAGACCTTGGAATGAGTCTCGAAGTGGAAAGATCGAAACCCTTGAATCAGCGGCGATTTTGACCACTGGTTCAGCCAAGATCTCGGCACGCGCCAGTCTCAAGCCAACTATTATTGTTAGAATGCATCGTGCGTTCAGTTCGATTTTCTAGGCGGGTCGTTTTTATTGGCCTCGGAGTTAGTCTCTTGGCTGGACTGTGCCTGGTTTCCTGGCTTCTAGTGCGGCCCAGATACAAACCAGCGAGTCGAAACGAACTTCTGGTTCTCATTCCTCCCGAGCTGAGCGTAAACGATGTCACGAATCCTCTAGAGGTCACGCGATTTCACCGGTTCGTGGATCTCCTTGCTCTTGTGGAAGGGGGTAGAACGATGATTGACTTAGATCCGAGATCACTAACGGTTGGCCGAAGTGAAATCGCTCAGAAATTCTGCAGAAACCCCGAGCTATGGGCGATTGATCGGATTCTAACCGAAGGCCCCATGCAGTTTGATCCCGTCTATGTTCACCGACCATTCTACAAAGATGTCTCTTACTACACTCATCTAAATTCACTTTATGACGCTGCCGTATATGCGGCTCGACAACTTCTAAACGATCATGACGACGCAAACGCACTGAAGGTCATCGGATTAGCTAACCGTCTGCTCGAAAAGACCGAGCCGCTCGGCGATTCACTGATTGCGAAGCAGATTATGCCCATGCGATCCTTGCTCGTCGATACAGTATTGGAGTGGATCACGCTTCATCACCTAACTCTGGATTTTTGCAGACAACTTCTTCAATCCACACCTCCTGCACCTACAGAAGATTTTGCGCTCGAATCATTCCTCAAATGGGATCTCAAAGATGTGACCGTTGAGGTCCTTCGAGATCCCGTTTTGTGGTCGAATACCCACCCAACGACTGATGAGCCAGGGATATTTACGCGAAGGATTTTGCCTGATCCATTAATCGGTTCCTTTGATCCGATTGCGACGATGAAGAAGGTTGTTGGCACGAGACTCATTCAGTATCGCAATGCCAAATCAATCTATGCTAAGTACGATCCCGTGGTTGATCAGAAAGCAATGGATTCGCTGAGCAAGCTTCCGTCGGAAACTTTGTTGCATTCCTTTAATAGAATTACATACACCGCTTACAGTACTCAGAAAGCGCTGAAGGCTGTTAGTAGCCTGGCCAGCGATAGCCACTATATCGAGAATTGGATTCTCAGCAAAGATTACTTTTCGAAACCCATGATCGAGTACTACCTTCGTCAGAGGACTCGCCAAGACCTTTGCCGCGTTCTACTAGCCCAACGAATCTATTGCTACACTCATGGCGGTCAATACGCAAGTCGAAAAGAACTGCTTGTACCCATCCTTCGAAGCGCCTGGCCAACGGACCTCTTTGACGGTAAACCGCTAAGATATGCCCCAACCAAGCGAGTCGTCTATAGCGTCGGGCAGAACCTAATCGACGATGGAGGCATGTTCTCCGGTTCCAAAGGCTCGAACCTAGACGTGGGTGTTTCGCTTCAGTTCAAATAAAAAAGCCCCTGCAGTACCTGCAGGGGAAAAGTGAAGTTACTGACTTGCAGATTGAAAACTATAGAGTTAGGGAGTACGTCGTAGCCGTCCAAGTTCCGCAGTTTGTACCGGTAGAAGCTACAACAGTTGCCGTAGTGGCTGTCGCAGCAATCGTGTAACCAGTTGTCGTCCCTGTACAAGGGTTCATGGGAATGGTTCCACCCATGTCAACGGCATAGTCTGCGAGCGTGGTGTCATATGCATTGGAGCTAATCGCTTTTGCCTGAACGGCAGTTGCTAAGGCCCGTGCATTAGTGTTTGCTGCACCCTTTCTCGAAGTTTGTACTGAACTCAAATACGATGGAAGTGCGATCGCTGTCAAGATTCCAAGAATCAAGACCACGACAAGGAGTTCAATAAGGGTAAATCCTCTTCTTTGCGAGCGAGCTCGATGCCTCATGCCTTAAATTATTGCTCTTTTTACATGGATTGTCAGTCGCGATTTCGAGGTCCCATAAATAGGTGACCCTACACTAATGTTAAATCATGACAGGGACCCAACGATTCAGACAGACTTAACGATTCTTATAAGGTAGGTTTTCGCTTTTAAATTGCAGTAGATTCAGACGTCCAGGGGACTTAACGGATTTTCAGAGCTGTTAGTAAGAAATGTCGGTCAAATTGACCCCCATCCGGTAATGGTCAGTTAGATTGGCTCACTTATATCCGTTCTATTGATATGAGTGTGAGGGACAGTTGTGGTGTTGGATACGAAAGCAAACGCAGATTCGTATTTACCGGTGTGCGGTTGGGGTGTATTTTGCGTTGCGTCTATTGTTTACAGGGCAAAGACGGTTCAGCGAGCCACATCAACAATGCCGCGACAGTCGCTAGAAACGAACCTTCGATCCTAGATTCCGATATCTTGGGACTTCTTGCGACCGAAGAATTCGGATATTTCTATCAGTACGACATGGAAGCATTTGGACCTATTAGGGACGCGCTTTGGCGGCGAATGGCAATGTGCATTAAGGGACTACCTACCGCCACTCCCACTTGGTTCTCGCTAGAATCCCGACTCATTGACATTATTCCAACAAATATCAATGAATCAGGATGGAGGATGCCCTAACCCTGATTGTTTGGACAGTCCTTTGGTGCTTTCTGTTGGCTCCGTTTAGCTCTCTACAAAGCGCATTGCGGCTGGATTGACCCAGTCTTGATCATGGAACTGCTTGCCCCACTCGTGCGGAGTGACATTGAGATATTCGTGTAGGGTTTCGTCGGCGACGAACCGTAGTTCCTTTTTCAACGATGCTCGAACTGATGTTTCTGCACCGTTGTTCAAAAGTAGTTTTGTGAACGATCCATCCTTTTGTCTTCCGCATCGATAGGGTTGGGAAACGACGCATCCGAAAAGCGCAGTGTGCCCGCCGAAACCATCTTGGTCTACATCAGCCTTTGCGTTGGCATCGGCGCCATGCTCAAACATCCAAGATGCGACATCAATCTCGTCAAAGTCAACGCAGAGATGAAGCAAAGTTCCACCATCGATAGGTGTTCCGTTTAGTGCCAACGTAGGGTCCAAATGGCATCCGAGGGAGAGAGGATAGATATCCTCATGGCTATAGGTTCGCGTAAACAGTTGAGGATCGTCCCTAAGGAACTTCTCTAGTCGATCGATCCGACCTCGGTGGACAGCCATTACCGGCGTGTCTGGAAGGTCTATTCCGTTTGCCTCAATCAGATCTAGGCAACCATGCTTTCCTTCTGGATTCCGGGCGTAGATTTCCAATACAAGGCCGACTGGCGCGAATCTATTACCCGTATCGTCGGCCAACTCCGCACCAAGATCCAGCAAGAGTTTCAACCCTGCAGGGTTGAGCGTCTCACATGGTCCCATGACGCATCCGGGCATCGGTTTGGCACCCATTTCCAACAGCATTCGCGCAGTGTCTAGGCGGCCTTGAAGGGTAGCTCGATCAAAAGCATGTTGAACATCGGCCGCGCCCATTTTCTTAAGCACGCGGATGATCTCATCTTGCCCAACATTTGCAGCATAGGACATGGGTGGCCCCCAGTTCTCATCGTGAACTCCCCTTGCTGATTCTAGTAACAACTTGGGGTTTTTTAGGACTAGGTTCTGAACTGAAGAAACATCGCCGTTCCAAATCGCATTCGTCATCTTGCAAGCAATAACAAGTCGTGGCCAACTGGGGGCTCCATAGCTTATTGCCAGGACCCACTGAGCATCTGAAAGTTTTACGTCTCCAGGCTCGGGAGGGCGGGGATGAAAACGGTTGAGATCGCTTATCGCTTCGGGGACGAGCGATTGGATCTGGCGAAGCAAATTCTTAGCTTCGTGCCTGAGGTGCTCAAGGTTTGGACGAACGGGCAGATGACGAGTTGACATAGAATCCTCCTTTCATGTGGCCCGTACTCCGCTAATTGGGCAAAAAGGAGGTTCAAAAGAACCTGCTGAAATCAGAAATCAGATGGACTAAGTCCTTCCCGCGGACAGGTGGCGCTCTGCTTGCCGAACGACAGTTTAGCAGAGAACGGATAAAATCCCAAATCCTAGCTCATAAACTGAGCTAACAAAAAAAGAGGGACCATCCCTAGATGGTCCCTACAATTCAATACTTGGAGCGGGAGACGAGATTCGAACCCGCGACCTTCTCGTTGGCAACGAGAAGCTCTACCACTGAGCTACTCCCGCAAGCAGGCATTGTTATACCCTTCTTCAGGTTCGAATGCAAGATCTACTAGGACTCCTGGCATGTTTTTGCTGATCTGGCCCGGAGAATAGGTGAACGTGTAAGTTCGTATTAGGCTGTTACTGCCTGAATGTCGAAGGTGAACTTTATCTCGTCTGAGATCAAAACGCCGCCTGTTTCCATCACCGAGTTGTAAGTTAGCCCATATTCAGACCGCTTCAACTTGCCGGAACCCGTAGCTCCGCTTCTTGTGTTACCCCAAGGATCTTTGAGGGGGGGAACAAGTTCAACGTCGACAGAGAACGGCGCAGTAGTTCCGTGCATTGTGAGATCACCGACGACCGTGTATTCGGTTTCACTCTTCTTATTTGCTGCAGAACTCTTGAAATTAATCGTCGGGAAATTTTCGACATCAAAGAAATCGCCCGACTTTAGGTGGCCGTCTCGCTGCTCGTTATTTGTCGTTATTCCGTTTGCGTCAATGGCTAGATCAATGGAAACCAGCGTGTCACCTTGAGTTTTGGCAGTGCCAGTAATAGATCCTAATGCCCCCCTCACAGTGAATACACCCATGTGCTTTACGGAGAAGTCAGTGCTGGAGTGAGTGGAATCAATGTTCCAGGTTTGAGTTGATATTTCAGACATTTGCTACCTCAGAAGTTCGGTACTTCAAAGATACGCATTGTCTGTGTGAGAGATCAGCAGTTGCAGGGCCCTAGCTTTCGATTAAGACCACAAAATATCTTCTGAACCTTGCGATCCCCTGTTTTCAAACCGAGAACCAGATGATCCAGCCAGCAAAACACTCTCGCTTGCCATAATGAAAATATGAGTTCATGTTCCCCACTGCTTGACGAGCTTGGTCAAATCACACGGAAGGCGGGGGAGCTTGCTCTGGATGCTCGGAAAGCACTGGTTCGAGAGCTGAAACCGGATGGTTCAATTGTCACCAACGGCGATCGCTCGGTTGAAGAGTTCTTACGCCCTCAACTCACCGCGCTTCACCCCCAATCAACGGTTTGGGGTGAAGAGTTTGGGTTTGAAGAGGAAGGCGAGGGAGGTTGGTGGCTAGTCGATCCGATCGATGGTACGACGAATTACGCATTCGGAGGACCTTATTGGGGGGTCAGTATTGCTTACTGCCTCAAAGATCAACTGAAACTGGGAGCGATCTACCTTCCTGATCTCAACGAAATGTACTTGGCGGAGCATGGTGGCGGCTCGTTCCTCAATGGAAATCCGATTGACCGAATTCCTTCGGGCAAGATTCGAGATGAGGAGATTGTTAGCTATTGCGAGCGCTTGACCCGCCGTTATCCAAATGCTTCCGTTCCAGGAAGAATGCGATGTTCAGGAGCTTTCGTCATTGACGGAACATTTACGGCAACCCAAAGATTTCGCGGAATGATTGGGCTCGGTGAGAAACTCTATGACGTTGCAGCTTCGGTGCTCATAAACCAAGAAATTGGTGCAGATATCAGATATGCAAGTGGTGATGCGTTCATCATCGGCGATATCAAACGCGATGCCAAAATCGATTCACCTTGGTTGATCTTCCCGAAAAGCTCGGATTTCTTTATCTAATTTGAGTTTCGAGCGTCGAGGCACTATCCTCACTTTACAGCCAAACCTTAGGCCCTATCGTGTTCAGTCAAGAAAGGCTGGAAGGCAAAAAAAACCGGCCCTATTAAAGTAGGACCGGTGATTTGTGTTCATAGGAGACTAAACGAGAAGTTCTCTTAATGGAGTTGCACGAGATGGGTGTTTCAGCTTTTTGAGCGCTTTCTGCTCAATCTGTCTGATTCGCTCACGAGTCACCTGGAAGCACCTTGCTACTTCTTCTAGTGTGTGAGGCTGACCATCGAGAAGGCCATACCGCATGGAAATGACTTCCCTCTCTCGATCGCTTAAGGTTTCGAGAATATCCTCGATTTTCCCCCTCATGACCGATCGAAGTGCGGCATCTGCAGGAGTTTCGCCAGATCGGTCGACGATGAATTCGCCAAGGGCAGCATCTTCGCTTTCTCCAACCGGCGTGTCAAGTGACAGAGGTTCGGCGATTGCTCGATGAAAGTCCTCGACTCGCTCTGCAGCAATATTCAGACTTCGACCGACTTCGGCAGTGGTTACTTCGCGTCCCAGTTGCTGTTGAAGGTGACTGGTAGCTTTGATCATCCTGTTTACCGCTTCGAGCGTATGAACAGGAACTCTAATGGTACGACCATGGTCGCTTATGGCTCTCGAGATGGCTTGACGGACCCACCAAGTGGCATACGTACTGAAACGGAAGCCCTTGTCTGGATCAAACTTCTCAACGGCCCTAATGAGGCCCATGTTGCCTTCTTGAATCAGATCCTGCATCGACAGACCTCGACCAATAAATCGCTTAGCAATGCTAACGACTAATCGGAGGTTCGCTTCGATGAGAACCATCTTGCACTCGCTGCATCCCACCCTTGAATGCTTAGCAAGTGCTACTTCCTGGTCAGGTGTAAGAAGAGGAATACGCCCAATTCGCTTGAGCCACATTCGGACAGAGTCCTCAATGTGCATCCCCTCTACTTCAAGGATGGCAGGTGCTACATCCATCTCAAGTTCAGTCGCTTCCGACTCCCTAAAGATGGGTTTGACAGTTCTGCCATTTCCCTTTGACGATAACTGTTGGCGCGCTGGGCAAGACGTATCAAACGTCATTGGAAATTCACTTTCCTTCCTACCCGGCGTCAGCCCTTGAAATTGCTGACTCGTTTCTAATACCATATTGTTCGCAAGGGACCCTCTCCCTGCAACCCAAGGCGAATTCACTATACAAAAGGTTTTCCACAATGCCAAAGGAAACAGTGCTTGTTTAAGCGATTTCCCCTGAAATTGTATCAACTAAAGAGATTGTCGTCATTTTGTTGCTTCTTAAGTGTGTCGGGCTTCTGTTCCCTTAGCTTCAAGAGGTACTCCTGACGCTTAGCCGTATCCAACCCTCCTTTGCGGATTTCGGCCAATTTTCGTTTCTGCTGTTGTTGTCTTAACCGTTCGACGGTATCTGATATGTACTGTTCCGTAAGATTGTCGGCTCTCATATCCTGCAATAGATCGGCCAAAAGTTGGCGTATTTCCTCTTGCTCAATACGATGCAGCCATAGTGCGGGCACCCCATCTGGAGCGCCCATAGGAAAGACGCTTGAGATCGCGTCACTGATGCTAATTGCTGTAGGACTTGAAAAGAGGTCTCTTGCCCTCGTGAACATCCACCCGCTTACGCGGAACTCTTGGCTGAGGAACGCACGAAAGACGACAATCTCAGCAGAGCTCAATTTGCTTTGGAGCTGTCTAGGGTCAAATTCTTTTTGGGTCCGAACTTCGACTTTCGAATTTGATGAACGTCTGATCTTGTTGACTTCGCGCCGGAGAGACTTTTGGGCTTGTATTACGTCGGTGATGCCGGGATAGAGACCCGCAAGATGAATCAAGTGTCGATCCAGTTCCATCTCGGTAGGCGATTCCGCAAGAATCGATATGGCCTTGGTCCAGAACTCCGGAGCGGCCGCATCACCATTCAGAAAGAGGGCCTGCATTTTGTAGTCCATCGGAGACAAGCCTGTCTCGACAGATTGCTGGACCGCAGCTGGACCCGCGTTTCGAAGCAAGGTATCGGGGTCCTCACCTTGAGGCATGAGTGCCACACGTATGCGCAGACCCTCGGCTGACAGGATTCCAACTCCTCGATCTGCCGCCTTTTGTCCTGCGGCATCGCTGTCGTAGAGGATAACGACTTCTTCTACCCAGCGCTTAAGTAACTTCGCGTGGTCTTCTGAGAGCGAAGTTCCAAGCGAAGCGACTGCCGTCATCACACCGGCTTGGTGACAAGCAATCACGTCAAGGTAGCCCTCAACCAGAACGGCCCGTTTCTCCTTGCCAAAGAAATGGCGAGCACGGTTCATGCCATACAGGACTTTGCTTTTCCGATAGAGGGGCGTGTCGCTACTGTTTATGTACTTCGGGACGCCATCACCAAGTAATCGCCCCCCAAACGCCACCAGAGCCCCTTTCTCGTCGCGTATTGGAAAGATGAGCCTTCCTCGGAATTTGTCATAGTAGCCACCATGTGCGTCTTCGTCGACCAGAAATAGGTTCTTACACTCTGCGAGTTGAAACCCTTTCTTTTTGAGATGAACAGCTAGTGCACTTCCACCTTCTGGAGCATAGCCAAGCTCCCAGTTCGCTCGGGCTTCTTTATCCAGACCCCGCCGATCACAGTATTCAGACGAGAGAGCGTGGCGGGCAAGGTGGTCTCGAAAGAAATTGAGGGCCTCGTCCATAGCCGCTTCTTGGGCTTGCCGGACTGAGGGAGGGGTCGAATCTCCTCGGTTTTTGAGTGTGACTCCGGCTTCTTTGGCAAGAATCCGGATTGCTTCTGCGAAGTCGACATTCTGTCGCTTCATCACCCAATCAAAGATATCACCCTTTTCGCCGCACGACCAGCAGGTGAACCGGCCGGTGAGGCGGCTGACAGCAAAAGAAGGGTGTCTGTCCTGGTGGAATGGACAGAGACCCTTCCAATCTTTGCCTTGCTTAGTAAGATTGATCTCGCGGCCAACGAGCTCGACTATATCGATGCGCGACCGTATATCGTCCCGCTCGTCGGCCAATCGTCTTCCTTAGGACTTGCCTGCTGCGACGACAATACCCGTCACAACCTGCGGCTTCTTCGTACCAAGGCGTGTGAGTCGGAAAGCAACGTTATCGTGGACGAGGTACTTGATGGTGAGGTTGTCACCGGCAATCTCGTATCCGTCTGGCTGCTGATATCCCTTCATAACCGTCATAAAGGTTGCGCCAAAGCCAACGCCCCGCTTTGTCTTGACTCGGTTGTTATCAAGGCCAACGGCTTCGATTTGAACAACACGACCTGACTTGTCGATGATGAAGCCGTACTTGCTTCCTTCCCGGTTATAGACCCAACGGGTGAAAGTAACGCGATCTGCTGATCCGCCACCGCCGCCCGGTACTCCAGCTCCGCCAGGACCACCAGCGCCTGCCATACCTGGACCACCCATTCCGCCGGCTCCAGGAAATGCACCAGGTGCACCAGCATTGCCGCCGCCACCCTGTCCTGGCATGCCAGGTCCAAATCCAGGAGGAGGAGCTTGTGGGCCAGCACCTGCACCCATTCCGCCTGCCTTCTGATTCAAGACAACATCTCCAAAGCTGAAGGGATCAGACATTTGGTTAGCAGCTGAGTTAGCTGAACCACCGCCACCCTTGCCTCGACCGCCCATTCCTCTTCCGCCTGGTCCACCAGGAGCACCCATTCCGCCGGGACCACCAGGGAATCCACCCGATGCGCCGCCGCCACCACCAGAGGACATCGATCCTCCGCTGAGAGCTTCAATCTGGTCGGGAGTGCCATAGACGTCGAGGACTCTTAATCCTGAATCGTAAAGCTTAATGCCAATGAGCCCATTCTCGGCTCCGGTAAATGCTCTCGCCCTTGTCGTTTTTGGCTTGTGCTTTGGCTTAGGCTTATAAGCCTGTGCATCCGTTGTGACGATTAGCGCCAAACCAAGCGCTAAAGCTAATCCTGTCCACCTCATACTTACCGGTTTCAACATTCCTCCTAAGGCTCGAAGTTTCTCGAGTTCAGACACTAATAGTAGACGACGGCAAAACCACCAAACGTCACACAATGCTCACTGATTTCAAAACAAGGTTTGATACTCATTGAGGTATACACCTCGTAGAATTTTTTGGAGAGACATTAATAATGGCAGCTAATCTTGCGGTGACCTCAAGTGAATTCGAGCAGAACGTGCTCAAGTCGGAATTGCCCGTCCTTGTCGATTTTTGGGCGGAATGGTGTGGACCTTGTAAGGCGATCGGGCCTTCGATTGAGCAGTTGGCAACAGAATATGCCGGCAAGGCAAAGGTTTACAAACTAGATGTGGATTCAGAAGGGGAGCTTGCGATGCAATATGGCGTCATGAGTATCCCAGCACTTTTGGTATTCAAGGATGGAAAGGAAGTGGATCGGATGGTGGGAGCAGCACCAAAAGCTCAAATCGCCGCCCTACTCGACCGCGCTCTGTAGACTCAAGTGAATTCTATATTCGGGGTTCGTGGCATTGCCATGAACCCCGAATCCGTTTTTTGTCTCCTGAATCCTAACTCGCCACAGGGTCGTATTGGGATATGAAGAGGTTGATCCGCCTCGGTCAGTATTGGACAACCAAAAATAGAATATATGCATCAAATAACCGATCTATCCTGCAAGTCCCATGGGCGTTCCTCTTGGGAAATTGTTGGACCACAATGATCGATTCACCTTCTTCGCCCGCTGATTCCAAGCGGAACCGCGGTAATTCAATTGCGGCTGCTGGCGGCATCATGATGGTCAGCTTGACATTAAGTCGAGTACTCGGCCTACTTAGAGACACTGTCATGGCGGACCGATTCGGCCTTCAACTTGATGCCGACACTTGGAAACTCGCTTCGACGATTCCAGACATCCTATTCATGCTCATTGCAGGGGGTGGACTCAGTTCGGCTTTCATTCCTGTATTCAGCGAGTTCCTTTACACCGATCGCGAAGAAGATGCGTGGAAGGTATTCAGTGTTGTGACGACCTTGTGCGCGATAATAGTAACCGTACTTATTGGTCTGGCTTGGATATTCGCCCCACAAATTGCAGCATTTATGTGTGTGGGAAAACCGCTAACGTTGCCCGATGGGACTTTGTTTGTAGATCGAGTCGCATACCTTGGCCGTGTCATGCTGCCGGCCCAATTTGCGTTCCTTGTCGGTTCAATTCTGCTCGGTACGCTATATGCGAGGAAGCAGTTCCTCGCACCTGGCCTGGCCCCTAACGTTTATAACGTGGGAATTATCGTCGGTGCCTTCGTTGGTTCGTCAATCGGCATTGGCATTGGCGGAATGGCTTGGGGTGCCCTTATCGGAGCAGGGCTAGGAAATCTAGTTCTGCCTATCGTTTTCATGGCCGGGCGGGGCGGATGGTTCAAGCCCTCACTCGATTTTGCGACTCCTGGCGTAAGCAAGTTCTTCAAGCTCCTGCTGCCGGTCATTTTAGGATTTTCTTTACCAAGCGTTTGCGCGCTGATCACCCAGAAGTTCGGATCTCATTATTCGACGGGTATCAACACGGTCCTCAACTCATCAAACAACCTGATGATGGCTCCACTTGGAATTTTTGGCCATTCCTTAGCCCTCGCCGCATTTCCAGTGTTGGCTCAATGCTTCGCACAAAATCGAATGGACATGTACCGTGCAGAAGTTTCAAAGACACTGCGCACTACGGTCTACCTAGCCATGCCAGCCAGCGCAATCATGCTCGCTCTGGCGCCACAAATCGTCAATTTGATTTATGGATACGGCAAGGCCGCCAATACTCTTCAACTTAACGACATGGCTACTTGCCTACAGGTCTTTTCGTTAGGAATTTGGGCATGGTGCATGCAGCCGGTGCTGATGCGCGGATTCTTCTCCATCCATCAAACGGCTCGGCCCGTCATTATCGGCACCGTAATGACTGCCGTGTTTATTGGGCTCTGTTTTCTGGCAGAATCCACCTCCATCGGGTTCTTGGCACTTCCCGCGGTAACAAACGTCGCTGCAGTTCTACTAGTCATTTCCCTTTACTTTGCGCTTGAGAAGCAAGTTGGAGCACTCGATACAAAGGGAATCGTATCAACTCTAGGAAAAAGCTTAGTTGGCTCGATCATCATGGGGGCCTTTTCCTATGGCATTTTCCGAGTGGTCCCGACGACCATGCACAAGGTCTCGTTGTTCCTCACTTTCGGGTTTGTCGTTTGTTGCGCAGGATGGATCTATTTCTTTGTAACGCGAGCACTCAAGATGCCAGAGACCGATTATTTAGATCGAGCCTTTAAACGAATCAATAAACGACGCAACTAATCCCATACTTTTAGCGCCATTACAGGAGAGGTACCCTGAGATATGGCGCAAGAACCAAACCAGCCTGAGAAACCGAAACTTCCAAGTGATGAAGACATTCAATCACGCTTCCAAAAGATTCGTGATGAGCTCAAGGACATGGACCTTCCGCATTTGCCAGATGACGAGGACTTGAGAAAGAAAATCGACCAAGTCAATGCGCCGTCGTCCGTTAGTCGGATGCCTGAAGTGCCTCACATTGAAATCAACAGACCCCAAAAACCGGCGACTAACGGTACACCGGGAAACTACAACTACCGTGGGCTTGGTATTGGCATGAGCGCGGCTTATTCCCTGGTGGGAAGCATGATCGTAGGATTCGGGTTGGGATGGGCTTTCGATAAGCTCACACACAACAACTATGGGCAAGCTATTGGTGCCCTTCTCGGTTCGGTTTTGGGTATAGCGAGCGCTATATTTCTTATTAACCGGGACGGAGGCACGAAATAACGATCGGGCAAAAAGTCTTTCTTGGAATTGGAATAATCGGCATGACGGTTGTCGTCGCATTTGCCGCAACCAAGGGAGGAAGTCAAGGATTACTAGGCGTCTTACTCGGTTCGATGCTATCCGGTTTCAGTATTTGGTCCTTAGCCATGCTGTCCCGATCGTTTTTACAACAACAACCCGAACCTAAAGATGGGATGCAGCGTACGATCTTAGTAACCGTTCTCAAATTCCCGATACTGTTCGCACTTATTTTCTTCGGGACTCGACTCTCAGGAGCAGGAATCAATTGCTTTCTGGGATCCCTTGCGCTGGTATACTCTTCGGTCATAGGGTTTTGGGCGTTTTCGGACTCCTAACCACTCGAAGCATCCATGGACCTACTTCAGCTGTCGAACCACCTTGTTGCCTCAGTCTCGGAGGAAAAGGAAATGGGTTGGAACATTTTCTTTTACAGTGGCCTAACAATGGCCATTGTTCTAGTCTTTGCGACTATGGCCAAGAAAGGACTTACGAGCCGGGTATACACCTACCTTCCTACCCGAGCCGCAGAACATCTCTATCTTTTCCTTGAAGGCATGACGGTCAACGTTATTGGACCACAAGGCAAAAAATATGTTCCTTTTCTTTTGGCAATTTGGACTTTCATTTTTGTAGGCAACATCATGGGACTGTTGTTGCCAGCCACCCCTACCGCGGACTGGAGCCTGAACATTGCCATGGCAATTATCACGGTTGTCTATGTTCAATATGAGGGGATTAAGCAGAACGGCTTACTTGGACACATCAAGCATTTCTCTGGACCTAAGTTAGGCGGAGCCATGATCGTCGTTAGTGGACTGATATTCGTCGTTGAGATCGTTTCGGAGTGCATGAAGCTTGTTTCTCTATCCTTAAGGCTTTATGGAAACATCGAAGGTGGTCACATCGTTCGATCGAGTCTTGATTCGATCGTTGCAGGTATTCCGATCGGTGGCGTGCTGTTGCCGATCAAGTTCTTTACCTGTATTATTCAGGCGTTTGTTTGGTCGATTCTCACGTGCACCTATCTATCCATTGCGACTTCGCATGGCCACGATGACGAGCATGAGGAAAGCCACTCAGATCATGGGCACTCAGCTTTGGCTGAACCAGCCCACGCATAGGTTTTTGACAGTTTTCGCTCACTTGGAGGAACTTAAATAAATGGAAAGCATCGCAGTAGGAATTGGACTCGCAGTAGGTATCGCAGGACTTGGTGTTGGAATTGGTCAGGGACTGGCCGCTAACGGTGGCTTGCAAGGAATGGCACGACAACCGGAGGCCGCTAAGCAAATCAACAACTCAATGTTGCTTGCGCTCGTTTTCCTTGAACTCGTCTTCCTTCTCACCTTCGTTCTTGGTTTCCTTCTCATGGGCAAGATCCACTAAGAAAGGCTTGGTGGTAGGCCAGGAATTATCGAATTCCTGGCTTCCTCCCTATTCATCGGTAAATCGAATGCAATCTTTGACTCACACCACCCCTACTCAGGACCCAGAGGTTAAGTTTTGAATAAGTACGCACTCATCGGTCTAGGTGTCCTTTTTGTGGTTATTGGCTTCGTTGTCAAGGACCAGGCTTGGACTCGTCCCGAAATGTTCGCGGGCCTTCAGCTGGATCTTGGTAAGACGGTCACTAATATCGGCGTCTTCTTGGTATTCATTCCTGTAATCAATATGTACTTCTATGTGCCCCTTAAAGAGGCCATGGATGCTAGAAACCACGATCTGGAATCCACGTTTACTGAAGCCGAACAGCTTCGGACGCAGATGCAGACGCTAAAGGTTGATTACGAAGCACGACTGATGAAGACCGAGGCCGAAGCACGAGATCAGATTCAGAATCAGATCAAGGAAGCTCAGAATTTGCGACAGCAACTGATGAGTGAGGCCGCTGAACGAGCTGACACGCTTATTCGCCAAGCCCAACTTGAGATCGAGCAAGAAAAGAAGAATGCGATCTCTGTAATTCGAACACACGTTGTTGACCTCACCATGGCGGCTGCTGAGAAAGTCATTGGCGAAAACATGGACACGGAAAAGAATCGACGCCTGGTGGCTGAATTCATTGAAACTGTCGAGGTGGCTTCTTAGCCGTGGCAGATAGCCGAGTTAGTCGTCGATATGCGCAAGCGTTGTTCTCAACAGCGCTCAAGTACGACGTTATACGCAGCGTTGAATCGGACCTCGATCTTATTGTCACCCTGCTCAACACAGATGCTGGCTTTGAGAAATTCGTTCTCGCACCTTACACGGGGCGAGAAGAGAAAACCGCAACCATCGACCGGATATTTTCAGACCGAATCACTGCCCTTACGATGCAGGTTCTTCGCGTTATGCTTGAAAAGCGTCGTGAAGAAGAAATCGAAGGTGTCAGAGACGAATTTGTTACGTTGCGAAGAGCTCACGAAGGAGTTATTTTTGCCGTAATCACATCTGCCGAAATAATGGATGATGGACAACGCGCAGCCTTGACTACCCGGCTTGAATCGGTCCTTGGAAAAAAGATCGAAGCCGAATTCAAGACCGACCCTCGACTCTTAGGCGGTATTCGAGTCGCCTACGGCAATTACGTTTTGGACGGAAGCATTCGAGGAGCCTTGAGCAGCCTCCGAGATAAGTTGAAACACGACCTGCTCAAACAGCAATAAGCTGAACCCCAGATACGGGAAACACAGAGAGACCTAAATGGCCAGCATCAGACCCGAAGAGATAACAGACATCCTCCGTCAGGAGCTCGAGAAATTCGAGAAGAAGATCGATACCGAACACGTTGGTACCGTACTCCAGGTTGGAGACGGAATTGCACGTGTGTATGGCCTCCCCGATTGCCAAATGGGTGAGTTGCTTGAGTTCCCGGGCGGAGTCATGGGACTCGCTCTCAACCTTGAGGAAGATTCCGTCGGAGCCGTTTTGATTGGCGATGACACGGAGATCAAAGAGGGCGATCCCGTCAAATTGACAGGAAGGATCATTGAGCTTCCCGTTGGAATGGGCATGCTTGGCCGCGTCGTGAACGCACTGGGCCAGCCTATTGATAACAAGGGCGCAATCGCTGGAGAATCATTCAGCCGAATTGAAATGAACGCACCCGGCGTTGTCGACAGACAACCTGTAACCGAACCGCTTCAAACTGGTATCAAGGCAATTGACGCCATGATCCCAATTGGTCGCGGCCAACGCGAGTTGATCATTGGTGACCGACAAACCGGCAAGACGTCGATTTGTATTGACACGATTATCAACCAGAAGTCGACCCACGAACCGGGCGGCGACCCTGTTTACTGCATCTACGTTGCATGCGGACAGAAGATGGCAAACGTGGCCAGGGTTGTTCAAACTCTCACAGAGCTTGGAGCCATGGAATACACGACAGTCGTTGCAGCATCTGCAGCCGACTCGAACGCCATGCAGTACCTTGCACCCTTTGCTGGAGCAGCTATTGGCGAGTATTTCCGTGATAACGGTAAGCACGCTTTGGTTATCTACGATGACCTTTCAAAGCACGCTCAAGCCTACCGTGCACTATCACTTCTCCTGAGACGTCCGCCAGGCCGAGAAGCCTATCCAGGCGACGTTTTCTATCTCCACAGCCGCTTGCTAGAACGAGCCGCAAAGCTATCCGATGAGAAGGGAGGTGGATCACTAACCGCACTTCCGATCATTGAAACGCAGTCTGGAGACGTTTCAGCGTATATTCCTACTAACGTTATTTCGATTACAGATGGCCAGATCTACCTCGTACCTGACCTCTTCTTCGCTGGTGTACGACCTGCTATCGACGTAGGTATCTCCGTTAGCCGTGTTGGTGGAAACGCCCAGATCAAGGCTATGAAGAGCGTTGCTGGAAAGCTAAAGCTCGAAATGGCCCAGTACCGAGACGTTGCAGCATTTAGCCAGTTCGCTTCGGACTTGGACAAAGCAACTCAAATGCAGTTGATCCGAGGTCAACGACTTACTGAGCTCCTGAAACAGGACTTGGCAAGCCCGATGAATGTTGTAGATCAAGTTCTATCGATCTTCGCAGGTGGTCAAGGCGTACTCGACAACATCACGAACTCACAAGTCAAGGCATTCGAGACAGGTCTTCTTAAGTCAATCAAGGACCGATATCCAGATATCGTGGAATCGATTCGGACTTCAAAGGCAATGAGTAAGGATGTCGAAGCGACTCTCAAGAAAGCAGTTCTTGAGTTCGCGGGAACCTTCAAGGGCTAATACGAAAGCATGGCGACACTCAAAGAGATCCGAGCGCGCATTAAAGCGGCCAAGAATATCCAGCAGATCACGAAAGCGATGAAGCTGGTTGCCACAGCACGCCTAAAAAGGGCAACGGACCGGGTTTTAGAGGCTCGTCCTTATGCGGACAAGATGAAGGAATTGATGGGATCGCTGGCAGCAGCCGGCGATCTCCCATCGCATCCCCTGATGGAAAAGCGAGAGGTCAAAAAGGCCTGTATTATCCTCGTTACATCAGATCGAGGTCTTGCCGGCGGCTATAACACTGCCCTCATTCGCAAGACAACTGATTTCATTAAAGAAGCTTCCTTTAAAACGGCGCTCTTGACCGTGGGCAAGAAAGGGACCCTATTCTTCACAAAACGAGGATATGAGATGGTTCATTCGCTTCAGGTTCCTAGCAGTGGTGCTCGGGTACAGGATGCGGTAGAGGTAGCTAAGATCTCAAGGCAGCTTTTTGAATCGGGTGAAGTGGACGCAATTTACGTCTGCTACTCAAAGTTCTATTCTGCGATCCGTCAGGTGCCTCAAATCGTTCAACTTTTGCCCATCGAAGCTCCAGTGGTTCAAGGCAGTTCAAAGACGATACCGTTCCAGTTTGAGCCTGATCCGGCAGCATTATTGGGAGCGCTACTTCCCCGCTATTTTCAGACTCTTATCTGGCAATCCCTGTTAGAAGCAACCGCCAGTGAGTTTGGTGCAAGAATGACTGCCATGACGTCTGCAACGGATAACGCCGGTAAGATGATCCAGCAGCTCACGCTAAGAGCCAACCGAGAACGACAAGCCGCCATTACCAAGGAGATCTTGGAAGTAGTTGGCGGAGCTGAAGCTCTTAAATAGACTTAAAGATTAGTTAAGTCAGCTTGGGTCAGTTTTACGCTACTCAGAAAGTCGCGGAAACGACCCAAGTTTTTGTTTACTTCTTCGGTATGGCTATTTCTTCCCGTAAGGGTTAGCAAAATGGTCGTATTCCCACGAACAGCAAATGCGTCGATTACGACGTGACCTTTTTCTGCTCTTCGAATGAGGCGAAACGTTGTACCTTTCGCTTCGACGGTGTCAAGTTTCTCAACCGTCCAACCCGGCATATTCGCGGTCGTGACGTCCATCATATCTTTGGCCAAAGACTCTGTGTCTAAATCCGGCGTAGGATTGAACTCCTCGACAATTTGATTCGTTCCTCCACTCAAAAGTAGATTCGTGCCGTCCTGCTTATAGGCAAAGAGAAGTTGGGGGCTGTGGCGCACTTTTTTCCACCCGTCCGGAGCACTTGGATACGTTATCGTGTAATTCGCACTCGATTCCTTAATGGCATTGGCACGATAGTTCTTGAACCCAATGCTGCCGGCGACACCCACGACAAGGCAAATGGAAATAAGCGCGATCCGAGGCGAGCGATTGGCACGTGCAGAGAGCATGCTAAATCATACGACGCATTCCACTAGTTTCCTATTCCTGTACAGGAAATTACGTAGTAAGTCCGGAGAAGCCATCTATGCCAGAATTGTAGAAATACGATCAGCCGTCAGTAATCGATCTAGTTCAGCTTCATCCGCTTGATTAAAGTGGGCATATATCTTTGCGCGTTCTTCGGATTGCTTAACTCGTAACTCACGCCTAAGTTTGCCCTGAAGAAAGCGAATCTTATCTTCACGAGTTTCACAAATTAATCGTGGTACCTCTACGCTCTTGCCGTCTTTAAGGGCTACCATGGTGACCCGCGCAGTGTTGGTATGCCTACGGGTGCCTAGCATTACGTTTTCTGCGAAGATCTCGATCGTGACTTCAACGCTGGTTCTGCCGACGAAAGAGACTTGCCCTACAAAAGTAACTAATTCACCCACTTCGATCGGCTCGTGAAAATCAACGCGGTCAAAGCTGGCCGTTACACAAATCGTTCCTGAAAAGCGGGAAGATGTGGCGTAAGCACAGAGGTCGATCTTGGCGAGAATGGATCCACCAAAAACCTTTCCCAAGAAATTTGCATCCTGGGGTTGCATCACCTCGGACATTTCTGTCCGAGTTGATGAGACCGTCTTGGCTGCGATATTCAATGTGTTCACGCACCTCGAACGACAGCACTGAACTCGTCAGGAACGAGACTTGCTCCTCCTACGAGACCTCCATCGATGTCGGACTGGCTGAACAGTTCCTTTGCATTACTTCCCTTAACCGATCCGCCATAGAGAATCCTAATGGACTGAGCAACCTCTGGATCAAAAATCTCAGCAAGTTGCGTGCGAATAAACCCGCAGACGCGGTTTGCTTCAGCAGTGTCGCAGGTTTTCCCTGTCCCAATCGCCCATACCGGTTCGTAAGCTACCACTCCGTTATAAAATTCGGCTGCATCGATTCCTTCCAAAGCTCCCTTTAGTTGGGAAGAGATCATCGTATCGGTTTGGCCAGCTTCCCGTTCGTCTAGTGTCTCACCAACACATAAAATGGGTTGAATCGAGTGATAGAGGAGTGCTTTAACTTTCAGGTTAACCGTTTCATTGGTCTCCGCAAAATAGGGCAAGGTGGTGGCTGGCACTTCGAGCTTTCCAAAACGGCCACGTGTCTCACTGTGACCCACGATGCAGAATGAGCATCCAGCATCGGCGAGCATTGAAGCGCTGACGCTACCTGTAAAAGCACCGCTCGCCATCCAAAATACATCTTGAGCTCCAACGCGGAAATGGCTCCTTTGGAGTAAATTGCCGACGCACTCAATGATTAAGTAGGGCGGACATATTGCGACTTCGGTTTCAGTTTTTGGGTCGACAAGTAGCACCAATGACTCGACGGCAGCAGTGGCCTGCGCACGAGTCATGTTCATTTTCCAGTTGCCAACAACGAGCTTTTTACGCATCTCATGTGGTTTTACCCGCCACGAGTCACGCTGTTAGTTATAAGCCCGTAGATGTGCCAAATCTCCGTGAATTTGCTAGGATAAGCGGATGACTTCTGGCTCAATCAGCACTTCTACCTTGCCGCGTATAGCGTTCGTAATAATGCAGTAGTTATCCGCTTTATGGGCCATATCTGTGATGGCGGTAACTTGTGCATCAGACGCATCCGAAGCAACTGTTATCTTGGGCATGACCTTAATTTGGGTGTACACGAGCGATGCTCCATTTTGCTCAACCGTGCCTACAGCCTTGACTTCCAAATGGGTCACGGGCAGCTTTCGATTAGCTGAAATTATCCCAAACGTTATGGTATAGCATCCAGCGACGGCGCTTGTTAGGAGTTCTTCAGGATTCGAGGCACCTCCCGGTCCCTGAAATTCTGGAGGTACTGCGATAGCGATAGTTGTCCCGCTTGTTTCGGCAGTAACGGAACCGTGGCCCTCTCGACCGCCAGTCCATTCGACGTCAACCGTGTATTGATGTTGAGTTGGCATAAGGGACTTGTTTACCTGGAATTCCGTCTTTCCTTGTTAAATTCGGACGTCATTCCACTTTGTCAGACCAAATCTCGCGAACTCACTTGGGTTAGGAGGAGAGGTCAAGTATTATTCGCCTCATGGGAAATTTTAAAATTAGTGCCGAAGGCTTCGATCCATTTGAAGTCCCCGCTGGCACGAAGCTGGCACTTGCGCTGGAACAGAATGGCGTAGATGTTAGCCACCGATGCGGTGGCCAGGCAAAATGCACCACGTGTAGAGTCACCATTAAAGGTGATGAGCCACCGATGGGTGAAACGGAGAGATTGAGCCTTGAGGAAGATGGAGTACTCGGGCAATTCCGCCTTTCATGCCAAATTCGTGTCGATCGCGATTATGAACTTACTGTTCTCATGAGAGCAAGCGAAAAAGGTTGGGATCCAGGGGCAGAATTAGAACCCTAAACTTTGCCACCCTTCGGTGCAACTTAGCGTCTAAGTAATTGTATGAGCACGATATTCTTGGTAATGGTCTTGATTTTCGTCGGTCTAATTGCACTAATCGTGTTTGCAGCGACAAGCAATCGACAGCGTTACTATCAATCTGGCCCCGTCTATATGGAGCCAGATGTCGTGTTCGTAGATGATACGCCCCTTATTGCAGGCATGGTCGCGGCCGACATTGCATCGGACATAGCATTTGGAGCAATGATGTCCGATCAAGGTCAGTTCGTTGGATCACAGGATCAAGGATTCCAAGATTCAGGGTTTGGCGGCGGCGGAGATTTTCTGGGCGGCGACTCCGGATTTGACAGCAGTTCAGGAGGCTTCGACAGCGGCGGTAGTGATTTCTAATATCTGACTCAGTTAGGCTGTGTCATGGGTAATCTGCCGGAGTCATGTCCGATCTGTTAGCCCGAGACCTAATCCGAGACGTCCCCGATTTTCCAAAGCCGGGCATCCTCTTTAAAGATATCACCCCAGTTCTGGAGAACCCAGTTGCCTTTAAGGAAGTCTGTAGCCTTCTAGCGGCAGACGCCAAGGCAAGGGGTGCCGAAGCAATAGTCGGTATTGAAAGTCGCGGCTTTATTTTTGGAGTACCGGTAGCTCTCGAACTCGGCGTTCCCTTTGTGATGGCTAGGAAGCTAGGAAAACTTCCCTACGATAGAATCACGGAAGAATATGCATTGGAGTACGGTACGAACACCGTCGAGATGCATGTCGACGCCTTGCAACCGGGTCAGAAAGCCTACATCATTGACGACCTTTTAGCTACCGGAGGTACCGCTGCGGCAGCGGTCAGGCTCGTGGAAAGGCTGCAAGGTGAGGTTTGCGGATTTGGATGTTTGATCGAGCTGACGTTTCTTGAGGGACGAGAAAATCTACTCGGCTACTCCATCACCGCATTGATGGAGTTCTAGACTTTCACGGGGTCAATCAAGCATTGCATTTGGTGGTCAACATCCCCAGTACCCAAAGCATACAAATCGGCTATCTCGTCAAAATCCGTTTTTTGAAGTAATCCGGGGACCAATCGCTTACCTATTGCCCATGCAGGAGCAGCCTGAACACCATGCCTTCGGGCTGCGGCTTCCGACTGCTCTAGCATGCCGAATGCCGTTCCGTCACTTATTGCGAGGTGGACTCGTTTGAGGTCGAGGCCAGCATTGAGGGCGTAGTGATCGACAACTTCTGGATCGCCAATGTCCTCATTTCGAACGAAATGAGCTAAGAACAGGTTCTCAAATAAACCTGCAAACGATTGTTCTGCATTTCGTCGTGTCCATTCCGAAACTGCAAGTGCACGCCTGGTATTTGGAATCCTTGTGGGCCACGTCATTTGCAACCCATACTCGGCAATCTCTTTTTCCACGACCGAAATTTCTGGCCACCGGCTGTACTGAAGAATCGCGCCTTCACTCAGAACATTTGGAAACACTTGTAGCGGGAGGTTAACAATATGAAATCCGCGACGGGCAAGCAATTGTGAGCGGGATAGACCCACATAACAAAATGGGCAGACAAAGTCGTACCAATGCCATGCGAGCTTCTGGGATAATCGAGTGTCAAACATTTCAGTACCTAGTTCTACGGTATTTGGGATGGTGGATTCGGGGCTCGTGCATGGGACTACTGATTTGAAACTTGGGTTCCTCGTGCTTCAAGAAAAATGATGTCCACTCACACTCCTCACGTTCCGCTGCTCGTAGGAGTCATGGGACCAACGGCTTCAGGCAAAACCGAAGTAGCCGAGAGGTTGGCAGACCAGATGTCGGCACTGCTGGTCAATGCCGATGCCTTCCAGATCTACAGAGGGATGGATATCGGTACAGCAAAGCCCATCGCGAAAGATCGTTACGACCTCATTGATATTCGTGACCCTCGTGAGGGATTTGGTGTCGGCGAGTTTGTAGGTTTAGCTCTTGAAAGCCTGAGGGCCGCCTGGGAGAATCATCGGTCGGTCGTCGTCGTGGGTGGAACCGGACTATACGTGCGCGCCCTATTTGAGGAGTACGACAGCATGTCGGTAGCTCCCGATCCCGAACTTAGAAAAGAGCTTGACCAATTACCCCTTGAGGTACTGGTTGAGGAGTTACTTCGATCAGATTCTGCCAAACCTGGCATGGACTTGAAGAATCGCGTTCGGGTTCAAAGAGCTGTCGAACGGACTCGATGTTCAAAGCCGTCTGTGCCCGTGATATTGCCTGCATTCAAAAAAATCAAACTCGCAGTAATACCGGACCCTTTTGTATCGTCTGACCGTATTGCACAAAGAGTTGAATTGATGGTGCACAATGGATGGGTCCGAGAAGTGCAGCAGTTGAAGGATTTGGGCTACCAGTTATCCGATCCCGGCTTGCGCGCCCTTGGCTATAAATCCATCTGGCAACATCTCGATGGTGAAATCAATCTGAATGAGGCTGTGGCGACAACGATCGCCGAAACGAGGAAGTACGCGAAAAGACAGCGTACATGGCTCAGATCGGAGCCAAATCTCGTAGTTTTGGACATTGCAAGTTCGGTTGAGACTGCGCTTGCAACTGTATTGTTATGATTTTCATGAAAGCGGAAGAATTAAATGGCTAAAGCAATTAACCTTCAAGATATGTTTTTAAACCAGGTACGCAAAGAGGGCATCGGCGTGACCATCTACTTAACGAATAGCGTACAACTTAGGGGCCAAGTGAGGGGATTTGATGCCTTTACGGTGCTACTTGATGCGCCAGGAAAACCAACCCAACTCGTATACAAGCATGCGGTTGCCAGCATCGTTCCCAGCAAGCCCATTGGTTCTTACCGTGCGCCTGGCGAGGAATAAAGAAACAAGCAAGATGCCTAGCGAAATGGAACAGATTCACTTCACAAAAATGCAGGGTATTGGAAATGACTTCATTGTCATCGATACCATTCAGGCCCCTCAGCAACTTCATGAGCTTCCTGTACTCGCTCAGAAGCTCAATGACCGCCGTTTTGGCATCGGCGGTGACGGTCTGATCCTCGTTGAGAAAGGGGATCAAGCTCCGTACCGAATGCGTATGTTCAACCCCGACGGTTCGGAGAGCGAAATGTGCGGCAATGGCATCCGGTGCTTCGGTAAATTGCTTAGCGACCATGGCTACATGGATGGAAGTTCTGTAACTGTGGAAACGGGTGCCGGGGTGCTCACTCTGGAACAGGTTAGCCCTGATCGATTCAAAGTTGATATGGGGAAAGCAAGGCTAACCCGTGGCGAAATTGGAATGGTCGGTGAGCCTGATGCACCCTTCCGAGAACTCCCAGTGGGTGAAGGATTCTTGGGAACCGCAGTGTCAATGGGCAATCCGCACCTTGTAGTGTTTGTACCGGACGTTTCCAAAATCGCACTTGAGACTATTGGTCCGACCTTGGAAGTCTTCCCCGATTTCCCGAGACGAACCAATGTTCATTTCATACAGGTCATCGATAGGACTCACCTTGTACAGCGGACCTGGGAACGTGGAGCGGGGATCACTCTTGCCTGTGGGACGGGCGCTTGCGCCAGCGCCGTTGCTTCATATGTAACCGGCAGATCTGAACGAAAAGTCGAGATCAAACTTCCAGGTGGATTGCTAGAAGTTGAGTACCTTGAAGATGGCCGCGTGTTTATGACGGGTCCTGCTGCTACGGTTTTTGAAGGCACCATTGAAATCTAGAGCTCCGCTCTAGAACTTCATGGCTTTCGCGCGATCAATTTCCCGTCTTTCATCGTCTTGAGCGATTTTGTCTCGCTTGTCATATTGAGCCTTTCCTCGGCCCAACCCGACTTCAACTTTAACTCTACCATCCTTGAAATAGAGGGCTAGTGGAATCAACGCAAGGCCCTTCTCTAGGGACTTTCGCTCGAGCACATTGATTTCCTTCCGGTGCATGAGCAGCTTACGATCCCTACGCCGCTCGTGCTGAAACACACTTGCCTTCTCGTACGGCTCGATATCGACGTTCATGAGAAACAATTCTCCGTTAAGAACTCGACAGAAGGAATCATTCAGGTGGCCCTTTCCTAAGTAAAGGCTTTTCACTTCTGAACCAAGTAATGAAACTCCGGCCTCATGTGATTCCAGGATGTTGTAATCGAACCTAGCTCGACGATTTTGAATCGAGCGCGGCGCTTCATTTCCCTTCTTTCCTTCTTTTTTGGCCATAGCATTAAGAGTTTACCGGTCTCTCAACAATCGCCGTCTGTCACGTTATTAGAGCTAGGAAATAGTCCTTGGGAACTTGGACCGATTGCGGCGCGTTAAATGGCCTGATGCCGAGTAGTGCCTCGGCTAATTCCAAACAGGTAGATTTGAACTATGCGATTTAATTTTGCGTTTCTGTACGCTGCGGTCTTCATCGTTGTAGCAGGATGCAATTCCAACTCCACAACTGCTTCTGCTCCAAAAACCGACTCTGTGGCCGGTCCAAAGGGCGCCGGGCACCTTACGAAACTCCTTATTGACGACACTAAAGTGGGGACAGGTGACGCCATCGAGAACCATGACGAAGCCTGGGTCCTTTACAAGGGCAAACTTGCTAACGGTACAGTTTTCGACACCAACATGAAGAAAGATGGCGAGCCATTTCATGTGATGGTTGGTCAAGGAGCCGTAATTAAGGGTTGGGACCAAGGCTTGATCGGTATGAAGAAGGGCGGAAAGCGGAAGCTGTCTGTTCCTTATAATCTTGGATACCAGGATCGAAGCATGGGCAAGATCCCGGCATTTTCAGACTTGTACTTTGAGATTGAGTTGCTAGATGTTCTGAAGGCCAAGCACGCGGATGAAATTCTAGCGGATGACGTGAAACAAGGCACTGGGCGAGAAGCCAAGTCGGGCGACGTGGTTACTGTTGAATACGATGCCGCCGCTCAAGGGCAAGTTTACGAAACGACGAAGGAACTGAAGAAGCCGCTCATCCTAAAGATTGGTGCAGATCAGTCAACAGTGCGAGGCTTTGATGAAGCGCTCGTCGGCATGAAAGTCGGCGGAGTTCGAACAGTCAAAGTTCCACCCCTAATGACGATGACCATGCAAAACGATAAATTACGATCACAGGTCGTTACATTTACTGTCCGTCTCGTAAGCATAAAATAGCGAATGAATCTAAACGTGACAAAGCTTATTTCCGCGGTGACCTTGGCGACCTTGATCACTTGTTGTGCATCCGCCCAAATCACGAAGGTGGGAAGTGGTTTCCGCCTTCGTGTGAACTATAAAAAGGGTTCTACGATCAAGTTCAATTCCATAAGTAGCATCGACAGCGCCAACAATTCGCTCTCCAACATTAAGTTGAAAGTTCCCATCAAGTTAGCCGTCCTGGATTACAAACAGGGCGTGGCACTTGTTCAACTTACGATGGGAGCAATAGTGATGAATGGGGAAGAACTCCAACCCGAGAAATCGGCGACTTTCCCGTTGGACAATCACAATAGAACGCCAGTAAAAGGCGCTAAAAACCAGGTGATCCCATTCGCAAACGGTGAAAGCGCACTGGTTACCAATTCTCGCCCGCCACAGGGAACTCAGGGTATCGGTACGGCATTGCCGGACAAGGTAGTCCACCTCGGAGACACGTGGAAATCGGAAATGCCGGTCAACATTGGCGGTCGGACCGAAGTGCTTCATGGTGTCTACCGGTTTGCTGGCATCAAAGGCCAGGGTCCTCAAGCCGTTGGTGTCGTTACCTATGCGCTTTCTGGCGCGGCAACAGGTACCGGGACGATGATGATGCTGACCCGGGATGGAACTCTGTTCAGCAACGAAACGAAATTGAATATGACCGGTGGAATGATTAGACTTCACCAGACCATGACCAGACTGTGAGTGAAACTAAGAGAATAGATAAGGCCTCAAGTTCCGACCCCTTTTTGCGGGAGTTATTACTTAGCCATCCTCATGTCGATGAAGTCTGTATTGGGACTTCTACAGGAATCGAGTTTTCCCAGGGTACTTGGCACCGTGAACTCTCTATCGGCGACGTAACGGCAGATCTGTATGGGCTGAACGAGATTGTCGACAATAACCCGATCGTTTGCGCAGATCGGGTGTCAGTTCCAAGTCCAGCGGTCACCCTGGCTCTTATTGCCCTTGCGCCGCTTGTTCAGGCGGGAATCATGGTTGATTCACCCGTTTTCATCTGCAATGAGCCGATCGATGAGGACGAGCTTCACGCGGGTCTCAGCATGTTGGGTTGGACTGAGGGTTGCGCATCGAGTCATGTCCCGTTAGATGCCGGTGACGTGCTGGTTGCAACGGCAATGGTTGCCGTAATCGGAACGGTTGAGCCAGACGAAATTCTGGCGCTTTTTGCCGAACGGTACGATCGAACTTTTTTTGTTCGTAACGATCGGTCAAGCGAATGGCGCTCTGAACTCGTAAGTGGTCAATCCCACGCAGTCTATCGAGTTGGCATCAGTCCCGACTCTGAGTCCAGTATGGTGACCATCCGAGTGATGGGTGATCGAGTCGGCAAATGCGGAGCGGGCCAGATCATGCACACCTTGAACGTCATGTGTGGCTATGAAGAGTCCCTAGCCGTTTCGTTTGGCGTAAGTTAGTCCGAATCGGCGTCTAGGTCGATGACCTTCTTGGCTGGTGCCTTTTCAGCTTCAACAGCCTCTATATCTTCCTTCGAACCAGCAAGGATCTCGGGCCCCTCTCCGCCAACCTTTTCCCATACTCCCTTTTCTGCACGTCGGAAAGTTGTAAACCCTTTGCGTCCTGCTTTGTCATCGGGTACCGAACTTGAGAGCTTAATGGTTGCGCGACTAACAATGCGACGAACATCGAGTCCGCACCAGGGGCAGTACTTCAAGGCTTCTTCATGGATGCTTTGGATGACATCAACCCTGCCTTCACACATCAGACAATCATGATTTGCAGGTTCGTATTCGTATACAGGCACAACCCTATTTTACTGGCACTTGCGTGGTTGTAAGTCAGCACGAAATTCTGTCACCCTTGAACGTCGTGCGCGAGATCGAACTGTTGAATTCGGAGATAATTGATTGCCGTCTTTGCCCACGCTTGGTTGAATGGCGAGAAAAGATTGGGGTTGAGAAGAGGAAATCATTCTCGAACGAGCAGTACTGGGCTCGCCCGGTGCCCTATTTCGGTGACCTGGATGCAGACCGACTTATTGTTGGGCTGGCACCAGCCGCCCATGGGGCCAATCGGACAGGGCGCATGTTTACGGGTGATCGCAGTGGAGATTGGCTCTTTGCAGCGCTTCATAGGGCCGGTGTGGCAAACCAACCCACCTCTCTTAATGCCCAGGACGGATTGGAAATAACTGGCGCACTTATGGCGGCCACTTGTCATTGCGCCCCGCCCGACAACAAGCCTCTGCCAGAAGAACTTCAGAACTGCAATACGTACCTCACGCGAATCCTTAACTTGAGGGAATGGAAATCTATCCTATGCTTGGGAGGAATTGCTTGGAACGCCGTGCATCGAACACTTTTGCTTCGTCCACCTAAATTTGGTCACGGTGTGACAAATACGCTAGAAAGCGGAACAAGGATAGTTGCTAGTTACCACCCAAGCCAGCAAAATACATTTACGGGTCGGCTGACCGAGCCAATGCTTGATGAAGCAATCAGAATTTGGCTCGTCTAGTCGTTGACGAGGGCTTTACGTTCCAGGTCGAAACGCTTCAGATTTCCGCCGTGAGATGTGGCGATTTTCACTTTCGTGCCAGCGGTGCCTGCCAGCATCTTACGTAGTTTCTTGAAAGAGATCATCCCTGAGAGATCCGTTGAGTCAATCGACAGCAACTCATCGCCACGCTTAATTCCTGCGATAGCGGCAGGACTGTCTGGAGAAACATTGTAAATGATGACTTTTCGCGAGTTCCCGTTGTAGGCGGCAGAAATTCCCAGTTCCCCTTTACTACTGTCATCTACCTTGCCTGACCAGTTCTCAAACCAGACACGGCGACGGCTGTAATCGATGATGATGTTGAAGTTCTTTAGGAACTGGTAGCCGACGGTCCCGTCTGAGTTAGCGGAGCTTGAGGGTAAGTCAATGATGTCCCACGTGCTCTGTGGGACCGGTACACCAAAGATCGTCATGTCCGTCATCTTCTTGTTCCAACTTACGACAGACCCTGATGCAACACCGGCAAACGATGTGAACTTTGGTTCCTTCCCACCTTCCCATAAGCCCACTCGCTCTAGGGAGTCTCTGTGGGTCGTAGCAAAGAAGGAATTGCCCGTGTCAAGCGCCATGGTTAGCGTTTTTCCGGTAGATGTATTCACAGCGAGCTCGATGGCATTCGTGCCCAAGGGCAGCATCTTCACGAGGAAGGTTTTCTTGTTATCGGGCTTGCGAGCGGTTATATCGTAGGAGCTTGGATAGAAAATGAATTTCTGCTTTTCAAAGTTGATCTCGGTGATGTTGTTCTTGATCACTTCGAAACCCATGATGCCGTCACAGTGAGATCCATATATAAAGGAGTAGTCCTCGGGTGGCGACATGACGGCTTCCATTCCCGTTGTGTCGACAGCTTTGGTTCCGATGCTGAGCGACTTCAATTTGACGGTTGGGGCTTGAATTTCACCTACAAAATCTCTAAGCGTCACGAACCCAGTCGGTTCTCCGATGTTAATCGTATTTGCGAGGTCCACTGAGCCACCAAACCCAGTGTCGAACATAACGGACACTTTCCGCTTGTTGACAACGGCATCTAGGATGAGTGCATCCTCCCCCATTCTAAATGGAACTTCGATAGGAGCTTGCTTGAGGGCAACGAGGAGTAGCGGGATTAGTACTGACATGGTGTAGAAAGTGGGGCGTAAGCTCTGATTTTATACGCTTCGCTCATGACACGTGTTGCCAAAAGCTTGCTACGTGTTTAGATAGCCCGGCGCATTAATCTTTTCGGCCCGCAACCATATAGAATGCCTGGGGCAAGAATGGCATGAACATGAAGCAACAGAGCATCATGGGCACCATCCAAAGGGCTCGACCGCGCCGGTCGATGAGGTCAACCGACGTCCAAATCATACTTCCCAAGATTGAGGTTATGAAGAGTCCAATGGTCGCGAATGCCGAAACCGACTGAATGGGTTTGTATCCCATAAAGGGGCTCTTAAAATCAGGCTTGGCGGGAGCTTGGAGCGGAAAATTGAACTTGACCAGAATGGTGGCAAAAATGGCCATACCGACTACGAACCAGCCTAAGGTCATCCACTCTTTTTGGTGTTCCCCTAGCACTTGGAACAGGTGCTTCTTTCCAAATCCGAATTCTGGGTTCTGGGACAGGTTTCCAAAGAGCGTTTGTTTTCCAGTACGAGTGTTTTGAGGCGTTTCGGCTGGCCCAGCAATCTTTTTAAGCAGCAATTGAGCGCCAGCGTGCTTCGGATTGAGTTTTAATGCCTCGCTTGCCGATTCTTGAGCCTCTTGCATTTCTCCGAGTTCATAGAGATGAACGGCCAAGTTATAGAATGTTCGCGCGGATGGCGAAAGCATCGTGGCGCGTTGAAATGCTTCGCCGGCTGCTTCAGCCCGGCCCAGTTTCATGTGCGAAACACCGATCAACTCATAGATTTCGGCGTTATCAGGATCAACGGCGAGTGCGCGATCCAGAAATGCAAGTGCCTCAGCGGGTTTTCCTTCTTTAAGGGCCTTGGCAGCTTCAGTCAATAAAACGTTCGAACGATCACTGGGCATAGGGGAACTGCAAGAAGTGTACCGTGCCAACTAAGTGCAACCGCCTATGCCCAACCGTGGCATCGAGGACTCGTATTCTGTATACTACGTCCACCGTGAACCTCGTTCTCGGGCAATTTTTGATTGGGATGGTGGTGGAACCAACATGATGATTATTAAGAACAGGTTCTCCTTTAAATTTGGCATAGCAATTCTCGCCGCCGGCGCTGTCTTTGGCAGCGGCTGCTCCGGGGATAGCGGTGCAAAGACACCGGAGACAACTGCATCAGGCGACAAGCCGGCTGCTTCGACAGATGCGACTAAGGTTGCAGGATGCACTCCAAGCACAACCGCGGCTCCAGACGATGTTGTCAAAGATGGAATTCCTATCGGTTTAGTTGCCAGCCAGAACGGCGAACTAAAACCATGGGGCGAGGATAGCGTCAAAGGTGCTCGCCTTGCTGTCCAAGAATTCAACGCAGCAGGTGGAGTTGACGGTAAGAAAGTCAGTCTCTTCATTGCAGACAGTAACTCCAAACCAGAAATTGGCAAGAGTGCTGCAGCCAAGCTAACGTCAGACGACAAAGTAATTTGCCTTATCGGTGAAGTTGCCTCAGGTATCACGGCTCAAATGGGGACCGTTGCCAAAGAGAACAACATTCCTCTAGTCGCTGTTGGTGCAACTCGAACTGACCTTACCAAAGATCAGCCTAACATTTTCCGAGTCTGCTACACAGACGCATTCCAGGGACCTGTTATGGCAAAGTTTGCCTACGAGCAGCTTAAACTCAAGAGCGTCGCATTGATGACGGACAAGAAGCAGCCCTATTCGACGGGCCTTAGTGAAAGCTTCCGCGCCTACTTCACCCAGTTAGGCGGAAAGATTGTTGACGAGCAGTTCTACGAATCCGGTCAAACCCAATTCCAGGGTCAGTTAACTAACCTAAAGGCAAAGAACCCAGACGGCCTCTTTATGAGCGGCTACTTCAATGAAACAGGTCCGATTGCCCGACAGGCTAAAGAAGCTGGTTTGACAGTTAAGATGATGGGCGGAGACGGTTGGGACAGCAGCGAAATTCTGAAGTCCGGCGGAGATGCAATCATCGGTAGCTACTTCTGCAACCACTACAACAACAAAGAGGATCGACCTGAAGTCAAGTCATTCCTTCAGAAGTGGGGCGCTCGATACGACTGCAATTACCCAGCCACAACCATGGGTGCTTTGGCCTACGATGCTACGATGCTAGCCTGCGATGCGCTAAAGCGTGCCAAGACAAAGGATGCTAAGGGCCTGCAAGAAGCCATTGCCGATACGGTCGACTTCAAGGGAGTCTCTGGATCGATCACCCTAAAGGGCATGCACGGCAACCCACCCAAGAGAGCATTGGTTGTTACTCTAACAAAGGACGGTCAGGAATTCGCCAAGGCATACGACTTCGACGAAAAAACAGGAATGCCCAAGTAACGAATGGCATTAACTGAGTACCTTCCTCTGGCAACGTTGAATTTTCAAACGTTGCCAGACCAGCTTGTGAATGGCCTCCTTCTGGGGGCCATCTACGCTCTAATGGCCCTCGGCTACACGATGGTCTATGGAGTTCTTCGGCTTATTAACTTCGCCCACGGCGAGGTTTACATGCTTGGAGCCTATGTGGCCCTCTTCGGCTCGTACATGCTCGGTTACGGTCCAGGAGCAGCAATTGGCTCCGATCCAAGGCCCATAATTGCCGCGAGCACTGTCGCACTGGTCGGCATTGTTATGTTAGTGGTTGGGGCCGCGATGGTTTTGGCCGCAATTAAGGTCCCCAAATTACCAGTTGTCGTAAAAGCACTTGGTATGGCATTCGTCGTCTTGGGGCTGCTTGCAGTATTAGTTGGTAAGTTCCAACCGCAGGCACTAAACATCGTGATCATGCTTTTAGCGAGCATGACCATATGCGCAATCGTTGGCATCATAATTGAGCGTTTTGCATATCGGCCGATGCGAGCCCACTCACGGATTGCATCCTTGATCACAGCAATCGGTGTGTCTCTGCTCCTTCAGAATGGTGGAGCACTCTTCTTACCCAACAGCCCTCCTCCGAGCATCGCTGAGAAGGTAAATCCCTATCGAGAGACGATCACAAAGCACATTTGGCCCGCGCCTCCAGAGCTTCATGAGAAAGTGGTCGCAGCAGAACCGAAATACCTTGCCACCAAAAAGACTTTCGAAGACTACTTGGCTGTCCATCATGTAAACGAGTTCAATCTGGACGCGGATGGCGAGAAAATTCGAGATGCAGCCCAGATTGCAGCGGCAACCTATGACGATGCTAAACGAAAAGAGGACTCTGCAGGAGTAAGCGTAACGGTCCAGCAAAGCCGGATCATTATGTTGGTCACGGTCATTTTCTTGATGGCTGGATTGACTTACCTCGTCATGTATACGGCCGCAGGGCGCGCCATGCGGGCCGTTTCTCACGACTTCGAATCTGCTGGATTGATGGGTATCAACGTCAACTCCATCATTACTTTTACTTTCGTTATCGGATCTGCGCTAGCAGGCGCTGGCTCAATGATGATTGCCACGTTCCAGGGCACGCCGTTGACGACCTTTTACGGTTTGCTTCCTGGAGTCAAGGCATTCGTCGCTGCAGTCCTAGGTGGTATCGGCAATATCCCAGGTGCAGTACTTGGCGGAATCTTGATGGGCGTTGCTGAAACGCTTGTCTTATGGGCAGGCTACAGCGACTACAAGGACGCGATCGCGTTCGTTATCTTGATCGTCGTGCTTCTCTTCAGACCGGGTGGCCTCATGGGTTCCTCGAAGGTGGAGAAAGTATGAAGTTCTGGATCATCCGCCTTGCTTCGATCGCTATTGCCGTATTTGGTTGTATTGGACTTCAAGTTTTGGCTAACCACCAGACGGACTACATGCAGCGATTGCTTGTGTTGTCTGGGCTTTATGTCACGCTTGCGGTGAGCCTAAATCTCATTAACGGAATAACAGGACAATTCTCAATTGGGCACGCTGCTTTCTATCAAGTTGGCGCCTACTTGGGAGGCTACTTATCTGTCTGCTTTTTCCGATCAAGCGGATTGCCGCCTCTGGTTTGGCTTGTTGTTACGATGATCGCAGGAGCCATTGGAGCCGCAATTGCTGGCTTAGTGGTCGGATTGCCGTCTCTCCGTCTCAAAGGAGACTACTTAGCAATCGTAACGCTTGGATTTGGCGAAATCATCCGAATTCAAGTTCAAAATACACCCGCACTTGGCGGATCGTACGGAATGAACGTCAATCCCAAAGTGCAGTCGGTCGCTATTGTTTGGCTTCTTGCTATTCTCTGCATTGCCATCTGCCGTAACTTGCTCAAAACCGCAAGTGGACTTCCCTTCCTTGCGGTTCGCGAGGATGAGGTTGCCAGTTCTGCGATGGGCGTAAACGTTACGGGTGCGAAGGTCACAGCATTTGTCCTTGGATCTGCGTTTGCAGGTGCCGCTGGAGCCTTGCTTGCGAGCTTCGAAGGGTTTATCACTCCCGGAACGTTTGCAATGGACGTTTCTTTCATCATCTTAACGATGGTCGTGCTTGGTGGGACAGGTTCGATCACTGGCTCGGTCGTTGCCGCGATATTCCTAACTTTGCTCCCTGAATACTTGCGAGGACTTAAAGCTCCAAGCGGCGGACCGCTCATGCTGACGGGTGGAACGGTAATGGGTTGGATGATTGCCGTCGTTGTCACCGTTGCGATACTCCGCTATGTCTATTCGGACGGAGGCAGAAGCCGTCTAAACCGGCTGATGTTTGCTTGCGGTGGATTGGTTGCCGGAGCAATTGTACAGATCGTTGCCAGTATTGCTCTGAATAAGATTGGTAAGTTTCACGATAAGCAAATCGTAATTGACCAGCTTAGGATGGTTATATTTGCTGTTACCCTGATTGTGCTTATGCTTCTGCGTCCGCAGGGCGTGTTTGCGCACCACGAATTCAGTTGGAATTTGCTCGCGAAGCTATTCGGCAAGAAGAAGGAGGTCTCCGCGTGAGCCTACTCAAACTTGACCAAGCAACGATTAAGTTCGGTGGACTTATCGCGGTTAACGCCGTGTCGTTTGAACTTAACAAAGGTGATTTGTTCGGTTTGATTGGTCCGAACGGTGCAGGGAAGACAACCTGCTTCAACATTATCACTGGAGTCTATAAGCCAACGTCTGGCATTATTGAGTTCAATGGTCGCAGCATTGGTGGTACGCCATCCAACAAGATTGCATCACTAGGCATTGCGAGAACCTTTCAGAACATTCGTCTCTTCAAGGCACTTTCCGTCCTTGAGAATGTGGTTGTTGGTGGGTACCTGCGACATAACACGGGCCTTTTCAGTGCCTTAGCTTATCTCCCGAATTCGATTGCCGAAACGAACAGGCTCAAAGCAGATGCTATGGAACTGCTCAAAGTCGTTAATCTTCAACACGTCGCAGATGTGAGGAGTGCGGACCTATCGTACGGAATGCAACGACGACTCGAAATTGCACGAGCAATGGCCACTCAGCCCGAATTGCTCCTTCTGGACGAGCCTGCCGCGGGCATGAACCCTCTTGAAAAAGAGGAGCTTCTTGTGATGGTAAAGAAGATACGCGACCATCATGGGATGACGGTGTTGCTCATTGAACATGACATGCGATTTGTCATGAACCTTTGCGAGAGGATTGTGGTTCTGGACCACGGCGAAGAGATAGCGCAGGGACCTCCGAGCGCTATCCGGAACGACCCCAAGGTCATTGCTGCCTATCTTGGCGAAGCTGTCTAGAACTTGGGCTGCCAACCTTTCGGGACGGCAGCCCACGTTCTAAGTCATCCCTTTCTATTTGGGTTCGATAATGGACACCGACGTCTTACCTTTTCCAGCATCCGTCACGATAATCGTGATTTTGTGTCCGCCCTTTTGGCCAGCCAAACTGCCCGATCCTCCAGGACTGACAGGTACCCCAAGTTCCTTGGCATAGAAGGCAATGACGTGGTCCCTTGAATCCATTACTTCCAGATTTGCGCCGATCACACCGTTGTTCTCGCCGTTACTGACGATTTTTGCTCCAGGGTAGATGGCTACGTCTGGCAATTGAGCGCCTCCACCCGTTTTTGCATCGCATCCAATCAAGAAAAACGCTATCGTTAGTGAAGCAAAAGCTGTTTTCATGGCCCGTGAGAATACCAGCCGATGGGCGTATTTCCGCCGGGCCTAAAACTTGACTGATTTCAGAGCAGCGGTAATAAGCTTTTCCACCGACGGTAGCACAAAGAGCTCCAGTGGCTTGACCCATGGAACAGGAGTGTCAAGGCGAGTGATTCTCATAGGAGGAGCATCAAGGTACTCAAATGCCTTCTCAGCTACTCGAGCGATTATCTCTCCCGCAAAACCACAAGTCATTGGAGCTTCATTGACAACGATCAAGTGATTGGTTTTGGCTATTGAAGTAAAAATCGTATCCTCGTCCAGAGGGACAAGGGTCCGGATATCAATGACTTCCGCACTGACGCCTAACTTTTCGAGCTCGGTTGCGGCTTGCAAGCAATGGTAAACATTCTGGCCATAGCTAACGAACGTAATATCCTTGCCTTCCCTACGAACAACAGCCTTACCCAGGGGAATCGCATAGTCCTCCTCAGGAAGGATTTCGGCAATTTCTCGCTTGCGATAGAGCTCTTTGATTTCGAAGAAAATGCACGGGTTGCCATCTCGAAGGGCAGCTTTGAGCAGTCCCTTAGCATCGTACGGAGTTGACGGACAGATCACTCGAAGGCCAGGCGCATTGCAGAACCACGCCTCGTTCATTTGGCTGTGATAGAGCGCTCCCCCACCATAGGCTCCGGCTGGACCACGAACGACGACGGGCATGTTGACTTCGCCTGCAGTGCGATAGTGGTAGGTCGCCATCATATTGACGATCTGGTCGAATCCGCACGAGATGAAATCAATAAACTGCATCTCGGCCATAACGGTTTTGCCGCCCAGGGCCAAACCTACGGCAGATCCCACAATACAGCCCTCAGAAATGGGCATGTCAATAACACGCTTGGCACCATATTTGGACTGAAGTCCTTCGGTAACGCCGAAAGCTCCTCCAAGGATCCCGATATCTTCGCCCTGACAAATGAGATTGGGATTCGATGCCATTTCCTCAAAGAGAGCTTCTTTGAGAGCGGTCACGTAATTTTTCTTGAGTGCAATCGCTGGATCGGCTACTGTGCTCATTTGTTTTCCTTGAACACCCAAAGACCACCCTCTTCTGCATCTGGAAGGGGCGAGTTCAAAGCGAACTCAATTCCATGATTCAGGTAGGCGATGACATCTGGAGGAAAGTCGTCGTTCTTAGCTTCGGTCGCATTTTTACCTTCGGCCATATACATATTGGCGGTGGCCTTATCGATGTATCCGAGTGCTTCCAGGGTATGTCGGCAGATTGAAATCGGGTCACGCTTTCTGCCCATCTCGATCTCTTCCTTAGGACGATACCGATTTGCACGGTCATCATCGTGATCACCATGGCCGTAGGCTCGAAACGTCTTGCATTCCACAATACTGGGACCCTTTCCTTCCCTAGCGTGTTGAATGGCAATCATAACCTTGTCATAGACATCGAAAACATCTTGGCCGTCGGCGATGTAACCTGGAATTCCAAAACCTTTCGCTCGATCGGCAACATCAGAAGTTGGGCACTCCATGTCTACTGGCGTGCCATAAGCCCATTGGTTATTCTCCACAATGGTCACGACAGGCAATTTATGTACGGCCGCGTAATTAAGGGCTTCGTGAAAAATGCCTTGAGCTGTCGAACCCTCTCCGTTAAATGTGATGCAGACTGCATTTCCGCCGTCGAGTCGGTCTGCGTAAACCACTCCAGCCGCAACCGGGATTGTTCCAGCAAGCATGGATGTGGAATGGATAATTCTTTTGGATTTGCTGCCGATGTGCGACCAGTTGTCACGAGCGCGACCTGGTGAGCCTGAGCGGCCCCAAACTTGAGCGCAGACTTCCTCAATGCTCATCCCCATTCGACCCGCTCGATACCAATCGAATTTAATGTCTTTGAGGAAGAAGGCGGGCATATCTCGGTGGATCGGCGATATCCAGTCCGTACGTTCAAGACCGAAAAGAGACCCAACAAGAATCGCTTCTTGGTTATGCGACGAGTAGAGAGTGCCGGTGAGACGGCCCAATCTTTTTTCTTTGATCAGTCGGACGTCAAAGTATCGGGCTAGATAGAGCTGCTTGAACAGCTCCAAACAATCTTCTTTTGTTAGGAGATCTCTAGGTCTCAACTTTTGGATATCCGGCTTGATCGTGGCTTTTTCGGGAGAGGCGACGCCTGAATTTCGGCTCAATAGATCATTGCTCCAATCTGGGAATATAGCTAAAAGAGTACCCCACCCATTCGGGTAACTCGTAATCCGATATCCCCGTCACTTCGACGGGAACTCCCCTATTCCTTACGACTTGTTGAAGTCATTCGGCGGCAAACCCGCCTTTGCAAGATGCCTAAAAGACAGTTCCAGACTATAGATAGTCTGGAACTGCACAGAGGGTCTAGTTCCCGACAGCGCCACGAAGGAACGCAAAGAACTCAGTTGGTGAGGCATAGCCAATCGTCTGACTCAGAACTTTGCCGTCCTTGTCTAGAACGTCTTGGGTTGGCATCGCGGTAATCCCGTAGGCTTCCGCAACCGACTTTTGGTCGTCTACGTCGATTCGGCAGAACACTAACTTACTTCCAAATTTCTTGAATTCGTCTGTACTGAAGCAATCCTTTTCGAGACGCTTGCATGGACCGCACCAAGTTGCGTAAAAGTCGACGAAGATTTTCTTTCCTGTTGCTGCAGCAACCTTCTTCGCTTGATCGAGATCGTAAAACCACTTGGTCGAATTCATTTCGGCAAGCGTCATTTCTTTTGCATCCGCCGGTGCTGTGAATACAAAGGCGTCGTTTGAAATGTCCGAATTGACGGAAAGGTTCTTCGTATCGAGGACCATCGAAAGACTCTTTTCCTTGTCCTTCTTGTCGAGTTCGATTTGAGCTTTTCGAGCGATCTTATCGTCCGGATTCAAAAGATAGGTAATGACCTTTCGCTCTTGAGCATCGTATGAGGCTTCAACTGCCGACAGCATTCCACCCTTTACGGATCGATTGCCGATGTCCTTGGTGCGGAATGCCTTGTAAGCATTCGCGTCAAAGAATCCAGCCCAAACGTGAAGTTCGTCTGGCGCGAAAATTTGCTTTAGGTCTGCAGCGGTTTGTGGCTTTTTGAAGTAGGTCTTTTCTGCCTTATCGTAGGTCGTTATGTCTTTGCCGTCGGCGATGACTAGCTGAGACGGCGTTTCGACACGAACCAAGTTCGGCTTTTTGAGGATGACTGAATAGTCTTCAGCTCCGCCCGCATGAATCGTTTGGAATGTATAGTCGGACTTTACGGTTTTGGCGTCGTTGATGGCTTTGCTGAAACTGGTTAGCAACGCACTAGTGCTTACTTGGGCATAGGCCACCGCAAACGCGGCAATTCCGGCTATTAGAAAAATGGGTCGGCGCATAAGGAATCTCCTGTCAAAAAAGCGTGGGCTATATGTATTTTATCGCAGATCGTTCGGATTTGGTTTGTACACTTGTCCCAACTTTGAATACAGTCGATCGAGGTGAATTTCTCCATTCATCGATTTGGGGAACTTGAGTTCGAATGACTTGGGTTTTAGTTTGAAACAATGATTTGTAGCACTCGATCTCAGGACCGTTCCTTGAAGGTAACTTAGCCGCAGATGTCCCATAAACTGACACTCGGAATACTGATCGCACTGGTCGTCACGCATTTCTGCCTTGCGGCCACTTTTGCTTCGATCACGCCTTACCGACAGTCCGGTGCATTACTTGGGCTCGGAAAGCCAACGAAGGTGCTGGACATCGGAGCACCCGATGAGCGGCAACACGTTAACTATGTGATCCACCTTCTTGAAGGCAAGGGATTTCCAGTTTTTTCTCCGACCGATCCGCACCTTGATGAGACCTATCAAAGTCACCAACCTCCGGCTTACTACTTGCTTGCAGCAGCTTGGTGCAAAGTTTCGGGGGCTAGCGATTTACTTACGAAAGCGGATGGTTTCAAACTTCGCCTTCTCAATACATTGATTGGCTCAGGGACAGTTGCTGGCGTCTTCTTTCTCGCCTTATGGGGATTCAAGAAACCTGAAACGGCTCTTTGTGCGGCTGCTTTCGCAGCGACTATCCCCATGTTCGTTGCTCTTGCGGGAGCCGTCAGTAACGACCCTTTACTCATTTTGCTCTGTACTTGGGTGTTGGCCCTTTGCGCGAAGTGTTTACGGGATGGGTGGAATTGGCAGCAAGCTTTGCTCATCGGCGTTCTTACGGGTCTTGCCCTACTTACCAAAACCACAGCGGTGGCCCTAATTCCTGTACTTCTGCTCGTGCTCTTCTTGGCTCGCAAGTTCCCTGCAGGGATAGACGATGATCGCCGTGCGAATACTCTGGCGACGCCCTCGTTTGCGATGATGGCAGCCGTTGCGGCACTGGCTCTGGTGTTGGTGGGTCCGTGGTGGGCACGCAATCAGTCGCTTTATCATGACCCTTTGGCGATCAAGGCATTTGGCGATGCATTTAAAGGATCAGCTCAAAAGGAGCAGATCGTAGCGGGCATTGAGGCGACAGAACCTGGTGGTTCGAGTGAAATGACCTACTGGAAGGATTGGGTTGGTTGGTGGACGGCTCGTTCTTTCTTCGGTGTGTTCGGATACATGGATATCTGGATGAACGAGCGAGGAACTTCCTTTACGGGAGTCTCAGAAAGGGGCAATGCGCCAAACACACTTTACCGATTGATGCTTGCCGGAACAGCCCTTTGCCTAATAGGCTGGATTTGGGCACTCACGAAACCTGAATGGAAGGGTTCTGAGGCGGTTCAGATATTGAACGGAGCATTCTTTTTGGTGATCCTCGTTCTGTTCGTTCGCTTCAATATGCAATATTTCCAGGCTCAAGCTCGATACCTGTATCCGGCTATGGGCCCAATTGCGTGCGGTTTTGGGGTTGGAATTACTCAGCTTCTTGGCAAGTATCGTAACTTCGGCTTTGCCGCCCTGGCATTCCTTCTGGTATGCGTTAACCTTTTTGCAATTTCCGAATTGCCGGAAGCATTTTCTAAACGGATTGAGGCTGCTAACCGTCTGCCATAGCAACTATGTTTTTGGTTGCATTATTGCTTGGGTCAGTCGATTTTGTTAATCGGCTGGATGTTCAGGAAAGAAGGCTGACACTTGATGTCCGAGCAGCGCCCATTAAAAGCGTGGTGGCTCGACTATCCAAAGCGTCAAATGTCCCTCTTGACACTGCGAGCGTAGTTAATGGAGAAGTTGTCCTACTTCACCTTATCGATTGTCCTCTGAGTGAGGTTGAGTCTCGACTTGCAACTGCCATCCACGGGACATGGAAGAAGTCAGGAGACACGGCAATTCTCACTCGTACACCGGCTCAGCAACGTGAGATCGAGTTGGTTGAGCGACGCCACCGGACTGACCAAATCCGAGCAGAATTCGCCAAGGCGACAGAACTCCAAAAGCCCAAGCTGGACCCAGTTCAAGCCAAAAAAGTGGTCGATCAGTTGGTCAAGCTCAGAGACAAGAGTAAGGATTACGCGTTTTCACCGTTTAGCGAACTTGCTGGACCGCAAAATATGGTCCCTGCGCGAAGGGCACTGATCCGATTGGTATCTCAGATGGATCCAAATGGATTCAACATGCTTTCTCCAGGAGACAGAGTTGTCTATTCAAACAAGCCGACAGCGATGCAACAGGCATTACCTTTCTCAGTTGATCAGCTTCTGTCTGATTTCAATGATGAGAATTCGATTTGGTTCGACTCGATTGCTACGGTTCAAGTCGTTCAGACGAGCCGAATGACTGGCGATCCGCTAGACCAATCTCAGCTGAGCCAAGGGATTGCAGACAGGGTGGTATTAGCCGCTATTCGCACGAATTCGTCCTCGTCAGTTCAGTTTCAGATCTTCTTCGTTTCGGGTGCCACGGTCGTCGCCCAGTCAGGACTTTGGCTTGGAAATGACTTCATTCGTAATTCCAGCAAGTTCATGAGTGGTGCGAGCCAAGCTGGCGAGGCGATGCATCTGAGTCGGCAGTCCCTCGACATGCTAGAGGCAACGAGAGGATTTCAGCGAAATGTCAGCCAAAAGGATATTCAGCCAAATCTGGCTGGGCTCGAACTTCTCACACACCCCGATAAGGTTGATCCGCTAAGCCTGGTCGCAACGGACGGTTTCCTATCGGCGGCGGTAACGAAGAAGCTAAACTTGGTTGCCGTTTTGCCAGATGAGCTTGTGGTGCTCAATTTTATCCCTCTGGGTAAAGATCCGACTGTCCAAGACTTCCTCAATAAGGCGATTGGATTTGGAGAACTCAAGGTTGCCGTTCAAGAAGGATGGATGGTTGTTACTCCGGAGCGACCCTATACGAGTGGGGTCAATCGCATTGATCGAACCGCTTTAGGGACTTACCTAAGAAGTCTAGTCACCAATGGGAGGGCCACATTGGATGCCCAAGCGGACTACGCGTTGCATTCGCCACCCACGAACTTCGACACTTATGCGATGGCAATGGGTATGTTGCTCGACCCTGACAGCACGCAAAACGTCGACAGAGATTGGATCACCCTGAAACTATGGGGCTCACTCACCAAACCTCAGCGACAAATTTTGACTGCTGGTCAGAAGCTTTACTTTAATACGTTAACACCGGTTCAATTGGACTTCGTACGGCGCGAGGCGTATGGCCGAATGATGAAGAGTCGTGTTGCGAGATTACAGGGTTCCCAGAACGATTGGTTGCTGAATAACGACCCTACGCAGTGCTTACCAAATGGACTTCCGGCAAATGGGTACCTCAGCGCGAAATCCACAGCAACAAATGTCATCCTTGCCTCTTCATCCCAAAGGGATGTCCGAATCAGCTATGCGAGAATTCACGATCCAGCCTCAATGGGTTCGACCTTGGCTTACCAAGAATCCTCAACTAGTTCTTTCAAACCCATGTTCGACCGCTTTCAGTTAATTGAGAGGAGGACCTACGACATCACCTATCAATACAGTCCGAACGTTGCCGACCAGGCTGCAATTCATGACGTTGTCGTTCCTAAGGGTAGTCACCCTGTTTCATTAGCGGATCTTCCAGAAGAAGTAAGGCGCCGAATTGCTGCCTCCAAGGAAGAGACCAGGGCAAGAATTGCTGCGACTCCTCCAGACAAGGCACCACCACCGTAGTCAAATATCCAAACTCGACTATTATTGAGGAAAGAGTTGAACGAATTGACCTATTTTAGGGGTCAGCTTAATCGCTGGTCCAGATCTGCTAAAACGGGGTAACTGGCTGCTAGTCGTTCGCGTCCAATTATGTTGAGTGGTGTCCGCAGTTATTGACAAGGCAAGAAGCGCAACGTTCGACGAGGACCTCGTATTAGTAGAAAGGTTCCTCGGAGGGGATACTCGCGCGTTCGAGGACATCTATTCCAAGTATTACGAAAAAGTATTTGCGATCGCTCGAGGCATTTTAATGGATGCAGATGAAGCGGCGGATGCTGTTCAAGAAATATTTACTTTGGTTTACCGGCATTTGGGTCGGTTCGATAAGCGTTCGAGATTTAGTACCTGGCTGTTTCGCGTTGCCGTAAATCGAAGCATCCAGGAAGCTCGCCGAACTCGATACCGTTCTCGAACAGTGGAATTGACAGAGGCCGCAGGCAAGACGGCTCCAGAAGAACCAGATACGACGGATCCGATGGTACAGGCAACAATGTCTAAACTCGCTCCTGCAGATCGTGCCTTGCTGGTCCTCTTCTATTGGGAAGAGCTAAGCCTCCAAGACATCGCCGATAGTATCGGCTGTGGTGTCAATGCGGCAAAGACTCGCCTTTACCGAGCTCGTGAGCGATTCCGCGTGATCTATGAGGGCAACACATGAAACACGTAGCCCCAGAACTCGACAGTTTGATGTGGACCCTTGCGGAAGAGGGCAATGAACGAGCTATTGATGAATTCGGCCAGCGGCATCCAGCACTGAGAGGTGAGCTGATCTACCGAATCAAGATGGTCAAGGGATTGAGAAGCGCCGGTAAACCTACGGCAGTAGCCGCAGTCATACCCAAATTCACCCCAAGAGAATCGGGATCGCACGTTGTTCATTCTCGGGCAACGAATATCACGGTTGGAGCGCTCGTATTCGCTTCGATAGCGGCGGCAGCGTTCGTGATTACGACCTTCTTAACTCCCGAAAAAAGATTCCATAAAGAGGACTTACCCAAGCCTCCACCTGTCGCCTCCAATGCCGCCCCCATCCGCGTGCCGGAACCGAAAGGTCCGGTTGTCAATCTCGCTCCTATCAAGGAGCCTGACCCAGTTCTGAAGGGAAACCAGAGCGAGGCATCACAAAGGCCGACTAGCGTAAGCATTGATCATGCCCCACTGTTAACCGTCCTTCAAATGATGAGTGAGATCAGCGGAACTCAAATCACGAGTGCTCCGGGAATGCCTAATCCCGTTGTTGACGTCGATTACCACAACATGAGCGCGATGGAAATGTTGCGAGATTTAGGCAAACGGTATGCGTTCACGCCACTTGATCAACATGATGGAAGCATATTGGTCGTCCCAGCCGTCGATCATTCAGGGCCAGTAAACGGCAGCACGGATGCTGGCAGCGTAATGAACCAGAAAATTGGCGGTTGATTCCGCCATTTTAGCGACCTTCAATTCTGTAACGTAAGAATAGAAGTCCCGACCTTGATATACTGGTCCAATCACTGGAGTAAAGATTTATGCCAAGGGTACCGCGAACTTCCGACGTCATCGAAATATTTTCTGAACGGTCGATCTCCTATGGATTCGCCGGCATAGTCGCCATGTCACTTGCAGGTCTTCTGTTTAGGTACAGGGGCGAAGGCATGCTCTCCGGTCTGGCAATCATCCTCATGGGTGCTGGACTTCTGTGCATTTGCTTTGCCCTTTTTCTTGCCTTTCAAGTCCGCAAGGTTAATTCACACGACTTGAAATGTCCTTTCTGCGAAGTGCTGAATACATTGGTGGATGCGCCAACGGATGACTTTCCATGTGTATCTTGCAATCGTATGATTCCGATCATCGAAGGTAAGACCATTGCTGTTGCCCAAGTAAGGTGCGGGTTCTGCAACGAACTCAACTTTTACAGCGAAAAAACAGAGGTCTTGCTTTGCGAAAATTGCAACCACGAGATTCCGATTGCTCACGACGAATCCGGTGCTCCGAAGAAGTCCATTCCTGCAGCATTTGTCGTTGTGGAAGATGAAGCCCTTTATGCACTTCACCTAACCGGACATGGCAAACATAAAGAAGAGGAATTGATCAATGCCCTCCAACATATCCTTGCCCTAAACCGCAATCAAGTTAAGCAAATGCTTTCGGAGTTGCCTGTAACAGTTCTGACAGGCATTACGAGGAAAAAGGCAGAGATGCTCAAAGCCCAACTCAGCTTATACGAAGGTTATGCAGAGTTCACTTCGATGGAAGAAGCTCGCCGATAGGGCCAGCTTCTCATTCGTACCCAATCGACTCTAATATGGGCAATTTGGCCGCATGAATGGCAGGCATTAAGCCAGCCGTAATTCCTAGCACCAATGCGAGTGCCGACATGACGCCAACGTGTACCCAAGGTACGACCATTGGATAGATGTAGCCAGTGACTCCAAAACTAAAGGCCCGAAGAGGAACCCAGCCTCCGTACAGCCCGCCTGCAACACCAAGAATTGCCGCGACGATCGACACGAATAATCCCTCGCAGAGGATGATTCTGAGAACCTGAGTTCTTGTAACCCCGATGGATCGCCAAAGTGCGATCTCCTTCTTGCGATTCATTACTCCAATCCAGATGGCATTGACGATTCCAAGTGTGCCAATTAGGACAGCAATCGCCGCCTGCATATTTGCCATTTGGACAGCCTGTTCCAAGACGGAATCGGTCACTTCCCGTATCTCCTGCCTGTCATAGGCAAAGGCAGTACGCGACGTTCCAGCTACCTTTACGACAGTAGCTTTCAGGCTATCAAGGGAGGTCCCTGAGGCGGCCGTGATATCAATATAGCTAAAGGAAACGTCCTTCCACCGGCTTCGGATGAGGCTTCGGTCAACAATAAAAGCACCGTGTTGCCAAGAATAGTCGTCTACTGAGCCGAGTACAAGCAGATTTACAGAACCTGTTGGCGTTTGAAGATGGAGTGAAGATCCGGGATGAATTCCATAGATCTGCTCAAAGTTAGCGGAAATAAAGGTCCCTTGTCCGGCTTTGAACTTGGATAATGTCTGAGGCTCTTCAAAATTGGGTGGCCAGGGACTCAGGCCCTTGTATTGACGCGCGACGAGGTAATCATCGGTGTCGACACCAATCACCATTGCGTCCTGGCCCATCACGGGAGTCAATAGCTTCCTAACGCCATAGGCGTGAGCTGCCCCAGGAATCGCCCGGATATCTTTGATGAGGGAGGCGGGCAGTGTTTGATTGCCATAAACACTCGAAGAAATGTCATTCCCTACTACGGTTATATCAAATGGGAAGGCGGAGTTCATCCACTGTCCGGTACTCACTTTGAATCCTTCAACTAAGGTTTCAGTTGCGATTGTCATTGCAAGTGCGCAACCGAAAGTCATGATGGTGAAAGCCGTTCGGTGAGGAGTCTTGACTAGTCCATCCAAGGCAAGGAACGGCTCCGTGTGTTTCGACCTAAGCAAAAGCGGGCGAATCCATCTGGCTGCCACCAAGACAACTTCCGGAAAAACCAGGGCTACGCCAAGGAATACGATTCCTGTAATGCAAAGGCCGGGGACCATCGCGATCTTCACCTCGGCAATGGCCAGATTTCCTCCGACACAGAGACATATTCCTGTGATCGAAGCCGCCAGGTAATGATGGGCACGGCGAAAGGTGTAAGGCCTAAGGATCTCCAGGGGTTTGACTTTTGAGACAGCAAAAATCGGGAAAATTGCCGCAGCAAGTGTCGTTCCAACCCCAACCGCTATCCCAGAAGCCACCATGGCCATGGAAGCATGAACATGGGCGTCTCCCATCAACGGAACCATTGTGTTGATGGTTCTTTTGGTGTATTCCACGAGGGCATAGGCCAGAGCCAGTCCCAGGGCAAGACCAAGGCCCGACCCGATCAATCCAATGACCACCCACTCTGCTAGGAGGAAACCCAGAATTTGGCTGCGAGTCGCTCCAATAGCACGAATAATCGCGATATCCTTGACGCGTTCGAGTACAGAAACTTGGACCGAGTTGTAAATCAGTAGGACGCCTACAAGAAGCGCAATCACGGAGACACCCAGAAGTGAATGGATCCGTCCAAGGGCGTCAGTAGCTGCTGAGCTTAGTTGCCCGGATGGGTTGATCTGGCAACTTGGGCAAGCGGCTTCCAATTGCTTTCGAGAGGCGCCTGCCACATCGAATCGATCCACTCGCCCAGGTGTCCCAAGGAAAGCCTCGGCGGCGTGCAATTCCATGAATCCGATATTTCCAGCAGCGGCAGCATTTAACCGTCGATCGTTGCTTATAGCGACTACGTCGAGAGACGCCATTCCGTCTTTGGTCTCCAGCTTCAGCTTGGAACCGGTTGATAGGTGGTTCTTTTGAGCAAAACGACTCGAAATGATGATTCCTGTCGGAGCTAGTTTCAGCATGACGAAGGCGGAAACATCATTCGAAATGTCAGAACCGTACAGTTTGGCCATGGAATCGGAATCGAGGTCGATGCCCATTAGCATGAAACTTTGGTTGTTGGGAGGACCTGTGGTAACGGCGCTTTCAATTACCGGCGCGACAACCGCGTTCTTTATTTTCCTAAAGGTGACTAGTTCCTTTTCTTCAATCCCTAAGTACCGCCCTCGGGAGACTTGCCATTCCGCTCTACCCATCATTGTCCGAGCGCTGGACTCAATCGATGCTTCGGCGGCAACCACAGATTCGTAAGAGGAAACAAATATCGCAACTCCAAGAGCCAACGAAATAATGACCATTGCCAGGCGAAACAAGTGTGCTAGGTGGTGTTTTAGGCCGTATCGAAAAAAGAGTGATTTCAAACGATTCGTCCGTCCTTAAGTCGGACTCGACGTTTTGCTCGAACTGCAATTGACTCGTCATGAGTGACAATCAGGGTGCTACGACGCACTTTTCCGGAAGCGGACTCGGCCTCAATGTTTCCAAACTCGAGGAGCAGATCGAGAATTGCCAAGCCACTTTCACTGTCCAAGTTTCCCGTTGGCTCGTCAGCCAATAGGATGATTGGATTCATGATAAGCGCCCTTGCTATAGCTACTCGCTGGGCCTCACCACCGGACAATTGGTCTGGATAGTGCTCTTCTCTTCCCCCTAATCCAACGATGTCAAGTAGCCTTTTCCCTTGATCCATCAGACTCCGGATACTTTTGCCTTCGAGAGTGGCAGGCAAAATAACGTTTTCGAGCGCGTTGAGCGTAGGAATGAGATTGAAAGACTGGAAGACCAGTCCAATCTCATGCCGGCGCATCAGTGTCAAAGCGTCGTCTGATTGCTGATGGGTCAACCTTCCGTTGACTTCGACCTCACCGGAGCTAGGCAGATCCAAGCCACATGCTAAATGCAAAAGCGTCGACTTACCGCATCCGCTTGGGCCCGTGATGGCAATGAATTCTCCCGGTTCGACATCAAGGTCGATACCCCTTAAAGCCGCTACTGGACGATCGGTATCGCCGTAGGTTTTTGTAACGTTTCTAAGGTGAAGCATTGTAAGAAGTCTAGGCGTATTGAGGGATAAGTTACCTTTGACCTGATTGGTCCGGCTAGCGTTTTGCCTAACATCATTCGACTACTTCGTCGAAACGCGTTTGAACGTTTCGTTATGGCTCATGGACCTGATATACTCTGGCGGTTAGCCAAAAAGCCAAGTGCATAGTTGCACGGACGCGCGAAACACCTTAGGGGGTTCTCCACTCAACATGAAGTTGCTTCAACAGGCGACGATTCAGGCTAGGGACCTGTTATCGCTTCGAGCCATACGAATATTAATCGTAGCAGTAATAGGCTCACTTATCCCTACCGCAGCATTCGCTGCAGAGGGCGACAACGTAAAACTTGCGTTCTCGTCCAGCGACCGAACTATTCTAATTGCCTCGTTCATTCTGGGGTTAGTCGCACTAGCCTTTGGTTTCTACCTACGAAAGGTAGTCATGACCGAATCGCCAGGAAGCGACAAGATGCAGAGCGTCGGAAAGGCTATCAAGGAAGGCGCACTCGCCTATCTTAGCCAGCAAGTCCGAACGATGCTTTACTTCGTTGTCGTACTTGCATGCGGCCTCGCCGCTCTCTACTGGAGTGCAGGCACCCAAACCGCTATCCTCATCGCTGTCTGTTTCATCGGCGGTGTTGCTGCATCCTATATTGCTGGATATGCTGGCATGCTTACTGCCGTTGACGGCAATATGCGAACCGCAAATGCGGCGCTCACCAGCTACAAGAAAGCATTAGAAATCGCCTTCCGATCCGGTGCAGTTGCCGGAATGGTCACGGTTGGCATGGGACTCATTGGCGCATCCCTGATCCTGCTCTTTGCAGGTGACAATGCGATGACGCTTCTGATCGGTTTCGGCTTCGGAGGTTCACTCGCTGCGCTCTTTATGCGTGTCGGCGGTGGAATCTTCACCAAAGCGGCCGACGTCGGTGCTGACCTCGTCGGTAAAGTCGAGGCTGGCATCCCTGAAGATGACCCCCGCAACCCTGCAACCATTGCCGACAACGTTGGCGATAACGTAGGCGACTGCGCGGGTATGGCCGCTGACATCTTTGAGTCTTACGAAGTCACCTTGGTCGCCGCCATTGTTCTTGGCGCGGCAACGGCTCAGATTTTCGATCAGACCACATGGATGCGACTGATTCTGTTCGCTTTGATGGCTCGTGGCGTTGGCGTCATCGCTTCGATCATGGGCATCCTATCGGTCAAGGGTACGGACGATATTGATTCCGATCCTTTGGCCTGCATTCGATCCGGCTTCTACAAATCCGCCGGTATTGCTGCCTTCTTCACCTTCGTACTTGCCTACTTCATGATGGGTGGAAGCGCCAATAAGATCAAGGCAACGCATTTGGTTCCTCAAGCGAACATTTTCCGAAAGGACCTGATGGTCATTCAGAGCGTTCGAGATGAGATTGCAGCCAAGAAAGGCATCAAATTCTATGAAGTTAAGCCGGAAGATCTGATCACAGACAGCCGAGTAACTGAATTAGGATTCAAGGATGTTAAAGAGCAGCTTCTGCCTCAGATCATCCAGTCTAAGACAACGGATATTCCGGAAACGATTGCACCTAAGGGATATTCCCCGGTCATTAACTTTACGGATACAACGAATCCAATCCTTAGTTATGCTGTGTCGCCAAACTTCGCAGCGGATCAATCCAACCCGAACATGCCTGCGCCACGTTACAACGTCGGCAGTTTGTTCGGCGCTGGTGGTAAAGATCGGCTGATCGTTGCCAAGTTCCATGTCGTAACAGACATTCCTGGTCAGGCTGCTCAGCCAGCTTCACCGACATCTCCAGCACGACCTGCAACTACGAGCACCCACGAGGATGTTACGGCCTGGCAAGGACCGTTGCGCGAGAAAGATATCGACACGATGGTCACGAACTTCAAGGCACGAATGCCTTCAGGTTCAAAGATCGACATCATGGAGAAGGACGCCGTCACTCTCTATGCCAACAAAGACGGAGATCTCATTTTGGGACTTCCGACCGCGATGGACCGCGTCGACCAAATTACGAAACAGGGCTTCAGCTACCAGAAGCTATCAAACAAGGAGATCGACGATCTACTTGCCAAGAAAGCTACGATGCCTCCAGGCGAAACCATGCAGATGGCAATCGCTTCGCAGGTTGAGGTGCCTTGGTACCTCTTCGCAATCGCGATTTCCTTCGGCATCGTGATGGCCTTCGCCATCGAAATGCTCACGGACTACTACGTTTCGACTCACAAGAAGCCAACTCAGGAAGTTGCTGGCGTTTCCAACGCTGGCCCAGCTCCAATGATTATTCAAGGCTTTGCCTACGCGCTTGAGTCGAGCGTGTTCATGGTCGTTGCGATTGTTCTCGCTCTAATTGTTCCGCTTGGCCTGTTTAATCCGGCTACCTACGGTGGATACATCCTTAGCTTCTATGGCATCGCGCTTGTTGGACTGGGCTTGCTCACCACAACAGGTTATGTTCTCGCCATGGATACCTTCGGACCGATCTCTGACAACGCTCAAGGCGTTTACGAGATGAGCGGCGAGGGACATGACAATGAATATGGAATGAAGGCGGTTCAACGATTGGATGCAGCCGGCAACACGACCAAGGCCCTCACGAAGGGTTTTGCCATCGCTACTGCCGTCGTTGCTGCAGTCGCCCTGTTCCACTCTTATCTAGAGAGCGCCAAGCTTGACACGATCGGTCTTCGACTGGACGTGCCAGAAATCTTCCTTGGAATGCTCATCGGTGCTGCAGCACCTTATCTCTTCTCCGCTTCCACGATTAACGCAGTTGGACGAGCGTCCTTCCAGTTGATTAACGAAGTGCGTCGACAGTTCCGAGAAGATCCAGGCATCATGGCGGGAACCAGCAAACCTGACTACGCAAGGTGCGTAGCCATCGTAACTGCAGCCGCTCAAAAGGAACTCCTTGGCCCAGGAATCTTGGCCATTGCGCTTCCTGCAGCCGTTGCCTTTGGATTCTCAATCGGCAAGCCGACAACGATGATTGGCGGTCATGCCTACAACTTGGTTGGCGCTCAGGCACTTGGCGGATTTCTTGCCGGTGCAATCGCCAGTGGCCAGTTGATGGCCGTTCTGCTTGCTAACGCAGGCGGAATGTGGGACAACGCCAAGAAGATCATTGAAGATGGTCTCTATGGTGGCAAGGGAACGGAAGCTCATAAGGCTGGTGTTGTTTGCGACACCGTCGGCGACCCGTTCAAGGACACTGCTGGTCCTGCCCTTAACCCTCTCATCAAGGTAATGAATCTCGTCGCATTGCTGTTGGCTGGAGTGGTTATTCTTCCGCTCAAGACGCCAACGCTGGTCTTGATCACCGGTGTCGCAGTAGCTGCACTGGCAATCTCGATCTACGTGTCGAAGCAAGGTTCGATGTCTTCTGAAATGTCGAAGGCGACAAACGAGACTCCGGTTGCACCTAAACCAACAATCGAGGCTCCCGGTCCTGCCGCTTCAACGAAGAAGCGAATTACGGTAGAAGATCCATCGGAGACAGACGAGAAGAACGAAGGCTAACCCTATCGTTTGTCTCGGGGGGCCGTCTTATATCGACGGCCCCTTTTTCGTGTTAGATCGTCTGGTTCTGCCTCAATTCGCGTTTATGCAAATAGCTAATATAGATTTGGCATGAGAGAGTTCACCTCGATTGAATCCCGGCTTCGGTCGGTTGCCTTTAAGCAGCTCTTGGGGGGAATCAGTGCCACCTTACGTATTACCCAAGTTTGTGAGACGGGTTTATCTCCAAGGGAAGGTGCAATGCTTGGGAAGTTGCGAGCGTGGGCGCTGCCACGGGCAAATCAGTAAGTGCCTCGGTGCCTGTTCCCTTCTTTGGCGATACCAACCCGCCGTACGTAAAGAAATGGGCGGGTTCAGCTTCCGCTAGGGAGCGTAAAGTGGAAAGTGGATCCTTTGCCGAGGCTACCTTCTGCCCAGACCTTGCCACCATGTTTCTCGACCAACCGCTTGACGTTAGCGAGACCGATGCCCGTTCCCGTGTATTCGTCACCTCGGTGAAGCCGTTCAAAGGGCTGAAAAAGTTTGGGGAGATACTGCATGTCAAAGCCAATACCGTTATCCTTCACGTAAAATCCTTGGTCGTCTTGGCCAACCTCAATTAGAGGCAAATCCGTTGTAGAGGAGTACTTGCATGCGTTGTCGATTAAGTTTTCAAGCACGATTTGCATCATCGCAGGATCTCCCACGGCAACAAGATCGGGGGTGATCAAGAACCGGGTTTTTGAGTTGCAGTATTCCCTGTCTACAACATAGCGGCTCACTTCATGAGCAATTTTGCTCAATGAGAAGCTAGTTGTCTTGGGCGTAAGCGCCGTGAGCCTTGCAAAACCAAGTAAATCGTCGACCAGGTCGCCGAGTTGTTTGGCAGACTGCATCATGCGCTTCAGATTTTCCTGGTTTTCCTTAGGTAGAACGTCGCAGGCATCCTCAAGGACAATCGAAGCATTCAAATTGATACCCCTGATTTGTTGCCGAAAGTCGTGGGCAACCGAATAAGTAAAACCTTGAAGCTGCTCATTGCTAGAGAGGAGTTGCGCAGTGCGCTCTCTAACTCGCTCTTCCAGCGCCGCATTCAGACCTGACAAAACGCCCATGAGTTCGTGCTCTCGAATAGCCGATAGCAATAGTGCCTCATTAACCTCGCCAGATTGCTTGAGTAGCTTCTCGCAATGAGTCAGATCTGTTATCTGGATCAGCACGCCAAATGGCTGCTCGTCAGGGACAGACCACATCGAACAAATCCAGTTGGAGCAAGGCACGCCGACGAGGCCCAAAGGATGGGTTAGTTCGTCCTGTTTCTCGTTGCTACCCGTCTTCAAAATACGATCGATCAAATCGGAACATCGCTGGGCTACGTCTCCGGGAACGATTTCTTCGAAGCGGCGCCCAAGTAAAAGTCCGTCGTCGCTTCCGAGTATGCGATGAAACGCCGGATTCGCGTAGTGCACGACATGCGAACCACCTATAACCCCCAACATGGGTAAGGGTGAGCGTTCAGCAAGAGGCCAGCATACTTCCGAAAGCTTAGAATAGCTCTGAATTTCCGAAGCCTGTCCAATTCTAACTTCGTTCATCACCTACACAGTGACATACATTGATGGGAATGTACAAATCTCTTCCTAGAACAGTGCGCCAGCAAGATGCCTATTTCAGTGTGGTAACCGGACTGTTGCATTTGCCTAAGTGCTCGAATCATCACCATTCCAAGGACCCGGGATGCCGCTTGTCAAAGCCCTGTAGCCCCGAAGGCGCTCTCCAATAACGATGCCTTTATCCGTGACTTCGTACTCCCGCATATCGATGCAGTGCTTGCCGCTGCGCATCTTAACGACCATAAGCATGCGCCGAAGTTGGCCGTCGATCGACACGTAGCGTAGTCGTACAATAACGTCAGAAAGGAAGGAGATTGCAAAGTTTGAAAGACCGAACGAAGTGAAGTCTTCCTCTATCTCAACGGTTGAAACGATCGTAACGCCAAGGCGAGTGAGGGCTCCGATCATTCGGTAGAGCGACTCGCGGAAATCTGTGCGGAAGGCTGGGGCGAGGGCGAGTTCGAAGCCGACGAGAGAGTCGATCACTAGGCGCTTGGCGTTGATCCGTTTTACCGCCGCCACAATTTCATGCACGGTTTCATCCACGGAAAGATCGAGCGGCCGGAGGTAGATAATTTCTAGCGTTCCATTTGCGCGAGCGGCGTTAAGATCCATTCCCAATTGGGCTGCGCGGTCGGCGTACTGCTCCGGTTGCTCCTCGAACACCGCTATAATTCCCGCTTCGCCCGCTTTTACACCAGCGGCGATGAATTGGCTACCAAGGATGGATTTACCGGAGCCCGAGGGGCCCGTCAGTAGCAGACTGTGTCCGAATGGGATACCTCCATTCATCATCTCGTCCAATGCTTCGACCCCAGAGGAGAGCCGAGGCGACCCATTCTTCTTAGCAGAAGGTCCGGTAAAGCCGAAGGTTCTAGGGAATACTTGCACACCACCGGAAGTGATGCGGAATGTGTGTAAGCCAGGCACAGATTCCTGGCCACGAAGTTTCATCACTTGCATTTTTCGAACGATGGAACTGCGCTGAACTGATTGAGAAAGCCAGAAGAGTCCGTCCGCGACGGTAAAGACGGGATTGTCCCGGACCTCTTCCTGGTCATATTCCCCGATTAGGAAGGTGGTCGCCTGCCAACTCGTAAGGTGCAGGGCGAGTCGTTGGATAAATCCTTGGAGTTCCAATTCTCCACCGCCAGCCTGCGCTTTGCGGACGACCGTTCGGAACGAGTCTACGACGACGATACTAGGGCCGACTTCCTCGACCTGTTTTACGATCTCCTCTAGCACCGCGCCTAAATCGCTATCGAGTACCAACTGGCTCAGATTGACGAAGCGGATAGCACCACCGAGTTTAGCCTGATCAAAAAAGTCGAACTGCTGTTGATAGCGCAGCATCTTGATCGCGGGCTCTCCCAGCACGGTGAAATAGATCGCGGGTTTCTCCGAGGTCGCATTCGCGAACATGATCTGGTGGGCCAGAGTGGTCTTGCCGCATCCAGGGGCGCCTGCAATGATATTGAATGAGAACTCAGGAAGTCCTCCCCCAAATACCTCATCCAAACCGGAGATTCCGGTCGGGAGTTGTTTGATGTTCACCTTTTCGTGTTGGTTCATACGCTATTTCCGTCTTCCCTATTGAGGTCGCCGAGGTCGGGCCATGTTTGCTGCACTAACTGAAAGGTTAGCGACTGGCCAATGAATGTCGTCAGCAGGAATAGCAGATGCCCTATGAGAAGTATCCCCGCGTTGCCATGAGCGTTGGGGCCTAATTTGGTGTTAGGCTCCTTGAGCTGGATCTTGCCATCCAAATTTACTATAAGGACACATAGCGAAGGCTCCTGACCCTTTGAGAGGGTTAGCGCCCTAGAGAGCAGTGAACGGAAACCTTCAGCCCCAGCGAAGGTGACTAGAGGTTGTCGTAACCGCTCGCAGACCGCGATTGCTGCGTGCAACTGCGCCTCTGCGGATTCCTGATCCGAGGTTTCTCGGTTCACAAGAACTCTCGCTATTTCATTGAGATTGGTGGGAACTGTGTTCACGTACGTCTTTTACATTTCAATTACGGGAAAGCAACGCTGGAAAACTCTTCATGTACAGTCAAGTGTATTGTGCTCGAAAATTGGTTCTGCTGTGTCCTTGGAAAATCCGCATGCCTCTTCATTAATTGAGAAAGGATGGAAGAGGTTCCAATGCGGGTAAAAGGTCACAGGCCGTCCCCGTCCACGCGTGAATGTCTCCCGATGGGGTTCGTATCGGAAAAATACGCAAGCGGTGAGGCAGTAATTCGCCGTCCGAACAGCGGCATAAAAAGCAAATGTTCATTGTAAGCTTCGCCGGTTTGTTGAGAGTTTTTCCAACGGGACGCGCTTTCCGAAAGATCTTCGGGTGGCATCAATGCCCTACAGCCTTGGCCTTCCCAATCGCTCCGTTTGAGACCTCGGTAAATTCCAAACCAATCATTGGACCAGTCAACGAATCCATCCGCTCTAGCCGTCCAAACGAACGGAGAAGGACGCAGAAGGGCTGCTATCAACTCCCCCTTTTCAACGTTAGCGCGATCAAGGCAGGCGTGATAGACCTTGGCGATGACCTCGGTACGGCTCTGCGCCGTGAAGCGAAATCGCAAGCGATCCCAATAAGTCCGAAGCGTTCCAGCTTCGATTCCTAGGCTGCTCGCAATTCCCCTATCGGTTGCCGCCTCCGAAGCAAGTTGAATGAGTTGGCATTGACGGTTCGAAAGTCTTAAATTATCGATCATGGTTTCCAAGGAACCTTGGAAGGAAGCGATCGAATAAATAAGGCATGCATCGACGTCTTCGCTATGTTTAGGCGGTTGACCGTAAAAAATGAGACGGTCCCTTTCTGCTCAAATTTCAGAAGAATTGCACAGGAGAAATGTTCCGTGGAGGAGTGAAACAGGGGCTGCCAAAATGGAAATACTTGATTTAACGAACCTCTAGCTCAAGGCATCGCGAGCTTTGCTGGTATCGGCACCCTTTCAACGGCATCTTTATTTGGCAAATGAATTCATTCAGAACGTCCCTGACGAGACTCATCCGTTGGATTCTCGGAACGGATAGCACGGAATTGACACCAAGCAACAAAACTAGTTTGCGTTTAGCCAAGTTCATAAAAGAACTTTTAGCGGTCCTGACGACAATTCATGGATCTATTCTTAAGATTGACCAAATTAGCGCTCAATTCGATTCAACAAGGCATACACTGAGGATGTAGCTAGGTGACCTATGGCCGATGTCAAAGATGTTAGAGGAATGAGAGTTGCCCGCACGGAACTCGGCAAAAGAGGAGTCGATATCACCAAGTGCGATATCCGCATGCACCACGGAGTGCTTTACATAAAGGGAGCTGTTGGAGTTGCCAAAGGTGCCGTCATCAAGGACCTGAAGACTGAGATGGAACACATCGGTCGAATTTTAAGGCAAAAATCCGATATCCGCGACGTTGTTATTGACTGTCAGTTCTTAGCCAATTGATTGCGTTCTAGGTGCCGCAAGAGTTCACCTACCAGGTAGAACGTTCCCGTCACGAGGATGATGTCGCCCGCTAGTGTTTGCTTGACTGCCTCGTCCAGGCCCTGACTTGGACTCTCGGCTGTTCTCACGTCGGCGAAAATGGGTATGAGAGTTTCCGCCATGTCGGTTGGATGAGTCGCCCGATGAAAGTCGACGGGAACGACTATGGCTGCTTTGACCAAACCGCGTAATTTTCCATAAAATTCTGCCGGCTCGTGCCCAGCAAGCATGTTCGTCACCAAGACAAATTCTTTTGCGGGGTACGCCGTTTGAAGAGACTTTACCAACACGGTGGCCGATTCTGAATTGTGTGCCCCGTCCAGAACAATGGTTCGATCCTTGTATTTCACTCGGTGAAATCTGCCTGGTAGCGAAGCCCTCGCAACGCCCGCTTGATCGGAATGTTCAGAACGAAACGCACCAGCTGCATCCACCGCCGCAATTGCCAGGGCCATGTTGTGCTGCTGGGCAGCACCTACTAGGCCGGGAATGAGATCTCGGCGAATGCCGAGAGGAGTCACTACTGCTCGTTCATCCTCCCGCCAGACAATTTCGCGTCCCCAACGCCAAATGGGGGCACCTAATTCGTTTGCTTCTCGGACGATAACCTGCTCAGCTTCATCCGGGAGCTCACCCACGATCAGAGGGACTCCTGGCTTAATTACGCCTGCTTTCTCGTGGGCAATCTTTGCATGGGTATCTCCCAGAATCGCGACGTGGTCCAAGCCGATGCTTACGATAACGCTCGCTTTAGGTGTGACTACGTTGGTAGCATCCAAACGGCCACCTAGACCCACTTCTAGTGCAACCCACTCACATCCCTTAATCCGCCAATACTCAAATCCAAGGGCCGTTTTGAACTCGAACTCTGTAATTCCGCCAAACTCGGTTTCTGTGAATTGTTCTGCAATTGGGATCAGATAATCTGTCAATTCGGCAAGATCGTCTTTTGAAATGAAATCCCGTCCAAGCTGAATTCGCTCGCGTGGATCGACTACGAAAGGGCTAAAAAAGGCGCCGGTTTTGTATCCTGATTCAACGAGAATGCTTTGGATGAATGCCGTCGTTGAGCCTTTCCCGTTCGTGCCGGCCACATGAATGAACTGCGGTCCGCGATCACTTCCAACAAAATCCGTCAAGCTGGCCCTCGTTACAAACTCATTCATCCGATCTAGGCCCAATCTCCATCCTCTCGGTTGAAGCGAAGCAATATAGGCAAGTGCTTGTTCGTAGGTCATCGAAGAAAAGTTGGGTTTGGAAAGCTATGTGTTTGTTGGTCCAGAATCTTTTTCTAAACGAACATGGAGAATCGAGCCACACTCGACCGTCCCATCAATGACACCGCCGAGAGGGCACCTGAAGGTCACTTCTTGGTCGGACCAATCGAGATTCGAATAGGAGCCGATCGACTGAATGAGTTTTCCGACCGGTGCCAATAAGTTCAAGCGCATTTGGCGAAGTATCGGCAGGGCTTCCGCCCCTGCACGTAAAGTAATAACGAAGTGCTCCCTTTCAATCCTTGGAAGGTCAACGAGCATCAACTCTAGAGACTCGTTGGATCCTTCAACATGGGCGACCAAATTGAACCCCGCTTGTCGCGAGAACTCTCCATTCGGCGGCCCAATAGTGAACCACGAAGCTGGCAGGTTGGTTGGTTCGAAGCCCGTAATTTCCCCGAAGTCCTCAGCAATGACCTGCCAGGTTTGTTGGGTAGGAATTCCACAGATCGGAATAGAACCTCCATTGGGGTCGGAGAGTTGCAAGTGCTGCAGATTGCTTTTCCATTCCAGAGAATTTAAGAGCAGTTCACTTGTCGTGCCATTTACAACCAAGCAACCGTCAGTATTGATCTCAGCCCTCAAGGTGATTCCATCCTGACAGTGTCCGGCGGGTTCGTTGAGAATCAGCTCATCTGGACGATGGGAAAGAGTTAAGCTGTGCTGGATCGACTCTCCAATTGAGCCGAATAGTGCCCGCATACTCTTTGCTTCTATGTCTCTCGCGGAGCTAATTTCGGCCCAACCGCGACGCACGCTGATCTGTCGAGCCCGCGTATAAAATCTCATGGACGCTTGCATCGCTCCGCGCATGCAATGGGCAAGTATGGATTGACTTCCCTTCTCCAGGATCTGACTGAAGGGAGTCGAACGCATTTGAGAGAGTTCCATTTCCATCTCTCGAAGCCGTTCCCGCAATTGGCGATTGCGGATGAGTGCCGCTAACGTAATTTGCTCTTGCTCAGGAGTCGAAATACCACATGCAAATGCTCCCAACATAACGTCGTCAACCTCTGTCTCGTCATAGTCGACGCGACCCACTATCCCTTTGAAGATTTCAAGTGTTTCCGGAGGCAAATCTTGCGAATCGCGAAAAAGCATGTGGTGAGTGACCTTAGGTGGCTATTGAGATGGATTTGGGCTGGCGCATTGCCAGCCCTTCCTCTACTTAGGAACGAGTCCAGACTTGGAAATGCGCTCTACAGCCTCTTTGAACCTGCCACCGTCTGTATCGCCGGCTAAGGTAAGTGACATTCGAACCCATCCTTCACCTTCGCTTCCATATCCGTTGCCCGGTATAGCTACGATGTGAGCTCGCGTCAGAAGTTCCTTGCAGAATTCCGCACTTGTCATCTCAGGATTGGGGACTCGAGACCAGACATAGAAGGCCGATTTGGGCTTAGTTACCTTCCAGCCGATGCTGTTCAATCCATCGCAAAGGAAATCTCTCCTTCGTTGATACATTTCTATCGTGTGGCTGTTATCCACGTTACGCAAGGCGTAGGCGCCTGCCTCTGCAATCGCAGGGAATTGCTTGCTATCGATGTTTGATTTCAACTTCTGAAGATTGTTGACCGCTTCTGTGTTGCCAAGAGCAAAACCCAGACGCCATCCCGTCATGTTGTACATCTTGCTGAGCGAGTGGAATTCGATAGCCACATCCTGCCCTCCCTCGATTTGCATAACCGTTGGATTGGTATAGCCGTCGTAGGCAACCGTGGCATAGGCCATGTCGTTGACGAGCAAAATATCGTGATCTTTGCAGAATTTAACGGCATCCTCGTAGAACTCGCGCGACGCGGTAGCGCCGGTTGGGTTGTGCGGATAGCAGACGTAGAATAATTTCGCCCTTTTGGCAACATCGGTCGGAATGTCTTCCAAGATTGGCAAGAACCCGTTCTCGACTCGGAGAGGAGTTTCGTAAACTTCGCCTCCCGCCATCAACGTGTTCACTTTGTAGACCGTGTAGCCTGGGTTGGGAACGATGGAAATATCTCCAGGATCGATATAAGTCCACGCCAGGTGAGCAAGTCCTTCTTTGCTTCCGATCAGTTGGACAAAGTCGGACTCCGCGTTGAGACGAACTCCGAATTGCTTTTCATACCAATCGGCTGCTGCCTCAAGGAAGGTCGTCCATCCTCTAGGAGTTTCATCGTATCTATGGGTTGAAGGATCCTTGGCCGCTCGTGTTAATGCATCAATTATAGGGGTTGGTGTAGGTAAGTCCGGGTCTCCTATTCCCAGGTCAATAATGTCCGCGCCAGAAGCAATTGCTTCGGCTTTGACGCGGGAGATCTCCGCAAATAAATAAGGCGGGATCATGTCGAGACGCTTAGAACGTGCCGGCATCGTGCGTAGATTTTACCTTTGTCGGCCTTAAGTTAAGGTGGGAGTCCAAGTTGGTAGTAACAATCGGGCCTCAGACCCGTCATGTTATTAAAATGAAACAGAGGACTCTTGTTGCTTCGATAGGCTGTTTGACATTGGCAATGGCATTTGCCCAGCAGCCGCGTATGGGCAAGCATGTGTCGCCACATCAAGTGAATGTGAGTCCAGAGGATCGGATCTCTCGGATTCATGCAGGCATTCAGAAAGCACTTGAAGACCTCGCTGCCACAGAGAGTCGTACGGTTACTGGGGTCAACTTCAAGGGCGAAAAAACGACGATGACTGTTCCTGCGACCTTTGGATTGAGACGGGTACCCACTGTAACCGTTCTCCATAACGGGGTCCTTCGTGATTCAGGAGTTCCGGCTTTTCAACCATCGCCCAACTATCGCTTGGATTACTTTGCCGTCAGTAGAACAGGCAAACCCCTCCAAGTCGGAAGGATGAGGCTTCAAGACGACTTTAAGCCTGCCTATATCGATATCAACCACGGACTAGAGAAGGAGATCCTCGAGTTTGCCGACCGTTCCCTTGCCGTTCTAAAGAAAAAGGATGTTTACTCGGGCACAGTAGGTGATATGAAGACGACCGCCCGCCCCCTTCGCCTCACCAAGGCAGAATGCTTAAAGTGTCACAGCGGTTCCAAGATTGGTGATCCCTTAGCGATCATGGTTTATCAGATCAATACCAAAATGCGCTAATTCGGGCATCTGGCTCAACAAACATGAGTCCGTCAAGGCGATTTAAGCGGGTTTCCGAGCGAAACCTATTCCGCTAAGGGTATCTTATGGATCGCCTGTCGGGAAGATAAGCATCTGCTACTTCGAAGACAGTCTGGAATCGATAACTCATCGATCAGAACCCATGTCGGGGCGTGGCGCAGTTGGTAGCGCGCGTGCTTTGGGAGCATGAGGTCGCACGTTCGAATCGTGTCGCCCCGACCAGATTAGAGAGTGCTTGCATGAACTGCTCAATTCAAATCGAACAAGAATCCGACGGGCGCTGGTTAGCAGAAGTACCCGAACTCCCAGGTGTAATGGCATATGGTGCCACACCTGATGAAGCCATGATTAAGGCTGAGACACTGGCTCTGCGCGTAATGGCCGACAGGCTTGAGAAGAATGAGACCAAAGCGCAGTCCATTCACCTGACCGTCGCCGCATGAGCGATTGGCCCTCAGCAAAGGCGAAAGCCGTGTTTTCCGCACTCATAAGGATCGGGTGGCAAATCAAGCGCCAAGCTGGCTCACATCGAACATTGTCGCGTCCGGGCCATCCGGATTTCGTGTTCGCATTCCATGACCGAGAGGAAATTGGTCCCAAGATGCTAGCGCGAATTGCAAAGCACACCGGTCTCGAACCAACTGATCTTTGAAGGCTCTACGCCATTCGTGGGGGTACCCCCTGGATCACTTGACCTATGAGCACATTACGGACGGATCGATTCCGAGCCCAAGTTTTGTGCGTAGTCGAATCTGAAGCAGGTATTCGACGATTGCTTGTCCTCCACTGTCACGTGCTTCGACACAGTCATTTGGGTCGAATTTCATGTGCCTCGAAAAGAGGAGCGTAACGAGATCCCCTGGGTGCACAGTAACCATCCGCTTCTCAAAGGATGGACTTGGATCATTGACCTGCTCAGACAGTGAAGGCGGGGCACGCCAAAGGTAATTGGTCTTTCAGAAGTCTCTCAATTGGTGGGCACAAGGAGAGACTTCCTGAGACTCCGATAGACTCAAACTCCTGCTGTTGAGCCCGCAATTTTCTCCATGGGGTGGAAGTGGTCGCACATTCGAATCGTGTCGCCTCGACCAGATTATTCTCTCCCATTTTAGTTGAAGTCCATCACGTCGTTGTGCCTGCACAACCAGTTCCCGGAACGTGGCGCAGTTTGGTAGCGCGATTCCATGGGGTGGAAGTCGAAGGTCCCGCCGAAGGGCAATGAACGAAGTGAGGGAAATGAAGGCGTCCCGCCGAATCGGGAAGGTCGCCACGGTCATTCCTTTATTTGATTCCTCCGTTTCACAACGATGGCAGCCGTTCATGCAAAGAGCCGGACGAGGCGACTGTCTGATTTACAAACTCTGATTGATTGTTCAGTGAGATCAATCTTTCAAATCCTAAGAGGAAATACACTCAACTGAGTTTCTAAGTCTTCGTCGAGAAATGCTTCAAGTATCAGGACACCGTTTTCCACGAACCGCATGATTCGTCTACCTGATTGGCCTAGAAATTTGGCTAGTCTGATTCTAATGATCGTTGTTGCAGTCTGGAAATTGTAAATTCATCATCATTGATTAGGACTTGCGCCTTTTGACGTTTTATTCAGACTTCGGCCCCTTTGGCTTTATTCGCGAGAACTGACGCCAAACATCTCCCTATCGACCTCATCGAGCAAGTAAGATTGGGCAACGTGGAATTGATTTCCGAATATATCCCCAAGCTTGAGGACACGTCCGGGCCATCCGCTGCTAGATTGAAGACTGGTCCTAAGGCAGAACAAGAATGACGTTGAACGATAAAACTGTACAGGAACTACAGCTACTGCGGTTAGGCGTTATCCGCCACGGTGGACAAAACGGTTGGTGGCAGACAACGTCTGGCACTAACGAAAAGTTGGCAGGCAGGATATTCCCGAGGACCAAACAATCCGCACTGGAACAAACGAATATTGCTATCGCTCGACGAGTCTTTGACTTCGCCGCTCCTGGTGTCCGATATCACCTATTCTCGCTCCCACTTTCTGTCGAATCGACGTTTAGTGTCAAGCCAATTGCCGAAGAAAACTGCTACACACTCCAAGACCTCGCCGGTACAAATGAGTCAGTTTCTATTGGGGTTTATTGCGTAGGTTCACTTCAAGAATTCCTCGCCGGCAGGTTGACGAACCAAATTGCAGCCTCATACTCTGCTTGGACTACGGGGCAACCGATGCCTGTACCCTACTTTTCCTCCGATGCAAGATAGCCGAAAATATACGGTCGCCATCTGCAAAGGCGCAGCCCTGCTTCAGCCAACGAGGCAGATAGTCGGGCTTTGGCAACCGACAATGGCGTTACAGGATCTGTACCAGGTCGCGGTCTCAAGCGGAGTTTTGGGCACCAGGTCGGCATATCGGGCAAAAGACATCGTCACAAGAGTGTTCGCTCCCCGTTTTCTGCGGCCGACAATGTTACCGGCGCGTTGTCTAAAGGCGTGTGTGCAGTCAGGGCTTCCAAACGATGTGTTTGCCGATTTAGTCCTCGTGTTCTCTGCCCGCAATGACGCGCTGCTTTCTGACTTTCTAACGAAGGTCTTCTGGCCCTCGGCCAGGCTCTGTCGGCCCTATCTCACCGTGTCTGACGCCGTCAATCTAATTGACCAGGGAGAGAGCGATCATCGAATCAACGATCCTTGGTCTCCGGTAGTGAAAACGAAGATCGCAAGAGGACTCTTGGGAGCCGTTCGAGACTGCGGTTATCTCGGCTCCGAGCGAACCGCCCATCGAGCGATCATAAAGAACGCGTGCGGTTGGCGAACCTGCGTGGTGCTGGCTGCGCTGCATCACTTCGAAGGCGCGAACCCCACACAGGCCACCAGCGACTGGCTTTGCCTTGGTCTTCGAAAGGAGGAAGCCGCCCACGTACTCGCGGATCACGCTGCCAAGGCTGGAGCAGTTGTTCAGCTAGGCGGGGGAACCCTGAATGTCGCGTGGCCAGCAAATACTATCGAAGAGGTCATCAATGGAATCGCTTGAGTCTTCTTTCAAAGCAATGGTCCGCGCGCTAGGTGAATCCAACCGCCTAAATGCTGCTTCGCATAAGCCAGTCTTTTACTTTGTTTATCCTCCCACGGAGATTCTCTACGTACGCCGTAGGCTCTCTCAGTGGAGATCTCTAGTTGAAGGCGCAGGCCACAAAACCGAAGTTATTTGCTTCGGGAAGGTTGCATGGGATGTTATCGACGAATCTAAGCGGTGGCCCCTTTGGAAGGCGGCGGAGAAGGCGTATGACGTTGCTGCATTCAATCAGTCTGTTTCAGCGCTCCTTGAAAAGGCCCTGCCTCCCAAGATCGAAGCTCGCCTTGCCTCTGTCGAGCCTGGGTCAACCGTGATTCTTTCCGGAGCGGAACTGCTTCACCCATGGTTGCGAACCCGGGCACTTGAACACTGCATTTCATCAGCCACCAAGGGGCCTGTTGTGATCCTCTATCCAGGACATCGATCAGGGCAATACGGTTTGGAGTTTCTCGGATTCTATGAAGTGGACGGGAATTACCGCTCCTCAATGTACGGAGTTGAAGCATGACCATTCGTGAGATATTCGCCGCAGAGCGCCCAATCGATCGAGAGATTGAAAAAGTCATCCGAATCGACGCCGATTCGGAGATGCAGCTCGCCTCAGAAGTCGCGGAGTACGAGGTCACCAGTAACGTCGAGACAAACTTCGAGAAGTTCCTCGAAGCGTTCGGCGAAGGCGTTGAGGTGGGTCATGAGACCGAGATGGGAGTTTGGGTTTCCGGCTTCTACGGATCTGGAAAAAGCTCATTCACCAAGTATCTAGCCATCGGGCTCGACTCGCAGCGCCAGGTTCAAGGCCACCTCTTTGTGGATTTGCTGAAGGATCGCTTTCCATCAATGGCCGTTCGCGCACTGTTGCGCAAGGTCAGTGCCAAAGGAGTTGCCGTCGTCACCCTCGACCTTGGCGAGCAAATGCAGGTCGCAAAGCACAACGAGCCCGTGTCGTCGGTGCTGTACTGGCGAGTTCTCAAGTGGGCGGGCTACTCCGAAGTTAAGGAGGTTGCTCACCTTGAACAGGAATGGGAGCAGCGAGGCGAGTTGGATAAACTCGCGAAAGCTGTCCAAGAAGAGTGCGGGCTCGAATGGAAGGACATCCACAATGATCCTCTGATCTGCAAGCCCCTCGTCTCGCGTGTTCTACATCGACTCCAGCCGGAGCGCTACAGCACTCCGGACACGTTTGCTCACCTTTCGTTCGAACTCAACATTACTGTCCAAGATCAAGCAAGAAGAGCTGTCGATATTGTCCGCAACCGAACGGGGCGGAAGCTGGTTCTCTTTGTCATCGACGAGGCCGGACAATACGTCGCGCCTTCGGCTGAACGGATTCTCGACCTCGACGGTCTCTGCCGATCACTCAAGGGCTACGGGCAAGGCAAAGTCTGGGTAATTGCGACGGGTCAGCAGACCTTGACAGAGATCTTCGCCAGAGCGGCCCTCAACTCGCCCGAGCTATTCAAGCTTCGAGACCGGTTCCCAATCAGCATCGAATTCAGCCCGAACGACATCAAGGAAATAACCTACCGGAGACTTCTCTCAAAGTCAGCGACCGGTGAGGCAAAGCTCAAAGTGCTGTTCCAGACGAATGGAGATTCGGCGAGAACGTTCACTCGCCTTGAAGGAGCCGCACAGTTCGACTCATCGCTGGATCAAGACCGGTTCGTCCGCTTCTATCCATTCCTACCGCAGCACTTTGACATCTTGATGGCTCTCACTCGGTCCCTAGCGAGATCGACAGGTGGGATAGGGCTTCGCTCTGCCATCAGAGTCATTCAGGATGTGCTGGTTGACAAGAGCCGCGCAGTCGGAGGAATGCTACTTCTCGCAGACGAGGAAGTCGGCCTCGTCGCAACCGTCGACCGTTTTTACGACACGCTTCGAGAAGACCTTAGGAAGTCCCTATCGTTCGCGGTTGAGGGAGTGGAAAAGGTTGAACAGGTCTTTGCTGGCGACATACTCAAGATCCGACTCGCCAAGGCGATTGCCGCCCTCCAAGCTGTAGAAGGCTTGCCACGCACACCCGAAAACTTGGCCGCCCTGCTTTACCGAAAGTTAGGCGACCCAAGCAGCCTCGACTCAGTCAGAGTCGCGCTCAAGGACCTTGAAGAATCAAAGGATTGCAACTTAATCGACGATCCATCCACCGATGGATATCAGTTTGTCAGTAGCGCGGTCCGCGATTTCAAGCGGAAACGCAACGAGTATGTTCCAGATCAATCTGAATTAAACGACGTACGCAAGCGGATTTGGCAAGGCGAGGCTGGCACACCGCTCTTTACCGTTCAGCCCCAAGCCAAACTTGGATCCTTCAAGCAAGTCGCTTCCAAGGTTCGAGTCGGGAATATTCAGGTGCACTCTGGTACGCCGATGGAGCTTGTAGTCGAGTTTGTAGCGCCAGATGCCTACGACGTACGGCGCTCGGCACTTCTGAACGAGACCCGTGATCGTCCAGAGCTGCAGAACTCTGTGGTTTGGCTGGCACCACTCGAACCTAACGCGGAAGAGGTGTCGATTGAAGTCGCCCGATCGCTTAGGGCCGCCAATGTCCGGCAAGAAAACGCCGAGCAAGAACTGCTTCAGTTCGCGCGAAACGAGCTGAGACGTGCCGAGCGTTTGCGAGACGAGCTCGCCAAGAGCTATGAGCAGGCGCTCTTGCGCGGTGACCTCGTGTTTCGAGCAACTCCCATTCCCGCCAAGGAAGCCGGTGACTCGGTTCTAAATGCGGCACAGCGACTCTTGACAGACGCGGCAAAGAAGGTCTTTCCGAAGTACAGTCTCGCCGACATCAGGACAGAAGGGGAACTTGCCTCGAAGTATCTGCGCGTAGAAGTACTCCGCAACATAACGACCGTGCAGGACCCGCTCAGAACGGTTGTGCATGCAGGCGGCAACGCAAGTGTAGACCTTGGGGTGGCGGTGCTAGCCGAGACTCTAACAGATTTCAAGAATCGAGCCAAAGATATGAACCGTCTGACGGGCGGGCAGATATTCGAAGTGTTCCAGAAGGAACCCTACGGGTGGGGTAACGACACGATCCGCTACATCTTCGCCGCGCTCCTAACCGCCGGCAGTATCAAGGCATTCGGGACCGCCGATGCCGACCCGATTGTCACCCGCGGACCACGAGCAAACGAGGTGTTCAAGGGCAATGACAGCTTCAAGCGTTCGGGATTCGCGCTCCGTGAATCCAGTGAGCGCCCCGGTCAAGACGTTCTCCTTCGAGCGGCCGAGAATTTGGAGAAGATGATCGGCGATGTGGGGCAGATCAGCCCGCTCGAAGACGTGCTTGCCCGACACGTCCAGGAGTACATTCCTGATATCGCGGACGCGCTAGCTCCGCTCTCAGTGCAGTTGCGTTTGCTTCATTTGCCCGGTGTGGATAGGGCCAAGACTGTTCAAGATTCGCTCGGAGCCGTTCAGCGGGGAGACGGCACCAATGCAGCCTTCGTCCTTGGCGATCCAAGTACGACGTTGCCTGACGACCTACGGTGGGCTCAAAAGATTCAGAGATGTTTGGCTGAAGGCGGTGAAACGGACATTCGTTCGGCCATAGGCATCCTCACGGAGCTCGAAGACCTCGAAACGCTCTCGGCATCGCTCCCAGTTCGAGAATCGAGTTCAAATCGGATCCAAACGATAGAAGAGGTCATCGCATCCGAGCAGTTTGCTGACCGCCTCGCAGATCTTCGCGCAGCCGTCCAGGCGATTCGACTTGCGATGGTGCAGGAATATAACTCGACCCGAGAGCGTTTAACGACGGCGTGCGCGACCGCTTTGAGGGAGATCGAAGGGCTTCCGGGTTGGAGTACTCTGGTGCCAGCAGACCAAGAAGACTTGGGTGCAAAGCTATCTATCCTGCTTCCGGAAATGGCGGGCGATAATCCTGCTCCCTACTTGCGTCAGGCTCTTCTTGCTGAGTTGAAGCTCGCCAACACCCGGGAGTCCGTAGCCAAGGATGTAGTCCGGCTTCAACCCAAACCTGCCGAACCGGAGCCACCAACACCGACTACTGGACCGAGTCCAGAGCTTAAGACGCCCGTTGCCGTCAAGATCCGCACGGCTCGGAGGCAGCTGCGAAATGCTCAAGACGTCGAGTCCTTGCTGAACGACCTGCGTGATCAGGTGAACGCCGAACTAAGCAAGCATGGCGTCATCGAGATCCAATTTGAACCGAAGGGGCAGGCTTGAGCTTCGACAAACCCACGCGAAATCGGTTGCAAAGCCTCGTGGCAAGTTGCCGCCGAGCGCTTCAGGCAGACATCGAGGGCCAGCTTCAGAGCCGGTACGGAATGTACCGTGCGGATGAGAGAGTCCAGCCTATAGGGGAGCTCTCCGCGCTCAACTTCGAGGATCAGGATATCGCCGCTCAGCTTCGAGACTTGTTCAGCCACTATCGTGCTCAGGAGCCGGACTTCGCGGCAGCCTACGACCGTCTGGTCCACGAAATCGGTTTCACTTCGCTGAATCGCCTCGTTTTTCTCCGTCTAGCGGAAGAGCGTGGATACGTCGTGGAGTGTGTCCGGAAGGCCCTGGATAGTGAAGGATTCCGAATCTACCAGCTGATAGTCGAAGACCAACTCGGCACCCCGTTTGAGACTTACCGATTTTTCCTACATCTCATCTTCGATGAGATGGCCGTCGATCTTCACTTCCTTTTCGACCGGAGCCTTCCGCAGGGATTGATCTTTCCTTCTGAGCCAGTACTCCGGAAGGTTTTAGCCGACCTGAGCGCCGCCGACCTGATGCCCCTTTGCAAGGAAGACGAGACCATCGGGTGGGTCTACCAATTCTTCAACGATCCAGAAGAACGCAAACGGATGCGCGACCAGTCCCAAGCCCCACGAAACAGCCGCGAAATGGCGGTCCGCAACCAGTTCTTCACACCAAGGTATGTCGTAGAGTTCCTAGTCGACAACACACTGGGGCGAATTTGGATTGAGATGCGGCAAGGAAAGACCGGACTCGGTGAACGATGCCAATATCTGTTCGAGCGCAAGAACGAGACATTCCTCGGGCCCGGAGAAGCTTCTACTGCAGCTGCGCCACCAATAGATGCGACGAAAGAGCAGATTTTTGACTGGCCCATAGATGTGCCGTTTCGCACCGAGAAGGACCCTCGCGACCTCAAGATCCTCGATCCGGCGTGCGGAAGCGGCCACTTTCTGCTTTATTCCTTCGATCTGCTCGAAGCCATATACCTGGAGGCTTGGAACGAACCGTCCGAGCCTGCACCCATTTCTGTCAGCACCGGCAAGACTCTTCGCGAGGACTACGCATCGCTAAGCGAGCTTGCATGGGCGATGCCCGGACTTATCCTCGCGCACAATCTTTTCGGCGTCGATATCGATCCCCGTGCTATTCAGATTGCAGCAGTCGCACTCTGGCTCCGAGCGCAGCGGGCTTATCAAGAGGCTGGACTCCGGAATATTGCAGACCGTCCAAAAATCACAAAGATGAACTTTGTGGTCGCCGAGCCAATGCCAGGCGAGGCTGACCTCAAGCTGGAGTTCCTTAACGACCTTCGGCCCCGAGTGGTGGCTCAAGTGGCCGAGCGTGTATTCCAGGTGATGAAGCTTGCCGGCGAAGCCGGTGTACTTCTACGAGCCGAGCAGGCCCTCGCAGGCACACTTTCAGCAGCCCGTATGCAATGGGAAGCCGAGCGTGAGGTGCCAGAGGGCTTGTTTCCCGAGCTTGCGTCAGCAGGCACCAAGTCGCTGTTTGATCTCTCAGACATTAACGATGACGCGTTTTGGGAGGTTGCAGAACAAACGATATTCGATGCTTTATCCAGGTTTGCCGTAGCAGCAGAGGCAAGTGACCCGCTCCGCCGCCGCCTCTTTGCTGATGACTCAGCTCGTGGATTTGCCTTCATCGACTTATGTCGTACAAGGTTCGACGTTTTCCTGATGAATCCACCGTTTGGGGAGCCAACAATACTCACTAAACCAATTCTGGATACTGAATATCAAGACGCAAAAAGCGACGTTCTCCAGGCCTTCGTGGAGCGAGGTGGCGAGCTACTTCAGCCCGCTGGAGTGTTGGGATGCATTTCCAACCGGACTCCGTTCTTCCTTGTTGGCAGTTCGGATTTTCGCGAGCGAGTTGTGCTGCGGCTATTTCGGCCGATGTACTTCGCAGACCTTGGTTACGGAATTATGGACTCAGCCCAAGTGGAGGCCGCAGCCTACGTTTTTCGAACTCTGAACTCTGAAGAGCGATCTGAGCTGATTAACTCATTGGCGGTTATCGCAGATAACTTAGCAAATGCTCGTGACGGCGCCTTTCGCCGAGTCCACTGGGAGCGGCTCCGAAGCCTGAAACGGATCCAAGCGAATCAGGAACTCGACTGGCTCACGCAATCCGGCTTCATCCAGAAACATGCCGATGACTCCATACAGGTAAAGAGCTCTTGGACCAGAACTCGCAGACCCCTTTCTTCCATCACGGCTATCGATGGCGCAAAGAAGCCTATTGTATTTATTAGTGGCCTTGGAGCCATCGACAAGAACAAGGCGCTAACAAACGGGCTCTTAGGCGGCGACACCTTATTCTTTGCTTCGGAAGCATCGCTAAGGAAGCTTCCGGGTACGCCGTTCTCCTATTGGACCGTGGATGCCATTCGCGATGTATTTACACACCTTCCACCATTGAGTAACCAGGCTCTACTGACCAGCGGAACAGGAACACTCAATGACTTTAGATTCCTGCGCTGTTGGTGGGAGGTCGAGCGAGAACCTCATTGGTTTCCATATGAAAAAGGCGGCACTGTTTCATCCGTATATTACGACCCCCACCTAAGCGTTGGTTGGGCCCGTGATGGAGCGGAAATGAAGGCCTGGATCGTCCACAAGTATGGTGGAGGCCATTGGGCTAGAAATATCAGGTCTACTGAGCACTACCTTCGAAGAGGTTTGACTTGGCCGCGACGGACGAAGGGACTAAGTTTCCGAGTGATGCCGTCAGGTTGCATCTTCGCCGATAAGGGGCCAGCGCTCTTTGTCGCCGGCGATAACACTACACACCTCCTGGCATTATGTGCGATTCTGACCAGTGAGGCTTTTGGAACTCTCGTAGACCTCCAGTTGGCCGGCGCGGAGCTTATTCAATCATTTGAAGTTGGCTTAGTTCAATCCACTCCAGCACCTGCATTGGACGCATCCGCCGTCCAGTTGCTGGCCTCACATGCAAGAACCATTTGGCAGCAGAAGTACCTACTTGATTCTTACAACGAAACGTCACATGCCTTCTCTACGCCCCGTCATGTTGACTCTTTCAGAGGAAGTCGCCTTCCAATCAATGTTGAGGAACTCGTGCAAATTGAGTCGCAGAAAATAAACGACGCGGTCAATTTACTCTATGGTTGGACCAGCACAGCAGAACGGTCGATGTCTGGGTTCAGCATAGAAACTGCACACGCGTCTCACGCCCCAGGAAATGAAATTGAAGACGAAGACGAAGCCGTTGATACCTCTCACGAAGGACGCAAGCAGTTCTGTGAGCTCTTTTCCTGGCTTGTAGGCGTAGCTATTGGCCGGTGGAATTTGACTCCTGCCCTTTCCTCGACAAACATTACGATTCCAGACCCCTTTGATGCCCTCCCAAGTACTCCGCCAGGCATGCAGAATACAGATGGCTTCCTGTCCAGTCCTGAATCTGGCGCTACTTCCCCCCGGCACATGCACTCTGGTGGTATTTGGGTTGACGATCCTGGCGATGGGGTAGGCGAAGAGCATCCATCTGACCTATTGAGAGCCGTTCGGAAGGCACTTGCGCTTGTATATGAAGAATCAGCTTATGATGTCGAAAAGACCCTGTGTAATGAATTTGAGATTGAGGATTTGCGTGAGTATTTGCGGAAACCCTCCGAATTCTTTGCTGAACACCTGAAACGCTATAGTAAGAGTCGTCGCAGGGCACCCATTTATTGGCCACTCAGCACCGCAAGCTGTAGCTATACACTTTGGATTTACTATCCACGTCTATCACAGCAGACGATATACGCGGCCGTGGAGACCTACGTCCGTCCAAAGCTTGTTACCGTCGAGCGGCAGCGCGACAGATTGGAGGGTCAGCTGAGGGACAACACCCTTGCTCCCTCAAAAGACCGGGATAGACTTTCGAAACTACGAAATTTCGCGCAGGAACTAGTGGACCTTCGCGACGAGCTTCTTCGCATCGCCTCGATGCCTTACAAGCCCAACATGAATGACGGAGTGGCAATCAACGCCGCTCCCATGCGCGGTCTGTTTCGCCACAAACCGTGGGTTAAGGAACTTGAAGAGGTCTGGAAGAAGCTAGAGAAAGGCGACTACGACTGGTCTCACATGGCATTCACCCTCTGGCCTGACCGTGTTCGCCCAAAGTGCGTCAAGGATCGAAGCCTTGCCATCGCTCACGATCTGGAATCGATCTGCGAAACCCCAGACCCCACTAAAGACAGTGAAAAGAAACGTAAGCGCGATAATAGCAAAGCGATCCTTCTAGGAGAAGAATATTTTGACTAACCTAACCCAATTACATGTACAAGGATTCCGTAGGCTCCAGGACGTCCAACTAGAGCTTCGACCTATCATGGTAATGATAGGTGCAAACGGTGTCGGCAAGACCTCGATTCTTGATGCAGTTTCACTCTTGTCAGACTCTGCCTCGGGAAAACTACATACAAATTTATCGTCGCACGGCGGTATAGGCTCTATTCTAACGAGAGGCATTGCAACAGAACTCAATTTTGGGACTTCCATGGAAGTTCCGGGTTACAAGCCACTAGACTATCAATTGAATTTGCGAACTCAAGGCTCTGGATATGAGATAGCCTATGAAGAACTTAGCCAAGACAGGGGTCAACTCCATCCGTTTCTGCATGTCACTACCGACGGGTCACGGGTTCGCTACCACAACGGCAAAAACTTAGCGCAGCCCGATTGGGACCACGACGGAACGGAAAGTGCGCTTTCCCAAGTTCCAAAGATGTACCGTGGACCAGAAGAGTTTAGAAAACTCCTTTCGACAGCTACGTTGTACCACGTACTAGATGTGGGGCCACGAGCACCGGTGAAGCTCCCCCAACCGATGAAGCCAGCGACGTTACCGGGTGCCGATGGAGAGGACCTCGTTCCGCTCCTATACAGTCTGAGGGAAGGTGATAAGTACCGATTTGAGGCAATTGTTGACTCGCTTCATGCCGCCTTTCCAGATTTTGAAGAACTTAATTTCCCTCCCGTTGCGGCCGGCACGCTCGCGATGACTTGGAAAGATCGAAGCTTTACTAAGCCCCTATACATGCATGAATTGTCAGAAGGCACCTTGAGGTTCATTTGGCTTGTGTCGTTGCTTCAGAGTCCGTCGCTCTCAACCATCACGATGATCGACGAGCCCGAGGTGAGTTTGCATCCAGAATTGCTGAGCCTATTGGCAGACCTTATGCGGGAGGCATCCACTCGAACTCAGCTAATCGTTGCCACACATTCTGATCGATTGATTCGCTTCTTGGAGCCAAGGGAAGTTGTCGTAATGGATTCAGCCGGCGTTGGACAAACAACCGCAACATGGGCAGATAAGCTTGACCTGGAAAAGTGGCTGAGTGACTACACGTTAGACGAGGTTTGGCGCATGGGGCAAATGGGTGGACGGGCATGAAGATCACGGTTCTGGTCGAGGGTAAGACTGAACGGGCGTTTAAACCAGTTCTCGAGCAATTCCTTCGCACGCGACTGGCCGCCAACATGCCACGGCTGTCGTTTGCGGTTTATGATGGGAGAATTCCAAAAGGTGAGGAACTAAACAAACGAGTGAAGGCGGAACTTTCTCAGCCAAATGCGTCTAATTACGTCATCGCTCTTACTGACGTGTACACCGGGACAAATGACTTTACTGACGCTGCCGATGCGAAAGCTAAGATGTGTGCCTGGGTGCCTAACGAACCTCGGTTTTTCGCGCACACTGCCCTTCACGATTTCGAAGCTTGGCTACTGCCCTATTGGGCCGACATCCAGACTTTGGCTGGCCATAATCGAATCTCACCAGGTCTAAACCCTGAAACCGTGAACCACGACAAGCCTCCGGCATACCGCCTAAAGGAGATTTACGAGATCGGTAAGTGCCGCGACAGTTACGTTAAGACACGCGATGCAGGGAAAATCTTGCAGGGTAAGAACCTGATGATCTCGATTCAAAAATGCACTGAGCTAAAGAATTTCGTAAATAGGATCATCGAACTTTCTGGAGGAGTTTTAATCGTTTGAGTCTTCAAACCTACATCATTGAGCAGGTGCGGCGGCGGTTGACCAGTCGCCAGATCGTCGTCTGGTTCGATTCGATGGGGGACTTGTCTGGAGTTCTCCCTGCCTTCCTCAATGATCAGAATTGCTGTGTTCTCGACGGCCGAAGTTCGGTTTATGAGGCACGGCGGCGAGCCGATGAGGCCCTGATGTCCATGACGGCTGCAGAGCCTGGGAATCCTGCCCGAGATGCGAAGCTTCTCATCTACCTGCCCTATGCACGAGCCGCGAGCTTTGACGTCGGCAAGCGCGATGACCCCTTCGAGGCTTACGCGATCATGGGCGCCTCGTTTGGCGACGACCCTTCGCACACGCTCCAATCGCTTGCTAGGCAAGCGATGCCGGACCTCGCAGCAGAGGTTGACCGCCTCTTCGCGGAGAGCAAGCCAACCCTGCAGGTCTTAGAGGGATTGCAGAAGGGTCAAAGCTATCCCACCCTCAAGGCGACCTTCCAAACAGAAAGTGCCGTTGAAATTGCAGCGAGAATTCTTGGTGACGAAGCCTCTGCCCAATTGCTCGCCACGATGGCCGGTGCTGGCTCGGAGTTTGCCCGTGCCTGCTTCACGGAGCTCGGCCTAGAAACCGATGATCCAGAGAAGCTGGCCAGCTGGCTCCTCGTCAGTGAACTTGCTCATGACCTTCATGGCGGCTTGCCCGAATCTTTGAGTGCGGTCAAAGTAGCCCCAGACCGTTACCGTGCAGCAATCACATCCTGTTGCGACCGCATGAGGAAGCACAAAGATTGGTGCGACGGCTACATGACATGGGCGAACCTTGTCGAGCACTCCTATCACCTAAAGCAGGTGTTCGAGAACCATAAGGAAACCGGACAAATCGATACCTTCGCATTCGAGGACAGTCTTCGATTGCAATCCGTCGCGCAAGCCGCAGCTTCCGGCGATCTGGACGCGGCTGAGATTTCACTGCGCCAAGTGGCCGGCTCGATTTGGCGAGAACAGCCCGAGCGTGCCCTCCAGTGGGGCGTGGCAGAGAGCGCGGTCCGCTTTCTTCGCCGGCTCACTGAAGTCCAGTCCGATTGGACTGCGCAAGCCAATTCCGTCAAGGCGATGGTCAACGCCTATGTCATGGAGAAGGGTTGGGCAGAAGTAGACCGCGCACAGCGTCTCTTCGAACAGGCAGCGGCAAACGCGCCTGTGCATGAAGCTCTTCAGCCCCTATTGGACACCTGTAGGTCGCGATATTGGGAATGGGCGGCTGCGGTAGCCCAGCGGTTCCAGTCGCTGGTGGCTAGCGAAGGATGGCCACCAGAAGGCATCGAAAGACAGCAACGTTTCTTCGTCAAGCACCTCGAACCTCTGATCGCGTCTGGCGAACACGTTGCATGGTTCGTAGTGGACTCTCTCCGGTTTGAAATGGGGAGGGATCTGCAGACGGGCTTAGTCGGCAAGGCTGACGCAAAGTTGGAGCCTATGGTCACGGCCTTGCCTACGTCAACGCCTTTCTGCATGTCGGCCTTGCTGCCCGGTGCCGAAACCGGATGGTGCATTCGTGATGGCGTTCCATGCATCGGTCATCGAGCGCTCCCTGACCTGGAGAAGCGCAAGGCGCTACTGGCAGAGAAGCTTGGCGATCGGTTCGCCGCGGTGCGACTAAGCGAGATCAAAAAGGCCTCGACGGCTAGATTGGCCGACTGGAAGAAACTGAGCCTTCTGATGATCTATACAGAGGACCTCGACAAGATGGGCGAGTCGTTCGATGCTGATGTTGCCCATCGATACCGCGACGGGGTTATCGGCAATATCGTGGCCGCCTCAGAACGGCTTGCTGAGGCCGGATTCACCTATGCCGTGGTTGTGGCTGACCACGGACACATTCTCATTTACGAACTGCCAGCCGGGGCCGTCCAGGCCAAGCCTCAAGGTCAGTTTGTATTGGAGAAACGTCGGGCGTGTCTTGGGCAGGCCACTTCGACTCCCGACGGAGTCTTGAGAATCTCGGCGGAAAAGGTTGGTATCCCTGGCAACCTCCCCGAAATCGTTTTTGCCCGAGGGCTGGGGAGCTTTGTTGCCGGCACCGCTTATTACCATGAGGGATTGAGCCTTCAAGAATGCGTTGTCCCTGTTGTCTCGTTCCGACTGAAGGCGGCGACAACGAGCGAGCGTCCCTCCGTGGCGATTTCATACAAGAGCGCGAAGTTCACTTCGCTGGTATTTCAGGTCACGCTGCAGAATACGAGTCTCTTCGATTGCTCGGTCGCGATTGAAGTCGTTGATCCGAGCGCCAAGGACGAGAACGCCGGCTCCATCGGGGAATTTGCTCATCGCGACGAACACACAGGAGAAGTGCACCTTCCAGGTGCCATGGGCATCGGTGTGCCCGTTGTCGTGAAGAAGGTCTCAGCTAAGTCAGTTTTGATCAGGGTCATCGACCCTAAGACCGGCGTCGAGTTCGCCACTCTCACGCTTAAAAACGAGGTAATGGACTAGAAACATGGTGCAGATGGATGAACTCGACCGAATTGTTACGAAGGCATTTGAGGGAAAGGTCGTCCGCAAGGACTTGCTACACCAGATCAAGGGCGGAGAGAACATCCCTTCGTACGTCTTGGAGTATCTCCTTGGGAAATACTGCGCTTCCGACAACGAAGACGAGATCCAACTTGGGATAGAGGCCGTCAAGGAAACACTTCGCAAGAATTACTTTCGGCATGATGAAGCTAACAAGGCCCAGGCACTCGTAGAGCGAAACGGAAGTCATCGATTCATCGACCGCGTCGAGGTTCGCTTCTTGGCTGGTGAGGCGAAATACTGGGCGTCCCTCGACAGATTCGGTTACGGGAAGATCCATATTCCCGATTCCTTCCATCATCGCTTCGATCGACTTTTGGAAGGCGGCATTTGGGCTGTCGTCGATATTCAGTACCAGCCGGACCCTGATGCCAAGGGGAGTCCATTTCAGATCTACGATCTGAAGCCTGTTCAGCTCGCTCGGTTTGATTTCGACGAGTACGTTTCGGGTCGGAACGCTTTGACCCGAGACAACTGGATCGATTTGCTTCTTCGCAGCGTAGGCCTCGAGCCATCGCGGATGGAGCATCGACTCAAAATCCTTTTGTTGGCGCGACTTATTCCGTTTGTCGAGAAGAACTATAACTTCATCGAACTCGGGCCGAGAGGAACTGGAAAGTCGTATGCGTATAGCGAGATGTCACCCTACTGCATCCTCATCTCCGGCGGTAAGGCGAGTAGCGCCAACCTGTTTTATAACAACGCACGACGCCAGGTTGGTCTTGTGGGTCATTGGGACGTAGTCGCCTTCGATGAAGTCGGGGGCATGAAGATCAGCGACCCCGACGTCGTCCAGATCATGAAAGATTACATGGCTAACGGCCGTTTCAGCCGTGGAACGACGCAGGTAAACGCGGATGCCTCTCTCGTGTTCATCGGTAATTTGAACCAGCCTGTTGAGACACTCGTCCAAAACGCGACGACGGACCTGTTTCAACCTTTGCCGAAGGAATTCGACTTGGCTGCCATCGATCGCATGCATTTCTATATGCCCGGCTGGGAAGTGCCAAAGAATTCGAAAGACATTCTGACTGACCACTACGGTTTCGTGACGGACTACCTCGCGGAGGCCTTTCGGTACCAGCGCCGCACGAATTACTATGACGAAGTCGAAAAACAATTCCGTTTCGGCGCACATGTCGAGGGCCGAGATGCCACTGCAATTCGGCGGACCGTTGCTGGTTTTCTCAAAATCCTTCATCCAGGTGGCGGATGGACAAAGGAAGAACTCGAAGAGTATTTGCAGATCGCGACGGAGGGACGACGACGGGTCAAGCAGCAGCTCAAGAAGCGAGGCTCCTTCGAATTCTACAAGACGAGCTTCTCCTACATCGATAACTCCACAGGTGTCGAGCGAGTTGTCGGAGTTCCCGAGCAAGGCGGATCTGGTTTGTTGTCATCTGATCCGCTTCCGGCCGGGTGCGTTTATACCGCATCAGTCGATATGGAAGCCAAAGTTGGAATTTTCCGTCTCGAAGTGACAACGTCTGCCGGCACCGGCAAACTACGCGTACCAAGCGGCTTGGACAAGGGCCTGAAGGAATCACTAAACCGCGCATTCGCCTACCTGCAGTCCGTTAAGGACAAACTTGGTTGGGCTCAAACTCTCGCGTCGAAAGATTTGTACGTCGAAGCCGTTGACCTAACCGGCGGCAAAGTGGAGTGCGACGCCGGCGTTGCGTTTTTCGTTGCTTTCGTCTCAGCCATCCAAAATCGTCAAATCCAGGGCGGCACCATCATCCTCGGCGACCTGTCCGTCCAAGGGAACCTCAAAACACTTAGTTCGATCCAAGAGCCCCTTCAACTAGCCCTGGATAACGGCGCCCTCCGCGCCCTACTCCCCATCGGCAACAAGAGCCAATTCGGAGGCCTCCCCGAAGACGTTGTTGAAAAGCTTGATCTTGTCTTCTACGGCGACATCGACCGTGCGGTTTTGAAGGCGTTGGATGGATAAGGAAGGGTGAACTCAATTAATGGATGAACGACTTGGCGCGAATTTCAAAACGGTTCACGAGCTTTTCCAGAACCGACTATTCGTTATCCCAGACTACCAGCGTGGTTATTCGTGGGGCAAACAGCAATGGGAAGAACTCGTTGAAGATGTGGATCTTCTCCCTCTGAATAAGGGCCATTACACGGGCACAATCGTGTTGCAAGACTGTGCAGCAGGGTCGAACTTCACCGACATTCACGGAAATACTCTTCATGTTGTTGACGTTGTCGATGGTCAGCAGCGACTAACCACGCTGGTTTTGTTACTGGATGCAGTGCAAAAGGAATTGCGAAAGAACAAGGAAACTGAGCTAGCCGACGGCATCACCAATACTTATATCTTCACCACGGATCGCAACAAGCAGCAACGATCGAAGTTACGTCTCGGGTCTGATGTGCAGGATTTTTTCGTAACTAGAATTCTGAACGGCGGAAGCTGGAACGAAGGCAACCAGATTCTGGCCCAGAAGAACCTCGACGATGCAAAGGTTCATTTCGCTACCTATCTTTCCTCTCAAAGAGAAAAACTCGGTGAAACATTTTCAGATTGGCTCTTGAATTTCCGTCAAAAAATAACGGGCCAACTGATCGTGACGGTTTATCCGGTGGGGAGGGAATCCGAAGCCGGAGTCATCTTTGAAGTGATGAACAACCGCGGCAAGCCGATAACTGAGTTCGAGAAGGTGAAGAACTACCTCTTGTACGTCTCTTCGAAATTGGAATTGGAGTCAGATCACGAGTTCTCAAGGTTGGTCAACGAGACCTGGTCTTATATATTCCATAGCTTGATGTCAAGCGGTCTGGCTTCATCGGACTATGAGGACCAGCTACTCCGAGTGCACTGGTTGATGGCCTATAGTCCATCTGAGCGAGATTGGAAACAAAGCAAATCCATCAAGGAGCGACTTAACCTCCGAGCTTATGAGAAGGATCATCCAGGTTTACTCAATGCTCTGATCGAGTATGTTCGTTCACTACGAAGAGCATGTACGGCCTTTTGTGAAGCTTGGGCACCGAATCGATCGGAGTCATTTGCGGATATCTGTGATGTTGCCCTAAGGGACGCTGTGATTGTCGCCGCTGAACGTCTTCCAAGGTTGGGCAATGTGGCTCCGTTCCTCCCGCTACTTATTGCGACTCGCTTGACTTACGGAGACGATCACCATCTTTATGCTGCTTTGGTCGCCCGCTGCGAAAGATACGCCTTTAGAGTCTTCCGCGTTCTTCAAAGGCGAGCGCAGACTGGTAGACCGTCGTTTTTCAGCTTGGCTCATCGGGTTTACACTAAGGATGCTATTCCTTCGGCCATGGCTCGAAGAATTGATGAATTGACCGTCTACTATTCCAATTCCGAAGACTTTCGACGTGAATTACTTAAGCCGAGAGACTGGTACGGGTGGTCTGGATTGCGATACATCATGTTCGAATATGAGATGCACCTAGCCAGCTTGTTAAAGAAACGTCCAAAAGTCTCGTGGGCATCTATCCTGAACAATCCGCTTGGCACAAGTATTGAGCACATCCTTCCACAGACGCCGACCGACAATTATTGGGCTAGCCTGTTCGACGAAGAGGCGCAAAAGCGACTCACACACGACCTCGGGAACCTTTGCCTAACTGTTGACAACTCTGTGTACGGCAACAAGCCATTCCCGGATAAGAAGGGAAAACCAGGTGGCGGGAGCCGATGCTATTGCGAAGGTGAATTCTTCATGGAAAGAGAACTTGCAAATTATGACGAGTGGAATGAGACGGCAATCTTAGCACGGAGGGAAAAGATTCTCGACTGGGCCTTGACCAGATGGGAGGTCGATATGCCAGAAGTCAGGTCAGTGGCAATAGAGGTCAGCGCCTCTGATGAAGAAATAGGCTACGAGAGCTTTTTGAGCGAATAGCTTAAACATTGTGATACTGCCTTGTTGTCTCTAGTAGGCTAGACAATAAATTGTGCTCTCTCGATTCACAGTTCATGGCTCTAAGTCTCTCGAGAACTTTAGAATTGATTTCGGCCACGTAAACGTATTCATTGGGTCGAACGGAGCGGGCAAAAGTAACCTCATGGAGGCTTTGGGCCTGCTAAATGCGGCAGCATACGGCCAAGCGAGTCATCGGTTATGGGAGCGTAGGTGGAATTAGGTGGCGAATCCACCGGGCATAAGCCTGTCCACACGAAACGATGGCGCGAACCAGCCATCGGCTACGGGGACGTTGTGGAATTAGGTGGCGACAAAGAAGGCTGAAGGCTGACATCGGCTTCATGCCGTAAATCAGACGATCAGGGAATGTGCGGAGACGTGGACTATTACTCAGCGATTTCTGCGTGTCTGAATTCTTTTACGGTTGATTCGTTGGCGGGTAGGGGGGTGTCTGCGATGTTTCTCCAGAAGGGGAGGAGGTCGGCTAGGGCTTCGGAGGCGAATTTCATGTTTTTGGGGGGCTCTTCGAATTCGGGGAGGCGGACTAGGCCGTAGAGGACTTCGGCTCGGGTTCGAAAGCGATCGGTGAACGTGATGGCGGCGTGATCGGTTACGTAGCCTCCTGCCCTTGGGGAGAGGAAGGGCTGGCCTTCCGTGATGGGCTGGTCGGTCACTACACAGCGGTCAAATAGGGGGAGGAAACCACTCAATTCGAGCAACCGGACTTCGGCCCAGATAAGGGCGACAATGGGCTTGCCGTGGACTTCTAGGTGATGCAGGGATTGGGCAAGAAGGGCATAGGCTTCTGGGAACGGTTCGTCCAAAGGAATCACTGCGGCAAACAGCTCGGCTAGGGCAAGACCGCAGGTGAGGCGATCGTAGTCTGTGCGCAAACCTCGAAAGGAATGGAGAGGTTGGGCTTGAGTGATGAAGAAGTTTCGCTTACCTTTGGCAAGGTTCATGGAAGCTGCGCAGAGAGGCTCAGATATACCAGCAAGGCGTGAGCCACCTTTTCTGGCTCCTTTAGCCAAAACGTCAATTTTCCCTAACTCTTCAGACAATACGGTGAGGCGGCGGTCGGATTCGCCTGAATCACGACGGCGCAACACGATGGCTTGAATGGTGATCGAAGACATGTTGAAGAGGCAAGCTCGGTAGGGCGCAGGTTAAGCACCTGCACCCTTCGAGGCTACTTCATATGAAGCAAACCCTGTTTGATGAACTCGATCCAGATGAAGTACATCCGGTCGATCAACAAGGTGAATCGCATCATGACTGTCGATCCAAAGATCGCACCGAAGCCTATCATGAGCAACCAGCGTCCGGTAGTGGAACTGGTTTTCAGTAGCTTGCCCTTCACGTCGAAACTGAAGAGGAAGTAGGACAAGACGGTGAGTACGGTTACAAGGGAAATGAAGTTGGTTAGTGCTTCCGATCCATAGATGATTCCTGGAACCACCGTTTTGGGTTTGAAGAACTCAAGCGTGTTCGGCAGAATCGGTTTCATGGACGCCGTAAACAGCGGTCCGTAATACGTCATCCACGCACTAAACTGCTGTCCGGAGTAGAGTCCAAGAATGATGCCGATTGGAATTCGGCTCAACCAGTTGTACTTCTTACTGAATACCGTGTATCCCATCAGTCCAATGGGTAAGAGGACGATATACAACCAGTAACCCATGGCTGCGCTGTTGCCGTCGGAAGCGGATGCTCCCAACATCTTGTCCCACCAACTGCTCTTAAGAACGTCTGTCCAAAGGGTAACCAGCGCCCAACCGGACGCAAGCCCGAGGAAAACGTGCTCCCAGAAGCGATAGAATTTGTTCTCTTTGTAAAGCACGGAGTACAGTCCGAGCGTGGCCGTTACGGCTACAAATTGTTTGAGTAGGCCATAGTCCATGTCTTACTTTGCCCTCCGCTTCGCAGCGAACATTCCAACATTGCCGATCACAACTGCCAATATCAGAAGTGCCAACGTAAAGTGCAGAGCCAGGTAGTACGCAGTTCCCTTGCCCTTGTTTGTCTTGCCTTTCCATCCAGGAATACTTTCCCCTTTGTACTTGTCAGACTCGATCAAATCCGGTCCTGGATTGTTGATGCCTGCTTCCATGATTGTCTCAAGGTCGTAGACACCCTTCACTCCGCCACAGAGCCCCTTTAGCTGGCCCGATGCGTAGTAGCTCGTGTTTTCCGGAACCATAACTCCGGACACCATGTACATGAGCGGACATTTGGTGATTCGCTCTAGGATCGTTCGATTGGTTCCCGATGCGGTCACCAAGAAGAACATGTTAAAGTCAGATACCGACTTGATCCCTTGGAATACGGGTGACAGCAGGGCATCTTTCGGACCTGCCCCTTCGGGGAAATCCTTCTTGCCCTTCGCAATCGACAACACCTTGTTATTGATCGCGAGGATCGTTCCTTCGGCTGCTGCGTAGTAGCCAAGGTTTACGTAATCCTCGAACTCTTTGTAGGGAGTTCCCCCACTGGCAACTTCTGAAGCACTGACTTCTCGAATAGTGTCCTTTGCAACTTGGGGTGCTTGGGTGTCACCAATCGAAAGCAATACAAACTTGATATGCTTTCGCATCAAGAGCTTAAGTAAGGCTTCCATTTCGCCCTTACTTTCGCCTCTTGTGGAGTTCGTCCAGTCGGAGCAAAGGATCACTTTGCAGCCATCCGGAAGCTTCATCGTTTGGGCATAAAAGTCGATGCTTGCGTCGATTGGCTTATTCGGCAGCTTTACCGAGAAAAACAAGGGAATGGTCGATACGACGAGAAGTATCCCGTAGATCACCGGCTTAGGTATGGACTGAAGCTTCTCTAGAAACGACGGGTTTGGATTAGGTTCGACAAGAGCCATTAGCTGTCACCTCCAGTTTTTTCAAGGCTCAGCCATAGCCTGAGTCCCATAGCCATCAAGCCGATGCCCACACCAAAATCGATACCTCGAATTGCGGGCGTTTGAACGTTGGACCTTAGCCATGAAGAGACTGCGCTCAATTTAAAGCTTTGAACAATGGGATTGTCGGGACTGATCTTGTCGATCATTCCACTCCACATCAGTTCAACGACGCCCATCAAACTGAGCATTACAACCAAAGCGGTGACCAGAAGAATGGTCGCTTCGATGGACCGAGCCCTAAAGGCTCGATATGCGGCAGACATGATGTAGAAGGCGACGACTGAGAACATGCCTGCGTCCATGTTCTGGAGAAGTCCATCGAATAAGAGGTCACGCCCGTAGTTGATCCATCCCCAGTTCTTCATATCCGCCAGGACGAAGTTCTTCGGATCTTGTCTTTGGATGTAGTCTCCATATCCAAAGAAGATCATCAGGAACATGCTGATGACGAGTACGGCGCTAAAGAACCAATCCTTCTGTTGCTTTGCAATCTTTCCAAGGTGAACTCTCAGCAAGGAGTAAATTCCGAGGCCAATAAGGAAGCCTGCAATAACGTTTGTTAAGCTAGCAACTACGGACTGAGAATCTGAGATAAAGAAGGAGAGTGCTTCAACCGTGCCCCTCGGAGCATCATTTGGCTGGCGGCTAATCGGAGCCGGAAATAGCCAAAACAGGACATAGAAGAGTCCAGAGACAAACGTAACAACTCGTACCACCCACTTTCGAAGCTGGGGAGGAGCGAACATCAGTCCGGTGGCAAGCGCTATACCAAAGATGAGCGCAAGCGCCAATTTGATAAACAGTTCCGAAGAACCGTTGGTCGCATTCCAGAAGGTTTTGGGATCAACCTGAGCAAGAAGGTTCACTTGTCGCTACCTCCTCCAGATGGAACCTGATCAGGCGGCAGGTGTTCGCGTGCAACTTTAATATCTTTCTCCGGATCGGGCTTTAGGAGTCGAGAGAAAATCGTGTCCTTAGCCAGAACGTTCCTTGGTTTTGGCAGGTCGACGATCTTGCCCTCTTTGTGTTCTTGAGTAATTTCACCCCTCTGTTGAAGGGTATTGGTGAGGGTTCCGGCAATGATCATTCCGATGATCGCCAGTTTGCACCAATCTTGGCCCACCAAGCTTCCGACCAGCACGGGCTGTCTCGTAAGGAAGGCGCTGGCGGCATAGAATTCGTCGCCAATGAGAACGTAGTCGCAAGCGGCGATAAAGAATGGCGTCTGCGTTAACTCGGTTGAACTCGCCACTTGGATGGCGCCCACAGAGTTCGCTGTTTCGGCAAGAATCAGCGATTCCGCATAGAACTCTCCCATAAAGAAGGTCGCAGCGGCCTTTTCACGCAAGATGAGACCAGATACACCAGCGGCAAACGCAAATTGTCTATCGCTAATAAACCGGACCGAGTCGACGTCGTACTTGTCGATCAGACCTTCTTGTTGGTACACATCGCGGATAATTTCTTGTGCAACGGTGAAGGTCGAAGCGTTGTAACAACAGACAAGAATCGGGTTGCCAAATCGTGCGGCAACGCGGCTGACATATCCGAAGATATTGATAGCCTGCATGGTTTTGGCATTGACGGTGGTGTCGGAAAGACCCGGAACCATCAGGACAGGGCGTCCCATTTCGGTGGCGCGACCTACTGCCTCGTCAATCGCATTAAGTCCGGAAATCCTTCGGATATAGAGATCCTTCCCTCCGTGAGCCCTGGATATATTGAAAAGGATGAAACCCACCATCAATAAGGTGAGGAACATCAAAAACCATCCGGTATCGAGATACTGTTGTCCCATTAAGTGTCCTTTGCCTCAGATGGCTTGGAAAGTTCTTCTAATCTGCAGATCAAGCGTTCCACGTTCTCCCGCTTCGCAAAAAGTCGGCTGTAATTATTGACAAAATCAAAACCTAAAAAGGGCACCGCAAACGGTGCGAAAACAACTGAAGCGCTGGCCCCTATGTAGGCCAAAGGTTTGTGCATTTCAAGAAAAAGAATTGCCGGGGTCATCAAGTTTCGTTTCCGAACTTCTTCAGCAGCCTTTTCAATCAGGGCGGCCGTTTCTTCTTCGGTCAGGTCTTCAGACCACATCGACATTGCAGTTCTTTCCAAATGTTAAAACCGCCTTTTCAATGCTTTCACGATTGTCTTTTCCATACCGGAGATAGATACCTCTGAAGGTATCCATAGGCCCAGCTTTTTCGAGTGGCGACAACTTAATTCCAGCTTCATCTCGAACAATCCTTTTTACACTCTGCCATTCAATATTGGAGTAACTAAACCCCGTTCGAACTGAAGCGCCTTTACTGTCGATCCTAAATAGGCTTCCCAGCCAAAACTCTGCAGTAGATCCAAAGATGATAGCAAAACCGATCAGTCCGAGGGGGATATTTTTGAAGACCGTCACACCAATTAAGAAAGCTGTTATGCCGACAGCAACAATTACTAGCGTTTTCTCTGGCGCCTTATCGGACAGACGTACACGCCACTTAAAAGGGTCTTGAATTTCAACATCCCCGGTTGGAATTTCAGCGCCACTCATGAAACAGTTCACTCACCGATTCGTTCAGGTGGATTCGTCGGATTGCATCAGCGATTAGAGGGGCAGACGCGAGCACGGTCAGCTTCGAAAATCGTTCGTCGATCTCATTTGGGATCGTATCCAAAACGACTATCTCGGACAGACAGCTATCCTGTAACCGGGTACGCGCATCTTTACTGAATACAGCATGAGATGCACAAGCGATCACTTCCCTCGCTCCTCGATCCATCAACGCTTGAGCGCCACTAATAATTGATCCTCCCGTATCGATCATATCGTCAATCATTACGCATCGTTTGCCGACATAGTCCCCGACAATTTCAACAACTTCGACGACATTTGGCTCAGGTCTGCGCTTGGCAATAACGACGAACGGACAATGCAACATTTCAGCAAGGCCCTTTGCGCGGGTAACTCCCGCTACATCCGGGCTGACAACAACTACATCGGGGTCTTCCCTAAATCCACGCTTAACGAAATAGCGTCCCAGAATCGGGCAACCGTAAAGGTGATCGACCGGGATATTGAAGAAGCCTTGGATCTGTTCCGCATGCAGGTCGATTGAAACGACCCTGTCTGCTCCGCTGTTCTCAAGAAAATTCGCGATCATTCGAGCCGTAATAGGCTCGCGAGGTTTGACTTTTTTGTCCTGCCGCGCATACCCATAGTAGGGCATGACGACAGTAATACGGTGAGCGGATGCCCTTCGAAAGGCATCCAGCATGATGAAGAGTTCCATCACGTTATCGTTTGTCGGCGCACACGTTGGCTGCAGGATAAAAATCTCGTTGCCACGAGCGCTTTCTTCGATCATGATGCGGATTTCACCGTCCGCGAATTTGGTTGTGGTTAATCGCCCCAGTTGGATTCCCAATTCCGCGGCAACACGCTTGCCCAGTTCGGGATGGGCGCGACCACAAAACAGTTTCATGCCGGTAAGGCTGCGGTCTTTTAGCGAATCGATTACTATTTGGCACCTCGTCTCTTAGCTGCCCAGCCTGGCTTCGTCTCTTGGCGGGCTCTACCAAACGCTCCAGCGTCGCCAGGGACATCATCTGTGATCACGGAACCTGCGGCGATAAATGCTCCATCTCCGATGGTCACTGGAGCAACGAGTGTTGAATTGGAGCCCACGAAGGCCTTTTCGCCGATTGCGGTCTTGCTCTTGTTCACGCCATCATAGTTGCAGGTAATCGTTCCTGCGCCAAGGTTTGCACCCGATCCGACAGATGCGTCTCCAACGTAGGATAGATGGTTGGCTTTGGCACCTTCACCGAAGGTCGAGTTCTTAACTTCGACGAAGTTACCGATCTTGACGTTGTTTCCGAGGAGTGCTTTGGGTCGAAGATGGGCGTAAGGTCCAACCCAGACCTTTTTCCCGACTTTGGCAGTATCTACATAGCTAGCAACGATCGTTGATTCATCACCGATCGAAGAGTTTTCGATCCTAGTAAACGGTCCAATTTGGCATCCCGAACCTATGGAAGTATTACCAACTAAGATGGTTCCTGATTCAAGGACCGTGTCACCGCCGATAATAACGTCGGGGCCGATTGAGATCGTATCGATATCGTTGAGCGTGACACCGTTGACTGCATGCCTCATGAGAATGCGCTTATTCATTTCTTTGGCTGCTTCAGCGAGTTGCCATCGGTCGTTTACGCCAACGGTCAAACTGGGATCATCGAAGACTTTGGCGGTTAGCTTGCCACCCTCTTTGCGGATCGCTTCCAACACATCAGTCAAGTAGTACTCGCCTTGAACGTTATCGTTTCCTAGAGTAGGGAGGATGCGGCACAGCGTTTTGCAATCGAAACAGTAAAGAGCAACGTTGATTTCATGAATCGCTACCTCTTCTGCGTTGGCATCTTTGTGCTCAACAATCTTAATTGGGTCTCCGTCGGGGCCCCTGACGATGCGTCCATAACCGTGCGCATCTGCGAGAATGCTTGTCGCGATGGTCATCTTCGCGCCCGTTTCAAGATGTGCCTTATAGAGGTCTTCGAAGTTCTTTGCCTGAAGAAGTGGGGTGTCGCCTGCCGCGACGATTACGGCTCCATCATGCCCTTCCAGCAGTGAAATCGTTTGCAATGCGGCGTGGCCCGTTCCCAGTTGCTCATGCTGCCAAGCATAGTCGTAGGTGTCTCCCAGGTCGTCTTGGATCAGTTTGCCTCCATGTCCAATAACGATGATCGGCTTGCCTACGCCTGCGGCTTTCATGGCACGGCCGACGTGTTCAACCATCGGGATTCCGCACATCTTATGGAGTCCTTTTGGAAGCTCCGATTTCATTCGAGTTCCCTTGCCAGCAGCAAGGATAATTCCAGCGATAGAGGAAGATTGCATAGTGGAATGCCTGCGCCCATCCGATTTCCAGAAGGACGCCCCATTGTGCCCGGTTCTCGCTCAAAGGGGCAAGGGGCACGACTCGCAAACCGATGGGTTGTCGGTATCGAGCGGCACTAATAGCATGTTAAGTTGGCCGCGAGAGTCAACCGTCCCTTGCTGTTCTAGCCTGAAGAGGAGCAGAATAGATCACATGTCAGTACTCGTGCTTGATCATCCGCTTGCCGGTCACCTACTTGCCGAGTTACGGGATAAGTCAACAACTCCCAACCGATTTAGAGTTTTGACTGAGCACATCACAACACTTCTTGTGTTGCAGGCGACTTATGGCTTGAGTACTCGCGATTGCATCATAGAGACACCTCTTAAGTCGACGAGTGGCCGAGTTCTTGACCAATCTCTAGCCGTCGTGCCTGTGCTGAGGGCGGGACTGGGAATGCTTCAGTCAACCGTGCATCTCTTCCCGGACGTTGCAGTCGGTTACATTGGGCTGGAGCGCCATGAGGACACTGCAATAGCGAGGAGCTATTACAGTAAATTGCCCCAGTTGGCAGGATGCTTCACGCTGTGCCTAGACCCGATGCTTGCGACAGGTGGGTCAGCCTCGCAGGCCATTAGCCTGATCAAAGCCCACGGAGCCACTCAGGTCACGATGGTTTCTATTGTTTCCGCGCCAGAGGGAATTGCGTTTCTTCAAGCCCATCACCCAGACGTTTCGATTGTCACGGCGTCAATAGATGAATGCCTCAACGATCGAAAATACATCGTGCCTGGGCTTGGCGATTTCGGTGATCGCCTTTATGGAACGCTCTAGTCGAGGTTCATAATTAAATGAGGACCCCTCTTTCGAGGGGCCCTGTTCAACAGGAGGTGCTGACGTGGCTGACGTATTGTTCCTTTGATCGCGATTGACACTGCTTCTTTGCAGCCAAAGACCACGACAAATTCACAATAAGCCCCCTAGACTACAAAGGCAAGTGTCATGGCACTCTGACCAGAACAACATTGTTCCGTCTTCTCCTCCGGAGTTACCCGGCGTTGTACGCGCGCATCCGACTCTCACTACGTCTACGGGGTTAGCTGTCGGGTTCGGGCCAAGAGTTACCCTAGGAGTCCATACTGGTCCCCATTCACCCCAAAGTTACGGTTCCCCCGTTTTCCTTTTGGGAAATTCGACGCTGGCTCTGCAGCCTCGATAACAAGTGTATCACGGATCTGAGCGGCGTGAGGAGCGGTTCAAAGGAACTTCGTCAAATTGATTAAGGGAAGCGGGAATTACAAATCTCGGACCCTGGTTTTGGCTTCTTGAGTTCCTGTATGTGGGCTGTGATCCAGCTTGATCTCTAGGATTGATTCATTGTTTTCGGAGCCAGTTTGCCTGCTGACAGGACCATTCAGGCTCGAATTCAGCACAGCATCTTTGCAATGGATCGATTCCGAAGTTAAAGGCATTGATCTAGAGCAGCTTCCGCCAAAAGTCCCATTCGGGTTTGGCTCACTGACTCATTCTCATTTAAACGCGTTTAGCAGATCGCCAGAGGTTTCCATCGACGCACCTAACAATTCAAAGGCGGTCCGACTCTCGGTCCGAATGCTCAAGGGTTTGCAAGTTGCTACCAAGTACCCACAAGGTAAGATTGATCTGATGGCTATCCTGGTGGACAAGACCACGCGCGTGATTGTGTGTGGCATGACGGGCAAAGAAGGCGGGTTTCACTCTCAGCAAATGATCGAGTACGGAACCCAGGTGGTCGCTGGAGTAACGCCAGGCAAGGGTGGAACGATGCACCTCGGCTTACCGATATTTGACACCGTTGAAGAAGCAGTGAACGCAACTCATGCCAATGCTTCAATCATTTTCGTTCCCGGACCCTATGCTGCGGACTCGGTCCTCGAATGCGAAGCTGCGGGACTTCCGTTCGTAACACTGATTAGCGACTGGATCCCCATTCATGACGAAATTCGGATGGTGAATCGTGTCCACGCCAACGGGACGACTCGTCTCTTGGGTGGCAACTGTGCCGGCATTATCACTCCAGGCGAGTGCAAGATGGGAATCATGCCTGGAAACATTTTCAAGCCAGGCGATGTTGGCTTAGTTTCTCGTAGCGGCACCCTTACCTATGAGATTGTTTGGGAAATGACACGAGCGGACTTCGGACAGACGACATGCGTAGGTATCGGCGGAGACCCCCTTCCGGGTACTCGATTTATCGAAGTTATGGAAATGTTTGAAGCGGATCCCAAGACCAAGGCGGTCGTCATGATCGGCGAGATTGGCGGTTCGGACGAAGAGACTGCTTGTGAGTTCATCAAGACGATGTCAAAACCAGTTGTTGGTTTCATCTCTGGGCGGACGGCTCCTCCCGGTAAGCGCATGGGTCACGCGGGAGCAATCATTTCCGGAAATACGGGAACACCCCAGTCCAAGGTCGATGCATTCCTAAGCGCTGGAGCGAGCGTTGCCGACCGAACCAGCGATATACCTCGCCTCCTCTCGGAAGCAATGGCACGCATTTAGGGCAATCAACAATGAACTTGCCGGATCGGCTGTGGTTGCAGCCGATCCGGTTTTCGTTTAAGACCACGTTTGGCTATCGTCACTCGTAAATAGTAGGTAAGAGGCTGAACTTATCGAATTAGATATCACTCGATATTTCGACAACGCTGCGACCACTCCCCTTGATTCAAGAGTGCTGAGGGAGATGCTTCCTTACTTACAGGGTGCATGTGGAAATGCTAATTCCCTTCACCAGTTTGGGAAGCAAGCTCATTCCGCCGTTGAGCTTGCTCGAGAACGCATAGCTTCGCTTATTGGTGCCGATGACCCGTATCAGATCATTTTCACCTCCGGCGCCACCGAAGCGAATAATCAAGTGATTCGGGCCTTTCCAGGTGGGCACATGAGTCCGTTTGAGCATAGTGCCGTACTGGAACCAGGTAAGGCTCATGGATTCCGAACTTTAGCGAATAGTGGGCTCGTGCTAGAGCCTCTGGACTCGGAAACTCCGTTGGTCAGCATCATGAGCGTCAACAACGAGATTGGAACCATTTGGAATCTAAGTGATTGGTGCGGGAAAGGCAATCTTGTCCATAGCGACATCACCCAAGCAGTCGGGAAGATCGCTTTTCGTGTTGAGAACCTTGATTTCGCGACATTCAGCGCTCACAAATTTTACGGTCCCAAAGGAATAGGTGCGCTTTACTTCAAGGAGTACCCACCTCAGCCACTGCTTCTGGGTGGAGAACAGGAGCATGGTTTTCGAGGGGGGACACTTAATGTTGCCGGCATCGTCGGCATGGGGGTTGCGGCTCAGATTGCCCAAGACGAGTTTGCTGAGAATTATGCGCACGCGCAAGAGTTACGCGCGATCCTATTAGAGGAACTAGTCCACATCTCCGATATGTTGGTCAATGGCGGAGAATCCATATCTCCTTATATTTTAAGCTGTAGCTTTCCCGGTCTTGAGGGCGAAAGTTTAGTCATTGAACTTGACAGAAAAGGATTTGCGATTAGTAGCGGTGCGGCATGCAGTTCACATTCGAATGAGCCAAGCCATGTACTCACGAGTCTAAAACTAAACGAAAAGTGGTTGAGAGGAACTGTTAGGGTTAGTTTCGGTCGTTTCTGTTCCGTCGAATCGGCTCAAAGTCTGTCAAAATCTATGCGACACACTGTAGAAAAGCTTCGTAATACGTTTTAGATGGATGGTAAGCGCAACGTATATCGCTTACCATCACGTCTTTAACTTTTAGGTGGTGCAGTCTTTGGCGGAAGAATGTGGAGGTAAAATGCTCTTTTACCATCCTGATACAGGAAACCTCTTCTTGACATGGGCTGTCGACTGTGTTAATGTGATTCGCTGGGCATTGCCGCCCTTCGTCTTTGAAATGTAAAAAAGACATCGACAACCAGACGGATTCGCCTTGTACTCGCCGAAGAGATATAGGAATGAATGGTCTAACGACATGGAAGTTCTACTGAACTTCGGAGGTTACAACAGCATGCCAGCAGAAAATGGGTTAGCCACACAACCACGCCGCGGACGGGCAATTACTGTTCGCACGCCTGGTCGCCACTCCTATATGGAGGCTGGGGCTGCCCCTGTTTTGGATGATCCGACCGCCGAGCCACCTGATGACGATTTGCTTGAACTTGATGCCGCTGATGACGATGCGGATGAGGCCACTGAAGAACGTCCAGTTCCTGATGATTCGGAAGAACTTGAAATGTGGATGCGGCAAACTCGCCGCGCACAGCTTCTAACTCCTGAACAAGAGGTGGACTTGGCCCGTAAGGTCCAAGCTGGCGACATGTACGCAAAGAAGGTTCTTATCGAATCGAACTTGCGACTGGTTGTAAGTATTGCCAAAAAGTACAACGCTCGTGGTATTCCGCTTGCCGACCTTATTCAGGAAGGCAATCTGGGATTGATCCGAGCGGTTGAAAAGTTCGATTGGCGCAAGGGTTTTCGCTTCAGCACTTATGCAACTTGGTGGATTCGTCGAGCTATTGCCCGTGCGATCATCAATCAAGGCCGAACGATTCGAATTCCGGTCTATGTCGCCGAACTGATTAACAAGGTCGTCAAAACCGCATCTCGACTCCAGCAGGAATTGCAGCGCGAACCGACCGAAGAAGAAATCAGTCGCGAGGTTGGCCTTTCAATCGATCGTGTTCGGGAAATGATGCGAGTCGCCGTTGAGCCCATATCGCTTGAAACTCCGGTAGGAGAAAAGGATAACAGCTCGATTGGAGACTTTGTTCAAAGCCAGAACATGCCATCGCCAGGAGATGTCACTTGGACACTCATTCGGCGAGAAGAGATTGACGGCATCCTCGGACGCCTGACATCACGTGAACGCGATGTCGTTCGACTGCGTTTTGGTTTGGATGACGGAAGATCGCGAACACTTGAGGAAGTGGGAAGTGAGTTGAATGTTACTCGTGAGCGTGTTCGTCAGATCGAGCTCCGAGCGATGAAGAAACTGCGCCACATTGGCCAGGAACTGAGTTCACAGGGCTTTACTATCACACCAACTCCCCAGTAACTGGGATATCTAAGAGAGCGCCGAGGCTTATGCTTCGGCGCTTTTTTTATGAGTTGATTTGAGGCAAGTGAATACGTAGAGCTTTGACCTGTTGGTCGTACAAGTCATCGTTCCATCCGTATTTACTGGCAATGTCAATCGCCTTCGCTCCCGTATTCGCTTGGAATTCTTTCTTCGTTTTGTGAAATCTGCCTGTAAAGCAGACAGACGGATTCAGCCTAGCCAACCGCTTACCGAAGCTCTCGGGATCCTTCATGGGAAGCATGGGACAAATACTTAGCCCCACTGGAATTCCAGCCAGCGCGACACGTTCAAGGGCTTCAATTCTACGGTCAATACTTGCGCACATGGGTTCGAATTCCTTCCTGACTAAGTCGTCGTCCGTCGTAATACTCATGTGAACACGAATGGATTCAAATCTCAAGAACAGGTCAATGTCCCGTGCAACGAGAGGACTTCTCGTTTGGACTCGCAGAATCGGCTGCCTTCTTGGCTCGGATAGCAGTTCCAGAATTCGGCGAGTTAGCCCGAGTTCCGCAGTTATTTGGCTCAAGAATTTTCAAGAATTCCTTTTTGAACCTGTGGTCGTAGGCAAGGTGCTTGTGGTTCGAACCTGCGGCTTTCGAAAACTCGATGTAGTGGAAAGATCGGTTTACGCCTTGGC
>JBBQZV010000012.1:0-115367 GCA_038207365.1 Fimbriimonadales bacterium | reverse complement strand
TGGTGCGCCGGAAAGGACTCGAACCTTCACGCCTTGTGAGCACATGCACCTCAAGCATGCTTGTCTACCAATTCCAACACCGGCGCGCGAAGGCAAAGTTTACCATGAGTCTGGCTTGGAATCAACGGACGATCTAGGCTTTCTTGCGGCAGAGATACATTGCTTCGACCTCATCTAGGCTCAAATCCCGTTTGGCCCAGTGACCAGCGGTTCCTCCATAGATGTTGTCGACTTGAAAACCGGCTGTTCTGAGCAACCTAACGACTTCGGGTGGGATGAACAGGCGCTCGACGATTGTCATCAGCCGAGTACCTTCAGGAAGATCCCATTCGTCTTGGTAATTCGCAACCATTGTAGCTGGATTGAAGCGACCCTCGTGGACATGCTCATCCTTCATCTGCCGGATGATCGAGTAGCCATTCAACGCGGTCAAAATGAAAGGTGCGCCTGGCTTCAGGACTCGACCGATATTGGAGAAGATCGATAGGTCATGGGCCTCCGCATCTTCGCCGTGCTCAATGAGCCCAACTCCACCCTCGCACAGGCAAATCGCAGCGTCAAATCTCTCCTCCATCTCGAATTGGGAGGCATCTGCTTGTATCCAATTGACATCAACTTCAGCCGTGTCGGCTTTCAATTTCGCCTGTTTGAGCATCTCTGGCGAGAGGTCAAGGCCTGTCACTCGATACCCGCGCTTCGCCAGTTCCACGCTATGGCGACCCGTGCCGCATCCGATGTCGATTATTGAAGCACCCTTTGAGACTGGATAAAGCGATTGGATGAAGTCCACCTCAGCAGTGGTGTGCTGTGTGAATCCGTTTTGGTCGTAGTGAGCCGCGTGCGCGTCGAAGAAGCGCTGCCACTCCTTGCTGCTTGCGGATGGGGAATTCATGGGGGTTAGCGTACCGCGTGGGTTTGCCGGTCGGCTGGTTGAGTTTCGCCGATGGGGTTTCAATCCTTCGGGTTTGTTTGGGTTGGTTCGTGGTTTTGGGGTTCGGTTGCTTAGTTGTTTCGCTTGGGCGCTCCGCTGTGGCCGTTCGTTTTCTGTCCTGATCCATCGCTTACGCCACTTCGCTCGGTGCACCGACTCAAACTCGTGGGGCGGAGCCCACTCGGACAAGAGTCGGCTGATTGCACCTTGCTGATTGGCTACGAATGGATAGGGACTGAAAACGAACTGGGGTTCCTTTGTTGTGACGTGTGTGCTTTGGACTGCTTTTGCCTGGCTTGCTTGTTTGTTGGCCTTGTTGTTTCCCTGGGGCGCTCCGCTGTGGCCGTTCGTTTTCTGTCCTGATCCATCGCTTGACGCCACTGCGCTCGGTGCGCCGATTCAACTCGTGGGACGGAGCCCACTCAGACAGGAATCGGCTGACTGCACCTCTCTGAGTGGCTACGATGGATAGGGACTGAAAACGAACTGGATTAGTTTTGGGGAAAACTTCTTGTTCGCTTTGGCCGGTTTTTCATCGTAGTTTGTCTTTTCGCCTTGATATTTCTTTGTGGATTCTGTTTGTTGTTTGATAGTCAGAACCTGGTTCCACGGTGGGTAGATGGACCTGTCGAATTCAGTTGCTGGACAGACTTAGGCTGCGTTTGATTTCTTGGACGATTGGGTCTTGCCAGGGGGCGGATCGGTTGGATCTTTGGATTAGGGTTAGGGTTTTTTGGGTGGGGCTGAAATCGGCTTCGAGAGTTCCGGTGGTGCCGGGTTTTTGAATGTGCCAATGAATGATCTGGCTCTTGGTTTTGAGCTCAATTTGCCTGAAACTCAAACCCAAATCTTGAAGTTTGATCTCAATTTCCTCAACACCTCCAGCAATCTCAATCACAACTCGCGAACCCATATACGCCAGTTTGGCCAAACACGGTCTTTGCCTAACCAGGTAAAACTGTTGTAATGGGCCTGTTTCCGCTTTTTGCGGTCCTTTTTACGCTTACTAGCTCTCCCTATCAGGAAACCAAGCCTAGCAAGCCTTTTTATTACAATCCGCGCTTTGAATTGGCTGCTCCGTTAGCCACAGTTCCTGGCGTAATGATCGATACGGTAGCCAATGGGTACGGGCTTGCCCAACAAATGGCAAAGTCGAGCCAACTGCAGGCCAGGATCATGTGGATCGACGCCACCGCCAATATTGAGAGATACAACACCGAGGCGAAAATCGTTGATTTGGTCAAGCAGATCAAGATAGTTGGCTTCAATACCATCGTCTTCGACATTAAGCCGATTGCTGGACTTGTTGTCTACAAGAGCCAGATCGCTCCGAAGTTGACTGAGTGGAAGGGACAATCGTTACCCACTGATTTCGATCCGCTGGTTGTAATGGCTCGTGAAGCCAAGCTTGCTGATTTGAGCCTGTTCGTCAGCATGAACGCCTTTAGCGAAGGTCACCGTTTGTTTCAAGTGGGACCTGGCTACGCGAAGAAGGAATGGCAGACCGTTCTATATGAACCCCATCCAGCAATCCGTGTCGACGACGCACCCGTTACGGATCTCGCAATTCCATTCGATAAGCAAGAACCAGGATCGGTTTCGATCTTTACCAGCGCGGATCGTGTGCCTAAAACCGACTTGGACGCATTCGGCATCTTAGTCAGTAAGGACATGCGAATGCAAACTCTTTATGACTCGGCGGCTATTGGTGCGGGACTGCTCGCTTTCCCTAAGGGCTTTATGCTTCTCTATGGGGCAGCCACCGCTGGAACCCTCCTAAAGGAGCACTTCCGGCAAGGCGGATCAGTCTCCCTCGACACCCGACCTGAGTACGTCCCCATTTCTGAACGCCCAGATCAGCAATATCCCCTCATGGTCAACCCAAACAACCCTGAAGTTCAGGATTACGAGATTTCTTTGGCGCGGGAAGTCGTTCGCAACTATCCGGTTGACGGGATTATCTATGATGACCGCTTTCGTTATGGCGGGATGAATGCCGACTTCAGCGAACTCACACGAGGGAAGTTTGAACAGTTCGTCGGGAAATCCCTGACTTGGCCGGACGACGTTTTCAAATTCACGCTTACTCGCACGCTTTCGAAGGGCATCAAGCCCGGACCGTACTACGATGCTTGGATGGCATGGAGGGCAGACGTCTTACATGACTATTTGAGCAAGGTTCGGCGCGTCATTAAGGATGTGCGCAAGACCGCTCAACTTGGTCTCTACGTCGGATCCTGGTATGGAGACTATCCCGCGTTGGGAGAGAACTATGCCTCACCGCAGTCAGAAGCAGGCTTTTGGTTTCTGTCCAGAGACTATCGTCGTACGGGTAATGCCCCGCTTCTGGATTTCCTGATTTCAGGCTGCTACTATCCAACTCCAACAATATACGATGCAATGGTTAGGGGAATCGGAATAGGGAACTGTATCGAGTCGGCAGCCATTCTTACTAATCGCATGGTTCGCGACGAGTGTTGGACCTATACCGGGATCGCTTTGAGCGACTTCAAAGACAATCCTCAAGGATTGATTAATTCGTTACAGGCAGCTTGCGCCTCGTCTCAAGGCGTCATGGTGTTTGACCTGTCCCACGATGTCGAGCCAATGTGGCCCATTTTTGCAAAGGCATTCGCTCAACCTAGGAAAGCTCCCCATGCTTCACCAAAGGTTCTTGAAGATGTTAGGCGGCGACGCCAGGCGCTTGATCGACAAGGTGTAAAGGATCCTCCGGTTATCATCAGTGCAGGATCAAATGGTACTGGACAATGATGGGTAGTAGGCTCATCGCAAATCAATGCAACGAGTGAATCGTAGATAGGCTGGCCCCTCGCCCGAGAGCAAAAGTTTATGAAAATGACAACGCGCGCTGAACAAGTACTAGCAGAATTGCTGGAAGGGAACAAGAGGTTTAGAGAAGGTAATTCCAAGGCCTATCGCTATTCCCCTTCCGATCTTCTCCACATTTCGACTCACCAGACGCCTCTGGCAGGAATCATTGCCTGTGCGGACAGCCGAGTTTCTCCAGAACTCGTCTTTAACCAACCTCTCGGATCCATATTCGCCAGTCGTGTGCCTGGAAACGTCGCAAGCGATAGTGCCAAATGGATGTTGGATATTGCCGTAAACGAATTCAAGGTTCCACTCGTAATGGTCATGGGTCATACCGGTTGCCTTGCTGTCGGCCAACTCTTGGATGGCGACAAAGGGGGGGCCGGTGGCCTTCATCGGTTCAGCGTACTAAGCGCTGTTTATCGGGCAAAAACAAAGCGGCCGGAGAATCTCTATCGCCAAGCCGTCGAGGAAAATGTCCTACAAACGGTGGAGCATTTAGCACGCGATTCATATTCCCTTAGAGCTGCACTCATCGATGGGACGACGTCGATTGTCGGTGCGGTTTATAACATGGAAACGGGCGAAGTCGAGCTTCTTGAATCGACTTTGGAATCGTACGGAAAGTTCTAGAGGTTTCGGACCAAAAGTGTCTTGGGCTCGGTCATTTCATCCATTGCCCAACGTACGCCTTCGCGTCCGAAGCCACTTCGTTTGACTCCCCCATAGGGAACATTGTCGAAACGGAGTGTAGGGTAATCGTTAACTATTACGCCACCAACTTGTAGTTTTCGGAATGCCATGTCTGCTGTCTGTAGATTCTGAGTAAAGATTCCGGCCTGGATTCCATAATCGGACCGATTGACCCGCGTGAAGGCATCTTCAAGGCTTGTGAACGATTCGATGGTGAGAACGGGTCCAAAGGCTTCTTTCTTCGCAAGCGAACTAGATGGAGGAACGTTTTCCAGCAAGGTTGGGGATATCAATCGACCCTGACAGTGGCCGCCCGCTAAGATCCTAGCGCCACCGGTAACTGCATCATTGATCCATCCCATGATTCGGTCTGCGGCCTCATCGGAAATAACTGGGCCACAAACTGTGGTGTCAAGGGACGGATCTCCGAAAGGACATGATTCGGTAGCAGCAATCATTTTCTCGCGAAAGTGCAGGTAAATGTCATCCGCAACGAGTGCATGCTGGATGGAAATGCAAATCTGCCCGGCGTAGGCAAAAGCACCGGCTGCAATCCTGGAACTCGCCCAGTCGATGTCGGCGTCAGGAGCAACAATTGCCGAAGCATCCCCGCCCAATTCTAGCGTCACGGCTCGATTTGGCATGAGTTCCTTTAGCTTCCAGCCAACGGTATCCGATCCTGTGAAACTCAACATGGCAATCCTTGGATCGGCAAGTGCCTTTTGAGCGACGGGAGCAGCTCCATTCCAACCGTTAACTACTCCTGGAGGGCAACCTGCCTCATGAATCAGTCTGAGGAGCGTAAGCGTGGATAAAGGTGCCAAGGGAGACGGCTTCACGATAACCGCGTTTCCTGTTGCCAATGCGGGAGCAACCTTGTGGGCGGTCAAATTGAATGGCCAATTGTACGGGACGATACAGAAGATTACGCCTCGGGGGAAACGCTCTACAGTGCATTGGTATCCTGAGCCCCTTGGGTCGACATTGACCGGAATCGACTCAACACCGTAGGTCGAAATCAGGTCTGAAGCATTGTCAAAAGTCAGAGCAAGTCGATCGACTTCACCACGACTTGCACTTATGGGTTTTCCAACCTCGTCGCTAAGGAGTTGGGCCAACTCCTCGTGCCGTTCCCTTACGAGTTGACTTATACGACGTAAAAGGCGTTGCCTTTCGTGTCTTGGCGACTCTTTCCACGTTTCAAACGCCGACTCCGCCGCATCAATACAAGAGCGTAGCTCTGTCCAACCGCCTTCCGCGGCAGTACCTACGATCTTGTTATCGTAGGGCGACCGAATGACCTGCTTGCCGACGCTTTGGTCGCACGGTCCACCCACAAAGAACCCGTCAATGAGCAGCTCAGCATGCATGACTGGAGCGTACCAAAGAATGGTAGTCAACGATTCGTTGCCTGCCGATCTGGAACCTAGCCATTCCGGTCACTTCACAAACAAAATACTCACAGGTGAAGCGATGCCCGACAGGTGACCCTTGCTGGATAATTTCCCTGTGATTGGGTCTATGTGTAGCGACTCCAAATCATTGCTGGTTTGACCTCCAGCGACGAGCCAGCTTCCAGATGGGTCAATTTCGATGCCGCGCGGAACCTTAACAACTAACTTCTTGATTTCGACAGGTTCCAACTTACCGTCACCCATCACCTTATATACAGCAATGCTATCGTGGCCTCGGTTCGTTACATAAACCCACTTTCCGCTTGAGTGGCAGATAATTTCCGCAGTGTTGGAAGAGTGAACAGCCGTACCGGAAGGTAGGGTGCTTAGCGATTGAACCTCTTCGATATCGGAAGGTGAATTGACCTTTAACGTCATAACCGTGTTGTCGAGCTCTCCACAAACGTAAATATGTTTTCCATCTGGGCTCATAGCGGCGTGTCTAGGACCGGCCCCCTGGTGAACCTTGATCCTAGTTTGTGGCCCTTCCACCGGGAATGACTTTCCTTGTGCAAGCGGGAAAACAAGAAGTTCGTCGGTGCCAAGATCACACGTGTAAACGAATTTGTGATGCACGTCGGTGTAAATGGCGTGTGCATGGGGGCCTTGCTGACGGTCGTGATTTGGACCAGAGCCCGTATTAGCGAAATTCCACTCCGACTCACCAAGGGTGCCGTTCGTGTGTACAGGAAGTGAAACTAATGTTCCATCCCCGTAGTTGGCAGCAAACACGTGCTTGTGGTCAAAACTAAGCGACAAGTGGCAGGGAGAATTACCGTGTGTCGACTGACTATTGATGGCCTTGAGCGCGAGATCGGGCTGAATAGTAAAAGAGCTCAACATTCCGTGGTCCAGTTCGTTAACCGCAACCAAGACCTTGTGATCTTTGTCTAATGTCAGATAGCTTGGACTCTTTGTTTCCGCCACTAGGACAGGTGAAGACATATTCCCGGTCTTCGTATCCAACTGAAGTCGGTAGATACCCTTACTGCCGTGCTCGGAAGTATAGGTACCGATGAATAGATTTTCGAATGGGGAAGTGTTCATGGTGAGGCTTAAAAGCAAAAGTCCAGTTAACATCGGTTAGGTTCTCAGTCTAGCAGTCCGAGAGACTTTTGCCGAATAGGACTATTTTCCAATGAGCAACTATCCTTAACCATGTCTGGTCGTGAGCTAGTAAATAGGCTAGGCGACGATTTAAGACGTCTGCGATGCTCGGAGAAAGGTATGACAAGTTCTAATCTTGTTGGATGTGAAGGAAGTTCTACTGATAGCTCAGTGAACCGAGGATCGAAACTGGCTGAGCCAGCAGTTGGAAACTTCAACTCCACTTCGGGGCCTCTCAAGTCGGTAAGCGGGACACAAGGAAGTTGCAGGTAATCAAACGCTAGCTTTCGCAGCTTTCGGCCCAAGTTCAGGAGTCTTTACAGGACCGACAACAGTCAATTCGAATTCTAAGTTTAGTGCGACGTGTGCTTCCAATCAAATTACCACGGTTGCAGGCACGAAGTGCTCCGACAATATCAACGTGAATCTCAGTGAGACACTTTCGATCTCGGCAAGTGTTCTAGCTTCGATCACGGGCACCGACTATGTTCGGATCCTATTCACGAACAATTTCCGGTGGCTTGATTGGTACTTTTCGATCGCTTTCATTTACCGTGGGCACACAGAATTCGACTAACTTGACAGGCACGATCAACAAAGCCTTGCCGAGTCAATCGGCAAGGCTCTGGGGTCTACATCGCCTGCGTGTAGACAGCCTTGATGACCTCTTCAGGAGTGGTCCATCCAGCCATGGCTTTGGCCTTTCCATCTTCAAGCATAGTTCGATATCCCTGAGCTTTGGCAGCATCGACCATTGCCATGTAGTCGGTTGTCTTGGCTACGGCAGCACGGAATTCAGGGGTACCCAATACGAGTTCGAAGACGCCAATACGTCCCTTGTAACCTGAGCCACGACAGTCGCCGCAACCTACTCCCTTTGCAAAACGCCCTTTCTCAAGATCCTCAGCAGTTAAGCCGAGTGAGTCGATTTCGTCCTGTACGGGCTTGTAAGGCTGTCGGCACTTTGGACAGTTCAAGCGCACGAGGCGCTGGGCAAGTATGGCTACCAAAACACCAGCTACAAGATAGGGCTCGGCGTTCATATCAACCATTCGTCCAATGGTCTCAATGGCGTTGTTCGTGTGGAGAGTACTCATCACCAAGTGGCCCGTTAAACCAGCTTGAATGCCAATGCCGAGGGACTCGGCGTCGCGCATTTCACCGACCATCATTACGTCGGGGTCTTGGCGCAGGAACGTACGCATGACCTTCGGGAAGGTCATCTTCTCTGTTACTTGGACTTGAGCGATGTTTTTGTCGTATTCGTATTCAATTGGGTCTTCGACTGTAACGATGTTCTTGCTGCGAGCATCCAGGGTGTGAAGAGACGCGTAAAGAGTTGAAGTTTTTCCTGAACCAGTAGGGCCAGTAACCAAGATTAGACCATAAGGCATCTGGACAGCTTTAGCCCACTTCTTCAGAACATCTTCTGGCATTCCCAGCTTCTGAAGGTCGACTTTCATCGCGTTCGGGTCGAGAAGTCGCATGACGAACTTCTCACCGTTTAGACAAGGAATACAAGAAGCACGAGCGCTAAGTCGGCGTCCCAAATACTCCATGTCAATGCGTCCATCCTGCGGTTCACGATTTTCATCGATTCGCATTCCTGAAGCGAGTTTGAGTCGAGCAAGAACGTTAGTGGCTTGCTCACTGGGGAGTTGGCCCGTGTCATGAAGTTGGCCATCTTGACGGTATCGAATTTTGAGCTGATCTCGTTCCGGCTGAAGGTGGATATCGGAAGTGTTCGTGTCGAGGGCATTCATGAAAATGCTGTCGGTAATACCGACGGCGATTGACATATCCTCACCACCCATTTCTCGGATGGATCCTTGCTCACGCAGGACGAGTCGGAATCGCTTGGCGGCCCCGTAATTGGTTTGCGAACTGTCGAGTAGTGCCATGGCTTAGGGTTTTGTTTGGATACAACCGATCTGTTAGGACGTTTCCACCTCAGTATAAGGCGTACCTTATCTTAAATGCGTTTCCACGGTTGGTGTGGCCAATTTAACTTGGAACGAACCTACTAGACGGAGTTCCGAACGGGAATCATTCGGAGGTTGACACGAAAGTCGCATAATCTTGCAGTGCCAACCAGCAAACGGTCTTTGCCGAACCTTCCATTAATACTGGTGGTGCTGAGTTGGGGCTTTAACTTTATCTCTCTCAAAATCCTCTACCATGAGATGAATCCTCCGACGGTCGCCCTGTTGCGCTTCAGTGTCATGTGGCTCCTGTTGGCCCCTTTGTGCACCTTTCGCGGGTTGTCTCTTCGGTACCACAAGGATGATGCCGTTCGAATCTTAGTTGCCGGATTCTTAGCGATGGGTGTGTATATGGTTCTTTTTCTCGAAGGAATGAACCGCACTAGTCCAGCCGAAGGAGCCATTATTCTCGCGACTTCTCCCGTAATTACCTACCTTTTTGCATCGGCGCTCAAGCAAGAAGTATTCAGCCTTCCCGCGCTCCTGGCCTCTTTCACGGCATTTGTCGGGGTAGCGATTGTAATCATCGCGGGTGCTTCCCATGGAAACGGGAACTTGACGGGAAACCTTATCCTATTGGTTTCGGCGGTGGTATGGGCCTTTTGTGTCGTCTTCATGAAACCATTGCTGAAGTCCTATGAGGCAACGCAGTTGCTGACGCTTTCCATGCCGGGCGCAGTCGTGGTTTTGATTCCTTACAGCTTGAGTTCGTTATTACACACGAACTTTGGCAAGGTAAGTGGGATGGGCTGGTTGATGTTTGCGCAAGTTTCGGTGCTTTCCGGAGTTGTCGGATTCTCATGCTTCTATTTAGGCGTGAAGCAAGTGGGAGCCAGTCGAGCTACGCTATACCAATACTTCGTTCCTCCGACCGCTGTGTTTTTTGCCTGGCTGGTAATGGGCAAAACCTTGGCGCCCTTTCAGTTTCTGGGTCTAGTGGTTTTACTCATCGGAGTCATTGCGACTACGAACGTTCGATTGGCGGCAGCCAAGTTATCGGAAGTTTCTTAACCGCCCGACCTCTGCATACTAGGAAGGTAAAATTCACTTTCTACAGCCCATTGAACAGGAGCAAGACGATTTGTCCAACCCGAAGAAAGACGCAAAAAAGAATCCTATGGAACATGAAGACCAGAATCAACAGCCGAACGGCGAACAGCTAGGTGATATCGTCGATGGCGATCTGGAGATTCTCGCAACTGAGATTGAGACCCTAACCGCAGAACGAGATGAAGCAAAAGATCAGGCGCTTCGAACTCTGGCCGATCTCCAAAACTTCCAGCGTGATTTTCAAAATTACCGTAAGCGAAACATGCTCGAAATGGCGCAGCTTCGATTGACTGCGACCGAACAATTTGTTACCGAGTTGTTACCTGTCCTCGACAACTTCGAAAGAACAATCGCACATGTCGAAGCTGGCGCAACGGTTGAATCTCTTGTGAGTGGAATCAAAGCCGTTGAAAAGCAATTACGTGCTGCACTCGAATCGCAAAACGTGCGTAGGATTCAGTCTGTGGGGCAACCTTTTGACCCTGAGGTCCACGAGGCTCTCGGAACTGAAGTCAGCAGCGAACATCCAGACGACACGGTCGTTATCGAGATTGAGCCTGGATACAAGATGGGAGAGAAGATCATTCGTCCTGCAAGAGTCAAGGTGACAAAGAATTCATGAGTCGTAAGTACTTCGGAACAGATGGAGTTCGTGGAATTGCGAACAAGAAATTGACACCTGAACTTGCCATGAAGCTGGGCAAGGCAGCAGGCAGATGGCTCATTCAAACGGGCCAAGTCAGGCGTGCTGTTATTGGCATGGATACGAGACGCTCCGGACCCATGCTAGGTGCTTCATTGGCTGCCGGTATGTGTAGTGTCGGTATAGACGTGGTCAACATTGGCATTGCTCCTACTCCGACAATCGCTTTTGTCGCAAGGACGGGCGAGTATGGTCTTGGAGTCATTATTTCAGCCAGCCATAATCCCGCTCCGGACAACGGCATTAAGTTTGTGGGGCACGACGGCTGCAAACTCGCGGATGAAGTAGAACTTCTCATCGAGTCCTTAATGGAAGGTCTGGAAGACGGTCCGGTGGGCGATGGAGTCGGATTGTATTCCTTCGATCGAAGTGAAATTGAAGGCTACATGAAGCTACTGGAATCGGTGGTTCCAGAAGGGCTTGCTGGTATGAAGATTGCGGTGGACGCTGCCCACGGTGCCGCATACGAGATCGGGCCAGCTATTCTTCGAACTCTCGGGGCAGAGATAGTCGTCATTGGCGAAGCACCAGACGGAATGAATATCAATGCGGTCGGCGGCGCAACCAAGCCTGAAACCGTGATGAAACTTACGCAGGATTCCGGTTCGGATGTCGGAGTGGCATTCGACGGAGATGCCGATCGCGCTGTATTTAGCGATGAGAAGGGAAGACTGATCAATGGTGACCGCACCATCGGAATTTGGGCAGCCCACTACCAGAAATCAAATGAGCTGATTCCTGCTGTTGTTGTGGGAACCGTTATGAGTAACGGTGGATTCGCGACTTACGTGACGAGCCTGGGAATTGAACTTAAACGGACTCCAGTCGGAGACAAATATGTCGCGCAGAAGATCCAAGAAACCGGCGCTTTGATCGGCGGAGAGCAAAGCGGGCATATCATTTTTCCGAGGCGGGGACCCACTGGTGATGGATTAGTAACCATGCTGGAACTGCTGCGAGTTCTCAAACGAGAGGGTCGTCCGGCTTCGTCGTTCTACGATGACTATGAGCCATGGCCGCAGATCATGATTAATGTTGGAGTCGCTTCGACTGATTCTTGGCAAAAGAAGATTGCGGCCGAGCTCGAGCATGCGGACACCGAATTAGTGGGTCGTGGCCGAGTGGTCGTTCGCCCAAGCGGCACACAGCCGGTTATTCGCGTAATGGTGGAAGCGGACGAATATGAACTTCGTGACCGAGTCGCCGAGCATATCGTCGAAGCGATGGTACGAGAATTGGGCGGCGAAGTTCATGGCCGCGTGGACTTAACTTATGCTCTTGGCGATTGACGTTGGCAATACGCATACCGTGTGCGGAGTTTGGAATGGGGAAGCCTGGCTGGCACTGTGGAGAAGAAGTACTTCAGTTAATGTAACTGAAGATGAACTCGCTGTCTGGCTAAAGGGGATGTTCGATTTGAGCAACATCCCTTGGGTCATTGACCAAGTGATATGTGGTTCGGTAGTTCCCCAGGTCGATACGATCTGGGACAAACTTGCCAGCCGATGGTTGGGCGTTGGCATTAAATTCCTGAAGAATGGTGCCGAAGTCGGTCTTGTTGTGGATTACGATCCTCCTCATGCAGTTGGGGCCGACCGAATTGCTAACGCTATTGCGGCGTTGGAGCGGTTTGAGCCTCCAATCATTGTCGTGGACTTTGGGACTGCTACCACTTTTGACTCCATTGACGCTCAAGGGCACTATGCGGGAGGCGCAATTCTGCCGGGAGTCCAATTATCGAGTAGGGCACTTTTTGATAAGGCGGCAAAGCTTCCTCAGGTTGAGTTTGTCGCTCCAGAACTGGCGCTCGGCCGAAATACGGTGCATTCCCTTCAATCCGGAATTATGTTGGGATATGCAGGAGCAATTGATGCGCTTGCTAAAAGAATCAGCATGGAAATGGGCGGAAGCGTGACGGTTCTGGCGACTGGCGGCTTGGGTGGGCTCTTCCTTGGGATTTGTGAGTCAATCCAATCCTATGAGCCAACCCTCACTCTTGATGGGCTTGTAGTCGCTAACCAGCGAATGAATCGTGGCTAGTCAGGATATTGTCGGTTCCTTTCTAAAAGGTAGTCGATAAAGAAAGCGACTCCCGCTTCTTCATTAGTAGGCACTTGGAGATCGGCCACTTTTTTCACTTCATCTGCTGCATTTCCCATGGCTGCACCAATGCCTGCCCAACTGACCATCTCAAGGTCATTGAGGTAGTCGCCGATGGCCGCAGTCTCCTGTTGCTGCATGCCAAGAGATTCAGACAAAACTTTTAAGCCTCTTCCTTTATTGGCATCTGGCGAGAGGACTTCTAGGTACTCAGGTTCAGATTCAGTTAGGGCTGCAAGCGATTGTGGCAAAAGCCGTTCAAGTTCGAGACGGTGTCTCTGGATTCGATCTGGTTCGTCGATCAGAATCAGTTTGAGTAGATTCATATCTGTGACTTCCTGAACAGTTGCGATTTCAGGCATTACGATCCGCACTCTTTGGCGATATTTCTCGCCCCATTCTGATTGTCCCAAGAAATAGAGATTGTCACGGGTATATGCGCTGGTGTGAACGTTAGCTTGTTCCGTATATTCCAAGGCGATCTTGACGGCTTCCTTGGATAAGCCTAGGTGGAGCAATTCACTGTTATCTGGGCCCTGGACGTGCCCACCGTTGCTGCAAATCATTGCTCCATCGAGGCCAAGCGTCCGGGAGAAATCCAGAACGCTCATTGAAATTCTGCCGCTAGCAAGTACCACCCTAATGCCAGCCTGCCGTGCCCTGTTTATAGCGGTGACATTCTCCGGGTGGGGAGTCCGATCGCTTCTGAGGAGAGTTCCGTCGAGGTCTATTGCAAGCAGGCGGGTACGCATCTGCCTAAGATTAGACCCGGACAAGCACCTCTTCTCGGTTAAAAAGTCGAACGGCAACCCAAATTGCAATACTGGCAAGGAAAGCGCTCATACCAAAAGTGATCAGCACGGCGGTCCAGTCAGTCTTGCCCAAGAGAGCATTTCGAATGTTGTTTGCAGAATTTAAGACAGGAATCAGGTTGATCCAAAGTTTGCTTCCGAGGTCAGTAAGGCCAATAACCTGACTGAAAACTGCGGGCAGAATGACCACGAAGTTGACGAGCGCAAGGTAGGTTTGAGCCTCTCTTGGGTTTCGAGCGTAGCTGCTAATCGCGATCAAGACGCTTCCAAACATTGCCACCAGTGGTAGAAGCAAGAGAATAATTGTCCCTGCCGCAACGGGAGTAACGCCAAAGCCATCTTTAAACATTTCTGCGCTGCCAGGCAGTTTTAAGATAGACGCAAGAAAGAGCCCGACCACACAGGAGAAGCTGCTCAAGAAGCAGACAATCGCCAACGCCAGGACCTTTCCGAACACGATTTGATTCCGTCCAACGGGGGTTATAAGTAAAGTTTCTAGTGTATTCTTGTCTTTTTCGCCGGCCACCAGATCTGCAGCCATACTCATGCCACCGCTAAACGCGAAGAGTACGATCATGTAAGGAAGGAACCCAACGATGAGTTCTCCTGCACCTTTAGCGCCAACTTCCACTTGTTTGGGAATGACCTTGATATGCTCCGCAGCAGATTCTGGAATGCCTTTTTCCTTTAGGATCTTGGCAAGTACAGTCTTGTTGTCTTTTGCTAGTGCTTGAGCAATGCCCGATAAAGCCAGTTGTGCCATTTGCTGTTTGGGGTCGTAATAGGCCTCAATGACGATCTGACCTTCCGAAGTGGGTGGCTTGACGGCTAATACGAGCTTTGCTTGTTCTTCCTTTACGAGTTTGATTCCTTCGTCAACCGTTGGTACGGTTTTTACAGTCATTCCGGCTGTTTCGAATGTCTTCGATAAATCACTCGGAATTCCCGCTATATAGATAGTTGACTTTACGGCGCCTTTGGCCGCGCCGATAATAAAGCCAAATAGCTGGACCATCATGAGGATGAGGAATATCGGCATGACGAAGGCACCGAACTTAACCCTCTTATCCCGGAACATTTCTCGCAGTTCCTTACGTGCGATCTTCATCGTGTCGTTCATGGGTTTGCCTGCTTAGCGCTAACATAACCTGCCTGGAATTTGACTAACTGCAAGAACGCTCTCTCCAAACTTCTCTCCCCCGTCATTTGCTTCATCGTGTCTGGAGACCCACTCGCAACCACAACTCCGTCGTGGATAACTGCGACGTCATCGCATAACCGGTCCACCTCGCTCATGATGTGAGTACTGAAGATGACGGTCTTGCCGAGATCTCGCGCCTCCTCAATGAACTCCATTACCGTTTGACTGGTCACAACATCGAGTCCGGCCGTCGGCTCGTCAAAAAAGAGCACAGGTGGATCGTGAAGAATGGTCCGGGCGATGCTGACTCTTTGCTTTTGCCCTGTACTTAGCTTGTCGCAGTACCGGTCAGCAAATTCATGAATGTCGAGTTTGTCCATCACGTAACTCATTCGTTCAGCCAGTCGCTGTTCACTGAGTCCGTAAAGCGTGCCGAAGTATTGGATAACTTCCTTCGACGTGAGCCGGCCGTATAGTGCAGTTGAATTCGACATAAAGCCGATACTGGCCCGTACCTTGGCTGCGTCCTTGACGATGTCAAGTCCAGCCACAGATCCGCTTCCTTCGGTCGGTTTGAGGACAGTGGACAGCATACGAAGGACGGTTGTTTTGCCAGCTCCATTAACTCCCAGCAGTCCGAATATCCTTCCGGGTGTTGCCTCAATGTCAATTCCGTCAACTGCTTTTTTGGTGCCCGTTTTAGGGTCTTTAAAATACTTTTTGAGTCCGAGTGTCCGAACCATGTCCGCATATACGTAGAGAGTTGGCCAAAGGGTTCGAATTTGGCAGTTCTCAAATCTGAGGAAGGTACGTGCGAGAACCTAACCAACTAAGCCGGAGACCAAAATGAAGGCAATTTCATTGGTTTACCAATTTAACTAACCTAAGCTAATTTACCGGTTATATGAATAGAAGCAAAAAAGAATTACCTAAACCGGTAAAACGATGTACAATATGGACAACACCGTGTCGAGAGGGGACGCGAGTTAAAAAGGAGGGTTCATCTAATTTACATGAACTTGAATAAGCTTGCTTTTATCACTGTGCTAGCTACCGCTACAACGGCAGCAATGGGACAGGGACTCACCACTCGTCTTTTCACATACGACGGTTCTCAAGGAACCAACGGAATTGCCACTTGGCAAGTTAACGGCGACGGCGCTGGTGCTCAGGTATTCAGCGGTTATATCGCTGGAACAACCTTTGGTCAGAACGGCGTTACCGGTGCAACTTACACCAACGCACAATTCCTCGCTCAGACATTGATCAATGTCAGCACCTACGTTTACATCAGCGGCAACTTCGGTGGCGTGTATACGGTACAGGGCATCGGCTCTGCTACGGACATCAAGCAGTCAAACGACGTTGAAGTTCGAACCAACCGTGCGCTTTCGTTCACTGCAGTTGGTTTCTATGGTATCGGTGCAAGCATCGGTCACATCGACTACGGCATCTCGCTCTGGCAGGATTATCCTTCCAACGGCGTTCAGATCGGTAGCACGGTAACGGGCACAGACTCAGGCTTCAACGGAAGCACGATCTATGTCAACCCAGTAACCAATCTGCCTGTAGACGGTCGAGCAACCCTGCGACTCAACCGAACACTAACTTTGACGCAAGCTGCCATCGGCGGCCAAACATATACAGCTGCTGGAATCGTAGCTGTCGGCGTTAACTAGCCTCGCGAATCGGAGAGGTTTTGCGATAGGGTCGTCTCATAAGTGAGGCGGCCCTTTTCGATTTTTACAAGCACGTTGCTGACTAACGATCTCAGATGCCCCGAGCAAGATTCTGTATATGAATAAAATGCACAATGTCTAAAAATGTCTATGCATGGGATGCGATAGAGAAAATAACTTTTGATACTTGATTTAACCGGCGAATCAAGCATTTTTACTAGGTTAACCGGGACAGTGGCGTGGGACAATAAAGAGTGCCCGTTATCTATGTGTAATTGGTGCAGGCGGAACGTAAATGTCAACACTAAATTTTAAGAAGATTGGCCTGGTCTGTGCAGCAGCCAGTGTTTCAGTCGCAGCAATGGGACAGGGACTCACCACTCGTCTCTTCACTTACGATGGTTCTCAAGGAACTAATGGAATTGCAACTTGGCAAGTTAACGGCGACGGCGTTGGCGCTCAGGTATTCAGCGGTTATATCGCTGGAACAACCTTTGGCCAGAACGGCGTTACCGGTGCAACTTACACCAACGCACAATTCCTCGCTCAGACATTGATCAATGTCAGCACCTACGTTTACATTAGCGGCAACTTCGGTGGCGTGTATACGGTTCAGGGCATCGGCTCTGCCACGGACATTCAGCAGTCAAACGACGTTGAAGTTCGAACCAACCGTGCGCTTTCGTTCACTGCAGTTGGTTTCTATGGCATCGGTGCAGCCATCGGCCACATCGACTACGGCATCTCGCTCTGGCAGGACTATCCTTCAAACGGCGTTCAGATCGGTAGCACGGTAACGGGCACAGACTCAGGCTTCAACGGAAGCACGATCTATGTCAACCCAGTAACTAATCTGCCATTAGACGGACGAGCAACACTTCGACTCAACCGCACGTTAACTCTGACCCAAGCCGCGATCGGTGGCCAGACTTATATCGCTGGTGGAATTGTAGCCGTCGGCGTAAACTAATTACGCTCTGACACTAAAATCCGCCATGGGGCTGCCCTTAAGTGAGGGGCAGCCCCATTTTGGTTTTGTTGTGATCCTATTTAAGGTAGTGACCTACATATAGCAATCATATAGGATGGGCTATTTATGAGTTGACCGCCCATGTAGGTCTGAGTAAGTAATGCTTGCTCAAGATTCAGATTCTAGTTGATTGTATTGAAGTTCATTGCCCTAGTAAAAATACTTACGCTAAAAGGGTTTCTTGTTTAATCGGTTAAATACCCACAGAATAACTCATAGCCTTTTTTCTGGATAACCAGATGAGGTTGGGAGTCTGTCAATGAACTTCAAGAAAATCGCACTCACCCTCGCATGCGGAAGCATAGCAGTTGCTGCTATGGGCCAAGGCCTAACTACTCGCATCTTTACTTATGATGGTTCTCAAGGAACCAATGGATTTGCCACATGGCAAGTTAACGGAGACGGCGCTGGCGCGCAGGTATTCAGTGGTTATGTCGCTGGTACAGCATTTGGCCAGAACGGAGTTACCGGGGCAACCTACACCAATGCCCAGTTCCTCGCTCAGACATTGATTAATGTCAGCACCTACGTCTACATCAGCGGCAACTTTGGCGGCGTATATACGGTTCAGGGCATCGGCTCAGCTACCGATATCAAGCAATCGAACGACGTTGAAGTCCGTACAAATCGAACGCTGTCTTTCACTGCTTCTGGATTCTACGGAATTGGAAACAGCATTGGACACATCGACTACGGCATTTCGATGTTCCAAGACTTTCCTTCCAATGGCGTTCAGATTGGACCAACCGTAACGGGCACAGACGGTGGCTTTAACGGAAGCACACTTTATGTGAATCCTGCTGTCAACCTACCAGCTGATGGCAGAGCGACACTTAGATTGTCTAGAACTCTGAGTCTTACTCAAGCTGCGATCGGCGGGCAGACCTATACCGCTGCCGGTTTAATCGCCGTTGGCGTGAACTAGACCGCAATCCCGAGAGGGACTGCGATTGAGGTGTGCTTCGACTGAATCGAAGCACACCTCTCTTCACTTATCTTTAGTAGGCGTAGTCGCCGTTGTGAGCATCTTCTAGATAGAGTGCCAGTAAGTCTATACTTGCCTGAACGTCGTCCTTATCAACCGTCTCGTTGACCGTGTGGACGTATCTAGATGGGATCGATAGCGTGAACGATGGAATACCGCCATGGAGACGCTGTACTCCACCTGCATCAGTACCGCCGCGAGGTAGCACCTCCATTTGGTGCTTGATTCCCTTGTCCTCAGCAATAGATCGGAAGTGCTCTACTAGCTTGGGGTGGCAGATGAGCGAACTGTCCATGATCTTGATAGCGGTTCCAGCTCCTAACTTGGTGATCTGGTCGGCTTCTGGGATGCCCGGAATGTCGTTGGCCAAGGTGATATCAAGCGCAACGACGATATCAGGATTGATTGCTGCACCCGCAGCAGTTGCGCCCCTAAGTCCAATCTCTTCCTGAACAGTCGCAATGGCGTAGATGTCCACTTGGTGTGAAGTGACTTTCTTGAGCGCTTCAATCATGACGAAGAGAGCAACTCGATCGTCCATTGATTTGCAGGTTAGGTGATTACCCATTTGAGAGAACCGACCATCCATGGTGATCTGATCGCCAATTCTCACTTTCGCTTTCACTTCATCGACACCCAAGCCAAGGTCAACAAAGAAATCATCTAGCTTCTGCCCCTGTGCCTTCTCAGCATCTGAAAGAAGATGCGCAGGCTTGGTTCCATGCATAAGCACACCAGGCAAGCTACCTTCCTTTGTGTGCACTCGAACGCGCTGACTGTTCATCTGGCGCGGATCCCATCCTCCTAGAGGATTGAGGCGAATGAATCCAGAGGCATCGATGTACTTTGCGACAAACCCGATCTCATCCATGTGGGCAGCAACCATGACTTTCGTGGTGCCAGACCCTCTCTTAATACAAAAAAGGTTTCCCATGCGATCTGTAGAGATCTCACAAAGATCCTTGAGCTCTCGTTTAACGATCACACGGATCGCATCCTCATACCCTGATGTGCCATGAGCTTCAGTGAGCTCCTTCAGAAGGTCGATATTCACAGCCGATTTTTACCACGCATTCGGGCCGCAACAGTATGTTCTTACATGAGATTGCGTGCTGAATTTCTAAATAGTGGATATTACGATGCCGATTGGGCATCTTAAGCAGTTCTTTGAAAACCCACGATTCTTAGTTGGTCAAGATAGAATGAATTTGGGGCAGGCTGGCCTCCAATCTTTATGCCTTATTTGTTTCCTGCAATTATCACAAGGGACCTTGAATTCTCTTATCGCGTAGGACGTCCCGCACTCAGTGGAGTGAGCCTATCGATAGAGCCTGGTACGATCCATGCCATCCTGGGGGCAAGTGGGACAGGCAAGAGCACCCTTCGAAAGCTGCTTATGGGCCAAGAATCTCCCTCCGGTGGAACGATTCATGTTCAAGGCAAGATCTGTCAAAGGGGTGATCTTCGTGATCCGTCCGCGCTTGGGATTCGGTCCGTGTTCAGTCCCAGGGTTTTCACTGGAAAGCAAACGGTGGGTGATGCCATCGGTTTGGAAGAAGTACCCACTCGTTTTGGCCTCGTACTTCATAAAGAGCGAGATAAGCGGATTGCTGGAATTCTCTCGAAAGTCGGTCTTGGTGACCTGGATCCGAATGTACGATTCTGCAGTCTCTCGGCTGGCACGCAAAAACTCATTGAGATAGCCTCGATTTGTTCTAAATCGACTACGTTATTAGTCCTAGACGATCCGACCGCGAGCCTTACAACTGCAGAAGCAAACGTCCTTTACGAGAATCTATCCTCCTTGCGCTCGGGAGGCATAGCGATCTTGTACTTAACCTCGCGGCCAGAAGAAGCTCTGGATGTGGCAGATGTCGTTTCGGTGATGCGAGATGGCCGCTTGGTCTCCACCCATGATCCTGATGAGATCTTTGTCGCTGGGTTGGAAGGCGAAATGGTGGGTCGTGAAGTACCCCCATTTGCACACACTCGCCAAGTTGGTTGTGGACCTGAGGTCGCACTCCGTATAGAAGGGCTTAGCGTCGAACACTGCGTCAATGGCGTAAGCCTAAAAGCGAAGCGGGGAGAAGTCATTGGATTACTGGGACTCGAAGGTGGTGGCCAATCCGAGGTGGTTCAAGCAGCTGCTGGAGTGCTTCCAAAAGACTCTGGCGAGATCTTTCTTCAAGCCAGTTCTGTTGCCAGCAAGGTCATTAGCCGCGAACATGCTGTGGCCGCTGGAATTGGTTTTGTCCCAAATCCGTCTGAATGTAGTGGATCAGCAGGCTCAGACGCTACGGCGTCACCCGGTCGACTTTTACGGAACTTGAACGATCAAAATCCCCAAAAGAAGGCGATCGGCGCTAGCCTTCAATACAAGTGTTCCGTACTCTTTTTTGATCAACCCACCAAAGGCTTGAACCTCGCGTGTCGATTAGAGGTTTGGCAATCGATTGCGAGTCTATCGGATCAGGGAATAACGATCGTTGTTTCCTCAACCGACCCTCGAGAACTGATGCAAGTTAGCGACCGGATTGCCGTGATTGCCAACGGGCACGTTGCCCGGTGGTTCGAGCGACGAGAGTTTTCGCAGGAGCGATTAGAGAAGCTCCTGCGAACGGGTAAGTAAATGCCGAATTAGGCGAAGGTGATTTCAAGTGTCTTGCCCGGTTTGAGTCGAAGCGACTTTGACAACGTGATGACGGTCTGTGAACCGTTCTTCGATGCCTGAAACTCCACGTTCCTTCCACCGTATGTGACGCCCGTTTGTCCACCTTTATCGGTCACCAAGGCAATCTCCTTTAGGCTGAGTGCTCCATGGGTCAAAGTAACATGGCCGACTTGTTTTGAATCGTCAATGGTTTGGGAATAAATGCCCCAACTTTCAGATGTCGTAAACGCTGTCTTGAAGTTGGCAGGAGTCATTTTGGGTGCAAAGCCGATCTTTTGAGCTGGGCCGTGATATTGGAAACCGCCAAGCGCCAAGAAGACTCCCCAAGAAGCCATGGCACGAGCGTAGTGATCACTGCATTCAACCTCGTTGTAAGGGTTGCGTTTTAAAGGGTGGTATCGCTCGTGAACAGCACGACAGATTGACAATCCTTCTTCGACCATACCTTCCCAAATCATATGTCCAGCGACTTGATATTCGATGCCGGTCCAAACTTCGTCTCGGTAGAGTACAGGATCTTCTTCGCGCCCTCCTATTGGCCATGTGCAAGTGAACAGCCCTCCTTCACCCGGGAGCGCGAAGGGACGCTGTGGCGGCCAGCGCTTGTTTTGACCTGCAACGTCAGGGCTCCAGTTGTATTTCCAAATGGATTCGAGACCCTTCTGAACTGCTTCGCGTGGGTAGATGTAGCCAAGACCAACTTGGTGGGCCCATCCCTGGCCAAATAACTGATCTGCTAGGCAGCCAGGACCATATTGATACTTTTTGTACTTCGACTGGTCCACTTCTTGAATGAAGTACTCCCCATTGAAAAGGCGCTTCATAGTGGCTTCGCTTCCATTCTTGAAGTAGGTCTGGCACTGCTGAGCGAATTCAGTGTCACCCATCTCTTTCGCCATTTCTTCGCCTGCCCGAAGGGCACCAAGGTAAAGGGACCCAATAAACGTGTTCGCGCCGAAGAACTCGATGTCGTAAGTATTAGGCTGAGAATCTTCGATCATCCCGTCGCCATTCTTGTCACGATTCATCAGGAACTGCAAAGACTTCTTGATCCGGTTCCAATGATCTTTCAGGAATTTGCTGTCAACGCTGACTTGATGCTCCCGATAGGCTTTGAGAATCGTTCCACATTGTCCATCGGCAGCATATTCGCGATCGCTCCGCATTCCCACGAGGCCGGTCGCTTCATCGAATCCAACACCGTAATCCGTTTTACTCCTGATGTTTCGCTCGAGTTCGGGGAAAAGTCGGGCAAGTGTGTGCTCGTAGTTCCACACGTGAGTACACGTTCCCGAGCAGCAGACCACTCCTTCCCAGCACCAGAACAATCCGTTCTTGCGCCATTCCGTCACACCGGTAGCCAAGTTAGACGCAGTTGAATGAAGTCGGTCAAGGAGCCAATAGGGAAGTGTTGAATCGTAGAAAGTATCTCGCCAGAGTTTTGTTTCCTTGCTGAGCCTTGGGAAATTGTCAGCAACATACTTGGCTACGGCACTCGAATCCGCAAACCATGTCGAGTAATTGCGTCCTTGTGGGTGATGCGGGAAGTTCCAAGCGAGGACGTATGTAAATTTCTTAGATTTCCCTGGCCCAAGCATGACTGGCTCGGCGGACACTTCACCGACATAGTGTCGCTCGAACGAGTATTCGCCTTCCGAGTCTGCGGTGCCCGCCCCGAGAAGTGCAAGAGACATCGATCCAGTGTCTAGATTGACATCTCCGTGTCGTGTCTGAAGGTCCTGTTTAGACTGAATTCGGTCGGACTGGGAAATTTGATCGACGTTGACATGGCCCCATCCGCCCTTTGCCTGATCAACAATTTCAATGTGAGCCTTGCGACCAGCGAACTCGGGGACGCTCCAGGTATCCCAAAGGAGTCGTTCATCGTTAAGTCCCGTAGAGGTACGCATGATTTTGCCGTCAACGATCAGGTTGATACATGCTTTCCCAGGTTGATTTCCTCCACCAATTTTGAAGTTGATGAAGTCGCGTTCGATCGTGAATTCGGGCGAAGTCAGCTTGCCCACGGTGTCATCGCCGTTAAAAAAAGAATTGACGAGACCTTTCCCAGTGAATCCTGAAACGGGATTCTGACCTTCTAATGCGCCTTTTGCAGGACCTCGGCCAAAGGCATCTCCTTCAACTTTCCAATCTCCATAAGTGTCACCTTCAAAGTCTGCAATGAGTAATTCGGATCTAGGGGCTGCCCGTTCCGTAGTCATATCGTGACGGGATTCATCGGCGCTATGAGTTAGGCAAGTAAAGGAAGGTGAAGTCGTCGCAACCGTATGCCGTTTTCGATCTCCTGCGTGGTTTTGGGCTGACCTAGAGCAAGCATTTTCCAGAAAACCAATGACGTCCAACGAAATGGGCCGATCGGATTTATTCGTTAGGCTTACTTCAAAGATCGTTGCTGGAAGTGAAGAGTCCTTCGCGTTTAGGGGAATGAACGGCGAATATACAGTCATCTCCGCCTCAAACGGGCAGGTAGGTTCTTTGTAGGTGATGAGCGCAGTTGGATAGGTGCCGCTAAACGTGACATCTTGGAATCCGCTCTTGTTAAGCTGCCAAGTATGATCGCCTAGCCTGACCTTTATTCCGAACTCAACAAGTTTCGGAATGGGCCGCATGGCGTAACTATAGGGTCCCTGATTCTGATATTGATGCTGGTTAAAGAGTTCCCAACACCCAAGTGAGCCATCACCACAAACATAAAGTTGCCCTGTCGCAATGCCTCCTACAGGCATGCCAATTGAGTCGAGCGCTTGCCCAGACCAAATTTCCTTAGCTCCTTTTTGAATAAGTCCTGATTTCCACTCAGCAGTAAGGTTCTTAATCGCTGGAACCTTGTGGTCCTGAACAACTAACGTTCCATCCTGTAGAACTGCCAGAATTTTTCCTGGGAATCCAAGGCCTAGCGTTGCTCCGCCAGCCATCTTAAGCATCGTACGGCGAGTGATCTCGTTCATTAAGTTATCCCTTTCTTTCTATCTTCGTTGATTCGTGGAGAGTGGTGGTTTTCAATAACCGCCAAGTATGGTCAAAAGACTGCCACCTGTCTAGGTATTCGTGCTGATGAACGGATAATTGTCCTTTGGCATTTGTGCGGTCGGCAAGTTCGGTCGTCATCGTTTCGATGGCAACGACGTCTGCAGTAGACGAGGACAGGTTAAAGCTTTTGATGATGGTTTTGTAGTGCGTGATATCTTTCGGACCCTTGGCTTTGAGCTTCAAATAAGCAGCATAGGTCTTATAAGAGAGCTCGTCTTTGTCACCCGTGGTAAGTGAGTAATCGGGAGAAAGGATCTCCAGAAGTACGTTAACATCCTGAGTCATATAGGCTTTGGACCAGCGGTCGTACTGATGTTGAATCTCGATCCGCACTTGCCTAGAATCGGGTTGATCTCCAGAGCAATTCCAGACGCAGATGGCAAGCGCGAGAAATAGGTTCAAGCCTAGTCCTTCCTGACTCTCATTCGATCGATGGCGACAGAGAGGACAATGATTGCACCGGTGACAATCTGTTCCACCCAGGTATCCCAACCCATCTGTGAGCACCCCGAATTTATCGTGATCATAATCCAAGCTCCAAGGAGAGACCCGAGAATCGAGCCTTGTCCACCGCTTAGACTTGCGCCACCAATAACCACTGCGGCAATGACATCGAGTTCCAACCCCTGCGCAACAGTAGGGTCACCAAGCGTGAGTCGAGAGAACTGCATTAAGCCGGACAGGCCAAAAAATAGACCCGCCAACACGTAAACCATGACCTTGACTCGCTCAACAGGTACTCCACAAAGGCGAGCGGCTTGTTCGTTAGAGCCGACAGCAACAATATGGCGCCCAAACCGAGTTCTCTTAAGCATGAGGGAGACCAAGACCGCCAGGACGAGCAACATCCAGACTCCAATCGGAAAAATCTTCCAACTCTCAGCTTTGCTTGGTCGCGAAATCAAATCATTCAGCCAGTTGGCCGGCGGATTGATCGTTCGTTCATGGGATATGCCCTTTCCCACACCGCGAACAATGAGGAAGGTTCCCAGAGTGACGATAAAAGGAACAACCTTAAGTTTGGTGATCAGGAAGCCATTGAAGAACCCGGCGGCACCTCCAGCAAGCAATCCGCCGAAAAGTGCTATCCAAGGAGATTGACCGGCCTGAAGCAGAGCGGCAATGACAACCGTGACGAATGCGACAACTGAACCTACTGAGAGATCGATTCCTCCACTGATGATGATACAGGTCATCCCAAGAGTGGCGATGGACACGATGGTCCCTTGCCTCGCCATGGTTTCAATGTTGTCTAATGAGTGAAAATTGGGAGGTGCCTTCCAGGAAAACAGCGCGAATATGAGTATCCAAGCGATGAACAGCCCTGCCAGATTAAACAGGGAAGAGGTCTTAAGCTGTTTGATCATGCGCCTGCAGCCTCGCGAATAATCGCTTCGGCGCTCGTATCTTGAACGGGGCAGGCAACTCCAAGCGTCCCTTTGTGCATCACGGCAATTCTGTCACAAACCCCAAGCAATTCGGGGAGGTAACTGCTGACCATCAGGACGGCTTTGCCTTCAAGCGCAAGTTGATCAATCAATGTGTAAATCTGCTCCTTACTTCCGACGTCAATTCCTCGAGTGGGTTCGTCGAAAAGCATAACGTCGACGCCGTGGTAGAGAAGTCGAGCGATCGCGACCTTTTGCTGATTTCCGCCAGACAGTTCGCCAATGATCTGCTGGGGGCCTTGGCACTTTACCGACATCTTATCAATCCATATCTTTGCACTCTCATTCTGGACTGCGTTGGAAATGATTGGGGTTAGCTTTGTAATGGTGAGGTTGTCGGCGATGGACATCCCAACTGCTAGCCCTTCCAGCTTTCGATCTTCGCTGAGCATGCCAACGCCCTCTCTCCACCGTTCGGCGGGTTTGGCAGCACCTTGAACATGGCCGACTCTAATCTTTCCGCTTTTGACGCTGTCCAAGCCAAAGATGCACCTCAGAAGCTCCGTTCTGCCCGAGCCGTTGAGCCCGGCAATGCCCAGGACCTCTCCGCGACGAAGTTGCATCGTCGCATTTTCCGGCTTCTTGTGACCGTGCAGGTTATTTACTTCGAGCAGGACCTCGCCGACAGTCCTCTGAGAACGTGGATAAATGGTGTCGATACGCCTACCCACCATCATCGAAACGATCTGGTCGGTATTCACTTCACTGACCTGCTTCTCGTCAACAAAGACACCGTCGCGAAGAACGGTCATCCGGTCACAGATGCGTTTTATTTCATCGAGAAAATGCGAAATGTAGATGACAGCTGTGCCCTTTTCCCGAAGGATTTTGACCACTTCAAATAGCTTCTCTACGTCTGCTTGAGTAAGGCTACTTGTAGGTTCATCCAATACAACTACTCTGGATTCCAGAGCAACGGCCCGTGCGATTTCGATCAGCTGGCGGGTAGCGATGGGAAGAAACTTAACCTGAACGTCGACATCGATTTCGGGCAATCCCAATTGTGCAAGCGCCGACTCTGTTCGTTGCCGGGTGGTCTTTTTGTCGATGACGCCCATTGTCGTCAACTCCATACCGAGCATCACATTTTCAGCAGTGGTCAAATCAGGACATAGCGACAATTCTTGATAAATCATGGCGATGCCCGATTCGCGAGCGTGCATCGTGTTTCGAGGCTGGTAGGGTTTGCCTCCGAGAGTCATCGTGCCTGAGTCGGGCGTCAGAGCGCCTGACAAAATACGCATCAAAGTGCTTTTACCGGACCCGTTCTCTCCAACCAAGGCGTGAACTTCGCCCTTTTCTACCGAAAGGTTGACATTGTCCAAAGCAGCGGTTGCCCCGAACCGCTTGCTGATACCGTTCATTGATAAAAAACTCATCTTTTAGAGCCGTCGACCATCCAAATGCTAATGAAGCGGCAGTCGTTTGGGCGACCTCATTTTAGCAACTCTGGAGTCAAGAATATTCTTGGCTCCAGAGTTTTGGCGATTGATTTTCTAGCGAGGATCACTCCTTGGGAGGATTGATCAGCTTAGCGATATCTGGCTGGGTCATATTGTCCTTCGTGACCAATTGTGCGCCGGTATCGATTCGCTTTTCAACAGTTTTCTTGTTGATGACGTCAACCATTGTCTTTACGCTCAAGTAGCCCATGTTGTAAGGATTTTGAACGACCAAAGCATCGATCTCGCCCTTGGTCATGCCTTCTAGAAGCTTGGGAGCGGAGTCAAATCCGACGAATTTGACCTTGCCGGCCCACTTATTCTCTTCGAGAACACGAAGCATGCCGAACGTGCTTGATTCGTTGGGTGTGTAGATGCCTTGTGCCTGAAGTGAACCATCAGCGTTTTTGAATCCGCCGAGTAGGTTCTCGCTTGCCTTTTGGGCCGAGTCGACCGTAGGACCAGCTTCTTGGTTTGAACTAAGTACCTTGATTCCGGGGTGCTTGGCCATAACGTCAAGGAAGCCCTTTTCGCGATCATCCGTGCTAGCAGAGCCCTTCTGGTAGCGCAGCACGATAATGCTGCCCTTATCGCCCAGGAGCTTGACCATTTGGTCTCCCGCCATCGTGCCACCTTTATAGTTATCCGTGGCAACAAAGCTCGAAGTCTCCGTGCTATTTAAGGCTGAGTCAATAATGACCACTGGAATGTTTTGACCAACGGCTTCGTGGGTTGGGCCGACAAGAGCTTGGTTATCCAGAGGAGCCAAAACGATTCCATCGACTTTAGCCGTAATGAAATCCTCGACCGTCTTGATTTGGCTCTCACGGTCATCCTCTTTGAGAGGCCCTTTGAACTGAACGGTAACGCTCAGCTCCTTCGCGGCCGCATCTGCGCCAGCTTTGACAGATTTCCAAAATTCGTGGGTTGAGCCCTTTGGAATCACGGCAATGGTGAGACTCTTCTTTGCTCCAGCGTCAGTTCCACCTGCTGCTGGAGCATTGTCGCCTTCTGCAGTCTTCTTGTCATCACCCGATCCACATCCAACTACCATGACAAGAGCAAGAGCTCCTGCGATGGCTGCACCATATAAGTTCTTCATCGATACCTCCTGTGTCCTACTTCCTAAGCTTAACCTTAACGGTTTTGATTTCAAATCCTCGCATTGAGGCATTTACGCCGCTCTTTGAAAGATCAGCCTTGGCCAGATTATCTTCTAAAAAATTCACCCACGTTGCGTCAGCAATGGGAACGTTGAATATCAATCCCGATTTTGACGGCTTGCCGGTCGATTCGTACATGCGAACGATTAAGTCTCCAGAGTCTTCCCCTAACTTTAAGCAGGTTGGAATCACATTCGCATCCGTAATCGACACCGGACTGTATTGTAGCGGAGCCGTGCCCTTGGCGTCGAATGGAACAGTCGCCCCCAAAAGAGGTTGGTTGAATTCTGCTGCTTTATGGATTGTTTGAGCTTGTCTCCAATCTCCAGCATGGGGAAGGATCGCATATCTCCAATGCTGTTTTCCAGGGTTGGGGACCGGATCCGGGCTGAAGCTAGAGCGAATCAGGCTAAGTCTCATCGTTGAACCCTGGACGGAGTAGCCATGTTTGCTGTCATTAAGGATCGAAAGCCCAAGACCGTCTCCGCCCAAATCTGCCCACTTGAGCGCCGGATACTCCTGTCCATCGTTGGGACGAGTAACTGACCCGAATGGAACTTCGTAGGTAGATACCGGATTCACGATCCCTGAGTCGAAAGCTACCCGCAAGAGCGGATTCAGGCCAGGTTCGATACCAATTGCCTGCCAGTCGCAATCTACGTCAACGACAATTTCTGAGCTGTTTGAATCGATCTGGAATTTTTGGGTTATTGGCGTCACTTTTCCAACGGAGTTGTTGCTCGGGAGCAAGTAATGGAAAGTTACCGTGGCCGATGTTTGGTCATGAGATGTCTCGGTTGAGACCAGCTTAACCTTGTCGACTCGGTCGATATGGCCGAGGACCCATGCACTCATCCCGCCTGCCCGTTCCATGTGGGCCTCCAAAGACCCCAATCCATTCTTGCCAGCAAACTGCTTCCCGGTTTTCTTATCGATGACCGATTTGACATTGCCATTCGTGCCATCGAATTCAATCGAAAGTCTGTTTGTTTCGATCGAGAGACCGTCTCTAGATACCTTTAGGTTCGACTCTGATGGTTTGCCATTCGTAAGGTGAAAAACCTTGTATCCGAACGGAGGAACATCACCTGCCCAGAATCGAGCTCTCCGACTCGGTCCATCTAGTAACTCGACTGGATATTGTTTTCCGTCTGGGCCGACGGCAACGCAATTGTTTGGATCGAGGTCTTGGCCTTGATCCCAGCCACTCTTGACCAAATAGGTTTCGACCCAGCCGTCTCGCTTCCAACCTGTTGGATTGAATACAAGCGTGCTCAAGCCGCCTTGAACGGGTGTCACCCTTATCGCCATTGTTTCTAGGGAGCGAGTAATGATGTCTTGGGCATCCGATAAAACGCGATTGAGTTGAACTTTGGTTCGTTGATAGGGGGCATGAATGCCACTCCCTGGCAGTGTGTCGTGATGGTGGTTGAAGCAGATGTCTTCCCAGTCTCGGCGAAAGCTCTCTTTCGGGTATTTGAACCCATAGAGTGAAGCGACTGTTGCCGTCGCCTCAGCCGAGGTGGTTAGGGCTTCAGCATCTCGATTGAGTTGTTTGATTTCAGAATGAGACGTATAGCACCCATCAAACACAGGGTTTAGGTCTGTGTTGACGGTTGGAATCTTCGTTAAGTCATAGGTTTCTAGCTTGTTAAAGAATTGGGTGGCCGTCGAGAATTTCACCTTCGGTTTGGATGGATCTTTCATCCATCCGAGCGCCATTTCGATTTGCTCTCTTGTAGGTCCGCCGCCGTGGTTGCCGACTCCGTAGACCCAAAGGTCGTCCTTACTACCTACATTCTTGTCGAAGTTCAGCATTTCCTCGAACTGGCGATAGGAAAGGTCGCTGTTGTACCACGAGCCGTTAGCTGGTTCGTCAAACGCAAGCACTTTTGTGCCATCCAAAGCTGACCACCAGAACAGAGGCTTATTCTTTCCACCGCGGCAGAAGTAGTAATACTTGCAGCCTCCTAATTTCAAAATCTGAGGCATTTGAGCCGTGTGCCCGAAAGTGTCCGGTTCCCATCCCACGACCGCCGTCTTCCCGAATTTCTCACGGAAATACCTTTGTCCGTACAGAAATTGACGGGCGTGCGATTCCAGACTGATCATATTGGTGTCGCCCTCGCATACGCGTCCACCAACGATCTCCCAAGTTCCTTTATGCACCTTTTCTTGTATTTTCTTAAACAAATCCGGATAATTCTGTTCTGTTGTCTGATAGAGACACGAACTGCTCTGGCTAAAGGAAAAACCGGGGAATTCATCCATGAATTTAACGGCTTGATTGAAAGTATCGTGCGTAAAGACGATACCTTCTTGCCATTCCCACAGCCATTGAAGGTCGATATGTGCATGTCCTACAAGGTGGCCCGTGTATTTTTCCATTACCGGGTGCGTGTGGGACAGGGCATGCCTGGCCGAGTGCAGAACTGCTTCAACCTGCTCGAGAGTTGCTGAATCCGTTTGGATCTGAGTGAGCATGGTTTCGGCCTCTTTGACGTGGCCCTCTAAACTAGGATCTGGGTTCTTGGCAAGATACTTTTTTGCCAGATCGATATCCTTCTTAATCTCGGCGATCTTTGTGGCAGCTTGTCCTCTTTCGACTGCGGCCCTGATTACGGGAGTGAGGTCTTTTCCAGTCTCAACTTGGGTTCTGTCGACTTGAACGCAAGTGGGAGTGTGACTGTAGCCGTTCTCGTTTGCAATGACTCCTGCAGTAGGCGGACCGTCTTGGTAGATCCAAGTTTTAGAGCCGTCTGCATGTTCAATGTAAACATCAGCGACGAACTGAACATAGGTGCCGTCCGGATCACCCTCTTCTTGAAACTCGAAATCAGAGGTCTTGCGCCCTATTGAAGTTGCAAGTGAGATCCTTCGCGTGTACCATTTGCCAACTGCGGATTGGAGAATGCCATTGCCGTGCGCCTGAATTCCCTCTTGGTCGACAAGCCCCAAATCCCTTAATGGAAGGCCATCGTCTTGAAAGTTAATGTCTACGCCGCCTTTCGCAACAGGATTTCTGGGATCCAGGAAAATGCTGTAGACGAACGTATCCCCATCCTTAATAACGAGTTCTTTTGAACTAAATCGGAAGTATTCGAAAAAGTCGCCATTGCCTTTTGCTAAGTTAGTGGAGATGAAAGCCAGGCAGGAATTTGTGTTTGACTTCGATGTCTGAAACGTGCCAGGTGATGCAGGAAGAAAGGGCAGGAGCACAGCAAGGCTTAGGCTCGCCAATGATCTTCGAATAGGCATGTACACTATTCTGAGCGAGATCACTAACCTGAAGTCTTCTTTTGGAGACTGTCGTTTGCAAGTTTTGACGGCGAATTTCGATAGGAGCTTCCTAGGGCTTCAACCAACGGTTGGCAAGCTGCACCTGCTCTAAATGAGAGGCGGCTCTTCCCGCGTCGTAGGTACTTCTAAAAAGGTCTAGTCCCATTCTTGACTCGCCCATCTGAATCATTCTGAGGTGCTCGGGCATTTCAGCTGGGCTGTGAGGAATGTTGAGGTCAGCACGCATCTGATCTGCGGTGCCAAGTAGAGTTGCTCCGATTTCGAACGCTTGAGCCCAAAGGGCAACTGTGGCGACAGTTTCGAGGGTCAAACAAATGCCTTTCCTTTCACCCAGTTCGCTGAAAGTCTCCAAACTGTCCGCAACCAGAGCTTGGGCATGCCTAATATCTCCTAGCTCTGCGTATACGCTTGCCAAAGTGTTCCTCGTCATCGTCGTCATGATGCGACCGCCAATTCTGTCCAAGATGGTTAATGTACGTTCAAGGGCGAGCTGTGCCTCTGCCAATTGACCAAGCCCCTGCCGGATAACCCCATAGTTGAGAAGTGCTACCGCCTCCAGCGACGGAATTTCGTGTTTGCAACTGAAGTCGATGGCTTGCTGAAAATAGGAGCAGCCTTGCTCAAAGAGAAGTAGGTCAGAAGCAGCAATTCCGAGGTCAGTTAGCGTCAGTGCAGCGAGAATCTCGTTGTCTGCGCTACGAAATCCCTCAAGTGCTCTCTGTCCATAATTTAAAGCCTCTTCCAACCGACCTTGATTCCGAACCGCCTGGGACAAATTTCGCAAGCATGAAGCGGCATTCTCCACTTCTCCGTAAGCTTCGAAGGTCTTCAGCGCTTGAAGCTGGAGCTCCTCAGCCTCCGAGTTGTCGCCCTGACTCCAGGCAAGTGTGCCAGCAGCGTATAGTCCTCTTGCGTAAGCCGGGGTGTCCTTTAGCTTCTCTGCACATTCGAGCAACTTATTGACGGTCTCTCGCCCAACCGTCAGTTCACCGCGAGTCCACCAGTAGCGCATCAAACTCGAAGCCATTTTCAAAGCATAAGGGAGTCGGTCCGCTGATCCTTTTGCCCAGGCAATTGCGGCAGGAACGTTTTCGTACTCTGCCGTTATCCGATCCATCCAAAATTTTTGATCCTTCCCGACAAAGCCTTTCTCACCCAAACGGCAGAGGTCGGAAAACCAAATGAGATGAGCCGTTCTCGTTTGCTCATATAGGCCGTGTTCGGTCAGTTTTTCAAGGGCATACTGTCGAACTGAATCGAGTAGGCGGAATCGGGGGAGGTCTTCGGATGGGTCAGTGAGTATTAGGCTTCGATCAACCAGGCGCTCTAAGATATCAATGACCGTATAGGCGTCTAGCTTGTGATGGATTTTCGTGGCGGATTCCGAAGTCCACGGTCCCGCAAAAATCGACACAGTTTGCAGGAGTTCGCGCTCCATCTCGCTCAATAAGCTATAGCTCCAATCCATAGTTGCGAGAAGCGTCCGATGTCGTTCTTCGATCCCTCGATCACTCGTTTTGAGTAGCCGAAAGCGGTCTTCCAGAAGGTCGGCTACCTGATCGAGGCTTATGAGTCGCGTTCGTGTCGCGGCAAGTTCAAGTGCCAGAGGAAGTCCTTCCAAAGTTCCGCAGATCCGACATACCGAGCGATAGTTCTTCTCCGTAAGTTCAAAACCACCTTTAGCGCGTGCAATGCACTTCGAAAGAAGGTTGATTGCATCGTTCTCAAGTGCCTCGGAGAATGAAATGTCCGAAAAAATGGGGACGCTCATTGGCTGAATTCTGACAACGACCTCACCGGACACCCCAATGGAGGCTTGGCTCGTGCACAGCATTCGAATATTGGGGCAATTCTCCAGGATGTCTTCTACAATTTGCTTTACGGGATCTAAAAGGTGTTCGCAATTGTCCAGCAGGAGAATGCCCTCTTGGATACCAATCCTTTGTGCTATTAACGCCGGACTTGAGTTTGAATCTGGATCAATGGATTTGACTGAAGAAGCAAGGGCCTCGTAAAGCTGTTCAGGTTCTCTTACCGCTAGAAGGTCCACAGCCAACGCACGAGGTCCGGTTCCGTTTGAGATTTCTCGGATTACTTCAAGTCCAAGCCGTGTCTTCCCGACGCCTCCGGGACCCACTAGTGTTACTAAACGGCTATCCGACAGTGCTTGAATGATTCGGTCAAATTCAACACGTCGACCGATGAGCGGCGTGCGGGAGACTGGGAGGTTGCCTCCTACGAACCGGCTGCTCTCAACTTGGCGCGCAGAAGTAGCTAGAACTTCTCGCAGCATATCTTGGGTCTGTTGATTCGGCAAGATATCGAGATCCTGTTTCAAGCGTTTGCGGAACTCGTCGTACGCTCGTTGGACCCCAGCCGTATTTCCTCGCTTTACGAGGATGTTTACCAATCGCCGAAAAATGAACTCACTGTGCGGGTCCAAGGTCGCCATCAACCGTAAAAGCTCTTCTGCCGCACTGAAGTCTTCTAGATTTTCGAAGGACGTAGCCTTTCGGTTCAAAGTTTCGAGAAGAGATCGCTCTCGCTGGCTTCGCTCAAGAGCGATCCATTCGTGACGCCATTCATTTAATAGTGGACCGCGATATAACGTCACGGCCCTGGAGAGACCCTCAACATTAGATGAGGCAACATGCATTTCAAATTCGCCAACATCGACCCAGACCAAGCCGGGATCGAGTTGGATCGAAGATGTTGATGGAGACACCAGGGCAGCGGCAGACGTCCCAAGGGCTGCCCTAATATCGCTTAGTGTCCGGCGCAAGCTGTAAAGGGCGTCTGCCAATTCACTATCTGGCCAGATCGTCGTGGCGAGGTTGGTCCTATCCACAGGTTTGCCTAGGCGTAATGCCAGCAACGCAAGCACGGTTTGACCGCGCTGTGTACGCAACTTTCTCAGTGGCGTTCCTTCAACGAAGACTTCAAACGCACCAAATAAGTAAATGGTTATCGGCTTCATTTGGGAAATTCTTCTGACCGTCGACCTAACTAATTTCCATTCCAATCAAATCCAATTGCATCCAAAAAGGCTTTAGCCAGAACCGTCGTTCCCACTTGATTGGGATGAACCCTATCCCATGCGAGTGCAGCTGGATACCAGTTTTCAAGCGCACGGTCCATTGCTTTTTGAGTGTCAACGAATATCGCATTGTGCTTTTGCGCCACTCGAAAGACCGCTGCACCGTATTCATCCATTCGCCGCCGCATCGCGTCATCCTTGAGGGGCTCAATGTAATAAGGAGTCATGAGCACTAGGCCTTTCAAGCTGGGTTTGGTCAACGAAACTAGCTCTTCCAGAGTCGATTCGTATTCCGCCAAGCTCACATGCTGTTCGGTTTGGTGAGGCAAATCAAATTGACGCCACACATCGTTGATGCCAATCATCAAACAAAGCCAGTCAGGATTTAGGCTGGTCACATCGCGATGCCAACGAGCCTTGAGGTCTACGATAGTGTTTCCGCTGCATCCCTGGTTCACTACACGTATTCGTCTGGCGCCGTAAATCGAGCCAAGTAATCCGGCAACTGTGTTGACATATCCGGTTCCATGAGCCCCAAAGAGTCCCTCTCCGACCGGCTGGGCTCTGCCTGCGTCCGTTATTGAATCGCCAATGAAGAGAAGTTTGCACCCGATTTCCAGAATGAGAGAGCTCGTGGCCATATCGTCACGATACCTTTGCAAGGTTTTATCTGGCCCGATCTTGCCGATCATCCCATGCGCAGAATTTAAGCATTGATAGAAGTTCCTTTCTCAGTAAAGTAAGGAGCTGAAACTGAGTAGATTAGTGAGATGATCGGTGTGACAGCCCTTGCGATCCTCACTGCTCCCCTAATTGCACCTCCCATTCCATGGGCATCTGGATTCGCACCCGATGGTTCTTGGGCATATGTTGCTGATATGAATGGAGATGGCTATGCAGATCTCATTCGTGTTCAACCTAATGGCGACTCATTCATCGATGTCTCACTGAATTGTGAAAGTATGAAAGCGGGTCGTCCAGATCGCGCGCTTTCCAATTGGGGCAAGGATTGTATGGCTGCCGCAGTGGGTGTGCTTGGCACGGGCAAGCAGTCAGCAGTGGTGGGTGCTTTTGGCGGTAACCAGCTTCGTCTGGCGACTAGTGATGAGGGTGGAAAGTTCACGGACAAGCCCGACTGGGCCAAGTTGCCAGCAAAGATTGCTCACCCGAAATTGGCTGTTCTAGGTGGAAACCTCTTTGTTTGGGATGTCAAGTCCGGCCGAGGTTATCGAATTGATGGCACGTCTAAGGCGACCGCCGACTTTCGAGCCCCAGCAGGAACCATTAGCATTCAAGAGGCCAAGTCCTCGCAATGGATCTTTGAATTCCAGGACGGGACAGTAAAGCGTGGCAGCGTTGCTTCGTCCAGCCCAGAATTGATTGGCAAAGTTCTGACCGGCCAAAACGCTGTCGTCGCTGGCGACAGCGTTTTTGTTGACACGGTGTCGAAGAATGACGGAACTGTCCTGGTTAGGCCGACCTCGTCTCTGGTGGCTGCACCATCGATCTGGTGCGCTGGAGACATAGATAAGGATGGGGACGTTGACCTTTTCCAATTTCGATTTGGACACGAACAGCACACTGCCAACGATGTGATGGTTTATCGCACGGTCTCCGACAGCGAGATCGACTCTGACCACGATGGGTTGACGAATGTGGAAGAGGCAAAGTTGGGCACGGACCCTTACAATCCAGACACGGACGGAGATGGGCTTCTAGACGGATGGGAAGTAAAGGGTATCCGAGGCTTGGATCTTGCCGGCATGAGTTGTGACCCGCGAAAGGTCGATCTTGTTTGCCTCATTTCTCGCTTTGAAGATGTAGACGAGAAATTCGCAAAAGACACTTTCGACAAGATCAAGGGCTACTACAAGTCGCTTCCAGTAAAGAATTCAGATGGCTCCACCGGCTGGAATCTTCATCCAGTCTTCCTTGACAAAGTGAGTGGTGGGGACATGAAGAATTCCTGGTGGGCCAATCGCGATAAATTTCTGCCTTCTAAGTGGAAGGGAATCGTTCATTGGATGCAGATCGGACGAGGTGGCGGAGGTCAGGCAGATCAGTTGGGTGATGGAGGAGGCTGCGGCGGCGGAGGAATGGCGCTGTACGCCACTTTCATCCATGAATTCGGCCATCAACTTGGGTTGAGCCATAACGGGTTCTTCAATTCTGATGGATGTCCAGTTTTCCCCAGCCTAATGAATTACCCATATAGCTATACGCTTAACGGGGATATTAAGAATATTGGCTATAGCGATGGTCGACTGGCAAACGTTCTCATCAAAGAATCTGACCTAGACGAAGAATTACCGTTGCCTTATGAGAAAGTAAAGTTCCTCGAAAACGCTCCTTACCGGTTCCACCTTAAAGCCAACGGCAAGACTACGCTCATCGACTGGAACTGGAACGGAGTTTTTGGGGAGCACCACGTTAAGGCCGACATAAACTACGCTTACTCCACTACTGCTGGGCGTCGGGATAACGTTGACAAGACTGAGTGTGCGCCGTTCATCGTTTCTCACAAGGGTCACGCGTATGTACTCTTTACCAGGGATACCCGAACGCCGAACCCGAAGATTGACCCGACTAATGGTCCCGACAAACCGGGTGCTCTATACATCAAGCGGCTAAAGAAGCCCTTTGAATGGGAGAAGGAACAGACCATCGATTATTGGGGTGTTATCGGCGATCCCGTTGCTGCGAGTTTTGGCGGGAAGATAGTAGTTGCCTACCAAACTAAAGACGGAATCGTCGTAAGGGAAGTCAGTGACACTGGTTCGGGAATTGATGTTTCCACCTCGAGCTTTGCTTCTAGCGACAGCAAATTGGTGCCCACGATTGGTGAATACGACCATAAGCTATGGCTTTTCCTTTGGAATCCAGCAACTCAAACGGTGACCTATCAAGTGATTAAAGGGGGCTCAGGGCCCACGTTGACACTCCCAGACAAGTCGACCGTACCCGTCGGGCCCGCTGTAGACACCATACATCACCAGCTTATTCTTGGGATGGCGCAGGACCAAGATGACAAGCGTCTTTCGCGTTGGCAGATTCGCAAATATATTCTCAGGAACGATGCCTTCGTGAGCGCTGGGATGGAGTGGATCGAGGGGGAAAAAGGTTCGGTACGGGGTCGCTCACGTCCCACCGTTCTCTTTGACGCCGACAAGCGACATGGTAAGGACGGAAAGATTTACTACTTTACGCTCGGTGATCACGGAAAGGAATCTCCCTGGGCATGCGGTTACGTCGCAGAAACCATCTCAGACAAGAAGATTTCGGGGGGGCACGTTCAGGGCGGCTGGCTGGTTAAGCGGTATTACGACGAGTGGAGTAACAGCCGATCAACCGTAGGAGCGGCATTCTTTGGAGGGGACATCCTTTACGCCTATAGGTGGATTGATGGAGGACAAGGGGCAACCGATAATCTCATCCACTTGGGTTATCACGGAACGGGAATTGAATCTGCTGAAATGGGAGATTTTGACGATCTTGGATATATGCAGAAGTTTGGTATTCAGCACTGCATTCTGTACTTGAACAAGAACTAGGAAGATTGAAACCACCTGTAAGTGGGTGGTTTCAAGATTTCTTTCGGAACTGCACCGAGAGAATCAAGCCGAAAATAAGACCGACGACACTGATCATGTTTGCCCAGTGAACAAAAAAGTCCACCGTTTTCAGTTGTAGCGGGTAGATATTATTCTTTTTGAGATACCCGTCATCCACCTGACAGACGTCCGAAGTTCCTTTCGCAGGAACGACCGCTTTCGGGTCGTCGATAATCATCAATTGCGGGGAGCCAATGGGTGTAGCGCCATCCCCAAAGAGAGACTCGCCAGCAGGATCGACCTGCACAATTTGTGTGAGTACAGCCTTACTTGCATAGGTTTGGCGCACATTAGGTGCGGCAAAAAGTGTAGTGATCGAGACAACCGCGCAGGCCGTCCCGATCCAAAAGAAAGCTCTACGAGCCTTACTTGGCAATCGCATATGTGCTTAAACTAACGGTAACCTCTTTGGCGACTTTTCCTGCGGACATTGCTGGAATCTTGATTCCATAGTCATTCAGTGAAATCTCGAATTTGGTCGAGAGTTGAACGACATCACCCGAAAAGCCAGCCAGTTTGGTTGCTTGGCCTTGGGCCCTGTAACGGAGCCTAACCGTAGTTGTAATTTTCTTCGTAACACCATGTAGCGTGAAATTACCGGTGACTCGGTAGTCGTCTCCGCGCAACGGTTGAACCTTAATCGTTTCGAACACGATCTGGGGATACTTTTGCGTGTCGAGCCAACCCGAACTCTTCATGTGCTCATTTCGAAGAGGAATGCCTGTGTCAATCGTGGATGGATCGATAATGATCTTCCCACTGCCTTTCTTGGTCGCTGGATCAAAGCTGATGGAACCACTCACGGAGTTGGTCTTCCCGGTAAAGGTCTCAAAGTCAGCGACGCTCTCGATGGATGCGATATTGCGGTAAGCAAGTTTTTGATTGTCTATGTCGAAAACCTTGCCAGAAGCAAACGATTGGCTGACTAGGGAAGCGCTCAAAATGGCGACGGGTATCGACAACAAATTCCGGTTCATAAATTCATTGTACGTTTACGAATTTGGTTGCGTTGGCAAAGTTGGGTCAAACCGTCCACAAGTGCTGTGCGATTAACAAGGGGACGGCAATTCATCAAATTGACAACCACAAAAGTCGCCTCCTCCTCCGCGCTCTAGGTTCATTCCGGGTCTTTTGGCGCACGTACAAATGCGGGTATTCGCTAAGATGTGCGAAAATCGTTACGAGTTGAGTAACGAGTTCAAGCTGCGTATTGCCGAAGAGAATGAACTTCAAGCGCTGCTTGAGCTTTGGACCGAGGTTTTACAGGCAAGTCCTGACGAATTTACATCGATGTACTGGTCATGCGCCCCAGTCAAAAGGCGAACGTTCGTTATAGAGTGCGATAGCAAAATAGTCTCTTCAGCTCAACTCTATATTCTGACATTGCGCGATGAAAATGTTAATGCGGTGCACGTAGGTGGAATAGCAAATGTGGCTACGCTTCCGGAATATCGGCATCGTGGGTTTGCTTCCAAACTTATCAAAGCCGCCTACGACGACATGAGAGCGGCAGGATGCTCTTGGTCACTGTTGTATACAGGAATCCCGAGCTTTTTCGAGCAATTCGGGTGGCGCCCCATTCATAGAAACTTCCTAGCAGTTAATGTCCCGAATGGTCAGGTCGTCGATTCGCATTCCGACATCGTAGTCCAAAATCCACCGGACCTTGAGCGACTTAGGATGATGTGTGAAGCAAGCTTTGTATCTCCCGTTTCTCAGATTCGTGGCGAACTTGACTGGAAGTATAAAATCCCGCAGCGAATCGTGAATAAGGTGGTATTTACCGGTGAAGATTCGTATGCGATTGTTCGTGTTGATGATTCCCACGTCACTCTGGAAGAATGGGGTATGCCAGTTGCTTCAATTTTGAAGTTTCAGAATATCATCGAATCTGTTGCCAGTTGGATGGGTTCGCAACAACAAAACCGTCTTGTTGTAACTGCGCCTATTATGCTAGAGGCGCGACAAGTTCTCGAGTCAATGTTCTCCCAGGTGGATGAGCTAGACGAATTAAGAGCCATGGTTAGGCCCATCAGCAGAAGTTGGCCAATGTCTCGGCTGGTTTCTCTGTTCTCGCTGCCCGAAGCTCGATTCCTTAGATTAGACCGGTTTTAATGAGATTTGACCATCGCTCGAACACTCTTTTGCTGATCACGTCCTAGGAAAACTAAGACGTGAATCAGCAAATGCTTTTGAGTCCTCGATCCCTGCCACCAAAAATTCCTCATCATGGCCCTATACTTCCTCGTAGCAACCCTGACCGCACTAACATCCAATGTGATGCATCTTCCCCAGATTGAACTTGAAAAGAACAATGTCATTTGGACGACGCCCTCAATCGACGCGTCTGGTTCCATGCCAATTGGTAATGGAGAAGTTGTACTTAACGTTTGGGTAGAGGCTAAAACTGGCGATTTGTTGTTCTACATCGGTAGAACGGATTCGCTCTCCGAAATCTCCAGGATCTTGAAGTTGGGAGGCATCAGGATTCATCTTGACCCCAACCCATTCTTGGGTGCCAAAGACTTTAAGCACGTCCTGTCCCTACATGACGGAAGAATCGATGTTTCCGGCAATGGGGCCAAGTTGAGCCTGTATGTCGATACTCAGAGCAATACGATCCGTGTCAAGGGCAATTCTCCAGTGCCCTCTACCGTAACGGCGACGGTCATTTGTTGGCGAAATGCCGCTCGTACGCTCCCGAAGAACGAACAGATTTCTGCTTGGTCCGTTCACGATGCTCCATTTCCGCTTGTTGAGTCTGCCGATGTCTTTGAAAGCGAACTGAGTTCAAAAACGGATGTCACTTGGTACCACCGCAATGAAAACTCGGTCGTCCCAAAAATCTGGGAAAACCAAAGTCTCACAGGTCTAGCTGGCACATTCGACCCGCTCTTACACCGAACGTTTGGCGGCAGCCTTGAAGGCAAAGGGTTCAGTCGATCTGGCGAGCGTGAGATTCAATCAAAGGGTCCCATCCGAAGTTTTGACTTACAAATTGCCACATGCACTGCTGTGACCGGGTCGGTCAAGGCGTGGAAGTCAGAATTAACTAAAGTCAGTGCGCTCGGCCGACGCCCGACTGCCCAAGCTGAAACAGAGGCTTGGTGGCATGGGTTTTGGGAGCGCTCGTGGGTTTTCGTATCGGGAGATTCACCGAACCGAAGTGTTCCCAAGAATCACTTCGAACTGCGCAAGGGAGTCGATTCGAACGGAGGGAATCTGTTTCCAGGTCAAATATCTGAGTGGCGATGTCTTTTAGAACCGATGACTCGCAGCGAAGCCGAGCATTTGACCGCTTCAAAAATAAGCATGCCTCTAGAGATGAGGCCCATCAACTTGGATTTCGCGAAGGGCTTCACCTTATCTGCTCGAATTCACGTTAACAAGAAGGTCCCGGGCCGAATCTTTGACTGGCTCACCGCAGGCCAGGAAGATGGATTTCTCTTTGATAACCATCCTGGAGACGGCTTACGGCTTATTGTTGGCAAACTGACCTTAACAGCTCCCAAGTGTCTCAAGCAGAATGGAAACTATCACGTAGCGGCTACCTATGACGCTCACAGTGGAGAAGCCGCCATCTATTTGGATGGCAAACAGGTTGCAAGTTACAAGCCCGAAAAAAGTTCTTCGATCAGCCGTGGTTACATTCTCCAGCGCTATGTCCAGGCCTGTCAGGGACGGGGATTGTATCCGATCAAATTCAATGGTGGATATTTCACTGTCGAGCCAACAAAGATGGGTCGCGATTCGACTCCGGACTGGAGAAACTGGGGCGACTGTCATTGGTTCCAAAACGTTCGGCACATGTATCATCCGATGCTGGCCTCAGGCGACATCGAAATGATGGAGCCATTCTTCAGACTCTATGAAGCAGCCATGCCACTAGCTGAATCGAGAACCAGAGTCTATCATGGGGCTCAGGGCGCTTACTTCCCTGAAACAATGACCGTGTTCGGAACCTACTCGGGGGGAGATTATGGGTGGAACCGGGCAGGTCATCAGCCCAAAGATGTCGATTGTGCTTACTGGCAATATGCTTGGAATCAGGGTCCAGAACTTGTAGCGCTTATGCTTGACCGCTGGGAGTACGCCCGAGATAAGGTCTTCCTGAAGAATCGTTTGGTGCCGATGGCGATCTCAGTCCTCAAGTATTTCGAAACTAGGTTCGCAAAGGACGGTCAGGGGAAAATCATCCTGGACCCGACCCAAGTCGTGGAGACCTATTGGCACGGCGTCATCAACGATATGCCGACCACCGCCGGGCTGATTGCAACGACCAAACGTCTCTGCGAATTGCCTGAGGATGTCGTGGACACTAGGTCGATGACCTTTTTCCGCCATATGCGAACGGAATGTCCAGACCTTCCGATTCAGACCGTCGACGGTACAAGAATGCTCGCTCCGGCACAGAAGTTCAAAAACGAAATTTCGAATGTTGAGAATGGAGAGTTGTACGGAGTCTGGCCGTTTCAAGTCACCACTTTGGGACATCCGGCATTACTGAATGAGGCAATCGCCGCATACAATCATCGGCTCAATCACTTGGATGTTGGATGGGGGTACGACGGAAACGTTGCCGCTCTCTTAGGTTTGACCTCCGAGGCGAGCCGTATCCTAATGGCGAAGTGCGCCAATTCAAATCCAAATTACAGGTGGCCCGCAACATGGGGTCCGAACTTTGATTGGCTTCCTGACCAGAATCACGGTGGAAACCTGCTCAATACGACCCATCTCATGTTATTACAAGCAGAGCCGATCGCAGAGGGTGGGACAATAAGGTTGCTCCCGTCATGGCCAAAAGTGTGGGACGTAGACTTCAAACTCCACGCTCCAGGAAACACCGTTGTCCACTGTAAAACAAGTGGCGGACGGATCATTAGCTTGGATGTAACGCCAAGTTCTCGCAAAAAGGATCTGGTTATATCGAAAGGATGGGAACTCGATCCGTTCCTCAAGAAGTAACGCCAACAGAGAACGTGAAATAGCGGGAAATCCGTCTTTGATTGGTAACATGCCACTTATGAAATTCTTTCGACCACTACTAGTGGGATTCTCGCTGATAGGGCTATCTGTTTTGGCAGCTGCCGACACGGTCCAAAAACAGATTCAAGCAAACTACTTGGCGATGAATGCGGCATTCAAGAAAAAGGACATTGATGGCTATTCGAAGTTCTATGCTGCCGATTTCAAGGCCGTTGATGGTGGCGGGAAGACGAACGATCGCGTGCACTATTTATCGACGATCAAGCGGCAAATGTTAACCGCATCAAACGTGGAACTTACTCGCCAAGTAATCGAGTGCAAAGTTACCGGAAGTCAAGCCAAAGTCATCATGCATGGCACATTCAAAGCGAGTGTTCCTCTCGACGATGGCAAGACTCACAAGATCGACCAAAAAGCTGTCTCAGAGAACATCTGGGAGAAATCCAGCAAGTCGTGGATGCTCAAGAGTTCCCGAGTTATCTCAAGCGCGGTTCTTATAGATGGTAAACCCCTCAAGGCGGCGCCTCGAATGGGTAAGCCGACTCAGGCCGGCCACTAGCTACTTTTTGTGCCAGTCCCACAGACCATATAGCCCTTTGACACTTAACTCCTGATCGTTAATTCGAAGGGCCATCTCAATTTGACCGCGATGGTTTGCCTCGTGGGCAATGCAATAAGCAAAATGCACGAGCAATGGGTTTTTGCCCGTACTTGGCTTTGAAGCAAGCAATCTGAACCGCCGCTCCATCAGGACACAAGTTTCTGATAGCCCACTTTTGATCTCGTCTCGGGAGGCTGTTTTCCAATCGAGCTTGGGCATTGGCACGGCATCCTCGGGAATTTTCTCCGAGATCCATTGTGCTCTGACGCCGATAATGTGCACGAAATTAGATCGTATGGTCTTACCCTTCAAAGGCTTCAGATCAAGTTGCTCGTCCTGGATGAGGTCTAGGAGTTCAAGGTTTACGATGTTACTAACGTGCCAAGCGTCGACTAGTTCTTCGATGTTCATATGAGGCTACATGGACCAAGGCTTTGCGAATCGATCGTGCTCGTCAGACCAATTTCGTTGCAAGCTAAGGATCTCTTCTTGAATACCAGCATCAAGAGGTTTAGGGTCTGCAGTTTGCATTAAGAATTCATTGAGGTTTGCGGTATGTAGGGTGGAACCCACCGTCGATTGAACCTGAGGAATGCCCACAATAAACCGCACACAGAACTCGGTCCAGGACGTGCATTCGGACCTTTCGAAGATCGGAATCATTGCATTGGCCCGTAGCCTTAAGTATTCCGGCGCTTCGGAACTCTGTGCCAAACGGTGGACGGATCCTCCGCAAACTGTGCGCATGGCCACAAAGGAGACATCCCTCTCCGTAGCCATGTCCCAGAGTTCGTTTGTAATAAATCTTTGCAACGGATTCAGATAAAAAATAAAGCCATCTACCAAGCGGCGAGCATTGTCGGAACGCAGAGCGTCGAGGGCCACAGATGAATTCCACGGCCACAGTTCCAGCACATAACGGTCTGCCAACCCTTCTTCCTTTAGTTGGTTGAGCGCCGAAATGGAACTGCCTCCCATTCGAAAGTCTTCAGCGAGGGCACCGCCAAGACAAAGCTGGCCAATGGACATTTTGTCTATCTTGACCGGGCCAAGGTTTTGCTTAATCACATCTCGAATCTGGTCAACTGAATCCCATCCGATCTTGAAGATAGTTGAGGGAACCTTCGTGCGATCGACATCGAAAGCGGCACGCAAGACTTTAAGGGCATCTCCGTAAGAATGGCTTGTGTGGATCCACAGTCCCGCGTCAATGGCCTCTCTGGCTATTCGAACGCGCTCTTCAAACGATGTTGATTCGTCGCCCAGACGAGTCGTTCCATAGATGAATCGAGTCAAATCCGCCAGCAAAGTTTCGGGCATACGCCATTCTTACCCGGAAACCTGCTGATGACTCAAATCTGAAGTAGAAATGCGTGATGCCGAAGGTTCACGTAACGGAAAAAAGAGTCGTAGTGGAATGAACGCCAATAACTTAGTTCAACAGGTCGCAAGACGCTACGCGCTGTAAAATAGTCTCCAGTGAAGGTCAATGGAACGCCATGTAAAAGAATCCTCGTTTACGGCGTGACCGGGACGGGCAAGTCAACTCTAGCAAAACAATTGAGCAATGTCCTGGGCGTTCCTTACCACTCCGTTGATGATCTTACTTTTGAAGCCAACTGGGTGCCCGTTCCACCAGATGAGCAACGAAAGCGAATTCAGGCTATTTGTCAGGGAGACTCCTGGATACTCGATTCGGCCTACGGTGTGTGGCTCGACGTTCCAGTCAATAATGCCGATTGCATTGTTGCCCTGGATTATCCTCGACTCATTTCACTAGGTTGGTTGGTGCGCCGTTCGCTAATGCGTCTGGTCGATGGTAAGCCCATTTGTAATGGGAACCGCGAAACGGTATGGATGTTGTTCTCTCGAAAGTCGATTATCCTCTGGCATTTCCAGTCCTTCAGCAGAAAGCGTGCGCGTATTCGGTCTTGGGAAGGGTCGTCTTCGTCCCCACCACTTATCCGGCTGCAATCCCCCAATGAAACGAAACGATGGTTGTTGTCGATCACTCGGAAGGACGTGGGCCACGAACCCGAGAGTAAGTGATCTTGAACAAATCGAACTGGGTGGAAAGGTCAGAGTCTCTAATCTTCGAATGGGAACTAACAAACGTGGTTTGGATGAAAGGCGTAAGCACGGCGCGTGTTGCGTTCTGTGATTCTCCATTCGGTCCGTCTGTACTGAAAGTGGGGATATACGACAGTAATGTCGGGCCTGAATCACGCGCACTCGTCCATTTCGGAGACAAGATCTGTCCAATCCTCTACAAGGTATCTACCGAGAGAAACGCCTTACTTATCGAACGGTTAGAAACCGCTGGCGACCTTGCAACCCTTTATCCTGCCGCGCACCGTGAAATCGAAATCTGGACAAGCCTTTATCGATCGATCACTTCGAGGCCACATGCTGATTTGGACTTCCCCAAACTATCTGACTACGCTAAAGTCTTTCACGCAGTCGAAAAGGTCTCCCCTTCAGCGGCAGTCACATCCCTTCTTAAAGCGGCCCATAACGAGCAAGACATTCTCATGGGACCACGTGACGATCAGAGGGTTCTGCATGGCGACATGCATCACTTTAATATCCTGCTCAATTCTGCCTGCCAAACACGGCTTATTGATCCTCATGGAGTGGTAGGTAATCCGCTCTACGAAATCGGCGCGTTTTTACGCAACCCGATGACACGTTTCTACCATGACCCTGGTTTGGAAGATCGTGCATTAGAACGGATTGGCATCCTTGCGAGTTCGATGAGTTCACCCAGGGAGGTTGTGTCCCTTATGGGCTTCTATGGCGTGGTATTTTCTCTCGCGTGGGATCTTGACGAGGGCGCTACCACCGTCGATGAGAACCTGGTGCAGTTGGGGCAGCTCTACTTGGACGAGTCCAAGTAGAGAGTGCGAAACTACTTCTTCGGTTCGAGGAAGCGCGACCCAAACGGCAAGGCAAGCAAGCAACATGCCGACAAAGATACTCCTCGCGTAGATACACGTAAGGTCTCATGGGCTTTGAGCTTTGCTAGCTCCTTTGGCCCAGGGGCTCGTTTTACGGGAACAAAATGCCCCTGTGAGCCTGTCTGGGTAAGAACAATGAAGCGAGTTGCACTAGTGGTTTACAGCCATCACGGACACACCAAAAAGGTGGCCGAAGTGTTAGCTCGCCAATTCAACTCGTTTGGGATCGAGGCGGATATCTATAACCTGAGTGACGGGGAAGAACCCGATTCGAAAGTTATTCAGAAATATTCTTCAGTCATTATCGGCGGTCCCGTGTATTACGGCGAGTATCCAGAGCAATTGTTGGATTGGGTTGCCTATCACCGCGAACTCCTGTTGCGGACTCGCCTTTGTTTCTATTCAGTGGGCTTGCACGCAGTAGGAAGAGGAATACGATCCAACAAAGCCGCCGAGTCCACGATCGACCGCTTTTTGTACTTAACTGATGTAAAAGCAGAATCAACGGCCAGCTTCGCCGGTTGCTTGCCCTATACCAAAATGAAGCTAATTCCTCGAAAGTTAGCCGCCTGTGTGGCGAAGCTACACAAGTGTCCTACTGATACCACCCAAGATCATGAATTGACGGACTGGGATCAAGTTGAGCAGTTTGGTTGGGCGATTCTAGGACAACAAACTCCGATAAAGAAACTGGAATATTGCAGCCCGCAACCCCTATGTTCCACGCTAGCGGCATAGAGCCAGCGTGGAACGGAGCGGGCTTATTTTAGTCCGGTGCGGAGGAGAAGTTTCTTAAACTGATCCATCGTTCGCATGTCGATGGCTTGGGCCACGAGAGCACCTTTTCGATTGTAGAAATAGGTCTTCGGAATGCCATCAATACTATAAGCTTTGTTAGTTTCGCCAGCTGGATCCAAGAGGATGGGGTAGGTGTACTTCGTCTTCTTGATAAATGCCTTTACGATCTCGTCCTTCTCGTTCGAAATAGCTAGAACGACGAGTCCTTTTTTCTTGTAACGATTAGCAAGGATTTCGAGATCTGGCATCTCCTTTCGGCAAGGTGGGCACCAGGTTGCCCAAAAATTGACGACCACAACTTTGCCTTTGAGTGAAGAAAGTGTCCATGTGTGGCCCGTAATGTCCTTTAAAGTGAAGTCTGCTTTTGCCCGGAGTTCATCTGTCTTGTTTAATTTGGACAGGGCTTCAAGATAGTCGGGCACCTTTAGTGAAACTTTCATGTGCTCGTAATGGGCCAAAGTGGCCAGTTCAGCATAGGCGAATGCTGGCTCGCCCCGCTCTCGGGCGGGTGGATTTTCTATCACGGCCTTCTCTAAAGTAGTCGTCACTTCTTGAAGCGTGCTTTGGCCAAAGTCACCTTCCGTTGATAGATTAGCCAAGGCGACCGCGCGAAGGACCTTGTCAGCGCTTGCGGGAAGCTTTCGTATTTTAAGGGCTAGATTCTTGGAAGCAACTGCGCGTTCAGCATCAGGCATCTGGCGCATCTTGCCGAGTACGTTTTCTACCTCCTGTAGCTCAGGTGATAGAGATTGTTGTGCCTGTGTATGGGCGGTTGCTGAAGTAAGAAATAGACCGAAAAGTAAGGTGGCCCCTACGCTTAATCGTGAAGCGGTCAAGTGCATCCCTATACGATACAACGAAGTGGACAAATTCCGTTCCTCGCAATCGGACTACGTTCCAGGAATTGCATCAATAGAATCCGATTGCCCTCCTTGTTGCCTTGTCGTACAGGACCTAGGTTTTTCCGACCACCTTATCTTGTCCGTGAGCGTAACATGGCGCTGCAGGTGGAGTATTCATGTCAGATTCGGAAACAAACCCGCTCATAACCCGACTTGAGAATGTAGAGAGAACGATCAGCGAGCTTTCCCGCCGAATACAAAGGGTGGAGCAATTGGTTCTTGGAGGTACTCAACCCGAACAGGTCGTTGTTGCTCCTCCTCCGATCCTCCCGATTCATCGGGAGATTCCCGTCGCTAACGTGGTTGCAGCATGGGAGAGCTTTGGTCGTGAACCTGTGGTTCCCAAACCAATGCCTACCGCTAAAAGTGAAAAGCAACTTGACGACCTTGAATATAAGATTGGATTGACAGGCCTGCTCCGGGGTGGAGCCATTGTGATCGTAATCGCCATCATCTACTTGGTGGCGTTGGCGGTATCAAAAGGGTACATCACCCCCGTCGTCCAATTCAGCGGTGAAATCGCCCTTTGTTTAGCTTTCGTTGGGCTCGGATTTATTAAGCGCAACGAAAAGGAAGAGTTTGGCCAACTGATGGTTGGAATTGGGTCCTGTGGACTCTACTTAAGTTTCGCGGGTGCTCACCTCTTCAAACATCTGTATTCGGGTGAGACGCTCGTGGTGCTTTTTGTGTGCCTGAGTTTCATCAATTTCGCCTTTTCCCATTTGAAGTCGTCTCGCTCCTTCTTGGCTATTGGAATGATGGGTGGATTTACGGCAGCGATGTTGCCGATGAGCCGATACAATGCGACGCTGGATATTAGCCTCCACTTCCTGATCCTCGTGCCTTGCGCGCTCTTGGTGGTCAAGAACAAGTGGCTGGAAATGTCGATGTTGCTCTTCGTAGCGGCCATGGCAGCCCTGATTCCAGCCATGACTTACAACCACGACTGGCCCGTTCGGCTCGGAGGCTTGTATGGAACAAGCTTGATCACAGCTTTAGTGTATTCCTTAGTCTGGAAAGAAACTGAATTCGACCCCTGGGGCATGCTTTCTGGTGTGTTCCTCGTTATTGGAGGGGTCGCTGCGCTTGCCTTTGATGAGACTGCTCACGGGTCGCTCCACGTCCTCCTATTGTCTGGACCAGCCGCAGTAGTGGGTTACTTGCTTACTGCAAAGCCGGGTGCTCGGAACGCCTTTTGGCTTGCTGGGCTTAGCCTATCGACGGCCTTGACACCCGTTGGTTTCCACCGACTCGAAGCTGGATTTGCTTACGCAGGGTTCTCTATCCTGCTCGGAATCGCGGCCTTACGATTTGCGCCCAAAGCTTTAGCTGGCCTTTCTGCTCTCAATTTGTCTTTGGGCCTTGTTGCTTATACGACGCCTTGGTCCACTTCCAATTTCCATTTCACGGTAGCAACAGAATCTTGGCTTTTAGTTTCCTTTATGGTAGCCACGGTAGTTGGAGGATTCGCGATTAAGCGAGTTGGCGGAGCATCGCAAAATGCAATGCTCGTAGCCAGTATCATTGCCCTACCGTTGTTTAGTCGCTTCGGTTTTGTACTGCTTTCAACGCCAACGTTTGGTTATCCGGCATCTCTCGCGCTCGTGGTTTCCTTCTTTGTTTTCTCGGCGGGACTCTTTGCCGTAAGCAAACAAACCCATTGGCGGATGGTTCTTGTGCTTGCATGGGTGACCTTCTTGGGAGCACTCTTGCAATATAGTCAGCTCATTTTTGATGGATTTCCTGCACCAGCCTTCGACACCGTCATACTAGCCTTGCTTATAGGTATGACCTGTTTTGCAGGCGTAACCACACGAATAAACACGGAATCAGACAGTGAAGCGAATGTGCTTTCTGCAGTTGGTGCCGTGATGGCCTGCCTCATCGTGCGGCTGTCCGTACTTTGGCTGACGCTCCCTGCCATCGCCCTTAATGTTCCGTGTGCAATCGTTATCGGTTTGCTGCTCGTTACCGCTCTCTCCGGGGGACTTGCCAGTCGCCTCGTTTGGACCGCACTTGTTCCCCAGGGATGGTTAGCCTTGCTCTTTGGTGGAGCGGGAGCGCTGACTATTCAACTCTATCAGCGGACGCCGTCCACTATTGAGACGGGGCTCCTCGCGTGCTCGATGGCCTGTATCCTCTTGATGGCTAGTGCGACTGGCCCTCGTCTATGCAAGAAGGAAACCCTCGTTTCCTTCTGCATCTTCTACACTTGGGTTCTGTTTTCGCGGTTTGCCTATCTCCTCTTCACATCGAAAGGGATCGGTCTGAAAGACGGGCCTGCAGTGACGATGGCGTGGATTGTCTATGCAATTGCATTGCTTGCTTTGGGCTTCCAGTTCAGGCTGCGCAACATGCGTTATTGGAGCTTTGGCGTATTCGGAGCGACGTTGGTCAAGGTCTTTCTGTATGACCTGTCGTCGCTTGATCCAGGTGTTCGGGTTTTGATTCTTCTTTTGCTGGGGATTGGGATGGTGGGGGGAGGGTATTGGTATATCCGAATGCATTCGGCCAATGCTTTGTTGCCTGAAGATAAGGGCACGGATTTGCCTTTGGAGTGAGTGAGTTACGGGTGGGTTCTCTTGTAGGGACAGATTGGGTTTCTGGCTGGATTGTTCTTTTGTTTGCTTTGTGATTCTCTTGGGGCGCTCCGCTGTGGCCGTTCGTTTTCTGTCCTGATCCATCGCTTGACGCCACTGTGCTCGGTGCGCCGACTCAAACTCGTGGGGAGGAGCCCACTCGGACAAGAGTCGGCTGAATGCACCTTGCTGAGTGGCTACGATGGATAGGGAATGAAAACGAACGGGATTAGTTTTTTGGGGACCTTCATTCTTTGGTTGGCTTTTGCTCGTTCTTGGGTCTGTTACCGTTGATATTTTCCTGGGGCGCTCCGCTGTGGCCGTTCGTTTTCTGTCCTGATCCATCGCTTGACGCCACTGCGCTCGGTGCGCCGATTCAACTCGTGGGACGGAGCCCACTCAGACAGGAATCGGCTGACTGCACCTCGCTTAGTGGCTACGATGTATAGGGACTGAAAACGAACTGGATTACCTTTTGGGGAACATTCTTTCTTTGACCGGATATGGCTGTCGCTCTAGGATTTGTTGGCTTTGTAGTTTCCCTGGGTCGCTCCGCTGTGGCCGTTCGTTTTCTGTCCTGATCCATCGCTTGACGCCACTGCGCTCGGTGCGCCGACTTAAACTCGTGGGGCGGAGCCCACTCGGACAAGAGTCGGCTGACTGCACCTCGCTGAGTGGCTACAATGAATATGGACTGAAAACGAACTGGATTAGTTTTTGGGGAAACTTTCTTGTTTCCTTTGTTTATGTTTTGCCTGGCTCGATCGGTTGTTGGCTTTGTGATTTCGTTTGGGTCGCTCCGCTTGGCCGTTCGTTTTCTGTCCTGATCCATCGCTTACGCCACTGCGCTCGATGCGCCGACTCAAACTCGTGGGGCGGAGCCCACTCGGACAGGAATCGGCGACTGCACCTCGCTGAGTGGCTACGAATGGATAGGGACTGAAAACGAACTAGGATTCCTTGTGGGGAACATTCTTTCATGCTTTGACTACTTGGTGGAGATCGTTTGGCGGAATCTCGCTTTGGGGCAGGTTTCGAATGGCAGGATGAAATTGGCCACATTCGACGGCGTTGTCGAATGTGGGGTGGAGTTACTCCGTGGTGGCTTCTTCTGGCACTTTGCCGTTTTTGGATTGGATCATTTGGAGGAGTTGCATGCCCATTAGGCCGTTCATGGCTCCGTTGGAGGAGTCTCCGGTGCTGCCTCCGATGAATAGGTCGGGGATGATTTTGATCTTGCCCTTGCTGATTTCTTCGGTGATCTTGAAGCGCGTGAAGTTCTCTTCGCCCATGGCTTTGACTTGGAGTTCGTAGGCTTCGGCGGTGGACTTACCAATCGCCATGATCTTTTCGGCTTCGGCAAGACCCGTCTTGGAGATGCGCTCGGCTTCAGCGACAGCGTTCATCTTCGTATATTCGGCCTGAGCAGCACCCTTTGCCTTTGTCGCTTCGGCTTCTGCATTGGCGCGCATCTTCATCGCTTCAGATTCGGCATTGACCTGAAGTTTGAGGCTGGTTGCGTCGCCTTCAGCTTTCTTGACCGTGGCATCTGCTGTTCGCTGCGAGATTTCTACGCTTTGCTGGGCTTTAACAATCTCACGCTGCATGTCGGCAATAGCCGTTTCCTTTTCCATGCCCTGGCGCTTCTCTTGAGCCATTCGCTGGGTCTCATAGGTCTTTTCTTCCTCTTGAGCGATCTTTCGATCAGTCAGCGTTTTCATCAGCGCTTCGGGGGGAGTGATGTCTCCGATTAGGGTATCGACGGCGTTAACGTTATATTCAACCAGCACCTCGTTGATGTGCTCTTTGGCAGCCATCTGCCGTTCCTTTCGAGTGCTAAGGAAGCTGATAACGTCGCTGTCTTGAGCGCTATTTCGGAAGTAGTTTCCGATGGTTGGCTCCAGAACTTGGGAAACGAGGTTCATCATGCTGCCAAATCGTGCGATGACTTTTGGAGCTTCGATGGCAGGAATGTGGATGATCTGCGACACATCCAGATTGAAAGGAAATCCATCCTTGCTGCGAACCGTTATCGTGCTCAAGTTCTTGTCCAAAGCGTGGGATTCGCTTCGTGCATTAGCCCAGTTCAAGACAAGGTTGGTGGTGGGGACTAGCTCCACCTTCATCGTGTATTTGTTGATAGGATATTTGCCAGGACCTAGTGGCTCCATCCAGACTCCACGGAATCCTTTTTCGACAATGTTTCCGTGTTTGAACGATTCTCCAGTGACGTCCTTTCCATCCTCGCCGATATACGAAATGACGACTCCAACATGGCCGATAGGAACTTCGGTCATTGGCGTTTCCTCGATTTGAATCGCCCATTTGTTAATGAAATAGCTTCCTGCCAACATTACATGGGGTTGCAGGCCCCGATTGCCTCCGTTATTGAGGAACATATCAACGTTTTGGAAGTTGTTATGACCTTCGATTTGTTCACCAGCGATCTGACCCCTTCGAATAGGCTGGCCATCAAGAGCGGTCACTATTCCGACCATGTTCTCCTTGATAACTACAATGTCAGCGAGGGTGATGCCGAAAGCTAAAGTGTTGATTCGATAGGTTCCGGACGTGAGCAGGTGAGTCTGGCGACCCTTTTGGCCGCCCGCATCCAGGAAGGTAACCGTGTCCTGGAAATTGTCGCATTCGACTTTCCGAGCAAGGATGTTTCCTGTCGGCATTTCTCGTCCGTCATTCGCAAGTACAAGACCAATTTTCCCTTCTGGAATCATGGTGAATGGCTGCATCATTACTGAATACTGCCAGGGCCACATCATCCAATAGAGGCCGGGAGCAAGCGATCGAGCTTGCATACCTGCTTCACCGCGGGTCGCCAAAATGCGTCCGTCAGGCAGTTTTGAGTTCGCACCAATAAGAACAAACTTCTTGGTGACCAAGCCAATGCGGTTCTCTGGAACGATTACCATTCCCAGGAAGAGGCGAAGGATCGGCTTGAAGAAAAGGATAGCGAGTAAGGGGAGTAATACCCACCAGAATCGGAGCAAAGACTCCGGGCTAGCTTGTGCAATTAGCATATTTGTCGTGCCGCCAAGGCCGTACGCTTTCGGGCAGCGTTTCCTGTCAATACAAGAATTAAGTGCGGCATCCAAAAGTAGAATTACACGGTTTAACCCCAAAGGTTGCGACTTTTTTGAGAAATATTATTAGGAATAGGTTGAGCCTCACGAGGACATGTGCAAATCAGATAGTTGCTATAGTTCTGTGTCGTGGACTTACAAGCTACATCTAACGTATTTAGGATTTCTCAAGCATCGCCAGAGGATGCTGCAGGCATTGGACGGGTTGTTTACGATGCTTGGGTTGACACCTATCCGAATGATGAGTTGGGGATTACCGTGGATCTCGTGAAGACTTGGGTTGCTGGGAACTTATCCACTGCCGGAATTGCTAAACGAGCCCAGAGATATCAAGTGCCTCGCGATCCAGACGTACTTAACTTGGTTGCTAAGATGGATGGCGTCATCGTTGGAATGGCTATTGGAAATCGATCTGTAGAACTGGAGCAGTGGGTCGGAAGTATTTATGTATCTCCCCAATGGCATAGCATAGGCATCGGAGCTCAACTCATGGATGCACTCCTAAAATGGTTCGATCTCGACCGCCCCATTTGGCTACGGGTCGCTACATATAACGCAAGGACAATTCGATTTTATGAAAGATTTGGTTTTACCGCGTGCGAAGAAGCTGAATCTAACTCCACCACCCAACATGTCGGCAGTGGAGCGATCCCGCAAGTGAAGATGGTGAGAGAACCTAGTCTGCGATGAATGCCGACTATTCCGCGTTCGAATCGTATTGCATTGCCCCTACCGCATTCCCTTCAGGGTCTTGAAAGAAGCATAAGTGCCCAATCGAGGGGAGGGTGCACTTTGGCATGATGATTTTGCCGCCATGCGATTCGATCAGGTTAATTGTTGTTTGAATGTCTGCAACGGCAATCGTGCATTCAAATCCTTGGGTTCTCATCCCTTTGACGAGTTCACGACGGCCTTGTAGAGAACCCAAGAGCGGTGAAGGTACTGCAGGTGCTGCGACCATCTCAATCATGTAGAAACCTGGCGGGCCATAGGCGTGGAATCTCCAGCCAAAAACCTGTTCATAGAAGGTTCGGGCTCGGGTGACATCGTCAGCGTTAATTGAAAAATGGGCGACCTGGTTTGGGGCGGGTTGTATTTGCACGAAACAATTATCCGTTGCATTCTTTGTGTCGATATAGCGGTATAAGGTCAATGAATGTCGAATTTACGACAAAGCTTAGATCCAGATATCGTAAGAACTTATGGCCTTACCCTCAGCGACACGGTGCTGAATCCACCTGCCTCGGACGAATGGTGCACCTTGGTGTACGCATCTCACGGAGTGCTAAAGGTCAGCGCCGAGCCGGGATATTGGATAGTGCCTCCTCATCGTGCCGTATGGTTGCCGGCAGGAATCGAATGCAGACTGGAGATCAAAGGAAGGACTGCGCTCCGAATGATCTATCTGAGGAAGTCCTATAGCGAACTTGGCGATAGTCTGTCTTTGTGTTCGGTTGTAAACGTGTCGGCCTTGTTGAAAGAACTCATTCTTCGCGTGGTGAGGATCGGGGCGCTTTACTCCACGGATGATCGCCAGAGGCGCATCGCAGAATTGATCTGGGATGAAATTCAGACGATTGATCGAGCACCTTTACAGTTGCCTCACCCCAGTTCAGCCAGTCCACTCCGATTTGTAGAATCCTTGAATGACGATGCCAAGGGAATCGACGGATTTGCTAAGGCACTCAGCGATTGCGGTACAAGTAGGCGAACACTTGAACGAGCTTTTCAGAAAGAAACGGGTATGAGTCTTGGGCAGTGGAGAAGGCGTCGAGATATCTTGATCGCCTTGCAAATGATTGCACAAGGCGAAACAGTTAGCGAAGTTTCCTTTCAACTCGGATACAGCATCCCGAGTAGCTTCCTCGCCATGTTCAAGCGTGAACTAGGCTCAAGTCCTGGCGAGTACATGAATAACTCGCGCTAAGGCTAGCTTGTTTTGGGACAATGGAAAAGCTGTAGCGTTCCGACTTTCGAATAACCAAGATGTGGATAGACCCTCGCACCTGCTGCGCTTGCTAGCAGCACGCTGCTGGTTATTCCCCTTGCTTGGTCGCCAAGCAACATGCTGCTCATAAGGGCACGACCATAGCCCTTGTTTCTCTTATCAGAGTAGACAAAAAGATCCGAGATCCATGCTGAATCTATAACTTTGGTCGATTTAACCCACCCTAATCCAATGTCGGAGCCATCTTCCCAGATACCGTAAACCAGGGCCTCAGGTCGCTGGCACTTAAGCCACCTCTGGCTCCTTGGAATGTCATCCGGGCCTACAACTCGTACAGCGGGCAAAGACTCAAAAAGCGGAATGGTCGCCATATCGTGGTGGAATAGCGCTTCCGCAGAGCGAGCACGATAACCGCGAGCTTTGTATTCCGACCTAACTTCATCAAAGTCCTGATCAGTTTCATGCATGACGCAAAGAGAGTGTTTGCCAAGTCCCAACTGCTGGACCTGTCTTACTGTCTCAGCAGCTGAGATGCCGTAGGCAACCACTTCAATCACCCTTGGCTCTTTTCGTCCAGGTCCATCTCGCATAACCCACAGGTCGCCAGATTTTTCAGCTAGATACGGATGAAATAGGCTCTTGCCAGCAGCAAATCCGCGAACGAAAACCTCAATTAAAGGCTCCAAGTTCATTGAACTAGATTACAACAAGTTAATTGCCTGTTTCGAGGCTTCCACTCGAAGTCAGCGGAAAGAGATCAAGTCCCAGGCTGTTTTGGTAATACAATCGAGAAAAACTCCAAAAGCTTGCAACCTTGGGAGGGTGGCTTACCTAACGAGAGTATAGAAAAATGAAATTGAAAAAATTAAAGCTCGAAGGATTTACTTTGATCGAACTCCTGGTTGTAATCGCGATCATATCCATCCTTGCGGGTTTGATTTTTCCGGTCTTTGTTAAAGCCAAACTGGCAGCTAAAACGACCACCACGCTCTCTAATATCCGCCAACTCGGTATGGGCTTCAGTCTATATGAGGAAGATAACGATGATGGGTTGCCGAACGTGGCCGATGGCTTTCCGGGAGTGGGAAGGCTCGATGGATGGACCTACTACTCCGAGTTTTCAAACAGTGGATCTACGGCTGGCAAGTTCGATGTCAGTCGAGGGACGATTTATCAGTACGTGAATTCCAAACAGATCTACCAAAGTGCGAACGACCCAGGGGCAAAGGAATCTGGACTGTCGTTCGCATATAACGGTTGCTTGGTCAAAACGCCTTTCCAACTGGGCTTTAACAGTTCAATCAATGCTGGCTCAGCGGCTAATCCGTCTTCAATGATGCTGATAGGTGAAGAAGGCACGAGCGGGTCACTTTTTGCCTCGCAGAGTGGAACGAACGATGGTTTTCTTAATCCAGAAACCGATCAGTTCGCTGAATGGCACTCTGGCGGAACAGCATTGGCATTTCTAGATGGACATGCCAAAGTGATGAAAGCGCGTGACCGTTTTCGCGAGGTCATGAACGGAGATCCCAACTCGATTTGCTGGTAGCAGATGCTTACGGTACTAACCTAGATCAGTCCCCCTAAGGGACGAGTCAATGACCGCCAAGCGGGTCTCATGGTCAAAGTATATAAGCGTCGTTAAGCCTAGCAGGCTGCGAAGCGTATTCGCAGCAACCGCTGAAGGTTCGGGACTTTTTGCTGAGCCAGGGTAGGGAAGTGGATACGAAGTCGAACACGACGAGTGAAAGGTTAGGTTGCCTTCGGTTTTCTGCATGGATTGATGGATATGGCCATTGAGAACAGTGACCGAACCAAACTTCCGAAACATTGCGATCGCACGATCGCCGTCACTTGTTCCCCAGCCCCACTCTGGATAGATGGGTAGCAAAGGAATATGAGAGAAGATAACGAGGGGCGTGCTGGAACTCAATCCTTCCAGATCCTTCTCCAGCCATTCGAGTTGAGCTAACCCAAGTTCTCCCATCTTCCCAGGCTTGAAGTTCATGACGTTGATCAATCCGACGAAGTGGACACCTTTGTGATTTAGGCTGTACCAACCATCCCCTTTAGTTCCACTTCCAAACCGGCTTCGATAGTTATGACCGGTAATGTCGCGTACATCATGTTCACCCGGGATATACAGGCGACTATCGACTTTCGCGCTTTTCATTGTCGACTCAAATGCATCAAACTCCTCTGGAAGAGAGTTGTGAGTAAAATCTCCTGTGTGAAGCAGAATCTCGGGCTTTGCATCGGCAGAATTGATCTTGCTTATCGCCGCATTGAGCGTCTGCAAGACGTCATGGTTGGGCTCCCTGTTAAATCCAATATGGCTATCTGAAAGATGTACAAATGAGAATGAAGAATCCCGGACCGCCTCGCTTAGCACTCCGGCATTGCCCGCTTCTGCAAGGTTAAAACATCGTGGTACGCCACCATTAACGGCAAACAAAAGGCCGGACCCCGCCCAACCCAAATTCTTCATGAATTGGCGTCGTGTCAAAGGGAGACCGGCCAATCGATTGTCGTTTGTGTCCATAGGGTGATTCCAATCTTTGTTTTTGATCTGCAAAGTGACAGATCTCTTAACAAATGGAATTGTTCTCTTGAACTGGAAAACTACCAAACGATATGGTCGTAAGTCCCAAATAATCAGCCCCAAAAATAGGCTCTATGGCCCCAGCAATTGCACTAGGGCGCGGAAGCTAAGTTCAGGCTTTCCAGATGGTTCTTAGGACCAACTTCTAAATCAATTCACTGGCATAGTTAGCTGGCTTTGACCAGCTCCGCCCGCCGCAAAGAAAAGTGATGCAGCAGGAGCCTGCGTTGCCTGATAGTATTTTTGGGCGTACGCCAGAACATTTGAACTAGCCATGACCTGGAAGTGCCCAGACCCAAAATCAGGTTGCTCAGTTCCGTCCTCAATCGCTTTCCAAACCGCAATCTGAAGGCCCGCGCATTGATCTGGCGTCTGAGCTTCACGGAAGTAGCGAGCGACGATATTGCCAGCCAAGGCAATGTGTCCACCAATCTTGGAAGAGTCTGCTGGGCGGATATTCATAATCTGCCCTTGAGATATGGGGGCTCGAGGATTGGCGCAGACCGAATACCAACTGCCCGCATTATCCTGGAAGCCCAGTTTGCCAGCGAACGTAGTGTGGATGTTTTGGCCGTCTAGACAGATCGTAACATTTCGGCCCATCGATGATTGAACGAACCTTGCATCGAATGGCATCCATGCAGACGCTATATGCGCGATTGCTACGAGGACGAGCCAAATTTGTGTCATGTCAGATCATAGAGTAACACAGCATCCGTAGTAAATTACTGTCCTCATTCAAGGAATTATGCGTTTTAGCTCCTTCAAAGCTTCAGATTGGGGTTCAACACGGTCTGCAATGAACGCGCAACCGTATACTTTAGAAGGAATCGTCATAAAAATTGGTCGATTGTCATGCAGGTTGGAATCGATCGATTACGAAGAAAATGGAAAATACAGCAGGTATCAATGTCGCTGAAGCTGGGATAGATATTCAGGCCCAGGTCGAAACCCCGGAAGTCGTGTCCGACTTCATTCGGGACGCCATCAGGCAAGATCTCGCAGAAGGTCGATTTGACCGAGTTCACACCCGGTTTCCACCTGAGCCCAATGCCTATCTTCACATAGGACACGCGAAGGCGGTTTGGATCGACTATGGCATTGCCCGAGATTTTGGCGGAAAATTTAACCTTCGATTTGATGACACGAATCCCGTTAAGGAAGACCAGGAATTTGTGGATGCGATCATCGAAGACGTGAAATGGCTAGGTGCCGACTGGGAAGATCGCCTCCTGTTTGGGTCTGATTACTTTGACCAAATGTATGATTGGGCGGTTGAACTTATAAAGAAGGGCAAAGCATATGTTTGTGACCTTTCTCCCGAAGAGCTAAGCAAGACAAGGGGAACTTTAACTTCTCCGGGCGAGGACAGCCCCTATAGAAACAGAAGTGTGGCGGAAAATCTCGACTTGTTCGCTCGGATGCGACAGGGAGAATTCCCAGATGGCGCGTGCACGTTGCGAGCCAAGATCGATATGGCTTCGCCGAATATTGTGATGCGCGATCCGTTCATGTACCGGATTAGGCACACTGACCATCACCGTCAAGGTGATAAATGGTGCATCTACCCTTCATACGATTGGGCACATGGCCTTGAAGATTCAATTGAAGGGGTTACGCACTCGCTTTGCTCCCTTGAGTACGAAATCCATCGGCCACTCTACGATTGGTTCCTGGATGAATTGGGAATCTACCATCCAAGGCAGATCGAATTTCCCAGATTGAAATTGCCCTTCACCGTAATGAGCAAACGTCGGTTCATTGAATTGGTGGACGGCAAGCATGTGGATGGTTACGACGATCCACGAATGCCAACACTCGCTGGCCTTCGGAGAAGAGGCTATACGTCAGATTCGATTGCCCAGTTCTGCAAGAGAATCGGCATTTCGAAGGCAGACAGCACGATCGAGTGGCATGCCCTGGAAAGCTGCGTCCGAGAAGATCTGAATAAGTGCGCCCAGCGAGTGATGGCGGTAATGAACCCAATCAAGGTCATCATCACCAATTATCCAGAGGACCAAGTGGAATACGTTGACGCCATCAACAATCCGGAGGCTCCTGAAGCGGGAACGCGAAAGGTTCCTTTTGCACGCGAACTCTACCTAGAGCAAGATGACTTCCGAGAGGTTCCACCTCCCAAGTTCTTTCGCTTGACGTTGGGGCGCGAGGTGCGACTTCGCTACGGTTACTTCATCAAATGTAACGAAATCATCAAAGACGAAAACGGAGAAGTGGTGGAGCTCCACTGCACTTACGATCCAGAAACCCGTGGCGGTGATTCTCCCGACGGTCGGAAAGTCAAAGCCACCTTACACTGGGTAGCAGCGAAGCACTGCTTGACCGCCGAAACGCGACTCTATGAGCATCTCTTCGTGAAAGAAGATCCGGACGATTTTGAAGAAGGGCAGGATTATCTGGTTAACCTCAATCCCCTGTCGAAGACCGTCTCGACTTGCTTCATTGAGCCCAGTGTCAAGGACGCGACCGCAGGAACTCGTTACCAGTTCGAAAGGCTGGGTTACTTCTGCGTTGACAAGGACACCAATCTCGACTCCTTGGTATTTAACCGAACCGTGAGTTTGAAAGATTCATGGTCCAAGATCGAGAAGAAGTAGGGCATGTGCCTGGGGTTATCACCTCAGGCATTTGAACCCGATAACGTCGCGAATCGGAATGGAGTCCGGGTAAAATCCTCATTCGTTGCCGGATAGCTCAATTGGCAGAGCGCCTGACTCTGAATCAGGAGGTTCTAGGTTCAAGCCCTAGTCTGGCAGCCAACTCCTTTCCTTTTTTCTACGCCCAAGCCATCCGCTTTTGAGCTCTAGCGGTGTCTGTTGTGGCGCTTGTGACACCTATAGACCCTGGACGGGTTTCTAAGTCATTTAGGCGTAATGATCGAGTTTTCGAGGATGGCTCGGATTTCGTCTAGTTGGATCTTGATTTCTTCGACCTCGAGTTCTGCTTTCACATTTACTTCGTAGTCGAGTTCTGACCTCAAATCCGCCTGTTTGCCTTGCCGGTTTTGGGACAGCATGACGAATGTGGACAGGAAGATCGCCTCAAGACTAACAATTAGCGTAAGTAGCCCAAATGGGAAAGGATCGAATCCATGTTTGTCTTGAATGAGATTTGCAACAATCCAGACGAAAAAGATGACCGCGTGTAAGTAAACGAACGCCATGCTGCCTGCAAAAGCAGTAATGCGGTCTGCCCAGATGTCCTGGAAAGTCTGGATCTTCTTGAATTCTTCGGCTAAGTGCTTTGCGATGGTGGATTCTCCTAAGGTTCAGACGATTCGAATCAGCTAGAAGGACCTGCTAATGAGAGTTCCCAGGCAGGACATAACGATCGAGAAACGGGTTCCGGAATTTTCCCTGCGGATCTTGCTGGGCCGCCAACTCTTGGAAGTCCACCAAACGAGGATAGCGTTTGAACAAGACTTGTGGGGCAAGTGTGAACAGTTTCCCCCAATGAACACGAGGTTGGTACGGTTCCAGCAAGGCATCCACTTTGATCATCAATGGCTTAACGGCGTGCCAATCTTTGTGCCAAGTAAAGTGTATTGCTATACTTTCCCGACGAAAACATGGACTTAACCATAGGTCATCGGAAGCAATTGCTCTTATTTCGCTGATATGCAAATGAGGCGCGATCTCGTGACCGATTGAGAGGATCGCACGTAAAGCATGGGGTGCATCCGTTCGAGATACAAAGTATTCGGCTTGGAGTTCTTCTCCACAGCTTGGTGTGAATTCCATTCGAAAATGCGGCAGACGATGGTTCCAGGGCCCGGGGCGGCCGCCTTGATCCGTGCAGTTGATCGGCGAACTCTCCCTGACAGGATTCCTGTTTTCGACGGCGAGCCGACCGCCAAAGTATGTTGCAGGCGCATCAATGTCTTCGTTCTCCAGGCATGTGCTTTTCCGCCAAATCTGAGCGACGCCAGAATTCCAGTCGGTAAACAGACTTGTACTGTACGAACCGGACATGATCGAATCGAAATTCTCTAGAACTTCATCGATCGGTGCATTATCATAAACGTCTTGCCGAATCGAGTAACTCGGGACGATATCCAGCGTAATAGCCGTGACAATCCCCAGAGCCCCCAAGGAGACCACCGAACCATTCAAAAGGTCTGGGTTCGACTCTCGTGTGACCTTTTCGATCGAGCCATCAGCCTTGATCCAGTCGACACCAGATACAGAAGTAGCGAGGTTTCCGTTCTTAGAGCCCGACCCGTGGGTTGCAGTCATGCATGCCCCAACGACAGAAATGTGGGGAAGGGAAGCGAGGTTAGGAAGGGCATAGCCATGGGCAGTCAGAAACTCGCCCAGTTCGCCATATCTCATGCCAGCTTGAAGGGTAACGGTGCCCTGGTCTAAATTCAAATCGAGAACCTGCGCCATGTTTTGGAATGAGATCTGCGTCCCAATAGTGTCCGCGATATTGCTAAACGAATGACGAGTCCCCAAGGCTTTGATTCGACTTGAAGCCCGAACAATCTCCTGAGCTTCGGATAGAGTGGACGGCATCTCCAGGCGTACTGAGTTGTAAGTCAGGTTGCGAGCCCAGTTCTGGGTTTGATTCATGATGCGATAACAGTCAATTCAACCGTTTGCTCGTCGATGTGGCGAACGTGCACATTTTCGGCTTGAGCGCCATTAATCGATACGAAAGGTTTAACGTGCTTGTAACCAACCATCTGTACCAGAGCAATGTATCCACGCATTGCAGACGCCAACTCCTTTGGAAAATCACTTGATTCTTGGGTGTAGTCAGAACCGAAGTCAACTCGAAAAAGGTTGTCAGTTCCTTTTGCCAACGTAATAGTGAAGGACTGGTCGTTGCGCTTTACTGCTTGGTCGACCAAGGTGTGGAAGAGGATAGTTGTTGGGGCACCGTCAATGGTTTCCATCACGAACTTCCGGGCTTGAGGAGAAACCTCGGCGATTTCAAGCATTCTCGCTTGAAGCTCAAGAGGATCAGTATAGTTGGCTGCTTCGTCCGCCATGAGGTCCCACTGCTCGCTACGAAGCTGTAGCACGAGTCGCGACCGGAACCATGAATCAAATTTTGTCAATTCCTTCAGCCAAAAACGCGATCGCTTTTCTTGAACGTGAAAGGGGACGAACTCATAGTGTGACGAGATGCCCTTTACAAAGCGATAGCCCATTCGCTTGAGTCTTGCTACAAGGCACAGCAGGTAGTCGGGCGATTCCTTCGTACCCGCAAATTCCTGCATGGTGTCTAGCATGCGGCAGGCACCGCATTATGTGCAAGCAGTTTGAATGAAAAAAGAGTTCGGGCCCGTGAAACTCAGTTTCACGGACCCGACTCAAGACCTCGTTAGTTCTTTAGCGAACCGATGTCAATATTGAGATGCTCCCCTTTGGGGCCCTTGAGACCCTTAAGCGATTCCTTGATCATTGGGCCGAGATTTTTCAAGCCCTTCATGTCGCCTTTGGTCCCTTTCATGTGCTTTCCGAATTCATTCATCGATCCGTCGAGGTCGTTCATGTTGCCATCAAGGCCTTTCAGCGCTCCAGACATAAGTGCTCCGAGGTCGATATCAACGATCTTTGCATTCTTGGGGAAGGTTGCCGCAGCGAGCTCAGCATTAACTTGCGTTCCGAACTTCATCCTTACCGTCGAGAAATGGGGCGAGCCATCATCTGAATCCTTATCGTGCACGTCTATCACCTGAGGCAAATCGGTGGCGGCGTCAATTGTCATAGCCACCTTTCCCGATTCATTAGGTGAATTCATTGTCACATGGTAAACATCAACCCCATTCTCACGAGTAATCGGAGAGATCTTGATGTGATCTTTGCCATATTTGAGCTTGTAATCCTCCAAAGTCTTCTTCAGATTCATTTCTTTGAATCCGGCCGCCATGCCTTCCTGAACCTGTTCAGCAATCATGGTTGGGTCCACAAAATCTCCAAATTTCATCCTGGTGATTTTGTTTTCCGTCGGGTCAAAGATTTGCATCGTGCCCTTATCCATTTGCATGAGCGCGCCTTCTTCGGTACGAATCGTGAAGCGTCCGCCTGATCCAGCTATGAGGATATGCGACTGCTTACCGTGCTCGTCGGAGTCTACAGAAAACTGAAAAGTCTTTACTTGGCCAGCAGCAGCAACTAGCGTATCAAACGTCTTGGCTGTTGCTTTGGATGGCGCCATCATGAGAACGGCAATTCCGCAAGTCAGAGCAAAAGCTCCTGCAACCGCCAAACCTGGCTGCCAAATGGCTCGTCTGGCAGGCTTAACTTTGCTAGCCATAACACGCAGCTCTCTTAATAGGTCGTCGGACGGTTCTTCGCTGATAAGGCTCATTCCGAGTGCCTCCCGTAAATCTTGATCTTGATCCTTTATTTCGTTCATACCGTCTCTCCTGTGTGGCCCAATACTTGGGGGCCGAGGGCTTTGCGCAAGCTTTCACGCGAACGCTGCAAGAGGCTATTCGTTGCGGCTATCGACTGTCGAATGACACTGCCTACTTCTTCGGTGCTGAGTCCATTGATGTACTTTAAGATAAGCACTTCTCGCTGATTTTCTGGCAATTGCTCCAGGGCGCCTCGCGTCGCAAGTTGAACTTCAGTGAACATGGGCAAACTCGCGGTGTCGTTCAGTGACGAGAATGATTGCTCCTTTCGTCGATAACGCTTCCTCAACGTGTCAGCTACCTTTCGCCTTGCGATTGAAAGCAGCCAAACCTTCTGATCGTCTGCCCTCTGGATCTTGGCAAAGTCTGAAAATGCGGCAGCGAAGACTTCCATCGTTATGTCTTCAGCGTCCTCTTTTCGGCTCACTTGCGACGCGACGTATCGCCAAATGTCTCCCGAGAAAAGGCGTACAAGATCTTCGGGTTGCCTGGCTCGTGAGTCAACAAGAGACTCTGGTATAGGATTGCTTGATTCGCCATTCCATGGTGGAGCCTTGGTTGCGGGTTCTATGGGTGTCATTCGCATCTGAATTGGTCTCTATAAACGGGTTCGATACATTGTACGGGCCGTTTGAAAACTCCTCTGTTTCTTCAAGTCGCACAAGCAGGTCTGAATCTATCGCGAGGTCTGAAAATACTTAAAGATTTCTCTGACTTCTAAAGGGACTACTGGAAAAAATTGGGATTTGCGGGTCATGACCGGGCAAAATCAACACGCATTTCCTGTGAAAAATCCATTTCTCCCACAGTTTTATTTTCCCAACCACTCATCGGATAGGTTTCTGTGGCATTGACGGGAATTATCCGACATGAGCCAAGTTATCGCAGTGATGATCGTAATAATGGGTCTTGGCTTGTTTGCCGACCGTGTGATCTTTGGTTCACTAGAGCGTCATGTTCGACGCCGATGGGGCCTTAGTAGTCGTTGAATCTCGACTATTGACGGGAGCCCGTGGGGGTATAGTCCAGCGTTGTTGCCCACGCATTCCTTAACGGCCCCACTTTGCTCTCCTTTTGCCAATGGCTCAGAACTGTCGCGTTTCAATTTAGAAACGACGAACGCTCAAGATCTATAGACTGGTTGATTGGTCTTGAAATTCCTTGCACTGGGACTTTCGACACAACGAGTGATCAATAAATTCATTCGATGGGTGCTTTAGCCCCCTGTAGGCACGTTTCGATTTTCGTCACCCATCAGCTTGCACAGCATGGGTTCCATTTCTCTCGCCCAAAGCAAAGCACCGGTTACATTTGGATGCAAGTAATCAGGCATCACGTCTTTGTTCATTGAACCGTCAGCTTTGAGGAATACCTTTCCTATATCAAGAAAGAAGACCCTGGAATTATCAGCATTCGCCCGATAGATCTTGGCAGCATTTTGGAGAACGATGCCGCGCGAGTTTGCGCTGGGATTTTCACCATAGGGAAAGCACGCCAGCATCAATATCTTGGTCTTCGGAGAATGTTGATGAATCGTCTGGACAATAACCTTGACACCCTCAGCAATTTGCTCTGCCGTATGGTGAGTTGGGTAATTCGTCTCATCGGCGTTGTTTGTCCCAATGAGAAGGACGGCTACTTTTGGAGTTTGACCTGTTAGCTCTCCGTTTTGGAGATTCCAGATGGTGTTCTCTGTTCGTGCTCCGCTGTAGCCAAGGTTGATCGCGTTTCGCGGTTTGAAGTACTGCCTCCAGATCGGCTGATACACTTCCTTTTCAAAATTATGTGTAATAGAGTCGCCGATCATCAGCAAGTTAAATTTGTGTCGCTTCAGTTGAGTTACTTTGTCAGCGTGGCGCGCTTCGAATCCATGCTGGGGAACAGGTACCGTTGCTGGATTTGGAAGCTGAAGGGCGACCAGAATCGAAAGGAGTCCAAGGGGCAGTGACATCAATGTTAAGATACCGGTTAAGGCGATTTGTTGGTCGCCATAGAGAAAAGTAAGTAGCCAGCAGCCCCAGTCATGAGCAGGCACGATAACCCGCCGAATAGGTTTGACCATAGTCCGTTGACTCGTTTGCCTACGATTGATTTGTTATTACAAATGAGAAGGAGAACGAAAATCAACGGAGGAGCAACAATTCCGTTAATGGCGGCCGAATACAGTAACCCCTTTATGGGATCAATCGCGTGAGCGAAATTCAGAAGGAAACCCACGAAAACCATAGCTGCAATCGTCAGATAGAACGGCCGTGCACGCGTGAATCGTCGAAAAAGTCCGGACTTCCAGCCTCCGACTTCAGCTACGGCATAGGCTGCAGATCCGGCAAGGGTAGGGATCGCCAACAAACCCATGCTTAGGATCGCTAAGGTAAATAACCAATAGGCAGACTTTCCTAAGGGCAGCAATGCCTTCGCCGCATCTTGGGCTGTGTTAATGTCTGTCTTTCCAGATGCGTGCAGTGTCCCTGCCGCACAAACGACAATGAAAAAAGCAACCATCTGCGAAACGACCATTCCGATCGTGGTATCAGTCGCGAGTCTTCGCATTTCCTGGTTCTTAACTGGTCGCCGGCGTCCTGCATGAACGTCCGCATAAGCAGTTCCCTCCGAAACAGACTCTTCAACCTGCTCACTGGCCTGCCAAAAGAAAAGGTAGGGAGAAATAGTTGTTCCAAGGAATCCAACAATCGTAAGCATGAATCCTGGCTTACTCGACCACGAAGGTATCGCCAAATGCTTAAAGATCTGGGGCCAATCATTCTTAACCCCAGGCATAAAAGCTACGAAAATGTATGCACCCAGAGCTAGACACAGCCACTTGAGGTACCGGACATAGCTGCGATACGGCACGACGACAATCGAAAGACAGATCGTAAGTGTTATGGCGACCAACCAAATCGTTTGAGACTGGCCGAAGAGCATCTTTGCCGAGGCCGCCATAACGTTAAGGTCAGCATAAATGTTGATGATGTTAGCGCTGATTAACAGGAAGACGCTGAAATAGAGTAACCACTTTGGATAGTGGTTCTTGATAACTACAGCAAGCCCTTGCCCAGTTACGACTGCTATTCTTCCGCACATTTCCTGAACCGCGATCATCAACGGGAGGCAAAGCGGTACCAGCCACAGGAGGCTATACCCAAATTGGGCACCTGTGACCGAATAGGTTCCTACACCAGAGGGATCATCATCTGCTGCACCGGTGATGAGACCAGGACCAAGACTTTTCCAGATTGGAATCTTTTTGCTTGGTGGTTCTGAGCCTTCCTGCGCTTTCTGAAGGTCCTGTACATCCTCAAGCCTCTCTTGCGCTGTCAAATCGTTGGTCCCCCTATGTTTAAGGATTTTGCCGTTTGTAACATGCGGAATTTGACGTCTTGCGCTTATCCAATGTTCGAATTATTCCTCAAACGTAAGAACAAGCTGTGGCCTTAGCCACTCTTTTGACTCGCTCTGACCAAAGAATTTATAGACAAATGACCTACCGTCATTTGCAGGGTCCAACTTAGCGGTTAAGCACAAGCTGATCGAGTGGCTTTTTGAATCGACCGCTTCCATAAGGGCTTTAGCGAAGCTATTAGGCCCCGTCAAAAGGTTGACCGTCATGGAGACGGGCACTTCCTTCGGAATCTCGAGCGGATATCCCGTTCCGAAGATAGACTTTGCGTCACCATTTGGCCGTACTTTGAGCGACATTTCGAAGGCCCATTTCTTGGCGTCGAATTCACCCAAAAGAGGTCGTACTTCGAGCGGACATCGCTTGGCTGCGTCAACTGTGTAGCCGGGATCTGGAGTCTGACTCAGCATTAGCTTCGCGGAGAGTAGTTTCGAGCCCTTTGGAAGGTTAGCGAGGTCCCACTTCAAGTAGCTATAGGAAAATTGTCCCGCATCTTCACCATCCGGTTGGCAAGCCTTACCATCAACGCCCCAAGCCCGCAAAAATGTTCCGTCTCCCGGAGTACTCGCATTTGCGTAAACCCACACAGTTTCTTTAGGCACGAGCGTGATGCTCTTAGGAGCGAATAGGGCGAGAGCGACCAGTGACAGAACCATAGTTTTAGGATACTACGACGTCCCATTTCGGCGTGTGTTTCGCGTTACCGGGTACTTCTAGGTTGGCATTTACCTGCATTTGAGCTAGAGGGCAGGGTGTCCTGTCACAATAGTAGTTAGAATGCACGCCCTAAAGGTGCTTGAGTTCGATGTCATCAAAGAGCGTCTCGGCAGACAATGCGAGACGGCGCTTGGCGCTGACTTAGCTGATGAACTTCGGCCCTCCTTTGATTCAGCGCGCGTTTGGCAATTGTTATCGCTAACGAATGAAGCTCACGAGGCATTAGCGAAACACCACGTCCCTTCATTGGGACCGATTCGCGACTTACGCCAGCCGTTGAAAGTCGCATCTAAAGGCGGAGTGTTAGGCGGACAGGAGCTCTATCAAATCGCTGACGCGCTGATGGGAATGCGGAACCTGAAAACGTTCCTTGCTGCTCGACGGTTCGATATGCCACTGCTTTCACCGTATGGCGATGCCTTACCTGAGGCCAGGCGGGTGGAAGAAGCCCTTTTCGATAGTCTGGAGTCCGATGGAGGCGTCAAAGACGGTGCGAGTCCCGCCCTAACCTTATTGCGACAGAAGAAAAAGAGCACGACGGCTCGAATCCATGAACGCATCCAAAGCTACACGACGGGAAAAACTCGTGAATTACTGAGCGATCCGATTTATACGGTTCGCGATGGTCGATACGTCATTCCTCTTAAGGCAGAGAATCGGGGGAAGATTCGCGGCATCGTTCATGACACCAGCGCGAGCGGACAGACGATATTTATTGAGCCTGAAGATGTTCTGCAGATGGGCAATTCGCTTCGGGAAGTTCAGGCTGGAGAGCGGATTGAAGAAGCGCGCATTTTGACCCAGCTCAGCGCAAAAGTAGGAGCTATCGCCGTGGAAGCATCTGGCGGAATTGAGGCTGCTAGCCAGGTAGATCTTGCGTTCGCTAAGGCTCGTTTGGGCTTTGATATGAAGGGGACTATGCCGATCCTTCAAGGGGACGCCTGGATTCAAGTTCAATCGGCAAAGCATCCGCTACTCAATCCAGAAACGACCATCCCGCTCGACTTGGCCGTTGGAAAGGGCTCCAGTGTCCTCATAACTGGGCCCAACACCGGTGGAAAAACCGTCGCAATAAAAACCATTGGACTCTTTGTAGTCATGGCTCAGTCGGGACTCTTGCCTCCAGCGCTCGATATCAAGTTCGGGCCGTTTTCCCAAATATGGGCTGATATTGGAGACGAACAAAGTCTCGAACAATCACTATCTACGTTCAGCGGCCATATCAAGAATATCGCTGAGGCACTGAGAACGTTGAAGAAGGGTGCCCTTGTATTGCTTGATGAAGCCGGCGCTGGTACGGACCCAGCAGAAGGAGCCGCTCTAGCTCAAGAGATCCTCACCGAAATGTCAAATCGTGGTGCAGCAATCCTTGCCAGCACCCATTACGGTGAACTCAAGGCATTTGCCTACAACACGGACGGCTTCCAAAACGCGGCGATGGAGTTCGATCCCAAATCCTTGAGGCCGACTTACCGGCTATTGATGGGTGCGCCTGGCGCGTCACAGGCATTGAGAATTGCAGAGAAGTACGGCATTCCCAAATTGATCGTAGACCGTGCCAGAGAGAACCTTGGAGTTCAAGCTGGGACGGTCTCATCGATGATGGAGCAGCTCGAACAATCTCAGCGACTGGCGAGAATTGCCCAGAGTGAAGCCGACAAACGGTCAGAAGAGTTGCGTAAGGCCGAGGCTCGAGCCGCTCGAAAACTTGCTGAAGCCGAAGAAATTCGGAAGAATGCTCACGGCAAGGCAAACGAAGTCATTGAGGCTGCATTGCGCGAAATCCGGTTAGAGGCGACGAAGCTATTTGAAGAACTTAAGAGTTCGACTGGAGATCAACGCAGTCGAGACTCAGTCAGAAAGAAGCTAAACGAACTTCAAGATATCGGACATGATTTCGCGAAAGAGTTTCTGCCGCGTGGTCCCAAAGTGGGTGGCATTGCTCCTGGTGCCCTTACAAAGGGGCTGACGGTGCGAATTGATGGCTACTCCCAGACTGGTACGGTCCTTGAGGAGTCGAGTAGCAACAATGTTTTGGTACAGGTTGGAGCCATCAAGATCACCGTACCTCTAACGAGTTTGACGCCTGTCGAGGCTAAACCTTCGACGGTGAAGCCGCGCTCAAGTATTCAGTTGAGCAAGGCGATCAATGCGACGACGGAGCTACATTTGCGCCACATGCGTGCCGAAGAAGCGACACGTGACCTTGAGAAGTTCGTTGATGATGCAATGCTCGCGGGACTACCAAGCGCTAGAATCATTCACGGGAAAGGTGAGGGCATCCTGCGAAAGGTCACTCAGGAATACCTGAAAAAACATCCCGGTGTTTCCTCGTTTCGAGACGGGGAGCCTGCGGAAGGTGGACACGGCGCAACCATTGTCAATTTCAAATAGCAGGAAGGTCCGAGAGAACTTTGAACGAACTAGACGCACTCATTGAAGCAGCCCACGCCGTTCGCAAGAACGCTTATGCACCTTACAGTGGTTATTCGGTCGGAGCGGCCGTACTCGATTCGAGTGGTCAGATCTGGGTGGGCTGTAACGTGGAGAACATTTCCTATGGGGTTTGTGTCTGCGCCGAGCGTGCGGCTTTATGCAGAATGGTTAGCGAGGGAGCCCTTGAGGTTCGGGCAGTTGCAGTATCTACGCTCGACGGTGCGACGCCATGCGGCACGTGCCTGCAAGCTCTTGCTGAGTTTTCAGGGAACCCTGCGGAAGTTGAAATCGTCACGGTATCCGCAACCGGCTCTCAGGTTAGATACAAACTTGTTGAACTGATGCCTCACTGTTTTATTTCTAAGGTGGTTAATCGAACGGAAAAGGCTAAGGACTGAGTCTTCTTTGAAGGGCTAATAGCGAAAAATTGGATTGGAGATTGTAGGTGATGATTTGAAAGGAATTCTTGGAACTTGTGCATTGGCCGCAGTTATTCTTCTTGTTGGCTGTGGAGGCGGAGGGGGCGGCGGCGGTGGTACCTCAACAGGGACTCCCAATCCTTCATACCAAGTCTCGATCATTACGCCGAGCGATGCTTCGCAAATGGTCGATCCTGGATCGATCCTTGTAGGAGACACGCTTCAACTTGAAGTAACTTCCCGAGACACAAACGGGAATCTGACCGTCGTTGCGGCGTCTGGTTGGGTTACGGATGCGCCTGCAACTGTAGCTACAGTGAGCTCTTCTGGTGTACTAAAAGGCGTGGGGTCCTCTGGCGGAGTGAAGTATCACGTTCAGGTAATCATTGCTAACGTCACATATTCCACGACGATTGAGGTTTTAGCGCGGCAGAATGTGATCACAGGCAAGGTGCGAAATCTTTCCGGCGTCGGCATTGCGAACGTTGGGGTCAGCTTCTATGACTCGACTGCTCATTTGCTAACTCAAACTAAGACGGCAAGAAACGGCACCTTCCGAGGCAGTGCTCCTGCGACCGCCACGCGTTTCACGATCGACATGTCGACTGCTGATCCAGGAAGTAATTTTTACTACACCCAGTTTGGCTTTGGAGCAAAGGAATACATTGAAAGTGCCAATTGCCTAGCTCCGCTTCCAACCCCCTTATCGGCGTCAGCCAACAATCCGTTGCCCGATGACTTGATTCCGGACCTAAGAAGTCTCGGTCCTCCTCCTCCTCCAACGGGGTGCGTCGGACCCTAGTTTTTCGTCTTGAGTAGCGAGAGAATCGTCTCAAAGCTCCAATTTATCAATATTAAAGGATCGAACCTATGAATCTTGTATCTAACCACCTTCACAAGGAATGCCCTACCCGGCATAATAGAGCGCGATGAAGCACGTTCAACAGTTTCTGATCGTGGGGCTAGCAGTAGCTCTGATCGGGTGCGGCGGTACAAATGGAGGTTCTCAACAGCATGTCGCCACCGTGCTAAACCTGAACCCAAGAATTGAAGCGGTCGTTGCCGTTCAACGAACGAATTTGATGCACCCCGACCAGTGGACGGACCAACAGTTGCAGGACCCAACAAACTTGGCAGTAAAGGCCGATTTGTTTGACCCAACAGTTTTCGGTCCTCAAGACCCTACAAATATCGCTGCTGGTGAGCAGGTAATTTTCCAGCTGGTGAACTACTCGAACGGAGTGCGACACATCCTTTCTGGAGTTACATTCGAGAATAGCGACTCGTCCTCCACTTACGGAGTTCTTGCCGCTAATACGGGTCAATTCACCGCCGGCAATAACGCGACAAGCACTCCAAACTTCGTGACAGCCAATTACAAAGGCAATGCTTACTCGGCTGAATACGATCTCAAGATCCGACAAGTCCGACTGTTGGCCAACGTTTTGGAAGAGGGAACGAATAACGCGAACTTGGCAGGAAGCAAAGTTCAATTCTATAACTCATCCAATGTCCTAGTGGACACTGTTACGATCCAATACGATGGATCAATTCGCGCCTCCGTACCAACGAACACAACGAGTTTCACGATCGTTGGAGACTCGCTTCCGTCGGCGTTTTATCACTCATTCGTTTACAGCGCGCTTCGATACGATGCGAGCATTGTTTCATGCCTGGCACCAGTTCCATCGGACCTCACGGTTGGTACTCGCCCATTGCCTGGAACGATCTTTGTTACACCTCGAGTGGATGGTCAGCTAACTCCTCAGTCCACAGGATGCTCAAGCGGTCCTGTCTTCAAGAAGTAATCGACTGAAGCCCGTTCTCGGAGAGCCGAAGCCTTAGCTTCGGCTCTCTATTGTTATAAGGGGCAGCAACTGTAGGTTTAATGCATCCCTCACGGGTCAATCTACGTTAGTTCTCGGAAGTGTCGGAAGTAGCATCGTCTTGGAGTTGGAATTGGAACAAGGAATAACACTGCAGGGCTCGGAATTCGGGTTAAGTGACGATAGCGTCGAGCAGATGTTGATTCTTGCTGAAAGACTGCGCGAAGCGAATGGCGGGCAACTAGACGACTCGGCAATTCTAGCCGTCGCCGAAGCTACTGGAGCACCAGCCGAATATGTCCGATTAGCGGTCAAGCTCAGGACCGAAAAGGAAAAGAAGAGCTTCCTTGCCTCGATGCGGTCCCAATATCAGACCTTGGAACCGTCGACAAGACGTTATTTGCTGTCCGGCGTGTCGGCGACTTCGGCGGCTATGCTCTGCATTTTGGATGAGCGCCTGGCTGGGATGGGACAAATCGCTCAACAGCAATCAAGGTCCAACTACGGCCTTTTCACGATGCTGTCAACAATCTGTTTTTGCTTTGGCATTTACAACGTGATACTTGCTCGTGATCTCAAACGAGCAGCCTTTTCCGGCGCTCTCCTCGCTGGCGGCTTCTATTTGATGCAGTCTGTTTTTCTGCTTTTGTTTAGGATGCCCGCAAATGTGGATTCAACGCTGTTTCCGATGGTCACTGCGTTAGGAGCAGGGGGCGGCATGCTTTGCCACCTCTTCGCTCGGAAATACCGCAAGAATCTTGGGTTGAAAGACCCAGCCACAGAACGACAAGATCTCCTTCGTCAGTTAGGCGAACTACAGGACAAATTGACAAATGGGCGTCAGGTGATGACATTTCTAAGTGTGGATATCGCTGGTTCCACTCAAATGAAAGTGAACTCAGACCCGCTTGCTCTGGAATATACGTTTAACGAATATCACGAATTCGTAGCCCGGATCACCCGCAAGTATGGGGGCAACATTCATTCGACAGCCGGAGACGGAATAATTTGCGCCTTCGATAATCCTCAGCAAGCATTTGCAGCAGCACGGAATATCCAAACCGGAATCGGGGAGTGGAACGTCTTCAGAAATCGACTCGGTACTCCGATCGCCATGAGGTGCGGGATTCATACTGGCACGGTTATTACGGCTTCAGGGGGAGATGTCAAGTCAGTTAACTTTGCGCATGTCATTGACATGGCCGCGCATCTTCAGAAGGAATCACATGTTGGAGGGATCGCCATTTCGGATGATGCGGCCAACCAAATGGTTGGAGGACCTCGCACAGTGGGTCAGGACCGGATCATGGTTCAAAACACGGGAGCGACTCTATGGTCACCCAAAAAGTCGACCCAATCAGCAGATTTTTCGTCACCGCCGAAATTACCGAACCTTCCGAAACCGTAGAACAGTGGCGATATCTCGGTTAGCAGATGGATACCATTAGGCGAAGAATATTCTTTCGTGAAGGAGACTTCAATCGAGCCTGGTGTCATGGCAGTTCACAGGTTGGGACGCTGGGACGAGGCAAAAGACCCGATCGACCCCATCGCGAAGTGGTCGGAGAAGCGTCGCATTTTATTGCTGGTGCTCTGTTGTCTGAAGGGTTTGCCTTGTTCAACAATGGTGGTTTGCCGCAGATTGAACGAAGGTCGGGTCGAACCATTCAGGAAATCCTCATCCGTTCGCATCCAAATTCAATTGACGATCCTGATGTTCCCATCCGCATCAGCCTTCACTTAAGTCACTCTGGTCTTCAAGAAACTCGGATGAACTACTGGATTCCATCTAGTCGAGCTCCTTCATCTGTGGCCAGCATGGACTTAGGCCACCTTGAAATACCGCCATGTTGGGTGATCTGGAATATTGGATCGCAGCACCAAACCTTAGTTGAGTTGGTTCAATGGATCCAAAATCTTGCACTTCCTTGGTTTGATCTCTTTGAGAATGAAATGGAACTGCGACGAAGGCTACTTCGATGCGATGTGCCTCGCATTGGGTTGGATACTGCGCTAGAGCTTATCATTTCGGAATTTGGTGAATATGAAGGCGCCCGATTCCTCAGAGATGTCATCCTCACGGACCCCCTTATCGCTTCCAACGTAAGGCAGCTCACGCTAGACATTGCTCGAGCAAAGGCTGTAGGAGGGATGGGGCGTGATCTAATCACAAACCTAGCTACGATTGCTGCCTGCTACCGTATGATTCGTCGGTAGCAAGTGAGTCTATGGACAGATTTCATTTTATTCTGAAAGTTGGGGGTATCCTTATAAACAGCTTATGGCACTGAACTCCCAGAATATTGTTGGTGATGAACTCGTTTCTATCTTGCGTAAAGTTGAGAACGGGGAGCGTTTGAGTAGAGAAGATGGACTTCTACTTTGCACGACTCCAAACCTGACCGGCGTGGGGTTCTTGGCCAACATCGTGCGTGAACGCAAGCATGGAGCTAAGACGTACTTCGTCCGAAACCAGCACATCAACTACACGAATATCTGCAATAAGTTCTGTAAGTTCTGCAGCTTTTACGCTAAGAAGGGCGGTCCGGCACCCTACCAAATGACGCTTGAGGAAGTGAAGCATCGGCTAGAGTGGCATCGGGATGTTCCGCTAACTGAGATCCACATGGTTGGCGGTATCAATCCAAGGTTGCCTTATAGCTATTACATGGATTTGGTTCGCACGGTGAAAGAAACTCGGCCGGGCGTACACGTGAAAGCTTTCACGGCAGTGGAAATCGTTGAGATAGCAAGGCAAGGCAAAGTGACCGTGAGCCAAGCTCTTGCCGATTTAATTGAAGCTGGTCTGGATTCATTGCCAGGTGGTGGAATTGAAATTCTCAGTGATAGGGTTCATTCGCAACTTTTCGGCAAGAAGCTGAACGGTGAAGAATGGAAAATGGTCGCTCGGGCAGCAGCGAACCTCGGCCTCAAGCAGTACGCTACGATGCTTTACGGTCATATCGAGACCGACGAGGAGAGGGTAGATCACCTGATCCAATTGCGTGAACTGCAGGATGAGACGGGGCACTTTCTCACCATGACTCCCTTAAGTTTCCATCCCGAGGCAACCGAGTTGGATCAACTTAGCGGCCCCACCGGTGACGATGACCTCAGAAACATCGCGGTTTCTCGCCTCATGCTCGACAATTTTGACCATATCAAAAGCTTCTGGATCATGAACACAATTCCAGTCACTCAAATGTCTCTGTGGTACGGCGCAGATGATGCTGATGGACTTGTCCACGAGTATGAGATCACCTATAAATCTGGAGAATTTGGCAACAAGAGCCAATCGCTTACCTACGACAACATGGTGCGCATGATTACCGAGGCTGGAAGAATTCCAGTCGAACGCGACAGTTTGTACAACGAAATTTCGCAGCATGAACTTCATGCGACGGCTCTTCCCAAGTTGAATCCGTTGCCAATGGCAAGAGTGTAGGTTTTCTTGCGGAACCGGGACATTCCGCAAGGGCACTTTCGTGGCTATCGGGTTATGCGGGCGCTTAGTCAGTTCTTGCCTGAGTTTGTTGAACCAGACACCGCTTTTCCCCATTGGCCAGCGCCAATGATTACCTACAACCGGCCATGCACTCTCGGGAATTGAATCTGGAATCCACGATTCCGAATATTAATGCGCCTATGTACTTGCCATGATCAAGTTTTTCTAGTTAAATGAGGGTTCTTATTGGAGCCCTATCCCTATGTTTGAGATTGTCAAGAAAATTAAGGCGCCGCTTGCTTACTCGGCCCTAGCTTTGTGCCTTTCGGGCACCGTTGTTGCCCAGGTTTGGAGAATGCAAAGTTGGCCAAGTTATGGTGGAAATCCTCAGCATACGGGTATTAGCAACCTGCCAGCTGCCTCGCTTTCGAAGGTGCTCTGGACGACTCCAGTTGATCTAAATCCCCAATATAGTGGGTCCGATCTCTTTATTCACTATGCGGCTCCACTGGTCACCAATAGCGGAAACGTCATAGTAACTGTTAAGACCGGAGCAAGTGGCGGTTTCAAGGTTGAAGGTCGAAACTGCATTAATGGTGGACTTGTATTCACTCAAAACACAGATTACATTCTCCCTTCCAGTGGGTGGACTCCCGTTTGTGGTTCTGCTCTCGTGGGAATTAATGGCCTAGTAACTCCTGGGGCGGGCGGTACGGTCTACCTTCGCGATCGAACAGACTTCAAGACGGCCACGGTTCGTCAGGTCGCGTTCTACGGCATGTCAACTTACACAGCAAACAAGGCAGCTTTTGATAGCAACGTTTATGTCTGCACTCCGCCCACTGTTGACAATATGGGGAACATCTATTTTGGTGTTCGTGTCTCTGGTGGATTCGAAAACCCTGCAAATTTCACAAGCGGAATTGCACGAATAAGTGCCAATGGCGTGGGTAGTTTCGTTCCTTCGACCACTTTAACTGCAGATTCTTCGGCAGGTTCTCCTGTTCTCAACTGTGCTCCAGCACTTAGTAATGATCAGAAGACCTTATACATTGCCATCTTTAGAGGCAATGGTGGTGGTTATCTTGTGGGTGCGGACACCGAAAAGCTCACACCGAAATTCAGCACTCGTTTGCTGGACCCGAAGTCTGGATTTGACGCCAATCTCGAAGATATCGGAACTGCAACTCCGATGGTTGGACCCGATGGAGACGTTTACTTTGGCGTCATCGAGAATCCGTTCTACAACGACCGAGGTTGGATGCTCCACTATGATTCAACTTTAACTCAATCCAAGATTCCTGGTGCTTTTGGATGGGACGATACAGCTTCGGTGGTCCCCAGCCAATGCGTTCCTTCGTATACAGGAACTTCCAAGTACCTCATTCTCACGAAGTACAACGCATATGCAGGTTTTTCGGGTGGAGACGGCGTCAATAAGCTCGCCGTTCTTGATCCAAATGCCTCGGCATTCGAGACACACAATCAATTCCCAGCAATGAAGGAAGTCATTACGGTAACTGGAGTCACTCCTGACACCGGTTTTGTAAATGCTGGTTATCCGAATGCCGTTCGCGAATGGTGCATCAATTCGGCGGCAATTGATCCGAGGACTCGCTCAGCCATCGTCAACAGCGAAGATGGCCATTGCTATCGCTGGGACTTCACTTCGAATACTCTGAACCAAGTACTCAGCCTGTCAAGCGGTATTGGTGAAGCCTATACGCCCACCGTGATCGGTAAGTTTGGCGTCAGCTTTGCGATTAACAATGCTCGCCTTTGTGCAATGGGACGCTAGTAGACACATACTTCTTGAGATTAGGGCGGGGTTCGCAGAATGCTGCGGACTCCGCTCTTGTTTTCTAGATTTTACGAAATGAAATTGCTTCGCAGCCGTGCGGAGGAACGATAGAGTCGTTTTCACCATACTCAAGTCATCATGCTTACTCGCGATGAGATGCTCAGTGTTGCAATGGCCAGCAACGGTGAATTTGATCGCCAGTTCATTACTGGTGTTCTAACAACCGGAATCTATTGCTTGCCCTCGTGCCGTGCGCGCAAACCCAAACCGGAGAATATTCAGTTCTTTGAAACGATTGCCGCTGCCCAACAAGCCGGCCTTAGAGCATGCAAGAAGTGTAAGCCGGACAATTTCTTCGCTGGCATAGACGAAGACCTAGAGAAACTTGAGAATGCGGTAGAAGCTTTGAGACGCGAACCAGGTCGCTATGCGACCATCGCAGATTTGGCTGAAAGTAGTCAGTTCGGACAGTCCAAGTTGTTCCAACTCGTTCGGCGCCACTATCACACGACACCGGCCGAGCTACTCTTTCAAGCCCGCGTGAAGGCTGCTTGTGGAATGCTGCTTGAAACTGAGAATGCTGTCTCAGAAATTGCGTTTGAAGTTGGATTTGAAACGCTTTCTACTTTCTACGAGCATTTCGGACGTCTGACGGGCATGACGCCAACCTCCTATCGAAAGCTGCCTAATCTGGGGGCATTTCAAGTCGCCCTGCCTCCTAAATTCCACCGCGACGTTTTGCTCAGTTATTACGGTCGGGACCCGGAAAGTGTTTCTGAGAATGTCACAGAGCGTACGCTAACGATTGCAGCCAATCTTCAGGGCAGGCCATCCCTTCTGCGCTTGGAACTTGGAGATAGTGTGGCGGAGTGTTCGGTCACGGGGGCGACAAGTGACGTAGCCCACAGCGCTGTGATCCGCATTTTGGGGCTGGCTCAGGATCCTGATGGATTTGAGCTAACCGCCCAAAAGTTGGATAACGATCACCTGATTCAAAGGGTGGGACTAAGAATCCCGCTGACCGCGACCCTTTATGACGGAATTGTTTGGGCAATACTTGGGCAGCAGGTGAATTTACGTTTCGCATACACCCTGCGGCGAAGACTCATTGAAACCTATGGGACTCCCTTGTCTTGCGGTCTAATTGCTCCGCCAACTCCTGCGATTGTGGGAGGACTGGCGGTCGATCAGTTGTTGCCTCTTCAGTTCTCAAGAAAGAAGGCAGAGTATTTGATCGATGTTTCAAGGATGATCGCAAATGGCGACCTGGACCTTGAACGCCTTTCAGCCGGGACAGCAACGCGAGCGGAAAGCACCTTTCTAAAAGTCCGTGGGTTTGGACCTTGGTCAACGCATTACTTGATGATGCGTGCCTTTGGATTCTCAGATTGCTATCCGCTTGGTGATACGGGAATTACTGCCGCACTGCAGAGGTTTTTTGCCTTAGCAGCAAGGCCTGATGCCGCACAAACCAAGGCGTTACTCGAACCTTTTTCACCTCATCGAAGCCTTGCATGCTTCCACTTATGGCAGAGCCTTAAATTTGAACCATGAAACCTGTTTACTTTTACGATGTTTTCGAAACGCCCCTTGGTCCCCTTACTTCTGTGGTCAACGCCGAAGGAGCAGTAACGGAGGTCTTCACGTCCGACGCAACCGAGCGGTTGAAACAACTTTCCGAGTACACCTTCAGTCCGTCAAGTTCCACCGAAGTGCGACTCCAGCTTGAGCAGTACGCTTCTGGCGAGCGACATCAATTTGAGCTTGTATTGCAGGCTAAAGGCACGTCGTTTCAATTCCAAGTCTGGACAGAATTGGTGCTCATCCCCTATGGCGAGACTCGATCTTATGGGCAACTCGCTGCCCAACTTGGCAATCCTAAGGGCTCAAGGGCAGTAGGGCGAGCGAACGCGACGAACCCGATAGGCATCATCGTGCCTTGCCACCGTGTTATCGGAAGTTCAGGTGAACTTACCGGATACGCAGGTGGGTTACCATTCAAACAAAAACTGCTTGAACTGGAGGGGGCCATTAGGCCCAGCCTCTTTGGCTTATGACTGTCACCAAGCGAAAAAGAACAGTTTCCGTTGGAGAACGGGAACGTAACGTAAGTTCGGATGGGTTGGAATGGATGGGTGGGTAGAATCCCTCGACCTATGCTCTTTGGAAAACGCGACAAACGCGAGTCCTTTGAACGCCAGGCTGAGAAGGTTTTCCCCTCGGTCTTAGGTACTGCGTTAAGACTAACTCGGTCGCGCGAAGATGCTGAGGACCTGGCACAGGAAGCAATAGTTCGAGCTTACGACGCTTATGAGCGGTTCGATGGTTTGAATTTCAAAGCTTGGATGCTGCGGATCGTAACGAATCTGTATATCAACAGGTATCGCCAACGACAACGTGGACCGATGCTGGGATCCTTGGAAGAGGAAGGCGCAATTGAGCCAGTCTCGTCAGAAACTGAGCTGCCTGATCGGCTGCTTTTTGATAACGTTGTTGGATCTGAGATTGAGGAAGCCCTATGGAAAGTGCCTGAAGATTTTAGAATGGCAGTAATTTTGAGCGACATAGAAGGCTTGAGCTATCAAGAAATAGCTGATGCCACCAATGTACCGATTGGAACCGTGCGGTCAAGGTTAGCCAGGGGCCGTTCCATGCTAAGAAGAGCATTGGAAGGGTACGCATTAAAGGAAGGATATTTGAAAAAGGGAACATCTGAATGAGTGATCCAATCGAATTTCACGCTTTTGTCGATGGCGAATTAAGCACGAGCCAGGTCGCTGAGATGGAGGCGTTGATAGAATCATCGCCAATCGCTTCGCGAGAAATCCAAGCCATTCGACAACTCAAGGAGTTTGTTTGGACGAAGTCCTCTCAAGTGGACGCGAAAGACGAGTGGAAGTCCTGCGTTCTTCGGCTAAATGAGATCGACAAGGCTCGCCGAGTTGAATTCGTTGTTGGACGATTTGCTCCAGCCTTATGTGGGATTTTCTTCTTGGTTATCGTCGCAGGCGGACTCGTTTCGAGACGTCACGACTCGAATTATGCAAGCCCACTCCACCCGAATCTCGCTCGTTTTTATGGCGGACTAAATGCACCTAAATCTCCAGTTGATGGAAATAAAGAGATTTGGCTAAAGAACCTTATCAACCAGTCTTGGTTGTCCACGCCTGACCATCCTCAATTTCGAGGAGGATTTTCCTACGAGATGGATGGCGTCCCCGTACGCCGTGTCCAGGTTCGAGATGGCGCTGGGGATGTAACGGTACTTTTCATCCAGAGGCACATCGAATTTGAAGGGATGACTCCAATGGACACACACCCTGGATTCATGGCGGGTCGGGTCAATAACATGAATTGCGTCGCACGATCAGAAAATGTTAATACTGTCGCCGTTATTGCAGATCGGCCTTACGAAGATCTTGTAAGCGTCCTATCACACTGAGATTTACCCGGGCGCATTCGATAATTCGCACAACGCGTGTTTAAAGAAATGCGGTGAAACCCGGGATTGAAAAAAATGGCAGGGGCGACAGGGATCGAACCCGCGACCTAAGGTTTTGGAGACCTTCGCTCTACCAACTGAGCTACACCCCTGCAAGGCAGTTTATTTTACTTGATTCACTAATTCCCATGGCAACATCTTTGACCACCTTCTGGCAAACCCGACGTAACTTAAGGCACAATGCCCCTATGCGCAGGGCGCTTCCTCTATTTTTCGTCTCTCTCGTTGTGTTTTTGGCTGGTTGTGGAGATAAGGCGCCTGTAAAGCAAGCGACTCGCCCCAAGCATTATCGGTCGGTCATAAGTCTAAGTCCGAACACGACTGAGATCTTGCTGTCTAATGCAGACTCGTCGATTGTAAAGGGCAGAACCCAGTCTTGCGACTGGCCACCTACGATGGTCGCTGCCATTCCGATCGTATCATCCGTAAAACCCGACTACGAAAAGATTCAAAAGATCAAGCCAGACTTGATCGTTTACGATACTGATCTGTTTAGCACCGCCGAAGTAGATAAGTTGAAGGCAGCAACTGGGGCAGATGTTTTTGCATTTGAAGCCAAAAATGTGATCGAATACATCGCTAAACTTCAAGAGCTCGGTTCTGTCGTAGCATCGGAAATGCGTTTTAATGACTATGTTAACCGCGTGATGACAGAAGTTGGTGCTGCATCTGGTGCCAAGCTGAACCCTGTACCGAAGGTTGCCGTTATCATGCCCGGCCGAAGCGGTGACAACTATATTGTTGGGACTGACGGTTTCCTTGCTGACATCATTCGAATTGGCGGAGGGCAAATCGTTGGACCAAAGGGCGAGCACTTCGTGCCCTTAAATCCTGAAACCCTGGTCTCGCTGAATCCAGATGTGATCCTGGTAAACGGCACCAAGGCTGACCACGCAGGTTATGACTCACTGATTAAGGATCCTCGATTTGCAACGGTTACCGCGATTAAGCAAAACCGAGTCGGAGTCATTGAGTCCAATGTTCTTCTTAGAAGTGGCCAGCGCGTCGACCAGTTGATCAAAGCTGCCCACCGTCTTATGGCACCAGAAGTTAAGTGATTGGTGCACACTAGACGGGAAAAGATATGAGGGATACAGCAGAGATCGGTGTTTTTGGCGGTTCAGGCTTTTATAGCCTGTTGGAGAATGTAAGGGAGGCTAAGATTGACACCCCTTATGGCCCTCCAAGCGATTCGGTTTTTTTAGCGACTGTGGCAGGCAGAAAGATCGCCTTTCTGCCGCGGCATGGACGGATGCATACGATTCCGCCACACATGGTCAATTATCGGGCTAACGTGTGGGCCATGCGGTCGTTAGGTTGTGAGTGCATCATCAGTCCATGTGCTGCCGGCTCACTGCAGGTCCATGTTGAACCCGGTCACTTTGTCGTTTGCGACCAGTTTGTCGATCGAACGACCGGAAGAAGAGACACATTTTATGATGGGCCCATCGTAACGCACGTGTCTCCTGCGGAAACCTATGATCCTATCTTGAGAAAGCTAGCAATCGAGACGATTCGGGATCACGGGATTACTTGCCATGACCATGGAACGGTAGTCGTCATTCAAGGACCGAGATTCTCCACAAAAGCTGAAAGCAAATGGTTCCATGACGCAGGCTGGGAAGTCATCAACATGACCCAGTACCCCGAAGCCTATTTGTGCAGAGAGCTTGGGATGGGAGTTGTCAATATTTCGCTCATTACCGATTATGACAGTGGCGTCCACGCGGGAACCGAAGCGGTTAACGCGCATGATGTGCTAGAAGTCTTCAGCTCCAACGCAGAGAAGATCAAGAAGGTCGTTTTAGACCTAATTGGTCGACTTCCGGCTGACCTTACGACGGTTAGTAGCGTAGCAAGTCTTGAGTTTACGCGTGGCGATGGTCATGCGGCGACCAAAGACGATATCCGCTTGTTCCGCATTTTGGAGTGACAATGACTCTTAACACGGCCCTTTGGGCTCTAATGGTGCTAACACACCAACCCCAGACCTCAGGGTCACCAACATCTCCTTCTGTTCTTCAAGAGCAGAAGGGGACTACGGATGATGCCGTTTTCCCCGGCAAACTTCAATCTGCAGTAATGCCTGCTGAATTCCTGGGCTGGCGTGGGTGGACTTATTTACAGGGTGCACCTTCAGTTGAACCTACACCCTTTGATTCAATTGGCGATTGGACGGATGTTCGAGCGAAGATATCCGGTATCAAGGCAGAAAAACCACCATCCTGGCGAATGAAAATCGTCATTTTTACTCGGCTTCAGGCGGACGAAAGAGACAGCGCCGGTGTGTTGCGAGAGCAGAGACAAACCATAGAATCGGTCCAACTAGCTCAAATTCAGACTGCGATTCAGCGATTTTCGGGATGGGTCACGGCAAAAACGAACGGCCACCTTTCGGTAGTCCCAGATGTTCAAGTCGAATCGGACTGGATGAGGGACAAGACCACTGAATCTAGTCCTCCATTTGGGCCCCCATTCATCACTCGCTACCTTGAGGCTCGCATCAATGGTGGGAGTTACGAGGCGGAAGATAAAGTTTTTCGCGGGCCCTTTAATTCCGTGATCTACATTTTGCCCGGATCGAGACCCAGCGAAGTCGCACAAACCGTTGTAAATGACACACCCGTTTCTGGTTTGTCAGCAAGACCATTGACGGCTAGCGGAACAGACGGAAATTTGGATGTCGAATTGCAGTCAGCCTGGCTGAAACAGCTAGATGCTCGGGCCAAAGACCAAGGATATAAGGGGATCGCGACCGCTCCAACTGGATCCACTGAAGACGTTTGGTCAACCGTTACCTCACTTGATGAGCCTGCGCCTCAGGTGTTTTTGGCGAGGCAATCCTCCCTGCTGAGTTTGAATTTTGGTTCTGCGGAGCCGGTTCCAATCAAAGTGGCGAAAGCTCCTGCCACGGAAGCAACGATAGTTACGGACCCTGACCGAGGTCAGGTACTCAAAGTTGTTGAGGCAGCTGGTTTTCGCACTGGGGGGATAGCGTTACCTTCACGAGCAGACAAAGCGCCTTTAGCCAAGCTGGACACCGCACCAACTTTATCCTTCATGGCCCGATCATCGAGTCGTGACCCACTATCCATCCGTTTGGAGTCTTCAGACGGCAAGGTTGCTTGGGTTTCGATCGGTCAAGATGCCAAGCTGGTGACGAGTATGCCTGGGGCAAGCATTTTCTCGGCTCAGTTCATCCCGGATGGAAAGTGGCAGAAGGTCTCGATTGATCTGAAGTCGGCTCTCTCGAAGCTAGGTTTGGCAGATATCAACACGTTGGTCATTGAACCTTCGCCAAATACAAAAATCGGAGGGAAAATAAGGGCCGATATCATCGAATATGAATTTGATGAGTTCAAGTTTGGTAACGAAGCCGCTAACCCTCTGGTACCTGATACGGCACCCGACCCTGCTTCGGACGATGCTGAGGCACGAGCTTTGTATGCGGCTCAAGCCAAGGCATCTAGCCCAGAACTAGCTGCACTTCTCAAGGATAAGAATGAGCTCGTTAGGCTCAATGCTACGGCGGCCTATAACACCATCAAGGACCCCACAGTTGAGTCGGCCCTTGTTTCGAATAGTTTAGATTTGGATCCGTCGGTTGCCGGTGCTGCGCTAAAGGCATTGATGAACTCCGGAACCGAGTCGGCGCTTTCTGTCATTCGGCAATCCGTACGTGTCGCGTTTTCGGATTATGCCAAGCAAACAGCCGGGGCACTGCTGGCAGAATCGAAGGACCCCAAGCTTGCAGGAGATGTTTCGCTGTTATGGAGTAACCGGAGCTGGAATGCTCGGCTTTCTGCAGTGGACTCAATGGCAAAATTCGGCACCCCGGAGTCGCACAAAATGATGATGACTTTCTTGGTGAGCGACGATCCTGAGATTAAGTTGGCGGTTACTCGGCACACGGATCCTAACATCGATGATGACGCAAGGAAACTGTTGTGGTCAGCCGTCAACGAGCCTTCCGACCGGGTGAGGGCCGATAGCGATATCAAACTCATTCAGTCCTCAACCTCCGCTAACCGAATCGAAGGTTTCAAGGGCGTTCACGATGACAGTAAATACGTCAGGTTGGTTGTGTTGGACTACCTTGCCAATCACCCATCTGAAGAAAATCGAAATGCACTGAGGATGGCTGTTGCTGACAAGTCAGCAAGAGTTCGAGCGGCCGCTTTGAGAGGCTTTGGGAGTCTGGCTAGTCCTCCTTCACTTGAAGAGATCGCCAACATCTTGGACGACAGTGATCCAAAAGTCCTACTGTCATTAATCGATGTGGCGAAGAAGCATTCGCTAAAGCTTCCTCAAAAGACGCTGGATATTATGATGTCTAGCCTAGACCCGCGAGTTCCTGCTGCGGCTAAAACGCTAGGGACTGGAACGAGCACGTCACGTTTTTAAGTTGTGACAAGCATGGCAGACGCCAATGCCGCATATGCGGCGTAGAATGAGGAACCGGATTTTAACTATGAGCGACGCAAAAAAGAGTGTTTGGGCAGCTACTAGCATTGTATTGTCGGTAGCGGCAGTATTTGGTGGCTTAAAGGTTAGGCAGCACACTGACATAGGTTCGATTCAGGCCGTTGGTAAAGACAGTTCTACCAGCCACATGCTTGCCTCACGTTCCAACGAGGTCAATGTGCCGGCCGCTGATTATTTTTATGAGCTCAGCCTTAAGCTTAAAGAGCAGTACGTTGAACCGGTAAGTGACGACCAGAAACTAGCGTCCGGTGCCATCCGCGGTATGGTCGCGAGTCTTGGCGATCCAGATTCCGTGTATATGGATAACGACCAGTTCAAAGCGTTCTTGAATGCAAGAGTAGGAAAGTTTGAGGGTATTGGGGCAGATCTCGTGCTCACAACGGAAAGTCACGCGCCAGCACCGAAAACCGCTGGTCAAATCCCTGACGGAGAAATGGGCGCCGACGAAGCACTTGTCTTTGTTCGCGAAATTCCAAAAGTTCAAGTTGCGAGCATCGTCCCAGGCGGTCCTGCCGACCGAGCAGGGGTTCAAGTCGGCGATACGGTTGAATCCATTGATGACCACTGGGTGGTTCACAGCGACTTGATCCGAAAGTTTAGGTTAGCGTCCAAGAAGTTCAACGATAAAAAGATTACGCGACTTGAATTGGAAAAACTTCGTACGGAGCTTCGAGCCAAGTTTGAGAGATCTATCTTTCCAGGCAAAGCTAAAGACAGGCTCTTCATGGGCAAATCCGGAGTCGTAAACGTCGTATGGAATCGAAGCGGCTCGATTAAGAAGACGAGAATAGTCCGTGCACCTTCATCTTTGGAAGGCTTTAGTGATAAGCAGGGCACGATCCGAATTCCTTTCGTGGAGAAAAGCGCAGATCAGCTTAAAGCAGCAATCCGAGGGAAGGGCTCGATTACTATTGACCTACGTAACAACACACTGGGCGACGTTCAAGCGATGAAACAGTGTCTTGACGTTCTGGTACCAAAAGGCACCTATGGTTATTTCGTGACGAAGCGTCACGATAAACCGACGCCATTAATCGTTCAGAAGGGAAATCCTAACCCACCCAAAATTCGTTTGGTTGTCGATCGAAGTACGCGAGGAATAGCCGAGGCATTTGCATCAGCTCTCGTGTCTAAAGGTGTGGCGTCTGGTTCAACCTCAGAAATGGGAGGTGATCCATGCAGCCGGCAAGTCGTTCAGCTACAAGATGGATCGGGTTACACTTTGGTGACCTCAAAATACCAAGCAAGCGTAACGAGTCAAGTTGTTTCTAAGAGAGGAGGCGTCAAGTGAAATCCATTTCCAAATTGTTCAGCTTTGGCGCAGTGATTCTCGCGTGCTTTGTGTTTGGCTTTGCTTGGCCTGATCTCCAAAGGGGCAAGCTACCCTCGTCCCATGCAGTCAATTCGCTTTTCGGTGTGAGATCCGGGGCAGCAGCATCTCCCGAACAACAATTCTCACACGCATACACAAAAATCTTGACGGACTACATACAACCGGTAGACCCAACGAACCTCAAATATGCGGGCATGGAAGGGCTTATGTCCGCTCTCGGAGATCCCCACACGGTCTTTATGCCACCTCGTGCAGCCGAGGCGTTTAATGATGAAACCAAAGCCAATTTTGGTGGAATCGGCGCTCGCCTAGGAACTGATTCGCTTGGAGCCAAAATAGTCTCTGTATTCGAGGATGGACCCGCCGCTGCCGCTGGAATTAAGGCTGGATCGATCGTTACTGCCGTCGATGGAAAATCCGTCACGGGTAAGGAAATCGACGAGATCGTTACCATGATCAAGGGCAAGGAAGGAACAACTGTCCATCTGACAGTTGTCCAAAGCGATAAGCCCAGGCCGGTCGTGTTGACAATCAAGAGAGCGCGCATTATCGCTCCGACTGTTGATTCTAAGTACTTGGCGGCGAGCCAAGTCGGCTACATGTCCGTACTCTCGTTCTCCGAGCCAACAGCTGCGCAGTTCGACCATGAGATTGCCAAACTGGAAGCCCATCCCCTTAAGGGGCTGGTCATTGACTTACGCGATAATCCGGGCGGACTTTTGGATTCGGCCGTGGATATGCTCAGTCGATTTTTTGAGAACAAGCTCGTCGTCAAAATGAAATTCCGTGACGGCCATGAGGAATCGGCTCAGACGATTCCGGGCTTGCTTCATGAATTCAACTATCCAATTGCTGTCCTCCTTAACGAGGACTCGGCAAGCGCCGCTGAGATCTTTGCAGGTTGTCTCCACGATTACGGTAGAGCCAAGCTGGTTGGAACTCATAGCTACGGCAAAGCATCGGTGCAAAACGTGTTCCCGCTGATCGATCAGTCAAGCGCAAAGATCACCATTGCAAAGTACTTCTTGCCATTCACTCCATTCTTTGGAAGAAAGGTCGATCAAGACGGCGTGTTCTTGACGGGCGGTCTCGAGCCTGACCTTAAGGCCGAACTTCCGCCATCAACGATCATCGATCCAGAAGACCCCAAAACGGATAACCAGCTTTGGAAAGCGATCCAGTTGCTGAATCCGCAGGCTGGAGCCAAGTAGCAAGTAGAAGTCATGTGCGGACAAAAGGGAAGGTAGGCTGTTGGCGACTTCGCTAACGTAGGCTTTTTCTCTTTTGTCCCATTTTCTTCATTTGATTGCGGTACAACGAAACCACAGAGCTCCAGTTTCTGTAGGGCATTACACTTGTGGGTGAGTGGTATTACATTGGGCATTACGGGCAACTTGGCCCCCTAACGCGCGACCAAATCGACGAATTGATCGAAGGCGAGGTCATTGCTCGCGACACCTACGTTTGGAAGATTGGAATGACCAATTGGCTGCCTGCTGGTCAGTGCCCCGAATTGGCTTCCGTTTACAATGCACGAGCCCCCATTGAGAATATTCCACCTCCACCTCCGGGTCCTCCCTTAGGAATGGGAAATACGATGCCCCAGGCAAACATCAATCGGGCAGCCACCTACAACAATTATCCATCCCCGTATGGCTCGGTTAGAAGCGATAAGAGTCGAGCTTTGGCTGGAATATTGCAGTTGATTCTTCCGGGAATCGGGCGCATCTATCTGGGCTATGCGGCTTTCGGAGTCTTGCAGTTGCTATTCTCGCTATGTGGAGTCGGTGTCGTTTGGTCCTTTATTGATGGAATTGTCATTCTGGCAGGTGGCGTGAAGATGGACGGATACGGTCGCCAGCTTGGCGAATAGGTCTTGATTGCCTATTTTGCAATCCTATAGGACCGTCGGGCCTGTTTATGCGTCATAAAGGTAGATCTAAAATGCGCCTTCTCATTTCTCTAGTCTTCTGCCTCATGTCCTTTGTTCTCACGGCTGCGCAAGTCTATGCGCCGAAGCCGGGAGAATCTGTCATCAAAATTGAGATTGAAGGACGGGGAAACGTCTTTGTCCTGTTGCACACGAAAGAGGCGCCCAAAACATCGGCTCGCATTGCAAAGCTAGTTACGGACGGCTTCTACAATAGTCAACGATTTCATCGAGTTGTACAAACTCCCAAGCCTTATTTGGTACAAATCGGAGATCCGGTATCAAAAACTGGAGACATCACGAATGCCAACACGGGTGGCAGCGGAACCAAGATCCCCTTTGAAGATTCAGGATTCAAGAACATCGCCGGCGCCGTTGGCCTAGCGCGAAATATGGACGATAAGGATTCTGGTGATAGTCAGTTCTATCTTCTCCTTGATCGATCGACTTTTCTAGATGGCAATTACACCGTTTTTGGTCAGGTCGTCGCAGGAATGGACGTTCTCAAGAAGATTCAGAAAGGCGACAAAGTGGTGTCAATGGCAATCATAAAGGCCTAAGAGTCCACGCCGAGCACGGAAAGCGCTTAGCGTGTTAAACTGACGGCCCGTGCGGCTCGTAAAGGCGATTCTGCTTCGACTCCTATTTGGCGCTTTTAGCCTGTTTTTCATATCGTTCGTGACATTTGTCGCGGGCGAGTTTGCTCCTGGCGATCCCGCTACGATCATTGGCGGCGAAAAAGCAAGCCTTGAAACCATCCAACAAATCCGACATAACTTAGGATTGGATCAACCCTGGCTCAGTCGCTATGTTCGGTACGTCGAACATGCTGCCCAAGGCGATTTCGGTGCCAGCTATTACGGCACGCATGAGCCCGTTCGAGATATCTTAGCGCGCACTGTGCCAATGACCGTGAAACTCGCCACTCAGGCGATGGTACTTGCGGCGGCGTTTGGAATCTTCTTTGGAGCCCTCGCTGCAATTTACCAACGCAAATTCGCGGACAAAACGATTCTGACTCTTAGCACTCTTGGAGTAACGACCCCGAATTTTGTGTTGGGGCCTATTCTTGTCTACATTTTCTGTCTGAAGCTGGACCAACTGCCGCTAACTTGGTCTACGACACTCGTCGCTCCTGAAATCTTCTATTTCATCTTGCCGGTTACGATCTTGGCGGCACGTCCAGCGGCCCTGATTACGCGACTCACACGCGCAAGCATGATCGACACTTTGGAGCTCGAATTCATTCGCACTGCAATAGCCAAGGGCGTACCGAGGAGAAGGTTGCTCATACACCACGCTTTGCGCAATGCCATCCTTCCAGTGATCACCACGATTGGTACCAGTTTCGGTTTCCTCTTGACCGGCTCGTTTGTGATCGAGCGTTACTTTTTGATGCCTGGCCTAGGGAGTGCCGTCATTGAGGGAATTCAACAGATCAATATGCCGGTAGTCCAAGCAGGCGTTCTTGTCACCGGAGCAATGTTCATCTTCCTCAATTTGGCCGTGGATATTCTGATGCCCATTCTCGATCCAAGAATTCGGGAGTCGCAGATTTGAGAATGCGATTCTCGTTAAAATTGCGCGGCAAAGATCCACTCTATCTTTTTGGAGTCACCTTCTTGGCGCTTCTGTTGATCTTCGCAACGGTCGGGCCTAGTATTCGTAATGCGATGATCCGTCCACCAAAGGAGGCAAACTTCTACAGCGTTTACGATCCTGTCGCGCGACCTCACGAGGACGCTGGCGGAAAGTACATCTTGGGTACGGATGAGCAGGGAAGAGATGTCTTGTCTCGTCTGGCCGCGGGAGCAAAGATATCCCTAACGGTGGGCTTTGTCGTAGAAATCATTGCCTTGACGGTCGGAATAACGGTTGGAGTGCTGGGGGTATTTGCCCCAAAGTGGTTAAGCATGCTGCTCATGAGGTTCACGGATGGCATGTTTGCCTTTCCGGACATCCTCCTTGCCGTTCTGATCATAGGCACGATTCCGCCGAATAAGATGGCCACCCTGCCACTGGGCAAACTCTTGCCCGTCATCATTGCGCTCTCCATTACGTCGTGGCCCTCTATTGCCCGCCTTGTCAAAGGGCAGGTGGCAACACTAAAAGACAGGGAATTTGTCGTAGGCGCCAAAGCCTCTGGTGCGTCAACCTTCTATCTCGTGACACGCCACATCCTTCCTCAACTCACGGGAATATTGTTGGCGGTCAGTATGATTGACATCGCTGGCACTATCCTTGCCGAAAGCACACTCAGCTTCCTAGGTATCGGCGTCCAAGCACCTGAACCCAGTTGGGGCAGCATGATCAATTCCGCCCGAGAAGACATGAGTTCGCATCCCATTGCTCTGGTGTGGCCCTGTCTGATCCTGAGCTTAACGATCTTCTCGTTAAATTTCGTTGGTGACGGACTTCGTGCCGCATTTGATCCTAAGAGCAAGTAGTTCTAACGAGAGATGAGTCGTTCGACTCGGCGATCGGGGATGAACCACATAAGGGCAACGAGAACGTAAAAGCCGTAGGCAACTACAGGCATGATCCATGTACAAGCGATGGCGACCGCGTAAATGACCATGGAGATCATTCCTTTGGTGTCCTTACCGAATGCCGTGGCAATCTCCGATTCTGGTCCGTTTGCGATAACCAGAACTTTTGCAAGAATAAAATAGGCGACACCACACATGAACAGCATCGAGCCGTAAAAGGCGATGGGCACTTGGGACGTCGAATGTTGTCCCATCCAGTTCGTCGCGAATGGAATGATAGACAACCAAAAGAGCAGATGCATATTTGCCCAAAGCGATGCTCCATTAACATGCTTTGTGGCTTGAAGCATGTGATGGTGGTTATTCCAGTAGATGGCTATGAAAGTAAAGCTCAGCAGGTAGCACAGAAAAGTCGGCAAGACGGAGAGTAGGGAAGTCAGATCATGATTCGGAGGCACCTTTAAGTCAAGAACCATAATGGTCATGACGATCGCAACCACAGCGTCACTGAACGCCTCAAACCTACCTTTATGCATGACCTATTAGTCTAACAGGCGAATGACCCATCCATTTGGACTCAAATCAGAGAGATTGTGAGATACACTGGTGGAGTCTCGGCAAATGACGGTCCAATTTTGTGCCATACTATTTGCCTTGCGGAGGCATCTGAGCTTTTGATTTACGTAACAGTACAGTCCAACGAATCCATCGATAGCGCACTTAAGCGCTTTAACATGAAGCTACAGCAGAGTGGCCTTCTTCGTGAGCTCAAAGAGCACTCACATTACGAGAAGCCAAGCGAAAAGCGACGTCGTTTGAAAAGGCGACGACAGTCGAGGCAGTAGATCTGCTCCTTTTTCGCCTCAATGTAAGTCTCTAATCTTTAGATGGCACGTGAGACTAACGCTTCGGGTTACTTTAGAATTTCCGTGGGGATCGAGCCCGGCCCCACGATCTGCCAAGACTTGCCAGTCTTGGCGGCATCTTGCGCATCTCCACTTTTAGTGTAACGGCGCTTGCCATCCATGTATGGAACCTCCCAGTAGTAAGAACATTACCGTTATAAACGAGACCGGACGAATCATCCGTACATCTCGTCTGCAACGAGCCATGTCAACCGCGTTTGCACTACACGGTGCTCCGGACGCCAAGGCCTGTTTGCTGCTCACTTCTGACGAGCAGGTCCATTCACTCAATCGTGAATTCAGAGGAGTGGACTCTTCAACTGATGTGTTGACCTTTCCTGCTGGTCAGTTTGCGGGCGATCAACTTGGCGATGTTGCGATATCCGTCCCTTACGCAGAAAGACAGGCGCAAGCAAGGAAGGTTAGCCTCAGCCAAGAATTAGGCTTCCTCGCCATCCATGGTGCTCTTCATTTGGTCGGTTTCGATGATCAAACGGAACAAGATCGTGCAGAAATGGTTCTACAGATGAACATTGCGGCGGTCGGCGCAGGTCTAAAACCAGACATGAATTGGGCGTCAATCCTACACGGAGACATCGATTGAGCGGACCCAAAAAGTGGGATATCATCGGCCCTTTCCGAGTTGCGCTGAACGGGATCGTGTTCACCTTCAGAACGCAACGGCACATGCGCTTTCACCTCTTCGTGGTGATGGTTGTCATTCTCTTAAGCATCTTGGTCAATCTCGGACTAAGAGAGACGCTTGTACTGCTGTTCACCATTTCGTTGGTTTTGGTCGCAGAAATGTTCAATTCTGCCATTGAAGCAACCGTGGACCTAGTCTCTCCGAACTACAGCCCTCTAGCCAAATTCGCGAAAGACATTGCGGCAGGCGCCGTCTTGATTACCACTATCATTGCCCTAGTTGTGGGAGCGCTTCTCTTTCTTGGAGAAAGCAGATGGGAAGCCATTAAGATCAATATGACGAGTGAAGGATTTCGATTGTCTGCCGGAGTAAGGCTTCTGCTAGGTGCGACCGTACTATTCTTTGTTGTTTTGGTAGGGAAGGGCCTTGGCCAGCGCGGTCGGGTTCTTCAAGGCGGTTTAGTGAGCGGTCACGCCGCATTTGGGTTTTTCTTCGCCACCTCAGCGGCAGTCCTTACGGACAACGCTCTTACTGCTGGGATCGCTTTGCTCCTGGCCGCAATCATTGCCCAAAGTCGATTTGAAGCTAAGTTTCACACAGTATTTGAACTCAGTCTAGGTGCCGCCGTTGGCGTAATCCTTTCTCTGTTGATCTTCGGGTTGGTACCAAGATGAGACGCAAACTACCGGATAAGGAACTGGTCGCAAAGATCGAGCGAAACCTTGTAGTTGGTTTTGCCGGTACGTTAGCAGTGTTTTGGGTGATCGGAGAGCAGGCATTCCGAAGCGAAATTGGCGCAACGTCGGTCTTGAAAACGCCTAGCGTTGGCGGAATGCAAGCCTTAATGGCGATCGTCTTTATCATCCTTCTCAACGCATGGTTTGTCGCGGCAGAGACGGCGATCAGTTTGGTCCGTAACTTACACGTCCGACAACTTAAGGATCTGGAGTCTGTGCGTAGCCTGCACCTTCAGAACTTAATCGATTCGAGACAAAAGTACATCGCAGCCTGTGCTCTGGGTAGCCAAACCTCTCGACTGGCCTTGGCGCTCTTTAGTTTTCTTCTTGCGCCAGGACTTGCTAGTTTGCTTGAGCAGACTGCCCACTGGGAATTTAGCTACCTTTCACTGTTTGCTTCCGCCGGGATCATCGCACTTGTCGTTGCGTTAGTCAATATGGTTGTTGGTGAGGTGGTGCCCAAGAGTTTTGCGGCCCTTCACCCTCACCGAGTGGCTGTAGCATCCTATCGGTTTATTCGAATCACGTCAGTTATATTCTCCGTCCCAGCGAACGTTGTCGTGTCACTTGCGGGTGTCTTTACTGCTCGTTTCGGAGGGCAAGCGAGTTTAGCTAACTCGAACCAGGCTGAAGAAGAGATCAAAAATCTTGTGGAGTCTGCCGAAGAAACCGGAGAGATTGAGCAGGATGAAAAGAAGCTCTTGCATTCTGTCTTTTCGTTTACGGATAAGGTCGCTCGAGAAGCGATGACTCCACGGGTAGACATGGACGCATTGCCTGTAAGTTCGGAACCCAAAGCACTGGTCCAGTTGATTGAAAAGTCAGGACACTCAAGGATCCCCCTGTATGAAGGCACCGATGACCAGATTGTGGGAATCGTTCATGCAAAGGATCTCCTGATGGCAGTAATCGAGAACCGGGATGCTGTTGACGTTCACAAACTGATTCGCCCCGCGTTGTTCGTGCCTGAAAACAAGGATCTACATGAACTCCTGAAAGAAATGCGAAATGGCAGGATCCAAATGGCCATCGTGCAGGATGAGTTCGGTGGAACGGCAGGAATCGTAACGGTTGAAGACATCGTTGAAGAACTGGTAGGTGATATCACTGACGAGTACGACAATGAATCTGCCGAAATTGAACGTGTTGAAAATGGCTACCTCATCCTTGGCAAGACCCATATGGGCGACATTAACGTCGAAATCGGTTCAACGTTCTCTAGTGAAGAATTTGACACGATTGGTGGTTACGTATTTGGCTTGTTTGGAAGACAACCGAAACTACTTGAGAGCATAACTTTCGAAGGTTGGAAATTCTCGGTCGCGGAAACTGACGGTCGCCGAATCCGCCGTATTGGTTTGGAGAAGATCGCAGAAGCTGAGCCAATTGGCGAAGAAGAAGATTAGCCTAATTGAGCTAGTCCAAAGCGCTAGCCCAAACGTAGTCAGCTAATCACTCAAAGGGTTAAACCCCTGTAACTGCAACGAAAATGGTGAACTTCGAAGATAACCGTTAACGTCCTCCGTAATAACCGATAGTCGTTCCGTATGACTTCCAACGCGAGTACTTGATGATCTTTACCTTTCTACCGCCGCCCCAAGTCAATACGCTGAAAAGCGATACTGTCTCGATTCCAGTTTTGCACTGTCGAGCGTCCAAAGCCCTTGAAAGAGTAATGCCTTTGGTTTCTTCGGATACTTCGTTTCACGTTGATCTAACTGCAGACGACGTTACGGGAGAAATTCGCGCAAAGGGGCCAACGGACCAAATTCGCACGATTAGGCAGTACATTGCCTTATTCGATGTGGAGAGAAGGACGGTGAGTTTTAAACTCAAAATTCAATCCCGCATCGACAAGATCAATTACGAAGTTTCGGCAAAGATTCTCAACATGCAGGAATGGAAAACCTCTGATTCAGATACGGGGATCGCAGTTGGAATCACTCCTAGAATCAACGATGGTGGAACAGTCACCATGGCCATCAACTTTTCGAGGCCAGGAATTAAGATCAATCAGATGGTCTTACGGCTAATGGCGGGGAGCCACGCGACACTGTCTGTTGACTCGAAATCATCAATTTCTTGGTCCATTCAAAAGGATGGAACGAGCATTCCTTCAACGGCTGTGTCGTCCGATCCAACGATTACAATTGAATTGTGCAAGCTGTAGAGGGAGCACAGAGGGCTCCCTCTACATTAGGCGTTACTTGCCGGTTGCTTTGTGAAGGCGACCATTTACGGCATCCCAATCAATACACTTGAAGAACGCGTCGATGTATTTGGCTCGCGCGGTCTGGAAGTCTAGGAAGTAGGCGTGTTCGTATACGTCCAAGGCGAGGATCAGGGTGTTGTTCCACGCAGGATAGGTGTCCTGTCCATCGCCGATATAGTTGAAAACACGCTGCTCGTCGTGGTCGTATCCGAGGTAGGCCCAGCCTCTTCCGGAAATGCCAGTCATTTTGAGGTCAGCGGCCCATTTCTCAAAGCTACCGTAGGCCTCTTGAATTAACGTGGCCACGTCACCGGAAGCCGGTCCGCCATTGCCACCAATGATGTCGAAGTAGACGTTGTGGTTCAGGTACCCGCCGTAAGCGAATCCGTAGTTAACTTTGAGTGCCCTGGTTTGGCTGTAAATCTGGTTGGCCTTTGCTGGATCAGTGTCCAACTCAGCTAGGGCTTTGCGAATTTCGTTTGTTTTGTTTGCATAGCCTTGCCAAAGACCTAAATGAGCCTTATGGGTTGCCTCACTGATGCCGTGACTTGCGGTGTTGAGAGCCTTTTGAATATCTGCCTCAGTTGGCACTCGTACGAGTTTGGGTTCCATTTTCTTTCTTACCTCCAGATTCGAACCGAAAGCGAAGTTCGGCAAGCCAACTATTGCTGACGTGCCTACTGCGGCTCCAGTAATGAGTAACTGCCTTCTACTGAATTCGTTTGCCTTAAATTGCATGACGGGACATCCATGCGAAAGCGCGCATTGAAGACTACCTTCTTGATGACTGAAGCGCCTACCTGCCGTTAGGATACAAGTGAACTCCTCCAAACGTCACCCACTCGTAATTCCGAACATAAAGTTCTACGCGAGCGATTTGGGAGGGTAAGCAGGCAAAGTCCATGTTTATCGATTTTGGGGTAGAAGTTCCAATCGAAATGCTCTGGCCACCAAGGCTCTTAAGGGGTCTTCCTCTAGAATCTCGACAAACAAGTTTGAGTTCTTCTCCAACTTGATTTCTAGTCAGCCTGACCGACACAGTGGTTACAGGGGAGTCGGATGCTTTGACTGGTTTGGCTATGCGAAACGACCCTCTATACAGTTGAACGATTGGTTTACGGATCTTGGCTGTAATGTTGCCTTTTCGTTCGGAAGGTTTGCCCGACAAAACCCGCGAAAACGGGCCGTGCCCGATACCAAGTTTGACATCAGCAGTCTTTTGAAGTCGAGGTAGCCCAAATTGTGCCCACAGGTCGGCGGCCCGCATTGCCGGATTGATTGAACTTGCCATCGTGTGTGCATTGACACCATCAATCCGAGCAGTAAACGAATCGGATCCCGGACTTAGGCTCAAAATCGAAAAGTTCATCTCGAGGGACCGTTGCCATCGGTGCAGAGTCTGAGGCGGAAGTGGAGACTGAGAAGAACTTAACCCTTTCGACACAGTTCGTCCATCGATCGTCCATGATTCGAGTGGCAGATCCATTTCACGTACGGAATTCAGCTTCGCCTTTTCTCCGCCCGGAAACCGTACAACATGGAGGTCAAGGCTTTGGGTCTTTGTGACCTGGCCCCCAAGTAGGATGAACAAAAGTGGTATGGCTTTTATGGGCATGATTTCCGCTTGGCACTTCTCGATCAACCTCGAAACGGCTTGAGATTGATATTCATATTACGAGAACCGTTAGTTGTCCGATCAAATCAAAGGCGGATGTCCCATAGAAGAGAAGAAGTCCTGTGGAACCACGGTTGATTTCATCACTTGCGAGTAAGCGGGGTAAACTTTGCGATTGCGCATCCTTGCGCTTAAACCGCCATGCAAGTTACAAGAGAAGAATTAAATCCCTGCACAGTAATGCTGACCATTGTTTGTGATGAAGCTCAGGTCAAAGAGGGATTCGACAAGGCATTTAAGCAAATTGCCAAGACCATCAAACTACCGGGATTCCGGCCTGGACATGCTCCTAAAGCAATGATTGAAGGCTTGGTACAAAAGGAAGAACTGTTCGACAGCGCCGCGGAAGTCATCGTTCGAATCAGTTTCCGCACTGCTCTTGAAGAGCAGAATATTGAGCCAGACCAAACCACTCGACCAACGGTTGAGTTGAAACTGCTCGATGACAAGACTCTAGCCGCAGAGTACACCGTTAAGGTCCCACTCCCTCCAAAGATCACTCTAGGCGATTACAAGGGTTTGGCCATCACGAAACCTGCACTAGACGTTACCGAAGACGAAGTTGAAAAGCAGATTGAAGAATTCCGAAAACGACGACAAACTCGCGAAGCAGTGACCGACCGAGGCGTGCAAGAAGGCGACGTTGCCGTAGTTAACGTCAAAATTGATGGCGAGTCTGGTGAAGGACGTAATTTCATGACCATCGCTGGTCAAACTTTCCCTCAACTCGACACGGCCCTAATCGGCATGAAGGTCGAGGACATGAAGAACATGGAAGTCACGTTCCCCGAGACTTTCCAAGAGAAGGATTGGGCGGGCCAGACTTTGGCGATTCAGATGACTTTGAACTCACTGAGTGGCATCAAACTTCCAGAGCTTGACGATAGCTTTGCACAAAGCCTAAAGACAGAAAATGTCGAGGATCTCAAAATTCGCGTCCGCGAAGGAATCCAAAGAGCTAAGGAGCAGATGCAAAAGGAGATGGTAACCGAGCAGCTCCTCGAAAGGCTCCACGAACGATCCGAAGTTCATGTCAGTGACAACATGTGGGAAGCTTTGGCAGACCGTCGGATGCGAGAAACGGCTGAAGAGCAGGCCAAAGAAAAGAAGACTCTTGAAATGTACGCAGCTGAGAATGGCATGACCATGGACCAGTTGAGAGTTGCTTGGGGAGAAAAAGCCAAGCTTCATGTAGAGCGCGCACTCATGATTCGTGAAGTTTTCGTTGCCGAAAAGATGGAGCTAACGACGAACGAATTGAACGAAGAGCTCTATTCAATGGCCCAAGAGTACGGAGTAGAAGCTCCTGAAATGTGGGAAATGCTTAAGAAGAACGAAGCCGTTGACGAACTTCACTTCAGAGCGATCTCCCGTAAGGTAGCTGATTTGCTCGACGCAAACGCCGAAGTACAGGAAGTTACGGCCTAAAACAAAAGTTACTGGAACTCTCAACACGGCACCCAAAGGTATTGATTTGGGTGCCGTGTCCTTTTTGACGAGGTACTAGCGGAACTCTCGATCCGGTCATCCGTCAATGAGGTAGGTCGATTTGGGAGTTCACTATCGTTTTGGCTCATTGCCTGGATAGTGCTAATGGAGTCATTGGCTTCGTTAGGTGTCGATAGGGCCTGGTGTTTTTGGGGACGCCACCTATTGATGTTTCTTACGTAGAACGGTGTAAGCTGTCTTGAAGATCGGGAAGTGCGCTCAACCCAATCTAGATAAATAGCTCAAAGGAGAACAAATGGGTATTCCTTACGTGATTGAACAAACCGCACGTGGTGAGCGCAGCTACGACCTATGGTCGAGGCTCCTCAAGGATCGTATCGTGTTCCTCGGCACGCCGGTGGACGACTATGTGGCCAACTTGATCGTGGCCCAACTTTTATTCTTGGAAAAAGAAGATCCTGACAAGGACATCGATTTCTACATCAATTCCCCAGGTGGCTCGGTAAGCGCGGGGCTCGCAATCTATGATTGTATGCAGATCATCAAGCCCAGCGTGGCAACGATTTGTATCGGTCAAGCGGCTTCGATGGGTGCCGTCCTACTCGCAGGTGGTGCAGCAGGCAAGAGATATTGCCTTAAGCATGCTCGAGTCATGATTCACCAGGTAAGCGCCGGCTTCCAGGGCACGACCGCTGACATAAATGTCCAAGCCGCCGAAATCAATCGGTACATGGATATCCTTATGGAAATCCTCGGGAAACACACCGGAAAGGACCCCGAAAAAGTCCGCAGAGATTGTGACCGAGATTACTTCATGTCATCCGAAGAGGCCAAATCGTACGGAATCATTGATAATGTACTAGAGAATGGCATCCGCTAGGAGAACTCAATAGATGGCTGGCACGGTTAACGAGTTGAGGGGACAATGCTGTTTATGCGGCAAACCGAAAGAACAGGTCAAGAAGTTGATCGTGGGTCTTCATGGTGCCGTGTGCTCTGAATGCATTGATCTGTGCAACTACACGCTTTACGGCGATGGAGACAAATCAGGATCGATTGCGTCCCAGATTGGACCCGCAATCGCCCGTGCCAAGGCACTCTCATATTCCTCAAGCCGACGAGGCATCCCTAAACCTAAGGAGATCGTTAGCTTCTTAGACCAATATGTTGTGGGTCAAGATCGGACCAAGCGCTCATTAGCTGTTGCGGTCTATAACCACTACAAGCGAATTGGCGAGCCGACTGACGATGGCGTTGAGCTTCAAAAAAGTAACATCCTCATGGTTGGCCCCACCGGGTCAGGAAAGACGCTTCTGGCTCAAACGCTAGCGCGCATGCTAAATGTTCCGTTTGCCATTGCAGACGCCACTGCCCTGACTGAGGCTGGTTACGTAGGTGAGGACGTCGAGAACATCCTGCTTAAACTCTATCAGTCAGCGGAAGCAATCGATCACCACAATTCGAAATCACTTTGTGAGCGTGGGATCATCTACGTCGATGAAATCGATAAGATCGCTCGGAAGAGCGACAATCCGTCCATCACAAGAGATGTCAGTGGGGAAGGCGTTCAACAAGCCCTTCTTAAGATCCTCGAAGGTACCTTGGCAAACGTACCACCTCAGGGCGGGCGCAAGCATCCGCAACAGGAATACCTTCAAATTGATACGACGAATATTCTTTTCATCTGTGCTGGGGCCTTCGAAGGAATCGAAGACACCATTCGCCGCCGGATGAAGGAAAGCATTATTGGTTTTCGCACGCCACCCGAGTCCAAGGCTCTGCGAGATACCAATCTCCTCCGGCATGTTTTGCCAGAAGATTTACTTCACTACGGCCTGATCCCAGAATTTGTGGGACGGTTGCCCATCATCGCCACTTTGGATTCGCTTGACGAAGAGACATTGATTCGCATACTTTGCGAACCGCGAAATGCGCTTCTTAAGCAATATTCAAAGCTGTTCGAAATGGACGGTATCGAGCTTGTTGTAGAACCTGGAGTCCTTGCCGAAGTCGCACGAGAGGCGATCAAGCGAAAATCGGGAGCCCGTGCCCTGCGTGCGATTATCGAACATGTATTGCTTGAAGTGATGTACGAGGTGCCCAGTTCGGACATCGTCAAGCGCGTTCTGCTTCCTGAAGGCGTCATTGAACGAGGCGTTGAACCCATTCTTCTAACCGAAGACGAAATTCGCCAGGCAAGCTGACGATCGTGCCCTAGCCAAGCAAATCGTAAGCGAAACTCCACCTCATAGTGACGATTACCCTTGTTTGTGATCTCGTATAGCCTGCCTTTAGCTGAGAAATATCCTTAACCTCGATTAAGAGAGTAGAATCTTCGCCAATGAGACGGTCGTCCTTTACCATCCTGTCCTCCATTGTCACCATTGCCCTGGTTGGGTGCGGCAAGGGCAACTTCTCGGCGAAAAGTTCTGCGGGCAAAGAGAATATTTTCCGGTACCCGATCACTACCGACATGACCACGCTTGACCCAGCGAAGGTCCAAGATGGTGACACGATTGATGCCATCCAGCAGGTTTTTGAAGGCCTAGTGAAGTGGGATGAGAAAAACCAGGTCGTGCCCAACATCGCAGAAAAGTGGGAAATCGGTCCTGACGGAAAGACCTACACCTTCACCTTGCGAAAGGGTGTCAAATTCCACAACGGCAGGGAAGTCGTAGCGGACGACTTCAAGTACTCCATTGAGCGAGCTGCGAACCCTGACTTTGGTTCTCCGACAGCAGCGGACTACTTATTCGCAATCGATGGATTCAATGATCGTTGGGGACACAAGGCCAAGGACGTTCGAGGCGTGAAAGTCGTTGACGCCACACACCTCATTATCGTCTCGGACAAGCCACGTCCCTATTTCCTTGCTCTCTTGACTTATCCAGACTCTTATGTCGTTTGTAAGGAAGCCCTCAATAACGGAGGGGAGATCAATAAGGTCGAGCAGATGGTAGGCACCGGTCCCTACAAGGCTGAATCCTACAAGAACGATCAGCTTTTAGTTCTGGATTCGAACAAGGACTATCGACTGGGTGCTCCAAAGATCGATAAGATCGAGCGCACTGTCATCAAGGATGCCCAAACTCGGCTTAATAAATTCAAGTCCGGAGAGTTGGACTTAACGCGAATCGAAAAGCAGGACATCCCAGGGCTCCTCGCAGATCCAAAGTTCAAGGATCAAATTCACTTCTTTGAGCGACCAGCACTTTACTATGTCGGATTAAACTGCAAGACTTACGCACCGTTTAAGGACCGAAACGTCAGACGGGCATTTGCGATGGCAATCGACTCTGAAAAGATCGTTAGCGATACGCTGGATGGTAAGAATCCCGACATCCAAAAGTTGAATGGAACCGTTCCAGTTGCGAAAAGCATTCTGCCTCCGTCGGTCCTTGGCTTCCGCGCCAATGCAAATGCAATCGCATTTAACGTGGCTGAAGCCAAGAAACTTTTGGCCGCCGCAGGTTATCCAGACGGAAAGAATATGCCCCCACTTGTGATTTATCACAGAGACGGGCAAACAGATGTTCGGCTGGTAGCTGAAGCAGTAGTCACACAACTCCGCCAGAACCTAGGTGTCGACATCAAGACTCAAATGCTTCCATGGGGCGCCTATCTCGATAAGCACAACAAAAAGCAGCTCGAATTCTTCCACATGCGGTGGTCGGCTGATTACTTGGATCCTCAGAATTTCCTTAGCCTCTTGCTAAGCACGACTGGCGTTGAAAATAAGCTCTTCTATAGCAATCCCGCTTTCGATGCCCTGTGCGCCAAGGGCGATACAATGGTCGGAAATGATACGGAAAGGCTAAAACTCTATGCCCAGGCCGAAGACATGGTCCTTCAGGACGCTCCGTTCATTCCCATCTATATTGAAAAGGACGCCGAGTTGATTAGTCCACGCCTTAAAGGACTAAGAGAATCCGTTTTTGGACACTTGCCACATACCACCGTCAGTCTGGAGTAGTTGAATGGGGGATGGACCCGCATCCCCTTTTTTCAAGTAGATATGTCTCGACCTCCTCGCTTTCAGATCGTAGCTTCCGAATTCGCTAGACCGGATTTCGGTCTGGTGTTCGTATCCGATGGTGAGGAGCTGGATTGGCCACTCTCAAATAAACCTGCTTGGCAGAGCAACGGCGGACCCCATCGCGGTCATCCGGCGAGGTCGCTTCCATTCTCCATGGAGGCACGAATCGACCCTGACTCTGGCCAGTTGATCCGTCTGCACGTAATGGGCATCTTCGCGATGTACTCTGGACGTGACGATGAAGCCGTCGGTACGTTGGGTGCGAGCCTTCAACTCAGCCACGGACGCGAGCCTATCTTCAGACAAGACCTCCTTAATGGTCGTCACTACAGAGACGCCAGGGACCTTAATCCACTGGATACCGTCAATGGGGACGGAACAAGTCTCAAGTCAGTTGGCACGGCGGTCATTTCAGGAACTTCTTATCGCGTCGATATATTGACCATCGACATTCCAGAAGGAACGGTTGCCGAATCGATCCGAATAAAGGACCTTGGAAGTCCAGCATCATTCGTTATCTTTGACATTTTCTGCGAGAATTCAGTCGCGAATGCTTGTCCCTTTCAGGTCCGTAGTGGCGGAATCTCCTTGGGCGAGATTGGGTCGAGCATCCGGATCGGCGACCGGCTCAAGTTTGCCAAGGCACTAGAGCAAGTTGAGACTGCCCTTAGGGCAACGGAAGATATGGACGAAGCACGGGGAGAAGCACTCACATTCCTCGCCGTCGTTACTTCTGCCACGATTGAGATCGGAGGAACCCGAGAAATGCATCGAGCTTTGCTTGAATGTGCCCGAGAAATCGAGGGTCTACATACAATCGAGTCGATTTCCGATACGGTGAAGCGTCGCGCAGAAGAAGTGACTTCAACAGTTTTCAAGGAACTTCACAGCCCATCTTCGTATCTTGTGGACCGTGCGCTTGCGATGGTGGAGCGCAACTACGCGAAGAATCTTACAGACGCCAGTGTAGCGGCGCTTCTAGGGTTGAGCACCTCCCACTTTAGGTTTCTATTTAAGGAAGCCACTGGGCAGCCATTTCACAAATTCCTCGTCTCGCTGAGATTGGAAAAGGCGAGACAAATGCTATCGGATGAGGAGATTGCCGTTTCAGCCGTTGCCAAAGCGGTTGGCTTTGCTGGGCTTTCGCATTTCAGTCGTGCTTTTACCCAACGGTTTCAAGTGAGCCCCACGAGTATTCGTCGCGGGGGCGAGTAGGCTAAACCTAATGGTAAGTGTTCGCGATCTCAACAAGAGTTTTGGCGAGCGCCAAGTTCTGCATGGCATCAATCTAGAAGTCGACCATGGCGAGATCCTTGCCATTATGGGTAGCAGTGGTGGTGGCAAGACCACACTTCTGAGATGCATTTGTGGACTCATTCGGCCAAGCAAAGGCGACGTTATTGTCGATGATGTGGATGTCAACAAGGAGCCGGAGGAAGCAAGACGTCACATGGGAATGGTTTTCCAGTCGGCTGCTTTGTTTGACTACATGAACGTCGAGGACAACGTTCTGTTTGGAATCCGTAGGCAACTCCGACTTAAGAAACAAGACCAACATCGACTTGCAATGGAATCCCTTCACCGTGTGGGGCTAGAGGGCGAGGAAAAGAAGATGCCATCTGAGCTCAGTGGAGGCATGAAGAAGCGTGTAGGAATTGCGCGTGCGTTAGCGTTGAATCCTCGCGTACTGCTTTACGACGAGCCCACTACGGGGTTGGATCCGATAACTGCTTACACGATAGACAGCCTCATCGTGGGCTTACGCAAGGACCTTAAAGTCACGAGCTTGGTGGTCAGCCATGATGTCAGTTCGGTTTACAGAGTGGCTGACAGGATTGCCTTCCTTCACGAAGGAAATCTCATTTTTGTCGGTACACCCAGCGAGTTTTCGAAGACAAAAGAGGAAAGCATCCAAGAATTAGTGCGCAAATCAGAGGCAACTAGTTTTTCGGAGTAAGGACAGCGCTTAACCCGTCACATATCTGTCAAACTCCTACTTTAGAATGAAGGTCCTTGTCATCGGCTCAGGCCCGATCGTTATCGGCCAAGCTGCCGAGTTTGATTATGCGGGCACCCAAGCCTGTAAGAGCCTCAAAGAAGAGGGACACACTGTCGTCTTGATCAATAGCAATCCTGCTACGATCATGACCGATCCTGGCGTTAGTGACGCCCTTTACATTGAGCCACTCAATGTTGATTTCTGCGAACGCGTAATCAAGCGCGAGCGCCCAGATGCCCTCTTGCCAACCCTTGGAGGTCAAACCGGGTTGAATTTGGCAACTCAACTTTCGGATGCTGGAATTCTTGAGAAGTACAACATCAAAGTTCTTGGAACGCCACTCAGCGCGATCAAGAAGGCGGAAGATCGAGAAAGCTTCCGCAACCTGATGAGGGAAATTAAGGAACCCGTCCCTGAAAGCTGGATCATTCAAACGGAAAGTGAGTTAGCGGCAGTTTTGGATGTCGTTCCCTATCCCTGTATCATTCGGCCCGCATATACCCTTGGCGGTACGGGTGGAGGCATTGCAGAAACCCGGGAAGAACTTTGGGAAACCGGTCGAAAGGGTTTAAAGCTCTCGATGCGCAGCCAAATTATGGTAGAGCGCAGCCTTTTGGGTTGGAAAGAGGTTGAGTACGAAGTCATGCGCGACGGGGCAGGGAACTGCATTACTGTCTGCAATATGGAGAATTTGGACCCTATGGGTGTCCATACGGGAGACTCGATTGTTATCGCGCCCTCTCAAACGCTGAGCGACCTCGAGTATCACATGCTCCGCACGGCGTCTTTGAAGATTATTCAGGCGTTGGGAATCGAAGGCGGATGTAACGTACAACTTGCCGTGAATCCAGACAGCTTCGACTACTACATCATCGAGGTCAATCCACGTGTTTCACGATCCTCAGCTCTGGCATCGAAGGCGACGGGGTATCCGATCGCACGAGTTGCCGCAAAGATTGCGGTTGGCAAGACTCTCGACCAGATTGATAACCAGGTGACCGGTACAACGCGAGCTTGTTTCGAGCCAGCTTTGGATTATTGCGTCGTAAAGATTCCTCGTTGGCCATTCGACAAGTTCACCACGGGAGATCGGTCTTTGTTCACCCAGATGAAAGCTACGGGCGAAGTCATGGCTATCGACCGATCCTTCGAAGCAGCTCTGATGAAAGCTCTCCGAGGACTTGAGGTCCGAACTAAGGATTTACGACATCCCAAGTTTCTCGCGATGGCCGAAGATGATCTTCGCGTAGCCGTTCGCAAACCCACCGACGAGCGACTTTGGGCTCTTGCAGAGGCGCTGAGAAGAGATTGGACCGTGGACGAAGTCAACCGCCTCAGCCGCGTTGATCGCTGGTTCTTACGGAAGATTGGGAATCTTATTGCGATCGAAAAGCGACTGGATGTTGCCCGAGACACTCATTCAACTGACGTTGACGGACTGATTGTCGAAGCATTTCTCATGGGATTCCCAAGCCCAACTATCGCGTCAATACTGGCCATCGATCCAGCAACGATGCGAGAAGCGCGATCCATTGCAAGCAAGCCAGGAGATTTCGGTTCGATGTCATGGGAACTCGCGGCCGCAGTTGAGATTGAACGTCACAAAGTCATGCCAGTTTTTAAGATGGTTGACACATGCGCCGGCGAATTCGAGTCTCGCACGCCTTACTATTACGGGACCTTTGAGCTAGAAGACGACGCCGTATCTACCTAAACGGAAATCACTGCCGCATTTGGTTTCAGCAAATTGGTATTGCCTCTGGGTTCGTTTCAAATTAGAAACCCAGAGGCAATTCTTTGCTGGCGGTAGCCACAGATCTGAAATCCTAAGTTTTCAATCCCTTTCTATTGGTAGACCTTTACGTATTTCACAACGTATTCGCTAGGGAAGATTTTTGGATCAATGCCCTTTGAGCCGCCCCAGTTTCCGCCGATCGCTAGATTCAAGATGATATAAAAAGGATCACGGAATGGCCATGAGTTGAAAGTGTCCGTTTCTCTCTTGACACGATAAACTTCTTTGCCATCTTGGTAGAAACCAATGGAGTCTGCTTTCCAATCTAGGCCGAACTTGTGGAATCCGTTGGGGTTCTTCGCGGCTGCCACCTTGGTTCGTTGTTTTGCCTTCATCCAATTGAAATCTTCGGAATGTAGTGAGTAGTGGAAATTCGCCGGATCGTATCCCACATTCTCCATGATGTCAATTTCGCCGCACTTGGGCCAGCCGACCTTTTCCTGACTACCCGGATTTCTAAGTCGATCATTCAGCATCCAGAAGGCGGGCCAATTACCGTTGCCCTTTGGTACTTTAACCTCTGCTTCGAAATATCCGTAACGCCACGCCTTTACCGACTGGAGGCGGGTCGAAAGGATTTGATTGCCTTGCTTTGTCGCTTTGATGACAAGCCCTTCTTTAGTAAGGAAGGCATTCTCGCCGGGCCCCGATACGTACTTTTCCTTTTCGTCGTTATAGACAGGACCGTCGTCAAATTTCCAATCTGTGGCTGATATCTTCTTGGATTTTGTGAAGTCGCTGTTGAAAACAAGGTGTCGTCCTTGAGTGGGTGACGCCTGATACAGTAAAGATACGGCAAGAAGGGTCTGCAAAATAATCATGGCTTTGATTTCCTACTCATAGACTATCCGGGTTAAGTTTTATTTAATGGGCCAAGTGACGCCTTAGCCGCTATTACTAGTGCATTCGACGAATTCAGGAAGCTCGCCGATTCGAATTCCGCAAAAAGTGCACTTCGTTGTTAGAATCGACGACCGCCAAGGGTTCTCAATACGGAGGCTACAAATAACACATGTCCAAAGTAGAAGAATTCATTGCAAAACTGCTCGATACGGTGAAGAACCAGGATGAGCTAGACAAGATTCACGCAGAAGCTAAGGAAAAGCTCTTCAAATACGATGGAGAGCAATATCCACGAGACGGTTGCGCCATCACACTATCAGTCACTCTCCAGCACCTGGGGCTCGATGTCGACGACACCTACATGGCATTCGATTTAGTCGCACTGCTAAAGGAACGAGGTTGGTCCGTAGTTCAGAACGGTGACCATCAGCCAGGAGATGTGGGAACAACCTGCGGAAGGATCCCAAGACATGGCATCGATCACGTGTACATCGTGGTCGAAAGAGACGGCATAGATAAGATGCTTGTCACGGACAACCAGGCTCCAACGTTGCACTCCCGATACGTAAGCGGCGCGGGAGGAAAATCGCCTACCCAATACTTCCTTCGAGCTTAGTTTTCATAGGTTTGGGTTTCGGTAGAGGATTCAGGCCAGAATCGTATACTATTAGGAAGATCTGCCGTCCAAGCAGACTTCCTATAAACCAAAATGGTGCCCAGCAACGACTCTAGAGTTCATGCCTACGTCCAACTCGTTCGCTCGGCGGAGAGCCTTCACGCTGGAATCAGCCGAGGCCTAGCTATCGAAGGACTATCTTCAAGCCAATTCAGTGCCATGAAGGTTCTACGCATTCACGGAAAGCTGGCTCAACGTGACATTGCGAAACATATCCTCAAGACCTGCGGCAACATTACGATACTTGTCGACAATTTGGAAAGCATGGGCTTGGTCATTCGAGATCGAGACACGAAAGATCGGAGGATCTCCTATGTCAGCCTTACAGACAAAGGAAAGGAAACGTTCGATGAACTCTATCCAGGGCATATCGCACGCATTCTGGAAGGAATGAGCGCACTCTCTGGCGAGGAATGTCGAGACCTAATGAGACTCCTCCAAAAGCTCGCACCCGAGATCGTCAATTTCGAATGCGAACCTGTACTGGCGTCCGCTTAACCCAAACGCTATTTCTCTGCCTTAACGGTTCGAGCTCCTGCAACTGACGGCCCAGACTTGGCCTGTCGAGGCTCGATTCTGATTTTGATCACGTCTTTGTTTTGGGTCAGTTCGGTGGGAAGTTCGTACGTGACATCGAAGAACTTATTCGAAGGACGATGTTCCAGCATCTCATGAACTAACGACTTACCTTCGACGACAATATCAAAATCGGGGTGCAGGCGATCATTTCCCCAATAGGTGAGCACGAGCGCATTCTTCTTGTCTCCAGCCACCTTCATCTCAAATTCAAAGTAGCCGCCTGCCATGGCAGTTCGGAAGTTTCTGCCGTTAACGTCTCGGACATCATTCCGGGCAGAGGTGAGCTTGTGATCTCGCTCAGGCTGCATTTCCCCGATGCGTGCTTGATCAACCGTTCGGCTCTCTAGATCCTTGACCCGCGTTTCTTCTGCTCTGTACTCTTGCTCTGCTTGAGACCACTGTTCCTCTGAGAATTTATCGAAATAGACTCCGTATCGATTGTAGTGAATCGAAGAAAACGGTACGAAACGTAGCGGTAGGGGGCGTCCCACTTCGGCTGTACCAAACTCAAGCTTGCCAGTATCAACTCGATGCAACCAACTCGATACTGGCAGTCCGTTGGTCACCAACACTGGCGTTCGTGGAGCCATGCCTGTTGACGGACCCATGTCCGCAGCCAGAACTACTGGCCCATAAGATAGGGCGACTCGATTTGCGTTGTCCGGCATGGGAACTTCTCGCAAACTGAGAGGCAATTGAAATTCGAGAGTATCGCCCTCTTTCCAAATACGTTTGATGCTTACATAGCTACTAGGTAGGGTGGAAGTGGCAACTAATTTGTCGTTAACTCGATAGCCAATCTCACCATGTGCCCAACCTGGGTGCCTTAAGCGGAGATCAAACGAATGGTTGCCTCCCTGGATCGTGATCATCACTTTATCGCTGGATGGAAAGGCTGTGTCCTGACGTAACAAGATCTTGGCTTCCTTCCAGTTCAACAAAGTTCCCATGAATAGGTTTACCCATAAGGTCTTGTCACCGTCGTGGAAGTAGACCGAATCACCGTGTTTGGTGTGGTTCTCCATTCCTGTGCCGTGGCAGCAGGTGAAGTCGTCAAATGGACCGCTGTAATTGCGTGCCGAGCCGGTGGCCAGGGGCATGAAGTAGGTAACGCCCGAGGTCTTGGGATCTTGGGAGCCGAGAATGTGGTTGAGATAGGCCTGTTCGTAAAAGTCCATCAGCTTTGCTTCTGGCGCAAACTCAAAAAGTTGGCGTGTAAGCTTGAGCATGTTATAGGTGTTGCACGTCTCGCATGTGTTGCTTGAAAGGCGCTCCGAGAGTTGATCGGGCGGACCCAGATATTCACCGTTACTATTTCCGCCGATCGCGTACGTGTGGTGGTCTACCACGGCATTCCAGAAGAATCGAGCTGCTTGTTCGTCTTCTGGCTTGCCAATAATTCGATACAAGCTAGCCAAACCGATGACCTTGGGAATCTGAGTGTTTGAGTGTTTGCCGGCAAGCTCATCGTGACCAGCCGCTAAGGGATCAAGCACCTTGTGATCGTAAAACTTTCGAGCCAATTCGAGATACTTGGGTTGCTTAGTCCGGGCATAGAGTTCTGCAAGTGACTCATTCATACCGCCATATTCGCAGCCAAGCATTTTCTGCCATTGAACTTCCGTTAGGGCCTTGGTTTCCTCAACCGCCCAATCCGCAAAGCGTTCCGCAACCGATAGGGCCTGAGTATTTCCACACAGTTCCTGTGCGTCCAGCAGCCCAGCGAGGACCTTGTGGTGGACATACCAAGGTGACCACATCCCATTGAGGTCAAAGCCACCGGTCCGAATCTCCCCTTTCGCAACGTCTGCCCAAATCTTGTCGAGTCGCTGGCGATCAAATCCTTTATCAAATCGGAAAGCCATCAGGAAGCCGTCACCCCTGGCCTTTTGACATTCGGCTAGCCCAGTAACAATGGCATCAACCTTATCTTTGAACAACTGATTCTTGGTTCGAGCAAACTCCTGAGCGCATGCGGTGAGGTAGTGACCAAGGGAATGGCCAGAGAGTCCGCCGGTCTCCCATCCACCATAAATCTTTGCTTTTGGTGCCAGTCCGCTATTTTCCCTAAAGCCAGCCAACAACCGTTCGGCATCAAGTAGCAGTAGGTATCTGGATGTGGCCATCTCGGCAACTCGAAAAGGGCCATCGAGTAGTTTGACCGATGAGAGTGGAAAGGGTTGCGCGGCAAGTTTGGGAGGGTTCATGGAGCCAAGGGCCAAAATGGCAAGCATAAGTGTCATAGATTCAGGGCCTTAAAATGTCAGATAGGTTCGAAAGGAGTGAACGAGAAGCACGTCCTTTTGGGCCATAGATCTTATAATACTAAATGATTTAGGACAAAACGGATCACCTTATGACTTTCCTGGTTGCACTACTCGCGTTTCAAACAACACGCCCCCGTGATCCCATTGGAGTGCCTCCAGATTCACTTTCCTATTCAGGTTTCTATTCGAAATGCGTGATGTTTGAGGGAATGCCGATTCTTGGCTCGTCGAAAGTGGAGGACCGTGCGTTTCGAGTTATCGTTGACCGGTTCACCAAAATATTGGCTCATGTGCCCAAAGGAACCATGAAGGCGTTGGTGGACGCGGGTTGCCACTATTCAATCATTGCAGAGAAGGAAGGTCAGACGGATCTCCCCGAGTACGCCGATCTTAGGAATGATCCCAAGATGGATTGGAACAAAAGAGCGAGGGGGTTGGGAGGCAAATTCACGAGCGGTGGGGAAGAAAACATCCTCGAGAATCCCGGAGACCGCTACAAAGGCGAATGTATCTACCTTCACGAGTTTGCCCATACCCTCGACGAATTCGGGTTTTCAAAAGTCGACCCAAACTTTGTCCACGACATCACCGATGCGTTCCAAAAAGCATTGGCTGAAGGTTTATGGAAGGACACCTACTCCCGAACGAACCGAATGGAGTATTTCGCCGAAGGTGTCCAAATGTACTTTGACTGTGCTCGTACCGCAAGCCCACCCAACGGCGTCCACAACCACGTGGGAAATCGAGTCGCCTTAAAGAAATACGACCCCCGACTCTTTAATATCGTAGACCGAGAGTTCGGTCATAACCGATGGCGTTACGAGGGTAGCTACAACACTTCCAAGCTCGTCGTGAAAGAAGGGTACTGACTCCCAGTTACACATGTCGAGGGTCTGGGTTAGCTGCTCCTTGTCGCCGCGATAGAGCTGAATGTAGTCGGAGCTGGCAGTTCCGGTATCAAGCCCGATTGCTTGGGCCACAACAAAGGCGACCGCTTCTGCTTCAAGCTCCCTGCTGGTCTTAGTGGAGCCTTTCCTTTCGTCGCCCTGATGCAGGATCTCGTGAGCAAGCTCGTGAAGCAGAGTGGTGAATTCTTGGGATGGGTCAAGCCTCTCTTGAAGGGCGATCCTTCCGCCCTTAGAAACACCTAACGCACCTCCCAGTTGGTCGCTGTACTTAAGCTCGATGGAAAGTTGTCTGACGAGGCCCTTCAACCTTTCTGAGTAGTCGCCCGGATCTCCGGTGACTTTTGCGAACTCTGGAAGTGGTTCGCCGTCGGTTTGGGTGACGTCGAAGACATAGACCACGCGGAATCGCATCGACTTCTCTTCATCTTTGTCGCCCTCCTGCTTTGGTGTCTCCGACTCTTCATTTTTGAACATGATGGGTGCTAAAATCGCGATTCGCTTCTCACCGGCCTTCACGAATCGACCGAAAGACTTCCATGTATTGAATCCTGCGACGTGGGTTGCATCGGGCTTCTGAGCCATGATCAGAAGCACATTTCCAAGGCTGTATCGGTGGAAATTTACCATTGATGAGAGAAACTCGGTGAGCTGCTCGCTGTGTCCGGAATCCAGATTCTCGGCTAGTTGATCGATGTGCTTTTCGATGATGTCTTTGGCTTGTTCGGTCTTCATGGCTTGCTCCTTAAAAAGTGATTTCTCACCTATCGGGTCAAGCACTGGATCTGGTTCTAGAAATTGTGTTCGGACGTCCGAACACTCTGCTCCAGACTTTTCCATAGGCGTCGGGCCTCAGCAGCACTTCAAACATGCAAGTCGAAGGCGGTTCCTCTGGGAAAGTCTGGAGTTCTTTAGGTCACTTCGTGCGAAGCAATTCCATATCCCCAAAGAAAGGGAGAAAGTGCATGGGCAGACAACAAGCGGCGCGAAGTCAAGAATCCAATTTGGAGATGAGCGATCTGATGCCTCCCGTTTTCAGCTCGTCAGGGAAGTGGGCGTCAAGAGAACCGGGACTTCTGACGCCCATGACGCTGTAGCCCTCCTGCGGCGGTATTTGGAGCATGAAGACAGGGAACACTTCGTTACTCTCATGCTCGACGTGAAGAATCAGGTGATTGGGATTCACACCGTGAGCATTGGAAACCTGAACAGCGCGATTGTCTCTCCCCGCGAAGTTTTCAAGGCCGCGATTCTGGCGCACGCCACCTCAATCATCCTCGGCCACAATCACCCGTCTGGAGATACGACTCCTTCACGCGAGGACATCCAGGTCACCGAAACCCTTCACCAGGCGGGGAAGCTTCTCCATATCGATGTGCTTGATCATGTGATTATCGGTGAAGAGGGCGCATTTTGTTCCCTCCGTCGCGATGGCAGGATGCCCCGAGACTAACTACGCCAATCGGGTCGCGAGTAAGGTGGGACTTGAAGACCAAGATCAGAAGCGACGTGGCTCGCGAAGGTAGGAACTCCTGCACTTAGCCTTGAGAGCATCTCGATCAAGCTCTTCGAGCGAAGTTCAGCCATTTGGTGCAGAACACTCACCACAACTCCCTCATCAAGGTCGTAGAGGACCTTGATGATAGTCTCCTGGATGAGTGGCGGTAATTCCCCATGGTGCGAGATCCACGGACTTGAAGTGCTTTACATTCATTGTCACGATGGTTTCAACTTTGGCTCGAATTGCGGCGGCAAGTATGTGGCGGTCTTTCGGATCGTTTG
>JBBQZV010000011.1:0-125956 GCA_038207365.1 Fimbriimonadales bacterium | reverse complement strand
CGTTCTCCTGTTTCGTCTCATCAACGACAAGAACGGGATGGCACTTCCAAAGGCCGCTCCGGGATTTTTGGTTCTCCGGTCGCTACGCTCCCTACAAACCAAAAATCCCTAGACTCTTACACCACTAGTTGGGACACTGCCCAAAGGCGTTGAACAAGCCTTTTCAATGATAGATGTAATCCCTTGTCGCAGCCAAGACAATGGCACCTTGGAATTCGGAGAAATATCTATGTTTTGGAGCCAAACATTCCTAAAACTATTTGGGACCTGTTTCTCAAATCTGAAAATCTAGAGTGCCCGCACTGAAATCCAGTCACAAGGACAGTCAATAACTATCAGCGATTACGTACAAAAATCCACAGAAAATAAAACCCTCGCCCGCCCTGGAGTTGCTCTAGATTAGAGACATATTCACCCCTATCTAGTGGGGCGGTACTCTTAGAACATAGGCAAACTCGCGCTTCGGCCCCTGGCCCATCTTAAGGAATCCTATTGATCACAGCCACTATTCTCGCTTTGTTGCTTCGGATTGAGACCAGACCTGCGTCGGATTTGCTGTGGTATTCCCGGCCCGCGGCAGAATGGACTGAGGCACTGCCACTTGGCAATGGTCGGTTAGGCGCGATGGTCTTCGGCGGGACACAGCAGGAGCGCATCGCTCTTAACGAGAGCACGGTATGGACCGGCGGACCTTACGATCCTGCAGGCGATGGTCAAGGTGTCAAGGCATTACCTGAAATTCAAAAGCTGGTCTTCCAGGGGAAGAATAAAGAGGCCGAAACACTATTCGAGAAGCAGATGATGTCTAAGTCCTGGGAGCAGGCGGAATATCAGCCACTTGGCAACTTAGAACTGACTTTTCCTGAACATGCGTTTGTGTCGGGGTACCGACGAGACTTGAATCTAAGTACGGCGACTGCGGGAGTCAAATACAAGTCGGAAGGCGTAAATTACGAGCGTGAGGTTATTTGTAGTCATCCCGACCAAGTGATCGCCGTCCATCTCTCGGCCAGCAAACAAGGTGCACTAAATTTCTCCACTACTCTTAGCGGATGCACCAACGTTAAGGAACTTCGCGATGCGAGTTACACCGTTTCAAGCGAAAAGCCGAACACTCTACTATTGAGAGGCAAGACTGCTAGCTACGCTGGAGGCAGCGGCCTTACATACGAGGGTCGCCTGACCGTCGTCACCGACGGCGGCAAGGTAACTCTCGATCTCGATCGGGAGCACGATCGGTTGGTAATTTCTGGAGCAAATTCCGCCACTCTGTACATCGCCGCTGCAACGAATTTTAAGAGTTGGAAAACACTTGGAGCGGACCCCGCTTCGACAAACAAGTCTGTCCTAGAGGCAGCCGTTCACAAAGGTTTTGATGCGATCCTAAAGGACCACCTTGCCGACTACCAGAAATTCTATAGTCGAACGAGACTGGACCTCGGTCAGACCAAAGCGAGCCTGAAACCCACCCCTGAGCGTTTTGCCGCGTTTCATAAAGGGCTGGACCCGGCCTTGCCGGCACTGCTGTTCCATTTCGGCCGATACTTGCTGATATCGAGTTCCCGTCCTGGCAGTCAACCACCCAATCTACAGGGAATCTGGAACGCCGATATGGTGCCTGCCTGGGGAGGCAAACTCACCACAAATATCAACCAAGAGATGAACTACTGGCCGGTTGATTCGACCAACCTTTCCGACCTAGCGGAACCACTTCTTCGGTTCACCGAAGAGCTTTCAGAATCCGGTGCGCGCACGGCGAAGCGGAATTGGGGCGCAAGGGGTTGGCTACTCGGCCACAACACGGATATTTGGCGTGCGACCGATCCGATACACGGCGCTTATTGGGCGGCATGGCACGACGGCGGTGCCTGGCTCGGCACGATGTTATGGGACCATTATCTCTTCACAGGCGACATTGCTTGGCTAAAACGAGCCTATCCCGTGATGAAGGTTGCGGCGGAGTTCTTCCAAGACACAATGGTGACCCACCCCAAATACGGGTGGTTGGTCGCTAATCCAAGTAGCTCTCCTGAGAATGGGCCAGGTGGTGACAAGCTGTGGAAGTCTCATCCCGATGGCAGCTACGAGAAACCCATTGGCATTTCCGCCGGTGTAGCGATGGACACTCAGATGTTGCGAGAGTTCTTTGGCAATGTCATCTCGGCATCAAGCAACCTGAACGAGGATTCAAGGCTTCGCACGTGGCTTACGCAAGCAAGAACCAAACTCCCGCCAGTCCTTATCGGTCGATATGGACAGATTCAAGAATGGCTGGAGGACCTCGACGACCCTACCGACCACCATCGGCACGTTTCGATGCTTTGGGGTGCCTATCCGGGCACGACAATCTCCGTGCGAAAGACGCCGAAAGAGGCGGCAGCCGTGAAGGTGTCACTCAACGAACGTGGCGACGCAGGAAGCGGCTGGTCGATGGCTTGGAAGCTGAATATCTGGGCACGGATGCATGACGGTGATCGGGCATACTCGCTTCTCAATCAGTTCCTAAACTTGACGAACAACTTCAACGTTTCCACCCGTGGCGGCGGAATCTACCCAAACCTATTCTGCTGCCATCCGCCATTCCAAATTGACGGTAATTTCGGAGCAACAGCGGGCATCGCGGAGATGCTGCTTCAAAGCCAAGACGGATCCCTTGAGTTCCTACCTGCACTGCCGAAGGCCTGGCAGGAAGGCTCCATCACTGGACTCAAAGCCCGGGGCGGCTTCATCGTGGATTTACGATGGAAAGACGGCAAGCTTATCGAAGCGGCCATTGAGTCTCAGCTGGGCAAGACATGCCGAATACGGTCTAATTCTTTGAAAAGCCTCGAAGGACCAAGTGGCTCCCTCTCACCCGAAAGGCCAGAACAAAGCGTCTTCGCATTCGAAACACAGCCTGGCAAGAAATATAGACTTACATTTCGTTGAGAGTCAGCTACAGGAGCAAGATCCTCCGCAACCCTTCTTTAGCAGGAGTCTCTTCTCGATCGCGAGCGAGGTTGGCGTAATGGAAAGGCCACCGAGAGCGGTGCATCGAAGTTCGCGTGGCATCTGACTTGAAACCCGTTTGGCTGTCTCAATGACTTCATCCAGAGGGATCACCTGGTCGAAGCCAGCCATCGCCATGTTCGCGCAACACAAGGCGTTAGCGGCTGCCATTACGTTCTTGCCCAAGCATGGAGCTTCCACCCGGTTCGCGATTGGATCGCAGATGAGGCCGATCATGCTCTGCAACGCCATCGACGAGGCACCAACAGCTTGTCTCAGGCTGCCGTTTGCGAGCGTAACAAGTGCCGCCCCAGCCATTGAAGCGGCTGAACCGCCTTCGGCCTGGCAACCGCCCACTTCTGCAGCAAACGTCCACGCGGTGGCAATAAATACGCCAATCAGGCCCGCAGCTAGGATGGCCCTCGCCATATCGATCTCACCAAGTCCCATTGCTTCAGCCATAGAGATAACCGCACCAGGGAGTGCCGCACAAGCGCCCGCCGTCGGCATGGCCACGATGACTCCCATGGAACTTTTCACTTCCATGAGTGCTGTAACGTAAAGAACAATCGGGTTGAGCGCGCCCGCATCCAATAGGCGATTTTCGAGCATCATCTTCTGGAATTCACCCGATTGGTGCCCCAAAACTCGATCCTCATATTCTGTGCCCTGGATACCCTGTGCAATGGAGCGACGTAGAATGCGAACCACTTCGACCATCTTGTCCACGACCTCATCCTCAGTAAGGCCGCCACGAGCACATTCGTAGGCAACTGCCAATTTCCACAATGGGGTGTTCCGGTCGCCATCAAATGCCAACATCGAGGCGCAAGTAGTGAAAGGCACCGATGTCGAGTGACGCGTAAGCACGGGGAGCACCGGAGCGATCAAGTGGAAAGAGTCGATGTGCCCCGACATTTGGAGTTCCTTCAATAGATTCTCGGGCACAAAATCCTGAGCTTTGACTTCGACCAGGGAAGCTCCATCACGCTCATGAACCTGAATCGAGTCTGCTTCGAACTGGGAGGCGATTCTCTCGCGCAACTCGCTTCCGCAGTTCGTAAACAAAAGTGTCTCAAAGCAGTCGCCGAACATCGAGACACCAAAGCCGTCGACGTCGAGTACTTCGATCATTCCTCCACCTGTAGAAATGGCACGGACGGTATGACTCACCTGTCCCTTCGTTACCGTAAGCCTGTAGGTGTTTGGATGTGGGTCGCCGGTATCGACGGTTTCGATGTTGATCCTGACGCCTTCATCTTCAAGTGTTTGCATCGAATGGGGTAATCGCTCGTCCGCGGCATCCCAGCCCATCAGCCCGCCAAAGAGTCCCATGTCCGAGCCCTGCGTGTCGTGAGTGGTTGGTAGCGAGCCATTCCGGTCGAACTCGACGAGGACCTTGTCGGGTGCGCCACCTGCCAGGTCGCGAGCAATCCTGCCGATTCGGAGTGCGGCCGCGCAGTGGGAGCTCGAAGGGCCGCGCATTACGGGCCCGATGACATCGTTAAAGATGCTTACTATCATAGTTCTGCCCTTCATTCTTGCATCCATTTATGTGATCTGTACAAGGAACACGTTTTCAATGATGTGCGAGCACTTTAGAGTGTCAAGACGACCATCCAGACGCAACGAACTGAGCACCCTGCTAAAGTGGCAAAATGAGGACCAACTCAAGTTGAAACGATATGATCTATAGCCTCTTCCTTGCCAGCTTCTTGCTGACCCAACCTGCCTCAAGCGTGAGTCGTCCGCTTCCCTTCTTTGCCCAGGTTCCAGCGACTGCGACTTCAGGTGCGGACAAAGAAGAAGCGTGGAAGAAACACTTGAGCATGGCTTCTGACTCTCCTTACCGGGAGCTTCATTGGCGTGCTCTCGGCCCACGCTTGCAAGGAAGTCGCGTTTCCTGCTTCTCGTCACCAGCAGGAAATACTTCCATCATTTACCTTGGTGTGGGACTTGGTGGGCTTTGGAAGTCGGTCAACTACGGAACAACTTGGACTCCAATTTTCGATGGACAGCACACGCAATCGATGGGAGACGTTGCGGTTGCACCCTCGAATCCAAACGTGATTTGGCTGGGAACCGGCGAGTCGCTGATGTCGGGCAACTCCACTCCAGGCGGTGGCGTATTCCGCTCCACCGACGCGGGCAAAACCTGGATTTATTTGGGGCTGCGCGACACTCATCACATTGGCCGGCTGGTGGTGGATCCAAAGAACCCGGATGTCTGCTATGTGGCTGCAGTTGGGCACAACTTCAGTAGAAACTCTGAGCGAGGCGTTTTCAAGACAGTAAACGGAGGAAAGAGTTGGACGCACAGTCTAGCCATCGACGACCGAACGGGTGTGATGGATCTCGTTATGGATCCCTCGAATATCCGTACCCTTTATGCAACGGGTTGGTGCCGAGACAGGGGAGGCACAAGGGGACTTAGGGGCAAAGAGGGCGGAATGTTCAAGACCGTCGATTCAGGAAAGTCGTGGAAGAAGCTTTCCGGCAGTTTCCCGGACAACGATCATGTTGGAAGAGTCGGAATCGATATTTCTCGGTCTAATCCTAGAGTTCTTTACGCACTCCTAGACAGCGACATAGATGAAGCAGGACTCTATCGCAGCTCGGACTCAGGCGCAACATGGAAGAAGGTGAACAAGCAGCCGGTCAAAGGAAGCTGGGATTTTTGCGCGGTACGCATTTCGCCAACCAATGAAAACGAAGTGTATGTCCCTGGCCAGCGCACTCTGGCATCGAGCGACGGTGGGCAGACTTTCCATCCGCTAGCCGGAACGTTGGTTCATCTCTTGCCGCATCCGTCCCAAATCTTGCACTTAGATGCCCGCTCGATGTGGATCGATCCGAAGAACTCCGACCATCTTCTGTTGGGCAACGACGGTGGACTTCACGTTTCCTGGGACCGTGGTGCCAGTTGGATGCATTTCAACAATATCCCGGTCGCTGAATGCTATGCAATCTCATACGATTCGGCGACCCCCTACAACATCTATGTCGGGACTCAAGACAATGCTGCTCTCTTTGGGCCAAGCACATTCGAGATGAAGGACGGCAGCCAAGACGCCTGGCGGCAAGTATTTATCGACCCATGGGGTGGCGGCGACGCGTTTGCTACCTTCCGGGATCCTTCCGATTCGAACACCATTTACTTCGAGCAGCAGTTAGGCGACATCCAGCGTAAAAACATGCGAACAGGCGAGGTTCGGAATATCAAACCGTCCGCAGTCAAAGGGGAACCTGCGCTCCGATTTGACTGGATGTCGCCTTACCGGATCTCAAGCCACAATTCGAACGTTCTTTACTTCGGTGCAAACCGAATCTATAAGTCTGAGAACAAGGGCAACACCTGGACGGCAATTAGCCCCGATTTAGCGGTGACCCCGGACCCTGATAGCAAGCTCCACAGCGGTACCGTTACATCCATCGCGGAGTCTCCTATCAAGCCCGGAACGCTCGTTGTTGGCACAGATCGTGGAGCCGTTTGGGTTACCCAGGATGACGGAAAGACATGGAAGGATGTTCGATTTGGTCTTTCTTCGGAGTCGGTTAGCCGTGTCGTGGCTTCGCAGTTTGAAGCAGGCACCATCTACGCTTCGCATTCTGGATTCCGGAAGGACAATACCGACGCGCACCTGTTCCGATCGTGTGACTTCGGCGCGACCTGGATGCCCATTAACGGGAATCTCCCTGCCGAGACAATCTACGTCGTTATTGAAGACCCTAGGGATCGCGACGTGGTGTACGTCGGCACAGATTTGGGAGTCTACGTCACCTTCGACGGGGGATCTACCTGGCGATCTCTGTGCAACGGATTGCCCGCATTGCGAATATTCGACCTATTCCTACATCCCCGAACGTTCGAGTTAGTAGCGGCTACTCACGGCAGAGGCGTCTACCTACTCGATGCCAAGAGCATCAAGAAATAGTCAACGATGCTCTAGCACCTGCCTGGTGGCGATAGGTACATAGCCTGCTTCCAGGCCCCGTGGCGGCTTAACGACCAACGCGGGATCGACTTCCGCGAGTTTGCCGGTAGTTGGTAGCGCCAAGTAAGTGCGATCTTTGGTCCAAGACCGATGCAGCTTGATCACCCGATCTTGCATGCGTTCTCGCTCTTCGCGGGTCAGCCCAGCGTTCATCAGGGCAGGTTGATCGGCAAAACGATACCAATAATAGGTGACCACGGTTCCATCGCCAAGATGGGCCGTAAATGGCCCCGCGACGGGTCCGGGTTTCTTCCACGAACTCGTGGGATTGTTCGGAGTCGTATACGCGGGCTGAGCCTCTTCTATCGGACGTGTCCATTTCAACTTTTGAAGCCCCGTTTCTGAAGGGACTTGGGTCGGAAGGATTGGCATCCATTTCGCTTGCTTAGGATCATCACCGTTCACCAAATGAAAGTATTCAGGGAAAGTGACGAGGGAACCATCCTTTGTATGTTTCTTTGAGGCAAGTTCATAGTTCCACTTGGTGCCAAACGTATGAGAATCGATGGCGCTTGGAGTCACAAAGGCATTCCAAGCGATCGGAACTTTTCTCTCTTTTCCGTCCGCTCCAGGTGTTCGGATCTCCCAAGTCATGTATCCCTTCTCACCAAACTTCCGAACAGAAGCGCCGTTTGCATCAACTGCCCCTGTGCTCGCTGCCCCTCCGGCAAACCAATTTTGGACACTATCGTGTAGGGCCGAATTGTTATAGGAGGTGCTCTGATGGATTAGCACTGACCGTCCATCGGCGCTCGAAGGAAAATAGGTTGTCGCAACTCGAAGGTAAGACTCGCCCTTAGAGTCCGTAGCAATCCGACATGGAATGTATTGCGTTTCCATTTGAATGGCGGTATTCGGACCGACGGGTCGGCTATCGAGAAGTTGCCCGTGCAATCGAGGCTCTTTCAAAGTCGTGTGCGACCAAAAATAAGGTGTAAAGAACGCGACCGGACCTTTGAAGTTAGCCGAACTGAGCATCAGAGTCCAACAGTTGCCGCCTGTGGGAACGTTTTGACCATCAGTCGTCGACTTTGGATTGCAAAGCGGTAGGTTCAGGTAGCCGTAGCCGAAGAGCTGACCACATGTTCCCTTTTTGAGGTTCAAACCGTCAATGGGAAAGAGCAGCCAAGGGCTCAGTTGGGCGACGCCGTAAAGTCCTCGGGGCTCCTCCCAGGATCCCGCGCCATGAGCCGGACCGTTGGCTATTTCGCTGAAGTTCGGGCCAACTCCACCCATGATGAATTTCGGCGTTTCAGTTGGGAAGCGCGTGTCTGTCCACCAACCGAGGCCACCTTCGACATCCGAATACATGTCCTTCGGTGCGGCACCTTTATACTGAGCAAACATCCACGTTCCAGGAAGCCCGGATTGAAATCGATGTCCTGGGTAAGCGCTTAAGAGTGGCCAAGCCGCCACATACATTGAGAAACCGCCGTTGTAGGATTCGTCAATTCGGCCAGCGCTTGGGATGATCATGTAGCCCGCCAGATACTCGTCGTGAGTCTGAACCTTTCGAATGGAAGTAATGAGGGAAAGTGCAATGACTGAAATCACGATGGTGCTCCGTAGCCGACCTAGCAAGGCGGGCTCAAGCATACGGACTTAACGTCGCTAGAAACAAGGAATTCAATCGTTTTGCTGAGCCATACGGGTAGAAAGCGGTAGTGAGATTGGTTTTGTCAGGTTTGATACTAAGCTTTGCGGCTTCTGGCTTCGCGTTCGACCACAAGGGCCCGGTTAAGATATTTATCCTTGCCGGACAATCCAACATGGAAGGTCATGGCGCGGTACATGCTTCCAACAAGGAAGGCAAGGAACTTCCTGGCACGCTCACATGGATGATTGGCAACCCAGCCAAAGCATCGATCATTCGTTCCTTGGTTGACGACAACAAGTCGAATGCCCCAGAGACCGTTCAAATTCATGCAACCAATGCCAATTTCGGCGATCCGGTTCCTGGCCAGCCTAAGCATCTTCGAGTGGATTTCACTGTTGCTGGTCGGCAGCAAACCCTGACCGTTCCCGAAGGCGGAATCCTCAGCATTCCGACGAAACTCGGCACGGTCGTCATCGAGCGAGCATCCTATGGAGACCTGCCAGGTGGAATAAAGAGCGATGTCACTCAGGCTGTCCAAATTCAGGTCAATTCGAATCGAATTCAGCCACGTTGGAAGTCACGGAGCGACGTCTGGATTTCGTTTAACGGCGACAAAAAGGGACACCTTACTCCAGGTTTCGGGGCTGGACCTGACCTTTTCGGACCAGAGTTAGGCTTTGGCCAAGTTATTGGGGACGCATCGAAAGACCCCGTGCTTATCATCAAAACGGCATGGGGCGGTAAGAGCCTATTTGAAGACTTTCGCCCTCCTAGTTCGGGCGGTCAAATCGGACCCTTCTATAGACAGTTGGTGGACACGGTCAACAGAGTTATCAGTAGGATTCCGACCGATTTCCCAGAACTCGCCAATCGCCCCGTCGATCTGTCCGGATTCGTCTGGTGGCAGGGCTGGAACGACGCCTACCCAAAGGGCGCAGTCCCTGAGTACGAAAAGAATCTAGTGAACCTGATCGGTGATCTACGCCGTGACTTTCTCGCCCCAAACCTACCCATGGTGGTCGCCGAACTGACCGGGCCCTGGATACAGGCAGACCAGCCGTGGGCAGACATTCGGGCGGCCCAAGCAGCAGCTACAGATCTCAGTAAGCATCCTGAACTAAAGGGAAATGTTCTGTTTGTGCCTACACGCAGCTTTGTGCGTACCGAAAAGGATTCTCCCGGTGGCTGGCCAGCTCACGAATTCGATAATGCCGAGACGTATTACCGAGTTGGGCAAGCATGCGGCGATGCGATGAAGGACCTTCTGTCCAAAAGGAAGACGTTCTCGAAACCACGAGACGCTCTAAAAGACTACGGGCTCAAGGATTATATTCACGTCTCCAAAGACCTGCCACATGTGGAGAATAAACCTTGGAAGCTCGTGTGCGAGATGCCCTACAATTGCCAGTTTCAACCTTGGATTGAAGCCGAAGCTCGCGATGGGCAGTCTCTGGTGTTCAATTCGAGCAACCCCCTCGTGCTCTACTTGACGCCAACCGAGACTTGTAAGACGGCGGCAGGTAAGAAGCGATATGAGGCAAAGAACTGGATAAGCGGGGAGGGCGCAATTTATACAATCCCTGCTGGCGTGAAAGTAAGCGCAGTTAAATACCGCGAGACCGGCTACGATACTGCCTTCACCGGCTCCTTCGAATGCAACGACGAAGACTTCAATATCCTATGGAGACGAGCCGCTCGGACAGCGTATCTCTGCATGAGGGACCACTTCTACGATTGTCCCGACCGTGAACGAGTCGGATTCTGGGGTGACGGTACACCCGAACTCGATCAATGTTTCTATCTCTTCGACAAAGACTCTCACCAACTTTGCCAGGACCTTGTCTTAAGAAAGCTCGAGCCTAAGTTCTATCCTGGCCAGCACCTCGAGTTCCTCGGAGAGTACGGGCTCTGGTTCTATTACCTCCACACGGGCGACTCGGATTCGATCAACGCAATCTACGACCAGACGAAAACCTTCCTCCTTCAGACCTACCACTTCGGCGATCCCAAGACCTGGTTCGACTGGGGCAACGACAGTAAAGACACGTCAGTCATAGAGACTTGTTTCGAATACATTGACCTTGGCACGCTTCGCAAGATGGCGGTGACAACGGGCCACCAAGCGGATTTACCGCTCATCGACGCCCGGCGCGCCGCGATGAAGAGCTCCTTTGATTCCCGGTTCTGGAAAGGCAGCTTCTACCAATCTGGTGATGTGACATCCCCAGACGACCGCGCAAATGCGATGGCCGTCAATGCGGGCCTTGCCGATCGCTCCAAGAGGGAAGCGATTTACACAAATGTAATCAGCAAAACCACCAACTCAAGCTGCTTCTTTGACCGCTGGGTGTTTGAGGCGCTTTGCCTAATGGGCAAGCCGGACAAGGCTCTTCTCCGGATGAGTTCGCGCTACCGGACGATGATTGACAGCAGCTTTACGTCCCTATGGGAGCACTACGATCGCTGGTGGGCGTCGTGGCTCAACGCCTTTGACGAAGGCTCGTCCCTGAATCATGGCTGGAATCCTCCCGCGATACTTCTGCCCCAAGAAATCGCAGGCGTCCGCCCAGTCGAGCCAGGTTGGAGCACGTTCGAAGTTATGCCGAAAGAAGCCTTTCTGACCCATATCAAGTTGGTCGTCCCCTCAATAAAGGGCCCCGTCGAGATGGAGTTGAACAAGACAGCTAAGGATTACATTATCCGTCTTAAGTCGCCTCTAAACACGACTGCGATAGTTGGAATCCCAACTGGCTCCTTCTCGAAGCTAACTTCGATCTCGGTGAACGGCAAGCCGATCTGGAAGGGGACTTACTCCGGCGGCGTAGCCGGCATTTCCTGGGCAGGTAACGAAGACGGTTACGTCAAGTTCAAAGTCCAACCTGGGGCCTGGCGGTTCGTCGGAAACGGAGATCTGCCGTTGAATACCCCAAAACTACCAGCTCAAAAGGTCAAGCCAGACGTCCCTCTCGACTCGCGAACCTGGACCGCCAGCGCTTCCGTCTCCGACAGTTCGTTCCCTTTCAGCGGCGCAAAAATCCCCATCGACGTCTCCGCTGCTAACGCGATCGACGGTGATCATTGGACCGGATGGCGCGACATGACCCACCTCCAATACCCCGGCCAATGGTTCCAAGTGGACATGAAGCGCCAACAGTCATTCAACAAGATCGTCCTCGACAACACCTGGGCACTCTACGATTCACCGCAACGTTACGAAGTGACTGTTTCCAACGACGGAAAGACCTGGAGTCACCCAATAGCCACCGGCCCCGGCCACCTCGGCATAACCACAATCAGTTTCCCCCCACAATCCGCCCGTTGGCTCCGAATCACCCAAACCGGTTCGAACCCGACGTACCACTGGTCAGTCTATGAACTGAGCGTGTACAGGAGTGCTCTGCCTCATTGACCTGGCCAATGCACGTGTGGCAAGGTGGGTGAGAGAGCTCCAATTGAGAGACGCAGTTGTATGGGCATCGACCTAATTGAGAACTGTTGCTCGTTCTCGAATTGACCGGAGTGCATCTACGATGCTGTCAACAAGGCTGCTAGCGAATAGTCCGTCCGGGCCTTGCGGGCTGATATCCGTGAAGGGAGATTCGTAAAGCAGTCGTGGCTCCATGATTCCGTGCTCGGTCAAGTAATCCACCATCATGCTCACGAATTCAATTTGGTTCGCCGTGAGGTTAGTTCCAGAAACGAAGCTGCTTAGCACAGCCTTCGCTGCCTCACGGTCGAGACCTACGAGGGTACGTACAAACAAACCGAGTCCGCCTTCAGTTGCCTTGGCAATAACCGCTCCATCACCCGCACCACTTTCCATCAGAATCTGGTGAAGTTCGTTCAAGTCACTCTGAGTAAGTGGCTCATTCATGCGTAGCTTTTGGATTGCTTCGCGGTCAAGGTGACCACGCAAAAACGCTTTCGCCTTCTCTCTGAACCTCTCCAGGCTTGGCTCAGCCGCAAATCCAACCAACTGAATTTCCGCTTCCTCACCCATCTCATCCGTAAAATCCGTAAAGACTGGACTTCCTTTGATGTGACTAATGAGTTTGACTAAGCTACGCAAACGTAACCGAACTCGTTCCAACAACGGCAAAGTAACGTCTTCCCACCAACGGTCTGTCTGGAGGTCTTGGATCAATTCAAGTTGCTCCTTAATCACCGGGATACTCGATGACTCTTCCAGTGCCGCTGCGATGTCCTGTAACTGCTGGCGAAGTCGCTTGTAGCTTGTCGAAGCTTGAAGTTGAGCCGCTTGGAGCCTCAGAATGAGGAGGTCAAATTGCTTCGATTCAATAGCTTCGGGATCCTTTTCGCTGGGCAGTCCCGCGATCTCGTGCTCAAGCTCAGTCAGATTGTCGCCGCCCAATTCGAGCCACTGATCAGCTTTCTGATATTTTTCTACCAGCCGTCGCTTAGCGCGGACGATGAAGTTGTCCGTGTTCATGGCTTTAACTTCCGTCTTGAGCAAGTCGAATATCGACTGCAATACCTGTTCATCGGTGTCTGGTTCGCCACGGTAGATGCTTCGCGGTTCGCGAACAACCAGGTCCCCATCTTTTGAAGGCGACATTGTCCCGATCAGCCGGAGTCGTGCGGCGAAGAGTCGTTGACTGAGTGATGCACCAGAAGCTCCGTCCGTTCCCTGAAGGTTTTGATTGAAGTATTCGAGGTTGCCACAGTAATCGAAAATGCTGAAAAACTCTTTATCCTGGCCCGGACCAAAAAGGTTGGGACACAACCTCGTTCCGCGTCCAATCATTTGCCAAAACTTCGTCTTTGACCTCACCTGCTTGAAGAACACGAGGTTGACCACTTCGGGAACATCGATACCGGTGTCCAGCATGTCCACCGAGATAGCGACTTGAGGCAGCTTATTTTGGTCGCTGAATTTGTCGATCAAGTCCTGAGCGTAGTTGACCTCAAAGTCGATTACGCGGGCAAAGTGACCCTTGTACTTAGGATAATTCTTATCGAATCGCTCGGCAATGAACACCGCATGGCGGTGATTTTTGGCAAAGAGGATGGTCTTGCCAAGTTTGTCGCCTCCATCCACCTTGAGCCCGCGTTCCATAAGGTGCTTCAACACTTTATCGACTGTGTCGACATTGAAGAGCCATTGATTGATGGCCGAACCTTCGACTCTGCCTGTCTGGAGTACATCGTCGGTGCGTTCCTTCCAGTCGGTTAGTTCAAACTGCTCCTTCTCGGCATCCGACAGAAGATCGTACGTCAAGCCATCGGTCGGCAACCTGAGAGGTACGGAAACAGCCTTCGGCGGTACCAAGAAACCATCGGCAACCGCTTCGTTCAGCGGGTAAGCGTCGGTTGGAACGCCGTCTTCCAACTCAAACAGCCTGTACGTATTGCGGTCAACTTCGTCTTTTGGTGTGGCTGTTAGGCCAACGAGAAAGCTATCGAAATAGTCGAAGATGGCCTTGTACTTCATAAAGACTGAGCGGTGGGCTTCGTCGATAATGATCAAGTCAAAATGACCAGGACCGAATCGCCGCTCATTCCCTTTTGCTTCGTCTATCAGTCCGATCATTGTCGGGTACGTGGAAACATAAACGCGGCCTTCACCATTCTTTTCGGTAACCAAGTTTACGGGAGCAGCATCAGGAAGGTGACGCTTGAACGCATTCACTGCTTGATTCACCAATGCCGTCCGGTCGGCAAGGAAGAGGACCCGCTTTGCCCAATTCGCCTTCATCATCATGTCGGCTAACGCGATGACCGTTCGAGTTTTGCCAGATCCGGTTGCCATGACGAGCAGAGTGCGCCGAGTGTGATCCTTCTCAAAAGACTCGCCGATTCTACGTATTGCCCGGGTTTGGTAATACCTCTCGACGATTTTGTCGTCGATCTTGGCGTGGGCTAGGCTCTTTCGCGTGTGCCTTCGCTGAATGATTAGTTCCAGCTCTGCCCTTTTGTAGAACCCCTGAATCGGGCGAGGCGGGTACGTTGCATCGTCCCAAATCCAGTGTTCATAACCGTTGGTATAGAAGATGACCGGGCGTTGGCCAAACTTGGCCTCCAAGCAGTCGGCATACAGTTTTGCTTGTTGCTGTCCGACTCTCGCATCACGGCGTGTCTTTTTTGCCTCAACGACTCCAAGCGGTTTGCCATCGCCTCCCCAGAGGACGTAGTCCACGAATCCCTTTGCCTGAACGTTTGGCATTCCGGCGACTTCATATTCACGGTCTTCCGGCTTGTCGAGCGGCCAACCCGCTTCGCGAAGCAAGAGGTCGATGAACAGATGACGGGTTTCGGCCTCTGAGTAGTCGTGAGTGTCGAGGGTCGCTTCGTTGGCTTTTTTGGCGGCAGCTATCTCGGCGCGAAGTCGCGTCAGTTCGTCGTCAAGCGACTCTTTCTCGGCTAAGGCGGCGAAGAGCTTCTCTCTCTCGGATGTGAGTTGATCATTGAGCTGCTGAAGCTGCGCGAGAGTCTGCTTGGGAACGGTTGACGTAACGGGCAGCGCATTCGGGTCAAAACTAACACTGGCTTGAGGCTTCTCACCCGTGGCGTACGTGCGGACGAGCCAATAGCAGACGTGGAAGAGCTCCCGAACGGCCGATACTGATTCGGCGGTCGTGAGTGGCTTCTGACTATGTACCGCATCGTTGCCGAGGTCTTTGATCGCTCGGCACTTATAGAAGACGGCCTGCCCAACTGTGTTGCGGAAAGTTGGCTCGTGAATCAGGGCGCTGAGGTCTTCCCGGTAAGGGAGTTGTAGGCCTGAATCGTGCTCGTACGCCCAACTGACTGCCAACTCCAAAGTGCGACGCGCATAGAAACAAGCCGCGCGAGGATCAGAATTCGCCAACGCTTCGGCTCGGTGCGCGGCATCGTGCACCTCAGGGAACTCGGATCGGAGGAAGACGAACTGGGACATGTTTTAGATGGTAAGGACACCCTCCATCCTTAACATCTCAAAAAAATCGATACAACGAATGTTATAATGGTCACATGCATCGGGAACCTTTAGGTAGGGAAAGCCCGCGCGCCTTCTTTGTTCGTGAGAGACAACAAAGGCTGGTCCAGTTGCGAATGCCCCGGTTCCAGCACGATTGAGCTTCATTGCAGCTGAGACTAGAGGCTGATCACCGTCCTCGGTAGTCTTTGACGGGTCAACAAAATTAGGTAACTCATTGACGAGCGTCGCTAGACACTCGTCCTGATCATCATCGTGCCTGAGACAAAGGTGGGGGCGGTCCTCAAACCATTGTTTACGCTCCTTATTCTTGAATTCCCCCATTACAACCTCAGGGATCTTGATACGATCGTTCCGACCCATCGTGTCAATCCAGTCGTAAATGGCTCCGAACTGAAAGTGCGGATCACCCCACTGAAGAAACACGAGCACATTATTGTCGAGGAGATAAAGCGGTTTCACTCGGCACCTCCATCCACGTCGTTTTCCCCTCGAAAAACGTACTCTTCCAGTTTCGGAAAATGATGGGGTTCGAGGTCGAGGAGGTCCCTCGCGTCCTCCGTACTGATCCGACTGTCACGCACTGCACTGAGCACGACTTTTGAAAAGCCCCTGCCACGGCGACCCAAGGTCGTCAACGCTGGGGTAGGTCCTCCTTTACTCTTCTTTACGGGGGCTTTTTTAGCACTGTCAATAGCAAACCAACTCGAAACTGTCGACTGAACACGCTCGGAATACTCCGGCTTAATAGCAGCTAGCCGGAAGGCAAGGGCATACTTACTAACCCCAAACCTTCTTGCTTGCTTTCTAAAGGAATCCAGATTTAGGCGTCCGCCCTGCGTGAGTGAAACTATTGCGTCCTTAAGGTTTGCTGAGTCCGCAGGAAGCAAAACAGCTGCTGCTACGCGATTACAGTACGATTCGACCTCTGCATGGGAATTTTCATCTGCAATTTCGCGATACGGAATGGAGGCGTCTGACACACCAGACATCCTCAAAGCGATATGGGCGAGTTCATGAAGGAGTGTAAAGGTCTTCGCTTCAGCGGCTTGCCTCGTGTTTACGGCGATCAGGGGAGCGTAGTCATGCCAAAGAGCGAAACCGAGGGCATATTCCCGTTCGACGCCAAATTGAATTGGAATTACTCCGGTCGCAAATATCGCTTCCCTCCATTCGCGATAGAGATCTTCGGGATTCCCTATTTCCAGCTGGCGCTCGACACTTAAGCCCAGGTGGCGGCGAATGAGAGCAGCAGCCTCATCAACATCGGTCCCGTGCGTAACCTTTGGGAAGGCCGCTGCTCCGATTAGATCAAGTTCTTCCGATAGAACACCGAGTAGTAACTGTAGACGGTTTGCTTTTCGGATTTCAAGGCGAAGGTCAGGCGGGTATGAAGACTGCCGAATGCCGTGCACGATCCGAAAGTCAGGCGGCATCGCGGTTTCAGTGGGTGGACTTGCAAGGTAGAACAGGGCCACGGGTCGCTTAAGCTTGTTGGCGAGTTGCCTCAGCTGCCGGAACGTGGGACGGTCATCGCCAGTCTCCCATTCCTGATACCGCTCATCAGAGACTCCTGCGGACTTAGCGATCTCAGACACGGCAAAACCACTACTCTGGCGCGCCCAAACCAGGGTTTCAGAACTCAAACGGGTTCGCACGGATGGGCTCATGGATCTATTCTAACGATTGTACGCTTTGGCGACCAGTTGTGCGAACTTCAGGAAAGGCTCCATGTTGGAGGGATGCGAAGAGAGCGTCGAATTCGGCGAGGGCGGATTGGTGGATGGTTTTGGCGAAGTTGATCGCTTCAACTCGGGCAGCATATTGGCGCTGGCGCTCCACAGGAGGAAGTCTGAGGGGCAGAATCTTTATGATCTCCATGTTGAGCCCTTCCATGATCGCACCCTTTGTTGTCTGACTCAAATAACTTGCTGAATCTGGATGATAGAGGAAGTTGGCGTGAAGATATTCGGGAAGGCACTTCTGTGGATCAAGAGTTATACAGCACAAATGTTTAGTGTTGATCGCCAGAGGAATATTGTCGGGAACGATGGCGCACCGGCCACAAGTGCCCATAATAGTGATCAACACGTCGCCGGGCCGCACGGTGTACCGTTTGAGTTGTTCGTATTTTCTTGCGGAGATAAACCTTCGCTGGGACCATCGGAATTCGTTTGCCACTGCATTGTCGATTCCAAGAACAGCGATTCCGTTCTCTGTGAATTCGCTGTGAAGTAGTTGACTCCCGAACGGACCAGTCCGGATACTTCCTTTCGCTCTATTAATGGCATCGGAAACAGTGCCAACAGACCAGGCCTGGTCGGGGGCACCGAACATTTCTAGGAAGATGGCTTGGGGGAGTTGGTTGAGGAGGGCGATGGCGGCGCGGCGTTTGGCGCGGAGTTCCTCGGCCTGATCCAAAATCGCCGCAATCCGCCGCTGCTCATCGAGAGGCGGGAGTTGAATTTCTATACGGCTTGCTCCGTCTTTGGTCAATTTTGCCCGGGTTGACCCCGTGATGTACGGTCGAACGTCGCGATTCTTGATTGTGTGAAGCAAGTAACGGAAATCAACCCGGTTTGTTGCTCGAAGTACATGGGCATGATTATTGACCCAGGTCTTCCCCTGAATCGCATATGCGATCCCACGAGATGGAGTATCGAAATGACCACCATCTTCAGCTAGCAAGATCAATGATTCATCGAACAGAAATCCATCAATCCAGCCCTGTTGCCCGTTTGCTCCGTAATAGGGGTATGGCCCTTCAATCCTCTCCGATTCTTTGACCGGACTTCGCTTTGAGTCCAAGAACTCCACAATTTCTGAGAGTCGAACCGTTGTCCAACTCATGACTGGCCCTCGTATCCTTGAGCTATCAGATCCGCCGCCTGCTCTATGTCCGCAATTTTCCGAATCTTGATCTCCAGGTCGCCAGTGCCCCAGTGCCCTATGGTGCGCACGTCGCGCATGCCTTCCACCATCTGGACCGAATCGGGGTTGACGTGGAGAAACAGGAGCAGTTCATCCTTTTTCGCCACAATGGTCGCGAAGTTTCGGGTGCGCTTGTAGGCAATGTAGAGCTTGGTGGTCTTCTCGGAGACATCCTCGCCTTGGCTATAGATCGCTTGCTTCAGAGCATCGAAGAGTGCCTTGGTGGCTGGATTCGCTTCATCGAGAACTTGAGCGATGGGCTTGTCAGGACCAGATTTAGATACGCTTGAACCCGATACGGGTGTTGCCGTCGCTTCGGACGACGTGATTCGCTCCAAGAGGAGTTGACTTTCGCCGAACCTTCGATACCGAACCAGGTCGATGCTGTTCGGCATTAGCTCGTAGGCTCCCAGGTCGTCGCGGGTGAAGTCGGTGGCAATGCAGATCAAGCGAGTTGAGCTGTGGTCAATCGAGTCAGCGACTTCCTTTCCGAACTTTTCAAAGACAACTTTCCAGAAATCCGTTTTGTGACTGCGAAGCCACGCCATGTATGACATGCCCTGGTTGATGACAGTTCGATGCTTGTCGAGCTTGTACTCAATGACTACGGGGAACCCGTTCTCGTCAATGCCCAGCGTGTCAATCCGTCCGCCTTGTCCAGTCGAGAACTCGGACGCTACAAACCGCACCCCAAGCAGAGCCTCAAGGTTGGACTCAAATAGGTTCTGGACCTCTTTCTCCAACTTAAAGAATGCGGCATGGCACTCGGATGCCTTACCGTTCTCGACGGCGAAGAGGCGAAGTTCGCTCATCAGATTTCCTCCATTTTGTTTCCGAGTCGCACAGACTCGTCTTGTTCTTCGAGAAACAAATCAAAATCAGATTTCCTAGCCTTCTTGGCTGCTTCCCGCACGAGTTCTAGCACGGGCCGCTTGGTTTTGGCATCAATGAATTGAACTCCCGCGAGCTCCTCGAAGAACTTGACGGTTTTCTCTACGCTGAACGGACCCACTGGGGACTGGCTCATTTCTCCTCCTTCGGAATCTCCAAAATTTTCATTCTGGGATCTACGGTGAGCGTCCTCAACTGGATGATGGCGATCTCATTGAGCCGCTTCAGCCTATCAGCGGGGGTTAACCCCATGCGGATGAACTCGGCGTTCATGCCCTCGATGTTTGCAAGGACCAGTAGTTGCTCAATGCTTGCGTAGTCGCGGACATTTCCCTCGCGCGCTGGATTGGCTTCCCGCCATTGCTTGGCGGTATGACCAAAAAGGGCAACGTTCAGCAGGTCAGCTTCACTGGCATAGGCAAAATTGATCTGCGCCGTGGTCACCGCGATGGGGATAATGTGTTCCTTGATCGCGTCGGTGTGGATCCGATAGTTGAGCTTAGACAGGGTGCGATTGAGGTTCCATTCAAGGGAGAGGCGGCGGCTCTCGTCATCTTTGAGTCGCTGGAACTCTTTGATGAGGTAGAGCTTGAATTCAACCGAAATCCAAGAAGCGAACTCAAAGGCAATGTCTTGGTGAGCGAATGTACCACCGTACCGGCCAGCCTTGGAACTGATGCCGATGGCCGCGGTCGATTCGATCCACTGCTTCGGCGTGAGCGCAAAACTGTTTAAACCGGACTGCATTCTAATCCCGTCGAATTCCACGGGTTTGAATTCAGGATTATTGAGGCGCTCCCAAACTCCGAGGAACTCGAGCGTGTTCCGGTTTCTCAACCAGTTCCGAATCAGGTCGTCCGGGTGTTCTGGATTCTTGTAGCGGGCAATGTCTGTTAAGCATATATAGTCCTCACTGCCCTGCGGCTGGATAGCGATGGCCGTACCTTGAACGCTGATCTTTGCCTTCTTCATAGCATCGCATCCAGCTCCCTCATGCCCTTTTGAATCTCATCCTCCAGCTTCCATAGCTCAGCGAGAATGTCCTTCGGGTCGCGATGCTCGACGGCTTCATGCTTGACCTCTTTATAGCGGTTGAGGCTGAGGTCGTAGCCGTTTGCGGCGATGTCCGCTTTGGGCACGACAAAGCTTTGATCGGTGCGGGCTCGCTCCTTTTCGGTGGTGTTTCGGTTTGACCACCGCTTGAGGACGTCGGGAAGGTTGTTCTTTGGGTGCTCTTCTTCGGTGAAGTCGGCATTGGGACCGAGTTTGTCTTCACCGAGAAGTGGTTGACGCTTGTCGTCGAGACTCCAACCGTCGGCTTTAACATCGTAGAACCAGACGTTGTCGGTTCCGCCAGAATTGGTTTTGGTGAAGAAAAGGATCGCCGTTGAGACTCCAGCGTAGGGCTTGAACGCTCCGCTCGGAAGGCTGACGACGGCATCGAGTTTGTGCTCCTCCACGATCATCTGTCGAACGGCTTTGTGGGCCGTGCTGGAGCCAAACAGAACCCCATCCGGGACGATTACCGCTGCTCGGCCACCCGGCTTCATGATGCGGATGAACAAGGCGAGAAATAGAAGCTCGGTCTTCTTTGTCTTGACGATCTGCAGCAGGTCCTTGGCGGTGTTCTCATAGTCGAGCGACCCAGCGAATGGCGGATTAGCAAGGACAAGGCTGTACTTGTTGGCGTCGCTGCTGTGCTCGTCGGCTAAGGAATCCTTGTAAACCACATCGGGGTTTTCCACGCCGTGTAGCATCATATTCATGCTTCCAATCCGAAGCATGGTGTTGTCGAAGTCGAAGCCATGGAACATATTCGAGTGGAAGTGTTCGCGTAGCTTCGGGTCTCGTAGCGCCTCGGGATGCCTGTGGCGCAGAAACTCCCCGGCTTCCACAAGGAATCCGCATGTACCACTGGCGGGGTCACAGATCACATCATCTGGTGTTGGTGCGGTCATCTCCACCATCAGGCGGATGATATGTCGGGGAGTTCGGAATTGACCGTTCTGACCGGCACTTGCGATTTTGCCAAGCATGTACTCGTAGATGTCGCCTTTCGTATCGCGGTCCTCCATGGGAACTTTGTCCACCATGTCCACTACTTTGGCGAGAAGTGCCGGAGTGGGGATGGTGAAGCGGGCGTCTTTCATGTGCTTGGCGTGGCCAGTGTTGCCTCCAAGCGTTCTGAGGAATGGGAAGACGTTCTCGCTAACAACCTCGAACATTTCGGCGGGGGCCATGTGCTTGAAACGACTCCACCGCAGTTCCACGAAGTTTCGTCCCCTAGAGTCCTTGCCTTCGGGATAAAACCGCTTTTCGATCGGAGTTCCCAGGCGGTTCGCCTTGTTCTCTTCAAGCTGCTCGATTTCATCAAGTCGCCGCAAAAACAGCAGATATGTGATCTGCTCCATGACCTCAAGCGGATTAGAAATCCCCCCAGACCAGAACGCGTCCCACAGTCGGTCAATTTGGTTGCGAAGGTCACCAGTTAGCATAATCCCACTTCGTCAGAATTGTACTTGCTCGACAAGGGATGATTGTGGGCAAAACTTCGCCTCCAATCAAGCCATCTCAGGCCTGGACGCAGTCTATTGATCGTTGCTGTACTATTAGCTTCAGAAATGCACACGGGTTTGCGAGACTAAAACTATGAGCACCGAGCAGCCGTTTGCCAATCCTGGTCGGGAGAGCGAAACTTTGCCTGATGCTCCGAGTACCCAAATGCGGCTGGTTCTCCCATCGGAAAAGTACATTGAGAGTTTCTTCCAGGCGATGGCCGAATTCAAGCCTGAGGGAATCCCCCAAATTCGGGAGGGAATGACAGAAGAACACTTCCCCGCTTACGTGCAACAACTTCACGATCAAGCCGTTGGGAATAACCTCAAGGAGGGCCATATTCCCTCTAAGGAGTTTTGGATGATTGATTCCGACGGCTACGCGGGCAGAATAATTCTGGGACTCACTTATACACCCACTCCCGAAAGACTTGGACACCACGTCGGTTACGCAGTACGGCCAAGTAAGAGGCGACTGGGTTATGCAACAAAAGCTCTTGGGCTCCTACTCGACGAGGCAAGAGCGATGAAGATCTACATGCTCATGCCTGACTGCGCCTCAACGAATGTTGCCTCTCGCAAAGTGATTGAATCCAACGGCGGCGTACTACTGGACCGCTTGCCGAACGGCGAACCCTGCCAAGGCTCGCTTAGGTATCTCATCGACCTCGAAGCGCCAAAAAATTAGGGTGATTAACCGTTGACAAACGCAGTTCAGCGAGAATGGGTTGGTCCGACGTGCCTACTTTTGTCTAAAGTTGTCGGTGTTCCTTCCGAAACAGGGTCATGAAGTCAACTTGACTTAAGAAAACCTCCTGTCAGCGATGAATGAGAATCTCGCCATTTCCTGCTTTCCGTATGACTGCACCTCGAGGCAGCGGGACCTACTTCTTGCGCAGGCTGGGGTGCCCGATTGCCCAAAGTTGCAAAGATATTGGCCGACTTAGACTAATAATTTAAGCTATTTTACAAATTAATATAAAAACTTTAAAGCATTAGCTAGGAAGTCAGGTCGAGGTCATGCACGCATTCACAGATTATTTGACGGCACATGCTCTCTGTTTCACCGAAAGGGTATATCGTCCCGGGCCACCCAGTTAAATCGCGCATCGAGATGTATTTTGCAAAATTTTTCAATCCATCTATTTCAGGTGCATGGGCATGAACTTGGGCCAAAAGCTCCGCGTGATTGGGGTGCATTGCGTAAAGCAAGCCACCAGATCGGTCCGCACCGAAGTGACCCATTTCTAGATTTCTAAGGAGAATGGGACTAACTCTTTTGGCGTCTAGATCGCCTCGAATGATCCACGCCACCTGGTGAACCCAGCCACATCTGAACGTTGTGTCTCCAACCAACTGCCTGAGTAATTCTCTGATGGAGTACTCACTTGGTTTGCCATTCAGCACGTAGTCCGAAACCAAGTTCCACGTGATAATATCTTCCCACAAGGTCTCGTGAAAACGAGCCATATCCATGCAATCTCTAATCGCATCGACCGACCCCGACCAAAATAGCCCCCAATCTTCCTTAGCCAGGACAAGGCAAGCCAGTCCAACGAAATCCATTTCCTTGTTAGGTCTGCCCTTGACAGGTCCGGCCAATATCTCCGTTTTCCACCTGTCGCAAAGAGTTCTAAGAACTTGCACGGCTAGCCTTGGCCCCAAGCCAGGCAGTATTAGTTGCCCATTGCCTGTTTCATCGTTATCGTTCATTGGAAGTGCATAACAAAACATTACTATAATGCCAGACCTCCGACTCCTGACCTTCAACAACCGACTTGTGTCCAATCAATGAATTCGCCATCGGATACATACCTCTCGATCTTTCGATGTCAACGAATCCCCTTGAAGATCCATATTGAGCAGATGAACATTGTTTTATGACTAATCCTTCCGCGTGGTTGCGAAGCATCGATTGACCATCCTAGGCTTCAACTTGCCTTGCAGATTCACTCTGTCTTCTCAGACGCACTTCTATGCTATCGACGAGTTAATACTCCGCCTCATTTCAACGTCATTTCTCGCGTTCGCACTTTCCCGTCCATAGTCCATTGGACTATGGTTCTCCATGTCCAACCTCGCTGAGTGGTTAGTCTAGCTTTCATCAACTTATTGGTGTCAAAGGAAGCTACGGAAACGCTGAGTACAATTGCGGTCACGGCGTCAGATGCGAATCTCTAATTTATGTTGAGACGCCGGCGAGAATATCGATGGTGACCAGTCTTTGTTTGCTTTGTGCCCGTGTATCGTCGAACCACGGTTGGAAAGAGGGGCATATGCGGCCAATTGAACCGCGCGAAGGTCAGACGATCGATAGCTCCTTGACTGCAATTTTACGGTGGACGCCGCAGGGTGTCCAAACAAAATACCGACTCGTCGTTTCGTCGCGACCAGACCTCGGTCATTCCATAGTCGACGTACAACTTAATCCGCAACAAACCTCGTATCGAACTGCTCTACGGCCGGAGACAAAATACTATTGGCGGATCGCGCCTATTGGCTCCAAGGGGCCGCAGTCGGTTGACGGCTTCTACGCCTCATTCACAACCGGCAAAACGAGGATCGACACCACCGCAGACGATGGCATTCGCTACCAGAACCCACGTCCAGGAGCGCACTTCTTGGAAATGGATGTGGTTAAACCCGGAGTTAGTGAACCTCTCTCGCCTTGGTATGGGGTGAAGAAGTATGCGAAGAACGGTCCGCCGCCGACCTTCACTCAAATCCGTTCGAAGCTTCCCGACCCCATTTGGGAGGGACATCCCGAAGCGATCGACACATATTGGTATTGCTGGAAAACATTCTGCGACGTGTGGTCTTACGCACCCAAGGATTCCGACCATCAGGCGGTAGCCAATCTCGTGGGGATTCCGAGTTGGGGGCCTTGGGGAAGCACAATGGTCTGGGACACTGCCTTCATCAACTACTTCACACGTTATGGAAATGCTGGTTATCCGTTCGTTGAGGCGTTTGACAACATGTACGCTCGGCAGCACGATAATGGATTCATCTGCCGCGAATCGGATCGTGAGAACCGTGAAGTCTACGTCGTTTTCCCCGTGAACCCGCCCCTATTTTCTTGGGCCGAGTGGGAAAACTTCGAGGTGACCGGGGACAAAAAGCGGTTGGCGGAGGTATTCCTTCCTATCGTAAAGCAGTACGAGTGGTACATGACCTATCAGCGACGAGCGAACGGGCTCTACTGGACGAGCGGCGTTCAGGAAGCCGACGATTCGCCGCGTAATGGATTGATGTACTATGCCGCTTCAGCCACTTCCCAGCAGGCCCTGGCAGCGCTTTATCTGGCGCGAATTGCCCGGACGATTAACCGCAAGGATATGGCCGAGTTCTTTGAAACCCAGCACGCGGACCTCGGCAAAATGGTCAACGAGCACTTCTGGGACAGAAAACACAAGATCTACAACGACCTGACCCAAGATATGCGGTTCATAACCGAGCTCGAACCTGGCAAGTTCTGCAAGCACTGTCACATGTTTTGGCCGATGTTGGCAGAAATCGCTCCTCCAGACCGAGTGGACGGCTTGGTCGCCGAGCTTAGCAATCCGGCTTCCTTCTTTCGACCCAACGGGGTGCCCAGCCTCTCCGCTGATAGCTCAGGCTACACGGGCGGACCGGATGGTGACGGCACCTATTGGCGAGGATCCGTATGGCCGCCGATCCAGTGTATGGTTCAGGAAGGCCTGAGAGCGGTCGGTCAGCGTGAGTTGGCGCGGAAGTTTGCTGTCAAGTACCTCAACGCAGTTATCGGGTCCTACACCAAGCAAAAGGATATAACCGAGTTCCTTGCACCTGATCGATTACAGGGCTACGGCAACGGTCAGTTTGTTGGATGGGGTGGAATAGGCCCAGTAGCCGACCTCATTGAATATGAGTTGGGGTTTGAAGTTGATGCGCCCGCGAAAAAGGTGACCTGGCGCATAACCCAAGCGGAGCGACACGGCATCCAGAAACTCAGCTTCGCCAACGCCTCCGCAGACTTGATTTGCGAGCATCGTGAGAAGACCGACGCACCTTGCCGCATCACCGTGTCGAGCACTGGAACGTTTACGCTCGTTGTCGTTACATCACACGGCAAGCATGAGAAGCGGATCACCAAAGGGGTTCACAAGTTGACCTTGAACTGATCCACCGCCATGGTCACATAGTTACCTCTAGGACAGGCTCTTTCTGAACCGAGCGGTTGATGCAAGCACGAGGAATACCGACATCGCGATGAGTGCGAAGAATGGAGTCTGTAGGTCCGCAAAGCCAGCGCCTCGGATCATCACTCCACGAGTTATCTGCATGTAGTGGGTTGCCGGCACGGCGGTGGAAATGAGGTACAGCCACCCTGGCATGGTTTCGCGCGGTGATACATAGCCCGAAAGGAGAATCGAGGGCAAGATGACTAACAGCGTAAGTTGCAGGGCCTGACCTTGGGTCTGCGCAAATGTACTGATGAGGAGGCCAACTGCGAGCGAAGCCAAGACAAACGGCGTGCTCATGATTGCGAGCAAAACGAGGCTACCATGCGAAACAACGCCGAATACGACGTTGCTAATGAACAACACGACAACCAGCTCGAACATGGCCAGAATCGCATAAGGAACAAGCTTTCCGATCATGAGAGCCAGGCGGCCAACCGGCGTAACCATAAGCTGCTCTAGGGTTCCCTGCTCCTTTTCACGCACAATACTAAACGCCGTAAGCGCGGTGGTTACCAGCGAAAGGATGACGGCAATCAGACCGGGAATCATGAAATTGACGGTCTTGCTATCCGGATTAAAGAGTACGTTGATTCGAACATCCGGGGAACCTGGAATGCGCGCTGCTGGCTGGGAAATGAAGGCGAGGCGTGCGCGAACCGAGACCTGAGCGTCCGACCCGTCTATCATCACTCCAACCTGCGGATTGCCTCCTGCCTGGGCAATCCGCGCAAAGCCAGCTGGAATCGTAACGCCTACTCGCGCGGAACCGTTCTTGAGCATATCTGCCGCCACTTCTGGCGAAGCGACGTGAGCCACATAGTCAATGTATTGACCAGCGCGAAGTTGCTCCAAGTATGTACGGCTCTCTCGGCTGTGGTCGAGATCAACTGCGACGCATTGGATGTGACGAACGTCGAAGTTGATCGCATAACCAAAAATCGTCATCTGGACAAGAGGAAGGAGTAACGCAATAATAAGGGTTGAGCGATCGCGACGGAGGTGGATGAACTCCTTGCGTATAACGCTCCACAAGCCGTTCATTGCTTGTCCAAATTCCGGGTTAATGTTACGAACACGTCCTCAAGGGAAGGTTCGATTGGCCTGATCTCGTGCTTCAAAAACTTAGCTGCTTCCATCGCTCTGATGATCTCGGAATCGGACGTGTCCTTATCGATCATCAGGTGGATTTCGGCCTCAACTAGGGTTGCGTCCTGTACAAAGGGTAAGCCTTTCAACGCGCGGAGAGCTTGCGGCGGGCTCTCGCTTAAGACTGAGATTCGCCGAGTGCCAACGGGCGAAACTTCTGGGAGTAACTTAAGCTCACTCGGCGTTCCCCTCACCATGATTTTGGCGTTGTAGATGTAGGCGACTTCGCTGCAACGCTCTGCCTCATCCATGTAGTGCGTCGTCACAAAGAAGGTCTTCCCTTGGGCGGCTAAGTCAAAAAGAAGATCCCAGAGCGATCTGCGCGCAACCGGGTCAATGCCCGCAGTGGGTTCGTCGAGGAAGATAAGCGGTGGCTCATGGATCAGAGCTGTCGCTAAGGCAAGCCGTTGCTTCCAGCCGCCCGAGAGCGTGCCGCTCGGTTGGCCGACGTACTTTTGGAGGCCGACAAGTTCGACTACCGCTTCGATGCGCTCCTTCAACTTGGCACCCCGAAGGCCGTAAATCCCGCCGAAAAACTCCAGGTTTTCATAGGGCGTCAGGTCGCGATACAGGCTAAACGACTGACTCATATAACCAATCGAGCGCTTTACTTCTTCAGGTTGGTTCGCCACGTCAAAGCCATTGACGGTTGCTTGTCCGCTACTGGGTAGTAGAACACCGCAAAGCATGCGGATGAAAGTGCTCTTGCCACTACCATTTGGACCGAGAAAACCAAAGATGCTTCCCTTGCCAACAGTTATATCCACTTGGTCGACTGCCGTAAAGTTTCCAAATCGACGCGTGAGTTTGTGCGATTCGATGGCGTAGTCTAGGGCCATCTACCAACCTTTTTTGCCGTGGCATACATGCCAGCCTTTACACGTGAATCCGGCTTTGCAAGACGGATACGAACAGCGAAGACCTGCTTCGCGCGCTCGTCTGGGGACTGGAGATTGGCCGGCGTAAACTCCCCTTTGGTCGCAATACTTTCTACTAAGCCCTTCACGATGCCGGTTATCCCGTCGAAAACAAGGTCGACACTGTCTCCCACTTTGACCTTCGGAATCTCGCTTTCGGGCAAGTAAACTCGAAGCCAGATATCGTTTGGATTCCCGAGTTGGGCCACTGGTGTGCCCATGGCCACTAAGTCGCCATCGGCAACTAGCACTCGATCAATAATTCCGTCAGTTGCCGCAAACACCACCCGTTCCTTTAGGTTCTCCTGGGTGCTCTTGGCCTGAAGTTGGGCTTGCTGAGCAGCGGACTTCGCTTTGGCCACGTCTTCAGGTCGGTTGCCGTTACGTAACTTCACGAGAGCAATTTGAGCTTGCTCCAGACGGGCATGTGCGGCTCGAATATCTTCAGGGCGAGAACCTAGTTCGATAATCCGAAGGTTTTCGAAAGCTGCGAGCATATCCTGCCTCGCAGCGTCAATATCCTCCTTACGGCTGCCACGAAGTACGAGGTCCCTTTGAGCACGCGCCTGGTCATACGCAGCCTTCGCTTGGGCTATTTCCTCTGGGCGCGTTCCTTTTTGACCTCGACTAAACCCCTCTTCGGCGTCCCGCCGGGCTGCAGCAGCTTGCATGAAAATGGCGAGATCCCTATCGAGTTGAGCCTTCGGAACGGCACCCTCCTCAGCAAGGGTTTGCGTCCGATTCAGTTGCTTCTTCGCAACGAGTTCGCTTGCTTCTGCGCTATCCAAGCGAGCTTTTAGCTGTGCCTGTTCCTCCGCTGTGAACCCGGCTTGTGCTTGCCTTAACTTCCAAAGAGCTTGTTCGGCGGCGGCTCGCGAAGAAGCCTTGTCTTCTGACCGGGACCCTGCGGTTGCTTTGTCATATTGCGACTTGGCTAATTTAAACTTTGCCCGAGCAGCACGAATCTCTTCCGGCCTTGGGCCGTTCTTTAGGCGATCAAAGTTGGCTTGGGCCTCCGCCAAGGCCGCTTCACCGCTGGCGATGTCTTCATGTCTGGAGCCTCGCACAGTTTCGATGTACTGTTGTTGCGCCTGGTTCGCCCCTTGCAAAAGTGCCTGATAGCTCGCCTCCGCACTGTTCGCTTCAAGCTTGATCAGTGGCTGGCCAGCTTTCACGAAGTCGCCCTCTTTGATGAGGATCTTCTCGACCCTGCCGCCTAACCGCGATGCGATCAACGATGGCTGACTCTCGAAGTACCCGGATAGCAGGCTCTGCTTTTGAGTCCTAGATCGATCGATGAAATACCCACCTGTCAGGACCGCTACGAGCACAAGTGGCGCGAAGATCAGCTTTGCATTCATTTCTGGTTCAACGATCGCAGAATAGTGGTGAGTTGAACCAGCCCGCCTTTGTGACCGAGTGCGAGGTCGCTGGCAATTGGCTCAAGTAGCGTTCGCACAATGGACCAACTGTCATTCGCAGCGCTCGAAATATTAGGCCGTAGGAAATCAGGATTCATGGGTTGCCGCCGAAACGATCCAGCATCTTCTAGATTCCATTAAAGGACGTGGGCAGTTCGTAAGCTTGTTCCCCTTCAGTGTAATCGGATGATACACGATAATCCCAAAGCCTCGGAATCTAGGTCCATCCCTGGACTTCGACTTGAGCGACGCACGCGACTTGCGATCAAATCTAGAATGTAGTTTCTGCTGCCTAGACGTTGTGTTTCGAGAAAATGACCCAACTATCGGGTGGACTGGATGCACTGTACTTTCGAATCGTATGAATCACGAGAAACCCGACTTTGATTGGCTTTACGGAGAGTATGGCAAGAGCGTCTACCGCCTTTGCTTCAGGATGACGAGCAGTGCTGCTGATGCTGAGGATCTCACTCAGGACACGTTTGTTGCAGTAATTGAAGGTTGGCACCGGTTTCGAGGAGAAGCCGCTCCCTTAACTTGGATCTACCGAATTGCCGCCCGAAAGGCACGACGCAGCCTGCGTTTGCGGGCTTTCAGGCTACCAAGCAAGGATGAATCGGTGCAGGAGCACGACCCCGCTCTTCGCATCGACCTTGCCCGCGCTCTGAAGTCACTTTCGGTGAGGAACCGAGAAGCGTTCTTACTGGTGAAGCTGGAGGGTCTAACCTCGCAGCAAGCAGCGGAAGTCGCTGGAGTTCCGGAAGGGACGATGAAGTTTCGGGTTTACGCTGCCATCCGATCACTGCGAGTTTCATTAGGTGAAGCATACGAATCTCAAGGAATGGTGCCAGGACATGAAATGTAAAAACGTGCAATTGTTGATCGCCTCAAGAAGTGAACTCCCGTTGGAAGCGATGGATCATGCCAGCGTATGTCCTGCTTGCCAGGCATTCATGCGGGATGTTGGAATCATCGAGGAAGCCATTCCTTCGTTGGATGTGGAACCCGCTTTGAATCTAAGATCGCGGATTCAAGATCGGATCGCAAACCCAACGGGTCGTACCGACTGGCGCGGAATTACGACAAAGGTGGCCATCCTCATCATCTTTATGGCTCCCGTAGTCCAGTTTGCCGCCAAACGTTTAGCGGGTAGCTACGTTAAGGGAGACCGCATCGGAATGCTTCCCGCATTTCACTCCAAGATTTACGGAATGGACAGCATGGGTCCCAACCAAGTGGCGTCCGGTGACATCTGGTTTAGTGGTTTCGCCATCAGGCTGACAATTTCTCAATTGGACGTCATCGATACCGTCGAGCATGGCAATAGCTACCAATATTGGAAACCTGACGGGGTCCTCCAAAAGCGAATATTCAAATGGGCTAGCACGTCAAAACCAGTTACTGCTGCAGAGCAAAATCAAATATTGGATCGGCTTGGTCCCGTCGTTCCGTCGTTTGGCAGGAAAACTCAAGAGGTCTCCGGAGTCTCGATCGAAGTTTTCGGCCACCATTTTCGAACTGTGGCGTCAACTTACCGCTTACCCGTTACGAAACAAGGCACCCTCTCGTCCGTAGAAACGCCCACCACTGAGATCGTTTATCGAAACCCAGATACTGGACGGATCGTCCGTGTCGAGGTGGTCTCTACCTTCCCAGGTGGGATCAGCCAGACCGAGACCCGTGATTTCGAATACGCCGTTCCGAGCGACGCAAAATTCGAAACATCAAATCTAAAATCGAGTCAGATGACGGTGCCGGCCAAGTCAGCAACCAAACGCGGCGGCGAATAAATTGTCGGCTATAAGCCTATGTCCTCCATGGTAGACCCATGATTTACCAGTCTCTACTCTATGGACTGAGCTAAAACCTGTAACTGGGGGATTGGCGGTACCTCTACTCATGCGACCAATCCTTATTGCCAACCAACTGACATCAGACTACTTTATGCGATCCTAACGCTTTTTCAAGTCGAATGAGCCCTGTCACCTCTCGTCGATTTGCCCTTTGCGTACTCGATTTTCAGCATCATCGATGAAAGGGCGGGCGACCGGGTGGGTCTTCTCAATGATTGCTTTCTTTCGCTTCCAGATATTTTCTAGTCCTTCCCTCCGCACGATATTCAAGGCAAAGCCAAGTCCGATCACCGCCAAAACTCCGACGGCGCATAAAACAATGGGAAGGACACTCCTTTTCTTATTCATGAGTTCCCGAATTTACAAACCTCATTCGATTCGTAGTAGTTCTATTTTGAAGTCAACGACTCTGTGAATAACACTCTAAAAATAGTAGCTCGCTCAAACGGGAAAACCTGTCGAGAAGCAGGCAGGCTCGATAGGTTCGAGCCCGGTCAAAACACAATTCCCGCATACTGCCGCTTTCGACCACATCTTGGGTTAATTTGAACTAGTCTAGTACCAATTACCCGTTCCTCCAGATCGCCGATTCAGCGAAAGGCTATTTCCATTTTTGCCAAGTTGGAATCCGATGTCAAACATATCGTCAGACGACACGTCCATCGTGATCGCAGAGAATTGAAAGAGAACAATTAGGTCTGGTGGGCAACCTCAAAATAGAGAGTTGCTGGCTGTTTCTTGCTCTCCCTTATTCGTTGAGTGGTGGCTTGGAAGCCGCTGGCCATCTGTTTCTTCTCATCTGCTTCTCCAGCCATAACTCATCTTCACGAGGATTCCGACTTTCATCAAGCACCCAATGCTTACGTTGCCTGAGCATCTTCAAATAGGCATCACGAGGGCGGATTCTGACTCCACACCTTTGAGTTGCGATACCATAATAATGCCAGCATTCCTCATCGCTGGGAAACTGCTGTAACGTCTTCCAAAGGTATCCGACCCACGGACCAAAAAGCTTCTTAGAGTGAGTCACTTGGACGAGGCGGGAATTCCTTACTTGGAAAAACTCTTGCCACCTTGGCTCAGCACCGTGATACATGTTGCCGATTTCATAGGACCGGCTGATAACTTGCCGATTAGCATCGAGGGACGGAAATTCGAACATCTGGCGCGAAGCCAACTTCCCCAGTTCCTTAAAGTTTCCTTGTACAAATCCGAAGACATGAGCGGTCCCATAGGTGCCTCCAGAATTAAATCCCTGTTGCAAGCAAGCGACCAGAGAGTAGCCGCCACTTGAGCCAATTCTCTTGACATAGACCTTCGAGCCTTGACTCAGATGGCCATTCAAATCTAGGTCCGCGAGATCGTTGAACTGGAATTTCCTTAGTGCACCGTTGCTAGATGTTTGCAGGCCATAATGCGAACTCTTTTGATCAAACGTGAGGTCGACTTTCATGCCGTGAAAGAAGACTGAAGAGACCACTGCAGTGGAACTCACGAAGGAATAGAACACGGTTCATTATTGCCTAGCTACCTCTGGAGTGGCAGTGAACTTCGACCGGTATTCATCCGCTGGCTGGAAGCTTATATGGAACGGTGGTGGGATGATTTGTGCCGGGTCATCGGAAAGCATATGCCCCTTGAAGGCGTTGACAGTAATCTCGCTGTGGTCCTGCTCATCTGAGCCATCAACCGATCCGATGATAGATCCGCCGGTCGTGCGGATCTCGTTACCTAGGACACATACCGTTGATACAGACCGACTTCAAGCGGCAGGTGTCATCGTCGGAGTCGACTGGTCGGTGCTTTGTAACGCACGGAAGAACAAGGCTAAGTAGCATAGAGTTTGCCACGAGGATTCTAACTGTGTGCCTCGCAAGTTTCAAGAGAGTGCTAAGTCACTATGTTTTGGCTAACACAAGGCATCTTACAATCGGGTAGGGGTAATTTCTGGAACTTGCGGCTCAAAACAGATATCTGGGGGTTTCGCATACATTGCCCCGAAATGACTAACTTCGCGAGTCCGAGCCGAATTGCAAACGGTCTATCGAATTGGCTGATCGATTGGTTTTCTTTGCATGCATCTGCGACTTCCAAGGGTAAGTTGCGAGGTCTCTGTCCGCTTCAGCCGGAGTCATCCTCTGACCGAGAGAAAGCTGGACCCAACCGTTCTCCGCTTCTCGACTCATGATCAAAAACTGAGGACCACGCTCAGCTTCCCATGCGCCAAGTGACATGGATAAGTAAGGGTATAGGGACTTGAACTTAGAAAACCCGTCGTGTTTGACAAACCAATCCCTTATCGTATTGTCTTCGTCCGAATTCGGCTGATAGAAATCGATCCAGAGTGCTTTGCCAACCACACCAGGCATCCTCTGAAAGTGAGCCTGTGGGCGAGAGATACTACTGGGAAGTTCAAGAAGTTTCGAATAGTGCTGGTCATATTCCGAACGCGTCTTCCAACGCTGATATTCTCCCGAAAGCGTTGCACACCCAACACCGATGAGGACGCCAACTAAAACCTGTCGCCAATTCGGAAGGCGGGATTTCGTTGACTTCATCATTTTCTTCGCCCGGTAGCTTTACTATACACCTGGTCCCGGGCACATGCTTTTTGAGTGACAACAGCAATATCGCCGGTCTTGGCTAATTGAGGTTAGCCCCTAACCGTCGGGTGTCGAAGATCTACTTGGGTCTTCCCTTCTCTCGATAGTACAGTTCTTCGTACGCTGGAACAATGATCTCAGCTGTAAAGTGGGATTCTGCAAAGCTCTTCGCAGCCGTGCCCATTGCCCGCCTGCGGTCTGGGTCGGCGATAAGGTCGCTGACTCCGCGAGCCAGCGCCTCGGCATCACCAGGAGCGACCAACAGACCGGTGGAGTCGCTTCGAATGACCTCGGGGACACCACCTACTCGAGTCGAAACGCTTGGACACTCGTAGAACATTCCTTCAAGAATGCTCAAGCAGAAGCTCTCAGAATCGGAAGTAAAGAGGCCAATGTCGGACGCCGCATAGTACTCCTCGATATTCTGAATACGCTCGCGCACCACAATTCGATCCTCAAGATCGAGGCGACGGACATCCGCCTCAAATGGCGCAAAGGACCCTCCCGCCAGAACAAGTAGGCGGAAGTCATTCCGGGCCTTCAGGAGTGAAGCGGTCTGAAGAAGTAAGTCGATGCGCTTGATCGTGCGAAGGTTCGAAGCGTGAATGAGCAGGGTCTCACCTTCTCCGACTTCCAACTCTGCCCTGACTTCGCTCCGTGTGCGCTGCGGAGGAATGGGTGAGAAAAAGTTGTGAATCACCTCGATCGGCCGATCGATCTGCAAAAGTCGCCGTGTCTCCCCTTCGAGATAATTCGAGACCGCGGTAACCGCATCTGATCGCTCCAGGGCATGCCTAATTGCCGGACCATAGGCAGGGTCATTTCCTAAAAGCGTGGTATCTGTACCATGAAGCGTCGTAACCACCCTCGGTCGCTCCGAAGCCTCCATCATTGACAATGCGAGAATTGCTGCCGTCGCATGAGGTACCGCATAGTGGACATGCAGAATGTCCAGCCGATGGTCACGGCTCACTTCAGCCATCTTTACCGACAGCGGCAACGTGTAATCAGGATATTTGAAAAGCTCGTGATCGCCGACATCCACCGCGTGAAACTGGATTCTAGGGTTATCCGGAGGTAGGCGGAAGGGGCGCTCGTAACTGATGAAATGGACCTCGTGCCCTCGCCGCGCGAGTTCGACTCCGAGCGAAGTCGCCAGAATGCCACTTCCCCCGACAGTGGGGTAACAAACGATCCCGATTCTGAGTGGTGTTTTGGACAGCAATCTAGAAACTGCGAGCTCCCCTCGCGACAGAATCGAGCCGATTCACAACAATTGGGTCAGCGGGAAACAGAGCGATTGCATATCCGATGCCTGCGCTAAGCCCGCGAGAACGCGCCCGAGTAAGTTGCATCTCGACGTATGGTTTGGCCTTAACTTGCGAGCTGTGAGCCTCCATCGCGGTAACCCATTTTGCCATTGTCTCCTCGTCGGACACGTCGTAGAGAATCTCAGAATGATCGCGAGGTTCGGCCTCAAGCGATAGTGCGTAATAGAAGAGGCTCGTTATCGAGTGAGGCGGTAACGCCACAAGCTCAGCGACTCCACCGAACCGCGCCAAACGTGCCGCGTCCCGTACCAGGCGGCCTAAATGAGAATGGTCCGGGTGCTGGTTCTCCATCAAGCTAGGCGCAATCACTACACTAGGTCGTATTCGTCGAATCACTCCCGCCAGTGTAATCGCGTGCTCTGCGCTCGCTCTTAGGTGCGCATCACCGTCCAGTTCAATGAACTCCAAGCTCGCGCCAAGAATCTTCGCGGCATCTCTCGACTCCGCTTCGCGAATCGCTGGTGTCCCTGAAGTTGCCGCTTCACCACGCGAACAGACGACCAAATGTACCGGTCGTTCAGTACTTGCCTCTTTGGCAACTACGCCACCACAGCCAAATTCGATATCGTCGGGGTGCGCTCCGAACACGAGCAACGGCGCTCTTTCATGTAAGTTATCCGACATAAGCCTCGTCAGATCGATCGATCGAATCCCTAACTACGAATGTGACATCCGGACTTTCGGCCGTATTCATATAAGCTTGCTCTCCAAGCCCACAGACATAATGCGTGCAACCGATCACCGATTGCATCCAGAGAAACCGCGTGTCGCGAGAAGGGCTGATGTGTTCCTTACCAAACGGGGTCGGAGGAAGCTCGATCGAGACATCTCCACCCTTAAAAATGCTGAGCTTGTCGGCTTTCCAACGGGCTCGAACAATCTCGTCTTGATACGGGACGTCCACAAAGAAATCGGAAACTGAGCATGCAGCACGTCGGAATTCTGGGTCGCTTGACCGCTCGACTTGAATACCTTCGAGCAGTCCCATTCGCTCATACATCTCAAGGCAAAAGTCGGCAACGTTCGGAGCGGTCACTTGAGAGAAGATCGTAAAAGCCTTCTGATCGACATAAGTCGGGAGTTGGCGAGACGTCTTTTCATACCATTCGCGTACAACGCGCTTTAGATACAGAGGAGAGTGTTTTCGTTGAATCTGATTCTCGAAACTGAAGTTGAACTCATAAGGTTCCTCGGACTTGCGATGACGCAGGATCGTCCGTGTCTCTCGAAAGTCATGGTCGCTATCATGCAAAAAGAAGACGACCTTGCCCCCAATCTCCCGTTGAAGTCGCTTTGCCGACTCAAATTTTGAAAACAAGAAACGCTTGGGAAAGAACCCGCATGGTTGTTGCCCGAAGCAGATGATAGGTTCCGTCACTACACCAACTCCTTTCGCCGGTAGAGAATCGACTGCATACTGGCGGCGAAAGCCAAGCACAAACCGCACCCTATCACGTTGTACCAAAGATAGCTAACCGTATCTCCGAGTCGAAAATAGCAGCCGAATACGAGAAGCTGAGCGATGATTGCGCCGATAAATATCGCGGTCCCTTTGATCTTCTTGAAGAAGAATGCGGTCAGGAATATCCCAAGGATTACCCCGTAGAAGATCGAACCGATAATGTTTGTTGCTTGGATAAGATTCTCCGAGAGGTTCGCGAACAATGCAAAGCCAATCGCCACCATCCCCCAAAGTACGGTAAACAGCCGTGAGGCTTTGTAGTAATGAGCATCATCTCGCTTGACCAGATGACGATAAATATCAATCGTCGTCGCAGAGCTGAGTGCGTTCAGTTCAGCGGCCTTGGAAGATAAAGCCGCAGCGAAGAACGCCGCCATGAGCAGGCCGATAAGCCCGTGAGGAAGCTCTCGAATGATAAATCGAATGAACACGTAGTCGGTGTCGCTTGTCGACTTGATGCCCGCTGCTTTGATCGCTTTGCTCGCTTCCTTCCTTGCACCTTCCTCACGCTCGTTGGCCGCGACCGCTTGGATGCGCGACGCCTCGGCAGTCGAGGTATCGGCATGGTGCGATGCGTCCAGCCAACGCCCGATTGCCGCACGCTTTTCTTCATGCGCGGCAACAAATCGCTTTTCCATGTCCGATAGACGGGGCCCTGATGCTGTCGCCAAAGCTCGGTTCCAAGCCGTTTCGTTGAACAGGATGGGCGGCTGCGCAAACTGATAGAAAACAAAAAGGTAGCAGCCCAGTAAGAGGATGAAGAACTGCATTGGGATCTTGCAGATCGCGTTAAACATCAGACCCAAGCGGCTTTCCCGTAACGAGGAGCCCGAAATATAACGCTGAACTTGAGACTGATCGGTTCCGAAATACGAAAGGGCCAGAAAAAGTCCACCGATCATTCCTGACCAGAACGTATACCGCTTTCCAAAACTAAAGGAGAAATCAACGGCCTGCAGCTTCTTAAATCCGCCCGCTACCGTGAACACATCGTGTGTAGAAACATTTGTAGGCAACCGTGAGATGAGGACGGCGAAGGCAGCCGCCATCCCAGCGAAAATCACCGCGAGTTGGTATTTCTGCGTATGGCTAACGGCATCGCTTCCACCCGAAACAGTGTATGCGGTCGCAACGAGTCCACTTCCAATTATCGTAAAATCGAGCCGCCAACCCATCACTGTCGAAAGGACAATCGCCGGAGCATAAATGGTGATCCCTGCGCCAAGTCCACGATGGAAGAGAAACAGCCCTGCACCAAGCAAACGGGTCTTGGCGTCGAACCGATTGCCAAGATATTCGTAAGCCGTATAGACCTTGAAGCGACGGTAGATCGGTAGAAAAACGACGGCAATGATGATCAGCGCAAAGGGTGCGCCAAAGTAGTTTTGAACGAACCCCAACCCACCTTCATAGCCTTGGCCGGGAGTCGAGAGAAACGTGATGGCACTTGCTTGGGTCGCCATGACACTTAGGCCGATCACGAACCAATTCGTGTCCCCAGCGCCCCTCAAATAGCTGCCCAAATCTCGGTTCTTGCGACTCCTCCAGATGCCATAGATGGCGATTCCCAATATCGAAACCACGAGCACGAGATAGTCGGGCCATGTCATGCAAATGCCCTCTCAAGAAGTATCAAAAGTGAAACAACGAAGGCGAAGTAGACGACAACGAAAATGTAAACCCTGCGCCAAGTTGGAAACAAGGGCAGGCCAGTCGATTCAATCTCCGGTTCAATATTCGGGTCGGGCGCATTCATCGACCAAGCGATCCCAGGTTGGCGAACAACCGGTATGCACCTGGGACGCCCGCTGGGAGCTGACGGAAAAAGGTCAACCCAGTGTAAACAACGTTTCCTTTCCCGTATGGGGCAACGAGAAGGCCCCCTTTAAGTGGATCTTCGCCAGGGTCAGAGCTTGCAAGCAACGAAGTGAAATTCGGGTCCCAATCGCTGGCAAAATACGTACCCCGCTCTTGAACCCAGCCATCGAAATCAGCGAGCGTAATTTTATTTGGTTTGTTGAAAGCTGTATGATCGGGCGCCAGAATCGTAACCGGAGCGTGTTCGTCCGTAATCCGCAAGGTCGACAGTTGCAAGCGATAAGGCAACAGTTTTGGCGTCTTTAGCCCATCGGGACGGTTGTACTGAAGGATAACGGTCCCGCCCCGCTCGGCAAAAGTCGCCAACGCTCCTTGAGTCTTCTCCGATAAGTCCGTTCGTACATTGAACGCTCTTACTCCAACAACCAACGCGTCAAATCCGCTTAGCTTGTCCTCTACCAAATCGGCACCGGTGAGCTGTGTGACGGCACAGCCCATCTCGGTCAACGCAGCAGCGACACCATCTCCTGCACCGGGAAGATAGCCAACCTTTTTGGCAGCGAAATCGCAATTGAGAGCAACCGCTTTAATAACCGCGGCCGGTTGAAGCAACAAAATTGGGATGTGCGGGTAGTCGATCACTTTCCGCTCGACACCGTAGCTCTTGCCGTTCACCATAGCATGAGCAGATATCACACCTACTTCAGGTTGTGCCGGCGCATGGACCGTGAACTCGATGTTCACCTTGTTGCCAGCGGACTTCAGGTCGAATGCCTTCTTGGCGGGTGTAACCGACCACCCGGCTGGAACATCCAGCGCCAGAACTCCCTTGACCTCCGCTCGCGCGGCAGTAACGGCAATGGAGATTGTCCTCGACGCTCCTGGAGCAAAAAGTCTCACTCCCGTTTCAGGAAGGATCGAAACAGGGGCGATCACCACCACTCTCCGAGTGCCCTTGCTACCCGAAATCAACTGCACCGGCTCTGTCTCAACATTGATGGTTTGACCGCCTACCAAAAACTCATAAGCGACAGGAAACGCGGGAGGATTTTCCGGCAAACCGATGTCTTTAGGGTTGTCGACGATGAACATCCCGGCAGTCGGTTCCTTTCTTAGCCAGTAAGGCTGACTAATCGGAGTGTTCGCCGGAAGTGTAGTTGCATCCTCTTGAATAGACAGTTCGCTTGAGCGTAACTCGAGATGATGATCAACACCTCTACCTGTAACCGGATAGTGAGTGGCGACCCACCGAACGGGATAGGTTGACGACGAATGTGCAGTGTGTCGAAGCCGAAGCTTCTCGCCAGGGACTACCTCCGCATTAGGAATTGTGGTCTCCACCACCAGCCCAAGGCAATGTTGGATGAGAAGGTCCAGACTCTTCTTCTTCTCGTGAACTAGCGGATCCGAAGGACGAGCGTTGAGCTTGCCGCGAATCTCCAAAAGCAGAGGCATGCTTGCTTCCAAATGAGATTCGTTGAATTCGCTGATGAGTTTGGCCGCAAGTGCGCCAATTTCTTCGCCACCTTTACCTACTCTGGACCAAGTAAGGTCGATCCCTTCGAAGATGTCCTTGGAGGCCGGGTCACCGCCCAGCAAACGGAAAGCCTCTCGCCTTGCACCGCCTCTTCCACCGATAAATCCGCTCGTTCCAAACTGACTTTGGTGCATTCCGCGGCTCCGACCCGCGATCTCTGAAAAGGAGACGCCAAGCACAGCATCGGTTGCTCCGATTTCAATTGTCGGCGAATCGGTACCTCCGCCGCCATTTTGCAGAATGCGCTTCGGTTGCCAGGGCTTGAGGTCCTTGAGCTGATCCGGAAAAGCGTTCGGGTCCCCCGACAACTTGAAAGCTTCGACGGCAAGAACTGCCGAAGCGGTGTGATGTCCATGAGTTCCGCTCGGCTCTGGCGCGAATCGTGTGATGACAACGTCGGGTCGGAATGTTCGAATAACTCGAACAATATCGGCAAGCACTTGCTGCCTGTCCCAAACCTTAAGTGTTTCTCGAAAGTCCTTTGAGAAACCAAAGTCGAGCGCTCGAGTAAAGAATTGACGCCCTCCATCAAGCCGTCTCGCCGCGAGAAGCTCTTGTGTACGAATCGCCCCCAAATCGGCACCGATCTCTCCACCGATCACGTTCTGGCCACCGTCGCCGCGTGTCAGCGAGAGATAGGCCGTCCGGTAATTGAGCCCTCGTGCGAAGTAAGCAATGAGCTCAGTGTTCTCGTCGTCCGGATGGGCAGCAACATACAGCACGCTTCCAGTGGTTTGAAAGCGCCGCATCTCTTGGAGAATCTCAGAGCCTGCAAATGCCTTCAAAGCCGGTCCAGTTAGGCTAAGGAAAGCATCTGAAAGCATCGATCCTGCAAGAAGCAGACCTGTTTTGGCCAGTAGGTCCCGGCGCGAAAGCTGGGACCAAAGCGACTCGATATTGTCAGGGGACATAGGATCGGCTATTTTTTGACAGTGAAAGGCACGCTGAACTGAGTGTTCTCCCACATCAGCTTGATCACACCGCCACCGGCCTGAACGCGTTGAACTGCCATCGCAAACTGGTTCAGAGGCTCTTTGAGATCACTCTTAGTGAGCGGTACGCGCACCAAATCCTGTTTCTCGTCGTACGTAAGCCCCCATTGTCCAATCTGCTTGTTGACAATCAACTGCGCCTTACCATCCTCTTCCGGAAGCACGAAAAGCGTATATGCGCCGCCAGGAATCGTCTTGCCATCGAGTTCGATCGTGCCCTGAGTAACCAGCAACGTGGCCTCGTTTGCACCTACCCGCCAAATCTTTCCGTAGGGTACGAGACCACCCCAAATCTTCCGAATATCTCCCTTTTGAGGGTCCTTTGAATAAGGGCGGCTGTAATAGATGGTGACTCGATTGCCATCAACGACGGCACCAGCAATATCTGGAGGACTGACGCGCTGCTGTTGAGCATAGACCGGCAAAGCCGCACCTAGACCAACGGTCAAACAGAGAATTGAAGCAAGCATTTTACGGGACTTAAGCATGATTTCCTTTCTACCTGGAGGCTATCGTGCTGGTATACCTACAATTCTGGCTTTCACACTGGTAAAGATACAGAAAAACAATAACCGCGATCAACGATTGCTTATCCGACTTGCCAGTTCTCACACAGTCGCTATAAAAACTCGGCGATACAAATATTCTGGAATGAAGAAGGTAGGACCTTCCCAACAGTAGACCGTGAACGTGGGTTCTACTTTGACTTAGTCACGCTTTGGCATGGAATCGACGGCAACATTCTCATCGAAAGTGCATTTCCTCGGTTATATTGGGACTGTTATGGCTAAGTGTGCCATCCGTCTGGCCATCGCGTTTTGCGCTATTTTTGCCGCCTCTTCGGCGATGGCGAGCATCAAGAACCCCTTTTTAGCGGGTTACCTGCCGTCTTGGACTATTGCTCTGGACTGGGCGACAAAACTGAGGGCGCTACCAAACGGTGCCGAAGGTCGTACAGCCGATCTTGCCCATTTCACTGCACTCGAACATACCTGGCAGACGTTTATTGGCCAAACGCACCCGATCTGCCTAAAGCAAGCTGATCGTGATCGGCAAGTTATCGACCTCAATGCTGACGACGCCAAGTACACAGTGGAAGCCGAGAAGTACAGGTCGGAAAAGGCACGTTATGACTCGACCCCGACTACAGTGGAGAACCAGGCTAGCAAACGCTCTTGGTACCAAGTCCTCTACGCATGGTGGTTGCGAGTAGAAGATTGGCGCAAACGGTTGGCATCTCAGGTCGATGGAATAAAGAACCTTGATCTGGATATTCAGAGTCAATACGATCGGGCTTACGACGACCTATTGGTCGATATTATTCTGTTCAACCACGAAGCTGACCGCGCCGTTCAGCTTGCCGATTTGGAAGGCCAAATCGGTGTCGTAAAGGCAAAAATCAAGATCGACCGTCGATCGCTCCTGGACTACCAACGCAACGTGCCTGGATTTCATGAGGACGTTGAAAAGATGGCAGAGGCGGCAGAGGAGGCGAGGATCGAAAGTCGAGACAAGGGCATTGATTCGCTCATAGGGTTAACGCTCGATGGTGCCATTCACCAGGCTAACTTGCGAGAAACGGTCTCACGCTCAAAATTGCTTCAGGTTAAGCAAGCACTGATTTCCAATGGTGTAAGGCCGGCTGATGCAAAAAAAATTCTTGCCGGATGGCTCGAAACAAAAGACACTGTTAAGGCCATCCGCCACACAAAAGAGATGTACGTACGCTTAAGTCATCTCAAGGAATTTGCTTCGATCTACGATTCGTATGAACAGCAAAAATATTGGGGAGCAATCGCGACTTGCCTAGGGATGTTCATCCAGACACCCCTGCTTAAGCTTGCCGTTACCAACTTCGCTCTGTACTCCTACCTTATGTTCACGGGCCTGAGCTATAAGTTGGCTTCGGATCGTGTGCGTCAATTCGACTCCCTATCCGATTCCGAACTAAAGGCAGTCGCCAGCCTCTCCAGCGTCTATATCAAGCACATAAAAGCATTGAAGAACCTCCAAAAACGCAGAGACGACCTATTCGCTTCACCCATTTAGAACTTCCGCAGATGAAGTGCCTCCGGTGGCTTTTCCTTCGAAACCTACAAAGGCAAGGTCCCAGAACGACAATAATTCCAGAAACATAGGTGCCTCAACACTCGAGCCTAATTTGGTCTCGCAACAAAACCATGCACCAAAATCTTACGTTCTAGCCATGAAGCTCACGCAGAAGGATAGGAGCAAAGGTGTAACCTGTGCGTTCAGAAAGCGCCAAAGCGCGAGCACTGAATGATGGAGCCATCAAAATGAAAGTCGCCCTGATGTGGCACGGAAATCGAGAGACACGTGACACGGTGAAGCTGGAAGGGCACCGGCTTGGGCCAACTGCCGATGCGTTTCGCGCAGAAGGTTTAGAGCCCGTCCCGTGCGTTTATAACGACGAATTCGCTGATGAGGTACGCGACCAGCTACTGAATATGGACGCGGTGCAGACTTGGGTCAATCCCATCACCGAAGACAACCATTCTCGGCAAAGACTCGACGAAGTGCTCACAGAAGTTTCGTCGTCTGGAGTGCTCGTCAGCACCCATCCTAAGACGATCCAAAAGATGGGCACGAAGGATGTGCTTTTCACCACTCGCGATATGAATTGGGGCTCTGACGTTCGCAAGTACAACTCGGTCGCCGAGTTGCGTACCGGCCTCACCGAATCGCTTCGAACGGGTACACGCGTCTTGAAACAGTTCCGTGGCCATAGTGGACAGGGCATTTGGAAGGTAGCTCCAACAAGTGATTCCTCGCGCATCATCGCAAAGCACGCACCTCGCGGTAACGCCGAAGAAGAGATGCCGCTTGACCGGTGGATCGATGGGTGCTCCGAGTATTTTCAGGTCGGACCCATGTTCGATCAAGAGTACAACCCGCGAATCTCTGAGGGCATGATTCGATGCTACTTTGTCCGCGACCGCATCGAGGGGTTTGGGCATCAAGAGGTAAATGCGCTCGTGCCAGGAACCGATGCCGGCCCACGTCTCTACTTCCCGCCCGATCGCTCAGACTTCCAGGACCTTCGCCGGCAAGCCGAAGAAGAATGGGTTCCCCAACTCATGACTACGGTCGACGTGTCGCTCGACGAGTTGCCGATGCTCTGGGACATCGATTTAATGTTCGCGGATGACGGTTATATGTTGTGTGAGATAAACGCTAGCTCAGTCTATCCGTATCCCGAGAGTGCCATGCAACCGCTCGCTAAGGCGTTCAGAATCGCGCTTGCCGCTCGATGATTCGATTCAACAGTGTCCAAGGCTCTGCCCACGGTTGCTATGAAACGAAAAGTCCACGTGAACGGGCGTAGATCAACGCCTCCATTCGAGGCAGGTTCGTCCTCCAATAAAGAGGAGAGATTCGGGCTTTTGCCGCAAGATTACGCTGACTCCAGCGCCAATAGGAACGGGGCCATCGGGCAATCGAGCCCACTGGTTAGCATGGAGGTCATATTCGTACAGGGTGGAAGAGCCAGCAGCTTTTTGGTCTGGTCGACCGCCGTACATATAGATCCGACCATGGCGTCCGCTTGTTGCCGCAAGTTCGGTGCACTCTATTACATGCGGCACCGGCGCCAGCTTTTCCCACCGGTTCGTTCGGGGGTCATAGCGTTCGAAGGCATCGCGATACCCGGGGTTAGGAACGCTACTCGCCCCACCAACGGCATAAATACGACCATCGGGACCGAGGGTTGCTGCCAACGCGTGGCGACACGTCGGCATCAGCGCACACGTTGACCACTTGTCGAGTAATGGGTCGTAGGCTTCAACAGTGTCCAACCCATTCCTTTGGTCGATAAAGTCTCGACCACCGATCGCATAAAGAAGAGTCTTACCTTGACGGTTCTTTCCGGCGACAAGAGCAAATGCCGCCCGCGGAGTAGGGATAGGCGCCCGGCTTTCCCACCGGTCCAAAACAGGATCGTATTCCAAGGTGGCGCCCGAAGCCCGCCTTCCCGGACCTTGTAAATTCCCTCCTATCACGTAAATCTTTCCGTTTGGCCCTAACGCCGCACCCGGTTCGGTGGAAGCAACCGGCATCGATGCCCCGCGTGACCAAGCGTCGGTCCGAGGGTCATAGATTAGGGTCTGGGCCCGATTTTGAGTTTCCCCACCAAAGACATAGACACGGCCATTTGGTCCGAGGGCTACCGCGGCGAACTTAATTTGGCTGGGCGGCGCAGCCCGAGGGGTCCAACTCGACTGAAGAGCTGTTCCAGCGACGAGAGCCAGCATGCCTGCGAGCAGAGCCATTACTGATGGACCCGTTCAGGATGCTCGATAGTTCAATTGCCATGTTTTCATTCGACGGAACGGAGGTGAGCTGTAGGCGACCCTTGCTGTGGGCTCGGTCACGAGAATCCTAATTAGACCACGGTTTACAGCTTTGCCAGAGACATCAACCGGCGTCCGAATAGTTTCGGGTCAATAACCCTTCTTTAATGACGGTGACTTAGGCTTTGGCGCAACGTGCAGACCAAGCGCAGCAGGTAGGCGGAGACCGTACTGGTCGTGTCGTCTACTATGTGTCCTGCATAGGAACATGTGTGTTGAAAGTCAATTCCGAGGATCGGAGGATGCTTTCCCGTTTTATGAATCCATGGGCCATCTTGTGGTCGTCCACTCCGGAATCCTACGACAGACGACACGATACCTTCGAAAATCATCGTCGCAGTTAGGGACCTAATTTGATCTATCAAAAACAATTCGTAAGTAGGCGGTTAGGTGTCGTGGAGACAGACTATCACGATGAAGTAGTAAGTGAGCTAGGTTAGCCCTTGTCCACCGAATGAGGGAGAGTAAAGTAGAACGTGGCGCCCTCGCTGACAACACCTTTGGCCCATACTTGACCACCGTGCCGCTCAATCGCTCGACGCACGTTTGCGAGTCCGATGCCCGTGCCTGGATATTCCACATCTCGATGCAACCGTTCGAAAGGGACGAAGAGCTTACTGACATAGGCCATATCAAACCCAATTCCGTCGTCACGGATAAAGAACGTGTCTTGGCCAAACTGTATTTCCATCCCTAGTTCAATCTTCGCGAGAACTCCAGGCTTGGCATATTTGCAAGCGTTGTCGAAGAGATTGTGTAACGCTAAGCTAAGAACGCGGGCATCGCAATCGATCCACCGATCTCCGCCCAGATTGATTGTCAAGTCACAGTTCCCATGTTCGTCAGCGATCTCGCGGGCTACTTTGCGCGCGAGATCGCCCAATTCCTGCCTTTCCATCGAGAGTTGCCGAACGCCCATCCGCGCGTACTGGAGGAGGTCATCCACGAGTTGGGCCATCTTGACGGCCGCGTTCGCAAGACGTTGGAGGCCTTGCTTTCCAGTCTCGCTAAGCTGGTCCCCTTCCTCCTCAAGCACTATATTGGCGTTGCTAACGATAGCGCGGAGAGGGGTCCGCATGTCGTGGGACACGGAATAAGTAAAGCCTTCTAACTCCTGGTTTTTCGAAACAAGTGCCGCAGTACGTTCGTCCACACGCACTTCCAACTCTCCAACCAAAAGTCGCGCCGCCACAATGTCCGTCAGGTCGGTCACGACCACACAAAGGTCGGTCGCTTCCCCGGTAATCCTTTTCATCGCGGCGAAAGCAGGCACTTCACTGTTATCCGGTTTGGAAAGCATGATCTCCCCCCTGCTTGCCCCGAACTGGGCATCTGCAAGGAGACTTTCAACTAAGGAAGAGACAGCAGTGAAATCGGTAAAGTTGCAGCCTACAACCCTCTCAAGTGGGATCCCCACGATCTCTGCGAAACGCTGGTTGCTGTATAAAATAGTGCCGTCGAGAGACAACGAGACTGCGCCCTCTTGCATATGTTCCACAAACGAACGATAGGGTGTCTCCGCTCCTTCCAGAGTAAATATCTTGTCGTCGATGGGACCCGACACTACCAGTGCATCGACGCCACCGGCACAAATCACACTCAGAGCCTGTTCTGATTCTTGCAGTCGGATTCGAAGAGAACGGATCTCTTCATGGAGCTCTTGGAGGCTTTGACTTTGGAGTTCGGTCCCCATATCAATCATTCTACAATAAGTTCGAGCCCCAACAAGACTTGAACCTCGTCGGACATGTCTCCTATGACGCGACGAACTGGGTCGGGCAGTGACTTAATAAGGGTGGGAGCGGCGATGAGGTTATTCTGTTTCGCCAATTCCGGTTGCTGATAGAGATCAACGATTTCGAGCGAATATCGACCCGGTAGATGCTCTTCAAGAATGCTCCTCAAGTTAGTGATCGCTCTTACGGATCGTGGTGTCGTTCCTGTCACGAATAGTCGAAGAACATGTCCTTCGAGCGGAACTTCTGGCTTCATCAAGTTCGATTCGTCTTCACTTTGGGATGTCGGAATTGATTCGATTATGATCTCCTTTTTATCGGTGCTCATGTGAGGTTCGCCGGAAGTTCCAGATGACCCCGGCTCTTGGCCATTGCCTCTCGGGAGACCGACTGCTCCTGAATGACTCCGTCTCGCTCTTGCTCGGCATGATGACTATCGCTCAAATCTGCAGATAGCTCAGCCTGTAACACAAATATTTGGGCCTCTATCACCGCCCGACGCCGTTCTGACAGGACCTTATCCTTTTCCGCCTGCAAGATGTCCATCGCAATCCCTATCCGTTCCTCTGCCTCTCGGGCGACACGCGCCGACCCTGTAAGGACTCCCTGAGGTCCCAGGTAAACGTCGGTTAGTCGGATCCCGGTGCTTGTGATGTTGAATTCCCGAACCTGATTTGAATGTGCAATCCCTCGGGCCTTGAGCACGTAAATCAGGCGATTCCTCTCTCCATTCGTTTCCAATGCACGAACGAAGAGCCAAGCGTCCATAAGGCTGGACATGCCCACCTCGGTCGCTTCCAGAGTATCGGCACCTTGTGTGAGGCTCGTGAAATAGGATGTAATTTCACGCTCCTTCAACAGGTCGACTAGGCGGACTAGCATAGCCTGAGCGTCATTGGCAGAGCCTACAGCGATGAAGCTCGTAATGGGATCGATGATTACACTGTGTGGAGCAAACTCTTTAATCGCCTTTAACATGGTAGCGAGATGAAGCTCAAGACCATAGTGACTGGGTCGGGCCGAAACTATTCGTAGCAGCCCAGCGCTCATATGTCGACTGAGATCCAAGCCAATCGACCGCATGTTCCTTACGATTTGCGTGGGAGACTCTTCAAATGCGAAGTAGAGGCAACGCTCTCCAGCCTCACATGTTGCGTGAGCGAAATGCGAAGCGAGCGAGCTCTTTCCGGTTCCGGACGTACCCGACAAGAGTACGCTCGAACCACGATACAGACCCTGGCCGCCCAGCATTTGATCCAACTCGGGCACGCCTGTTTGAACTCTATCTTCCGAAGTTCCATGATCCAGGCTCGTGGATGTTAGAGGCATGACGCAGATTCCGTCCTCGTCGATCAGGAACGGATATTCGTTCGTGCCGTGAAGTGAGCCGCGATATTTAACAATACGAAGCCGGCGAGTGCTCACCTGATCGTTCACTCGGTGATCCAGTAGTACGACGCAGTCGGAGACATATTCTTCCAGCCCCTGCCGGGTCAAAGCTCCGTCGCCGCGTTCTGCCGTAATGACGGCAGTGACGCCTCGTTCTTTCAGCCATCGAAAGAGCCGACGAAGCTCGCTCCGAAGGACCGCCTGGTTATTCAACCCACCGAAGAGCGTCTCTAAGGTGTCCAATACAATCCGCTTCGCACCGATCGAATCGATGGCATGGCCAAGTCGAATGAAAAGGCTTTCCAAGTCATATTCGCCCCCCTCGGTCGTGTCTGAGCGATCAACGACGATATGATCGAGACGAATGAGGTTTTGGGACACTAGGTCCTCAAGTTCGAATCCAAGGGAAGCAACGTTGTCAACGAGGTCGTTTTCCGTTTCTTCGAAGGCAATAAAGACTCCAGGCTCTCCAAACTCAACTGCACCACGGACGAGAAACTCCATAGCAAAGAGGGTCTTTCCGCATCCCGCAGCTCCACAAACCAACGAAGGACGCCCTTTAGGTAGCCCACCTGCCGTTACTTCGTCAAATCCCTCGATGCCCGTCGCGGTCTTTGAAAGGGTGCGCCTCGGGCGCTCAGCCTTGGGTGTAGTCATGGTTATCACCGAACGAGGTTTTCCACTTCGGCTGGGCCCGGTCCACTACTAGTCTACCGGGATTCAAAAGAAAGATTATCCGAATAATCTAGATCGTAGTACGGACAAACTTGATGCCTTTCCCCTGCTAAATATCATTTAGTAGTTAGAAATAGTGGGTTTTATGACGTTGAAATCTAGCCATCTAGCTCTCGCTCGAACCTACAATAGCCGTTATCTGCTGGAATTCAAGTTGCGGAACCACTCAATCAGGCGGCTACCAAAAACCGCATAAAATCTGCATGGAACGCCGATAAGCCCGAACTCTGGCTTGCCTTCTCAGCCCATATCTAACGTGTCAGCTCAAAGTGGTGCTGACGGGATGGGTGCCGTCACTTGTTGATCGTTCTAATGGCCCCGCGGCCTGCTCCGCCAGCAACTCCGTTTCGGTCCCAGACCCCGTGGAATTTGAATATTGCGTAATTCTCATCTTCGGTGTACACCTCGTACTGGGTTGGATAGTCGTTTCGAATCGTGTACTTCACGTTGTAGGTGTATACAGTCGATGCAAGTGCCCTGTCCCCGTCCAAATGCTCTTGACCTTGGTGTGCTCCCCGAATCATGGAAACCGACTGGAAGCTTATCGAGGTGACGGGTCCGTTGAAGTGCTTCTTGAGAAAAAGGGCTGATACGAGACGTTCTACCGTTTCAAGGGATGGAGCGCCTTGCGAGCGTAACCCGGAAACCTTGGTAGGTGCCGTCTGGTGTGCAGGCATTGAAGGCTGGCCAGCTTTACCCACTGATGCGGGCTTTGGGTGCTTGAGGAACTGTGAGTTCACGAGCCGATTCGCAGATTTTTCATACATCTGGCCCGCCTTGCGATAGGCATTGATCGACCCGCTTCCCTCGTGGCCGTAGACCTTCGCAGCGGCCATGTACGCAGCGCCTGATTCGTCGAACTTGCCCGCAGCTTCTAGGGCAGCCGCCTTCTTCATGAGGGCGTCTCCGGCTGACTGCTGTCCAAGTAAACTCGGAAGCGGAGCCGCAAATGCCGTGGAAAAAAGAAGCGGAGTACCAAGCGAGAACAGCGCGCCGCAAAGCAGTAATATTTTCATAAGAGACCTCGAATCCTGAATCGGAGCAAGTTTCGAAGGCCCCCCACCCATTGCTCTGAGTGAGGAAGTAAGGTGGCACCATTCTACCTTTCAAGGTCATCAGCCTCAGGCTGCCACGAACTTCGGGAGGCAAGCCACAACGAAGGCTTATGACTCCTCTTTGTCGAGCAAGCTCAAGTGGAGTCAGAGATACTTCACCAAAGGAATCCTGCTCGGCGAGTGTAGGAATGAAGCAAAATACGCAATATCTTGCCTGAGAGAAGCCAATGAAACAAGTAGTCATAACTGGTCCAAGAGCGTGTGCCGTAGTAGAGCGGCCCAAGCCGCAGATAGCCGACAACTACGCGCTCGTGAAGATTCTTGTAGCGCCCATGTGTACGGAGTTCCATCAATTTCTTAACGGTCCGGCAAGTGATTCGCTTGGTCATGAAGCCGCTGGCGAAGTTGTGGAAGCCCCTCCTGGTTCGGCAATCAAGGTCGGCGACCGCGTTGTGGTAATGCCGCAGAACGGATGCGGGAAATGCGCTTTGTGCCTGTCGGGCGAGCACATCCGTTGTCAATCACCGCGAGACCCCGCCGTTGTTTGCGGTTGCACTTCCGGGCGAAGCACGTACGCGCAGTACTGCATTCAGCAGGATTGGCTTCTTCTGCCCGTACCTGGAGATCTTTCGATCGAGCATGCCAGCATGGCCTGCTGTGGCCTCGGCCCGACATTCGGAGCCATGCAGACCATGAATGTTGGACCCTTCGACACCGTGGTCGTGACCGGTCTTGGACCAGTCGGTCTGGGGGCGGTCATGAATGCTATCGTGCGCGGCGCACGAGTCATCGGCATCGACTCGAGCGCATATAGAGCATCGCTCGCGAAGGACCTCGGTGCGAGCAATGTCGTTGACCCAAGGGACCCAGACGCTCTTGACCAGGTCCGCGCCCTGACGCAAGGCCTTGGCGCTGATAAGTCGATTGAAGCCAGTAGCCAGGAGTCTGTCCCGGGGTTCCTGCTGCAAGCGACGCGAGTAGGCGGGCAAATGGCGTCGGTCGGCTGGGGTGGACCTATTCAAATGAGAGATGTTGTGGCGCGTGGAGTGACAATCCACGGCGCATGGCACTGGAACCACCTCCGCGATGCCAATGCAATGTTCGAGACCATCCGCCGTGCCCGGCCGCTGATCGATAAGGTTATCACGCACCGAATACCGATGAGTCGTGTTCAAGACGCATGGGAAATACAACTGACCGGCCAATGCGGCAAGGTCCTCCTCGATCCTTGGAACTAGGTTGATGCGTATTTGAATAGGGCCGTCGCTGTTTGTTGCTTAAATCGCGCAAGAGCTCATATCAATGATATATCGCCTGATCGAAGACGCTTGTATTGCCCCAACTTCAACTAAGCGCGACGCGATTGCGGTCGAATGCGGGCTCGTTGCCAATGCAGATTCCTCGACGATGAAACGCTGGGAACAGCCTGACTTCATGCACATGGTTACCTGGCCGAGCCTGTGGTTTCCGTTCATGAAATTGGAGGCGGACAGTAACATCGGTGCCTGCACCGTCGAAAAAACCATCTCGACCGGCGGCCGAGACCGGCTAGTCTGATTAATTCATGACTGCGGAGTTGTGGTCGCTTCTCCTCCACTTTTCCGATTCTAGTCGGGTTCGAGTCGTCGGGCATTGCGGTTTCCCTGCTATTGGGTCATGTCTCCGGTGCAATGACCGACTGACTTTGGGTGAAAAATACGTGTTGGCGATCCTTTCCCACTAGAGAGCAGAAGACAAGCAGGGGTAAGAAGCAATGCTGGCCCTGAGGCGGATCGTCTGGCGCGTCCATATCGATCACGATCTGCTTGAGAGGATGTTCACGGTGACGCTCGATAAACACATTCGCTAGTTCCAAGCTAAAGCGGGAGAGAGTCGGTTGAGTCGCGGGACGTTCCCCTAAGACCAGCTTATAGGGGCCGTCTTCTTTCAAAGTATCGAAGTCGTTGCAATCCTCCCATCCAACGCTGATGCCATAGACACGTAAGGCGTTGAATTGCGGTAGGCGCTTTGAATGCCAGGAGAAATGTTGGTCATTCTCGACACCCGCCGTTTAGATGGAGATCAACACCCGAAAGTGCCCGCTAAGGTAGATTCCAACTAGGAAGTTGGCTGATGGCGTTTAACATCTCAACTTATTAGAAGGTCCATTTAAGGCAAATGAACGAAACACTCGAACTGGTCGGAGAAGAATGGCGCAACCGCAAGATGGCCGTGCCAGACCTCGGAGTATTTTGCGAGCTAAACGGAATTGCCTCAAGCGAAGCCATTGAGTCCCTGAAGGAAGTCTTCCGTGAATGCCCTTACCGTTGGGCTGAGATTCGACCTTGGCTCAATCGCAAGCGAATGCCAAGCAGAGCGGACGAGGCTCCTGCCACGGTGGCATGGGTTTGTCCGTTTTGCGGCAAGCCGATGAAGTGGATTTATTGGGAAAACAAGACACCTCCTAATTTACTCTGCGGCCGCGGCGGCTGGGTTGAGATCTGCCGAACTTGTAAATGGTGGGGACGGTACGAGATGAGATGGATGAGCTAATGGCCATCAATCCCGTATTTTTACATATGAATTCCTATAGCATTATGATTTCGTAGACTTAGCCGTAAAGTGAGTCGCAGTACTTTGCTGGCATGTTGGTGTGAGTTATGAAACGAGCGACACGATGTCTCTTTGAAGCTTATACAATGAACAGACAATGGACCTCAAGAAAGAAATTCAGCGACTAGAAAGCGAAGCCAATCGACTTCAGGGCCTCGTCGACAGCGCTCGAGACGACAGCGAGCGATGGGTAAAAGATACTGAGCAACAGATTAGAGGGATTCGGAGCGAGATCAAGGATCTGAAGACCAAGTTATAGTGTTCTCCAGCGGCTGTAGAAACGACTTCGGTCACCGTGCCAAGGCAGGGTGAATCGGAGGCAGATCCCAAAAAATGCACCATGCCTCACCGATCGGTTCACGGTCTAAAGACGCAGTGTGCGGCCCGTTTGAACCTACCGTGAATTATTGGCTAGGTCGCCCAAGAGTTCAGACCACACGGACCAAGTTTCCACTTTCGATAAGTTGGCGAGTAAAAGGAGTGTCGTCGCCAAGCGCTATGACATCAACCGACAACCGAATCTCTTCTAGCACCCCTCCCGGTGCTAGATAGGAATTAGCCGCTGGGAGTCCGCGAACTGCAAAATCAATATCCGAACCCCGGCATTTGATCCAGGGCTGCTGACCCAAACACATAAACCACTTCAACACCTAGAGTTACCAACAGACCTAGTCCGACCGCTTATCTTCTAATCCATCTCTGGCTCCAGCCTGCCAGAACGCTCCTTCTAGTGCATGTGCATGCCAACGGAATCCAACCCGTGATGCCTATGGATCTATTGGAAGACGCAGCTGTCACGGACGGAGAGCTTCGTCATCCAGGTTTGCATGTTCGGCTTGGTGGTTCTCGATCAATTCTTTGATCTGGATGGCATCGGCTTTCGTGTGGCCGTGGCTCTCAAGAGGGTCGGCACCACCCGAGCTTTCGATAAGGATGCTCGACCAGATGATGCCGGTCTTGATGTGGACGGAAGCCACTTTGCCAATGCTTACACTGATCTCGTCGCGGCTGAACCATGACCGCTTGCGACGTGTTACCGCCTTCTCGCTGACCTCGATCATCGTCGGAAAGAGAAAGTTTCCACTTGTTAAACGGCTTGCTTGAAAGACTTCAGCTGGCATAAATATTCTTCCCGTCATCCTATCCTATCCTATCCCGTTTCCTGCCACCGGAGCTATTCCGTCGTGAAAAACAAAGAGATTGGTGAACCGTGGGTTCAAAATCACCCTGTGTGACAGCCTTGAACCCCATTCCGCCGATGCATAAGGCTCAAGATTGGATTCAACATTCTGAGATTCAATTGCCTGTATCGATCCCTACTATGCTGCGACGTCATCAAATGAAGGAAATCGGTTCAGATAGTCGTTCTAGAGCCTGGGGATTCATTGCCAGGCTCGACATATTCATGTTGCAGTGGCGACCGAGGGGTTACCTAAGACCGTCAAAACATGGAATACAGGCAAGCTTCCCCCTCGGTTACCGGAACGGGATTTGGAACCCTAGGTTAACGTTTCGGCGGCACCTCACGGTTGGGGTTTGGAGGTTCGACGCCGAGAAGGTGCCGTACGAAAAAGTCCCGGCGTTTTCGCTCGCCGTAGGGGCCGCCCGCAGTGTGATCTGAGTTCGGAATGATGACCAGGCTGAACTCCTTACCCGCCGCCTGGAGAGCTGCTGCATATCGGTACGTTGATTCCGGAGGGACATTGGTGTCGAGTTCTCCTACCATCAGAAGCAAGTCTCCCTTCAGTTTCGACGCGTTTTCGATGTTCGAGCAGGCGGCGTAGTGCGGGCCCATGACCCCCATCCACTGTTCGTTCCACCAAATCTTGTCGAGTCGGTTATCGTGGCAACCGCATGAAGCGACCGCTACTTTATAAAACTCGGGATGGAAGAGTACGGCGCCACCAGCGTTCTGGCCACCAGCCGATGTGCCGAAGATTCCCACACGATCGAGATCCATGGCCGGTTCCTTCCTTGCCAACGCCTTCATCCACAGGATGCGGTCCGGAAATCCCGCGTCGGCGAGGTTTTTGTAGCAGACGTCGTGGAATGCCTTGGAGCGGTTGCGAGTGCCCATGCCGTCGATCTTGACGACAATAAATCCGAGTTCGGCGATCGACTGGTCGTAGTCCGATGCCGAGAAAGACTTGCGGACAAAGGAGTCCTGAGGACCGGCGTAGATGTCTTCAACGACGGGATACTGCTTCGCCGGGTTGAAATGGGAGGGCTTGTAGTAGATGCCGTAGATATCGGTCTTGCCGTCGCGGCCCTTGGCGACGAATGGGGTTGGCGGCTTCCATCCGCTTTTCATGAGTTCGGCGACGTTGGCCCGCTCCAGCGGAGAAATGATGGCTCCTGTAGTCGCGTTGCGCAGTTCGTAGACGGGAGGATCTAGGACGGTTGAGTAAGTGTCGACCAGTTCTTGGCCGTCGGGGGAGAGTTGCACGGTGTGATTGCCCTTTGCAGGGGTGAGCGGCACGAGGTGGGAACCATCGAAATCGATTCGGTAGAAGTGGACAAAGTAAGGATCTTCGGCTGAATCCATGCCGCTTGCGGAGAATACGATCTGGCGCTTATCCTCGTCGACCTTAGTGACACCTCGGACAACCCATTGCCCCTTTGTGATTTGGGTGTTGGCTCCATTTCCGTCGGCGAGGTACAGGTGATGCCAACCATCGCGTTCAGACGAATAGATGATTTCGCCGGACTTCTCCATATCTTGATGGATGAGCGCGGTGCTGTCGACAAAGGTGGCGGGATGGTCGTCAACGATCGCAGTGGTCTTGCCCGTCATGGGATCGAGAGAGAGGATTCGCCAACGGCCGTACCCACGATCCATCTTTTCGTAAGTGAAATGGGTGCCGTCCTTGGTTGGACGTAGAAGCGGGAGCTCGCCGTAATCTAAGGGCTCGGCGGCGGTGTAGGCCGTTTTGGTGGCGGGGTCGAAGGTAACGATATCGAATGTATCGACGGTGTCGCCGGGACGATCGTAGATTCGGGTTCGGAGTTTGGCGGGACCCCAAGTGGGTGGGGAGTTCTGGATGAGATAGACCTTGTTACGGTCACCGACGTGTACCTTTATCGCGATGAGTCGTTTTGAGTCAGCACTCCACTGGAGGCGGGCGTAATAGGACTTCTCAGTGCCGTCGGTCGTGAGTGGCACCTGAGCGGCTTCGGGCCCCTTGACCAAGATGTTGCGCCCTGCGATATGAGCCGTCCACTTCTTGTCGGGTGAGGGGACGCCATCGCCGGAAGCGGCCCACAGGTCCTGGCTCCACGGAGCCTCGCGTTGCGGCCGAGGAGCGCGGTCGACTCTCTTTAGCTCGTAGGTGCTGGCGTCAACTTCGTAGCCGGTTACATCTGTGTCAAAACGGAGGACACCGTTCACATACCGCACAGTTCGAAAGGGGAGCTTGGTGGAATCGACGGGCTTACCCGTAGCTTTCGCGAGGGCGGCGGCGAGCCGATTGGCGTCGAAAAGGGGCGACTTCGCGCCCGTGCCCACCTCGACCTTAATGAATTCGCCCTTGCCTCCCAACTCGTCCTTGCGGTACCAAAACGCCTTTCCGCCGTCGAGCCAGTTAGCGTTAAGTGTCAGCATCGCAGCCTTGGCACGTGAATCAAGGCTGATCGTGTCGGCCCGGGCATAGGCGGCGGCGACCTCGGCCGTCGATGGATGGTAGGGCCTCGCCTCGGGGAGCCCTTTCGCCAAGAATAGAAGTGAAGTTACAAGGGAAAGCACAGTGCCCCCATTGTATCAAGAATTACTTTAACATCAAACGATTTCGTGGCATTAGATTCACGTGGAATTGCCTTTGGGGGGCGACTGACCCAGAACCCGATGCTCGCTCGAAACTACGAATGTGCGTTATCTGATGCACGAATTGGGTGGTGAATTCTCGGATGGAATGCTTTGGGGCTCTGCTGAACTGGGATCAGCAGAGCCTTGAGCCAGCCCCTCGCAAGTTTGGATTCTGTTGCGTGCAGATGCCTTAATGTTTCCTCTTTCCGAGCCAGATCGAACGGAGGCGAAGTTGCGCATCGGTTGGGGAGGCAACGGACCGAATCGACAGGCGTGGGCGGGGCTTAGAACTGGGGGCCGTCGGAGTGGTTTCGATTTGGAGACCCACAGCAGCGATCGCCTCGGCAACCGGGAGGTCTCCTGGCTTCATCACAAGGTTGTCGTATATCTCGCCAAACCTGGGGCCGCCGGCGACTATGAGTTGCTTACGAATCTCGTCCTCTTCAAATCCCGGCTTATCGTTGCGACACATGCGCCACAGAGCGAACTCGACGTCATCCAGAGATCTCGCGCCGTCACTGGCTTTCAGTAGGTCGATGTCCAAACAAAGGCCGATCAGTAAGCCGCATTCGTAGTAACTAATGCCAAAGCCATCGCTGTTGCCACGCCCGCCGTTCGTTTCTCCGACGCGATAACTCGAATCGTAGGGTGAGACTTGAAGTCGTTCCGCGCGCGAACTGAGGTTCCGGAAGTCGCCCGCGATGTCGCCGAAAAACTGTTCATCGGTGGTGGCTCCATACCTGCGAAGAAGCGACTGAGCGAAGTAGTCAGTAACGCCTTCCAGCCACCAGAGGGCTCCGGTCTTGGGTAGTTGGGTGTAATCGAATGGTCCGAGAACTTTGCTTCGAATCCGTTTGACGTTCCACAAGTGGAAGAATTCGTGAGCGAGCAAGCCGACGGTTCCACCGCCTAGGTCTGACCCCATGCCGATTTCCGTGCTACTCAAGTGCTCGATTCCCGAGCCGCCACCCCTTCCGGAATGCAGGCTAAACTGCCAAACGTACTTCGCATACGGCGCGCCGCCGAAGAAATCGGTCTCAATCTGGGACACCGTTTCGCAGATCGCCCGCAGCTTGTCAATGTCAACTGTTTTGGCGGCGGAACCTCGTACGGCGAGTGTATGTACCTTGCCCACGGTGACATACGATGCCTCTCGAACCTCGCCCACCGTGACGGAGTTGTCGGCCAGGACGTCGTAAGTCGGAGCGGTGTAATCGAATTTCGAGCCTTCCAGGCCTACATCGATGCTCCATTCCTTTGGACCATTGATATGCAGGCGGCACTTTTCGCGCTCACGACCAACAACGTACATGTAGGTTGGCGCACCGCTGTAATGACCAATAGAATTCGTAAATTCGAAAGGGGCCGAATAAGAGACGGTCACCGGTTTGCCCTTTACTGAGTTCACGCTCCACGTGTGATTGTCGGGCGACGTGGGATTGACGGACTTACCATCGACAAGGAACGCTACATCGGAAAGGTTTTTCGAGTAGTCCCCTAGCACGTAAAATCCAGGCATCCAAGTCGGAATCTGGAGGACGGTCGTGTCGCTTGTCGCGTTTAATGTGATGATCACTTCGACCCTCGATTTGGCGGGTAGAGGCGTGACTTGGTAAGAAATATCGGCACTGCAAATCGAGGCCGCCGCTATGAGGATTAGGAGGCCCAGAGCTCGAGTTCGTGGTTGAATCATTGGGTTACCTTGTTGTTTTGGCACATAGATCATAGCGTTACGGATTTCCAGCTTGGACGACGGCGTTGGCCCAGTTCATTGTTGGTAAATGGCGATAACAATGTCCGGGTTCGGGCGGTGGCTGGTGGCGGTCATTCGGATGTTTTTGGGTGTCCGTTCCATTAATCTCCCAACAGCCACCGCAAGCCTTGACCTACAGCCGGAAGCGCCAGTCTACGTGCCCATCGTAGGCCATCGTCTCGTTCACCAGTTGGTATAGATCTGGATCGTAGGCCCTTAGAAGCTCCCTGGTCGAGATCGGATGGGGAGCGTCGTTGGGGGCGGCGGCCAGACCAACGGCGTCGAAATAGGCAAGAACCCCCTCGGTCCAGTAGTCCACGCGGCTTGCCACTGCGGGGGTTCCCTTCCATTGCCTTTTGGCTATGGCGGCCTCATACAGCCTTTGCAAATTCTGATCGAACTGGATGTCCAGCCTCTTCAATCTCAACTCGTATTGCTGTACCTCGCGGCCCCTCTTGTCCCAGTTCGGATCGACGGGGCGAAGTCCGGCGACGTGGTAGAGGGCGCCTGCGAAGACGCGAAGGACTTGGTTTGCCCCGACGCCGGGCTTGCCCGGATCTCCGAGCACATTCTCCTCACTCACCACCAGAGTCTTGATTCCGGGCGCGTAACCGCAGTAGCGGGCGAGAAGATCGACGTCGACTCGATTCTTGAACTCCGGCAAATCGGAGAGATGTTCCCCTGGGCCGAGGACCACAAGCTTGATCCCGTCGGCGATAAGGGCTTTAAGAATATCGTGCCGGTAGGCAAACATCTTTCGAATCGTGTCGTTCGCCCTGAGCAGGGCCCCGTCGCTCGCCTGCCGCCCCACCACCGTGACCTCGCGAGCCCAAGTGAACTTGGTGTAATAGGAATCGATCTTGAACTTGGCGGGAGGCTTTGTTACGTTCGGAAGTTTCTGCAACCACTGGTAGCGCCAATCCTGTTCGGGCTTGAGGTTGAAGGCGGTCCGCACGAGTTCGTACGTCTCGGGATCGTAGGCCTTGAGCTGCTCACGAGTTGTTATGGGGCCGTGGTTCCAGTTGTTGGCGCGGTCGCAATCGAAATAACACTGACACGACTCCGCCCAATATTCGGCTGGATTCGAGCCGCTATAAGTGTTCTTCCAGAGCCCCTTCTTCAGAGCATCCCTGAAGGCGGTGTTCCGGCGCTGGCTCCAGGTCTTGTCGATCGAAGCCATCGTGCTATCGATCGCGTGGCAGAACTCGTGTACACCAATGCTCTCGTCGTCGTAGCGGTCGATGGGGAGGCAGAGAAGATTCTCTTCGCCAAAGCTCGTCGGCAGCCCACCCGTGCCCCGTACCCGCTCGTTCATGTACGCGGAGTCCGGAGTATTCCGGTATTCGGGCATGTCGCAATACACCTGATCTTTGCCGATAATGATCAGATACATGTGGTTCTTAACCATCGCGGAGATGACGTCCGGACGCCCAGCAAGGAGATGCGTAACGATGGAATAAGTCCGCTGGAGGGCCGCATCAGCGACCTCGAACGACGCGGCGACGGGCATCCCCTTGACGTCAATATACTTCTTATAGAACTTACGAGCAGCGTCTCGATCTTGCTCGCGGACCATCGCAAAAAATGTGGCGGGCGGCGCGGTAATTTTTGGAGGCCCGGTCTCGGACGAGCGAGGTTGGGCCGACGAAAGTGAAGCGACGAAGACGGCGATGACAAGCGAGATGATTCGACACATGAGTTTAAAGCTCTCGATCTTATTGCAAGGGTTGGCTCTTATGGCGGCCTTCGTTCAAGGCGTTGGCGGGCCAGATTCCATGGATGAGCCAACTCTTCCATAGGAATAATACATCCCCAAAGAAACAGACCTGAGCGCCGTTCGCGAAACCCAGCCTTTCTTTAGCGCCCCGTTTTTTCTGCCCCGTGCTGCCTGCCAGCATGGAATCTGCCGCGATTACAAATAACAGTTCGGGGGCGCATCGATACGCGACATGTCCGGTATGGACCGACATTGATCAACTTTGCCGAGGTGGTGTATCCAACAGACCGACGAAAAAAAGCGGCAGAAGGAACTCAGTCGAGCCCTACTGCCGCGGGGTTTACTCACCGGAGGGTTTAGTCATCGCCCTTGCCATGGCCTTCGTCATTGCCCTTGCCGTGGCCGTTCCCGTGGCCATTCCCGTGGCCTTCGTCATCGCCTTTGCCGTGGCCCTTGCCGTGACCATTCCCGTGCCCTTCGCCATCGCCCTTGCCGTGGTCCTTCCTGTTGCTGGAGGAGTTGCCGCGGCGCTCGTCGAGCCGCTTTTCATTTTCTGAACCGTTTGCGTGGCCGTGGCCCTTGACTACACTTTTTACCGAACGTTTGCGCTGAATTCGCAAATCATACTGATAGGCGTTGGAGGTGCGATCCCAATCGCCATCCTGGCGGTATCGGTTGTAGACCGTTAACGGGCTCGTCCGACTTGATCTTGCGATTAGGATTGCTGGGAGCACGTCCCTTTCCGATCCACCGCGCCGTCGAATTGACGTAAAGTCCGAATCGCGCATACCGTAGTGATTCCTGTAGATGGAATTCCAAATTAAATCGCGATCGAACGCACCGGACGTCCGCAACTTATTGAAAGTGCCGGGATTCATGTTCAATCTGTGGGCGATCTCGCCCCAGCCAAGGCCCTGTCGCCTGAGTCTCATCACCTCGTCGGCTGGATGCCGCGTTTGACGGGAAACCGAGTAAGCCGGAGCCAGATCGAATACGCTTTGATTCGACGACCTAGACAGGCTTAGTATCAGTTGGGCCGTGGTCCCGAACTTATCCCCTAATAACTTTGCAGCGATCTGCTCGATCGTGCTTTGAGCCGTTGCGCATGCCGGAACTCCTAGTGCGGCGGTCATCGCCGTGGCCAGGATCATCGTTCTTAGATTCCTCACCAGTAGTCTTTCCCTAAATCTCGCGCCCGCCCGAGACCTAGAACTGTTGGTATTCGAGTGTGGCCAAGCATCTTGCGGTATTACTGCCATCCGGTCGCCTATGTTCCATTTTTGCCAGATGATGGGCGATGTGTCCGTCAGCGTGGTAGGTCCATTCCTGACACATAGGTAACAGTTCGTTCCGGACACATAGGTTACACATTCCCCTAGGAGAGGGTTTCTCACAGGGGATTGTTTATGCCTTGGAAGGAGTGTTCGTTGATGGAAGAATGTTTTCGTTTTGTAGTCCGCCTTCTTGAGGGCGAAGAGATGAGCAGTGTTTGCCGTGAGTTCGGGATATCTCGAAAGACTGGTTACAAGATCTTCGAGAGGTACAAAGGCGAGGGCTTAGAGTCCCTTTCGGATAGAAGGACCCATAGGCAAATTTGATCCAAAGGAAACATGTACTATGAACGTATTCATGCCTGTGACTCAAGCCAAACAATGAAAACCTTGATCTGACGGTCGAACTCTTCGGAAACTTCCCTAAGAGATCGGACGAGTCACTCCATTCGATCCCATTCAAAACGGAAGCCAAAGTGAGATCTCGCAACCTGCCGAAATCCGCGATAATGTAGCAGTCGGTCATTAAGTTCTCTCGTAATGATCGCATGTCTGATCTGGGTAACTGATCTGGGTAACCGATCTGGAAGCGCACAGCAGGTCAGCATGCCATGAATGCGACTTCGAAATCTGACCGTCGAATGTTCGGACGATTCTGGCCATGGCATTTTCCATTCCGGTGTAATAACTTTGGAGGACGCTTGCAAGCGCAAGGATTTCGATTTTGTTGGGAGCTTTGGCGAATGCACCATCAATATGTTCTGTGTATGCCTCCCTCAATCGACTAAGGTCGATGAGTTCTTCCTCTAAGTCGCGCAAGAGTTCAGGCCACACGAACCAAGTTTCCGCGTTCGATAAGTTGACGAGTAAAAGGAGTGTCGTCGCCAAGGTCAATTACATCGACCGAAAACCGAATCTCTTCTAGCACCCTTCCCACTGCAAGATAGAAATTAGCCGCTGGGAGTCCGCGAACGGCAAAATCAATGTCCGAGCCCCGATGCATTTGATCCAGGGCCGCTGACCCAAACACATAAACCTCTTCAGCATCCAGGGAAAGAAAGACTTCCGCCGCTTTTGCAATTTTCTTTTTGGGAGTCTTCATGTGCGCTCAAAGAATGCTTAGATTTCCCGAAGTTAGTAGTTCAGCGTAGCAGGTTAAATCGGCATCGGTGAAAGCCAAACGGCCGTTGCAGTTGGTGGGCGGTATCCCGGTCTTGGCCGGGATGATCCCTACAGTGTCATGGGAATTATACAGAGGAAAACCGCAAGATTTGAGTCTACAGCCGTCTCTGGACGTCTCATGTTGTCTCAGTGAATTGAGAGACAATTGAGAGACGCGCTTAGAATGCGTCTTTCACCGTTAGCCAATCGATCAAACTATCAGACACGGTAGCCTTGGGGCGCGTCCCGCGAATTTCCAACATATACTTGGGCTTCACGCGGCTGTTTCTGGATCAGATAGGAACTTTAGGTGCGTAAGGCTTGACCGGGCGCGGTTGATAATATCATCTAGGTCAGCGTCAGGCTTGCTATTGACACTGCTGTAGTTCATCATCCAACCGATACTTCTCAAGTGTGCCTTGACCATGGCTTGTCGAGCGTTGGTATCTTGAACTGACTTGGTCTTGACGTCCAACTCCGAGAGCGAGTGCCACGACGCTTCGATTTCCTCGTCAGACAAGTCAGGTTGACACTCATAGAAGAAGGCCTCATCTGCAATCCGTTGAAGGCTGCTGAACCGAACTGTTAGCTTCGGATAGCTTTCTCCGAGAAAGTCATGGATGATGTTGGCTGTTGACTGATCGGCAAATATGCCGACTGGCCCGTAGCTGTAACCCCATTTTCTCATTCTATCCACTGGGTAGAAAGCTGCTGGGTAGGCAAACGCATACAGGAAGACAAGATGACGCAGCAGTGCTTCCGTGATCGTAACGTAGCTTTGTGTTTCACTGAGGAATTCGTCCCGCATGAATACGCTCTGTTCGGGTTTTGGCGTGTGGTTGTACGAGCAAAGAACCGCGAACGATCTACCAAGAAAATCTGACATACGTTCAAGGTCTTGGAAATCTAGAAGCGCCTGCGTCGGAAGGTTCTGTATAACAGCGTCTCGAATCTGCTTGAACCCAGGTTTATTCGGCCCCCCGTCCAGCCACTTGAAAAAATGCTCAAACGAATCTGAAGCGGGCCGCAATTCCCAGTACAGGTGTAGCAGCGACAATTCCAAGAAGGGCCTGAGGAGTGCCATGGCTGCGAGTTCCTGACCTTGAATCCAGGCCATCAGCGATTCCCGAAGGTAAACGATGGACTCGTAGTAGCAGTGGTCAATCTCGAATATAGGCTTTCCCTCAAATGAAGCGATCCTCCCAGTTAGCACATCTTGCAGTTCGAAATAGGCGCGGACCCCCCGCAGCAAAGAGAGGACTTCATCAGGGCAAGAATCGCCGTCGACAAGTTCCAATGCCGCCCGAGTTCGGCTAGATATCGCCTCTTCGGGCAGTTGAAGCAGTACTCTGATCTCGGGTCGACTGGGCGGAAAAGATGGCTGCCACTCTGCCAGCATTGAGAAGGACTGCCTGCGTGGTGGTTCTGCCGCTGTAAAAACTGTAACGAGACCACCGACAAGCTTCTTTGGCTTCATCAATACGTATTGTGATCTCATTCGAAGGACCTGGATTCCGGAGTTTGGCCCCGTTGGACTATATGTTGGTTTAGTGAATTTGCACCGCGTTCCTGACCTTCTCATTGTTCGTGTTGGATGGAGCCACCACTCCGAAAAAAGTCATGTTATCGCGGATCACCATCAAACACGCTGCCGCTCCATCTCCCATTTGTGGAAGTGGCTCAAAGGTCCATGTAAGCAAATCACCGGGAGAACTGCCACTCGGCAAAGAGATGCTCAACTGTAAGTTGTCGGTATCTCGGCGGACAAAGACCCTTGAGGCAGGAACTGGCCATCCGTAGTCCTGTTGCCAGCAAAGTGCCCTGACAAACCTGTTCAAGACTCGGAGAAAAGCAGGGTTCTCTTCGGGCCAAATGCGCGTTCGCCCCTGTGAGTCCGGGCGCATCATTCGTATTAGATCGGCAGTCCTTCGTTCGCCGTCCACATCATTAAGGCTTCGTTTCACGACGTCCTCAAAGAGTTCCTTCATGAGAGGCGGTGGAATTTCGCCACAGAAAGGAAGAACATTGCCGAAATGGGCGTCGTCATCCGCAAAGTCCCTGCGGCATGTCACACATGCCGGGACGGTTAAGCGTTGCTCCTTACCGTTGGCAAGCGACTTCGGATAGATTCCCTGCGGAGGAACGTGATCTTTGGTTCTCTCAGCTTTCTTCAGATCGCTGAGGTTGCAACCACAATATGCGCAGTGAGTACGTTTTGGCAATCGCATGTTGTATGTGTTCGGGTCCCATCCTTACGATAAGCAATTCTTGAGTATTCTCAGGTTAGTGCATGACCAAAGCGATTCTGCCAGGAGTCCGGTTCCAGCGGCTCTCAAGGAACTTTCAAGACTCGACCCCTCCATGGCCGAGCTACTTCATTGCCGGTGGCTCGAAGCAATGCAATGTGAACAAAGTCAGCTTCACTTTGCGGCTTCGCTCCTCTATGTTACGGTCATGGAGGGCTATCTTTCGTGTTTGCTGGGCCACTCCACCACAAATGATGTGGGGGGATCTGACTTAGCAACAGAACACCAGAAGCTAGAACAATTGATCAATATTGCGAAAGAGCGATCATGGTTGAATCCAGCCCTTATAAACATAGCTCAAGGGCTCCGCTTCTATAGGAATTGCGTTCATCCAACCGCTCAACTTCAGCTTGGTCGAGCTTTTGACGCTTCCGTGAGTCATTCAGTCTTCATTGAGGTAACTCAAGTTCTTGATGAGCTTCGGGCCTCGATTGATAGAGTTCGCATTCAACGCGATTTTCCCGTTCAGCTTCCGCGGGAACTATATGGCCGCGAGGAGGATCGGCAGCGATTTAACAGACTCGTTCCCTCTAGCCGAATTATCACCATCTTCGGCCCTCCCGGAGTAGGCAAAACCGTTTTCGCTGAATATTGCGCTCAACAACATAACAAGCTGCAGCTTTGTCGCGTACTGAGTGTCCATCTAGAATATGTATGTGACGAAGCTGATCTTGTTAGCAGAATAATGGAAGTCTTTAGCCCTTACGAAGCGAAACACAGCATTCCACTGCTTTTGATACTGCACGGTGGCGAACACTTCGGGGATGGACTCGCCTGCTGTGTCCAGGACATTCAAAATCATTTTCCGAGACTCAAAGTCATCGTCACAACACAGCACCCAACGGGGATCCCGAGTGAAGCAGTGTTGTACTTGGGGGGGATAGCTACAGCCAGCGCGGACCAAAAATCACCTTCACCGGCCTTAATGCTGCTTCAAGATGAAGTTCGGCAAAGATCACCCGGCTGGTCTATTATAGATTCTAAGCGTCAAGATTACATCAACCTTTGCGCCGATCTTGACGGGATTCCCTTAGCAATTAAGATCGCGGCAACTGAACTCGCAGGTGCTGACGTTAGAGAAGTAAGGCGGCGAATTCAGGTAGGGGCAGGTGGTGATTCCATCTACTCCGCGTTCTTGGATTCTTTTGAACGGCTTCCAGAAGGTGATCAGATTTTCCTCAAGGCTACCGCAACATTTCGAGGAAGTGTTGCAGTTCGCCTCGTTCTGGAGCTTCTTAAGGGACAAGGAATCACATCGTCGGTTGACTCTGCGATTCGCCTAGCGGATTATTCGTGGGTCCAATGTTCTGAGGGGCAAATCGCCCTACTAAACATCGTCAGACAGTTTATTCGAAGGGTGACGAAGCCAGACCATGCTGCAAAATTAAGGAAACTTCAGGCTGATGTGTTAACGAGCGAGATTTATCCCTCCGGATTTGCGGATTTGAACTCAAGGAGCAGTGAAACCGCCTGTGTGGATAACCTCGAATCCATTGTTGAAGCAGTTGAATGGCACATAGAAAACAAAATCTTTACGGATTCGGCGTGCGCAATCTTAGTTGCATTGGCGTGGCGATGGAGCTTCACCGGCCGGAGTGAGGCTGCACATGAGATCTGTCAGAGGGCTACAAGGGCCTGGCCACTCGTCGTCTCAATCCCGCTCGTCGCACTGTATCGTGTCACTGCGACCCTGACCCGGCAACAAGGTGACTACGAAGGAGCCTTCGAATACCTAAATCGAGTTGTTTCGATGTGTAAGGATGGCAATCTAGAATGGGCATGTCTCCTAGTTCAAGACATAGGTGATGTTTTCTGGGGACGTGGTGACCTAGAACGAGCAGAAACAACATTTATACGGAGCCTCCAGATGATTGATGCGCTTTCAAAGGCGACATCCGAAGCGACACGTTTGCGGTCTCGCGCTTTGGAGCAACTTGGGAACGTCTCACGCGCCAAAGGGGACGCCGAAGCCTCCCGGAATTACGTCCGTCAGGCTCGCGAGGCTCTTGAGAGGACAAGAATGCGTGGATCTGGGTATGAGTGGATTCGAGCATGGATGTATCTTCAAGAGGCAAACGCGACCTTTGATCTTGGCTTAACGGAGCGGGTTGATCATGCTCGGTGTTGGAGGCTGCTATATTTGTCTGGTAAAGATTTTCAAAGCCACCTAGAGGACACTGGTTTGGCGTGCGTAGCAGAGCGTGCGCTGCGAGTATTACTCCTAGAGGGTGACGCTAATTTGGTGCGACGGATGTATATATTTTCCAAGCAATTGCGCCTTACGACAGGATCGATGCCTCAGCAGGTCGACAGAGACGAATACCTAGATCGCACATTGGAAGTCGCAGAAAACCGTTTTCTGGCGACGTTTGATGGGGAACGCGAAGTCGACAACTCACTCATTAGACAGCAGCTTGTGGGTCTCTTGCAGAACCAATTCGATGCTTATGACGTAGAAGTATCTCGCGACCTAATTGGAAGCACGCGTTCGACGGTGTCTGATGGATAGCCTTCCTTTCCAGTTAGATGGTTTAAGGACATCGTAGGGCTCCGTTAGCCAAGGAAATTTCCTGCCCGTTTGCACTTGTGTGCCTTGGCTCTACCTTTTGCAACATCCTTTGCGTCCCTTTGACTAGTCCAGATCTGGAAACAACTCGGAACCTGGTGCATCCCAAAGACTACTCGGCAGGTCAATTCCGCTTGATTCTCGTCGATTAAAGTAGATCGATATCTTGGAACGATCCCTCAGCAAGGGCGGCAATCAGGCTTAGCGGCAGTTCTAACGAGTGCGTATTCCGCTCAATTTGATCACGATTCCGATTGAAAGTGATCGCTCAGGTTACGAGAGTTGAGGGTGTGTTAGAAAAAATTGTGTGCGAAGTATGATGACTCCCGCCAAAGGCTGCGGTAATGCGAAATCAAGTTTCCAGCGCAATGGACTCTTGGCCGATCCCTGCGACAGGAAGATCAAACAAACATTTAGCGCAACAATGGCCGACTAGTGCCGTGAGTTCGAGGAGAAACTGCAAAAGCTCTTTCGCCGATTCAATAGGTGCCGGTTCGGGTGGTTTGTGAATCAGAGCCTGGCGTAAGCGGTCAATTTGCCTCGCCTTCGAGATATCCAACCTGTAGCCAGACCTTTACCGGTCGTGTTCGGCCTTATTTCTGGCTTGGCATCTACCGAATAAATCATTGATATTCTCCTGGAGACTTTTCTCGCGACTAATTGTCCTCCATTCCTTTTTCCACGCAACGGCTCGGAGGCCTGTAACATCCGAATTAAGCGCCTCGCTATAGCTGAGTTCACGGTTGGCGAATTAACATCCCAAGATTCGGGACTGAGCCGGAAATCGAGGTCAAAGAAGTCTTGAACAAGACCTTCGAAAACTGAGTGAGCGAACACAATTGCGGCGGCATCATGGATCCCAAGTGCCTTGGGGATCCTTTCCTTAGCTCGTACATTCGCGAACTCCTCAGCAAGAGCTTCAGTGAGAATCAACTCTCCTTTCAGGTGATCGGGCAAGTCCTTCCCAAATAAGCGAATCTTCAGCCCAACGCCCGACCTAGCACCGGCAAAAATGCGGATCGCCTCTTGATCTCTGAAAGCTTCTGCGGCGCCTTTCCCAGCAGCATGATAATCCTTGATGGTACGGAGTTTTGACAATGACTCCATAACCAGCTTCGAGTATGCGTCGAAGCAATCTTGCCCGCTTAGTTGAAGGCGGTTCGGCCCTATCGAGATTGGAAACACAAGACTATTTTGGCGGACAGGCTATCAATCGTGCTCCTCCAAGCTGCCAATTGAGCCCTCGTGAAGTCCCATTTATGTGAGAGTGCCCCCACGAATGGTGTAGAGCCCGGCTTTGAGCCTTAAGTTTATTAGTCCTGAGAGTTCCGACACATAGGTTACACATTGTTCCGGACACATAGGTTACACGTTCCCCAAAGAGATGGTTTCTCTAAGGGGGTTGTGTATGCCTTGGAAGGAGTGTTCGTTCATGGAAGAACGTTTTCGTTTTGTAGTCCGCCTTCTTGAGGGCGAAGACATGAGCAGTGTTTGCCGTGTGTCCGGGATATCTCGTAAGACTGGTTACAAGATTTTCGAGCGGTACAAAGACCCAGGTTTAGAATCGCTTTCGGATAGATCTCGGCGTCCGTTCCGTTATGGAAACCAACTGCCTGAGCTATTTCAGCAACTCACGAAACTCGTCGACAGAAATGCCTGCATCTCGAATGATTCGTCTTAGCGTGCCTGGAGCAAGTTCCCGGTGACGCGGAATAGCAATCGTCACGATCGAACCTGGTTTGGTTAGCGCCATGTGACTGCCACTTTGTCGTTGGAATATCCAGCCGTCTCGCTCAAGCGCCTTGCGCGCTTCGTCGCCGCTAACGACGGGAAGGCTGCCCAATCGTTACGCCGCCACTTCGATACTGACAGTCTCGACGATGGCTGGCATTCCCAAGTCCTTTCTGACCGCTAGACAAAGATCAATCGCGTCGCGCGCGTTTTCGATGGCTTCCTCGCGAGTCGAGCCATCGCTTCCACAACCCGGGATCGACGGGACTTCGGCAATCCACGTTCCGCTTTCATCCTGATATAGGCGAATGTCGATTTTCATTGGATACGCTGCTCACTTTTAAAGATTGATGGTTCGAAATAGGTTAGAGACTCAGCCGTACAAGATGTTCGCATTGGCGTACTGAGTTCAGCCGTTGTAATTGGTGGGCGGTACAGGACTTGAACCTGTGACCCCTACAGTGTCATTGTAGTGCTCTACCACTGAGCTAACCGCCCCCGTTGGCTGGGTGCCTATTCGAACCGGTGGGTTCGGACTGAGTGGATTATGGGTTCTTTGGCGGGTGGAAGTCAATACGGCGAGGCTAGTCGAGCCTCATCCGACCACGAAATAGAGGTGGGCTAGCCAAACGACTAGGCCACCATCAACTAACAAGGCTAGAACTAGAAGAAGGGGCGCACTTCTGCGGGAACGCGGCAGGCAATTGTAGCTTTGCGACCCCACTCCAGCGCTTCTTCCTCATTAGCCACGTTTAGGACCCAAAAGCCGCCAATGTGCTCTTTGGTTTCTACCCACGGGCCGTCGGTTACATTCACCTTGCCATCGGCTTGTGCCTTGAGTGACTTCGCTTTGCTAACGTGCTGCAAGCCGCCCACAAAGGTTCTGACACCTGCGGCGACCATCTCATCGTTAAGCACGTCGATATCGTTGTGCATCGACGCGTCCTCCACGGACGAGTCGTAATTGTCTGGGTGGTAAATGGCAACTAAGTACTGCATGATTTTTTCTTCTTAAGGCCGTTGGCACCTACTTGAACTGCCAACACCACTTAGTCGGATAGAACCATTCAAAATCGACATCTCGCTCGAATAAATTTTCTTAATGGATTGTGCCCTTCCATGAGGCACGCCAATGGAGCGGAGAATGAGGGCCTTACATCTTGACGAGCTTGCCGTCCAACAGGAATATCTGCTTCCCTGCAGTCACTTCACAGGTTTTCCACTTACCGCCAACCTTCCGGTACTCCTCTGTGAACTGCCCCGTCCAATTGATGCCATGAGTCTTCTTATCAGGAGAAATCATGCTTCCCATCATTTTCTTCTCGATTTGGCCAGTGGCTCTGTTTCCTCGTTCCTTGATGCCCTTAAATACCGTTGAATGAGTCGATATCTTGTCCATCATCTTGATACTGGCGACGAAGTTGCCGATGTAGGTTTTGCGGTCCTGGGTTTTGCCGGACTGGTGGTACTTGAAGTCGGGCGTCAAGGCCTCCTTCATTGCAGATTCCGCGCCCTTAATGTCTTTGACCATAGCGCATTTCTCAACCCTCTGATTGGCAGCGTTAATCTCGGACTTTACGTCCGCATGAGCAAGGCCGGTGACGGCGATCAACGAGAGAATAAAGGAAAGTTTGTTCACAGCAAACGCATTATAGGACCACAGATATATATCTCTGCAATTTCCTATAGGAAAAAGAATGGACAAGATACTCCAGCTCAAGCCCCATGAGACTGAACACCGGCGACGGCTTGGCTACGAGCGCCCGGACATCCTGAATCCCGTACCACCCGTCCCCGGATACCGCTTTATGAGTAGTTGGCCAAGTTTTCGATAACCAGGGTCGCTGGGATGATGCGAATCCCAAAAGTATCCAGACGGAAGAAAGTTCGCATAATCGACGATCTCGGCACCCTTTGGAGCGAGCGAGGTTTCTAAGAAGTTTCGGTAACGCAGTACGGCCGCGTTGAACTCCTTTCGCATATCAGGGCTGAGTTTCTGCTCTTCGTAGAAAGGCAATACCAACGTTCCGGCCACCGTATGAAAGCGCTTTCCAAGAGGCGCCCTCATGGGATCGGGGATCTCCAGCACGGCCAGTTTGATCCGTTCCTCTCTCGCTCGACGAACGAGTGTCAGCATGTTCTTTTGTAGATTGGCTTCCGCGGTGGCAAGGTGATGGCGCAAAACGCCTTGGGCGATATCCATAAACCCTGTGCTCACTAAGACGCATCGAGTGCGACTGTCTTTGGTTTGGCAGCCCCTGTTCAATCGATGGGTGACGTCGATAGACCACCTAGCAACCGTCGAATTCGACCCGTTTGCGGTCACCCCGCGATTGAGCCACTTTTGAATACCCTCATACCCATCAAGGCAAGCAACCGGCTTATCTGCGCTTGCCACGAAGCGGTATGCGGAGCGTTTGAAGTTTGGTCCTTGTTCGTTGTAATAAACGGGACTACTTCCAAAGCCACGAACAACGCTGTCCCCAAGGAGAATGCCCAAATCTTCAGTACCAACTCTTGTGGCAACGCAACTAACCGCCGCGAGCTTTGGAGAGGAGGCCGGAGCACCGACAATGCTCGCGGTCAAGCCCAATCCTACTAAAAATGGCGTTAGGACTCGGTCAAATCTTATTGCGTGATTCATTGCTGGAATTTCGCGTGGGCGAATCGGCACCTCCGTGGCCAAGACCTATAAATATACTTCGAGACTCCCTTCCCGATGCCAGCCGACACATTTCCTATCGAATGGATTCCGGCCCGACGGCGATAAGGTAGATTTTGATTATCATGATCTGCTTGACCTCTGCCCTTTGCGTGCTCCTCCTGCATGGTCCAGTCAAGCCCACCGTAACGATCGCGTGCACCTTGAAAGCATCGACCAAGGTTCCCGCGCCGAATGCGATTGCACCCTACAAGAACGCACTTGTTTCTGCAGACTATAAAGTTGACAAGATTGTTAGCGGCAAGGATTCCCATATCAAAGTCGGCCAGATCGTAAGAATATTCCGTTGGGGAGTATTCAAGGGCAAGGCCACGAACCTGAGCAAGGTTCGAAAAGGCAGCCAATCGACCCTGGCCCTCCGCCCGCTCAACGATTGGACCGAGATGCAACGCGAATTTCAAGCCGACGATTTGCCCGTCAACGATTCAACCTATTATTTCGTCGAAGTCACGAAATAGAACGTCGTTGTCATTCCAAATGCACGTTTCCGTTTAGGTGGCAGTGCATCGTAAGATAGCCCAAAGGTGATAGCTTATTGCCGACTATCCATGATCGTTATGTTTTGTTAGCCCAAAAGCCATGACGTAGCTAAATACAAGAAAAGTCGTATATGATGTTGCAATGGAAACAGGAAGCTATTCACATCCTTTGTTCGGACTCATCACGTTCACAGTAGACAAATGGGAATACGGCGCACCCATTCTGAATTTCACGTCCGGGTTTGATTTGAACGATGTTACGAACCTCGTGGTGCCAGAGCTTATCGGTAAACCAGGATCTGAAGATGGAGTCGTCCAGTTTCACAAGCGATTTCATGGTCAGGCACTGCAGGCGTTCCGAGACCTCGGCACGCTCAACTTAATCAAATATATCCACCAGGTTGATGCTCCGCTCTTCCCTCGACTAAAGAAACTAGCGAGTGGAACGGTTTCGCACGAACCCTCCAATCACTCCTTTGGAATCGCCATCGACCTGAACGAGGACGAACTTCCCCTCAACACAAACGACACGGGCCTAATCCCAGGCACCGTTCGTCCCCTCGCACCGACATTCATTGCGTTAGGGTTTCGATGGCTACAAAACTCGGGCGATCCCATGCATTTCGAAATTGCTACCCCGATTGATCACCCTAGCTCTTCCGTCAAGCCGGTCTTTGTAGACCGAGCAAATACGAGGCTAGCCATCCAGGCCTATCTTATTGGAGGGCACACGATGGTTTCAACGGCTGATTTCGCTGCCGTTTTTGGAGGATCAAGCAGGCTTAAGCAGGGCAGTTACGTTGTCATTATCCAAACCCTTCCCAATGGCACTGAAGCCAGCTTCGACTGCCAAATCATCGAAAACCGAGCCTACTCAATGGTTACACTGCTCGCAGCAGCATATGGTTTTGCAGTGTCCTGGAATAACGGAACACGAACCGTGACCATCCAAAGCTGAACTTACGGCAAAAAGGAATAAACAGAATGTCCAGAACAACACAAGGTATTGCTTGGTTTAAGAACCAGTTTGGAGCTCAGATCGAAGCTGCTGTCGCAGGAACTCCGTTCTCGCTGGACCTCTTGACCGCTATCGCTTATCAAGAGTCATCAGAGATTTGGGGGTCCATCTTTGACCGACTCCCAGTAAGTGAAGTCCTTAAAGTCTGTGTCGGAGACACCCTCGACGCGCCAGCGAGGTCGGCATTCCCCAAAAACAAGGCAGCTCTCCTTGCCCGGCAAAATGGGTCTGCTATGTTCACTATCGCCCGTCAAGCACTTGTCGATATCGGCCAATACAATAGCGGTTATGCGAGCGTTGCCCACATGAACGCAGACAAGTTTTGCCATGGCTACGGGATCTTCCAATACGACCTTCAGTTCTTCAAAGACGATCCTGACTTCTTTCTCCAGAAGCGCTGGTACGACTTCGACCAATGCCTCATTAAAGTTGTCGCCGAGCTCAAAGAGGCACTGAGAAAGGCCTATTCGCCTGCCAAAACAACCCTAACCCCACGGGAATCAGTTTTTGTTGCCATCGCCTATAACAATGGCGTGCCTGACATCAACGGCACCTTCAGCCAAGGGTTTCGAGATTCAGACGGCGAATATTACGGCGACCTCATTTGGAAGTATCTCCAGATCGCAGAAGCTCAGCCAGGCCCTCCTCGACTTCCTCGCCTCATCTTGTCGAAACCGGGTCGGTTGAACGCAATCGACTGGGTATCGCAAGCCATGGCAACCGCAACGTTTGTCGGCGGCCACTTTGAAATGGACAAGTCAGAGTTCGAACTCTTCGTCGGGAAATCCGTGACCGGCCCCGGACGTCAAACCATTCGCGACCTTCTGACGGCCTCGGCAATCCCTTTCATATCAAGCGAGCTTCACCTAAACGAGCCAGCAGACCCCAGAGAGTACATCTTCCTCCAGATGTAGCTGTATTTAAAACCCACCATTCACAACCAGTGTCTGAGCGAAACAAGGACGGATGGTTACGCCTCGTTTTTGTGCCTGTACCTTTCGCAGTAACGTTGCGGTTTCACCTCGCCTGTTGCAAACGGATTTTTTGAACCGCGTACTTACCCGCTTCTAAATTGTTGGAACCAGCCGGAAGTTGCCTCGGTCAACTCGGTCGAAAGAGGTAACCACTTATGACTGAAACAATGGACAAGCTATTCGAAGACAGCCTAAAAGACCTGTATAACGCCGAAAAACAGTTTCTGAAGGCAATGCCTAAATTGGCGAAAGCTGCGCAATCAAAGCAGCTCGTCGAAGCGATTCAAAAGCATATTGCGGAAACCGAGGGCCATGTAACCAGACTTGAAAAAGCAGCGGAAATCCTAGGATTTAAGCCGATAGGCAAAGTCTGTAAAGCCGCGCAGGGACTAGTTGAAGAGGCAGTTGAGCACCTTGAAGAGATTGCACCCGGCCCCGTGCTGGATGCAGCCATCGTGGTTTGCGCTCAGAAGAGCGAGCACTACGAGATTTGTAGCTATGGAACTCTCATTTCATGGGCCAGAGATCTAGGTCGCAACGAAGTCGCTCAGCTACTTGAACAAACCCTTGAAGAAGAAAAGAATACAGACATGGCCTTATCGAAGCTGGCAGAGACCAAAGTAAACAAGATGGCAGAGAAAACCGATTCGAAATCGATGACTGGTAAAGCGACCGTGCGGTAAACCTAATCCTTTGAACGGTTGAAACTCGTTCGTAACTGGAAGCCCGGAACTAGTTTGCGGGCTTCCCATTCCGATCGATCCAACGCTGTAGCCTGCTAAGGCACGCGTCGCAAACACCGAATTATTCTTATTCAACCGCAATGAAATTGAATAAGACTAGAAGCAAAACATAAATCTGGCTATCAAAAAGCACAGATTGTTGTCTTTGGGCATTCTCAGAAATACAGTTTGTGCTGTGTCAGAATGGTTCGATGACCGACGTTGATCTGATGCTCCAGTTTCTGGTGCAAGTCATTGTAGTCCTCAGCGCGTGTAAAGTAGTGGGCTGGATCGGAGCCAAATTCCTCGGTCAAACACAAGTAGTCATGGAGATGGTGACGGGCGTGATTCTCGGCCCGTCATGTTTTGGAGCCTTTTTCCCCCAGGCGCAAGCATGGGTATTCCCGAGTGCAACCATCGCAAAGATCGGATCAGTTCCGGTCAAGCATCCCTCGATGACCGTACTCTATGTGGTTGCCCAAATTGGCCTCGTACTTTACATGTTCACGGTCGGTCTGGAGTTCAATCTCGGTTTGATCTCAAAACGGGTTCGAGGCGTGGTCAGCGTGTCGCTGGCGGGAATCATACTGCCCTTTGCGCTGGGTGCTATTTTGGCAGTAGGACTGCTAAAGACCGGGCAGCAGGGCCTATTTGCACCCAGTGTCACTATTCCCGAAGCGTCTCTTTACATGGGCGCTGCCATGTGCATTACTGCCTTTCCCATGCTAGCAAGGATCTTGGTTGAACGCGGAATCGCGCAAACGACCATGGGAACATTGGCCCTGGGAGCTGGCGCGGCAGATGACGTTACGGCCTGGGCACTACTCGCAATCGTACTTGCTTCCTACAAGCACGACATGAACTTTGCGATCTTCGCCATTTTAGGTGGAGCAATATTTGCCGTTGTCAACTTTACTCTCGGAAAGCGGCTTATGAAGAGCCTCTCACGTGGTGTTGAAGACGGCAAATCGCTCTCACAAGGCACGTTCTTAACGACGATGCTCTTTCTCTTTTGTGGAGCATATATCACTGACGCGATCGGAGTCTACGCAGTTTTTGGAGCGTTCATGGTTGGCGCTGCGATGCCACGAGGACAGTTCGTGAAAGAGCTCCGGAGTAGAATTGAACCTCTTACGGTCAGTTGCTTCCTTCCCTTCTTCTTTGTCTATTCCGGTCTCAACACGAAGTTTGGTTTGCTCAATTCTCCGCTCCTCTGGGGCATTTGCGCCCTTGCTTGCGCGGCCGCGATGTTCGGAAAATTTGGGGGCTGCACCCTTGCCGCAAGGGCCGCTGGAGAATCATGGCGATCGGCGGCTGCAATCGGAACTCTCATGAACGCCAGAGGCCTCATGGAACTCATCATCTTGAATATTGGTCGACAGCAGCATGTCATTTCGGACACGCTCTTCACGATCCTAGTCATCATGGCAATCATCACCACACTCATGGCTTCGCCGTTATTTAAGGCGATTCTGGGACCAGATCCGGTCAAAACCATCGCAGAACTAGAGAGGATCCCGGAACCAGCATTAGTGGCAAGCGCTTGACCAGTATTGCTAAAGTAGCAAAGGCGAGTGGAGCTCTGTGAAGAGCAGATTCCAAAGCGGGACCAAAGCGTGTCTCGCTTTGGAATCATTTAGTTTAGGCTTCTAGCGGAGCATCATGAATCGAAAGGCTAGGTCACAGCACCTTCCAGTTTTCATTCAATTACTTCTTGGCTGGCGGTACGCCCACGGCAACTGTGCCGAGTGGTTTCCCATCCATCAAATACTTCTGAGTTTTCGGGACAATTATAGAGGTCTTCCACTTCCCATCCACGCGTACATAAGTCTCCGTGAATACACCCGTCCAACTCATCGTGTGCGTCTTCTTGTCGGGAGATTTCATCGTTCCAACTATGATGTGCTCCATTTTCCCAGTCCCATGATTTCCCTTCTGTTTGATGCTAAGCATTCGAGACTTTGACAAGGTGATTTTGTCCATAACTACAACACTTGAGTTCAAATTTGTTATGAACGTCTTGAAGTCTTGGGACTTACTACCTTCGACATACTTGAAATCCTTGGTCACGGACTCCCTCATCGTGGATTCCACCAATTTGGCGTCTTTCGCCTTTATTGCTCGATCAATCTTGTTATTTGCAGCATTAATCTCGGACTTGACATCCGCTTGCGCAAATCCAGCGACGGCAAACAGCAATGCGAGAACGGCAACTTTATTCACAATGGCCCAAGTATAGACACCTGACCAAGTCTTAGCAAGACCTGCCAACGTGAGTAATTGGGTTCACCGACCTAGGCTAGCGTGGAACAACTTTCCATCCGGTAATAGGCTCTGCGCCGTCTTCCAGAGCTCTAATGTGAAGTTTCCCACTTCCAGAGTCAAAGTTATAAACCGCAGTCCAACCCGCGCGTAGCACCGGGTCGGTTCTCACTCCAACACAGGATTTACTCACTTCCTTGATTTGTTTTTCCTCACTAAAGGTCGTGGCCAGCCAAAGTTTGCTTATGGACCTCGGAAACAGAACCTCTATGGTAGTCCCCGCCTGCACAATATTGACTTCCTTGCCGTCAGCAAATCGGCTTGCTTTCATGAACTCAGCGAGCACCGCAATCACGTTCTTCTTGAGTTCATTTGGAGGAAGGATGCGCACAGGAATTTCAACCTTGGTAAAACCTGCGTGCTCGTGTGTCGGAGCTACCGGGTGAAGATGAACTCGTTGTGCGACCTCAGTGGCCAGCTTGACCTCTTCCCGCGAGACCTTGGGAAGACAAGCTATGAGTGCTTCCAGGAATTTCTGCCCCGCCGACGTGCTGTTGGTCAAAGCGAGTATCAGTTCAGGGGGTTGATCTCGAGTAGAGTGCCTCGACGCTCCAATCTCCTTACCCAGGTTGCATTCATCTAGGTGGACGCTGATCAAGCGCTCCACCTTCATCAACTGGTTGTGATCCGATGGCTTATAAAGGAGTTTGAGTTCGGTTGCACCCCCATGTTCAGACTTCTTATGTCCACTGATTGCGAAATCCTCGAGATGAGGAAACAGTTTGGGGTCAAACGGCTGTTTAAGAGCATTGATAAAGGCAACCATCGCCTCCACAGCAGGGGTGAGTTTGCCGACAACACGCACGATGCGAGCGTGGTTATCGTGGAAATACTTCTTGGCGAAATCGTCCACCGAAATAAGGGGTTGGTGAAACGTGTCCATTCCTGAAATCGGCACTAGAGTCAGCCTAAAATCTCGGAAGCTTGGGATCGACTCAAACCAAAGAACAAACTCCTCGGCGGACATGCCAGCAGGAGGTCGGATATAGTAGCTCGCAGGAGAATCAGATCCTGTTAGCGTCGGCTTATGAACGATAATCGAATGTTCCACATCCAAGACCTGCGGAACTCCATGTTCCTGAATGAACTTAGCTGTATAGCTTGCAAGCGGATGCTGTTCCATAAATCAGTCTCATGTTCAAGACGTGTTTAAGCATTAATTAGTCAGGTGCCTTCCCTACAAAGTCATCAGATTTGCCTCTCGTCTTTTACGCTATTTTTGCCGAGATTCAAACCTAGCTTAGCCAACGTTCAATCGAATGTATAGCTGGTAATTCTCGGATCAAAACCAGTCCAGGGATGCCAATCTACATACCCATGACATAAAGTCGGACGAAATTTCTTAATATTCCTTTACACGTATATACGTTATCGCGTATATTATGTGAGTGCAATCCGTTTTTGAAGTCATCGTAGAGCCTAGTCGCCGCGCAATTTTGGGTTTGCTGGCAACTTCCGAGCAATCCGTAGGCGAGATTGAGACTCGGCTCCACATGTCTCAACCCGCAGTCTCAAAACATTTACGTGTGTTGAGAGACGCCGGATTAGTGCAATCACGTGTCGATGCGCAACGCCGTCTCTATCGAATCCGGCCTGAGCCACTTGCAGAAGTAGATGTTTGGCTGTCTCAGTTTCGGCAATTCTGGTCCACCCATTTGGACGCCCTTGAGCGCCATCTGGACCAAATGAGCATCGATGTACCCCATAAAAGTAAAGGAGAAAATGATGACCCGAAATGACTACCGACCTGGCCCAGCCAACATTGCCCACGTCCAAAAGGACGGTGAGGACTGGACACTTGTCCTTGTACGAAACCTCAGCCACTCACCTGAGAAAGTCTGGCAAGCACTCACGGAACCGGACGAGCTACGAGGATGGGCACCTTTTGACGCAGACAAAAGCCTGGGTACCGCTGGAACCAAAGTTAAACTTTCGACCGTAGGAGCTCCATCATCTTACGAGACAGAAACGACAATAACTAGAGCCGAGGCTCCGCGACTACTCGAATTCCGGTGGGGCGAAAACGATACTCTGTGGGAGCTTGAACCCAATGACCAAGGGACACGGCTAACACTATGGACGAGAATTGACCGACGCTACATGGCGATGGGTGCAGCGGGATGGCAAGTCTGCTTTGATGTTCTCGACAACCTTCTTGATGGAACGCCGATCGGTCGCATCGTAGCAAGCGATGCCCTCAAGTTTGAAGGCTGGCAATGCCTTCACGCGGACTACTCCAAACAATTTGGCATCGAAATGCCTTCGTGGTAACACGATAATAGATGCAATAAGGCTGACGCTGTTAGAATTACTGATGCGTCAGTCTGCCCATCCCACCTAATTGAACTAATAGTCATGAAGAAAGCAACACAAGCCACTACCGAAGGGCTTCAACCGGACCCAGATGCCACGACTCCTTCTCAATTGATCGACCAAAGAATTAACGAACTCGGAGACTGGCGAGGCGAGCGGCTGAAACAAATTCGTAACCTGATAAAGGAGGCGGACCCAGAAGTCGTCGAAGAATGGAAGTGGCGTGGCGTTCCGGTTTGGTATCACAACGGCATCATTTGCACAGGTGAGACCTACAAGACGATCGTCAAGATGACCTTCGCCAAAGGCGCTGCCCTCGAAGATCCAGCCCGATTGTTTAACTCGAGTCTAGAAGGCAATACCAGACGAGCGATCGATTTTCAAGAAACCGACATCGTAGACACTAGCGCGTTGAAAGAACTTATTCGCGCCGCCGTCAAGCTAAACATGACTCCAGCAACAAAGTCAAAGACCAAACCCTTAAAGGAAGAATAAATATTGTCGCAAGAATACATTTTGATCCGCGGCGCTCGCGAAAATAACCTCAAGGATGTGTCCCTCCGCATCCCGAAGCGCGCCCTTACCATTTTTACGGGCGTCTCGGGTTCAGGAAAGTCGTCGATCGTTTTCGATACCATCGCTACCGAAGCCAAACGACAGTTATTTGAGAACTTCAGCCTCTTCGTTCGAAACTTCCTGCCAAAGTATCCGCCGCCTGAAGCAGACGCTATCGAGAACCTCAACATGGCAGTCGTCGTCGATCAACATCGGCTAGGAGGAGGATCCCACTCTACCGTCGGTACGGTCACGGATATTTACACCCTACTCAGACTTCTGTATTCCCGGATTGGCAAACCGTACGCTGGATATTCCAACGCTTTCTCCTTCAACGATCCGCAAGGCATGTGCCCAGAATGCAACGGCATTGGACGCAAAGTCGGTGTCGATTTGGATAAGTTCCTGGACAAATCCAAGACACTTCGTGAAGGGGCAATAATATATCCGGACTATGCAGTGGACAGTTGGGGTTGGAATGTACTCGCCCAGTCTGGGTTATTTGATGTCGACAAGACCCTCCAGAACTACACCGCCGAGGAGATGGATCTGCTTCTCTACAGCAAACCATACAAAGTCAAAATGGACTTTGCGGGCAAACCCGTCAACTTGACTTCGGAAGGGATTGTCGACAAGTTCACCCGAAAATATATTACAGGCGACGTTAAAACGAAGTCGGATCGTACTCAGAAAGCAGTCGCTCCCTATATGACTTATGGCCCTTGCCACCATTGCAGGGGTGCCAGGCTCAGCTCAGCAGCCCTTGCTTGCAAGATCAATGGAAGGAACATCGCCGAACTTTCAGCGATGGAGATTGACGACTTGATTCCTGTCGTACGTGAAATCACCGACCCTGTAGCCACAGAAATTGTTGCAGACCTGGTTGCTAGACTGCAACACGTCGCAGAGATTGGCCTCGAATACTTAAGCCTCAACCGAGAGACCGATACACTTTCTGGCGGTGAATCCCAGCGAATCAAGATGGTGAAACATCTAGGCAGCAGCCTCATGGATGTGATGTACATATTCGACGAACCAAGCGTAGGTCTGCATCCTCGCGACGTTCACCGCCTAAATGAGCTGCTCTTTAAACTGAGGGATAAAGGCAACACCGTCATCGTCGTGGAACATGATCCAGACGTAATCAAGGCAGCCGATCATATCGTAGACGTTGGTCCCCATGCCGGAAGGGCAGGTGGCGAAATTGTCTTCGAAGGCAGCTATTCAGATTTGGTCAAATCCAACACATTGACTGGCAAGTTCCTCAATCGAACTCTTCCCCTGAAGGAAAATGTCCGATCCGCTAAAGGTCAACTCCCGATTCGAGGCGCGTCGGCAAACAACTTACAAAACGTCGATGTGGACATTCCAGCTGGATTGCTAACTGCCATTACGGGCGTCGCTGGCTCTGGCAAAAGCTCCCTGATCAACGAAGAATTTCTGCCTAAATATCCCGAAGCGATCGTTATCGATCAGTCAGCAGTTGGCACGACTAGTCGGTCGAACCCGGCAACCTATACCGGAGTAATGGATGACATCAGGAAGGTATTTGCCTTAACAAACAAGGTCGATGCCGGGCTTTTCAGCTTCAATTCCAAGGGGGCATGCGCAAACTGCAATGGGTCTGGTGTTATTTACACAGATCTAGGCTTCCTAGACGGGGTGAAGTCCCCCTGCGAAATCTGTCAGGGTCGGCGATTCAGGGATGAAGTCCTCGAATATAAGCTGAACGGCAAATCCATTAGCGAAGTGCTTGCGATGACGGTCGCCCAAGCGCTCGAGTTTTTCACCCAAAAGGAAATCGTTAGAAAGCTTCAAGCGATGAGCGATGTTGGCCTTGATTATTTGGCCCTTGGCCAACCGTTGAGCACGCTCTCAGGTGGCGAGTGCCAGCGAATCAAGTTGGCAAGTGAACTGCACAAGAAGGGCAGCATCTACGTACTCGACGAGCCCACAACAGGACTTCACATGTCCGACATCACTCACCTCCTAGACATCATGAACCGACTAGTGGACGGCGGAAATACCGTGATTGTCATCGAGCACAACCTAGACGTCATTCGCAACGCAGACTGGATAATTGACCTTGGCCCCGAAGGGGGAAGCAAAGGAGGCAAGGTCGTTTTTGCAGGTGCACCTCGAGACGTTATCAGGGCGCCACATTCCTTGACCGGTCAATATTTGCTGACAATTGACAAATCCTAGACTTCTTCGGACAACCTGGCTTCAGATGATCTTGGATATTACTCGCGTTAGGTCCCATTCTCACTCCGAGGGGAGTTCGAACCAAAATGCATTGCCCGGTCCAGGATAGACGTGGATGCTTGTCTATCCTGGAGAGGGCAATGCTACAAATAAATTGCATCACTCTTAAGGTTTAACCGTAAGAACTGCGCTTGCAGCATGTCCGAGATATGAGGCCAAGATCGTGGCGGTTTGAGAGGTGGCAACCGTGAAGTGGGCAACGGTCACGGTTCCGGCTACTGTTCCCGCCGGGATTGTAATCGTCGTAGGTACGTTTGCTGCCGATGGATTGTCGCTTGACAGGTTGACAACGGCTCCAGAAGGTCCAGCCTTTCCAATGAGTGCGACTCTGGCGGTTACAACCGTAGACGAACTTCCGACCACCGTCGAAGTGGATAGTGTCAGGGAGAGCACCCACGCAGGAACGATGGACATATTCGCAGATTTGGATGTCGGTCCCAGCGTCGCGGTGACGGTTGCGACTACATTTGAATCAACTCCAGCGGTAGTCATGGTAAACGTTGCTGAAGTTGCTCCTTCTGGTACGGTGACCGAAGATTGAACGCTCAATGCGCTGTTGCTGGATTGTAGTGCCACGACCAGTCCGCCTACTGGCGCTGGACCAGTGAGGGTCACTGTTCCTGGGTTTGGAGTGTTGCCACCGACAATGGATCCTTGGATGGTGACGCTCGAAAGAGATGAAGCTGAAATGGTGAGGTTGGCAGACGATTGGCTGGCTCCTATGCTCGCCATAATTGCAACCGTCTCATTGGAAGCCGGTTTCACGGTGGTAACCGTGAAGTTGGCGGATGTCGCTCCGGATGGAATGACCACCGTCGGTGGGACTTGAGCGTCGGCATTTCCGCTTGCGATGCTCACCCCAATTCCCGCCGGTCCGGCGGCTTGCGAAATCGTAACGGTTCCCGTACTGGAACTTCCTCCGATGACGGTTGTTGGATTCAGCGAGATACTGCTCACCAGATACGGATTGACGGTCAGTGTTGTCGACTGCGTGGTGGCATTGCATGTAGCGCCAAGCGTTACCTGAGATGCCGACGTTACTTGATAATGACTGACTGCGACTGTCGCAGAAACAGCTCCAGGTGCAATCGTTATTGTCGCGGGCATGGTCGCGGCCGCCGTGTTGGAGCTAGATAGCGTTACCACGTTGCCGGATGGACCCGCTTTTCCGTTGAGCCGGACAGTTGCCACTATGGATGTGGATGAACCTCCAAGCACCGAACTCTGCGAGAGAGTTAGAGACAGCATCTTGGCGTTGAGAAGGGTAAGTGAGGCCGTTTTCGAAACCGCGAACAGGGTTGCGGTGAGAGTCGCAGTCGTCGTCGAGTCCACTCCAAGCGTTGGAATATTGAACGTAGCCGACGTTGCGCCAGCCGGTACAGTGACGGTTGCGGGCGGAATAACCGATGAGTTATTCGAAGATAGGATAACGACGGCTCCTCCCGGTGGGGCTGGAATTGTCAAGGTGACGGTGCCGGTTGGAGTGTTTCCGCCCACCAGTGTCGTCGGCGTGGTTGTTAAGCCGGCAAGGTTCACGCCGGTCAGAGTCAAATTGCCGGATTGAACGCTTGTTCCGATACTTGCCTTAACGGGCACCGTCTCGGTGCCTCCAATGATGCTGCTATTCGCGGTGAAAGTTCCAGACGACGAGCCTGATGCGACGGTGACGGTAGCCGGTACCTGAACATCCGAACTGGTGCTGGATAGATTGACAACGATTCCAGCGCTTCCAGCTACTTCGGAAAGGGTAACTGTCCCGGTGCTGGAGTAACCACCCACTATGCTTGAAGGGCTAAACGACACACTGTTGACGGAATATGGATTGACGGTTAGAGCGGCGGTTTGCGATGTGCCATTGACAGTCCCCGCGATTGTAACTGGAGTCTGCGAATTCACTTGGTAGTGGGTTACCTTAAACGTTACACTTAGGGCATTTGGCGCAACAGTAATACTTCCAGGCACCGTTGCAATAGCAGTGTTGGAACTGGAAAGTGTAACTACATCGCCTGAGGGACCGGCCCTTCCATTGAGCTTAAATGTTGCCGTGACGGTTGTGGCTGATCCCCCAACGACGGCACTTGGTACAAGGCCCAGTGAAAGCGCTTTGGCGATGAGAAGAGTTAGCGTGCAGTTCTTGGAGTCTGTGCCGAGCGTTGCGGTAAGCGTTATAACTGTAGTCGAATCCACGCCGGACGTCGGAACGTTGAACGTCGTAGTTGTAGCGCCTGCTGGGACGGTGACCGATGCGGGCAAAGTAACAAATGAGCTGTTCGAGGAGAGAGCAACGACTTCTCCTCCTGTCGGCGCTGCGCTGGTAAGAGTAACTGTTGCGACCGGAGTATTCCCCCCAACCAATGAAGTTGGTACTACCGATATTGAGGCCAAGTTCACAGCTGTCAATGTCAGAGTCACTGATTTTGTGCTGGACCCCACCGTGGCTGAAATGGAATCGGTTTCATCGCTGTTCACATGACTGGTCGTAACGTTGAACGTAGCAAGGGTTGTGCCGGGTGCGAAGGTTACGGAGGTTGGAACTTGAACATTAGAGCTTGCACTGGACAGGTTGACTACGATGCCTGCGGGTCCAGCGGGTTGACTAATTGACACTGCACCTAGGGCAGAACTGCCTCCAATTACCGTTTTCGGATTAACCGACATCCCGGTCAACAACATGGCAGCTACAGTCAACGTCGCCGTTTTCTGGTTTCCCTCGAAAGTTGATGTGAGGGTTACTGTTTGGTTACTTGACACCGCCTTGTCGCTAACGGTGAAAGTCGCAATAGAACTTCCCGCAGGAACAAGAATCGAGCTAGGTACCGAGGCGACGGCTGTGTTGGAACTGCTTAAGGAAATGAGATTGCCGTTTGGTCCGGCTACAGCTGCCAGAGTAATTGTTCCAGTTACAACGCTATTTGATCCACCTACGACATTTGTGGGAGAAACGGATAGAGACGATACAGGAGCGGCAAATACAGTCAGAGTCGCAGTCTTAGAGCTTGACCCGATCTGGGCCGTGATCGTATTAACTTCGGAGCTGCTAATCGGATTCGTCGTGATTCCAAAGATGGCGCTTGTTGAATTAGCCGCGATTGTGACGCTCGACGGCAATTGAGCGCTTGTCTTATTCGATGATAAAGCTATGGTGATGCTCTGCGTGAGTGGTGTTGCATTTATACTCACGGATCCATTCGCAAAAGCACCCCCATTTAGTCCCGTCGGGTTGATTGTTAGTGTCTGAACAGCGAACGCTCGAAGCGTAATAACAACCGTTTTTGAGACACCGGCATAGGTTGCGGTTAGCGTAACGGACTGGTCAGCAGTGAGTACCTGGGGTGTCGATACGTTAAAAGAAGCAGTCGCTGCGTTTGGAGCTACGGTTACCGAAGTGGGGATCGAAGCGAGGGAACTATTCGAACTTGAGAGTGCAACAACAATTCCACTTGGACCGGCTTTACCATTTAGCGTCACGGTTCCCGTTGTCTGAGTCGTCGATCCACTGACAAAATCTGTCTTTGCGCAAGTAACCGTGCTTAAGGATGCCTGGCTTATTCGAAGCGTGGCCGCTTGAGAAACGCCTTGAAATGTTCCGGTAATAGTCGCCGTTGCCTGGCTATCGACTCCGCTGGTTGTGATGTTGAAGTTGGCGGTTTTGGCGTCCTTTGCAAAAGTGACCGATGAGGGAACCGTCGCGGCGACGTTGTCCGAAGAAAGTGCGATCGATATATTAGCAGGCGCCGGCGATCCAATTGTTACGGTTCCGATTGAAGTAGCCCCCCCAATGACAGAGGTAGGGTTGACGGTCAGCTGTGTAAACGTTGGTGCCTTAATTGTAAGTGGTGCGGAAAGCGTGACTCCGCCGGACGTCGCTGTCACTGTGACGACGGTGTCAGCCGCTACTGCGGGAATCACAACCACGAATGCGAGCGTTGTATCACCGGGGAGAACATTCAAAGAGGGTTTAACAACTGCATAAGGGCTGTCGCTAGTTAGGACAACCGAATCGCCTCCCAAATTAGCGGGCGACGCCAGAGTGATGTTGAATGTGACGAAGTTTCCACCAATAACGGTGGTCGGAGCTACCGTGAAGGCAGATAGGGGCACATCCGAGGGCGGCGGCGGCGAAAGCGCCTGAATATAGCTGAGGCCTTGAGTCACGGATCCGACAGAATACACGGTGCCAGCAGTTCCGATAACAGGATTACCTCCCGCGGTTTTGTTTTGCCACTTGAGAGTGCCATCTGAATTTAGCGCGACGAAGTTACAATCAGGGTAGGACAAATGACCTGAAGATCTTGTTGTGTTTGTTCCGACATAAATTGTTCCATCCGGCGCAATTGCAGGCGCGGATTGGGACGTCATGGGAATTGGCAATTGGTAAGTCCACTTAGTCGCTCCTGTGGGAGCGACCGCGTAAAGCAGGCCCTGAAGGTAGCTAACATTGTTACTATCAATAAAGGAATAGTACGATCCAACGTAGATGGTGCCGTCTGGACCGATGGCGGGCATCGAAACAATGTAGTCAAGAGGTGCAAACTGGAACGGTGTAAATGTCCACTTTAGCGTGCCGTCCGAATTGAAAGCATATAAGTTGCCATTGGTCGTCACGTAAATGGATCCGTCGGGCCCGATGGCAGGTGACGTCACTATTGGTGTAGTTGAAGGGACCTGCCAGTGGATCGTTCCATCCGAACCGATTGCGTACAGATTTCCGTGGTATAGATTATCGGTTGTCGATAAATAGGAGGTGGTTATGTAAATAGTTCCATCAGGTCCAAGAGCAGGCGAAAAATCCCCCACTTGGCCTTGAGTCGGCACACTCCACTTGATCGAACCATCCGGATTAAAGGCCATCAAGGACGGTGTAGTCGTTGTTGTGCCGACGTAAACCGTCCCATCAGTGCCAATAGTAGGAGTGCTCGAAGTTGTGCAGGGAACACTCCAAATTACTGAGCTATCAGGGTTCAATGCACTAAAATGTCCATCATACGTACCCAAGTAGAGAACGCCTCCTTGCCCGATTGCTGGCGCATGGTAACTCAACCTTGTTATGTTGAAATTCGGCTTTAAGGTTCCGTCCTTGGTTAAAGCAAAGAAGCCAAAGATACCGCTTACGCCGTAGATCGTTTCATCTGCATCGACCGCAACGACATCAACCTCCAAAAAACTCTTTTGCCATAGTAAGGTTCCATTGGAGCCACTGGCCACTCCAACGCCGTTGTTTAGGTTATTCGCTCCTCTTTTAGGCCATGGAGCCCCAGGTTGAAAACCACTAGGTGGCTTTTGGGCCGAAACCGAACCTAATACAGAGAACAAAAGCAAAACGGCGAAAAGGATGCGTTTCATGGAGTAATTCCTGATGACGTAGATGGCTTATACAGTATATTTCTCCTCTTGTGACACAACGTCACCCAAGGTTAAATTGCGTGGAACCTGAGATTTCCGATGGGTATTAGTGCCCATTTTATTGTAATGACAAAAATCGGCAATCTTCACCCAATGGTCCGCTTAGGAATAGTTGGGTTATGAAATGCGCGAATTGCTTAGACTCCTGATTGTCGGGCCCTAAACTGTAGTTCTCCTTAGAACACCCAGGATTCCGATGCCCTCGGATATGGCACACGGTAGATACTCTCTTCACTCCGAGGGGAGTTCGAACCAGAAAGTGGCACCTTGTCCAGGGATGGAATGGAACCCGACGGCACCATTCATCGCTTCAACCAAGTTCTTCATAATCGAGAGGCCGAGCCCTGAAGACCTTTCGCCACCTGTCGGACGAGCGGAAAGCCTGGCGAATTTGGAGAAGACATGTTTCCGATCACCTTCCGAAATTCCTGGACCTTGATCTTGAATCTCGATTCGTGCGCATTTCCCGCTGCAAGCTGAAATAATGGTGATAGTGGAGCCTGTAGGAGAGAATTTGATCGCGTTTGAGACAAGGTTTTGAACTACCCGCTGGAGGGCAGACTTATCCGCCAAAACCGAAATGGGGCATCCTTCGAGTAGTATCTTAATGTCCTTCTGATGGGCAGGTATTAAAAAAGGAGCGATGGTTTCTTTGAGCATCTTTTGGCCGTCGAGATGAACCATTGTTAGCTCCAACTTCCCTTTTTCTATCCTTTCAAGGTCGAGCAGGTCATCGATCAGTTGGAGCAAAGTGTCCGACGAGGACCGGATCAACGATAAGGCATCGCTAGCTTGCATTGCCTGAGGAGTAATTAGGTCACAAAGCGCTCGGATGTTCCCTATCGGGCTTCTCAGATCGTGAGCGGCTATGCTCAGAACTTCGGACTTGTCTCGGTCCAATGCAATCAATCGCGCGTTGGCCACTTCCAATCGGTCGCGCTGTCCCAAAATCTCCTGCCGCATCGTTTCGAGTTCTGTCTCATCACTTATGTTCCATACAATTCCATCCGGAATCTTGGCAATCTTTATGGAGTACCACTTTGGCTTACCCTGTCTAAATGAAAGGCTAACGGGATTCAGGGTCTGCCGAACTCCCGTCCGATAGACTTTTTCGGAAACTTCCAGAAGTTCGATCCCATCGATTGGATTCCAAATGGAACTTAGGAGCGTGTGCGTGATTGCGATTGGGCTCTTGCCCATCATAATTGCTGCCGATTGATTGGCGAACTGAATGAGGAAGTCCGGACCGAATGGGCCAGATCCCGGCTCCCCAAACACAAATATTCCATCCTCACTTGCTTCGACACCTGCCGTAAGATACGAGAGCTCTTCGTCAAGCTGGCGGGTACGGTCCATTGCACCGCGAAGTAGGAGTTGCTGATTTTGAAGGATTGGCGAAAGAACTCCAACCTGGTTGCCCAATTTGAGCGAATCAATCCGCAGGCGATACGCCTCTTCATAGTTCCCCCTTTGAGCAGAAAGCGATGAAAGGCTACTACAGATTTCACTACCCAGCCTGGGAAATTCCAACTGGCCAATCCACGGAAGAACCATGCGCCACATACCGTCAGCCAAGTCGAAATCACCTCTAAATTGGTGAAGCCACCCGAAATGGTAGGCAGTTAGTACTTGAAGGTAGGGGTCTTGACTTCGATCCGCCGCATCAACTGCTGCCCGATAGAACGGGAGAGCGTCCTCATGACAGCCCCGATCTCGATGAATGTTGGCTACTTGAAGTAAAGGAAGCTGAATCAAACTGTCGTAACTGTGGGACTTGAGAAATTCGATGGAACGATGAGCGAATACAAGGGCTGTTTCGTAATTTCCGGTTCCTGCGGTCGTTCGACTTAGCCCGTAAAGTCCCATTCCCTCAGAAACAATGCTTCCATTTTCGTGATGAAGAGGCAGTGTTTCTTCGAAGATACGTTGTGCTTCTTCGAATTCACCAGACGAGTAATGTCCAACATCTACGAGGACCCAAGCTATCCCATCACGGGCTTTAGCTGTCCGGAGTACATCGCCAACTCCAAGGGCTTCCTCAAGGTTTCGTTCGTAGAATCCATGAGCCAGATCATATTGATCATGACGGAAGTAGTTATCTGCGATAAGCTGCCTTGCCTCAAATCTCAGCTTCCAATCCAGATCAGATTCTGTAATCGGAAGAAGCAGATCGTGTGTTTTCCGATTGAACCCGCGCCAACAGAAGACTGCTGCTAGTTCGAGAGCAATTTGAGCATTCTCAGGTTTTACTTCAGTACCAAGTCGACTTTGCAGGCTGTTGATTTTCTCATCAACGGTCCTAATCCGTTCGCGAGTCGACACATCATCGTTCTCTAGTCGCAAAAACACTGATCTTGATTCTAACCGTAGAGAATGAATTTATTATGAAACTAGGACTAGCCTTTAAGATTTCGCTCGAGAAAAGGTTCGACAGACCTACAGTCCAACGCAATTTAACATCCAAAACGAGATTGCCCCAATTGCTGCTGCCGCTGGAATGGTTAGAAACCACGCTGTTACCATTCGTTTGGCCACTGACCAACGGACTGCATGGGGACCTTTTGCAGTACCAACGCCAAAGATTCCACCAGCAAGCACGTGAGTCGTGCTCACCGGCATACCCATCGAACTAGCGAGCATGATCACACTTGCGCCCGAGGTTTCGGCTGCGAAGCCACTCACTGGCTCGAGTCGCATGATCTTGTGCCCCATCGTCCTAACGATTCGCCATCCGCCCGCAGCGGTTCCTAGCGCCATGACACATGCGCAAGCCAGAATGACCCAAACTGGAACGGTGGGCTTTTTAATTAGGCCATGGGTGAATAAAGCAAGCGTGATGACACCCATGCTCTTTTGCGCATCGTTTTGACCGTGAGAGAAAGCCATTGCTGCCGCTGAGACCTTCTGCATTGTTCGAAACGCGTCTCCAGCTCGACGAGGATTTGCGGAGTGAAAAAGATAGGTGATCAAGGTCATTACTCCGAGTCCCACGAAGAATCCGAGGACGGGCGAAGCCACAAGGGGTACGACCACTTTATTAAGAATGCCTTTCCATTGAACGGCATGAAAGCCTGCATGAGCTGCTCCCGCACCGCATAAGCCACCAATTAAGGCATGAGACGAACTACTTGGAATTCCTGAAATCCATGTGACCAAATTCCATACGATGCCTCCAATAATCGCAGCAAGGACGACGGTCTCAGAAGCTGAGTGAACATCGATAATTCCAGAGGCAATCGTGTGTGCAACTTTAGTTGCTACAAGCGCCCCCACAAAATTCAGGACTGCCGCCATGATAATCGCTTGGGTTGGCGTCAGAACGCGTGTCGAAACAACAGTAGCTATCGCATTTGCAGTGTCGTGAAACCCATTGATGTAGTCAAATGCTAAAGCAAAGACCACTATGAGGACAAGGAGTAAGCCTATCTCAGGCATATTTCACAATCATGTTCTCAATAACATTCGCGATCGACTCGCACTTGTCAATCGCATATTCGACGCGATCATAGACTTCTTTCCATTTCAAAATCGCGATCGGATCGGTGACCTCATCAAACAGGTTGATGAGAGCATTTCGATACAGTCGGTCGCTTTCATTCTCGAGCGAATGAATCTTCACGAGGGTTTGAGGCAGTGTAGGCGACCGGTGAAATTGCTTATGAAGCTCAAAAACAGCGTCACCCGTGACCCTCGTCACTTCGAGTAGATTCACAGCCAGCGGAATAATATCCGGCCGACTCTCGGTTATCTTATACATTCCAATCCTTGCCCCAACGGATTCAATGCAGTCCGTTAAGTCATCGAGCAGATGGGAAAGTTCACTCAGATCTTCGTGATCTAATGGAGTAATGAAAGTACGAGAAAGCTTATTTTGTAAGCGATGGGTCACCTCGTCGCCTTCATGCTCAATCGCAAGCAGATCATCGGTATAAACTTTCGACCCACTGCTAAGATCGTTAACCATATTGGCAAAAGCCTGTGCAGCCTTTACTCCGATCTTTGCCTGACTTTCGAGAAGGTCAAAAAACGTCTCTTCTTTTGCTATCTTCAGCACCACTTTCACAATATCTCATGGCGACGCCTTCAGTCGCGGATCGTCGCTGTAAATGGTTAATTCACGGCATTTCTGCACCAGTGACACGTTGATATCTCATTGGCGATAGAATATCGACATGCCCTTTGGTCGTCTTTCTGTCAAACATCTCTTGCTGCCCTTAGCCATCGTAGGATCCTCATGGGTAGCTCAGGCACAGGTTGCCACCGCTCACCGGACCGGCGGAATGCTCTTGGGTGTTCAAGCCTGGACATTCAACCAGTACACCGTTTTTGAAGCGATTCAAAAAGCATCGGAAGCAGGTAGCACGAACATTGAACTCTTCCCCGGTCAGACGCTAGGTTCAGGTTTCGATTCAGTTAAGGTGGGACCCGAAATGGGCTCGGCTGCCGTCGAAGGACTCCAGACTCAGCTCAAGAAGTACGGAGTAAACATAGTCGCTTACGGTGTGACAGGCATCGACAAGGACGAAACAGGAGCTCGCAAGCTTTTTCAGTGGGCAAAGACTCTAGGCATTGGAATCCTCAATACCGAGTCCACTGAATCCATCGACACTATTGAGAAAATGGTCAAAGAATTTGACATTCGAGTCGGCTTCCATAACCATCCAAAAACGAATAACCCTGCCTACAAGATGTGGGATCCGACCTATATTTACCAACTCGTGAAAGACCATGACAAACGAATTGGCTCTTGCGCAGACACTGGCCACTGGGTTCGTTCGGGGCTCAAGCCCGTCGATGCCATCCGTGCCCTCAAAGGTCGAATCGTAAGCAGTCACCTTAAGGACCTAAACGAGTTTTCCCCGAACGGGCACGACGTGCCATACGGAACGGGAATCTCGGACTTGACCGACATTCTTAACGAGTACCACAAGATGGGCTATCAAGGCACTTTGTCGGTCGAATATGAATATCATTGGGACACTTCTCTTCCCGAAGTTGCCCAATGCCTTGGATTCGTACGTGGCTATTTCGCGAAGAAGTAAACGGTGATTGGCTCTGATTGAGCATCCATCAGATCGTCTCGAAGGGTGTCCCTGTCTTTGGCAGGTGCACCCTTCGTCGTTTAGAGCTGCACTTGGGCAGAGAGATATTGAACTCGACGACCCATCGAATATTGCCCTGCAACTGTATTAAGTTGCGGAGTCGCGAAATAACCGCGTTACTGAATATCCGGGACAGCCTTTCCAAAGGACCATCCGATACCGTGCAGGATCCTTTCCTGAAGATGATCGCCGTGGTGCCCTGGCGGCTCATAAAAGGTGGTGTTGTATTTCATTTTTGCGAGAGCTTCATAGATTTTGCGGGCTCCTACATTCGCTTGAAAATCATCTTGCTTGGGTCCCTCACAATAAATCGTTTGCCGTTTGGAGAACGGATGGCTGCTGTGAGTCACGATATAAAGCGGATCGTTATGAAGCCACATTTGCCAAGTCGAATCTAAGTAGTTGCCCTTCTCATCGTAAAGCCAGTGAAATCCACCCTTTGAGTCGCCTGCGTAATCCGCACAAAGTGCGATAGCATATTGGTTGTCGCTCAATGCGCTCGTCACAGGTGCCAATACGGGTGCCATCAAAGATTGAACAACCGAGAGGGACATTTTCTTTACTTCCTCGCTGGTGGTGAACCCCTTATGCGACAGTTCAAAGTCAGAATCCGGACTCAGGGCAACTATATGTCCGAGCATCGAGGAATAGGACATCCCCAGTCGAAGAGCACCAAATCCTCCACTTGAGTGGCCAGACATGACTCTCTTATTTGGGGAGCCACCCACGTGGAACGTCTTTTCCACTTGAGGGATGACTTCCTTACAGATGTACTGCGCGTAATTGCCAGAGGCCGACGAATCAATGTACTGACTACACCCAAATCGATTCTTACCATCAATGACAACAAACGCTATCGGTTCCACCGATTGAGCCACAAGGTCGACAAACTTTAGCCAATAAGCAGGAATGTTCAAGAAGTCCTGAGATCCGCCACCAAAACCTGGGAGGAAATAGACAACGGGAATTGACTTTTCTGCTGAATAGCCTGCAGGTAGAAAGACAGCCACCTTACGACTCGATGGGTCTTTCAAAGGATTTTTAGCAAGGATTTTGCTCTCGACAACGAGTGTGCGCACTGCAGACCGACTCAAGGGTTCACCCATTTCTTGAGGTGAACCGCAAATCGAAACGCCTAAAATTGACAGAGACAAAATGCATAACATCCAGTATCCGACCGTACCAGATTCCTTGCCCGGAAAAATCTGATCTAAAGACGTTCCATAATCTGTCGTCTCCTTCGCTCCACCATGCTTCAAGATCCAAAGATTCTGCCAAAGGTCGCTCGCCTCGAATGGACCTATTCTCTCCTTCGCTACTTTCCAATTGGGCAAGTTTCAATGGAATTTGCAAAGACTCAGGAACACTTCCGAGTTCCACCAACGGATGACCAACTCTCTTGGAATCCGATTGAAGAGAATTTTCGATGGGGCGATAATTGGCAGACCGGTTGGTTCAGAGGAACAGCGAGTGTGCCCGGGGCGTTCGAAGGACAAGAAGTTTACATAAGAGCGATGGTCGGTGGGCCAGAGACAATGTTCATCGTCGACCACAAGGCTGTAGGCGTTTTCGATGTCAACCATCCCGTCCGGCTACTATCCTTGTATGCAGAGTCAGCGCATGACTATCAAATTCACCTAGAATCTTACGCTGGCCACAACATGCCGGGCACGCAGCCCTATTCAGGCATTCGCGGTCCAGACGGCCCTGTCCTTGTAGAACGGGATTGCCATGTATTTAAAGGCGTCGAGATCGTGGTCGAACGCCCAGAGGTAAGTGAATTCGTTTTTGCGCTTCGAACTTTGCTTCAAGTCGCAGCTGGGCAAGAACCCACCAGTCTGAGGCGAGCTCAAATCATCGCTGCAATGGGAGAAGTGTTTAAAGTCGTGCCTCAAAAGCCTGACGAAATGGACGAGCCGGAATGGCTTTCTGGAGTAGGTCATGCACTCGACATCCTGCGCCCACTTCTCGACCGAAAGAACGGGCCAACGACGCCTGTTCTGGGTGTTATCGGACACTCACACATCGACACGGCGTGGCTATGGCCAGTCTCGGAAACCTGGCGAAAGTGTGCAAGAACTTTTTCCTCCGTTCTGAGCTTGATGGACCAATATCCCGAGTTCCGATTTACGCAAAGCGCGGCGCTCCACTTTGACAAACTCCGAACTCTGTATCCCGACATCTTCTCAAGAGTTCAAGAAAGGGTCAAAGAAGGCAGATGGGAGATCAACGGATGCATGTGGATTGAACCAGACTGCAACATTCCGAGCGGAGAGTCTTTTGTGCGGCAGTGCCTTGTGGGTCAGCGAGCCAATCGAGAGATGTTCGGAGTGACCGCGGACACACTTTGGCAGCCCGACGTCTTTGGCTATTCGGCGGCCCTTCCTCAAATCCTTCGTCAGAGTGGAGTTGAGTTCTTTTGCACGACAAAACTGAGTTGGAATGACACCAATCACTTCCCCTATGACACGTTTCATTGGCAAGGTATCGATGGAACAACCGTTCTGGCTCACTTCAATGAGATGCAAGGTTGGTCTGACGCCGAGCGCCTGATCGCGCTTTGGAAGCAAGTCAAGCACCCTGATGTTCAAGATCGACGCCTTGTCGGATTCGGACACGGAGACGGAGGAGGTGGACCGATGGCTGAGATGATTGAAGTCTTACGCTACACCGCCGACCTGGAAGGTTGTCCAAAGACGGAATACCAGAACATCAGCGAATTTATGTGCAGCGCACGAGACGAGTTGCACGAACTGCCGAAGTGGGTAGGCGAGCTCTACCTCGAACTCCACCGAGGAACGCTAACCTCCATTGCTGCAATCAAGAAAGGAAACCGTGTCTGCGAATTCGCGTTACGGGACGCCGAATTGGCCGCGACTCTAGCAACTCTTACGACCGGCGCTGACTACCCGACCCAAGCGCTCGACACCGCTTGGAAGATTGTATTGCTCAACCATTTCCACGATATTCTGCCTGGTTCAGCCATTGCCGAGGTCAACGATGAAGCCATCGCGGCCTATGAAGATTGCTTGGTCCAGGCGCACAGCATCCGAGATTCAGCTGTCGACCATTTCGTTCCACCTAGCGAGGATTCCTCCATCCTCCTCCTCAATTCATTAAGCTGGAATCGCACAAGCGAGTTCATCCTTGAGCTAGAGGACAAAGGCCTTAAGCCTTCCGGATCGGTCGCCCAAGCCTTCACCGACGTAGACGGAAACGCACTCTTGGCGGTTACCGGGCTCGACGTGCCTTCAATGGGATACAAGGTGTTTTCATTAGAACCGATTGATGGTGGTACGTCGGCTTTTAATGTCACCGAAAGCTCGGTTGAGACCCCTTACGCCTTGATTTGGTTTGATCCAGAAGGACGAATAACTTCCTTCTTCGACAAACAGTCAAGAAGAGAGCTAGTTACTCCCGGAGGGTACTTCAACGACCTGGTGATGGGAGAAGACGTTCCTGCAGCTTGGGACAACTGGGACATCGATCGAGATCAAAGACATAAAATGGCATCTATTGGAGGGCCAGTCAGACGTGAAGTCGTCTCCGATGGTCCTCTCCAACTTCGCATCAGGCAGGAGTTCAAACTCGGTCGGAGTTCAACCCTCACTCAAGACATCGTTTTCCACTCCAACACCGCCCAAGTGGACTTTGACACCGTTGTCGACTGGCACGAGAAATATCAGTTCCTTAAGGTGGGCTTTACTCCTGCAGTTCTAGCCGAAACCGCACTGCATGAAATCCAGTTTGGGCATGTTCAGCGAAATTCGCACGACAATACAAGCCAGGACCGGGCCCAGTTCGATGTTTGCTCACACAAGTGGACCGACATCTCCGAAAGGGAGTTTGGTGTGGCCTTTCTAAACAACTGCAAGTATGCCTGCACGGTTAAAGACGGCGAGTATCGACTCAGCCTTATCAAGTCTGGTCGCCATCCCGACGCCCGAGGGGACGAGGGCGTTCATCGGTTTGCCTACGCTATGCTTCCTCACCATGGTGGATTTAGTGTTGCAACAGTGGTGAGACCAGCCTATGAATTCAACGTCGCACCCGTCCTTTCCCAAAGTCGCAGTGCGACTGTCCCATTTAGTCTCGTAAGCGTTCAAAATCCAAATGTAATTGTCGCAGCCGTCAAGAAGGCCGAAGACGATAGTGATATCATCGTTCGATTCTATGAGGCGGGCAAAACAGGTGCCCACACAAAGCTCACCTTTGAAATTGCCCCTGTGTCGGTATGCGAAGTCAATTTGCTGGAAGAGGAAGCCGAACCCATTTCATGCGACAACAATGATGTAGAAATCTACTTCAAGCCATTTGAGATCAAGACGCTCAAAGTGAAATTCCCTTCAAAGTGAGCCCAAACTGACCCGTGCGGGTTTGATGACTCAAACCTTTATTAGTTAGCAGCTACCTTAACTCTGCTCTTCTTGACTGGTATGGGTTGGTTGATAGTGAAGTACATCGTGGTACCTACCTCGGGCGTCGATTCCGCCCACATCCGACCACCATGCCTGCTTATGATTCGCTTTGCATTTGCCAACCCAATCCCTGTTCCAGGATAATCGCTATCCCGATGAAGCCTTTCAAAAGGTTCCCAGACCTTTTCGACATACTTCATGTCAAAGCCAATGCCTTCATCCTTAACATAGAATGTGCCGTCGGCTATTTGACCGACTTCGATGTTCGGTTTTTCCCCTGGCTTCACATACTTCCAAGCGTTCTCAATGAGATTAAAGAGCACCAAATGCAGCATTTCAGCATCTCCCTTAGCCCTCATTTCTGAATGAATGTTAAAGGTGCCCACTCCACCAGGATCGACCTCATGGGCGATCGTTTTAGCCATTTCGGTGAGGTCAACGGCTTGAAGTTGTGGCGCAACCTGGCCAATGCGAGCAAACTGAAGCAGATTCTCGATCAATTCAGCCATTTTCAAGGCGTTCGCCTCAAGCCTTTGCAGCCGTTCGCTTGATTCGGAATCAAGCATCCCTGCCGTATCTTCTCGAACAATTCGGCTGTTCGCAACAATGGCTCTAAGGGGTGCCCGTAGGTCATGAGAAACCGAATACGTGAATCCGACTAACTCCGCATTTGCAGCTTCCAGTTGAGCAGTACGCTCAGCTACGCGATCCTCAAGACGTGCATTCAATTCTTGAATGGCTAACTCTGAGCGTTTGCGCTCGCTAATGTCTCGAACATATGCCAGGTGCAAGGACCCACTTTCCGTCCGGTGATCTGCAACGTACAGTTCAACAGAGATCGAGGTTCCGTTTTTGGTGCGCGCTACAACTTCGATGGGTGTTCTTGGAGCCGCGCCAGAGAGGGCATGTGTTCGTTCTATCCCATCCGCATGGTCAGGACGATCTCCAGGCAGAATTAGGGTTTCATCCAAATTTCGGCCAAGTGCTTCGGTCTTCGTCCAGCCAAAAAGTCGCTCCGCGTTGGGATTCCAGAGCGTGATCGTTCCGTCCGAACCAATACCAATGATTGCATCGACCGAGGAATCAATGATCAGCTTGCGAATCTCTTCGCTAGCCCAAAGTTCAGCCTCAGTGATTCTCCGTTGCTCAAACTCCTCATCAGCCGCCTTGCGCGCATCGAATTCTCGAATGGCAGAAAGCCGCAGCTTGTTCTGGACAATTCCCGCAATAATTGCGACAGATGGATAAAAGATAGCAGTTGAAATAATCGAGCTGTCAGCCTTGCTAGGATCCTTTCCAAAGGCGGAAAAATGGAAATGAAAGATGAGCCAGGCATAGACAATTAGAACCAAGCAGCTTGCCAGAGCGGATCGCAATCCTGCCCAGCAGGCGACAAAGACAATTGCTGCCCAATAAATGAGACCAGCAGCAGAAAGATAGAATACGTAGGTCGAAAACCGATCGATGGCGACGAGCAGTAAGAAGAACCCGAGAAATCCAATCCACTCCCGCTTGACCGTGGGCGGCCCGGGCCGAACGGTCATCAGCTTGTTATGGGGGCGGATAATAAGCTTGTTTAACATATTTCTTGCCATAACTGGTCCGTTTTCAGTACCCCTAAATTATACGAGGGTTTAATCTCCTTTCTCGCGAATCCTTGTCGCGGTGTTCGACTGGATTTGCATCGACTTCGGTTCCATGGTCTATCCTAAACTTCCATGAATTTAAAACTGGCTATCGCACTTATTTCCGCCTCTACGATCGGAGTCAGTGATGCACAAGGGCAAACGACCCTGGAATGGCAAGGCTTTAAGTGGAATGTGAGGTCTGCCAAAGCCGAAGGACCAGGGCCTAATCTCTGGAATCCTAAAAACGTCTGGATCGACAACCATGGGTACCTACACATGAAGATTTCGAAGTCGGAGGGTGTTTGGAGTTGCGCCGAAATATGGATGGATCATCCGTTAGGATTTGGAACCTACCAATGCCAAGTGGAAGGCCGGATAGACAAGTTGGATCCCAACATCGTCTTCTCAATGTTCTCCTATGCGGGACCCGACGGAACCAAAGAGATCGACATCGAATATGCCAAATGGGGAAACCCCAAGGAAAAGAACTCTTGGTGGACGGTCTATCCGAATGACACCATCGGAAAGAAGGAAAGCACCGGTTTCGAACTTAAGCTCGACGGTAACTTTTCCACGTCAAGGTATTTGTGGACCAAACAGGGCGTCCATTATTGGATGTTAGGCGGTCTTCAGCCATTGGATTCTCACAAACAAGAAATCAAAGATTGGGACTATCTTCCGAAGGACTCGGCCCATGCAATTACCCAGAAGCCGATTCCCCTCCATTTCAACCTTTGGCTGTTCCAGGGCAAAACCCCTATCAACGATGAGCCCGTGGAGATGGTCATTCGAAGCTTCTCCTTCAAGCCTCAGTAGTTGCCCGTTCTTGGTAAGATGAATCCTCGATCTCCCTCTTTGGAGGCTCGTATGTCGCCCGAAACCAACGCTGATGCTTGAACAAAAACCTCGACCTGAACATCTAGTACGTCAAATCGGACTGGGCAGCGGGATCGCTGTGGTGGTTGGAAGCACCATCGGTTCAGGGATCTTCAAGAGTCCTTCGGGTATTGCTGGACAGCTTCCGGGTCCGCTTCCCATGTTGGCGGTCTGGGTGGTTGGTGGTCTCTTTGTACTATGCGGAGCTCTCACTCTTGGAGAAGTAGGCGGAGCGTTTCCCTATTCCGGGGGCCTTTATGTCTTCGTTCGGGAAGCATTTGGCCGGTTAGCCGCATTTCTGTTTGGCTGGGCGCAGTTGGTCCTACTAAGGCCATCCTCGATCGGGGCCGTTGCAATCGTCTTTGGACAATACTTCCTTCGACTGTTGGGCCACCAAGAGGGTGAGAAGGGATTTAATGAGTGGACGGCAATATGCGCAATTGGGGCAATCATTATCGTCTCAATTGCCAACGTGCGCGGGGTCAGGTTCGGTACCGTAATTCAAAATCTAACGACGGTTGCCAAGACCGCTGGTCTGCTAGTACTCATAGTTCTCGCTCTGGCATTGGGCTTACCACACGCGAGTTCGCACTTTAGTCCAGCAGTCCCAACCGGAAGTTTCTCCATTCAGATGTTTGGGCTCGCCCTTGTATCCGTTTTGTGGGCCTATGACGGATGGGCAGATGGCTCCTATATCAGTGGTGAAATTCTTGATCCAAGGAGAAACGTGCCTAAAGCCATTCTGTTTGGAACCCTGACCGTGATAGCGGTATATCTGTTGGCAAACCTCGCCTATCTCTCCGTGTTTTCAGTCCAGGAAATCGGCAAAAGCCAGATCATCGCCGCTGATTCGATGGCGAAATTGGTTGGAGTGGGTGGAGTCACCTTTATTGTCGCAACCGTAATGATCTCGACTTTCGGCACGTTAAATGCAACCATTCTCACGTCACCACGCATATTCTTCGCGATGGCAGAAGACAGACTTTTCTTTCAGAAACTTGCTGACGTCCACCCAAAGTTCAAGACTCCGCACATCTCAATTGTCCTAACTGCCTGCCTGGGAATCATCTATGTTCTCGCCGCTACTGCATGGAGCGGTTCGAAAGCCTTTGGCGCACTCACAGATGCCTTCGTTATTGGCGTTGTCCCCTTCTATGCGATGTCAGTGGGGTCAGTCTTCATCTTCAGAAAGCGTGAGAAAAAGCGCGTCTCCAGTGGTTCCGACAAGCTTGAGGATTCCTTAATCGATCCCGTCCGACCCGGCCACTTGGAAGCCCATCCTCACGTCTACTCGCCTTCCGTTCACACGCCGCTCTATCCAATAACTCCCATTCTTTTCGTGGCGTCCACCCTTTTCTTGCTGGTGAATTCCATTCTCGATTCGGAATCGAGAGTGCCAACGCTCATCACCCTCGGAATTCTAATCGCAGGAGCTCCAATCTACTACGCAACAATCGCACGCTCGGCTAGAAACTCTGGTTGAAGCCTCGATGCCGGCGAGCTACTTACCGGTGTACGCAGATTCATCAAGCACGGCTTGATCCAAAAGGAGACAAGGGTGGGACCACTGCTGAGCCGACTTGCCACATGAAAATGGCCTAGAGCCTCAGGGGGGCATCTCTAAGACATCCGACAGATTTTCGTGACCCGTCAGCAAAGCTCGATGACTCGGCCTTCCCAATTTAAGGGCAAATCACATAACATATCATCTGTATATGAAACTAAAAGGTTTGCGCGTAGATCCTGGGTATATGACCTTGACCGTACCAGATCCATTGGTGGCTGCCAAAGCTGTGATTCATGACTGCCTCAATTACGGCGTCAACACCATTTTCGTATTTGCTTTTTCACCCGTGTATGGTGCCTATTACTTCACCAATTACCTCGGCAGTTGGCCACATCCAAAATATGGCGCAAACGCATCCAATAATTTCCTCGGACAACTCATTCCCTTAGCACATCAGAACGGACTGAAAGTAGTCGCTTCGTTCCTAATGAACCAGTACCAAAACATAGCCCAAGCTCACCCTGCTTGGCGAATGCTTCGAGGGAACGGTCAGCCTTACCAGGTTGCCATCGGTAACGATATCGTCACTCCACTCTGCGCCTGGCATCCGGACTATCGCACATGGTTTCAGGGTCTTATAACAGACGTTACAACTCGTTTTCCTCAGCTAGACGGAATCGAAGCATGCGAAGGAAACGTTGCTCAAGGTTTCGAACAAGACCAGACTGCCCCTGACTACAATCCCGTCGCAATTCAGAACTTCTTAACCAATCATCCTGGTGCGCGTATCGGAGACAAAACATGGAAACAACATCGAGCAGACGGTATGAGCGGACTGCACCAACTGTTGCTTACCGCTGTTAGAAGGCTCCCAAATGCCCTTGCCTATGTGATCAATGGCACGGTCACCAGCCCATTCAATACGACAAATTTGATGTCCTTTGACGACTACGCGACAGGTTGCGGCTTCGATTGGCGTGCGGTCAGAACTCAAGGATTTGATGTTGTTATTCAAGAGGCCATCTGGCAGCAACTCGAATGGAACGCTGAATTGCTAGGAACTCCAGCCGGAACCTTTACCCCGACATGGACATCCTCGGCAGTGGGCCAGTTTGCAACCATGATGCCTGGCCCCAAGCCGGTTAAAATGGCGCACGTCGAGGTCACTCCGTTTAGTATCGGGTCTAGAATTGTAATCACGCCGACCCCTGCTCAATTCAAAATTGCGTTGGCTGCTGCACTTAACGGATCACAGGGTGCAACGGTCTATTCGTACTCCCAACTCAAGACGAACGGAGCGGATAACGCCTATGCTCAGTCCTTGAAGGGCGTATATACAGCATCACAATTAACCGCTTAAGCCCAATGGATCGAGCGGTCGTCCGCATTAACTCGCAAGTGCCGGGAGTAATATAGGTTCTGAATGGCACTTAACTTATCGGATCGAGTAAAGAAAGCACGCCTTTTCTTTGATCGATCTGAATTTACGGTGGCGGAAAAGGAATTACGCGCGATTTTGGTGGAGTACCCAGGCCAAGTTGAGGCCATGGCACTTCTCGGTGCAACATGCTTCCGAACCAGACGACACAGCGAAGCGTCGGCCGTTTTAACTGCCGTACTCAAGCTGGATCCTTGGAATTATGATGCCCTCGTTTGGCTAGGCATTGTCAGGCGCTCCAGAGGAGCCGATGAAGAAGCGATCAAGTTCCTCGAAAAGGCATACGAACAGAATTCACTAGATAAAATTGTACTTATCAATCTAGGTCAGTGTTGGCTCGGCCTTGGTAACACCGTCAAAGCGATCGAACTATTTGACGAGCTGTTGCGGCTGGACCCACGATCGGCACAAGGTCACTACTACAAAGCTCTCGCCCAAAAGCAAAAAGGCGAAGTCCAAATGGCCCTCAAAACTCTTTCTCGGGCCATTGAACTGAATCCTAATCCACCCGTAGGATACGTTCAAGTTCTCAAATTTCTCCACATTCTCCAAAATTGGTCTGAGGGTATCTCGATCCTCGAAGACGGCTATAAGAGAAACCCAAATTCGATCCCTGTCCGGGTTGCTTTGGCAACTGCCTACGGAAAAACCGGCCAGCAAAAAGAGGCCGAGGAGCTTTTCGTTGCGGCTTGGAATCAAGACCCCCTTTCTGGACCGCCTTATGCCCTGTGGCTGCAAGAGGTGGGTCGAGAGGCCCAAGCACTCAACATACTCAATGAATCTGTTGCTCGTGCGCCCGTTCAAGGACAGAGCTACTACTACCTAACCCTTGCTCAAGTCTATCGAGTAGGTGATCGAAGAATGGACGAGGTCGTCATTGAAGTTCTTGCAGACCAACAGCTTCAAGACGAGTCGCGAATGTACCTTCACTACGCCTTAGCCAAAACCTATGAGTATCGAAAGAACTTTGAGAAGTCGATGATTCATTTTCATGTGGCCAACGATTTAGCCTATCGCTCCCATAACGTAAAGTCAAACTTCAATCTACTCGAGCCCTTCGCTAGCGCTGCCCGAGTCAAGTCGGCCTATACAAAGGCTGTCGTCGACTCCGCAGTTGGCGCTAATGTTAAGGTAGTCCGTCCGTTGTTCTTGATAGGCATGGTTAGGTCCGGCCTGACATTGCTCGATCAGATGCTTTCCTCCCACACCGTCGTTAGTTCGCGCGGGGAGTGCCCTTATTGGGCCTTGCACGCAGAAGAGGGCACACAACAATTGGCAAGCGGCAAGCTGTCTCAGGAACTCCTAGAATCACTGGCACACAACTATATGAATCTGTCCTCTGATGCCCAGGTTCTAACGGATCGAATGTATGAAAACTATCGATACGCTGGGTTAATCCGGATGGCGTTGCCCTCTGCAAAGTTTGTCCATCTTCGCCGAAATCCTCTCGACACCTGTGTATCGATGATGACAACGTTCATCGGAGATACGATTCCCTTTGCCTACCATCCCGACCACATTGTTGGAACTTACCGCGCTTATCTCGACCTCATGGCCCACTGGCGGAGCATCTTGGGCCAAGAATCTCTTCTTGAAATTGATTACGAAGAGCTTGTCAACCAACCCAAAGAGACCCTCTCCAAGGTGCTGGAATTCTGCGGCCTTCCGTGGGAAGAAGATTGTATCTGCCCCGAAAAACACCCACTCCCAGTTGAACCACCCAGCCTTTGGACTTCGCGACGACCGATCTACACAAGTTCAATCAATCGAGCAAAGAACTTCGATTCATGGCTCGGTGCTCTCGGCAAGCTTAAGGAAGTTCCCTACCCAAAATACTGATTTACTTCGGTTCGGACAAAGTTTTGGGAAGCCCCAACTTATTCCGTTTTACAGGGTCTTCGCTAATTTGAACGGGCGAACCCGCCCAGAAGGTGTGGCTCGGTATCGTTTCGCCCTTCATTACCAGGCTCAAGTGACCGACATTTGCGTCGGACCGAACCTCTGAATCGCAGAGGACAACCGAGTAGTGTCCAATGGAACAGCGATCTCCTATGTGAATGGCACCCACTTTCATAACTCGGTCCTCAAAGAGGTGAGCTTGTAGTGGGGCATTGGTGTTGATCGCCACATCATGGCCAATGTCGATGAGATCCGTCTCGGTCCAGTCGGTTGTGTTTAGGAATGTTCTCTTGCCAACCTTTGCACCGAGGAAGCGCATGAACTGCGCTAAAAAAGGAGTACCAACTAGTGCCTGCACAAACATCGGGACCCCGAAGTCGTGCAAAACCGCGGAATAGGTTTCCGCTCGCCACACAAATGGACTCCACAGAGGACTTACCGTCGGTTCATATTTGCCGACCAATATGGCCTTACAGACGCGGCACATAATCGCCCCGAGAAAGCCCATCAACATATAAATGATCGGACCTAAAAGAGCAGCGACTAAAAGCGAAGTCTCATTCCAAACAACGACAAATACTTCGATATAGATCGACGCAATGATGAGAGAGCAAAGACTGGGAAGCACAAGCCGAAAAGCTTCATGGGCCAGCCGGTGCAAGTACATCTTGCGGGTCGGGAGATAGGTCTGATGCACATCAAACTGGTTGTGAACTTGCCTATTAGGCATTCTAAAAGCGGGAGACCCAAGCCATGCTTGGCGAAGACTATTTCCCGTGTCAACGGCGTCCGGCCACACGGAAAGGACTCCTAGCAAAGATTCCTCTGGAACAGTTGTCCCTTGGGGAACGACTGCGTCGTTTCCAAGAAAGACTCGCTTACCCACTACCGTATTTTCGAGGATGATCTGACCATTCCGTCGTATGGGCATTCCAATACTGACTTCGCTCGCCAAGAAGCTTTCTTCACCCATTTCAACGAGGTCGTAAGGCATTCGGCGAGGCAAGGCTATCTCACATCTTGGGCCGCATTTCATGCCAAGAGCAACGCACCACGCCCGAGCAAAAAGCGAATCATAGATTGGAACCAATACCGAAGAAATAACTTCAAGGTGGCGATCAGCGAACCATTTACGCACCCAGTAACCACTTGGAAATGCGTAGGTACCCGCCTTCATCCTACCTATAACCAACCACTTAATGATAAGTGCTTGGATGCCGGCAAGTATCACCAGCACAATCGCATACACCGGTTCCCAAAGGTAAGCCGCGAAGCCTTCGCTGGAGCTATAGAGGGTAAAGCCAACGATTACAAACGGTATGGATTCAAGAATCGTGAGTACCAAGACAAGGAGAAACTGAATGGCGGCAAATAAGGCCCATCGCCCAGAGGAAGGCTGTTTTTCCGGATCATAAACCGGAATCTGCTTTCGCAACGCTTTGCGTGCTGGAGATCCCTGCCATTCCTCGTAAGCCGGAATCGTTGCTCCTAACGAAATGCACGTGAGGTCTCGCAGGGCTACGCCTTCTTCAAGTGTTGCACCCCCTGTAATTCCAGAACGAACCCCGACGATACAACCATCACCTACTTTTATGGGATAGACATGCAATTCACCCTGAGTAACTTCAGCTGCATGCAACCAACTTGAATTCTCAAAACTGCAGTTGCTTCCAATGGTTATGAGGTCGGGGCAGTCGATATCTAAAGACTCAAATACGACTCCTTTACCAACCTTTGCACCCAAGAGTCTTAGATAGATTGAAGCCAAGGGCGTACCGGTCAAAAATCCAACTGGCGCGATCGCCATCAGACGATTGAAGAACCACCACCTAAGGAATACGCTTCCCCATACCGGATATCGTCCCTCGTCAATCCGTCCCACAACCGTCCACTTAAGAACAAGAACTAAGGCAAGTACAAGCGGAACCAATGCCGCACGAACAGCGAGTCCAATCGCAATTGAGCTAGCTTCGTTGAAGCCAAGATCCGAGCAATAGATCGCGAAAATAATAGGCCCGAGCCATAAAAATCCTTGAATACCAAATAGAAAAAGAACTCCAAAACCCTGTAACACTCTGGCCGTCTTAAAACGCTTTGCGTCAACGCTTTGAAAGTCAGGTAAGTCATGCGTTACGGCCGAATTTGAGTCCAGGTGAGCGGCGAAGCTCTTAATAGTTGGATTTTCATAGAGATCGGCAACCGCCGCTCCATGAAGTGAATGCTCTTCCCGCAGCCTCGATATGAATCGGGATGCCAACAACGAATAGCCTCCTAGGTCAGTGAAGAAATCGTCTGAGCAAGAAACTTCCGAATCAGGAAATAGCCTCTTCCATGCGGAAAGGACGAGCCGTTCCGTCGGAGTTCGTGGCGGAACGATATCTCGATCGATTCGGATGACGAGACCATGTAAGGTCTGACACGACCTGCGATCAATCTTTCCACTAGGCAATACCGGAATCTTCTCAACTTGCTCGACTACTTGCGGAACCATATAGGCTGGCAGGTTCCCCCGCATATGGTCCAGGAATTCAGCCATGGAGAATTCATCAGAACCTTTCAAGACGACTAATGCAACCAGTTGAAGTTCATTTGTCTGAGTGAGTCGAGTAATCAATGCAGCGGATTGAATTTCCTTGTAACCAAGCGCCTGACTCTCAATTTCGCTTAGCTCAACACGATGCCCTCGAATCTTGACCTGAGCATCGATTCTTCCGAGCCAGACATAGTTGTGGTCGCCATCCTCGCGAACTCGATCTCCTGTGAGATAAAGAGTTGGGTTAGATAACTCAGCTTCCGAAAACGGATTGGGTAGGAAACGCCCTTCGTTGAGTTCACTTCGCCCAAAGTATCCGGCCGAAACACCTACTCCAGAAATCGCCAACTGACCTTCAAGACCAGGCTGGACCGGTTGTAAATCTTCGTCAAGAACGTAGCAAACGTATCCCGGTAAAGGTCGACCAATGTTTACGGGCTTGCCAGGTTGACAATAGCCGAAAGTGGCTCCGACGGTTGCCTCGGTGGGGCCATACGTGTTGATGATTTCCCGGTCTTCATGCCACCAGCGATCAACAATAGTCGGTGGCAAACTCTCCGCCCCAAATAGGATCCTCCTCAAGGACGGAATCTCACCTTCCACCATGGAAAGCAGAGTTGGTGCACAACTAATGATCGTTACCTTGTTATGGTTTAGAAGCCTCTCAAGGTCCGAACCCGAATGCACGTCGCTACTTGAGGCCACGATCAACGTTGCCCCTGCAAGTAGGGTGGGCCAAACTTCCTCATGGTGCCCATCCGACGCAGGCGAGAACCCCTGGAAGACCTTATCGGAATGCTCGACTTTGATGCAGACCTCCTGGTCTCCACGTACGAAATTAGTCAGACTTTGGTGGGTAATAGGCACACCCTTTGGTCGTCCCGTACTGCCAGAAGTAAAGATGATATAAGCTACATCCGAGGCCGAAACTTCTACAGATTCATTTAATAACGGTGTGGCATCGTATGCCAGAGCATCATCGAAACACCTCTCGATGCTAATTGTTCTAGGATCCTGGTCTTGGTGATACGGGTTAGATTCCGAAGCCAGGATCAGTTTTGGATCAGAGTCCTCAAGGCACTCACGTATTCGTATGGGCGGCGACTCCGCATCCAACGGAACGTAGGCAGCGCCAGCCTTCAGGATCGATATCAGCATCAATAAGGCCGATGGGCCACGAGGCAAAATGAAAGCAACACGATCACTTGTTTCAATGCCTTTTGCCTTAAGCAGGCGGGCTATCTGATTGGAGCGATTGTCCAGGTCTTCGTAGGTCCAAGCCACGTCAGCAGACTGAATCGCAACCTTGTTTGGTGTCGTTCTAGCCCAGTACGAAATCGGTTCAAAAACGAAATTCCAATTCGATGGCTGGTCCAACCCGTGACTTGCCGTCGTTGAATCAGGCGAAAAAGGATCGGATGATGGATTTGACGCTGACATTATTTGGGTCTCGAATTCAGAATTGACCCGGAGTGGTGGTGTTTAGTCGACTGGAAGGCAGCATCAAGGGGCAAAAAATCAGGCTAGACGAGGAGAACATAGTGCTCAATAGCAATTCTACTTGCCACTTCGTATTCATTTCTGGTCCCCAGCGACGTTCTCGAAAATTACGCGTTTCTTTCCCTTTTCTAAGATTCGAATCTCTCAATCATCGAATAGCAGTGCATCACACGGCTCAAGATTCACCTGCTCAAGACGGACAGCAGACATATAAGGATTCTGATTTCAATGGTAAAGCCTCAAGCAAATCCGTGGCGGTTCCAAGATAAGATGTTCCGCTCTCACCAAGCTCGCCAAGGGGCGACAGTCAAGAAAAAATCCTCGATCTAGTATTTCATGTATACGTGGAGGGCCATCCATGAACCTATGCAAGGAAGCTCTGTCAATAGTGATCACCTTGAACGCAATCAAGAAATGCTTGCTACAGCCTCTAAATCCAATATCTAAGCGGATTGTTATCGGACCAGATAAGGGAGACAGCATATTTTCGCGGTTGCGATCGAAAATACCTTCTTGGTTCAAATTTAGAATGGCCCATTGTCGGTTTCAAGGTTTTTTGGGACTAGACCATGGCCGCCCGACACCAAGGTAATAATGGCGCGCAATCGAATCGTCCCGAGTGCCCAGCAGAAGACACTTCAATCTGGCTGGATGGCATATGTGGACGATTCAGGTGGAATGTCCGACTAGTGACTAGCTCGACACGGCAGAGCCATCTCTAGCAATCGGCACCAATCCGGTCACGAGCTCGCCGTTATGGGCATATTTGAGGTCGGCAACAGAGTATTGAATGACATATCCCTTCCGGACACCATCCGAAACGTTAACACCGCTCTTGTGCATCGTCAGCGACCAAAAAACAGCCGCCGAACCGCAACCGAGCGGAACCGGGATTCCTTGGTCTTCTGCATCTAGCGAGTAACACGACTTACCTATCGGTGTTTCCACGTGAGGGAGAAGCCCTTGAATGTGGCTTCCAGGTAACACCCAAATACTGCCATTTTCCACCGTGACATCGTTCACAGCCAACCAAATGGTCAAATAGGGTGATGGCTCGACGGCCATGTATCCGTCGTCCTGGTGCCAGGGAAATTGCTTCGACCCACCCGGCGACTTGTACACGGATTGATTCCAATAGAGGTCGGTGTTGCCACCGAGCAATTCGGTCGTGATCGAAACAAACTCTTGTCGCTTCACGAACTTCATGATCTCGTCATCGCTTTCCGCAAGGTGATCCGTAAATGTGATCTCGTCAGCTCGCGAAATCCCTCCGTCTGAACCACCCATGTCGATGAGTTCCTGACGGTGACGCCTTTGATGGGCTTCGATGAGCACCGCAAGGTCCTCCATTTCAACTTTGGAGAAAAGCTCATCCACCACGCAATATCCGTCCCGATCCAGGTTCTCTCGATTTTCGTCGCTTATGATCTTCTGCATGATGTGCCGCTTGGAACCGGATTATACAGACGACAATGAAAATTTTGTATTTGTGGTCCCTGGCCCCTAAAGTCTCTTGATCCCCCATGCACATAATGAGCCGTGTCTATTTGGCTCATCACTGCTCTTCTCTCGGTCTATCAGAACACCGCGGCTATACCCGCAGCTCCTCTAAATAACGAATGGTGGATGAACCGGCATCGTGCCATGGTTACCGTCGCCGATAAGGGAGAGGCCCAATTAGTATTTGTAGGCGACTCCATTACCCACGCTTTCGGAGGTGACCCTGACACGGGCGACGACTTTCATAACCGAGGAAAAGACACGTGGGACTATTTCTATGGAGCGTACAAGCCACTCAATCTAGGCATTAGCGGCGACCGAACGCAACATGTGCTTTGGCGATTGGAGCACGGCGAGATGGGCAAATGTAAGCCAAAAGCCGCCGTCGTAATGATCGGAACAAATAATGTCCATTCAAATACTCCTGCCGAAATAGCGGAAGGCGTCGAAGCCGTCTGCAGCAAGGTCCAGGCACTTTCGCCATCCACGAAAATTCTCTTACTTGGAATTTTTCCTAGAGATAAGCCAACGGATGAATCGCGAAAATCCCTAGTGGAAATAAATAAGGAATTGGCATCCTGGGCTCCTAAACACCATGTGCAGTTTCTAGATATTGGCAGGGCCTTTACGGACGACCAAGGCGTGATCTCCACCGAAGTTATGCCGGACCTGCTTCACCCATTTGCATTTGGATATCGCAAGTGGGCCATAGCCATGGAGCCGGCTCTGGCACGGATTCTGCATCGAAAGCCGTTCACAATTCTCGACCCAACGAACTCGGCCGTCGTTCCCGTCACGCAGGACCGAGATTGGCGGACCTATAAATGGACGACAAGATTTGCCGCCACCAAGCAATATGGGAAGGACCATGTTTGCCGCTTAGCCTTTATCGGCGACTCGATAAATCACTTCTTCGGAGGTCCTCCTCTAGACCGCGGATTGACGTCGCCTCGCCCTGTCTGGCAAGCATTTTATGGTAGCAGGGATGCCGTCGATCTGGGCTTCGGCTGGGACCGAACCGAAAATGTCTTATGGCGACTGGAACAGGGCGAAATTGACGATATGCCCTTGGAAGCCGTTTCCCTCATGATCGGCACGAATAACATTGGACTCAATACACCAGAGCAGATTCGAGATGGAGTCCAAGCAATCATCGACCGAATCCGACGTCAAAAACCCAAAGCGAAAATCTTACTGCTAGCCATCTTCCCCAGAGGGGAAAAGCCCGATGATGCCGGTCGATTGAAAGCAATCGAAGTCAACCACCTCTTGGAGCCCTTAGGAAAGCAACGAAACGTAACCTTCATGGATATCGGTGCAAAATTCCTCGAACCCGACGGCACAATCAGCCGAACCACAATGGGCGATTTCCTCCACCCCACCGAAAAAGGCTACCAAATCTGGGCCCAAGCCATCGAACCCTGGATGCAAACCCACATTCAAACCAACAAACAATAGATCGCCCCAATAAACGAAAGAATTAACCAATCCCAAAAACGAACGGAAGTACAAACCGGCCAAAGCAAACAAAAAAGTTTCCCCAAAAGCTAACCCAGTTCCCTTTAAGTCCCTATCCATTCGTAGCCACTAAGCCAGGTGTAGTCAGCCGACTCGTGTCCGAGTGGGCTCCGCCCCACGAGTTTGAGTCGGCGCACCGAGCGCAATGGCGTAAGCGATGGATCACGACAGAAAACGAACCACCAACCGGAGCGCCCCAGGGGAATCACAAAGTAACCGAACCCAAAAGCGAGCAAATACCGGCCAAAGTAAGAAAGAATGTTCCCCAACAGGAAACCCAGTTCGTTTTCAGTCCCTATCCATCGTAGCCACTCAGCGAGGTGCAGTCAGCCGACTCTTGTCCGAGTGGGCTCCGCCCCACGAGTTTGAGTCGGCGCACCGAGCGCAGTGGCGTCAAGCGATGGATCAGGACAGAAAACGAACGGCCACAGCGGAGCGCCTCAGGGAAATAGAAGGGCCAACAACCGACCAAGCCAGGCAAAACATAACCAAAGGAAACATGAAAGTTCCCCAAAACCCAAACCAGTTCGTTTTCAGTCCCTATCCATCGTAGCCACTCAGCGAGGTGCAGTCGCCGATTCCTGTCTGAGTGGGCTCCGTCCCACGAGTTGAATCGGCGCACCGAGCGCAGTGGCGTCAAGCGATGGATCAGGACAGAAAACGAACGGCCAGGCGGAGCGACCCAGGGAAATTACAAAGCCAAAAACCCATCAAGCCAGCCAATACCGGCTAAAGCAACCAAGAAAGTTTCCCAAAAGGTAATCCAGTTCGATTTCAGTCCCTATCCATTCGTAGCCACTCAGCGAGGTGCAGTCAGCCGACTCTTGTCTGAGTGGGCTCCGTCCCACGAGTTGAATCGGTGCACCAAGCGCAGTGGCGTCAAGCGATGGATCAGGACAGAAAACGAACGGCCACAGCGGAGCGCCCCAGGGAAACTACGAAGGCAACACCGATCACCAAGGTACAAAATCCGCGGTGCGAACAAACCCTGACCCCCGTCAGCCCCCTACTCAGTCGAAATATTCTTAAATTTCGACGAATAAACATGAAGCCACTTCTCCCCACTCCGACCTTCATTGGACGGCCACTGCCGCCAATTCTTCCCCCCACGCAAAGCCTCAAGCAAGTTATCGCAGACTACGTTGATGTCATCAGCCGTCCACAACTCGTTCTTGAGGTGCTCCGATGCGTGTGGTAGAGCGGTATCGGCGACCCATGTGTAGGTGAACCCAGCAAAGGGTGGGATCAGACAGCCGTAAACGTTAAGGATGCCAAGCAGTCGAGACAGAACCCCTTTTGCCCCAACTGCATGGGCGGTAACAATTACGCACGCTGGCTTTCCCACCCAGTACGACTGGCCTTCCGTGTGGGCAGTCATTTCCAAGAACTTCTGCAAAGGTGAACCCCATGAATCCCAGTAAGAACCGGTGCCAAAGAGGTAACCATCCGCCTCAGTAATGGCCGTCATGATGCGATCCATATTGGGTTCGCGCAGCAGATCGAGATAGGATAGTGTCGCGAAACCCTCAAGCTTCTCCTGCGCCAACGCAAGGAGCTCAGCCGTATTGCCGGTTGTTCCGCCTAAGGATCCGTTGACGATGAGAATATTGGGCAGCTTGACTCCGTCCATGACTAATAAGGGTGACACAAAGCGATGCCCTTAAAGTGATTCGAATCTCGCTTGGAAGAACCTTAAGGCACCTGGCTCATAAACCATTTTGAGCCCCCGGACATTTTCTGCCCGCTTACAAACTCGAGCGCAAGCCTCCGCTACGTAGTCCAAGTGTGACTGGGTATAGACCCGGCGTGGGATCGTCAACCGCACCAATTCTAAGTCCGGCTTGTATTCATCGCCGTGTTTGTCTCGCCCTGAGGAAACGATTCCACGCTCCATGGATCGTACTCCTGCCTCAAGGTAGATCTCTCCGGCTAGGCGTTGAGCCGGGTACTCCGATTGCGGGATATGCGATAGGATTTCCTTCGCATTGAGATAAATCGTGGTCCACCAAACGGCTTGACAACGGGCACACCAAAATCATCCAGTCGTTTCCCAAGGTAGGCGCCTTGCTCGATTCTGGCTCTAATATAGGCATAGTCGAGCGACTCAAGGATCCCCACAGCCATAGCTCCCATGTCGCGACCAGCCATGCCTCCGTAGGTATGCAATCCCTCGAATGCTACAACCATTTCCTTGGCCCGCTGAGCTAAGGCGTCGTCTCGTAAGGCTAAGAATCCGCCGATATTTACGAGGCAGTCCTTTTTCCCAGAAATGGTACAGCCGTCTGTATAGCTACAAAGCTCAGCCAGGATGTCCTTTATCGCGACATCGGAGTAGCCAGGCTCCCGAGTTTTGATGAAGTAGCAGTTTTCGACCGCTCGTGTCGCATCGAGCATGACTAAGATGCCGTGCTTATTACAGTAGGCGCGAAGGTCGCGTGCATTACCCATCGAAATGGGCTGACCTCCGCACATGTTAACGTTGGTCTCGAGGCTTACATAGGCAATCTTCCCGGCACCTTCCCTTTGCACGATTTTGTCTAGCTTCTCGAGATCAACATTTCCCTTAAACGGCGATGTGTTAAACGGATCAAATGCCTCGTCGACGATCACATCTTCGAAAACTCCGCCTGCATGTTCTTGGTGGAATTTAGTTGTTGTGAAGTACATGTTCCCCGGAACGATCTGCCCAGGCGTGATTGCTATCTGAGACAGAATGTGCTCGGCGCCCCTTCCTTGATGGGTAGGAATAAGGTGCTTGTAACCGTAGACTTGCCTGACTACACTCTCAAGCTGCTCAAAATCCTTACTGCCTGCATAAGCCTCGTCACCGGTCATGATCGCTGCCCACTGGTCGTCACTCATGGCATTGGTGCCGGAGTCCGTAAGCAGATCTATGTAGACGGGCCTGGAAAGAAGTAAGAACGTATTCCATCCTGCCTCCGTCGGTGCAATCCTCCTGGACTCGGGCGATGCCAAGCTAATATGCTCGATGGTCTTAATTTTCCAGGGTTCGCACCAAGACGTCGGAATTGGATCGACGATTTTCATGATCGCTTAATAGTCGGAACCCATTTGTGGAAGTTCCCATCTAACGAACCTCTCGTCTCCCCAAGAACGTCGATAGAACAACCTGAAATGTTCCTATGCAACCGATTTACAAAAGTCCCGGTTTAGTCCTAATCAGAATGCTAATGGCCTTCTCGGGTAGTTGCCTGTTTTGCTGAGTGGAACCGATTTAGAAACCTGAGATCAAACGTGCTGAAACACCGACAAATATCCAACACCATTCTCGACGAAATTAATACGGGCAAGTTGGCTCAAGGAGAGCGACTTCCAGGTGAACAAGATCTCGCGATTAAGTTCGAGGTCTCCTATATGACGATGCGACAGGCGATCACCAACCTAGTCGCCGACGGAGTTGTTTTGCGAATCAAAGGTAAAGGCACTTTTGTCGTAGATCAAAAGAGAGACCGTCCATCAAAGAAACAAACGGTGGGCTTTCTGTTTCCAGGCGAATTGCAACGGATGGATCCCTACTACTTTCCGGATGTACTCAGTGGTTTCAACGATGTCGTCGAAAAACATGGGAGCCATGTCAACCTCATCGCTTACGACTCGCAAGGTTCATTCCCCCGCCTCGAATCCGTCGCCTCAATCGCGTGCCTGCTGTTTGAGCAACCCAGTCTTGGCGTAATTGAATCTTTGCGAGACTCGGGTATTCCCGTCGTCGCGGTCAACCGTTACCGTGGTCGAAGAACCATTCCATCTGTGTGGATTGACGATGCCGAAGGGATCGGATATGCCGTTGACTATTTGGTATCTATGGGTCACGAGAGAATTAACTTCGTGCCAGGTCCAGCCGAGAATCTTGATGCGGCGGATCGACTTCGCGGTTTCCGAAGTGCAGTAAAAAAGCACGGACTTAGGTATTCGGCAGAAGTTGGCTCTGGTTTCACTGAAGCTTCTGGGTACAGAGCATTTCAGACGATTTTATCAAACAGCAATCGGCCCACCGCAGTCGTTTGCGCAAGTGACATTACGGCAATGGGAGCCATGAAAGCGGCCATGGATGCAGGACTTCGTATTCCTGACGACATTTCTTTCGTCGGCTTCGGAAATTTCTCGGTCGCCGAATATGTCATGCCAAGTCTGACTACGGTGAAACAGGACCGAGTGGAACTTGGTCGTAAAGCTGCGGAGGCCGTTCTAAGTCTCGCAAGAGGCGAAGCTATCCAGGATCATCGAGTGGCGATTGAAGTCATCAAGCGAGACTCTGTTGTTACTTTGAAATGTAAGGCTTAAGTAGCCACTCTCCAGGTCGTTTTTTGAGGGGATACTTCACAAACGACTTTGTCGTTGACTAGTCACAATCGGTACATATCCGAATTCAAGACCTTGCGGTGGTTTGACCAGAAGCGCGTTATCCAGTGCCACTAAGTGTCCAATTCGGGGAGCGGGCATGTATTGCTTTTTCGTCGTCCAAGCGCGGTGAATCTTTTCGACGACGATTTGCAAACGCTCCAACTCAGTGCGTGATAGGTTAGCTGCCCGGACACTTGGCTGGTCCACAAACCGATACCAACTATAGGTAACAAGGCTTCCATCCGAAAGTCGCACCTCAAATGGACCAGCTTTCGGTCCTGGTGATCGCCACAGGGATGACGGAGATTCGTCGGATAGATACGAGTTTCCACGGCCAGCAGTCGGGAACTGAGTTTCGGTCAAACCAGTTTCAGTAGGGACGGTCGAAACTGGAACGGCTAGCACTTCCTTCCCTTCTTCTCGAAAGTATTCGGGGAACTGAGCTCGTCCCATACCATTGATCCAAGGAGTCACGGCTGAACTCTTCCATTGCAAGCCGAATGTGACTGGATCAATCGCAGTGGTCGACACCCAGCTTTCACATCCTTTGATCAAACGGTTTTCTTGCCCTTGATGCACGACCAATGGGTTCGCTGAGCAGTTCGGCGTCACGCTGCTCGAGACCTTAAACTCACTGGATGCTACAGGTCCCCCACCCAACCATGACCCGACTTGGTCAAAAAGTGCTTCCTTGGAATAGTGGGTCATGTTATGAATGAGGACCGTTTGGCCCTTGGAATTAACCGGGAATTGCAGCCCAGGGATCCGTGAATAGTGGTCCCCCTTTGCACTCTCGCCAAGCAAGCGAGGAACCGTATTAATCTCAATGGCACCCCCTGTGACTAATCCCGGACGAGCGTCAAGCCCTCTCCCAACGGCAGGTGCGTAATTTAAGGAAACGCGGCTCCAAGTATCAGGAATATAGAAAGCAACTGGACCGCGAAAGTCCTTTGAATTCAAGAACAGTGTCCAGGACTGATCTCCCGTCGGAATGTGTGAACCCGCCGTCTCCTTCTTTGCCCGCAGGAGAGGCAACGCCATCCATGCATAGCCAAGTAAATCTCCACACGTGTCCTTCCTAAAGGTAAGACCATCCGGCGGAAGCAACAATGTCGGGCTGAGTTGCGCGATTCCCATCTGGTCTGGCTTGAGAGGACTGGGGTTTCCAAATCCCCATCCTGGACTGGAAATCTCTTGGTTGTATCCGTTGGCTGTGCCATTGATCCGGAATTTCGAGGTTGCTACCCCAAACTGGGTTGACGCCCAGAAGCCAAGGCCTCCCTCTATGGTTTGGAAAACATCCCTATAGCTTGGACCCCGTTCTGGCCAGTTATCTCTTGCTACCGTGCCATGTGGCAGAAGCGGGTAATTGATCTTTCGATTGTCAGGAACGATCCAGATGGATGCCAACCCGATTTGAAAATTTGCAAGAGGAGATTTCAACAGAGGCCAGGCCGAGGTGTAGAGGCTAACTCCATAACCAAAATCTTCCGGTGGCGCAGGAACGCTCATGCTGACGTAACCAGAGAGTCCATTCGAAACCAAGCGGGGTTTTGTATGGGCAGAGCAGACCAAGAGTAAGAATCCAACAGCCACACAACTTAATTCGAGTGGTGCCTGCTTCCCTCCTTTGTCCTTTTAGGCGCTAAAGTGTGAAACATCTTGGTTAGGGGTGCGGAGGGTAGTGCTAGAGTGAATTTGGTGATTTGCTTATGAAACTTTTAGCCTTGTCTGTTCTTGCCGGTCTCGGCACCATAGCTTTTGGAGGCATCGGGCATCAACAAGATGGGCCGTACCATATCATTAAATCCGCCCGCGTTGGCGGTGAAGGCGGCTTTGACTATGTTTATGCCGATTCCAACGGACGGAAACTCTACATTCCTCGCGGCGGAAGCAGTGCCAAAGTAAACGTTTTCAACCTAGACACCCTCGAGCCAATGGGAGAGATTTCCAAAACGAATGCTCGTGGAGCAGCGGTTGACAATAGGTCCAATCATGGATTTGCATCGAGCAAGCCAGTGGTCATGTGGGATTCAAAAACCCTTCAGCCCATAAAGACAATTGATGTCGAAGGTCGGCCCGACGGCATACTTGCGGACACTTTCAATAACCGAATCTACATTTTCAGCCATAGCGCCCCAGAGGCAACCGTCATAAGCGCCAAGGAAGGAACCGTGCTCGGCACGATCGACTTAGGAGGCGCTCCTGAGCAGGCAGTATCCGATGGCAACGGCCACATCTACGTCGACCTGGAAGACAAAGACAGCGTTGCCGTGATCGATGCCAGGACCATGAAAAAGGTTGCCACCTATGGGCTCAATGGCAAAGGCGGAGAGTGCGCAGGTCTGGCGCTAGACGTCCGAAATCATGTCTTGTTTGTTGCATGCCGAACACCTCAAGTTATGGTGATGCTCGATGCACTTACAGGTAAATACCTTGCTGACCTTCCTTTAGCTGGCGGGTCTGATGGAGCCGTTTTCAACCCGAAAACACACGAGGCCTTTAGCTCTCATGGCAACGGCACCATGACCATTATTAAGGAAAAGAATCCAACAACCTTTGTAGTTGAACAAAACCTAAAGACCATGTCCGGAGCCAAAACCTTAACTCTCGACTCGAGAACAGGAAAGATTCTCCTCATAGCTGCCGAGTACGGGCGACCTCTACCCAACTCTATCCCCAGTGGCAGATCCAGGGGCGCAATGGTTTCTGGATCGTTCACGATCCTTGTCGTCGGTAAGTAGGGATTTATTACCGTCCGCTAAATTGAAATAGGAATTAGCGGACGGTGTAACATCCAGCCATGTTTGGCATGGCACTATTCGCCTGCGCCCACCTCTTCCAGGTTGGCCTTCAGAACGGAGACTTTTCCAAGGGACTCGATCGTTGGGAAACATCGGTTTATGGCGCGAAGCCAGTCCTATCAACCGATCGCATCTCAGGTTCTCCAGAACTCCGAGCGGTTTCGCACGAGTTGACCGACACCGCGTTTGGACAGAACCTGAACCTTCCTCCTGGTAGCATTTACAAACTTAGCGCATGGATTCGGCCACAAGACCTAAGACCTGCAGGCGCACCTGTGTTTGGTGCTTTGCAAGTTCAAAACCTTGACGGAGGCATAGTTGCCCGTGGCAAGAATCACTCTGGCACCACAGAATTCGAGAACGATGCTATTACGTTTGTTGTCCCGCCTTCTGGCAGGATTAGAATTGCCCTTTTCATGTTTGGATTTGGCAAAGGAACAGGAAGTATCGAGTTCAAAGGTGTCCGCCTTGATAAACTCAACCCAGAAAACCTCCCGCTCATCGTCACTCATTGGCCATTGTGTCCTGCCCGAATCAGCCCTTTGCAAAACGGACAATTTATCGAGTACTTGTGTGACTTGGTCCCAAGCATGTGGGCTGAAAAATTATTCGATGGCAGCTTCGAAGGACTAACTCCTTACAAATTCAAGTTCACGACCGAAACCGACTTCAAGGAAAAGTCGTGGTATCCAACCGGACAGGTCAATCGAATAAGTGTCATCCAAGACAGTCAGACCAAGGTAACTGGCCAGTTTAGCAAACGCCTTGAGCTCGGTGCTGGTGCACCATCGGAAGCTGGCATTGCTCAAGACGGCATCGCCGTTAAGCTTGGTGTTTCGTGTAGCTTCACTGCCTACGCCAAGGGGCCCGACAATGGGTCGGTTATCCGAATCCGCCTCATGGACGGCGCCGAAAATCTTGGAGAAGTCTCCTTAAAGGTCAGTAATACCTGGTCTAAAGTAACAGCAACACTTCGACCAAAGAAGACTGCATCCAACGCAACTTTCATGGTGACCATTAAGGGACCGGGAACCTATTGGCTAGATAATCTCAGCCTAATGCCGTCCGACTCGGTTGGTGGTTGGCGGCAAGATGTATGCTCCGCACTTAAAGCCCTAAAACCTGGAATTATTCGCGTTGGGGGTAGCGTGCTAGATGATGCCAACCTAGGAACATTCGAGTGGACCGATACCATCGGCCCCGTAGAGAAACGCACTCCGTTCCGTGCTTGGGGAGGGTTACAGCCTATAGGGGCTGGCCTTGAGGAGGTTGTCCAGTTGATTCAAAATTCTGGAGCCGAGCCTCTCGTTTGCGTTCGATACGAAAACAAGACTCCCCAAGATGCTGCCAAAGAGGTGGAGTACTTCAACGGGTCAGTCAATACGCCTATGGGCAAGCTGCGAGCTCAAAATGGGCACCCCAATCCCTATGCAATCAAGTATTGGCAAATAGGAAATGAGAGATGGGGGCAAAAATACTGGCAAGCCGTGCCTGAGTTTGCCAAAGCCATACTGGCTGTTGACCCAAAGTGTAAGTTGCTCTCGAGCTTTCCAAGCGAAGAACTATTAAGTGGTGCAGCTCCTTACCTGCGCTATGTAAGTCCTCATCAGTACAACGTTGCAGACCTCGAGGGATCCAGGCAAGAACTCGAAGCTACGCGCGAAATGATCTCAAAAAGCAAGAAGGGAAAGAAGATCAAGGTAGCCGTTACTGAATGGAATACAACGGCTGGAGATCCAGGACTGCCCAGGGCAATGCTCTGGAATTTGGCTAATGCACTTGCCTGCTGTCGGTATCAGAACCTTATGCACAGAGAAGCAGACCTTGTCGAAATTGCAAACCGTTCAAACCTTACCAACAGCTTTTGCTCGGGAATTATCCAAACGAACCCTCATTCGCTTTTCCTGACACCTACCTATTATTCGCAGTTTCTTTATTCGAATCTTGCCGGAACTTGGCCGCTCAAAATCGAATCTCAGATACCTACAGACTTGGCACCCGACGTCAGCGCCACCCTATCCGAAGATCGAAAAACTCTCACATTGTTCTGCGTAAATTCATCTCTGAGCCCGATCACTCGCGTGCTCGACCTGTCCCGATATGCCTATGGACCCCATAAAATCGAGATTTGGAAACTGGGTGATACTTTGAACAGAGGAGAGCCAGATGCAGTGAATTCATTCTTTGAGCCCCATCGAATTGTTCCGATCCACTCGTTTCTACAAGTCACGTCCACAGTTTTTAAGTATAAGTTTGATCCATTAAACTTAACTGTAATAAGACTTAAACTCGACTGATCACTTTAGATTCATCGGCCCATTTCACGGGCAATTATCAACCAATCGTGGTTTAGGTTGCCTGGTGCCTGAATGGTAAGGTCTCCGACGTCATTGGCGACTAATGGCCCGATTTTTGACTCGATCGTGTGACCTATGACCGGGTCAAATACTTGGATTACGTAGCTGCCGCCCTTCTCAAGTCCATGAATAACGACAGCCTCTGATCTTAAAACATATACGAATCTAAGTTCCGTAGATATCCCGGCAGACTGTGGCTCAATACCTGAACCGGCAGCAATATTCCCCCAAGGAGCCATGCCCATGGACCCGAGGACCTTAGCTTTAGCCCACCCAATATCATCGAAGTCGATGAGCTGCCATCCTGAAACTAGGGCACTAGACGAGAGCCATGACGCATCAGACTGAATCCTCGTTGTAGCTCCTGACTTCATTTGAATGGCCAACTCAGCGTTCATTCCTGCAGGATTTTGAGTAACGCTTGAATCGAGATTCTCCGCTTCAACTGCAATCACGTTCTTCCCCGACTTCAAATACTGCTGAGCGACCTTGAATTCCGCTCCGACTCTCCAATCGGTGGATGAACCAAGAGGTTGTCCATTTATCCAAACGGAACATGCGTCATCTGCCGTAATGCGAATGTCCGCTGAAGTGACATCAGCGTTGTTAAGCTGAAATGACCTCCGGAACCAACGTTTGGCAACCGGTGCGTGTACGTTCGGCGTCCCTTCGGGAAACCAAATCCAATGGCTAGAGGCAAGCGATGCCCGCGAAGAATTTGAGTAACTCGCACCACCCCTTAATGGCTCCAACTTCCTCCAAGGAAACTGCTTAAGGAATTTCATTCCCATCGCGATTTGCTGAGAACCAGGAAGATTCATTGCTTCTTGCGATGTAATCCTCCCGTAACCGGGTCCGTTGGGTGATCGACCGTGGGGATCGTCGGGTCGGTTGTTTTGCCAAATGCCGTTTGCCCCATAGGTGTGGCCAGCAGCTCCATTCATCATACAAATCCAGAACATCGCCCGTGTCCATTCCGTAGGAAGTGAGTCACTTAACATTTCATAGGCCGCTTCCCCGTCGATTACGGGCATTTTTGGAGTCGCCTTGATGGAATGCTGCACGGCCTCAACGGTAACTTGCGCAGCCTCCATCCTGCCGTGAGGAGTTTGGAGAAGGTCAAAATCGAGTAATCCGGCGTCATCTGTTGCATGCCGGGATGTGTACTGATTAATGGCTGTGGGGTGAATAGTTAGAAGTCGATGAAAGGAATCTGTAGCTCGAATCGACCTCAGCACTTCCGTCCAACCTTTGACCTGCTCTCTATCGTCATAAGGGAACCCCTTCGCCAAATACCAGGGTAGGTTGGCTTCACCCGCTGCGCACCAAACCACTGGATAGGAGCCGTATCTGGCAATGAGATACCGCCAATGCTTCTTCATGCGGTCAACGCCCATCCAAGGTAAGAAATATCCCCAAGCACCTACTATGCAGGGCGTAATTCCCTTCTCAATTAGGTAACGAATCCTAATGTCCGCACGATCGAAATACTCTGGACGGATCCGGGCGTATTCGGCCTCCCACGGGAATCCAGCTTCGTTCGCGCCTCTCTTATCAAAAGGGAACATGTCAGGGTAGAGCCCGGCAACAATCTGCACGACGTTAAATCCTTTCTTGACACGATCCTCGGTAAGTCGTTGAAACTCATCGGGCCAATGGAGTCGCTCTGCCAACCCCATCCACCAGGTGTCGCCAAGCCAAAAGAAAGGTTCGCCGTCGAGGTGTTCAAGGTGCCGCTTGTCCCGGCTTACACGCAATCCTCCATGCAGGAACAATGGGTTTGAACCCGTATTCGGCTGAACAGTGACCTCACCACGAACGCCATTTAGCCCCCGATCGCCTAGATCGCTACAAATCGTTTCATAGGAGTAGGTTCCTGGTTTCGGCGAGGCAAAACGAACCTTCCATCGGTCTCCACCGGCCCAAAAGGCAGGCACCTTCTGTTCCACTCCTCTTGAGTTCCGAAAGACGGCATCTACCACTAGGTCATTGAATGGGTCCGAATGAACAGTGGTGGATCTCAGCTCGATTTCCACAGGTACATTCTGCGCCGATGTCAGTATTTTGGGTAACTGGTGGATGGAGATGGTGACGAGAAACGCAAGTGCAAGCATTTTAGACTAACCCTACTGACGGACCAGACAAGTATAAGCGAGGCGTCTAATATCCGGCCAATGTGCCCGTCGTTCCTCTCAACTCATCCCATACCTTCGCGTGGGGCGTATAATTTGACCCTAAGGTCATTATTTAAATGTTTGAAGGAATTGGAGAACGCCCACCACATCTTATAGGCTCGTGCGTTGATTACTCGGTCAGCGACATAGAATGGGTAGCTGGACAGTTTCAAATTGCGAGCCCCATCAAAGTAAGTCCGTTTCCAGGCAGGGGAAACATCAATCTCCACACCTATCATGTCCATGCTGGAGATGGCGAATACCTTCTCCAAAAGGTCAATTCGGACGTATTCAAGATGCCGTACCGGGTCATGAATGCCATGATTGCCTCAATCCAAGCTCAGAGTTCTGCGCTGGCACATGGTTTGGTAGATGACCTTTGGGAGCCAATCTGTCTCATACCTACCCGTGAAGACGAGCATTTTCTCGACTTAACAGATGAACACGGATGGTCGGTATGGCGAATGATGGTTCGCATTCCCCAGTCGATCTCCTACAAGAGCCTTGGTGAGGTCGAGGGCCTAGAGGCTCAGCTTAAGCTTGCTGAAGAAGTAGGTCGGGGCTTGGCAATCTATTCGGATCTCACGGCTTCGATATCACCCTCAACAATCGAGGGTTCCCTCCCAGGATATCGTGACACCGGTCTTTATTTCAGGCAATTTCATTCCGTAATGGCGGGATACCGCACGCTTGACCAAGCATCAGACCTTCTACCCGACGACCCAATCATTCGAGAAAGCTCAGGGCAGCATTTCTTGGTCGCCCTAGATCCAGAGGAATACCTTCTGAGGAAATTGGACGTGGATCTGCAGCCGTTTATCCAACTCGTGTTGGAACGAGAGCCATTCGCGATGGGCCTTTGGAACGCATTGGATGCAGGCAAAATCCGCCACACGCTCATTCATGGCGACACGAAAATCGAGAACTTTCTTTTCTGCTCGAAATCAGGTCGAGTCAAATCGTTAGTAGATCTAGACACAATCATGCCCTTTACCTGGTTGGCAGACTGGGGTGACCTTCAGCGATCGATGGTCAATAAAGCGGGTGAGAAAGAGCGAGACCTTTCTAAGGTGAAGGTAGACCGCGAAGTCTACGAGTCAGTTGCAAAGGGATTCCTCGAAGCAGCCCAGGAGATTACGGACAACGAAGTTTCCCTAATGGTCTCCGCCGTTCAAGCAATAACTCTAGAACTAGGTTTGCGTTTTCTAACGGACTACCTTAAAGGCGACACCTATTTCCAACTAGGAAATGCCGACCCCCAAGACCTAAACAAAACTAGAGCCATGGTTCAGCTCACCCTATACAAACGCCTAGCAGAATTCGGCCCCGAAGCCGAAACCCTACTAACCAAATATCGCCACCCCTAAACAAGATTCAGAAGAACCCGCTCCCCCAAAAAGCTCTCAGGCCCCCGGCCGAGAGCTTTTGTTACTTATTAAAGCGAACAAGAAAGTTCCCACAAAACCTAATCCAGTTCGTTTTCAGTCCCTATTCATCGTAGCCACTCAGCGAGGTGCAGTCGCCGATTCCTGTCTGAGTGGGCTCCGTCCCACGAGTTGAATCGGCGCACCGAGCGTAGTGGCGTCAAGCGATGGATCAGGACAGAAAACGAACGGCAACAGCGGAGCGCCCCTAGAAATAACTAAGGCACAAACCGATCAAGCCAGCCAAAACATAAACAAAGGAAACAAGAAAGTTTCCCAAAAAACTAATCCAGTTCGTTTTCAGTCCATATCCATCGTAGCCACTCAGCGAGGTGCAGTCGCCGATTCCTGTCTGAGTGGGCTCCGTCCCACGAGTTGAATCGGCGCACCGAGCGAAGTGGCGTAAGCGAAGGATCAGGACAGAAAACGAACGGCCACAGCGGAGCGCCCCAGCGAAAGATCAAAGCCAACAACCGATCAAGTCAGCCAAAAACCGGTTAAAGCAACCAAGAAAGAAAGAAGGTCCCAAAAAAACTAATCCAGTTCGTTTTCAGTCCCTATCCATTCGTAGCCACTCAGCGAGGTGCAGTCAGTCGACTCTTGTCTGAGTGGGATGATCGTGCCCGCGAGTTTGAGTCGGCGCACCAAGCGCAGTGGCGTAAGCGATGGATCAGGACAGAAAACGAACGGCCAAGCGGAGCGACCCAGGGAAACTACAAAGCCAACAAATCCTAGAGCGACAGCCATATCCGGCCAAAGAAAGAATGTTCCCCAAAA
>JBBQZV010000010.1:0-157435 GCA_038207365.1 Fimbriimonadales bacterium | reverse complement strand
GGGCCCCCCCCCCGCCCCCCCCCCCCCCGCGGCCGGGGCGCCCCCCCCGGGCGGGGCGCGGCCGCGGGCGGGCCCGGGGCCGGGGGCGCCCCGGCCGTGACGGGGGGTATGCGGGGAGCCAGCGCCGGCTCAGCGGGAACGACTGAACTCAATCTTTGTCTACGCCTCTCTCGGGTGGAAGATCTGACGCGGGAGGTCGTGTCCTCTTACGAGGTGCGTGTCTACGCAGACTGTCGCCTCAAATGGGTTGTGAATCTGTATTTACCAAATGGACGGGCCGACTTCAAAAATCGCCTCAACCAGTGGACGTATCGCCTTTGGGGATGTGCAACACCGCCGCCTGATGACTTTGCCTTAGTTGATCGTGTAGTGCCGATTTCTGAGGCCGAGGCCGAGGCGCTCATTGATCGTTATCTGGAAGCCGTCACGATCGTGATTCAACTGAGCCCAGAAGAAGCCGCTAGCCTGAGAGCCGCACTCCGGGAACTCAGCGCACCGTTCGTCGACCCGGCACGGCAAGGGTTTCCAGAATCGAGCTGCGCCTTGGGTGGAAGCGGAGGCGCAGCTGGCATCAGCGGCGCGGCGGGCCATAGCGGTGCGGCGGGAGCTTGGCACATGTCAAGTTTGGCCGGTGGCAGCGGAGGCACCACACCATGAAAGCCGTTGTGCGTTTCAGTACCTTCGGCCTGGTTGTGGTCAGCTGGGTCGCGGCTCCATGGGTGGGAGCGGCCGCCGAAACCAAGGGCAACACCGAGCACGAGCGCGAAGTTGGCGCGGCGTTGGCGGAGGCTCTTTACCAAAAAGGGCGAGAACTGATGGCCGCTAAGGACTACGCTGCCGCCTGTCCGAAATTCGCAGAGAGCCAGCGCCTCGAACCTGCAACCGGGACCCTGCTCAATTTGGCAGCGTGCCACGAAGCAGAAGGGCAGTTGGCGTCAGCCTGGCTTGAATTCACCACTGCCGAGCAAGCGGCGCGGCGGGATGGTCGCGCCGACCGTGTTCTTTTCGCACAAGAGCGATTGGCAGCCCTTGCTACGCGCGTGCCTTCAATACGCTTTCGCGTCTCGAACACCCAAAGCTCCGACCTTGAGCTCCGGCTCGACGGAGTTGTCATTGCGGTCACCGCCCGCGACGTCGAAATGCCGCTCGATCCCGGCCTGCACGAGATTCAGGCTAGCGCGCCCGGCAGGCGCCCGTGGAGCACAAAGCTCCAAGTCGTCGAGGCGCAGAAGGTGACGCTGGAGGTGCCTGAGCTCGCTCTGTTCGGCACAGAACCGAACCCCACACCGGTCCAGATCCAGGCACAGGCGCTACCTGTAGCCCCGCCGCCGCCTGTCCCTAGCGGTTGGATCGCCGCCGATATTGGCAGGATCGACTCAGGCGCAACAGCGCCCCGCTTGCCCGCGGAAGTGTGGGTTCTTGGGGGTTCGGCGCTGGCGCTAGGTGTGGCGACTGGGATTAGCGGCGCCGTCTACCTTGATCGTCGCGCAGACTATCGGCGTGCACGCAGCAACCAAGAAGAATACGCCACACTCAATCAGAAGTATAGCGGGGCGCAGGGCATGTTAACCGTTAATACGGTGTTGGCTTCCGCTACGCTCGGTTTATCGGGGCTCACGCTGTACTACGCGGTTCGTTCCAGTTCCAGTTCCAGTTCCAGTTCCAGTTCCAGACCCTCCATTCCCGCCTGATCCACCAGTTGGAAGATCAATTGCTAGTAGGTCGTAGACCTCTTGAACTTGGTAGGAGTACTGAGTTCCGGGCTGTACACCTGGAACAATTGCAGCATTCGTCTGATCTGATATGGACGTATTATTGCAAGTTGTTCCGCCAATGTTGCCACCGAAGTAAGCGTACGCGACTGCACCAGCTGCCCTTGCAGTCGTTGTATCATTCCAGCTATTCACAAGCCCCTGCTGAACGCCAACTGGTGTCGGCGGAGAGGTTACGATGTCGCTTCGATAGATTTGCCAAGCCGCTCGCTGGCTGTTTCCACCAGCAAACCCGTTCGGACTCCACTTTACAACAACTTGAGGCAAGCCTCCAGGGTTGTTAGGAAGTCTGGTCGCTTCTGCTGTAACGTTTGCGGAAGTCGTGCCCTGGCTTCCGCCGTTGCCGCCGCCTACCAACGCTGCGACGACTCCCAGGACGAGAAGAACCGATACCAACCCAGATGGGAAGGAATGGTTTCGCACAGGGACTTCGCGGTAGTTACCGCGACCGTCTACAAAAATGTCTGGTGTGTGGAAAAGCACACGCACCTTGTCGCCAGGTTGAATGCCCTTGATAAGCCTAGACGCTACGATGTAAGAGCTGTCGGGATCGACTTCAGTTACATGAGCAGTTGCAACCTGATCTCGACCGCGTATAACGACGACCTCTTGACCGGATTGGAACCCTGCGCGGCTACCCTTATTAATGAGCGCCTTGTTCTCTTGGGTGTTCAGAACCGTTCCAAAAGGAAGCGTGTGGCTCTGTATGGCTCGAATCGATTCCCCTGCGGCCTGGGTAATAGCATCGTTAATGAGAGTCTCATCTGATACATTTCCCGACCGAATGGTCGATACGCCCTTGAGTGCAGCACCGTTGATCGCTAGCCCTGATGCAACATCAGAAACGATAACTTTCAGTGCTACTGTGGCTTGCTTGCCGCCGCCAACGGCGACGACCTTGTAATCGACGATTTCGCCGCTTACTACCGTCTGGGCATGAACTTCTTGCGCAAGACGCATGAGGTTCGTAATCCCATCTGGAGGAGAAGCAATACCGAGAGTTTCGGTAGCTCTCTTGATCGATTCTTCCGGAATAACGTCAAATGTGCCTGCTTTCCCTAGTTCGCTAGCTACTGCGGTAGAGGCTGTCTTACCAAAATTCGTTCCGGGCGACTTTTGGTTTTTGAACTCTGTCACGGCCCAGAGCGGCAGAACTGCAACCTGCGCGTTCGCTTTCGCATAAAGAGCCAGGGTAATGGAAGGTAGCACCAGGGTCAAAATGACCAACTGACTCAAAACCTTGCCTTGTAACGATGTGATGAACCGCCTAACTATGACGCGTCCTCCTTAATCCTCATTCGGTCTGGGCGCCCCGCCCGTCGATTGTCTGTACGCGTTTCCATAAACCACCCCTGTCCGGATTCAATCGCCAATCTAGTAGACATGTAAACCTCGGTTGGTAACTTCACTCCGATCAAACAACCTTTCCAATCCTTGACCATACCGGCATTCACCCAAAAACGATGACAGGCCGAGCAGGCAGATCGGGTGGAGTATAGCACGATCAAATAAACCTTGCAATCAACTCGACTCGAATCTGTTCCCGAGTGCCTCAGATATACATCGCCTGACGGTTTCTAGGGGGTAATTCGTTCGGATAATGGCATCTGCGAAAGGAACTTTGGCCCGAGTTGGCAGTTGGGTAGAAAGGAGTAGGTCAATATTTGCCATACCACGATATCTGTCTACTAGTCGTTCTCTTTGGATGATCGAGCCACATGTAACTACCCATACCGAGTCAAATTGGCCCTGAAGGCATGCTTCAATTAGGAGTGGAACTTCCACGAAATCTGCACGGGAGGCCCAAATGCGCTCCATGACACGGCCATGAATAAGTGAATTCACTTGCCTGCGAACAGCATCGTCTGACTGTATAGCGTCTCGAAGCTCCAATGAAGTGATAGAAGAGGATCTTCCCGCGATCCTTGCTAAAGATTTGTTTATTTCAGGTTCCGCGAAGATCGCGCGTGCGAACACATCGGCTGATTCTGTCTTGAAGCCCATTTCGGACAAAATCGACATAACCGTCGACTTGCCCTCAGCAATACCACCAGTTACCGCCGTTATCACTTTTGTCCTAGTTTCTTCCCCCTAAAAGGAACGTGGCCGGAAACACAAAGTGCTTCCAGCCACATTCAGTCGCTTCTAGGTATTCGCAGAAAGACTTATTCTTCTGCTGGTTCCTCTACCTTCTCAGCCTCTTCTTCGTCCTCGTCACGTCCTAAAAAGCCTTTCAGCATTCCTAGACGTTCGCCGATTGTTGCGCCGCCAGTGGCAAAGCCACGTCTGCCGCCAACATCATCGAAGTCTTCGAACTCATCTCGACCTCGACCGCCCTTCTTGCCCTTCTTCTTGCCAGATCGATCTCCGCCCTTTCGCTGGTCTTCATCGTAAGATGGTGCAGCGTTAGGCATGCCTCTATCGGCGCCTGGCCGGAGCTCTCCGCCGCCGCCAATAGCTCTCATACTAAGAACCATTCGGCGCTCGTCGGGCCTCAGATCAATGATCTGAGCTTCAACTTCTTGATTCTCTTCGACAACGTCCTGAGGTCGCTTGATGCGACGGAACGACATTTCGCTAACGGGCATGAAGGCTTCTGCACCCTCAGCAAGCTTGATGAAAGCTCCACTTTGCACGATGCGACCAATCGTAACCGTCAATTTTTGACCGACGACGTAATTCTGCTTGATCAGGTTCCAAGGATCTGGCAGGACTTGCCTGTGGCCCAAGGAGATCTTGCCTGCATTCGCATCCAAGCGAAGAACCATGACCTTGATCTTTTGGCCTTCTTTGAACATCTCTTTGGGATGATTGATTCGAGCCCAACTCATTTCTGAGATGTGCAACAAACCGTCCACTCCACCAAGATCAACAAATGCGCCGTAATCTGTCAATCGTCGAACAGTTCCTTCGAGAGCATCACCTGGCTTTACAGCAGTGAAAATATTCTCTTTGGCACTTGCTCTTCTCTCTTCTTCAGCTTGGCGATTCGAGAGAACGACTTTCTTGCGCTCTCGATCTATTTCTAGAACCTTCAGCTGGAGTGGTTGACCAACATATTTCTCAATATTTCGAAGCTTGCCAGAACCGACGTGAGTAGCCGGTACGAAACCTCGAACGCCTACGTCAACAACTAGTCCGCCCTTGACTCGATCGACTACCTGAGCAGTAATCATCTCCTGAGTCTTAAATGCGTTCTCGATCCTGTCCCAAGCCTCTTCAAATTCAGCTCGACGCTTCGAAACGATTGGATTGCCTTCAGCGCCTTCTGGTCGGATAACGATAACGCTGATTTTGTCGCCAACGTTAAAGTGACCTTTTGCTGTTTCAAGGTTCTCTTCACTTAGCTCGCCAAGAGGCACGATGCCTTCAGCCTTGGTACCTAAGTCAACAAATACCTTGTCACGATCAACTTGAATGATCGTCGCTTCAATACGCTCGCCTTTTACGAGCCGCTTGAAGCCGCCTTCACTTTGGCTGGTTTCCTCACCGAAATCGCCTCGCATGGCGGCTTCGAAGAGTGCAGCATCTGCCTTTTCGTCACGCTTAGTGGCTTCAGGTGCTGGAGCAGCTGGCTGTGGAGGTGCAGCAGTGACTTGTACCTGCTGAGGAGTCTCAGGCTCGGTAGTCACTTGAACTTGCTGGGGGGTCTCTACGACAACCTGTACCTGTTGGGGTACCTCGGGAGCTGCGGTCACCTGAACTTGCTGAGGCACGGGTTCGCCCGCGACCTCCGGTTCGGTTGTGACTGGAGTTGGCTCTGGCTCAGACGCTTTCTCTTCCGAAGCCATTGGCTCGGAGGTCGGGGCGTCGTCAGCCGCGCTGCTCGCGGTTGTCATCGTGTCAGTGGTCGGTTCGGTATCGGAGGGTGCGTCGGACGCCTGGGCAGTTGCTTCTGCAGACTGCTGGGATTCTTCCTCACCCACAGGCGTCTGGTTCTGGTCGATCGTCATGTGTATGTTGGACAGTGCTCCAAAGATTTGGACTTTATGCTACCAGATATTCTCCTGCAAACAGGAACGGCACTGGAGGCGCAAAGCTGTCCATTATCGCACGTTATTGGGGGTTCCAGTCACGGGTTTGACGATAAAGTTCGCGATACTTTTCATATGGCCTACTGTAATCATTACCAGATGGATTCAAAGTGCCTTTTATCTTGATTATTTCACGACATGCAAATGAGACGTTGGGCCAAATACCAACCCCCACTCCAGCTAGAATTGCAGCCCCGTAGGCTGGCCCTTCATCGCATTCCAACGTTGAACAAGGTCGCCCAAAAACATCGGCAAGCATCTGGATCCAAAACGGACTTTTTGCCCCACCGCTTGTAACTCTGATCTCTGAAACCAAGGCACCTAGCCCAATCAGAAGTTCCATGCCTTCCATTAGTCCAAAGGTTATTCCCTCGAAAACTGCTCGGCTGAAGTGGGCGCGCGTGTGTCCCAACGTTATGCCCGCAAATGCCGACCGGGCATAAGGGTCGTTGTGCGGACAACGTTCACCAGTCAAATACGGAAGGAAGCAAAGTCCTTCTGCGCCAGGAGCAACCCTTGAAGCCTCCATGGAGATATCGTCATAGCTCAGTCCAGGGCAAAGAGTGTCTCGGTACCACCTTAGAGCACCACCGCAGGAGAGCATGACTCCCATGGCATGCCATTTCCGATTCGAGTGGCAAAAAGTATGAGCCGCTCCAGCATGGTCGTAGTTCGCATCAGTTATTGCTGTGAACACCACTCCGCTCGTGCCAAGGCTCACACTAATGATCCCGGGTTCGACGGCTCCCGTTCCAACTGCTCCGGCTGCTTGGTCGCCACCGCCTCCGACAACGGGCACTCCATGCTTCGTCCTGCCTGTAACCTCATCCGATTCGACGCATCGAGGGAACATGTGCGAATCTAAGCCTAATAGCCGTAACATTTCATCAGACCATTTTCGATTTGGGACATCAAAAAGACCGGTTCCACTTGCATCACTGACCTCAGTGACTTTTTCACCCGTTAATTTGAAACGGATGTAGTCCTTGGGAAGCAGGACTGTCTTAATGCGGGCAAAATTCTCAGGTTCGTGTTTCCTGACCCAAAGTATTTTTGGTGCTTGGAAACCAGTAAGGGGAGGGTTACAAGTAATGGCTCGAACACTATCAGGACCGACGGTTCGGTCGATATCCGCACACTCCTCTACCGTTCGTTGGTCATTCCATAAAATTGCGGGACGAATGACTTCATCATTTTCATCCAGAAATACGGCACCGTGCATTTGACCGGTCACACCAATGGCGTCGAGCCCTTCCTCGCCGATCTCTTCAATGCACTTTTGGACTCCTGTCCACCAGTCGTCAGGGTTTTGCTCGGACCACATGGGCTTCGGAACACTTAGAGGGTATTCCGAAGCAGCTTGCTTCAAAACGGTTCCGTTTTCGTCGAGAAGAAGCACCTTGCATCCAGACGTCCCAACATCGATTCCAAGCAACTTAGCCATGAACCCAGTTTTACCTTGACCCACCGTGGGGAGGATGGTAGTTTTCGTTGGGCTAAAAGCAACTAACCAACATACAAATGGTCAGCCCTTGGCAACTCATTTGCCCATTGCTTTCACATTGATCAGCTTTAGGAGTTCCGAACTGAGATGCTTTTGACTCTCATCCTTACGTTTCTGTGCCTTAAATGGATAACGAACCACTGCTGGCATCATGATCGCAAGCAATTCCATCCTCTGATATGAATGTTTGGCTAGAGTTTGCCTTAATCTTTGGTCGCAAGAAGCGTGAGTTGTGGCAAGACAAAACCGATCTTTCCGTCCGGATAGATGTTAATTTTGAGCGTTTCAGCCAGGGCTGGAGAAGCATTTCTCATTTTCCACCTTAACTCAATGACATCAGTTTCTGGAGTTCGGATACGTTCAATCCAGGCATCGAAGTCCATCTCAAATCCTTCGGTATAAAATTGATTTCTTTCAACAATTACTCGAAGCCCTTCCGCCTTTAAGTAGGCCTTCCACTCGCTCACTCGATAGTTTCTGACGTGAGAGTTATCTCTTAATTTGTCTATCTCGTTGATTTCGCGATCAAGAGAATCATCCTCTGGGACCGTTGTATCTACGATTAAGACCTTTCCATGGGTCTTTACCACTCGGGCCATTTCGCGGATCGCCTGCCGGATATCAGCGTAATGGTGCGGAGCAAGTCGCACAGTCACGATGTCAAAGCGAGAATCGTCAAATGGGAGGTCTTCGGCTAGCCCCTCGACCACTTCAACATTTTCCAGTCCTCGTGCCGCTGCCGTCTTAAGAGTCTGCTCTAACATTGCCGGAGTTAAGTCCAGCGCGATCACACGCGAAACATAGGGAGCGAAAGCAAGTGCCACGTTCCCCGCTCCCGTCGCGATGTCGAGCAGTTCATTTGACTTCGTCGGACAAACAATCTGAACTAACTCGGCCAAGGCATCAGCATTGGCATGTCCAGCACTTGTCGCGTAATTGCTTGCAACAGGACCAAAGTTTGAAGCGACGAGGTTATGAATGGAATCTTGGTCGGCCATGTTAAGTGTCACCTGGACAATAGTTCCTACGAACAATCGAATGAAACAATAGCACGGTCTCATTCTTCATATGTGCCTGGGATCTATTCCCACAGCTATAAATTGCCCGACGCAATGGGTAGCAGAAGGAGAACAAATTGAATCAATTTGATACAGACGGCGAAGTAGATGGTTTTTCGGATGTTTTAGGCGAAGTTACAGAAGTCGAAATTGGTAGCCCAGACCCTGGTGTCGGTGATGGAGTTAAAAAACCATTGAGCCCAGAGGAATACGCTGCGCTCCAAAAGGAAGCCCGTAAGGAAGATTAGTTTTCAGCGCAAGCCAGAAGATGCCGGACGCTTCGACCGTCCGGCCAAAGCACCAGGCTTAGTGGCAGCTTGCCTTCATTGGATAATTGTTTCATCAGATTGGCAGGATCTGCACCTACTCCTCTCTGCTTGACTTCATAGACCTTGCCGCCAAGGTTTCGAATTGCCAAACGGGTCGCCTTGAGATCACCTCGCCCAGCGTAGACCACTTTGTAGCGGTGCAACCATGGAGAAACCGCAAGCGTGCCGCCCGTTAGATATCCAACGGACTCACCCAGCGGTGTGAGGTTCCATTGTCTCGCAAGGTTGCCAACGCAGTGAGCGCGAATCGCTGCGGGGTCGACGTCATAGAGAAAGGACCCTGGCTCAGACGTTGAGACTGCACCTTCGCCGGACATAAGAGCCTCGCCCGATTCCAAGTGGATAGCGAATCTCCCAGGAACGACTTCCCGACCCGATATTGCTAAGACTTCCCTGCACTCCTTTCCATAAGATATAAATTCGAGTCTTCGACCTAGGGTGGTCAATAAGTCATCTGCAAGAAGGGGCGTCAATTTCATAACACCTAAGTTCAGATCACGAAATCGCTCAACAATCTGATCGGGATCGGGTTCGAATTCCTCAATATTTAGGGTTCGCCTACCCGCCACCCTTCTCGCGGGGTCTGCAAACGCATATTGGAATTCCCACGCAGCTGAAAGGCAGTCCCATTCATTCACATGTGGAATCAGGCCGTGAATTTCGACATTGTGTCGTGCCATGAGTGCTCGTTCGGCATCGATTTCATAACCTACGGCGGGCCCCCTCTTGAGGAGCGCAATAAGGTCAGCCCCTATTCCCGTTGTAAGGTCGGCAACTAGGGCTCCCAAGGGAAAGAGTGATGCGTGGTATAAGGCAACTGCCTCGTGCGTGGCTTGTTCGAGGGCTTCTTTACCAAATAGCATCTCCTGAGCATTTTTGAACTTGACTTTCGCTCGTTTCCGTAGGTCCCACTGAGCAAAAGCCCATCCAGCGGATAATGAATCCGTGGCCTTAGTCACTTTCGCTATCTCAGTAGCGGTTGCTGGCTTGCCCATTGCAAGTTTTAGGGCTCTCGATTGCTGCTCATCCACAGTAGCCAGTATGAGAGGTCGACATCTAGCTGTACTCTATCGGCAACGACACAACTGAGCCTCTAAGTACCCTAAAGCCTCAACGGTATACTTGCCCATACAGGCCCAGCCCGCATCGGGGGCGGCTACCTGCGCAACTCATCGTTCAGTTGTCCCAGAACTGGACTTCACTACCTCCGATTTTTTAGCAATGAGCAACAACTTGGATCAAATTTCAGTCGATTCGCGTAACACGTGGCGAGAGAAGGTAGGCCTGGCAGAGATGCTTAAGGGTGGCGTCATTATGGACGTCGTCAACCCAGATCAGGCTAGAATCGCCGAAGATGCAGGTGCAGTCGCCGTTATGGCGCTTGAGCGTGTTCCCGCCGATATCCGTCGAGACGGTGGCGTTTCTCGAATGAGCGATCCTGAAATGATCATAGGAATTCGGGAAGCTGTTTCGATTCCCGTCATGGCAAAATGCCGAATCGGTCATTTCGTCGAAGCCGAGATCCTACAGGCACTCGAAGTGGACTTTGTCGACGAAAGCGAAGTACTTACTCCTGCCGATGAAGAGAATCATGTCGATAAGCATGCCTTTACTGTCCCATTTGTATGTGGTGCGAGAAACCTCGGAGAAGCACTTAGACGATGCGCCGAAGGCGCTGCAATGATTCGTACCAAAGGCGAAGCAGGTACCGGCGACGTTGTCGAAGCGGTTAGGCACATGCGAACGATCATGCGAGAAATTCGCGAAGTGCAGAACGCTCGCGAGGATGAACTCTTTGTACTTGCGAAGCGGCACCAAGCCAGTATCGACCTCATTCGAGAAGTTAAAGCACTGGGCAAATTGCCCGTACCCAATTTCTCGGCTGGCGGAATTGCAACCCCGGCTGACGCGGCAATGATGATGAAGTTAGGCGCAGAAACAGTATTTGTCGGATCAGGAATATTCAAGTCTGGCGATCCCCAAAAGCGAGCTAAGGCGATTGTAGAGGCGGTGCTATTCCATAAAGACGCTAAACGATTGGCACAGATCAGTGCTGGTCTAGGCGAACCGATGGTCGGCATCAACGTGAGTTCTTTGCCTGATAAAGAACTCATGGCCAGCCGAGGCTGGTAAATCTGTTCAAACCTTGAGGTTTGCTTTCGTGCCGCACCTATTCGACGCTCCGTAGACACCATTAGACTACGGAGCGCCATTTCCATGGTATCCCTTGTTTCCTCACGAGTCCAAAGCACTTAGCAGTTCGGAGAACCCGTTGTGTGAATCTCTGTCCAAATGTTGGCCGCATATGTTGCGCCGCCTGAATAGGCACCTTCAATGAATTTCGCCGCAAGTTCTGCCGCACTGGACGTCACATGCGGATTTATCAATTGCCAACTTGAAACTCATATTTACGGATGGGGTTGGCTTCCTAACGAAATAGATCCGGCTAAGGACCATTTATGTCCTATGCAAGCTCGTAGGCTTGCGTAAGCCATCCCATAAGTTCGTTGTCAACTTCGTCAAGTGATGAAACTCGTACACGATGGCTGAGCATGGCGTTAAAACTACCGGAAGCTTCCAACCTTCCCGACGGATCGACTCCTTTCAAGTTGATGCCGACATCTACTCTGCTTGCCGTAGATGGTTGAATAATCGCGAACTGCTTTGTCCGCCGAACGCTCACGTATCCTTTCTTGGGTGCTAGATCCACATCACCGCCAAGCGCTTTAATACTGGTCAACACCAAATCGAATAGGGGCTTTATTGGAGCCTTTGTGCCTGCACACATCGCTTCGATTGGGTCGTCGTTGACTACTGGGGATGGGTTTTGTCGCTCAACACTTCTAAGGGCAATCTGGTTGGCAAACCCGTGGCTAACACCATGATCTGTTTTTAGGAATGACATCATCTGGCCATGTTTAGTCAATCCGGCCACAGTTATGAGTTCAAACCACTCGTCCAGGTCTTTGCCAGTCTTACTTTTTAGGCCCGCAATCATCTCTGCAAGCTGCTCTTCCGGTCGTTTCGCCATGGCTAGATAATAGTGGAACGACACACGCTTGAATAGATCAATAATCGAACCTGCGTCGCAAGTTTCTGACGACCTACACTACAGCCGGTCATCACATTGTCACGACTAATCAAGTAGATGACATCACACCTACTTGATTAGTCCTGTCTGATTAAGACTTAGCTGGCACAAGTTCGTCGATCCGGGCGAGTTCTTCCGCAGAGAATTCCAAATTCTCGAGTGCCTTCACATTCTCGATAATTTGTTGGAGCGAGCTAGCACCAATCAATGCGCTTGTAATTTCTGGCAACCTGAGGGTCCAGGCAAGAGTCATCTGTGCAAGTGTCTGCCCACGATCATGTGCCATTCCATTTAGTGCGGCTAACGCAGACATTCGTTCTGGGCTAAGGTTGTTTCGAACCCATTCCTCACCCCATCTTTCGGCGGCCCTACTCCTTGCGGGGATATCTCCTCGTAAATACTTGTCGGTCAAAATACCGCTTGCAAGAGGACAGAAAGGAATAATGCCAATTCCTTGTCGCCTGGCTTCTGGTACAAGATCCCGCTCGATCCCTCGTCCAAGCATATTGTAGTAGGGCTGGTGAATGGTAATAGGCGAATACCCCTTGGCTCTAGAAATACCAACCGCTTCGTTTGTTGCGGCACCGCTATAGCTGCTAATACCTACGTATAGCGCCTTACCCTGGTTCACTAACAGGTTAAGCGCCTCCATGGTTTCTTCCAGGGGAGTATTGGGATCAAATCGATGGGAATAGAAAATGTCGAAGTATTCCAAACCCATGCGTTTAAGGGACTGGTCGCAACTGGCAATGATGTACTTTTTTGATCCCCATTCACCATAAGGTCCTGGCCACATTCGATAGCCAGCCTTGCTCGAGACAATCAATTCGTCCCGAGGCATTTCCTTGATAATTTCGCCACACACGATTTCGGCATTGCCCGGAGGCGTTCCGTAGTTGTTTGCCAGGTCGAAGTGGGTAATCCCCAGATCAAAAGCTCCAAAGAGACACTCTTTGGCTATCTCCGCATCACGATAGCCCCCGAAGGTCTCCCATGCACCCAAGGATATTGCGGGCAACATTAGGCCACTCCGTCCACATCGCCGGTATGGCATGGTCTCATAGCGCGTTGGGTTAAATTCGTGAAGCATCAAGCTAGCTTACCGTCGGAAGCACGGCTATTGGCTTCACAAAATGAGCAGACCTGAGACGAAGTTCGCCCTTTCTTAAATCACGTACAACCGCAAAATGGCATTCAAAACGGAACTGAGTTAATTCTCATTGGTTGCTGCTGGGTTTGGAATCAACTACTGTCCGAGGAGTTACTATCCATTTTAACAGTGTCTTAAAGATGTTACTTGATCCTTAACCCTGTTATTAATTGATGCTTAATGTTGATAACGCCAGACTTCTAGGTCTTGGAGAATTGGACCATGAATAAGGCTTTTACCCTCATTGAACTTCTCGTAGTAATTGCGATTATCGCTATCCTTGCAGCCATTTTGTTCCCCGTTTTTGCTCAGGCAAAACTTGCGGCGAAAAAGACCTCCTCACTTTCAAACGTCAAGCAACTTGGCACCTCCTTCCACATGTACCTCTCCGACAACGACGACGTAACTCCGTCGATTTTCGGTACGAACAATCCCGCTCAATGCAGCGCTGCCCTCGGCTTGATCGATGGTTGCTCCAACGAGTGGTGGGAACCGCTTTTCCCCTATTTCAGGTCCATCAATTTGATCTACTCCACGGAAAGAGACGATCCAGATAACAGCTGGCCACGCTCCTACTTCGGCGCCAAGAAGATTTCCGCTTATGGCTACAACTGGGGACCCTTTGGTTGGAGAGGCGGTGGTTTGCTGGAAAAGCAGGTTGCATACCCTCGCCCTTCGGGTGGAAACGGAAACTATAACGCTGGTAAGTCGGCGACTAGCATCTCGGAACCTGCAAAAGTATTCGCCTTTGGCGACACTTATGACACACCGAGGGCGACGGTTGGAATTGCTTTCTCTGGAGACTCTTTTGATGGGTTTTCGAACCACGAACTCCGATACGGAGGTTCATTTAACTACTCTTTTGTAGACGGTCATGCTAAGGCACTTAAGGTCAAGGGCGGCATCCTTCCTGGTGCTTTTAACAATAGGTGGATCATGCCAAGCGACCACGTAATGTGGGGAGGTGCCTATTGTTCCGATCCCGAAGCCATCATCCAACCGGAAGATGGAACCACTTCAAACTTGGGTTCGACACCAAGGCCCCCAGCCATGGCGTGCTCGCTCTATGCACAGTGGATGAACGATGTTGCAACGTCAGTCTGTGTGGGTAATTCAACCAGCACCGTCTGTCGGTGGGGCAACTAGGACCGCATAATCTTAGGGTGCCCACTTTGCTTTCAGAGTGGGCACTTTTTTGATGCGAGATTCAGTGGGGCCGCTCGGCAAGGCCCTTCTGAATAACGGCAAGTGTTTGTGCTCTTTCCTCACCAACAAGCTCCATCCGAGGTTGACGCACGCGCTCGTGTCCCCAACCGACTTCCTGCTGCGTCAATTTGATCAGCTGAACAAACTTAGGAACGACATCTAGCTTTAGCAAAGGTAAGAACCACTTGTAAAGTGCAAATGCTTCCTCAAATTGTCCCGCCATACAAAGGTCATAAAGCTTAACGGATTCGACTGGAAATGCATTGACCAAACCAGCGATCCATCCTGTTGCACCAGCTTGGATAGCTTCGACGATCAGATCATCCACTCCTACGAAAATGGCCATGCTCTCGCCAAGCAGATTTCGGATCGCGGTGACCCGGCGTACGTCGCCAGCAGATTCCTTGACCGAATGCAAATTGGGATTACGGGAAGCCAACTCTGCCAGCTGCTCGGGAAGTACATCCACGACGTAAGCGATTGGATTGTTGTAGAGCATGCACGATAGATCTGTCGCTTGAAAAATCGCGTCAAAGTGAGCTGAGATCTCGCGCCAGTCACCCTTGTAGACATAGGCTGGCAGTACCATCAAGCCTTTACAGCCAACCCTTTTCGCATCACGAGCTAGCTCTATAGCTTCGTCTGTACTTAGCGCTGATATTCCCGCAACCACCGGGACTTGGTCCCCAACCGCCTTCACACATGTGCTCAAAATAGCGACTTTCTCGTCATGACGCAGGGTTGCGCCTTCTCCGAGCGATCCCAGGGCCATGATCCCTGTGCAGCCGCTTTCAACAAGCCACTTGACGTGCTTTGCGATTGCTTCGTGGTCCACTGATAGGTCGCTATTAAATTGCGTAGTGATTGCAGGAATTACTCCAGTCCATTTCATCATTTCTTTTCCCCTTTTATTCCTTTTCGAAATTGATTTCTTCAGCCAGACCGATGAGTGGAATGGGTGAGATTGGCGGGCGCACGCTTCCATGCTCCCAATCCATCAAGAACCGAGTCGCAGGCCCGCAAATCCTTCCTTGACAGACGCCCATTCCGCATCGAGTTTGAAGCTTTGCAGCTCGAGACGATCCCCATTCCGCAAGTTGGCCAAGTGTAACGTCTTCACATCGACAAACGATCGTTTCTGATCTGGCAAGTTCTCTCAGCTCCTGTCGCGGTCTAAAAGCCACTTCCATCGCTTCAGCAAATGCGACCCATTTGGCCCGTAAAGGAAGTTCTACTTTGTAGTCGCAAGAAGTGGAGGCCAAGCCTGCGATCCGACCTTCCACGACTGCCTTGTCGACTCCACCAATGCCGGTGGGCTCACCGATGCAGAAGATCCCTGGAACAGAAGTTTGCTGCCGATTATCGACTTGAACAAAGCCTCCTTTGATCGCACACCCCAAGACCATTGGTAATTCAATGCTGGGCTCAAATCCAAACGAGCAGCCCACGAAATCGCATTCTATTTCCTTTAGCCCCGATCGGTTTCTAACGGAAACCCTAAGAGTCGTCCCATTCTGCTGAACCTGTTCGATCCACGAACGGAGACGATACGTCGCGACTATTTTAGGCAAGAGCGAGCTTCCCTGGATAACCTTAGCAGGAAATCTCATGAGCTGAAAAAGGAACTTTGCTAGTGAGCTAAGTTCAGCTTGCTCAGCTATCCGAGCTACTTTCGCGCCATGGTCCACAAGGTACGCGCCAACTGCCATGAGCAAAGGTCCAGTTCCTGCAAGCACGACGCGTTTGCCCTGCACTTCCAGTCCAGATTTGACGAGAGCCTGTAATCCACCTATTCCGAAAACATTGGGCAACGTCCAACCTGGATAGGGCAGAAATAGCTCTCGCGCACCGACGGCAAGGACAAGAGACTTGTATCTTATTTGCCAGCACCTTCCATTGTTGGCGAGAGTTAATTGGCCAGAGAAGGGTGCATCTACGACGGCCGTTTCCAGCAGGATCTCAACCTTTAGCTGCCTAAGTCGGTCAACGGTTGCCGCAACGTCTGGATGTTTGCCGAGAATGGAAGCGCGGAAGATTTGACCACCTTCCGCCTGGTTCTCGTCAACAAGGCAGACTTTTGCTCCATTTTGCGCGGCGATTAGAGCGGCTTCCAACCCGCCCGGGCCAGCTCCGACGACAACGACGTCATAGGCCTTGGCGTTAGTCAAGGGTCCAAATCTCCATTCCTTCCTTACATGCAAGGAGGCAGGACCTAACTTGATCCACTCCGTCGATGCGGACGCGGCACTCATAGCAGATTCCCATGCCGCAGACTGGACCTCGTGGTTCTCCGGTAGGAGACTGCCGGAATGCGTTGCTCCCGGAATTCATGATGGCTGCAGCAACCGAAGTCCCCTTAGTGACTTCGTAGGGTCGACCATTGAGAAGGATGTGAATACTTTCCTTCACGGTTTTTCACCGTGATCCGGGCTAAAGGACGATCGACTTATAGAAGAGGGACGGTTGGCCACGATGTCTGCGACCAACTTGCCTGTGGCAAGGGACGTTGTGATGCCCAGACCTTCATGTCCGGCTGCAGCAATAACAGAAGGGTCCGTCTTCGTCCTCCCAATCAGAGGCAATTTGTTCGGAGTCGTTGCTCTAAACCCCACCCAAATCCTCACTGCGGAAAGCGCAGCCAGACCTGGAAGAAATTCGCTTGCTCGGCGAACCATTTTCGAGACCAAACGCATGTCTATCGAAGTATCCCATCCGACAAACTGCCTTGATGATCCGAGAAGTACTTGTCCAGTGGCCCTTGGCTGCGCATTGAATGCGACAGATTCCTGAGACATTTCGTGGGCACTTTTGAGATATCCAAGTTCCACTAGTTGGTGTCGAACATATCCTGGGTAACGGTCCGTGATGATCAGGTGACCCTTTCTCGGCTCAATTGGAAGGCTAGGTGTTAATTTCCCTGCATGGTCCCCTGCAGCATTAATAAGGTTTGGCGACTCGTAGATCGTGCCATCTTCAAGGACGACCTGTTGATTTCCCATCCGAACTACTGAGTGTCCTTGGGCGACCTTGACGCCCCGTTTTTGAGCCTCACTGAGCAACCATGCTGCTGCTGTCATTGGATAGATGACACTATCGTTAGGAATCAGAAGTCCACCAGCCAGTGGATTCTTGAGGCTTGGCTCCGCTTCCGCGAGTTGCTTAGAGTCTAGTACTTCCGCACGAAGCCCCATCTCGCGGTACGCACTACATTTCGGGCCGACATGGGAGAGTTCTTCTTCACCTGTAGCCACCCAAATAGTCCCGGTCTTCTGAAATTCACAGGATGCCGGAAGCTCTGGCGACAGTTCAGTCCAAAGCTCTTGCGATAATCGGGTTAGTGAAAACTGTGCCGGCGAATCGTCCATTGCAACGATATGTCCCATTCCAGCAGCAGTAGAGCCACCCGCGATCTCCCCTCTTTCTATGAGCAAGACCTTCTTCAGTTCCATTGATAGGTAATAGGCGCAAGCACACCCAACAATGCCGCCTCCTACTATGATTCCATCATAAGAACTGTTCAATCAGCACTTTCCATCTCAGGTTAATTCCACAAACCCAGGCAGGGCCGAAGGTCTTCGGAGTCAAATTTCGTTGAAGCATACCAGGATTAAATCATTTAGTCTTTAACGATTTCTCTTGATCATTGTATCGTCGTCCGTCCGTAAATTCGGGCACCAAGGTTAATGCGTGCTTCCCTTTCTCGTCGTGCACGGCTAAACTCAGATCGTGAAACTCAGGATCGTCAGTCTAGTATTCCTAGGTTCCTTAACTGTTATGGCGAGGGCCTCGGAGATAACCGTCTTTGAGGATAAATTCGGTGTGCCCAGCATTGTGGCCCCGGACCTCAAATCTGTTAGCTATGGACTGGGATATGTTCAGGCAAGGGACCAAGCTCAGAGGATGGCCCTCAATTATAAAATCGCCCGAGGTCGATCTGCGGAGGCAAATGGTAAGAGCGGGCTTCTTCAAGACGGCTTTATACGAGGACTTGGTTTGGAATCAAAGTCGCAAGCCTTGGCTCCGAATCTCTCTGGCGACGTGAAATTAGTTGTCGAAGGTTATCTGGCTGGTGCCAACAAATCTCTTTCCGAACAGAAAGGAAACCTTCCGAAGTGGATCCAACCGTTCGATGTCGTTGACGTCCTTTCTCTAACTCAGTTCGTCAACACTGCATTTCCACTTCTAGACATGTCCTCAAAACTGAGTGCAGGCGCAGGTTCTAATCAATTTGCTTTGGCTTCCTCCAGAACTTCTACCAAACATTCGATCCTATCCATTGACCCGCATTTGGGCTGGGACGGCCAAGATGGAGGCATCGTTTGGCAGGAATTTGCTGCTTACACACCCGATATCACGTTCCGTGGAGTAGCTATTCCCGGGTTGCCACTTGGAGTCATCGGTCATAACCAAAAAGTTGCATGGTCCATGACCAATAACGATCCTGCACTCTACACGCTCTTTTCGGTTACGACCAATCCGGATAACAAGAACCAATATAGCTTTCACGGGAAGTGGAAAGAGTTCAAGTTTGAGACCGTTCTAATGAACTACCGAGACGGAGATGAACTTCACACCAACAAGCAGACAGTAAAAATGACCGATTGGGGTCCCATGGTTCCATTCAGTAATCGGGCAGCCCGTTTCTCGATTCCAAACCCAGAAACGACCATTCGCCAGGGTCTTAGCATGATTCGTGCAAAGAGTGCGGGTGACTTCCGAGATGCCCTCAAAATGAGGGGCCTATCCATGTGGAATTTTGTCTATTCCGACATAAAGGGCAACATTGGCTACCAATACAATGCCTATATTCCCCAACGCGACAAATCCATCAATTGGAGAACCACCGTTTCTGGCGCAGATCCTAAATCGGAATGGGGTGACCTTATCGACATGGACAATCTTCCCCATGCCGAAAACCCTGCATCAGGAATCTTAGTGAACTGCAACTCGGCTCCCTGGCTTACGACGCTCGGTACCGAAATCAAGCGAGATTGGTCCAACGACATCACCACTTACGGTTCATCGACGAGGTGGGAAATGCTTTCAAAGCTGTTGGAAAATGCGAAACGCGTTTCTCCAACTAAGGCGATGGAGATCGCGACTGACTGTACGGTTCCTTTTGCACGAGAGACCATAGAGCGAATGTCGACCCTCGTCAAAGAAGGTAGCGCGATCGACATTCTAAAAGCATGGGACAAAAAATCAACTATTGATTCCATCGGCTGCGCACTTTACACTTACTGGCTGCGTGAAGATAAGCGAAATCCTGGCCTATCCTCAGGCGCTGGGCATGATACGAAATGGTCTCAAGCAGACGAGCAACAAGTCAAAGAAACTTTGGAATCGGCGGCAAAGAAAATGATCGTCGAACAAGGAAATCTATCGGTTCGATGGGGAGACATTCAGTACATGCAACGCGGAACGGAGAAGTGCCCCGTTCAGGGCTTCGGATATGCCGCACCCGGCACTCCCATTGCTGCAGTCAGTCCGGCTTCCGCTGGATCGGAAACACTAAAGGGCGGTCGATCACACGCTACTTTTGGATCAAGTTTCCGCATGATCGTATCGCTGGATCCAAAAGGGGTTCAATCCTGGAGCGTATTGCCCTATGGCAATTCAAACGTTTCGTCTAGCCCACATTTCTCGGACCAAATGAGCTTGTATTCGGTTGGTAAGTACAAACCCACTTTCTTTGGCAAGGCTAACGCTCAAAAACAAGCGGTCAAGAGCTACCATTTATCCTATTGAAACTCGAAACTCCTCGACCCACCACGTTACTTGATGCCACTGGCCTCGTTCCGAGGTCCGAAGTTAGGCTTTATATCGCGACTGAAACCTTTCAGCACACGGGAAGCTTTAAGTTCCGCGCCGCCTACCAGGTGGCTCGGAATTGTAGCCAAGCCCATATCATTGCTGCGTCTTCAGGAAACTTTGGTCAAGCGCTAGCCTTGGCGTGCAGGATCTTTAATAAGAAGTGCACGGTAGTTATGCCCACTACTTCTTCGAAGGTAAAGATCGATGCCGTTCGAAGTTATGGGGGGATTGTGGATTTGATAGACACCACGATTCAAACTCGGGAAGGCCGCGTCAACGACCTTGCTAACGAAGACCCAGATGCCTATATCTCAAGTGCCTTTGACGATCCCTGGGTCATTGCTGGGAACGCCTCACTCGGTCATGAAATACTAACTCTGGTTCCGGACGTTGACACAATAGTTGCCCCGATTGGCGGGGGGGGCCTTACGTCTGGTCTCGTGCTGGCAGCAAGAGAAGTGAATGGATCGGTAAAAATCATGGGTGCCGAACCACTTCTCGGAAACGACGCCTATCGTTCGATAAAGGCTGGAAAGCTCGAATCAAACGACGACGAACCCAAAACGATTGCCGACGGTGCTCGCACAAGAAGCCTAGGAAAACGAAACTGGGAGATTCTCGGGTCAAAAAGCGGTGGGTTAAACGATGTTATTGAGGTTTCAGATGAGCAGATCACCGCTACCGTTAGAATCCTGTTCTTGAAAATGAATCTTAAGGTTGAGCCTACGGGTGCGTTGGCAGTAGCCGCGGTCCTGAATCAGCCGGAACGGTTTATTTCCAACCGACCTGTGGTGTGTGTCGCGAGCGGTGGAAACGTGGATCCCGCACTGTACGCCAAGATACTTAACGAAGAAATTTAGGAGTCGGCCTGTAAGCCGGATTCTGTATTTGTACGGCGATTTATCTACGCGGCCAACCCGGAGAGTCGGCGAGCAGCGTCATCCTCCCCCTATTTGGCCTTGCTTCAGGTGGGGTTTGCACGGTCGAATGGTTACCCACTCATCCGGTGAGCTCTTACCTCACCATTTCACCCTTACCAGCTTTCGCTTCGGCGGTATGTTTCTGTTGCACTTTCCGTCGGGTCACCCCGCCCCAGCTTGGATTTTCATCCTTATTGGGCACCTTGCTCTGTGAAGTCCGGACTTTCCTCCCTTACGGGCCGCCGTCCGGCCGACTCCACAACAAGTATGGCCGCATCCTCGCCCCAGCCGGTCAGTTTGTCTGCTTCATGCTCCAAGAAGTCATTTCAAACAAAGGTCCTTGGAAGGGGGCACCACGCTAAACAAGTAAACTTACTGGATGCGGTGGAAATGGCTCTAAAAATTCTGGATCTTGGAGCGATGAGCTATGAAGAATGCACCGACATTCAAAGGTCTGTCCTTGAGTCTGTCATTTCCGGAAATGAACCGCACACGCTGATTTTTGTTGAGCACGAGCCTGTACTTACGTTGGGTTCAGACTTTCACGAAGCCAATCTGCTCCAGCCTAGTGAGTCCTATGCAGGAGAGGGGATTCGCTTGATTCGAACTGACCGTGGCGGGGACGTAACCTACCATGGCCCGGGGCAGTTGGTGATTTACCCCATATTTGACCTAAACGAACTTGGAAGAGACCTTCACAGGTGGCTCCGTGACCTAGAGGACACAATGATAATGTCGCTGAATACTTTTGGACTTGAAGGTCAGCGACTTTCGGTGAACACTGGCGTGTGGGTCGACAAAAACAAGATTGCCGCCATCGGAATCAAGGTTAGGAAGTGGGTGTCGATGCACGGCATTGCTCTCAACTGCAACACCGATCTGAGCCCCTATCAGAAAATCATTCCGTGTGGAGTCCTTGGTCATGGGGTCACCTCCCTGTCGCAAGAGCTGGGACGAGATGTTTCAACGCAGGAAGCAAAACCAGCAGTACTCACTGCATTCCATGAAGTATTTGGCGGAAGGGGCAGGTTCTAGAAGACTTGGAAGCAATCAGCATATTTGATATCTTCAAGATTGGCGTTGGACCTTCCAGTTCACACACGATGGGTCCTTGGCGGGCCGCGGAGACCTTTCTCGCAACGTGCCAACAGCTTGGAATCTTTGATCAGATTGTAGGTATCCGTGTTGATCTTTATGGATCGCTTGCCAAGACGGGTAAGGGGCACGGGACGGACCAGGCCGTTATCTTGGGCTTGCTTGGTATTAATCCTGAATCTTGCAATACAGAGCATCTGGCTCAGTGGTGCCGAGCCGTTCGGACAGATCGGACCATATCGCTCGCAGGAACAAAGGAGATTGAGTTTGATCCGCGATGCGACATCGTGTTCCACTTCGACAAGTCACTTCCCTTTCATCCCAATGGAATGTGTTTTAGTGCGCTCCTTCAAGGTGGGACGCTTCACGCAGAAGAATACTTTTCAGTCGGCGGTGGGTTTATTGTCCAGGAAACCCATATAGAGCATCAACTCGCCGTTACCAAGCTTCCCTTTCCCATTGAGCACCCGTTCCAACTACTCGCGTATTGTCGAGAACAAAACGAAACCATACCAAGAATTGTCTGGAAGAACGAAGCAACGTGGCGCTCTGTCGACGAGATTCGATCTCGAATTGAATTGCTGTGGCAAACCTTTCTTGAGTGCGTATATAAAGGATGTCATACCGAAGGCATTTTGCCCGGAGGGCTTGAAGTTCGTCGCCGCGCAGCTCAGATAAATAAGAAGCTATTACGTGGTGCTGTCTACGACTCGCCAGAATCTTGGCTTGCTTTGGTCAAATCAAAAGGCGATGATTTCCAGGAAGTTTCAAGGTGGGTGAGCTGTTTTGCATTAGCAGTAAACGAAGAGAATGCTTCGTTTAGTCGGGTAGTTACTGCTCCTACTAACGGTGCGGCGGGAGTTATTCCTTCGGTACTGCTCTACTTGATTTGTTTCTGCAAGTCCGATGAACGCAGCATTGAGGACTTTATTCTCACCGCAGGAGAAATTGGAAGCCTATTCAAGAAGGGCGCAACAATCTCGGCAGCCATGGGTGGATGTCAAGCAGAGATCGGCGTTTCATCCGCGATGGCAGCCGCGGGACTAACACAATGCCTCGGAGGAACAGTCGATCAAGTACTGATGGCGGCTGAAATCGCGATGGAGCACCACCTTGGACTCACTTGCGATCCAATTGGGGGACTTGTTCAGATTCCCTGTATCGAGAGAAACACTATGGGCGCGATCAAGGCCATTACGGCCGCGAATATAGCTATGGACAGTGATCCAAGTGAAGCGAAGGTTTCACTTGATACGGTCATCAAATCAATGTGGGAAACCGCCCTCGACATGAACTCGAAATATAAAGAGACCTCGGAAGGTGGTCTTGCTTTGCTGATTCCTGTGAATATCAGTGAATGTTGATCGACGAAGCGAACGCGGGACGCATTGCCTCTTCACAACCAGAAGCTTCCACTTGAGTTAATTCAGGCGCAGATTCGATAGATACGGCCGTAGTGGTGGCCAGCTTCTTTTTCTTCCTCTTTTTAACTGGCGCTGGTTTATTGGACCTTGCTGCTACGACACCTAATACGCCTAAGGCTAACATGAAGCCTCCTCCGATTAGCGCATAGGTCGGAATTTCTGAACCACTAACCCCTATATCGCCGGGAAACATAACGGCAGTGTCGTACCACGAATGGATCCACTGAAAGCCAGCCCCACTTCCCACTCCGATTGTGTACTTAATGTAAAGGGCACCCGAAACGATGAGAAGACCAAGTACGGCCAGATTAGTTCCGAATCGAATGTTCGCCGCAGTTGCGGCAGCAGCCTTCGCACCACCGTAACCTTCGCCGCAAATTGTGCAATAGCGCTTGGGATTAGGAAAACGGTGAGCGCAAGTTAGGATTGTCGGCCTAAATTCATTGGGACGATTGTCTTTGCCACAGTTAGGGCAGAAACTCCAACCCGTCTTAACTACTTGCGTACAACGTTTCGAACGACACTTTGCCATGACAACTCACAGTACTCACGCCGCAGAACCAGCAAAAAGAACACCCTCAAGGATGCCTAAATTGGAGCGGAAAGTCCTATGTTCTAGGATACTCCAAGTCCTCTAATGTTGGTAGGGCTAGACGTCCCAACACTATCCAGTATGAATGCGCCAGGTCATAGTCACACGTTTCCGTTTGATCTCGAAAACTAAGACACTTCGCGACGCACTATGCTTGGCGAAGCTACGTTAGCTGTGTAAGCTAAGAATTAATCCTAGGAGTGAAATCTGTACTTGGAGTCACGCGACGACAATAGGCTGCCATCAGACGCGCGCAATTGTTAACGTCGGTCAGAGAAAGCAACTCACAAGGTGAATGCATATAGCGAAGGGCGACCCCAAGTATTCCAACTGCCATGCCGCCTTGATTTAATTGCATGGCATTCCCGTCAGTACCCGTACCACCAGCCGTAACATCAACTTGGTAAGGAATACCATCCTCTTTGGCCGCCTCGGTCACCATCTTGAACACGATAGGATTCGCATTTGCTCCACGCATGACCGATGGACCCTTGCCTATATCTAGGGTTCCATGTCGCGTTTTGCTGACACCCGGATAGTCGATCGCATGGTTTACATCAACTGCGAGTCCCGACTGAGCCGAAATGCTAAAGCTAGAAGTCCTCGCTCCTCGAAGTCCGATCTCTTCCTGAACCGTAGCTACCGAATAGACGCCAACCTCAGGATTCAGACCGCCTTCGTCCTTTAGGATGCGGAGGGCTTCTGCAACGACGAAACTACCCATTTTGTTATCGAAGCCACGTGCTGTTGCGCGGTCTCCCATCAATAACTGAAATCCGTTTTGGTACGTCGCAACATCGCCTAGTTGGATTACGGCTTCCACCTCAGCTCGAGAAGAGGCGCCAATATCAATCCAAAGGTCTCGCAGTTCCGGCTTCTTTTTGCGCTCGTCATCATCGAGCAAATGAATCGCCTTGCGACCAATAACGCCTGGCACACGTTCTTTGCCGTGTATCCAAACACGCTGGCCGACCGGCATAACGCTGTCGTGTCCGCCAATCCCGGAGAAGTAGATCAATCCCTCGTCGCTAATATAGTGGATGATGAACCCGATTTCATCCATATGGCCCGCAAGCATGATCTTCGTTCCCGCATCCGGGTTCAGGATGGCTGCGACGTTGCCATGAACGTCAGTGGTGATCTTGTCGGCAAAAGTCGATGTGTATGCTCGATAGATTTCTGCCGCTCGTTCTTCATAACCAGAAGGACTCGGAACATTTACAATCTCCTGCAAGAACGCTAACGACTCAGTTCGCATACTTTTAAGGATAGCAGGAACAGCTTTTCCTCGTCTCAGTTTTGACTTTACAGTGACCTATGGCCATCCTGAGTGGCACAATTGTGGGATGAATGATCGGTCTGCAGCATGGACTCTGCTTTGCCAACATACCCCTAGCGATTCTTTGAGGCGACATTGCTTAGGAGTGGAAGCATGCATGAAGTGGTATGCGAAGAAACTTGGTCAGGATGAGGATTTATGGGGCAACACGGGCTTACTTCACGATTTTGACTACGAAGCTCATCCAAACGAACATCCGCAATGGGGCATGGATTTACTCACCACGAGCGGTTGGCCAGTTGACCTTGTCCAGGCAATTGGTGGACATGCGGATTACACAGGTATTCCACGCGAAACACTTTTAGCCAAGTACCTTTTTGCCTGCGACGAGCTAAGTGGATTTGTAACAGCTGTAACGTACGTTCGCCCCAGTCGAAGCATCAATGAAGTCGAGGTCAAAAGCGTGCTCAAAAAGCTTAAGACAGCAGCATTTGCAGCGGGAGTAAACCGGGATGACGTTTATCGTGGAGCAGACGAAATTGGCCTGCCCCTTGAAGAGCATATTGGATTTGTTATCGAAGCGATGCGAAGTCAAGCTCACGAATTAGGATTATCTGGCACGGTCGTTACGGACGTTGAATAGCGAGGGTTCTTACACAAAGCTTATGATTTTGAAATCCCTTTCGTAACCTAGGCCGAGGTCTAGGAATGGAATGGTTATCTAAGAGAGCAACTAGATAACCTCATTGGCTTTCCCACCACCTTTTCCTTTGACTGGGGGCGGTCCAGATCCTTTGTCGTCAGTTTTCTTCTTGTCGTCTCGGGGTATTTCATCGTCTGACGCAATGAAAGCTCCCTCAGGCTCACTCATATCCATTTGGTCGTCGTTCTCTTTTGTGGATACCAACATATCTACTGCAAAGAACGCGTCACCTAGTGAATTCTTCATTAGCGTGTCTTTCTTGGAGGCCGTGCTGACCAACTTTAGGGTCTCTTTCTGACCATCGTAGTAGGCCTCGTGAGACCAAAGATGCCGCCACTCATCTGCTTTTAGAGTTTGCCGACCTTGTGGATTGCCTGTAATGGTCGCGTGACGATTGCCCTTGGCATACCAATATTCCACTTTGTCAGAGACAACAACCATCGGGAAGTCCCTAAGGTTCTTGCTGGATCGAATTTCGTCCTCCATCGATTTTTGAGCGTCTTTGTCCACAGGCTTGGAAGCATGTTTAGCAACAACTTGTTCGGGAGTCACTGGCTTAAAATCAGGCAGTTTTTCGATCTTGGGAGGATCGTTCTCTTGAGACTTAGGCTTCATGAACATGATCACATGCCCAATGAGCACCGTCCTCTTCTCCTTTCGATAAATCACACACTTATCAGCCAATATGTCTGCCTTGGCTGAGTAATACTCGATACCGCCTTTAGCTGTAAGGACATCTGTTTTGCGGTTTTGCTCGACAATAGGAGCGACTACGATCAATTCACCATCTTGAGCAGTAGCTTTATCGTAAATGTAAGTATCGGAATCGGACCCGAGGGACTTCATGTGCGCCCCTTTTACTTCCCATCTTCGAGGCTTGACGTCTGTGTCTTCTTGCTTCCCAAGGTCAACCTCGCCTTTCCATGTCACAGGTCCCGCTTCGGCCGCACCTGAATCCATGTTGTATCGAACCAAGTTCGCTTCGAGATCCCCTTTGTAAAGTTTCCCCGTCACCCACCCCGATATCTTCATCACGCCAAGTCGATCGTCATAGACAAGTCCTCTAGCGTGGAGGTCAAAGTCTTTGTTTTGGACGTCTACATTCTTATTGACCGTTACTTGCTTGGATAAAAGGTTCCATATGGCTACCTTTGCGTTGTATGTGAATCGACCTTTTGTGCCGTTATAGACGCCGCTGGTCACGTCGTAGAGGTTGACGCCTTGACGATCTTTGCGAATATCAATTCGCCTCGCGTGGGCGCTTGAAACGAGTTTTGCACCCTTGTAATCTCGAAGATCAACTCCGTCCATGCGTATACCAATGGATTCATCTACGTCGCTCGAAGCCTTGGCAAACATGGCCTTAAACGGGTCGCCGGAGATAAAGACTTTGATGTAATTGTATGCGGCTGGGATGGCTGCAATGAAAACAGCGCCAAGGGCCACATTCCGCAATGCTTGAATGCGCTTACTTGATTTTCTGCCCGTTACGGATATTCCCATGGTTCGTTAGTTAAACTTTCAAACAGAATACTTTAAGCTAAAGTGCCCGACTGCGGGTCCTCAGACATGAAAAAGCGGGCCAGAAGACTTCCGGCCCGCTAACTTTAACTAGGGAACTGTGAATTGACCAACCTGGCTGATACTTTGATTGCCAGCGGTAGAGAATCCGACAACTACATAGTAGTAAGTACTGCCATGTACCAAGGCAGGTCCCGTGTATTGATACGACGTTCCTGAAACCTTTGAACTTAGATTATCAAAGATGTCACCGACCTCGATATCTGGATAGGTATCGAAGAGGAGGATGGCGTATGAGGAGGCACCAGAAGCAGGAAGCCACTTGAAAGTAGGTTGAGTGGAACTAATGATTCCGTTTAGATTTAGGGCACCAAGTGGCGTTACTGAAGCTTGAGCGCTTTGATTGCTTTCACCTGATGTCGAGCTTGTTCCCGTGCTTATGGTCGTCACTGCGTATGTATAGGTCTGCCCAGGTACGAGCGAGGCATCCATATCTTCATAAGCAGATGCAAGAGGGTCTCGAAGCAAGTCAACACTAATGAGTGGCTTGCTTCCAACTCCAAAGTAGATTCCGTATCCCAGCAAAGACGAGTTAGAAATCGGCGTCCACGAGACATCAACTTCGACAGGATTGCCGCTTCCTGGTGATCGAGAGGCCACCATTGGTCTCATGATCCGTCCAGGATTTACGATCTTCTTGATAATCGCCAGAGCATTTTTGGATGGTGCCCTAGAAGTCGCCTGACCCGGTGCTGTGTAGGAAATGGCGAATACATTGCTTGGGGGAGCAAGGGTCAAATTATTGGCTGTAGGGAGACTAAAATTAAGCTGCTTATTTTGCCCAGAAGTGAAATTTTCGTTGTCAAAAGCACTATCAAAACCAAGCCCATTAACTTGAATAGTGTAAGGAACTCCAGATTGAAGTCCGCCCACATAGAAGGCGCCGTTCTTGTCTGTAATTCCGTAGGCACTCGTGAGAGTGGCGCCACTCGTCGGAATAGCGAAGATTTTTGCTCCAGTTAGCAGGTTTCCATGGGTATCAGATACTGTGCCGTGGAACGCAGCGAGCTGGTTTTGAGGATAGAGACCAATATTGACTGTCATTGTGCGCTCGCCATCATAGAGCCTCGCAAGGTTTTGGCCTAAATAGGTAGTTCCCCCAGCAATAATCTGGCACTGAATTAGGTTGTCCAAAGCGGGGACATCTTTTAGGATGTACGCACCATTGCTATTAGTTACCGTCTGCCGATATTGGGTCGGACCATCGTCATTAAAGAAAACGGTTGCATTTCGAACGACATTCCCGTTTTGATCGAATACCACACCGCTAACTTCAGCGCGTCCTACTTGGTTGGTCTTGTTATCTCCACCACCGCCACAGCCAGCAAACATAAAAGCACTAGCTAATAAAAAAATAGATCTTAGTCTCATGATAGATTTACGAACAACTCCTTCGGCAGTTCCTGAAAAACCCTTAAGCACATGGGTAGTACTTATAGGCGTACGGCATCTTTAATTAGTTCAACGTTTAGTTGGGCCAACTTACGCATGTCCTCAAGCTTGCGCTCTACCAGTCTCCCGTTCCTCTCGCGATCCTTTTGAAAGCTGGTGAACGTATCCATAAGCCTTTGAGCGGTTAGACCTTGAAGTGATAATGGTGTTCCAAGTTCCATCGATTTTGAAAATGCTGCTACTTTCGGATCATAGTTGATCATCAAAGGTGGAATTCCGACGGTCGTAGCTAGAATTCCAGCGTGTAAACGCATGGCAACGATACTATCCATTCGGGAGAGCCTCTGTTGAAGCTGCATAGGCGTTGCCATCTTTCGAAGATCAGGAATTTTCCCACCTTGACGCTTCGCGATTTCAGCGATAAGTGGACCGTCCTCTTCCTTATCCATTTCAATGAGTACCGGCATCGCTCCACTTTGATAAAGCAAACGACAAAACTCGCCAAAGATCGTGGCCACGTCGGTCTTCTTGTCTAGCGGTCGAACAGAAATACCAACTGTTTTCATCCCACCCACGGCAAATCCTGAACCGTCATCACCTTGCTGAACGGGCGGAAGTAGAAAGGCAGAATCGGCAGTAAGGCGAGGCGATTTTCTAACACCGATCGACTTAAGCGTCTGCATAGATTCTGGGTCTCGAACCGAGATCACATCTGCGTCATTAAATGCAGACGCAGCCATTCGTTTGCCCAAGAACGACTCGAGTGGCCCAACACCCTGACCTAACAGGAGAACCTTCTTGTTGGCTTTCTTTGCCATCGAAATGAGCTTTGAATAGTAAGCGACGCTCTTAACACTTGTAACATCTTGGAAGATACTGCCGCCAGGGAAAACAAGAGCATCACACTGAGAAATGGCAGTGGCAATAGCCTTGAAGTCCTTTCGGTCAACTACTGAAAATCCATAGAGGCGATTTGTTTCTTCTGGTCTCCCGGTCATGACCGTTATTTCATAACCAGAATTCCCGAGTCCATGAACTAATCCAAGTGCTATGGCATCGTCGCCGATGTTCCCACAGCCTATATAACCCGCTAGCAAGAGATGTGCTGACAAAAATTAAGCCTCGGCCTTTGGAAGCAGTCTTAGAACGATCATCCAAGCGACCAATCCGATAATACTCCCGATTACGACTCCTAGCCCAATTCTGGCCACACTCAATACCACTGGGATGTGTAAATGGCAAAGAGTGTTAACAATATCGGTTTGACCCATCGAACCAACCATCATTGCCAAGGCTGCCCATCCGGCAAGTGCGGGGGAACTCTGCCAATCGCTTGACTCCTCGTCGGTTGCACCTTCTGGTCGAGGGCGTTTGAGCACACTTAGCAAGCCCAACCCGATCATGAGGATCGGATGTCCAATCATAAATTCCTTAGTTCGCGGTCGAACAAATAGAATCTTGTCCAGCACACCGCGGAAAGCAACTTCCCCATCACTTGCGCCTACGCCATTGTCGTTTCCTGTTCGCGCAATCATAAAGCCGAGCATCCCAAGAATGAAAACTCCCAGAAGAACTGAGCTCCAGGTGATTGGATTGGACAAGGTTTTCTTCAAATCACCAACGCGGGAGAGGTAGTAGGCGCCTACCGCTAGGATCGGCAAGAAGACGGAAATCTTGATCCCTTTAAACTCGTCTGCCTTAACGTAGAACGGCAATCCATTCAAAATCCCTGCCACGTAAAGTCCTCCTAGGAGGCTAAAGAGGCTGATTAGAAGGAAGCTAGGAAGAGGGCGTAGCCATTTGGGAAGTGTTTGTACATCTATAGTGTCCGAAACTACAAAACCAAGAAATGGAAACGCGATGGACCCCAGGAATGCCATTGCATGTTGACCAGCCCGCATCGCGCAAGCCAATGCGAGCAGTGAAACTAGACCCGCTCCAACAAGACGAACGCGTCGATCTCGAACAAAAACGGCGACGGTAAACCAAACTACTGGAGCCACCGCAATGCCAAGTAAAATTTTCAGGAATTTAGGCAGTCCGGGTTCTTGATAAGGCTTGGCAACTCCCATCGCGCCACCTTCAGCAAGGATCTGCTCATTGATTTTCTTTATGAATTGCGCGAGAGTGGAATTGGGCTGGTCGGCTGCGTAACTAAATGGCCGAATCATGAGCATGCGCATATTTCTTTCGCGAGCTGCCTTGGCATACCGCTCTACGGCATCTCGGAGCGTCAACTTATCTAGCTCTGCCGCCTGTGCCGAATGGAGTCGAACTACGATTTCCGGTGCGTCTTCGACAATATTGGTATCGCCTCCAATCTTTGCGAATTCTGGCGTTGCGTATAGCATCTGCAGTTCTTTTAGAGTCTCGATGGTCGTGTTAACTGCATTCCGACGGCCGAGAACCTGATCTCCTTCCGGTAAGAAAACACTCGCTCCACTTTCATGCGCCCAAGTCAGCGTTTGCCTAACCGCTGCTGAACTTACGCCGGGCGGATTCGCACAGCGCGCGACGATTTGCATCTTCATTTTCATCGCGACTTCGATTTGGCGAGGATCCAGCCCTATCGGAGTCGTCCGAACCAACATGGGAGAAACGGCTGGTAAATCAAGAGTGTCAGGGTTACGGCCTTTGAGACGGTTTGCCAAGTTCTGGAAGCGGATTCGCAACCCTCTCTCCGCTCTTGCTAGCACACTAACATCCGAAAATTTCAGGGTGGACATGGGTGCCATTACGACTGTGGAACCCTGGTTGACGGGCCAGGCGGTGGTCTGAAGTGTGGCTTGCCCTTTGCCAATCAGTTCGCCAATTGTGCCTTCCGGCAAGACGAGCGCATTTACTCCTTGAGCCTTGAGGTCCTGCAAACCTTTTTCAACGCTTATGCCCTGAGCAGCGGCAAATCCTTCTGCTACGTCGTATTCCACAGCAATGGAAACAGCTCGGTTCTGACTCTCAACTTGCCATCGTCTGTAAACGGAAAAGAATGAGAGTAAAGCTGAGAATACGATAGCGGCATAAAGCCATATGGGCAGCTTGGTTTTGTTCATAAATCAGTTATTTGGGAGCAATGGGGCCTCGTCATTGCGGCTTTAAATCGAGAATGGCACCCTGGTCTTTCAATATCGCTGACCGTCCACCCATGATCAAGACGGTTAACATGCCCGCCAAGAACCCCCCAGCGTGTGCCCAATTGGCAACTCCGTTCTGAGGAACCAAGATCTGCCATACGAACCAACAGCCCAATAAGATCCAAGCACTCACGGCAAAAGAGAGAAAGAGGAAGATCGGAACATAGACTTCAATTTTATGGGTGGGATAGAGAAGAAAATAGGCCCCTAGCACCCCTCCAATCGCACCGGACGCTCCCAGGGTAGGTACGGGGGAGCTTGGATCGACATAAACCTGAGCAAATGCGGCCGCAAATCCCCAGGCAAGATAGTATAGAGCATAGCGCACGGGGCCAATTGCCTCTTCCACCCCAGCACCGAAGACGACGAGGAAGATCATGTTCCCGAGGATATGAGTGAAGCCTCCATGCAGAAACATTGAGGTGAACACCGTAACAATAGGAAAGAGATTCGCTTGCGGATCTCGATGATAGATGTCCTTTAGGGCCGCAACAATTTCGTTTGGCCTCATCGCGAGGTCAGCAAACACCGTGCTTGGGCCAAGCACTCTGCCTTGGCGATCCCACATGTAGATGATCACGTTTAGTGCTACAAGAGTAAAAGTCACTAAACCAACCGAGTCCCTTCTTTGTTTATCACGGAGGGGGATCATCTCAAAAGGAGTCTACCGGCGAAGGATGCTAAATGTTACAAAGTCATGGATTCAGGTTCGGAGCCGTCCGTTTGCACTAGCTCCTAGCTGATCGAGGATCCTTGAGTCCCAGAGATTCGAAAGCACTGGTTCGGATACGGCACGAGTCGCAACGCCCACACGGCATACCTTCGCTATCCGGATCATAACAGGAGTGAGTCAAGCCGTAATCGACACCCAGTTCCATGCCTCGCTTGATAATTTCCTGCTTAGTCAGTTGAATGAGTGGAACATGGATGCGGGTCGGCTTTCCCTCAACTCCGGCTTTGGTTGCCAATGCGGCCAACTTCTCAAACGCACGGATATATTCGGGACGGCAATCTGGATACCCACTGTAGTCAACCGCGTTCACACCTACATAGATATCTTGAGAACCAATCACTTCGGCGAAACCCAAAGCGATGGAAAGCATGATTGTGTTTCTTGCGGGCACATAAGTAACCGGAATTTGACCGGCCATCTGTTTTTCGTCTCGATCTTTAGGAACTTCAATATCTGATGTGAGCGCGGAACCACCGATTTGTCCCAAATCCACCGATACAAATCGGTGATCCTGAACTCCCATCGATTCGGCGACTTTTTTTGCCGATTCTATTTCAACATGGTGCCGCTGGCCATACAAAACAGTGAGCGCGCTAGGTTCAAATCCGATGCTTTTTGCTATGGCTAAGCATGTGGCCGAATCTAGTCCACCGCTCAAAAGCACTACACATTTTGGCTTGGGTTCATGGGACATAAGTCGATTATAGGAGAAATTTTGATGGCTAAAGATGAGAAGGACCCAAGTTTCGAGTCCCGCTAACTTCACTAGACCAACCTGATTTCCGCATGAATCGGCGCGAAGACCCTTCACAATAGAGGAGTGGCGAGCATCCAGCGACTGAGAATTTCCGAAATTTTCAAGAGCGTTCAGGGCGAAGGAATGTGGGTTGGAATACCCTCAGTGTTTTTGCGAGTAAGCGGATGCAACTTACGATGCACCTGGTGTGATACACCCTATGCAAGCTGGACTCCAGAAGGGGATTACTTTACGGTCGATGAGATTGTCGGACAAATCAGGGAAATGGAAATTGTCCATGTCGTCTTAACTGGCGGTGAGCCGATGCTTTTCGACCCAATCGAAACACTCGCCAGCACCCTTAAGGACCTTGGGCACACCTTAACGGTAGAGACGGCGGGCACAATATTCAGGACACTCGCCTGTGACCTAATGTCGATCAGCCCAAAACTAGCCCATTCAACTCCAGGAATAGAAACGGGGTGGCACGAGCGTCACGAGAGGACTCGACTAAACCTAGAGGCACTTCAAAGGCTCATCGACACCTATCCGTATCAATTGAAATTCGTTGTCAATCCAGAAGCCGGCAATGACCTCGATGAAATCGAAGACCTTATTTCCAAGTTGAAAGGCGTATTGAACGAGCGAATTCTGCTTATGCCCGAGGGAACAGATACTGAAACCCTCTTAAGGCGATCCAGAATGTTAGTGCCCGTCGTTATGGAACGCAACTGGCGACTGACCCAGCGACTTCACATTGATTTGTTTGGCAATATCAAAGGGACCTGACGAATGAAAAAGAAAATCTCCATTGTTCTAGTGGCAGTCGCCCTTGCTGGCTGCAATATGCATAAGGATCTGATGCCTTTTCTAGGCAAATGGAAGGGGTCTTTCGAAGTCAGTTCCTTAGTTTCAGGAGGCTCCGACAAGGACGTCCAGCGTGAAACTCTGCATGGCTACGTCCAGGTTTATGCCACAGGAAGAAAATACAAAATGGAACTGGAAGGCGAGCAAGAAACCATCAAGGTTGATGGCACTTGGACCTTTAAGGACAAGAGGATCACCCTGAAACCGCTGAGTTTGGTTATTGATGACAGAGGTGGCAGTGACAAACGCGACCCGAATCTGAAGTATATTCCAGCCGAAGATGTTCGGGCATCCTACGGACAGCCAATGGTATTGATTGAATCAGCCGATAACAAGTCTCTTACAGGATTGGATACAACCGTTGGAAATTTACGTGGCCTTCATCGATTTGTAAAAGATTCTTTTTAGTTCCCTAGCCTTCTAATAGGTTCGTCCTAGAAAAATCAGCCTTTACCAAGCACCAAACTTGGTGCACACTACCATCCGAAACAATGGAAGCAAAGTCGTTAGGAGACATGTTGCGCCGGACGGCGAATCGAGTACCTGAGAAGGTTGCCATGCTTGCCCCGGGGCAAGGTGGATTTCAGGAGATTCGCTATAAGGACCTCTTAGATAAGGTTCGATCCTATGCTGGTGCCATTCAGAGCTTGGATGTGGAACGTGGCGATAAGCTGGTCATCCTAAGTGATAATTGTGCGGAATGGGCGTTCACTGACTGGGCGTGCCAGTCGCTAGGTATTACCGTCGTTCCCATTTACCCCACTTTGCCCAAGGACCAGGTTGCCTACATGGTTCGAGACTGTCAGGCGAAGTTAGTTGTCGCAGGTAATAACGAACAACTCGAAAAAGTGAGTTGCCTAGAAGGTGTTCAGTCCATTCTCATCAAGGGTGAAGAGAGTTTAGAGTCGTTAGCTTTGTCGGGCTATCACGCCATATCACCCGACATGTGGAATGCTGAGATTGACGCAACGGGCTTAGAAGACATTGGCACGATCATCTACACAAGTGGCACCACCGGTCTGCCTAAGGGTGCAATGCTTGCCCATCGAACCTTTATTCACGTTTGTGAGTGCGCTCATAAGCAACTTCCGCTCAACGAAAACGACACATTCCTGACGTTTCTTCCCATGTCACATGTGTACGAAAGGGTGGCTGGACAATGTCTGCCGATCTGCATGGGAGCAACGATTGCCTATTCGAAGAATCTCGCATCGTTAGCGAATGACATCGCCAAGGTGAAACCGACTGTCCTCCTTTGTGTACCTCGATTCCTCGAATCGTTCAAGGACAAAGTAATGGATGGGGTTGGCAAGATGCCACCTATCCGCAAGAAGCTTTTTGAACTGGCAATGGCTCAGGGCATTGCCAAAGCTAAGGGGCACTTTGCTCCCTTCGCGGGTCTCCTCGATAAAGTTGTGATGGGGAAACTTCGAGAAAGGATGGGTGGCCGAATGCGATATTTCGTTTCAGGTGGAGCTGCACTGCCACGACATGTCGCTGAATTCTATATGGGCTCGGGACTCACGGTCTTGCAGGGCTACGGATTGACCGAGACGTGTGGCGGGACTTGCATCAATCACCCCGACCGCAACAAATATTGGACGGTTGGCGAGTCCATAGGGATGGATATTAAGATCGCGGAGGACGGAGAGATTCTGGTCAAGGGCCCCGCCCTAATGAGCGGTTATTTCAACCTGCCAGAAGAGACTTCCCGCGCAATTGATCAGGATGGCTGGTTTCACACTGGGGATATTGGTGAATTTGAGGGTGAGAATCTCAAGATCACCGATCGTAAAAAAGATCTGATCGTTCTGGGCAACGGAAAGAACGTAGCCCCGCAGCCTATCGAGAACAAACTGACTGCCTCGCCTTTTATTTCTGAAGCAGTGGTACTCGGTGATGGAATGGATTATTGTGTTGCATTGATCGTTCCAGACTTTGATCTGGTTCGCAAGACACTTAGCCTCGCAGAGAGTGTTGACTTGTCCACCAGTTCCGAAGCGAAAGCCTTGATCAAGCGCGAAATCGATCAGACCAACAAGACACTTGCCCAATTCGAATTCGTAAAGAAGCATGCAATCCTTGCTACTCCTTTCACGATCGACGGAGGAGAATTGACTCCAACTCTGAAGGTCAAGCGAAAGGTCGTCAAAGAGAAGTACGCCCAGGTCATCCAGGAAATGAAGCGTTGACCATGCTTCCAAAGTTATCGGTAAGTTAAAAACTTCTTAGACAACCTCTGCTGAAAAACGGTAAGAATCGCAGAACCATGTTTAGCGCTCGCGCTTCTGTTTCTGCATTTGCTTGTGGTGCGCTTGTCTCTGCTTTTGGACAAGTAGCAGTAAAGTCCTCTCCGCTATCGCAAGAGGGTTATATCCTTCCTCCAAAGGAGATCGCAGAAGCTGCGTTGGCCCCTTGGTATAAAAATGCCTCCGTTTCCAATATCAGCCCTGACCGCACGCATTATGTGATTTTGGAAAGAGATGGCATGCCGGCTTTGGCGGCCATGGCAAAAGAGCATGTGAATCTTGGCGGTGTTCAGGTTGACGTAGCAGCAAATCGAGCTCGAGACCTAACAACTAGAAGTTTCTTTCGAATTAAGATTTGCGAACTAAGCAGTAATAAGACGGTCATTGTGCCACTTAGGCCGGACGCAAGGGTAACGGACTCTGTTTGGTCAAAGGACAGCAAGCATATCGCCTTTCTTGCTCACTTCCTCGATCGAACTGAGATCTGGCTGGCAAATGCGTCGGACGGCAAATGTCGGGCGGTAACGAATTGGCCGGTGCTTGCAACTTTAGTTACGTCACTCAATTGGTTGGGAAACGGAGACCTAGTTGCTGTTTTAATCCCAAAATCACGACCAAAGGCACCTGAAAAGCCAGATGTTGCTACCACTCCAAAAGTAAAACTAACTGACGGTAAGGTAACTGCAATTCGGACCTATCCTAGTCTTCTCCAGAATCCACACGAGCAGCAGCAGCTTGAGTACTTCGCAACGGGTCAGTTAGCCGTAATCGATATCCTAACTGGAAAAGTAAAACCCGTTGGCAAACCCGCGATGTTTCGGTCCATCGATCCTGCTCCGGATGGCAAATTCTTCCACGTAACCGTAATGGAAAGGCCATTCTCCTATATTTTCCCTGCCTCTAATTTCCCATCAAGGGAATCGATTTGGGATGACTCCGGAGTCGAGAAGGCCTTTATTCAGAAGCGAGGCATTCAAGGCGACAGTGGAACGCCTGGTGGTCGAGGTCAGGCAAATGCTCGCCGACTACTTTCTTGGAGACCTGATGGCTCCGGCTTGAGCTTTGTCCAAACGCAACCTGCCGCTCCATCCACGACACAAGACGAGGATGAAGACGTTAACGAGCAAGCGCGACGTGGAGGAGGAACTGGCTTCGGCGGAGGACGAGGGAATCAGGCTGCAGGAGCTCAAGGGCCTCAACGTCCTGACCAAGTCGTTCAATGGCTCCCACCGTTTGGCACAAAAGACGCTAAGGTTATTTATACAACGCCGAACCGTATCAATGCCTTGACATATTCTGGTGATGGCAAATCCCTGTTTCTGGACCAGACCGTTTCGGGAAAGAACCGAATTTCGGCTGTTTCACTAAGCAACCCAAGTCATGCAGTCACCCTAGTTGAATCTGGCCCCGATGAGGACCAAGTTTCCCTTTCAACCAAGTCAGGCCCTATGGTTGGCACTGTCGTTCGAACGAGCTCCGATGGAAGATTCGCTTACCTGACTGGCACAAAGATCAGTAAGGACCCGTTGAAGGACGCACCCAGACCCTTTATCGATAGAGTTGATCTGGCTTCGGCCAAGCGGGAAACAATCTTTGAAAGCAAGGCTGAAATTTTCGAACAGCCTTCTCTGTTTGACGATGACGCGAACTCCCTATTGGTCGTTCGCCAATCCACTCGGATGGTTCCAAACAGTTATTTGGTCACGAGAGGAACAGGCGCAGAAACAAAGTTGACTGACAACACCGACTTTGTTCCAGATTTGACCCAGGCGAGACGCGAGACAATAACTGTAACCCGACAGGATGGGTTCAAATTTGAGGTCAAAGTAACACTGCCCAGGAATTTCACTTTTGGCGCGAAGCCTCCAGCGTTCTTCTGGTTCTATCCATCCGAGTTCGTCAGCCAGGACACGTACAACAAAAGCAAAAGATCCTTTAACAAGAATCTCTTTAGCCAAGTAGGTGGAGCCAACAAAGCCATACTTACCCGGCTTGGATATACCCTCGTTGAGCCTGACTGCCCAATTGTCGGTCCTGCCGACCGCAAGAATGACGAATACATTCCTCAGCTTAGAAACAACTTAGCCGCGACGATTGATGAGTTGGACCGCAGGGGTTGGATCGATCGGGGGCGGCTTGGAATAGGAGGACACAGCTACGGGGCATTTAGTACGGCAAATGCGATGGTTAATACTCCTTTCTTCAAGGCAGGAATCGCTGGAGATGGCAACTTTAACAGGACACTTACTCCATTTGGGTTCCAATCTGACGACCGCCCCCTTTGGGATGGCAGAAACTTCTATTTGGAAATGTCTCCTTTCCTTTATGCGGAAAGAATGACCGGCGCATTACTCATGTATCACGGGATGGAAGATCAGAATATCGGAACTGATCCAATAAACTCTGAGCGAATGTTTGACGCGATGGAGGCATTGGGCAAGACCGCAGCACTCTACAAATATCCTTATGAAGACCACGGGCAAGTTGCGAAAGAGACGATTCTTGACCAATGGGCCAGGTTCGTGGCTTGGCTCGACAAATACCTTAAGGCCTAAATCTCTCAGTTAGGAATGTCGCCGAGAGTTTTGGGAAGTACCGGATTCTCGACGACATCCTTATATTGAGTCCACGTGGACAATGTCCCGCTAACAAGCTCTAAACCCACGAGCTGTTTGTAATCTGGAGTCAGAAAATAGGAAATGGACTCTGAAGCTCCATTGGCGCTGAGTACCGAAATGATCTCGCTGACAGGAACGTCATGCCATTTCAGAACCTTGCCGTAAGCAAAGGATACTTTCACAGGTTTCTGAGGCTTAAGCAATTGGTCGGCATAACTGCTTTTCATCATCAATGAGAAAGCCAATCCGCCTCTAAGAGCCCACGTCGGAGTGTGTCCTGTAGATTGACCCAAGGGTTCGGAAATAGGAGCTACCTGCGGAATGAATGTCGTTAGCTTCCTTCCGTCCGATATAATTTTTGGAATTGACAGTCGGTCCGAGACCATCTCAAACCGATTGGGAGATAGCCAAGCCAAAGTATCTGTGGAGTCCTTGACATCAGATAGAAAATCGCCGTGATGGATTACCTTTGCAGAAAAACTCTTGAGCTTCTGGTAGTGAATGACTAATGCCTTGATTATCTCGTCGGGCGGAGGCCTTTGAAACCCAATTGCGAGCGCAGCGAACATCACCATCTTGTATTCAACATACACGATGACTCGCCGATCTGTGAGAACTCAATTGAAAGTGAGGCCGTCTTTTTCATCCCTTACGGTGTTGGATTCAACGAGGATGGAATGACACGTTACATCAATTGATACCAACCGTAAATCAATTTGACCTCTAGTTTTCACATTTTTCTGAAAGTTGTATCGCTGGGGTGATACCGAATGGTATAAGTGAATTGTGCAGGCGGAAGTGTCGAAAGTCGACGAGGCAATCTGGACGGCTGAGGGCGCTAAAAAGCGCTTGGCAGTTCAAGGCATGTTTGCCGAAATTGCACCCACTTATGACCGGATTAACTCCCTGCTTAGCCTATCGCTCCACCACCGATGGCGCACTTATGCGGTTTCCAAACTTGCATTGAATATGGGAGACAACGCACTAGATGTCTGTTGCGGAACAGGAGATTTCCTACTTCCTCTGCAAAAGGCAGTTGGAAGCGGTGGGAAAGTGCAGGGAGTTGATTTTTGCCTACCCATGTTGGCGATCGCCAAGTCAAAGACTTCTTGCCCCTTAAACCTTGGTGATGCCTGTAACTTGCCTTTTGGTTCGGAACAATTCGACGGAGTGTCCGTCGGATGGGGTATCCGAAATGTTCCCGATATTGACCTTGCACATCGCGAGGCGGCACGAGTTTTGAAACCTGGCGGACGTTTCGTTTCGCTCGATATGGCTCGTCCCAGCAACGCAATCATACGCGTCCTATCTGAATTTTTCACTCTTCGAGTCATTCCTTCTCTTGGCGCGCTTTTCGGCAAAGCTGGTGCTTATACATACTTACCGAATAGCACGCTTCGATTTATGACCCGCGAACAGTTAACAGCCTCAATGGAGAGAGCAGGTTTTGTAAACATCCGATACAAAGATCTCCTATTAGGAAACATCTGCGTCCATTACGCCCAAAAACCAGGAGGGCGATTACAATGACAGCAACAGCATTCTCCGCAATGTCCCAAACACGCGTTGATCCTGACTTACTCGCGCAAATCACCGAGGAAGTCGCCATCGTCGAGATTGAACTTCTCTCTCAAGTCCGATCCCAAGTTGAACTTGTAGAGAAGGTCGGACGACACACTCTAGAGGCTGGAGGGAAGCGCCTGCGACCTGCCTTTGTGACACTCGCAGCTCGATCCGTCAACAAGGAATTTGAGATCGAACGAACCCGGAATTTGGGCGCGTGCATGGAAATGATCCACATGGCCACCCTCATTCACGATGACGTTATCGATAACGCCGTGACGAGAAGGGGCCGATCTACAGCAAGTGAAGAGTTCGGTAACACGGCCGCGATTCTGTCGGGAGACGTATTGCTTTCCAAGGCAATGATTTTGCTCGCCCGAGATGGAGATCTGAACATTATTCGTAGCGTTTCGGAAGCTGCTGTTGATATTGCAGAGGGCGAAGTTAGAGAGCTAAGCGTACGTGGAAACTTCGATCTTGATGAGAAGACACACCTTGAAGTACTTGGCCTAAAGACAGCATCCTTCATCGAGTGCTGCTGTGAAGTCGGTGCAATCGTAGCGGGAGCCTCACAGGAAATTCAGAGCGCACTACGAGCCTTTGGTTTTCACGTTGGAATGGCCTTTCAGATCGTAGACGATATCTTGGATTACCGGGGTGACCAGAATAAGACAGGCAAGCTGATTGCTACTGATTTCAGAGAGGGGCAGGCCACACTTCCACTCATCTTCCTTCGAGAGAGCCTCTCCGACGCCGAATCTACAATGGCGCGCCGCAAATTCGGCAACGGAGTAAACGAAGACGAGATTCGCATGATCTGCGATTGGATGGATACGCGTGGAGCGTTCCAACGAGCCGAAGACGCGGCAAGAGCCCACGTGACGCAGGCCATTTTGACTCTGGAAGCACTTCCCGACTCACCATCTAGAGGACTTCTTGAGACCGTCGCCAACCATGTCATTCGCCGTCAGTCTTAAATGCAACGCTATCCCCTATACATATTTGACCTTGACGGAACCTTATACCGTGGTGATTTGCCAATCGAAGAAGCCAGCAAATCACTAGGGAAATTGAGAGCGGAAGGATCCGGAATTCGATTCCTAACGAACAACTCAAGCCAAACTCGTGAGTTCTTTTTGGCAAAGCTCCTGGGCTTGGGCATTGAAGCAAAGATTGAAGAGATTTATACGACGGCATTAGGTTCAGCCAAATACCTCTTATCTCAAGGGCTCCAAAGTGTTTTTGCGGTTGGCGAAGCCGGGTTAGTATCCACGCTAAGGAGTGAAGGACTCACGGTTGCAAACTCGGGAAATGATGGTATCACCGATTGTCAGGGTGGAGAATCAGACTCAGTACTGGTCGGCTTGTGCAAGCACTTCAACTATAACTTCATGAACGCCGCCATGCAACGCATTCGTGCTGGTCAGCGATTTGTGGCTACCAATCCTGATACCACTTATCCCATGGAGCATGGACGTCTGATCCCAGGCGCTGGAAGCATTGTTGCAGGAATTCAAGCTTGCAGTGAAGTCGTTCCCTACGTCGTAGGCAAACCCAATCCTTACCTCATTCAAGTGATACTTCAGGAAGCAGGAATTCCCGCCCAGCAGGCGCTGGTGGTTGGAGATCGACTCGATACCGATATAGAATCGGGTTTGAGGGCTGGGTGTCCCACCCATCTTGTACTTTCAGGCGTGACTTCGGTGGTACCAACCGGTCAGCAGTTTAGTCCTGATCTCGGTGGACTTCTTTGATTAGCTCAATAGCCAACAGCGCCGTTTGAGTAATTGCATCGGAAGGTCCGAGCATTTCATCTAGCTCGTCAAACGATCGAATTTGATCGTCTCGAACTCCGTCGTTCGCTAGAATTTTCGCCAATTCGTCCTTTAAGGCTTTTGGAGTCGCAAACTCCTGAATCAGTTCTGGGACGACTTGACGACCTAGCAAGATGTTTGGAAGGGCAACAAACTGAGGTCGTTTAAAACCCACGAGCTTCGCTTCCAGTTCGGCGCTCTTTGGAAACTTATATATGACTACCATTGGACACCTACAAAGCGCGGCTTCCAAGGTGGCCGTCCCAGAGCAGACAACAGCAGCACGGTTCTGTGTCAGGACGCGGTACACATCGCCTTGGCTGAATTGATCGTTCTTTCGTCCGGGTGCTAGTTTCTCCCACTGAGCCTTAAACGCATCGACGTCAATCGCCGGTGCTAGTCCAAATTCGATCGGAGAGTCAACAGCTGATGCTAACAAAGGCAAGTTTTGATCAATCTCGTGGGATCTACTTCCAGGTAAAACCGCGATTCGCTCCGACTGAGTCGGCGCGACGCCAAGTTGTCGGTTACGAAGAAGCTGTTTGATAGGATGCCCAAACCAACTGGCTTTAGCTCCTTGCTGGTTGAGAAGTTCGGCTGACCAGGAGAAAGGAGTCGAAATGGCATCCGAGATTGCACCCAGATCCTTGCCTTGGCGATCCTTTCGCCAGGACCCTGGTGGGACGAAGTAGAGAACTTTCCATCCGTGGTTCTTTGCGTGGCGTGCAAGTCGAATATTGACGTAGCCAAAATCGATGGGAACGAAAAGCCCCGGCTTCTGCGTTCTCAGGTATTTCTTGACTTGGTAGTAGCTCGCTACGACTCTGGGATAGACCTTTAGTGCCTCCAGAATGCTGATGGCTCCCCAGCTCGAGGAATCGGCAATGACTTTGGCACCGGTTTGCTTAAACCGTTGCCCTCCCATGCCGGCATAGGAATGGGTGGAGTCGCTCAGACGAGTGAGTTCCAAAACAAATGCGGCAGCGTAGGCATCTCCTGACGCCTCACCCGCCGAAAGAAAGACATTCATCGCTGATCTTGACGGCCGTTCTTTCCATTCTTTCTGCGCTCTTCAAACTGCAGCAAGGTCTCCACTTCATTCGTGAGGGTTACTTCGCGTCTTACTATGTCCATCGCATTGGTTAGACCCAACTGCGACTTGAAAAGTAGTTTCGCCGCCTTGTGCAAGGCAAGTCTCGCTTGGGGTGTGATACCGAGCCGCCTTAAACCGATTGCATTGATGTCACGCACCTCTTCTTCGGTACCACCTACCATCATGAAGGGCGGAATATCTCGGACCACACGCATGAAGCCGCCTACCATGGCGACCTGGCCAATTCTGACGAACTGATGAACTCCCACCATCCCCCCAACCGTCACGAGGTTCTCAATTGTGACGTGTCCCGAGATGCCCGTGTTATTGGCGATTGTGATGTGGTCGTGGAGGGTTACATTGTGTCCAAGATGGACGTTCGCCATTAGAAAATTATCGCTTCCAACAACCGTCGAGGTGCCTTCACCCGTTGCCCTATGTACGGTTACATATTCACGGAAAACGTTGTTGTCTCCAATTTGGAGGTAGGTCGGCTCTCCTTTGTATTTTCGATCTTGAGGATCACCCCCAAGAACAACCCCCTGAGCCATGAAGTTGTTTGAACCAAGCGAGGTTCCGCCTTTTATCGTAACGTGGGAATCGAGAATACAACCGGGACCAATAATAACGCCAGCTTCAACGTTGCAAAACGGTCCAATCTCGACGTCGTCTGCAATTTCTGCCTGCTGATCTACATTTGATAGCGGATGGATTTTCGCCAAACTACCTTACCTGGGGGGCTAATTTGAATGTCATTTCCATGCTGGCGGCAATCTCACCGTCGACGGTCGCCACCCCTTTCATTCGCCCAACATAGCCTCTGATCCACAGAATCTCAACATCGACGATCAATTGGTCGCCGGGAACGACCATTCTCTTAAACTTGCCATTATCAATGGCTCCGATCAAGGGCACAGTGTCGGCGTATTCAGGCTTTGACAAGAATAAGGCAGCGCCTACTTGAGCCATCGACTCTAGAATAAGAACGCCTGGCATGATGGGTTTTCCAGGATAATGTCCCTGAAAGAACGGTTCATTGATAGTAACGTTCTTCAGTCCGCGACACGACTTTCCGTCTTCGCTTACGCTGACAATCCGGTCTACGAGAAGCATCGGGTAACGATGCGGAAGATACTTATAGATCAGTTCGATATTAAACAAACGTCCTGCCTCGGCGACGAATCGCTGGTGCAGGTTACCCCGCGAACGCATCGGGCCGCTTCAAGTGACTTCTGCAGACGTTTAGAAAGGGGCCCCACCTTTCGATTGGGCCCCTTTTTGCTTATGGGAATATTCCGCGACGAATCGTTGCATCCGCAACTCGCTTTACCCCGATGATGAGGGCCGCAGTTCTCATATCGGTCTTGTGAGCCCGCATAGTGGCCTCAACACCAGCAAACGAGTGCCGCATGATTTTTGTCAGCTTGTTGTTGACCTCATTTTCTTCCCAGAAGAAGTTTTGAAGGTCTTGAACCCACTCGAAGTAACTCACAACTACGCCACCCGCATTGGCCAGAATATCTGGAACAATAAGTATGCCCTTGTCCCCTAGGATATGGTCGGCATCCGGTGTACACGGTCCGTTGGCACCCTCCACAATCAGCCTTGCCTTTATTCTTCCAGCATTCTCCTTAGTGATCTGGGCAGCGATTGCTGCTGGAATCAGGATGTCGCAAGGCATTTCTAGCAATTCCGTATTGGTGAGTTTTTCTGCGTCCTCGTACTCTCGAATACCTCCGTCACGTCCGGAATATCGATTGAACAGGTCGTGGACAGGCAATCCGTTAGGATTGTAGATTGCACCTACTGCGTCGCTGATCCCAACTACTGTAGCTCCTGCTTCTTCCGCGAGCTTTGCAGCAGTCGAACCGACGTTGCCAAAGCCTTGAACGATAATCTTCGATTTTCCAAGATCGAGGTTCATCATTTGAGCGGCTTCTTCCATCGTGACGACAACGCCTCTACCCGTCGCTTCCGTTCTGCCCTCAGAGCCACCTAGCTCAATGGGCTTGCCAGTAACTGCACCGGGAACTGTGTAGCCCTTCTGCATCGACATCGTGTCCATGACCCAAGCCATGACTTGAGCATTCGTACCGATGTCCGGAGCTGGGATATCGCTTCTCTCACCAATCATCGAACTGATTTCAGTTACGAATCTTCGTGTGAGCTTTTCTAGCTCACGCTTGGAGAGTTGCTTGATGTCAACTTTGACTGAGCCCTTTGCGCCTCCATAGGGAATGTTGGCGACTGCGCACTTCCATGTCATCCACATGGCGAGCGCCGAAGTCTCATCTAGATCAACATCTGGATGGTATCGAAGCCCACCTTTAGTGGGCCCACGAGCAGCATTGTGCTGCACCCGATAGCCTTCAAAAACCTGCACTTCCCCATTGTCGAGAACGACCGGAAAATGTACGATTAATTGCCGCATCGGTTGGGCAAGAACAGCGTGGAGTCCCTTATCGAGATCCAATAAATTTGCGGCGACAGCTAGCTGCTCTCGCGCCATATCTAGAATATTAATGTGTTGGCTCATTGGGCACCGAAAGACCCGCCCTATCTGCGAGGCGAGTCCGAGACCTTTTTCAGGAGCGCGTATAAAGGCATTGCGAGGACACCGTTGTACATCGCCGATCCTATTGTAGCCAACAAGAATGGCAGTATCCCACCCCTTGGGCTCAGTAGAAGGAAAGCAAACTGTGTAATACACGTAGAAGCGGCCGTTACGACGAATGCCACAACAATATTGCCCTCAAATTCGAGTCCGGTCAGCCAACCAACAAGAAAACCCAGAATCGTGCGCGTGATCACATAAGACGACACGTGACCGCCTGCAACGGCGCCTTGGATGGCTCCCGCTAGGAAACCGAAAATACTTCCGGTCCTCCGATCGGCAAAAAGCGAGAAGACAACGACCGCTACAAGAAGAAAGTCAGGAGTTGCTCCGACTAGAGATAACTGGTATGCGACCGACTGTTGGCAGCCGCCGGCTAGCCACAGCAAAATGATCGCGATTACCCATCCCTTAACCCCTTTCATATGAGTACAAAGACGACTTCAAGATTGCCGATCGAAAACGCGGGATCGACTCTTGCTTTCAGCGTTCCAAATTCCTCACTCGGCTCCAACTGGATCACTTTCCCGATAATGAGTCCTTTCGGTATCTTCCCGGAATACCCAGAAGTAACGATCGTGTCTCCAATCTGAACCGGCGCTTTCGGATCCATGAAAGTGAGGGTCAAAGTGCTCGCGTTCTCGCCACGCAGAAGACCCGCAGGAGCAGGGTTTCGGTTGACGTCAATGGCACCAATGAGGAGTGCCTTTCCTTTTGCATTCGGTTGCAGACCTGCACTCGTTAAAAGCAGTACTTGACTTCGATTCGGCTCGACATCTTCGACTGTGCCCACCAGGCCCACTGAACTCTCAACTGGACACCCGGCAGTGACACCTTGATTGCTTCCAACGTTTAGGGTCAGGCGGTTCTCGTTAATGGAAAAGCCGTAAACCGAGGCAGGCACGCGCTTCTTTCCGGGACTGGGGCCGAACCCTTGCAGAGTGCGCAAAGTCTCATTGGACTTCTTCAGCTCGTCGATTCGTTCCCCGTAACTTGCGTAAACGAGTTCCAACGCCTTAAGCCGTCGGTTCTCAGCAACCAGACGGTTAGCCGAAATAGTGCCTTCAACAAACGAGGACGTGCTCCGAACGATTCCGTTCGCTAGGGTGCCGATCGGCATGACCAATGAGCGCACAATGGAAGTGAATCGATCTACTTTTTCCTGGGAACGAGATCCATTTTGTATCGTTCCCAAGACAACGCCGAGAATACAGAGACTGACAAGAACCATCGCATCGATTGGCCCTTCCTTTCTTCGCCTCTTTATGGGCGTGACGCCTTCTCCAGCATTTTGCGGATCATCGGATTTTCATGCATGGCCTCTACGACCATTCCCGTTCCGATAACTACACAACTTAGCGGATCCTTGGCAATAAGCACGGGCATCATCGTCTCCTCGGAGATAAGGCGGTCAAGCCCCCTAAGTAGGGCACCACCACCTGCTAACACAATGCCGTGGTCCATGGCGTCTGCGGCAAGTTCCGGTGGAGTAGCCTCCAGCGTCAGTTTCACGGCCTCCACAATGGCATTCAAGGGTTCTTGAATCGCCATCCTTACTTCTTCACTTGTGATGACTGCGCTTCGCGGCAATCCCGTGACAAGGTCGCGACCTTTTATCGTTATCTGGAGTTCCTGCTCAAGAGCATAGGCGCTTCCAATCTCAATTTTGGTCATCTCCGCAGTCCTATCCCCGATATAGAGGTTATAGGCACGACGCACATAGGATGAAATCGCTTCATCTAACTCGTCGCCAGCGATTCTAATGGACCGAGAGTGAACGATACCGCCCAGAGAAATGACAGCAACCTCGGTAGTCCCGCCTCCGATGTCGACGATCATCGAGCCGCTTGGTTCATCGACAGGTAAGCCTGCACCAAAGGCAGCAGCCATTGGCTCTTCGATGACGTAGGCCTGAGTAGCCCCCGCATTGCGCGAGGCTTCAATAACCGCACGACGCTCAACCTCGGTTACACCACTTGGAATGCCGACTACGACCGTTCGTCTCAATAGGAAGCGATTGGATACCTTCGAGATGAAGTATTGGAGCATCCGTTCCGTTTGCTCGAAGTCAGCAATAACTCCGTCTTTGAGGGGCCGAGTTGCGACGATATGCGAAGGAGTTCGACCAAGCATGCGCTTGGCCTCTTCACCGACTGCCAAAACTTCGCCATTGTCCTTGTTAATGGCGACAACGCTCGGTTCGCGCAGGATAACCCCACGCCCACCTACATGGACCAGCGTGTTCGCGGTTCCCAGGTCAATGCCGATGTCACGGCCAAATTTATTACTAAAGCTGTGCAGCCAGCCATGACGTCCGTTACTCTTCATCGCCCACGATATCCCCGGTATTCAGTCTCTTTGCGAGGGTCTCTTGTGAGATCGCTGATAAAACTACTGTTGCGCCGGTCGTAAATATGACCGACTTAGTTCGACGACCTTGGGTCGCGTCAATGACACTACCTTCTTTGCGCATGGTTTGAACAAGACGACGCATAGGGGCAGACTCGCTGCTAACAAGCGCAACGATTTTTTCAGTCATCACATAGTTATAGAAACCCACGTTGAGAACGGCGGGTACGGGCATAAACGGTCAACTCCTTGAAGTGGAGAAGAGTTTACACCCGTATGTCTCTACCGAACCCGATTAGGCTCAATCTATCAGAATGTTTAGCCGCCGACTTTAGGCGCGCCACTTGGAGCACCCATCTTCGGACCACGGCCTGCGCCGCCCATTGCTCCAGGAGGAGGGCCGCCCATGCCGCCAGCAGCCATGAAGCCAGCTTTTCCGCTGCCCATGCCGCCCATCATTCCTGCACCACCACCGCCCGCACCTGCGGACGTCGAGGCCGGAAGTGAGGTTCCCATTTGGGGATCGCCGCCAGATGGATAGGCGGGTTTCGTGACAACGACCGGTTGGGGTGGTGGCGGAGTGCTAGGCTCTCGCTTAGTGAAAAACATAATTAGTGCGGCGGCTATAGCGAGAACGCTGCACACCCCTATGACAATCAAGTCGTTTTGATTCTTCATGGAAAACAATCCTGTCTACTTATGACGGTATCTCTGGTCCTGGATGTCACAGATCGCCAGATACATTCTACAACCGTTAGTGCCTAAAGTGTCTTACTCCGGTAAAACACATCACTAAGCCAAGTTCATCTGCCTTGGCGATGACTTCGGGATCCTTCTTGCTGCCGCCAGGTTGTACGAGGCAAGCAATTCCAGAGGCAGCCGCCGTTTCTACACTGTCCGAGAACGGGAAGAAAGCATCGCTTGCCAAACTGGCACCCTTCGACGCTTCACCGGCTTGTTCAAGGGCTAGCCGGACGGATTGAACGCGGTTCATTTGACCCGCTCCTACGCCCAATAACCGAGTACCACTCCCAACGACGATCGCATTAGACTTCACGTGAGGAATGATCTTCCAAAGGAACTTCATGGAAGCCATCTGCTCATTTGTTGGCTGCTTTTGAGTAACAACCTTCCAGTCATAGCCTGGATCTTCATCCGTATCCTGGATCAGTGCACCGCCCCGAATCGCTCGCACGGCTAAACCCACTTTGTCGCTTGGCACAGGAGCGGCCAAGAGACGAACTTCCTGTCCCCAACCTTTTCTCACTTTAAACATTTCCAATGCGCCATCGGTATAGCCTGTGGCGATAACCACGTCGAGCTTATTGCCTTTTTCGATCATCGCTTCGGCTCCTTCCTCATCGAGCATTCCATTAATGGCGACAACACCACCAAATGCCGAGATTGGATCGGAATCCCTGGCTAAACGAAAAGAATTACCGTAGCTCGTGGAAACGGCTACTCCGCATGGATTCCCGTGTTTGGTAATCGCACATGCTGGAGCGGGGAGGTCGCAAACGAGTTCCCATGCTCCATCGGCGTCATTGAGATTGTTGTAACCCAGATCCAAACCCCAAAGCTGCTTGGCTTGCGCAATACCTGGGCTGCCCATCGGATCTAGGTATAACCCTCCCGATTGATGGGGGTTCTCTCCATAGCGCAAGGCAATGGCTCGGCGATAACCAAGTGTCAAAGTTTCGCTATAAACCGAATCTCCTGCTGCTTCCGTCAAGTATCGGGCAATCATGGAATCGTAGAAGGCCGTATGTCGGAATGCCTTCGCGCTAAGTGATAACCTCCGGTCGGCGATGGTGTCCGCTTTTAGCGCAGCCAGGACATCAGAATAGTCGCCTGGATCGACGACAACCGTAACGTTTGCCCAGTTCTTAGAGGCAGCCCGGATCATCGCAGGTCCGCCAATATCGATCGATTCAATCGCTTCTTCGAGTTCATGGGGGCCAGAAACGGTCTGCTCGAAAGCGTATAGATTCACTGCGACAAGAGAAATAGGTTCGATGCCGGCATCTGACATGGCACTTCGGTGCGACTCAAGCCGAACATCACCCAATAATCCACCATGCACCAGCGGATGAAGGGTTTTGATCCGTCCGTCGAGCATCTCTGGAAAACCAGTTATCTCGGATACGTCTTTTACGACGAGGCCGCTGTCTCGGAGCACTTTTGCCGTTCCTCCGGTGCTCAAGAGCTCGAAGCCAAGTTCTGCAAGTCCGTGTGCAAACTCAACTAAACCAGCCTTGTTGGTCACCGATAGGAGTGCGCGCTGGCTCACCGTCTTCCGCCAGCTGTTGAGCCAGTCGTTGAGGCACCCGTTGTTGAGGTACCCGACGTGTCTCCAGTCGAAGTTTGTCCGGCTCCACCAGGAGGCGTAGGAGGTAAATCTTGAATTACATTCACTGTTTTTGAAAGGGAAATCTTACGGCCCTTGGCGTCGTATGCCGTAAGCGTATAGGTAGTTTTTGTTGCGATATTAAGCTCGAGACTGCCTGACGCATCCACTATTTGAGTAGTTCCGGCATCGGAAGACAATTCGACTCGAAGGGCATTGTTTACTTGCCAGCTCAATGAGACTTTTCCAACCGAAAGCGGAACATTTACATTGCTAGGAGTGAACGCGATGATCATCGCATCACTTTCTTCGTACACGGTAACAACTACGCTCTTCCGCGTGGTCTTACCATCCTTATTTGTAGCGGCAAGCGTGTATTGGATGTCGCCTGAATGAGTTGGCGTAACTTCTATGCGGCTCAAAGCGATATCCAAGGTTTGAGAGATAGGTTCCAATACCGCCTTGGCAACTGCGTCGTTAAGCGTATAGTCGAGTTCGAAAGAGGTTCCAAGTTTGACTCGGGTAGGTTTGGCCTTCAGACCCAGAATCTCTGGGTCGGGCGTCGTTGGGACTTCCTTGACCGGGATATGGATGTCTTGGCGCTTTTCTTTACTCTCTTTTGAAGCGATGATTTGAAAAGTTACATCGCCCGCCGACTTTAGAACGTAATCTAAGCTTCCTGCCTTAATCGGCCCATCCGCTAACACGTCGGTTCCAGCGGTGATTTTTACGACGTCTGCCTGGGCAGTCACCCAACTGACTCGAACGGTTTGTCCCTTGAAAACCTGTTGAGGGTTAACGCTGAAATTGATGATTCGGAGCGGCTTTGGCATCATCAAAAACCACAAGCCAATCACCGTCGCTACAATGAAGGTAACGATTAAAGTGGCTGCAGTGAGAAGTGGACGTTGCTCGAGCTGGGCTTGAGCGGTCGACACGACGGTTGGATGGTCAATGCTCCTGCCTGTCACCGAGAAACCAATAAGTCGGCCCGCCGAAAACATTGATTTGCTTGTTGGATTAGCTACAAACTCAATCTCTTTCTGATGGCCAGGTCCCACGGCCACCTGTTCGGACTCAAATTCATAGGCGCAGGAATCTTCCGGATCATTCCCGATCAATTGTAGTTTATGTTCAGTGTTACCCAAGTTAACTACGATCACAGAAAAGTCATTCTTCTTCTGCCATACCGAGAAGTGCCCCTTCTTCGGGTTGATCTCCATAGTCACGTGGTTAAACGGCTTGACTTGGAGAATCGCTTGTACTGTCTTGGATTCACCCGTAATAAGAGAGCGAATGCGAACGACAAACGGATAGTTGCCCGCCAAACTCTCACTGGTTCGACTCGGCTTAAAAAAGATCTTTTCTGAATGAATCTCCAAACCTTCGACAGCAAAGGTGGGCACAGGGACGGCTGTCCATTCAGGATCAACACCCTCGATCTCTAGTTCAAAACGGTCGAGGTCCTCAGACTTGTTGGCAACAACGACCGACACCGGAGTCGTAGCTCCCGGCTCGACCGGAATAAAGTCCGGAGTGAGTTGTACGGAGAAACTCATCGGCTGAAGTGTAGCAGACTGAAGCAAGGGGTAACGCCTGTCGTATTGCGCAAACGGACTACACATCCACTACTTACCAATCGAGAATCCTGAAGATCTTTATTCATATGTAACGTGACATATAGGTGCGAGTAAGGACAAGAACGTTCCTTCATTCCAACAATTTCCAAAAATCGTTGATAGAGTGAACGGTTGGACCGTTTAACTCCTCCTCTTAAAAGAGTCATGATCATTCTATGACTGCTGAGATCGTTTCAGTTGGAACAGAGTTATTACTTGGGCAGATTACGGATACACACGCCCCTCATATGGCTAGAATTCTGGCTGAATGTGGCATCGGCTGCACGAGACGGGCAACGATCGGTGATAACTTTGATCGAGTAGTTGGAACCCTAAAGGATTCTCTCTCCCGCGCCGACGTTGTTGTGACGATCGGTGGATTAGGCCCGACGTTGGATGACCTCACCCGAGACGCAATTGCCGAGGCGCTTGACGATGAAATGGAAGAGGTGCCTGAAGTTGTCGAGGGGCTCAAGAAGTTCTTTGAATCAAGAGGAATTCGGATGGCTGAATCGACCCTGCGGCAAGCTCAAAAACCAAAGTGCGCCCAACTCGTCGACAATCCAAACGGCACTGCACCCGGTCTGATCTGCCAGAAAGGTGGCAAAGTCGTCATTGCACTTCCCGGGCCCAAGGGGGAGTTTGATCCGATGGCCAATGGGCCGGTCAGGCAGTTCCTGGAGCAATTACAGGGCGGACAAGTTATTCATTCGCGTGTACTTCGCATTATCGGAATGGGCGAGAGCCACGTTGAAGAAAAAGTTCGCCACCTGATGGCTGGGGAAAACCCAACTGTGGCCCCCTATGCGCAAACCGCTGAATGTCATCTCCGGGTCACTGCGCGAGCTGAAACTCGCGAAGCTGCTGACAAACTGATTGATCCTGTGGTTGACCAAATCAGGGGGATTCTCGGGAATCACCTCTACGGATTCAACGAAACCACAATTGAAATGGCTCTGATCGACATGCTCGTTGATAACGGCGAGACGATTGCAATAGCCGAAAGCATGACCGGTGGTGCGTTAGGAGCACGAATTACTTCCGTTCCCGGATCGTCAAAGGCGTTCTTGGGAGGAGTTGTCACTTATACCGTTGGTGCGAAGCAAGCGCTACTCGATATTCCGTCTGGACTCTTGTCCGAGTTTGGCCCCGTTTCGGAAGAAGTGGCCGTAGCCATGGCGGAATCCGTTAGAAAGACCCTAGGAGCGACCTACGGGGTTTCCATTACGGGTAATGCGGGCCCAACATCGGATGTCGATGGTAAGCCTGTTGGCTTAACCTATATTGCAGTGGCTGGTCCAGATGGAACAACCGTCGATAAAGCTCAATACAGAGGACTTCGAGAGGACATCCAAAGAAGAGCTACTCAAACAGCGCTGGCCCAACTTCGCTGGAAATTATTGGGCTAGCTTTCTAGCTCTAAAGCGACAAGTATGCCGATCCTGGTGCCAATCTTCATCGTGTTCCAGGATCTCCAAAGATTGGAATATGTTTTCCAATTCCCCAATTTCCAGAGCGTAGTTTGCCGATCTCGGCTTGCCCAAGACTTCCCTGTTTACGGAAGTAAAAGTCTCAATGACAATTTGGCCATGGGTGGCCAGCAATTCTGACAGTTGCAACAGAATCGTTCGGTCCAAAAAGAAGAAACAGGTAATCAAGTCGAAGGGACCACAAGGAAGAACTGACTTGACGTCTCCAATGATCCACTCTATGTTGGTATCCACCTCAAGATAACTTGCGGCCAACTTGCGCCCTAGTTCAATTGCATCTGGAAGGTGATCGATTGCGTGGACTTTGAATCCCCTAGAGGCCAGATAGACCGCGTCTCTTCCCGAACCACAGGCAATATCGAGAGCTCGTCTGGGCGGGATTTGATCAATAGTGCTTTCTAGAAAAGCATTAGGAGACCATAGTCGTTTTTGGTCATCTTGCCCAAATCGATATTCATTGTTCAAGGTGGTGCAATAACCCGCGCTTTCCAGAATATTCCGGGCTTCGATGGCTTGGTCACCATCATCCGCAATGAAAATCGTTTCACGCTTGGACGGAAGTTCGAAGACCCTGTCTAGGAGTTGGCAAACAGGGATATTGACGGAATCCATTATCGGAGGAAGAGCCAAACGTCGGGGGTCTAGCAGTTTGGCCTTTTGAAGCATGTCCTGAGTCTAGCTTGAACTGTCCCCCAGGTTACAGTGGTCGCCAAATCCGTTCCTTTGATACCTTGCCGTTATCTTGAGGGAGGAATGGTGCAGCTCGTTGACTATGTTCGTGAAACAATTCTAGTCGTAAGAGGAACTTGCTTATGTTCACTGAAGGCGCCCCTAATATCTCAAAATGCTTAGGGAATTGTCCTTTCCGACGGTGTCCCAGTGATTGCTTTACAGTTGCTTCATCCAACTTAAGACTTGGGTAAGATCGCCTATTATCGTGAATCCAATTTCTAGCGAAACGCTGGTCCGATCCGTCGACCAACTGGTTACCAATATCGAGCGCATCGTGATTGGCAAGGGACCAGCTGTTCGACTTCTGGTTATGGCCTTGTTAGCTGAAGGACATGTACTCATAGAAGACGTACCTGGAGTCGCAAAAACGGTACTCGCAAAGTCACTCGCCAAGAGTTTGGGTGTCAAATTCCAAAGGGTTCAGTGCACGCCTGATTTGCTGCCATCAGATGTCACGGGCGTTTCAGTCTTTAACGCCAAGCTAAACGAATTCGAGCTCAGGCGAGGCCCGGTTTTTGCCAACCTCTTACTCGTTGACGAGCTCAATCGAGCGACGCCAAGAACTCAGTCTGCACTTTTGGAATGTTTGGCTGAGCGACAAGTTACAGTTGAAGGTGAGTCCATTCCGGTTCCTCACCCGTTTTTAGTGATCGCGACTCAAAACCCGCTTGATTTTGAGGGGACATTCCCCCTTCCAGAAGCTCAAATCGACCGATTCTCTGTTCGGATGCAAGTCGGCTATCCCACTGAAGACAATGAAATTGAGATTCTTAAATCTCGAAAGACGAACGACCCTCTGGAATCACTCTCTCAGGTTTGGGAGCCAGAAGGTATTTTGAGCGCACAGGCTTTGGTTAAAGAAGTTGCGGTCGATGAAAAAGTAGTTCGGTACATCGTTCAGCTGGTTGGAGCGACTCGGAGGCATCGGTCGGTGGCAATGGCGGCAAGTCCACGAGCCAGCCTCGCGCTCTACCGTCTAGCCCAAGCCGATGCCGCGATGAATGGGCAGAAATATGTAACACCCGAGCGAGTCAAGGCGTTGTTCTCATCAGTCGTCGAGCATCGCATTACGGTCAAATCTGAAGCTCGACTCCAATCGCAGACGTCAACACATGTTGCGGCTGAAATCCTCAGCCGAATTGCAATGCCTTCGGTGGTCTAGTCGATGAAACTCGTTGATGCGATCGCGATTGCAGTTGGTCTGATCGCGCTCGGGTTGGCTTTCGCTAGTGGCGGATTAGTGATCTGTGGGCTCATTTGGTGTGTGGTCACGATTGCGTTTATTCGAAAGCCTCAAGAGAAGTCTCGAATTCATCTTGAGGTTCAAGTTGACCACACCTTGGTTGAAGAAGGGCAGGTCATTCAGTACCGAATGAGCGGAACTGGACAATCAAGATTCTCTCCCGGTTGGCATAGGCATCAATTAGTCCTTTCTGGGCCAAATGGTCCCATAGACGGAACAGCATGTATTTCGTTTGGATCGGGAAAATCGGAAATCGAGGCCTTACGCAGAAGCTCTCTGGATGAGAGAGGCGTTTATGAAATCACGGTCACTGTGGATGCTGCAATCGATGCTTTTGGCCTCCGTAAAGCAGAAGCAAGCGGAAGTACTTCGACCCTACTCTGTGCCTATCCTAAAGCTCTCGAACTAGTCGCGTCGCCCCCTCACCCACACACAGGAGTTGGGGACCGCATCCCGCTGAGAAAGATTGCTCGTCAAGGGCAGATGCCAGCCGGTGCCCGTGAATACCAACGCGGAGACTCTCAAAGACAGATCCATTGGAAGCTGACGGCTGCCCGCGGTGGTTTGATGACTCGAATTAGTGAAGCAGCGGTTGAGCCTAGGTACTGGTTAATCTGGGACGTATCCAAGACTCAAGATTCGCGCATGAGAGAGGTGCGGGCACGGGTCGCCGTTACGCTAGCAAAGGATTGGCTCGCCGACCGCAATATCGTGGGTATGTGGATTCATGGTTCGCTAGATCCAAGAATCAAGCTGACTTCAGCTTTACAGGCCGAAACCGGTTACTTTGTCACACCAAAAAGGGATGTTGAGAATCTTGAATCGATACGCCTCGCAATGGCCTCGGCTCAAGTAATCGACAAGGGAATTGAGCACTCGCTCAACGCCATGTGCCAGAAGATTCAGCGGGGAGACGTGGTCATCTGGTTAGGAAGCAGCCTAGACGAGAAAGCGGCGATAGAACTTCAAGAGATGGCCCGTAGAGGGGCAACTCTAGGAGTGATTGTCGATTCAGACCCAATCTTGGTTGCTCCCTTCTTACCTCCTGGCGCGATGATCGCCCACAGTCCTAACCTTGAGGAGGCTCGTTATCTCGAATTCCAATGGGTTTAGTGAACAAACGATAAGCCGTCCACTCTTCATTCTTTGCGTGGTCAGTTTCTCGTTGCTTGCGATGGCACCCTTGGCTGCGCTAGCTTCCCTTGCAACACCTGTTGACGACGGCTCATGCCTGATTGGCGTATTGGTTGGCGCTTTGCTGGGGTGTGTGTTGAGTTGCTTCATAACCATCCCTGAAGATGGACGACTTCGCTGCTATGGGCCCACAACATTGGCGATTCTCTCAGTCGTATTTGCTGCATTCATTTGCATGCAAGGCTCCGTTATCGCAGGCATTTTTCTGTTTGCTTTTGGAATTACTCTTACCTTTGTTAGTGGAACCTCAATGCAAGTTGCTGCCTGGAAATTTGGCCTTCGGAGTGAGCCCAAAGGCTTTGGAGCAATGCTGACTGGCTTTACTTTAAAAGATCCTGGACGCCCTACCCGCGACTCGACGACCGGGGCAATTGCGTTCACATTCGTGGCTCTGGGAGCAATTACAGTTGTTCAGGGCTCGTTGACAAGCCTGTGGTTGGCCGTGGCTTTCGTTGGCTTAATCCTTTCCAAGACAGTTGATGGCGGTCTGAAGCTGACCGAAATTAGACCGAATTCTCGCCTAAAAACGACGTGGGACCTCAAGAGGCTCAAGGGTTTTCTAGTTTTAGTAATTGTGGCAGTGCTTCCCACGATTCTCATCGGCAATTTAGCATTGACTACCATGAGAGTCCCGATGGTCAGTCCTGTAAATGGTGCTCCTGCATTGAATATGTTCGGGCTGAGTTCCTTGCTTGGGTTGCAAATCAAAGCATCTTCACCCAAATCAGCTAACGACTTTGGGTCTGGCATCCAACTAGAGTCGGCAAATTCCGGTCAACGCACCGGGAGTTCCCTTGACGTACAAAACAAGTCATCTGGGATAAGTAGCCAAGATTTTACAAAGTACTACGGTTTGGCTGGGCTCATTCTTGGGAGTCTAATCGGCATTACGCTGATAACCCGATTTCTGCCCGGCATTGGAGGGTTGTGGGCTCGTGCCTTAACTAGAATTGGGAAATTGTTCCAGCAATGGTCGCAAAATCGTGAAGCTCGAAAACTTAAACTGCAGGAAGCTCAACTAGAGGCTAGGGCACAACGACTTGCAGATCAAGCGGAAGATCCACTTACATTTCCTTCCTCAATTACGCTGGCCAGTGTCGTCTCCAGTATTCAGGCCATCTATGCCGGCGTCGGAATTATGTCTGACCCTAATCATTCACTTCACGAAGCCTTTCGACTGGGCACCTTTGCCAAATTGCCACGCGAGAGCCTTGGCATCGTGTTCAAGTTTATGGAAGGTTCGGCATTCTCACTCTCAGAGGTTTCCGATGACGGTGTTCTGACTGCTGTCGAGAGCCTTCTGACCCACGTACGGCAAACGGTTGCTGCTGATGTCCTTCAGACAAGAATGACCTCGCTAAAGCTCACAAGAGCTCGAGAAGTTGTTCAACAACAGAATCTTGAAAAGAGTAATCAAGCCGTCGTGTAGACTCATTGCCGTGTCCGATCAAACAGTAGAATCCAGGCTCCAAGAATTGCGCATTGAGGTGGCTAAGGCGAACTGGCTCTTGCCCGAGACTGGCCTTGTAACCATGCATTCCGGTAACGCGAGTGGATACGATCCGGACTCGGGGATGCTGGTTATCAAACCCAGTGGAATGGACTACGATCAGATCACGGCAGAATCGCTTGTTCAGGTTGACGTCAAGACAGGCGTCATTATTAATTCAAATCTGAGACCCAGTGTGGACCTCCCCCATCACCTCTTTCTTTACAGAAACATTCCAGGCGTAAGAGGAATTATTCATACACACAGCAATTACGCGACCGCCTTTGCCGCTGTTGGTCGCCCAGTTCCTCTGGTTTTGACGGCCATAGCCGATGAATTTGGAGCTGAAATACCATGCGCACCGTATGTCGACAATGAAGGCGAGCATATCGGCGAAGCAATCCTAAAATTCAGGAACCGTGCTCCCGCCATTCTTATGGGAAACCATGGCGTTTTCGCGTGGGGAAATTCACCTCGCTCAGCCCTCAAAGCTGCCGTTATGACGGAAGATGTCGCCAAAACAGTCTGGCTTTCCATGCAAATCGGCCAGCCAATGGTCATTCCGGCCGAAGAAGCAGAGAAATGGTACGACCGCTATCACAACCGATACGGACAGAGCTAACGTCAATCAGATAAAATAGAGTTTCACGCCCCCGTAGCTCAGTGGATAGAGCAATTGCCTTCTAAGCAATGGGTCGCACGTTCGAGTCGTGTCGGGGGTGCCATTTTCCCTAACTTCTTTTGGCGTGACTTGGTGTCAATTGTTCGTGTTCTGAGTCACACGATAGGTCAAATGGTCTGGTCAGTTCTCAGTCGAAATACGGCTCTTTCAGACTCCAAATGTCTCCTTAAGTGGGCTGAACGCTCTGCTGGAAATTTAACGAGCGGTTGCATGTTTGTATCTTGAATTTACTTTATCAAATCACTTGTCAAGGTTGAGACTCAAAACCGAAATAGCTCTTTGTCTTCCAGCCATCCCATGTTCCGAGCCAGGTTCCAGATATCCAGTCCATTTCTTGGAAGGATCTCTTGGTATCATCCAACCAAGCGGAATCGTAATGTTTGTTCAGGTGATCTCCAAGTGCCACACCTAGAAAAGGCGTTAGTGCTCCACCTTCAGCGAGGCTTTCTCCCGAAAATGCTGATCCCTCAATCGGAACCCAGCCTACGCCTTCTGCCCAGAATTCTGCTGCAACATGAAGAGTGCCATCATCTGAAAGTCCAAACTTTCGGGTCTTGCCTAATATGTTTCGGCCCTGCCTAAGGCGAGCAGGGATCTTCTCCAGTTTCAAGGCAGCCACTAGGGTTTCGTTAAGGTCACCACACGCCCCCCACCCGCGTTGTAGGCATGGTCCTATTCCCTTTGATGCTGACGGGACCCATTTGTATCTGAGTAGCCGCTGCATGGTATTGAGAACCCGTTGACCGAATTGCAAGTCACGCTCATTTGCTTTTCTGACGAGGTTGTTGGTCGTCATCCAATTTCGCAAACGATTTGCCTCCGACAGATCGGCAAGTTGAGTCCATCTCCTCCGTTCCGATTCGGTTATCTTCACCTGCTCTTTTGGCGGACCAGGCCTAAGAGTGCGACTGTATAACGTGACGGTTGAATCTACTTCGACCGTCAAGTGCTGAGAATGACTACTATCGGCCGCAGCTTCAAGGAAATTGAATTCTTGGCCCACCCTGTCCCGCACCTTTCGAACCTGATACTGAAGATCGAGTGCCCTAATGTTTAGGCTTTTCACTTCCTGCCCGTCGTCATTAGGAAAAGCGCCGAGTCCGACTCCCCAGACTTGCGCCTGCAAGTTTGGGGCGGTCATCTCTACAACTTCACGGACTGAAACAGTGCGGACTAATTCACGTTCCATGTGCACCTGAGTTGGTCCGAGTCCACCGAAACGGATCGTTGGAATTTCGATCCAACCTTTGTCACCGTTAAGAACTGTAACTGTGTGAATTCCAGATGGAATCGAAGACCAAAGGTCTTCCTCTACATTCCCCAGGGGCCCGTTCTGCGTGCTAGTAAAGTGTCCGTGGAACGAGCCTGTGGTTATGGGCAAGACCGAAACTTCCCGGTTATCAACAAGGAGTCGTGCCAAGGAGGGAGCGTTTGCGCGTGCAATATGCACGACGCAGGTGGACGTTTCTGCTAAATTGACCCGGAACTCAAGCCGCGTACCGGTAGGGCCGGGTAACCACCGAGGGAATGGTGGATAAGAATAAGCACCCGGCTTCAACTCAACCGAATAGTTTGGCTGTAACTCTCCAGTCCAAGTGGTTGAAGGTATGACTAAATCAGAAAAACTCGGTTCTGGCCTTTGCTGCCCAAATCCGCATACAACGATTGCCAGAATAAAGGTCATAAGGAAATTCCAAACGGGACTAGATGCCCCTGAGAAAGACATGTTAGCACTGCTCGATTAAAAAGTCTTGAACAATGAAATGAGCTCACAAAGGATTTGAGACCTCCATTCAAAGAGTTTTGGTGAACTGAGGCAAGCCTCAGATTCAGCATTCGCAGTTAGACGCGGTATTGAGGCTAACCTCAATACCGTTTTCTTAGGTACTTTTGCGCACATTGAACTTCTGTATTTGCGGGGGAAGTATCCCAGAATCTCACCAGCCTTCCTCGCGCTCGGACAGAACCGCTTCTGACAGCGAACCTCGGCCAGTCAAATCAACCGTTGGTCCGGCATACACATTCTGAGAAATGGGTGGAGAGACTAGTCCAGCGCGCACAAGCTCCTGTAATTTAGGGCCGTATGTGGCCATAGCGATCGGAACAATTTGCGCAATCGGCTCACCGCGATCTGTTACAACCACCGTTTTACCATGTCGAACTTGGCGAAGCAAAGCACTCAGTCCGTTTTTTGTCTGCGCCACACTAGCCGTAATCATGTAGCTATTATCGCTACTTCTAAGTTCTTCCTAACTCCCGGCACCTTTTCGGTACTTCTGAGAACTGAGAAACCTCGTAGCTCAGTGGTTAGAACAATTGGCTCCTAAACAATGGGGCGTCCGATGGAATCGGGGTAGGGAGTGCTCCACCAATCTAACGTGAATTATTCAGGCTAGGCCCCATATCGGACTCGCATCCCAACCGCAATTTACACAATAAGTACCTGAGTCGCCAAAATAGTGCTCGCACTGGCGCCTTGGTGTGCCCAACTTATCCTTGTGTGAATGGTAACCACATTGCGAACAGAAGACCCAGTCATCCGTCATGGGAAATCCGCATTTTGTGCATCCGGCTCCAAAAGACATTGTGTAGGACTATCCTTATTTAGTCATCTATAGGGTGAAAAGGTAATGTCGGCGTGATAACCAACGAACTGCACCGTTCAGGTTCTGCGTAGACTTATCTTCAGGTTCCCTGATTCAGTTTTAGAAAATGATCGCCAGATTCTTCCAATACTATAAGCCTCATAAACGACTTTTTGTAACCGACATCACCTGTGCTGTTGTTTCAGGAAGTTTGGAACTCGCCTTTCCTCTCGCTGTTCACTCGTTTATCGACAATTTGCTCCCCAGTCAAAACTGGGCGCTCATATTGGGAGCAGCCGGTTTGCTGCTCGGCATCTACCTTATAAACACATGTCTTCAGTTCTTCATGAACTATTGGGGGCACGTACTTGGTATCGCCATTGAGACGGAGATGAGGCGTAAGATCTTTGATCACCTTCAGAAACTGTCGTTCAGCTTCTATGACAACCAGAAGACAGGGCATCTCGTGGCGAGAGTTACGAAGGATCTTGAGGATGTTGGAGAAGTCGCCCATCACGGTCCGGAAGATGCCTTGGTGGCCGTCATGACGTTCATCGGTTCCTTTCTCTTGATGACGACGTTGAACGTAAAACTTGCCCTCATTACAGGGCTAGTCGTGCCTCCAATGACCTTTATCTCAACAAGGTATGGAAGCGCCATGACTAAAACCTGGAGGTCATTGTTCGGCAGAGTTGGCGACTTCAATGCTCGAATTGAGGAGAACGTCGGCGGTATCCGAGTGGTAAAAGCCTTTGCCAATGAAGATCACGAACGAGAGCTTTTCGCTTTCGATAATGGAAGATATCGAGATACCAAGTTGGACGCCTATCGACTCATGTCGAAAAGCATGTCACTGAGCTATATGACGATGCGGATTGTTCAGCTCTTCGTCATGATCGCAGGAGCGTATTACGTGGTCCGACACGAACTAACGATCGGAGGATTTACGGGGTTCCTCCTATTAGTTAACGTCTTTTTTCGACCGGTCGAGAAGATCAACGCGGTCTTGGAAACCTATCCGAAAGGAATTGCAGGCTTCAAACGTTACACAGAGTTATTGGATACGTCGCCAGATATCGTCGATAGCCCAAACGCAGTAGACCGTCCAAACCTGCGTGGAGAAATCCGATATGAGAACGTGGTGTTTGGCTACGAAGAGCACCGAAAAGTCCTGACCGGCGTCAGCTTGACGGTTTTACCGGGAGAGACCGTCGCGTTCGTCGGCCCAAGTGGGGCCGGAAAGACGACAATCTGCTCGCTTTTGCCGAGATTCTATGACGTCGAGAGCGGTCGAATCACGATTGATGGCTACGACCTGCGCGATATCAAGCTTGAATCGTTGCGCAAGCAAATCGGTATCGTTCAACAGGACATTTTTCTGTTTGGAGGAACGATTCGAGAGAACATAGCTTACGGTCGTCTAGATGCAACCGATGACGAGATTTGGACAGCCGCAAAACGTGCCCGACTTGCACCTATGATCGACGGACTCCCGGAAGGGCTCGATACGATAGTTGGAGAACGGGGAGTAAAGCTCTCGGGCGGTCAAAAACAACGAATGGCCATCGCGCGGATATTCCTCAAAAATCCACCAATCCTCATTCTCGACGAAGCCACGTCGGCGTTGGACACTGAAACAGAACGTGCAATTCAGGACTCCTTGAGTGAATTGTCTGTTGGTCGAACAACCCTGGTCATTGCCCACCGGTTAGCTACGATTCAAAATGCAGACCGAATCATAGTTGTTGAAGAGTCCGGAATTGCGGAGCAAGGGAGTCATGCCGAGTTAGTAGTTGCCGGAGGGCCTTACCAAAGGTTACACCGAGCACAATTCGGATTCTAGAACCTTTAGCTACTCCGAATTCTACGCTTTTTCGCTTCCACAAACTGATAGGCCTTGCCCACTAGGTCCTCTATAAAGTCCCAATCGTTGACTCTGTCAAGCCTTACTCCAATCCAACCTGAGGGACCAAAATAGGGTGGCCGATAAAAGATATCCGGATCCATAGAAATGAGAGCTTCTTGTACTCCAGCAGGCTGAGCAAGCAAGGCAGCTTGGTTTCCGTCATTGTGGTGATTGTCCCAAAGTGCTGCGAACTGGCCACCTTTTTGGACAAAGAATGCCGGAGAACCATGACTCAACTTCTCCATGACTTCTGCCTGGGACAAGCACAAATTCCTGGCACGGGTAAAGATGCTTCCAGGCTCAAATTCCATGTATCGCATTCTAGCAAATGGGAGGTTGAATGAGTCAAATCGAGTCCTTTACTTTTGATTTAGCGTGTTCGGTCACAATGTTTGACATGGAAGATTCGATGATGTCTCGACGCAATTTAATCAAAACTGCAACGATTGCGGGGGCGGCTGCTAGCTTGGGGACCTTGTCTTCAGTGGTTCTGGGAAGCGACGGAAGATGGGAGTCCCCGACACCACTTGCGGCTGACAAATCAATGGTTGGCGTCCCTTTCGAGAAACACGACAAAGTTCGATTGGGCATCATCGGCATGGGCGGTCGAGGAACGGGCGTTCTTGGTAACTTCTTAGGCGTTCCTGGTGTGGAAGTAAAAGCGATATGCGACGTTGTTCCAGCGAAAACAGCTCGCGCCTCCCGAATTATTGAGCGCGCTGGTCAGCCCAAACCTACCGAATATCACAATGGCGATCACGATTTTGAGAACTTGTGCAAGCGCGATGATCTCGACCTGATCTACATTGCTACCCCATGGATTTGGCATATCCCGATGGCACTAAGCTCACTCGCCCACGGCCACCATACTGCTACTGAAGTTCCAGCCGCTCGTACGCTAGAAGAGTGTTGGGCCATGGTAAACGCATCTGAAAAGGCGCATAAGCATTGCATGATGCTTGAGAATTGCTGCTATGGCGAAACTGAATTGATGGTCTTGCGCATGGTCAGGGCTGGGTTACTTGGTGAACTTACCCATGGATCTGGCGCTTACAATCATGACCTGAGAGGAGAGCTTTTCAGCAACGCTGGCGAAGGTCTCTGGCGTCGCTTTGAACATCTCAACCGAAACGGAAACCTATATCCGACTCATGGATTGGGACCAGTAGCTAACTACCTAGAGTGCAATCGCGGCGATCGTTTTGACTACATGGTATCCATGAGTAGTCCATCAGTAGGTCTCCAAGCTTTCCGAGCTGATCACCTTAAGGCTGACGATCCGAGGATGAAAGAGGTCTACCACTGTGGAGACCAAAATACAAGCCTCATCAAGACCGCCAAGGGTCGCTTAATTACCGTAGAGCACAACGTAAGCGAACCTCATCCTTACGATAGGATTAACTTGATTGCGGGGACCAAGGGTATGTTTCGTGACTACCCAGAAAGGCTCTACATCGACGGACAAAAGGAAGGAGAACAGTTTGTCGGCCTCGATGGTTATAAAGCCCAATACGAACATCCTTTATGGGCCTCAACAGGCGAACTTGCCCGCAAGAGCGGCGGTCACGGCGGCATGGACTTCATCATGTGCTGGAGACTGATCCAGTGCTTGCGTGAAGGCACGCCTCCCGATTTCGATGTCTACGATGCAGCGGCTTGGAGCGCCCCCGCTCCTCTTAGTGAGATTTCCGTGGCCAAAGGCAGTGCTCCAGTCAAGTTCCCTGACTTCACTCGAGGAAATTGGAAGCAAAACCGCCCATTCGCGGGTGTCTAAGCGACTACAAAAGTTCGGTATTTGGGCGAACGGATTTTTCGACCATCCAGTCGAGAACCCGGTCGCCCTTCATTGGACGGGCAATATAATAACCTTGCGCTTGGTCACAACGGATGTCTCGGAGAAACTCAAGCGTTTCTTGGTCCTCCACTCCTTCAGTAACAACTGTCAGATCGAGGCTATGGCTCAAGTCTACGGTTGATCTGATGATCGCCTTCGATTCTTCTGATTTGGAAGCATTTATTGCAAAGGACTTGTCGACCTTGATTTCAGAAAAGGGTAAGCGGGCTAGCAAGGCGAGAGACGAATTTCCAGTTCCAAAGTCATCAATGGAGACATGAAATCCCTTCATCCTCAATCGCGTGAACATATCTAGCGCAATCAGTTGATCGTCCATAGCAGCCGTCTCAGTTATTTCAAGGATTACCGATGAGGGCGAGACATCCGACTTTCGACACAAGCTGAGCAACTTGTCGACGAATGGCCAGTCACCTAAGGTCTTTGCGGAAATGTTGATTGACACTGTCAATCCAGAGTTGCCAATCGATCGGTGGAACCAATTCAATGTCAAATCCACGATCAGATCAGTCATAGGGCCGATCAAGTCCAAACGCTCTGCCTTTCGAATGAACTGGTCAGGCATCACGATCCCTTTTTGGGGATGGTCCCATCGAACCAGCGTCTCAAATCCCCGCAATGTTGTTGTTAGACAATCTACTTTGGGCTGGAATACGACAAAGAACTGTCCTTCTCGAATAGCATCCTGGATCTCACCTTCTGTGATCGTATCTTCCGATGGATCCGCCAATTTTTGCGATTTTGGGAGCGTTTGCGGCTGGTCTTCGCACCCAAAGACTGCTGAGAACGCATCGAGAGTAAAAGGTTTTGATAGAACGCCAACTATTTGCAGTCCATGCTCCAAGGCTGAACGCTCTGCCGCTTTGAGGACACGTGTTCCCACACCGCTAGATAGGATTATTCTTGATTTACAATCTCCAGCGGCAAGTTGAACTAGGACCTCAACTCCATCCATGTCCGGCATGATAAGGTCCAAAATGATGTAGGTGGGCTTCCATATCTCGACCTCGGAGAAAAACTCACCTGGAGTAAGGGCATACTTAACCGACAGGCCAAAGTGCTGTGACATCTGTACAACACTTCGGCAAAAGACGGGATCATCGTCAAAAATTAGGACCCGGCGTCGATCAGATTCCATTATTTTCCTATCTTAAATCCTGCCTTTTTGCCCAATTATGAAAGTTCATTGTATCGTAAGCCTTTCGGTAGAAAAATGGCTCAATTGGAAGTCATTTTTCTCAAAGCAAGAATCAATCTCTTTTGAGTAAATGGCTTATCTATAAATGCGTGTACACCAAGTCTGCGGAATTCTTGTACGCTCTCGTCACCCAAATTGCCACTTAATACGAGAATGTTAAGATGCGGGTGGATCGATACGACACGCCGTACGAGACTTAATCCATCCATCTTCGGCATGTGAACATCAGTTATCAATAAATTAACATTAGAGTATGGGTTTGCCAGTAAGAACATGGCTTCTTCTCCGTTCGATGCCGTGATGACCTGGAAGTTTAGGGACTTCAGCACTGCCTTTGCGACTCGTCGTACGTCGTCTGAATCATCCACTAAAAGAGCCGTTGCTCCCAAACCGTCGTAGTCTTCATCCGTCTCGGAAGCTGCCAAGTCACTTCCCTTGCCACTCGTGTCGGCCGGCAGATACAATGTAAATGTCGTCCTATGATTGGGGACAGAATACACATTGACAAAGCCTTTATGACTTTTAACGATGCCCAAGACGATCGATAAGCCGAGCCCAGTTCCCCTTCCTTGTGTTTTAGTTGTATAGAACGGCTCGAAGATGCGATCCAATTTCCCCACGGGAATCCCAGTACCGGAATCTGAAATGCGCCACATAACGAACGACCCCGGATATCCATCCTGAATGGTCTTACACGAAATTTCATCCAATATCACGTTTTCGGCATTTATAAGGATGCACCCCCCACTCGGCATGGCGTCTCGCGCATTGACGCAAAGATTGAGTAGGACTTGGTGGAGTTGGGTGGGATCTCCACTGATAAATTGAAGCGGAGACTCCATCTTAAGCTCTACTCTATATCTCTCGGGGAACGAACGCTCGATGTAGGCAACAATTTCTTCTAATATAGGTTCGCATTTGAGGCAAATTGACTCAACGAATGACCCTTTTGAAAAAACGAGGAGTTGCTTGAGCATGTCTGCACCGCGTTGTGCGCTCATCTCAATGGTCTCGATAAGGTCAAGGGCTGTCGGATTTTGTGTTTTGAGGAGTTCGAGCGACATGAGTACGGGTGCAAGTGCATTGTTGAGGTCGTGGGCGATGTTTCCTGCGAATGTTCCAATGCTTTCTAGTCGCTGAGATCGCAACATTTGCGATTCCATTTTGCGTCGTTCAGAAACATCTCGAATCGCGGCAATCACTAAAACACCATCGGTCGTTTCGAGGGGACTGAGCCGAACTTCGAAGGGAAACTCACTCTGGTCCTTTTTTAAGCCCACCAGTTCCGTACCCGTACCAATTGTTTTTGTTGACGGATGCCTGAAGAATTGAGCGATATGCATTCCATGCAGTTCTCTGAATCGGTCTGGTATTAGGAAGTCGATGGATTGTCCGAGGAGTTCATGCCGGCTATAACCGAAGAGTTCTTCTGCTTGAGTGTTCACCAGTTCAATGCTTCCATGGGCATCAATAATAACCATTGCATCGGGCGCGAATTCCATCAGGCTTCTGAACTTCTTCTCGGCCTGTTCACGTAAAGTTTGCGCTTGTGCCTGATCGAGTGCGTGTTCCACCGAAGAAGGAAGCCTGCCTAGGCTCTGTTTGAGCAAATAGTCGGTGGCGCCAAGATGCAGGCAATTAACGGCCTCTTCTTCACTCAGTCCACTGGAAATCATGATCACTGGAACGTTTGGAACGTATCCTTTTGCGAGTTTGAGTGCTGTTCTGCCGTCATAACCAGGCACACTGTAATCGCACAGGATCAGGTCCCATGGACCTTCCGTGATTGAATGTGCGAATTGCACTCCGCTATGAACGACGACGACTTCAAGCACGAAACCTGAAGAACGAAGTCGGTCTTCAATCAATTCGGCATCGAGCCTGCTGTCTTCGAGATGAAGCACCCTAAGAGGCTTGACCACAGAGTCAGGAGCACGGTTGACTTTGTGTTCCATACCCGTTAGTGGCTCCTTGCATAAGGTGGAGGGTCATTGACTATTGCCCAAAACGCACCTAAATGTCGGACAGCGGTGGCAAAATCGTCGAATCTAACGGGTTTGACGACATACGCGTTTGCTCCTAGCTGATAGCACCGCGATAGATCAGTTTGTTCCCGTGACGAAGTCATGATGACGACCGGGATCACTCTCAATTTGGGATCACTTTTCACTTGCCTTAGCACTTCCATGCCATCCACTTTTGGCATCTTAAGATCGAGCAGTATGACTATGGGGTCGTTATCCATTCGCTCCACAAATTCACCCCGTCTGTAAAGATAGTCCAACGCTTCTGACCCGTCACGCAAGCAAAGTATCTCGTTAGCAAGGTTATATTCGGAGAGTGCTTCAAGCGCTAGTTCGGCATCTTCGGCACTATCATCTACAAAAAGAATTTTTCTCAAATTGTCCATCTCACCTGCCGTATTTCTATGCCTTCTTAAGACTGAAGAAAAACGTTGCCCCTTTTCCTACTTCTCCCTCAGCCCACGTCTTTCCGCCGTGCCGGTTTACGATACGCCGTACGATAGCCAACCCAATTCCTGTGCCCTCAAATTCGTCTTGTCTGTGCAACCGTTGAAACACGCCAAACAACTTATGGACATAGGCCATCTCAAATCCTGCGCCGTTATCGCGAACAAAAAAGGTCACGAATTCCCCGTCGTCGTGCTCTACACCAATCTCGATGTAGGCTGGATTCTTGTCCCGCGAGTACTTGACCGCATTCTGGATTAGGTTGGTGAATACCCGACTGAGCATGGACGGATCACCGAAGACTTGAGGTAGCGGGCCAATGCTCCAGTTGATATGCTGTGTGTCCGTTTCCGCCGAAATAGCTCGAACCGTCTCATTGACTATTTCATCTGTGGAGACAACATTCTCCGAATATTCCTGTCGCCCCATCCGAGAAAAGGCAAGCAAGTCATCGATTAGATGTCCCATTTGGATACTTGAATCAGAAATCACTTTTAGGTAGCGTTGGGATTTTTCATCAAGCTGACCGTCAAGACTCCTGCTCAGCATGTCAACGTATCCGTGAATATGCCTTAACGGTGCCCTCAAATCATGAGAAACCGAGTATGAGAATGACTCTAGTTCTTTGTTGGCTTCTCTGAGTTGAACCGTTCTCTCTTGAACCATTTGATCCAATAGCAAGTTTGTGATTCTGCTCTCTTCATCCTTTCTCTTTCGATCCGTAATCTCAAGAGAGAGGACAAATAGCCCTTCTGGAACGGGCTGGATGTTGAACTCAAACCAAGCTACAGATCCATCGGGATAGGTGAATTCAAAGTCCTGCGTCATTGTCAGGCGATGCGCCATGCACTCTTCAAGCACCGAGAACATTTCGGTTCTATCAATGCCAGGAAAGCGATCCGTGAGTGTGTGACCGAGCATCTCGTCCTTATTTTGCTTTCCGTTCCGCGCGGCAGCATCATTGAGGTAGAGGTATCTCCAATCGAAAGAAATAATTTGTGCTGCTTCCAGCATGTTGTCGAGCACGCTGTGATATCGTTTTTCACTCTCCAGTAACTCATGCTGAACTCGATGAAGATCGGAAAGATCTCTAATGGAGTAGATTTTCTGGTTATGATCATCGCTATTGACTATTCCGCATGTCACATGGATGGGGAATTCTGATCCATCTTGGTGCTTCCCGTATTTCCAAGTTATCTCATCTGACGGTTTCGTTAATACGACATGACTATCTGAGATCGTTACTGACTCACGAATCAGTGATTGAAGATTGCTGTCGATTAATGCAGTAGGAGGGAACCCAAACATCCTGTGACACTGCTCATTGGCTAACGTAATGCAATGATCGGAATCTACAACTAATACACCGTCTGGCATAGCATCGATGAGAGATTGAAGTTGCCTCGATCTGGTTTCATGCTCTTCCACTGTCTTCTTAGCCGCCAGAATTTCTTTTGCTCTCTGAACGAGTTCGACTTCCATCTCATAGTTTCGATCGAGCAACAACTGCGTCTGCTTTTCACGGTTTCCTCCAGCAGTTTTCCCAGCAACGAAGTCGGTGACATCTTCGACGCGGTGAATAATGAACTCTACATTTCCCTCCGTATCTAGAATTGGAGTGTTTATTGGACTCCAATACCGAACTTCGAAGACTCCTGCATTTCCTGGATTTCTGATGTCGTACCGCTGCAATGCCATTGTGTGAGGCATTTTGGTTTGTAGAACAAGTTCAAAGGACCGGGCAAAATTGGATACTGCGAGTGAATCTGGTGCACCAGGATTGTCTGGAAAAACCTCGAATATCCCTTTGCCAAGGATTTCATGCCGTGTGGTCATGGTGGCGGCGAGGTAAGAATTGGTGACCGCGCAGATCTTCAGTTCCGGTGTCAGAACGAGATTTAGTCCGACAATCGATTCAAAAATACGTTGAAAGGCTCTGTCAGACAGGAGTTCGGCACGATTCTCTTTTGTGGCTGAAATAGTCAACTTTGACTTCCTTTCTTCCATTATTCTATTTGAGTTCGCCTAACTCCAAAGGTAATCATTCCACGTGTTGCTAAATGGTCCTATGACGCCTTAGCGAGAATCAACTTCTCTATTACAATTTCGTTATCATAATGGCTAAGGTTTCCTGCATTTCTCCATCAAATAGATGGTGCATCGAGCAACTTTTGTAGAGTCTAGACATCACACTATAGTCCAGAAAACGGTTAATTTCCAATGATTCCTGTATGCAATGGACTTGCGGTCACTCTGAGGTTCCAAATTCTGATATACAGACTGTAAGACGAACTATGGCACACATTTTAATTGTAGAAGACGAGCAATCTATTCGGAGTCTAATAGCATCCATTCTTACTTTAGAGGGCCATCAAGTTTCAATTGCCTCTAATGGAAATGACGCGATCCAGATTTGTATTGCAGCCCATATTGACCTTGTTATCACGGACCTAATCATGCCGGAGAAGGAAGGTCTCGAACTTATGATGGAGTTGCGAAAGGACCACCCATCCGTAAAAGTGATTGCGATGACGGGGGGCGGATATGGAAGCGCGGCTGAGTACCTATCATTTGCTCGGGCACTTGGGGCAGTTAAAACGCTTTCCAAGCCATTCAATCGGCAAGAGCTTTTGGATGCTGTTGCATCGGCATTGACCGTCTAGTCCAATACAGCGCCGTTGCATTTGACTAGACGAGGTTCTGCCGGAGAGCAGATTCGTAGCCATTCAGCCAATCCACAACGACGTTCCCAGATAGCGGACTAGAAATAAGATAGCCCTGCGCCTGATCGCATCCTATTTGACGGAGGAAATCGAGAGTTTCCTGTTCTTCGACGCCTTCAGTCACGACTCGAACGCCCCTCTTATGGCTTTCAAGAACTGCATTCCTAATCCTCGACCAAGTTTCGTCCGTCTTTAGATCTGCAAGGGCAATGGTTCGATCGAGTTTGATCTCTGTTACAGGCAAGTTATCGAGGGGTACCAGTGACGAGTCATTCGCTCCAAACCTATCGATCGAAACAGCGAAACCCTTTGACTTAACTGCATCAAACAGTGACTTGGCTGTATCTTTATTATCAAGAGTGGCCGATTGCGACAATTCTAGGATGAGTGATTGGGTCGGCACACCAGCTTTTCCGCATAGGTCACCAAGCCATTCAGAAAAATGAGGATGTTGCAGTGTCTCAGCAGATAAGTTGATGGACAGCGTTTGAGACTGGATTTCGGGAGTAGCAGCAAACCAGTCAACCGCCTTTTGAACTATGACCTCAGTAATCTGCCCTAAAAGGTCAAATTCAAGGGCTTGAGGAATAAAGTTATCCGGCATGACGAGCCCCATTTCAGGGTGGTCCCACCGCGCAAGAGCTTCAAAACCTGTTACGGTCAAGGTGCCACAATCGATTTTTGGCTGGAATACTAGTCGAAATTGATTCCCGTCTATTGCTGCCTGGAAGTCTGCTTTAGTCATGACAAATTAGTGATTGCTGATGTTATCTGGCTCTGGACGCGATCTGAGTTCTAACTGATCCTGCTTGTTCTTGGATTGATTATGAGACCGCTTCATCACCCATGCTGACGATATTAGCTGGCCTCAGTGTTTTGATAACGCCCCCGATAGCATACGACGATTTCACTTACGAAAATATACGAGGATTTATATGATGCAGGAACCGCAAGGACGGTTGACACGGTCACATCTGTCATCAACTAACCGATGGCCGAGGCTTCACGTGCCACAGGACCCATTATGTACCGACTCTATTGCTATGTGACAATTAGTGGACGACGAATGCTCACTGGAATTAAGACTGCTCCGTCATTCGATCAAGCACGGAACATAGCCGAAATGCAACTTCAAGGCGTTCAGGGCGGAGCGATCAGAATCTGCGAACAGGTAACGGGTGCAGAGTGGCAAGCACTATCGGCCGGTGACTCCATTTCGCTTTTACAGGTATACGGCAAGGAGCCTGGCTTCAATAGTTCGAATTATGTTGTTTAGAGGATTTGATCTTGGTAATCAAAGGCGTACAGCGTTGCAAGAAGGATAGGAGAATGGAACTCGTTCCACGGGATCATCTGAGAGAGAGCTCAAAGGACTTTCATTTTGCTCGTATGGGAGGGCAAGTTTCGTCACCTTTGCCGGACAATTTCGCTTCTCGGGGACTGCCTGCCTAAGCCACCTTTCGATGATTTTCTAGGCTAGACTGCAAGTCATGATCTATGCGGTTCTTGTCCAAAGCTTTTTGATGCTGGCTGTGACCACGTCGGCGTTCAAACAGCAGCCTATGTTATCGCCTGAGATCCATTCCGATAGAAGCGTTACATTTCGCTTTAGAGACCTTGGCGCGACAAAGGTTGACGTCGGCATCGAAGGGCGAGATGCTATCCCCATGACCAAGGGGCAAAACGGCATTTGGTCAGTTCAGACTCCACCTCTTGCGCCTGACCTCTATGGATACACGTTTTCCTCAGATGGCGAGACGCGATTGGACATACACAACCCGCAAATGAAGCCAAATTTAATCTGGCAATCAAATATGTTCTTGCTGCCCGGGACCCCTTCGGAGGCTTGGGAAGTACAGCATGTTCCGCACGGTCAGATCCACCACGAGTTTTACCAGTCGAAAGTTATCGGCGATGAGCGTGATTTCTTTGTGTATACACCTCCTGGCTATCGACCCAATACGGGGACAAAATATCCAGTTCTGTATCTTCTCCATGGTTACAGCGACGTGGCGAGTGGCTGGACCGAAGTCGGCAAAGCCCACGTGATCATGGATAACCTCATTGCTCAAGGCAAAACCAAGCCCATGCTGGTTGTGATGACACTGGGCTATGGAGTTCCTGATTTTGCTAGTCCAAACCGATCAGGGTTTCGCGATCCAAACATCGTTTCAAAGAATTACGAGCTTTACAAACAAGCGCTTATGAGTGAGGTCATTCCTAGTATCGAAAAGAGCTACCGAGTGAAGTCAGATCGCCGAAGTCGAGCAATCGCCGGCCTTTCAATGGGCGGAGCAGAGAGCCTATATGTGGGATTGAACAACTTAGCAACATTCTCATCAATAGGCGCCTTTAGTTCTGGTGGATTGTCCAGTGCCTTTGACGAGGTGTTCCCCAACATTGATGCCATTAAGAAGGGATCGTTATTAAAATTGCTTTGGATCTCGTGCGGAACCGAAGATGGCCTTATTGGAACAAATCGCAACCTGGTAACTTGGCTGAAACAGAAACAAGTCCCTGTCGATGCGCATGAAACTTCGGGTCGACACACATGGATGGTATGGCGACGAAACTTGATTGATTTCAGTCAATTGTTGTTCAAAGACTAATTCGAACTATGGGGCAAGAGGCGCCACTGAATTTTGAACTCGGGGACGAAATCTTTTTGCTCGACTGTTGAGATCACCCGTCCCCAAGGGAATTCCCAAGTAAGCTCCTTGGCACCCTTGGGCCAATCTTTGCCAATTACCCGAAACAGACTTCTCGCAATTTCGGATGAGACCATGAACTTCTCCGACGATGGATTCCCAAGGAGCTGCGTAAGCATCGCATCTTGCCTAGATTTCTTATCAGCTTCGGTGGCGCGGAAATCTCCCTTAGGCTGTGCCTTAAAGGCCATAAGCACTTCGCCACTAAACACGAGCGTCAGATCAAAATCTCCATAGGGAGTTTTACTCGGTATGTGGGAGAACCAACGTGTAATCCTGTCGGTACCGGAAAGTCGATTACCAATAAGATTCGCCAAATACTCAACGGTCTGACCCGGCTCTAGCGTCCACTCCCTATCTAGATGGACGGACCCAGTACTCCTATCAATAAGCGGATCCATATGGCGGGATTATAAACCTATCTTCAATCTTTTGCGAGTAGCGGTTCATGTTAAGAACCACTCTAGACTAGACCTTCTCTCACTAGAGCCATTCAACTCGAATATGCGCAATGCCATCGCGCATGTCGACGCCAGAAACAACAGTGCCCCATCGATGATTCCAAGTCAACTCTTTTGTTAGTTTGGGCCAATCCTGACCCAGTGCTTTTGCGAGAAGTTTGTGTGACAGTGTACGGACCGTAGGTCGCTCCAAGGTTGGCCTACCTAACAATTCCGTAAGAAGACCATCGTGTCGACCCTTAATCATGGCTTGATGTGGTCCAAATTCAGATTTTAAGTTGGCCTTAACTGAACGTAATACACCCTTCTTAAAGTGCATCGAAATGTCAACTACGCCATAGATCGTATTCACAGAGAACGGGCTGATCCATATCGATTTATCTAGACGTGCACGTTCACCTGGAGTGATGTAGTTTCCGAGCTTGTCTCCTGGAGTACCACCTGTTAGAACGAGATCCGTTCCTAAACGCACCGCTCCCGTGGATCGGTCAATCAGTGGTCCCATGAGACCTATTATATTGACCAGCGTCTCAGTGAAGATATAGCCAGCCGCTAACCCGGTAATGGACTCGTATTTCTGCGGGGATGAGTCCTACCAGAATACATCTGAAAGGCGTTAGGACATTCAATCACAGCGTAGACTTATAGGTAATGATTTTTACGAATGTTCGCGAGGCGCTTGAGGATCTTAAGACTGGCAAGATGATCATTGTCGTGGACGATCCTGACAGGGAGAACGAAGGTGATCTAGTCATTGCAGCTGAAACCTGTACTCCCGAGGCGATGAACTTCATGATCAAGTACGGTCGCGGCGTACCGTTTATTCCGACAACAGCCGAGCGATTATCTCAACTGCAAATTCCAATGATGACGAAGCAGAATACTGCACGGCATGGAACAGCAATGGCTGAGACGGTTGACGCCTTGAGTGGCGCGACAACAGGCGTCTCCGCGTTTGACCGAGCACGAACCGTTGCAGTGTTTGTGGATGACAAAGCCACGCCAGATGACCTGGCAAGACCGGGACACATCATTCCATTGCGTGCCGAGGCGGGCGGCGTCCTCAAGCGCGCAGGTCATACCGAGGCTATTGTCGACTTCTGCACCCTCGCAGGCTTTAAGCCAACCGGCGTAGGTTGTGAGATCCTCAATGAGGATGGAACCATGATGAGGATGGATGGCCTTGTCGAATTCGCAGCAGAACATGGCCTGCGCATTGTTACCATCTCCGACTTAATTGCCTACCGCCGAAAATACGAGAAGCTCGTCACACGATCTGCAGGTCCGATTCACTTCCCAACAAAGTTTGGTGAATTCACTCTGTTCGTCTATGAGACTTCTGTAGAGCCACACCCTTACGTTGCGATTGTCAAAGGCGATGTCTGTACCGAAGATCCAGTGTTGGTTCGAATTCACTCCAGTTGCTTGACGGGCGACCTTTTGGGCTCATTAAGATGTGACTGCGGCGACCAACTAGAAATGGCACTTAAGAAGATCGAAGATGCTGGCCGTGGCGTTGTACTTTACATAGCGCAGGAAGGTCGAGGAATTGGTCTGGTTAACAAACTCCGAGCCTATGAACTCCAAGATCAGGGCCTTGATACCGTAGAAGCCAATGTTGCTTTGGGCTTTAAAGCTGACCTCCGAGACTATGGTTTAGGCGCCCAGGTTCTGGCTGATCTCGGGCTCCGAAGGCTACTCCTTATGACTAACAACCCAAAGAAAGTGACGGGCATTCAGGGCTACGGACTCGAAATCGTTGATCATGTTCCTCTCATCGCTACGGCAAACTCCGAGCGTGAAAGATATATGGACACGAAGAGAGAGAAAATGGGCCACATGCTTCCCAAGGATCAGTGAATTCCAATAGGATTTTTTCGGGTGAAAACTTGGCTGTGTTCTAAGCCTCAGCTAGGTCAGGCATGAAAAAGCTGACTACGATTGACTATGCCGTCATGTTTGGAGGGCCAGCAATTTTCATTGCGATTGCCATTTTAGGTATTCGCAGTTTGCTAGGAAGTGCCCCCGTACACGACTCCGTGAAGTTACTCCGCGATGGCGCAGTAAAACCAGGCATGACTCAAACCGAGGTTGTTTCTAAAGTGGGACAACCGAAGTCGACCGTCGAAAACACCAATGGATCGCTAACGTTTAGATATCAACACGGGACTTGGGATGCAGACCGCCATACCTTTGTAGAAGAGGACGGTTACGTGGATTTTGATCAAAACGAAACCGTCTCGGGTGTTAGCTTCGAAGCAAGAACTCCCCCGCAGCCCAAATAAGGCCGGTACACTGCCACCTCGATGGATGATGGTCATATCGGAGTTGACGAGAGCGGAAAAGGGGATTTCTTTGGCCCCCTGGTGATTGCTGCCTGTTACGTTGGGCCAGAACACCTTGCTGAACTGGACGGTGTAAAAGATTCAAAAAAGCTCACCGATGCTATGTCTCATCGCTTGGCCATCAAGATCAAGGCAATTTGCCCCCATTCAATCATTGCCATTGGCCCGACAAAGTACAACGAGCTATACGCCAAATTCAAGAACCTAAACACGTTGCTCGCTTGGGGACACGCTCGAGCGATCGAGAACGTGTTAGAACTTCAACCTGCAAAGCTTGTCATTTCCGACCAGTTCGCGTCGGGAGGCACGGCAGTAAAGAAAGCCTTATATGAAAAGGGCCGTAGCATCGAATTCCGATCCATGGTCCGAGCAGAAGCCGACATCGCGGTGGCCGCTGCTTCCATTTTGGCTCGCTCAGAATTTGTTCGGCGTCTTGAGCAACTGGGTAGGGAATTCGAGATGGAGTTGCCTAAGGGCGCAACGAACGTCATTCCAACTGGCAAAAGGTTCGTAGCTAAGCACGGTCCTGATGCCCTTAAGAACGTCGCCAAAATGCACTTTAAGACATCTGGTCAAGTACTCGGATAATCGCTGCAGGTTTGCGAAGAACAGCACTATAATCGATCCATGCTCGGATCCCTGTTACTCTCTCTCGTAGCAGTCCAAACGATTGGGAAATCTAGTCCAACGTCACCTGATATTTCGAGTGGATCCTTTCCAATCGCGGTTTGGCTGCAGAGCCCAAGCAACGCGAAAAGATACCAAGCGGCGGGATTCAACATGTTTGTGGGTCTCTGGCAAGGTCCAACCGAGGATCAGCTTGCTGAGTTGAAGCGGGCAGGCATGCGGGTGGTCTGCGAACAAAATGCAGTGGGGCTTAAGCATCTTCGAGACAATACGGTTTATGGCTGGATGCACGGCGATGAACCAGACAATGCACAAGAAGTCCGAAATCCTAAAACAGGGAAAGTGGAATATGGACCTTGCATACCTCCGGCGCAAATAGTCTCGGACTATCATCGAATCAAGGCGGCCGACCCTTCAAGGCCAGTGATGCTGAATCTGGGCCAGGGTGTCGCCAATGACGAATGGGTTGGACGTGGATCGGGAGCGAGCCTTAAAGATTACGAAACCTATGTCCAAGGTTCAGATATCGTTTCTTTTGATATCTATCCGATTGCTGGTCTGCCAAAACCTGACCCTGAGAATTATCTCTGGTTAATTGGCAAAGGTCTTGACCGCATCGACTCCTGGACCCGGGGCAAAATTCCAAGTTGGAACTGCATTGAATGCACTCGAATCAGTAGCAAAAGAAAGGCAACACCGGACCAGGTGCGTTCAGAGGTTTGGATGTCCATTATCAATGGATCGAAAGGGCTAATCTATTTTGTCCACCAGTTCGAACCCTCGTTTAATGAGCACGCCCTACTCGACGACCCAGAGATGCTCAAAACAGTCTCTGACTTGAACCACGAAATACAAAGTCTTGCCCAAATCATCAACAGCAAGGCTTCAACTGGGAAAATCTCCGTTTCGACATCCAACAAAGAAGTTCCCGTTCGATTTCTGGCTAAGAAGTTTGGCAAGGACCTCTATTTGTTTACCATCGGGATGCGAAACGCATCCACTCGGGCAGTCATCGGGATAGATGGTCTCAAAAGAGTCGGGCGTGTCGAAGTGGTCGGAGAGAATCGATTTATCGAGATCAATAGGGGTCAATTCACCGATGGTTACCTTCCCTACCAGGCTCACATCTATAGAATTGCTCTCTGAGTAGACAAGTCTTGATCTGCAATCGTAATAAGAAAGGGAGAAATACACGTCCACTTTCGGACATTCTAGAAGTTTGGGCGGGTTGAATTCCCTGTTAGTAGATTCGGAGCCTTTCTATGCATCCACTTATCGTTTTGCTGGCCACCATCACACCGGGGTTTTCCCAGGCACAACTTCCTGATTCACTGCCCGGAAAGCGACTTGCGGAGTTTATTACGGCATTCAACACCAAGAGTGTCAAGCAGGTTGAAGCGATGGTCGGGCGGAGCTTTTCCAAGTCTGCGCTCAAAGATAAGAATGCTGCCGATTGGGCAAATACGATCGCCAACGCGTTCCCTATGGCCCCCATTTCTGTATCGTCAATCCTCAAGGAAACTCCCAACATGATCGCCGTTCGATTAAAAGCCAACGAGCGCCTTCCCGTCGGAATGAGACTTGACCTCGAAGATGAGATCCCCTTTGGGATCGTTTCGGCCAGGATGGGCAATCCTAAAGATCTTGTGGCTACCTCTGCACCCAGCAAGTATGAAAAGTGGACGGACCTATCTGCTCTTGCTACTCAAATTCAGAAGGACTATAAGCTTCCTGCCCTTGCCATCGGATACCAGGTCAATGGGCAAAAGCTCCAACAGGCCTACTCTGGTGTGCGCTCTACCCAAGAAAACGATGTCGTAGACTCTACCGACCGTTTTGTGGCGGGCGATATCGGCAAGGCCATGACTGCAATGCTCCTTGCTCGCATGATCGATCTGAAGAAGTTGTCATGGACAATGACACTTGAGAATGCTTTGCCAGGCTTATCCATGAATGCGGCTTACAAGAAGATCACACTAGAGGATCTTCTCCACCACAAAGGTGGAATCCCTCAAACATCGAGACTTGACGCCGCTGCAGTAGAAAAACTAGCAGCCACAGCTCAGTCCGCAAGTGACTTACGCAAGGCATACGTACAGGACGTCTTATCGATCGAACCGACTGAGGCAGGTTCGTCGGCCCAAACCACCGATTCTGATTACATTATCGCTGGCTACATTGTTGAGAGATTGATTGGCAAGCCATACGAGTACCTCATGCAAAGGTATGTGTTTGAACCTCTGAAAATGAGCAGTGTCCTCATTGCCCCAATTGGCACAGATGGTCAAGCTGGCAGCACCAATAATGTTTTTGGACACCTTCAATCTGACGGAGGTTTTGTTCCTTCGCAGTTGCCTCCGTCAAGGACCGACATCATGCGAGCACCCGCAGGTGTCTGCACAAGCTGCACCCTCGAGGATTTCGTAACGTTTGGGATGGCGAATTTGACGGGGATCAAAGGAACAGGACCACTTCTTTCGGCAGACTCCTACAAGCGTTTGCACTCTGGACCGAAGAACTCATCCGGCTGGATAATCAGTCCAGACTTCGTCAATGACGAGTGCCGCGCCATTAGTGGAACGACTGGAACCTTTACATATGATCTCGAAATTTGGCCAGGAACAAACCTAGTCACGGTGGCATTCTCAAATACCGGAGCATCAAAGCAACCGTCTGCGACCTTGCAGGCCACTCTAGCAATTCAATCTCGAATTGCTACTAAGGAGTAATTACGAAAGGCGGCGGAACCTGTCCGCCGCCTTTCGTAATTCGAAAACCCGACTTAGTAGATCGAATCTGGGAAGTAGAAGTCCTTCGCGTTTTCTGGCGTGATCAAATCAACGTCGATCATGACGTGACGAGGGGTGTATTTCTTCGTATTGTCTTTGCCTGCTCTCAGCATGCTAGCGGCAGTCTGAATACCAAACCCAATCATAGATGGAGGATAAGTAATGTCCGATGGGAACATTGGGTCCTTGTCCATGACTCGCTTCACGATGTCTTTCATGCCCGCACCACCAAGAATCCAAATACTCTTGTCGCGTCCAGCTGCCTTTAGAGCCGTTTCTACTCCGAGCGCCATATCATCGTCACTAGCCCATACCGCATCAATCTGAGGGTTTTGGACCAGCATGTTTTGCATGACTTTCTCAGCTTTCTCGCGATTCCACATGCCGCTGTCCTGCGCTACCACTTGAATTCCAGGGTTTGCCTTGAAAACAGCCATGGCAGCAGATACGCGATCCGTATTTACTGTGCTGGGAATTCCTTCTAAAATGGCAATCTTTCCTTTGCCTCCGAGCTTCTTAACCATAAATTCGGCGGATTTTCGACCGAAGGCTTTATTGTCACCTTCAATGAAAACATCGGCAACTGGCTTTGTGAATCCTCGGTCGACATTGATGATCAAGATTCCAGCATCATGTAGCTTTTCCGCAATTGGCGTGATCGGTGCGCTTTCCGTACACAGAATAACGAGAGCATCAACGCCTTGAGTTTTCATGTTTTCCAAGCCATTGATTTGCTCGTTTGGTTCCTTGGCGTCCTGGATCACCCATTCGATGTCTGGATTTTGCTTGGTAGCTTGCTCGGCCCAGTATTTGATCCCGGCAGTCCAGCCGTGGTCCGCTGCCGGTATCGAGACGCCGACTTTCATCTTCTTTCCTGGCGTACCAGCGGTTTCGCCACTTTTTGCGCCACCTGTGTCTGAACCTGTCTGACATCCAACCATCGTGATGGCGGCAATGCCGAGAGCAGCATAAATTATTGCTTTATTCATTTTCCTTCCTTCCCCGTTGAATCAGCACGGCGACCAATATGACAATTCCCCTCACTAGTCCCTGCCAGTTTGTATCGATGTGGTTTGCGGTAATCATATTCGAGATCAGAGTTAAGAGCAAGACTCCCACTACAGTTCCCCAAATTCTGCCCTTGCCACCGCGAAGGCTCGTCCCTCCGATAACCACGGCGGCAATCGCATCAAGCTCATAGTAGAGACCTACCGATCCTGTCCCCACTGAATTCATTTTTGCCCCGACCAAAACAGACGCCAGGCCAACTAACCCTCCTAGCAAGGCATAAACAGCAACCCTAACCGTTTGAATGTTAATGGCTGAATACTCTGCAGCCTTCGGATTGGCTCCCACTGCGATCACATATCTGCCAAATCGCGTGCGATTGAGTACAAACCCCGCGAGAAGGGCAATCGCGATGAACACGATCGCGCTCCAATAAAACAAAACGGGCCCGCCGCCTCTATCTTTCACGAAGGGAATAGCGAGTCCACCAAATCCAAAATCCTGCAAACTTGGAACTTGGGAGCGGATCTCACCCCCGTTTCCCAACACGAGGGCAATCGAACGAAATCCAGCCAAGCCGCCCAAAGTCACCACGAATGCGGCGACCCGCCCGTAAGAGATGATGACTCCGTTGATCACTCCAGCAAGTGTCCCAATTGCAATTGCACCTATGGCCGAAAGCAGGATCGCCATATTAGGACTCATTCCTGAGCTGGCAAACTTGTTTACCAACAGAATCGAAGCTGCACCACAAAGTGCGGTCAAACTGCCCACGGAAAGGTCAATACCGCCGGCAATAATCACTAGGGTCATTCCAACAGCTATCACGCCCACGGCAGCGTTCTGACTAACCATATTCCTCAAGTTTTCAACCTGAAGAAAGTTCGCCCCTTGTGTGACAACGTTTATGATAAATAGCAAGACCAGGGCTAGCAGCGCCCCATATTCACTCAAAATGTTCGTTCGTTTCATGCTGCCTCAACCCCAGTTGCCAAATGCATCACTGCTTCCTCGGTCATCTCATCGCTCGTCAATTCCCCCATGATTTTGCCCTCACGCATCACGACAACCCGGTGGCAAAGACCAATTATTTCCGGTAATTCAGATGAGATGACAATACATGCCATGCCTTCGCCAGCCAACCTGAGGATCAAGTTATACATTTCTCGTTTGGCGCCAACGTCAACTCCTCGGGTGGGTTCATCCAAGATCAACACCCTAGGCTTCGTTTCAAGCCACTTTGCGATGGCTACCTTCTGCTGATTACCGCCGCTCATATTCAGAGCAGCCGCATCCATATCCCCCGTGCGAACATCAAGTTCAGATTTCCAACTAAGCGCCGATTCCTTTTCCTTCTGCAGGTTGGAGACAATTTTTCCGTAGGCTCTTAGGTTGGCCAGGGTCACGTTCTGGACAACGCTTAGAGTCAGATGCAAACCGAGCCCCTTTCGGTCCTCGCTGACATAGGCGATGCCGCGCCGCATGGCATCCTTTGGGCTATGGATCCGGATTTCCTTACCGTTGAGACTAATCTTTCCGATGCCAATGGGTCGCGTCCCAATTAGGGCCTCGGCAAGTTCAGTGCGGCCCGAACCTACTAGACCAGCTAGGCCAAGTATCTCGCCTTGCCTAACCGATAAGCTGGCACCACCGACATTTTGGATTGACAAAACGGGTTCTCCATGAGCAGTGAAGACTTTGGGTGGATAAAAATCCTGCAGCTCTCTGCCTACCATCGACCTAGCCAAGTCGGACGGGCTTGCATCCTTTGCCGTTCGTGTTTCTACCCATACGCCGTCTCGCAAGACGGTGACCTTGTCACAGATCATGCAAACTTCGGATAGCCGGTGAGAGATGTAAAGGACGGTCGTTCCTCTGGCTTTGAGGCTTAAGATCAATTCGAACAGCGATTGGGATTCTGGTTCGCTCAACACGGCTGTTGGTTCGTCCATGATCAAAATCGAAGCGTTAACGGAAACCGCCTTGGCGATTTCTACGAGTTGCTTACCAGCTATCGAAAGATCGGCCACTTTGGCCGTAGGAAGGAACGTGGCATGGACCTGATCGAGATAGGTGTGCGTTTCCTCGATCATCTTATTTCGATCGAGTATTCCCCTTTTGGTTAACTCTCTACCGAGGAAGATGTTCTCGTAGACCATCAGTTCATCAACCAGATTCAGTTCTTGATGAATCATCGCAATGCCCTTCCGAAGTGCATCCTTTACACCGTGAAGGACAATCGGCTCGCCATTCAATTTCACCGTTCCGGAAGTTGCCTGCTGCACTCCACTAAGAATCTTCATGAGCGTGCTTTTGCCAGCGCCGTTCTCCCCAATGACTCCATGGATTTCGCCTTCATCAAACGCAATGGAAACACCGTCCAAGGCGCGGACGGCTGGAAACTCCATGACAATGTTCTGGACTTCAAGTCTGGACACGAGCCCTATTCTATCCAGTTGAAGCGGTCTGCGTCCGAGCGCGGTAATCTTCGCACATGCTTTTAACTGCCATAGCCTGCACATGCGCCTTAAGCGGTAGCTTCCAACCAGCTGCGAGCCCCCGATCGGTTCTCGTTTACTCGAAATCCGCCGGGTTCAGACACGATTCGATTCCTGTCGGACGCCGAGCCATCGTGGACCTTGGAATTGATCGAGGTTGGTCTGTAACATGCACCGAAAATCCAGCCATTTTCGATTCGGCCAAGTTGAAATCCTTTGATGTCATCGTCTTTCTGAGTACAACCGGAAAGTTCTTAGGCCCTAAAGAAGAAAAGGCTCTACAAGGCTTTGTCCATCACGGTGGAGGTGTTGTGGGAATCCATGCAGCAGCCGACGCGGAGTACGATTGGGCATGGTACGGCAAGCTAATTGGCGGTTACTTCCTCTCTCACCCAGCTCAACAAGATGCGATGGTGAAGATTGAGGATGGAACCCATCCGAGCACGCAGGGCTTGCCGAATCCATGGAAGCGTCGAGATGAGTGGTACGACTATAAGGTATCGCCTAGAGGAAACGTTCAAGTTTTGGCTTCGCTCGATCAGTCTAGCTACACCGGTTCGAAGATGGCATCCGACCATCCGATCATGTGGTGTCATGAGTTCGAAGGTGGCAGGTGCTGGTACACCGGAATGGGGCATACCCAAGAATCCTACCAAGATCCACTGTTTCTGAAGATGCTTGGTGAGGGCATCGAATGGGCGAGCGCTAAAAGCAAAAAATAACTTCACCTTTTGAACCTGTATTAACTCGCAATTCACGTTAAACTATCGCCCGAGGGATTTGACATGGCAAAGGAAATAAGTAGAAGAGACATTATTAGAGGCTCCGCCGCAGCAGTCGTGGGCCTGACCGCTGGAAAAGTCGGCGCTGCGACGCAGCCACAACCATCCGTTCCGCCAAATGGCAGGCTTCGTTTCGGCATCATTGGTTGCGGCGGCAAAGGCTGGAGTGGCATGCAGGCTGCCAGCGAGCACGGAGACATCGTTGCCTTGTGCGATATCGATGCTCAGAATCGCACAAAGGCCATGCTCGAGCATCCTCGAGCGACCTCATTTGACGATTACCGCGCGATGTTTGAGGCCATGAAAGGCAAGCTTGATGCGGTTGTTATTAGCACTCCAGACCATCACCATGCCCCTGCATCCGCATTGGCAATGCGACAAGGACTTCACACGTACTGTGAGAAGCCGCTAACGCGCACGATTTGGGAAGCCCGACAGATTGCCCGCATTGCTCGTGAGACACGAGTTGCAACTCAAATGGGTAACCAAAGCACCGCAAGTACGAACATGCGCAAAACGGCCGCCCTCATCAAGAGCGGAGTTTACGGACATGTCAAGGAAGTACACCTTTGGACGGACCGGGCTTCGGGTTGGTGGAAGCAAGGTGTTGCTCGTCCAGCGCCCGCTAAGGCACCAAAGATTGTTGATTTTGACCTGTGGCTCGGACCACGCCCCGAGCGTCCGTTCGCTGAAGGCTACCACCCATTCGCTTGGAGAGGTTGGTGGGATTTCGGAACAGGCTCCCTTGGTGACATGGGATGCCACATCTTCAACATGCCCTACATGGCGCTTGACCTTCGAGATCCTCTCACGGTTCAGGCACAAACAAGTGGACACAACCGAGATAGCTTCCCGTCTTGGGCAATCGTTCACTATGAGTTTGGCGAGAGAAACGGTAGACCTCCCGTCTCCGTGCATTGGCACGACGGTGGCAAGAAGCCTGATGCGAGCTTGGCCCCAGGATTCGAATTGGGTGGCAATGGTTCGATCGTGGTCTGCGAGAAAGGAACGATTTACAGCCCGGACGAATCAAACACCCAGTTCATGCTCGTCGGCGGCGCTACCATGCCAGACGTTAAGGTAGACGAGTCTCCGGGCCACATGGCTGAATTCGCACGTGCGGCTTTGGGTGGACCTCCAGCCGTTTCGAATTTCCCGAACTATGCTGGTCCTCTTGCCGAGACCGTGCTACTTGGGAACTTAGCCATCTGGGCAGACGGTCCCAAGTTGGAATGGGATGCCAAGCACTTACAGGTCAAGGGAACTCACGAGTTTGACTCACTTATCCATCCGACCTACAAGCCCGGCTGGAGTGTCTAGACTCCGGCTTCAAAACAAAAAGCCCTCCGCTCACAAGATGCGGGGGGCTTTTTGTTGATTCTAACCTTTTAATGCGTGAATCTTGATGTTCTTGAATGACACGACACCGTGATCGCCCTGGATACAAATTGATCCCTTGGGAACCTTGGCAAACTGGGGAAATTCGTTGAATTTGCTTTTCGCGACTCGGGCTTTGAATTCGTCGCTCCCCAAGACGTATTCGTAGTACTTAACGCCGTTCACATAGGTCGCGCATTTCTTGGGCGCAACTACTATTTTAAAGTGGTTCCATTGACCCGAAGGCTTTGTCGAATCTACAGGCGAGGAGTAAAGCTCATAGAGCCAGCCCGACTTTTGGGCGCCTGGTTCCCCATGATCATCATAAATCTGAATTTCAGGACCTGAATGCCAAGTGGCATCCCCATCATCGGCAACACCGAACATGATTCCGCTGTTCTGTCCCTTCTGGACGTTATAGTCCAGTTCTAGCTCAAACCAGTCGAATTTGGCATTGGAAACGAGATCGCCTGCGTTACCAGGGTCAACGGATGTCAATACTCCATCCTTGACGACCCAACCTGGAAGAGCTTTGGACTCTTTAAAGGTATGCCAACCTTCCGTTGTTTTGCCGTCGAAAAGGAGAGTCCAGCCCGTTTTTGCTTCCTTAAGTGAAAGCATGTTCGCAGCTTGGAGAAAGAAGGTTACAGCCAAGGCGCCAATCATAGGAGCATTGTGCGCTAACCGTTTGTCATCTAGCTAGAGTAACTGGCCCGAATACGGTAGATGCAGCGAATCTGTGTCGGTCAAAACGACCGGTAGTCTCTGACTGCTAAAGAAGAACACTATCGACTTAGAGGCATCCGTTCCAAACAATAGTCTTGTTTCTTGCTGGCGCTTCTAGCCCAGAGGCCCTGACTCGCAAGCTTTTTACCGTGACTTTCGCAACCATCGCCACGCCTAATCCTAGTCCAATCTGCCATCCAGCTAGGAATACAACAAGAGCGAGGACAACTAGGTTGGTGACCGTGAGGAGAACTCCGTCAAATGGAAGCTCATTGACCAGAAGATCTTCAAATTGGCCAACTTCTTGAGACTTAGCCTTCGAGGTCTGGAGGGTCTGAACTTTGTAGAGGTAGGGTCGGGTCGCCATCATTTTCTTCACTTTGCAGCTTTGTGCTGTACCAAAAATGTCGGGCAGACTTCCTCATTTCTTTATATCTCTGGGTCAAAAACTTCATGAGATCTTCAGAATTCAGTAATCGTCCTGGGCCATCCGACTAACCTCAGTACCTAGTTCGACTAGAAGTCTGATCGCTCTCTCCTTTTCAACTGGCGGTCGCATAGGGCCAAAGGCTGCCACACTCGTCATCTTTCCAGTCACGGGCACCCGCCCATTGATTTCTATGAGACGGTAACCTAAGTGGACTCGTGGGAAGATTGCTGCGTAATTTTTCGGCCGCACTTCAGTCCTTGCGCGAGCAGGTACTGCGCTCCTTCCTAAGCGCACTTGGCATCATGGTTGGGGCGAGTGCGATTATTCTCCTTGTTTCGATTGCTACTGGAGTTCAAGATGACGTTCGAACTCAGGTTCGCGACCTTGGAGTGAACGTTTTGGTGGTGGTTCCGGGACGAATTGAAGAAGGAACATTCAATCCGAACTTCGGTGGAATGAGTTACCTCAAAGAAATCGATGCGAAGAGATGCTCGCAAGTGACCGGCGTCATCAGGGCAGAACCGTTCACATTTGTAGGCGGAGGCATTCGTAACGGTGCCAAAGTCGCGTCACCTCTACTTGCTGCGGCAACCCCTGGCTGGTTCAAGATGCGACCGTTATCCATGCAGGAGGGCCGCGTATTTACGGAAAAAGATGAAGCCGAGGACGTCGTAGTCTTAGGTTCGATTGCAAAAAAGCAACTCTTTGGGTCGGAGTCAGCGATTGGAAAGAAGGTTGATATTAACCAGCGCATGTACCGCGTCGTTGGAGTCACAGAAGACAAGCGACAGGAGCAGAGTCTGTTTAGTTTTGGGAGTCTTCAGAATCTCGTCTACCTTTCTTACCATCGGCTGCACAAAGTCGAGCCCGAATTACAAACGGCAAGGATCATGATTCAAATCCGACCCGACATCGAGCCCAAAGCTCTCATCAAGCGACTTGACAAGGTCTTTGAGAAGCGGCTAGATCGCCAACAGTTCCAGGTGCTTACTCAAGAAGATCTCCTTGGTCTTGTTTACAAACTGATGGGAATTCTCACGTGGCTCCTAACGGGACTGACTTCGATCGCATTGTTTGTTGGTGGCGTTGGAATCATGACGGTCATGCTTATGGCCGTCAATGAACGATCTTCGGAGATCGGGATTCGCAAGACTGTCGGAGCCAAGAAGGCGGATATCTTCCAGCAATTCCTCATCGAAGCGATAGCATTGTCCCTGGCTGGAGGGTTGGTGGCTTTAGCTTTTTCTGCCTCTATCGACTACTTGCTTTACAAGTTCACGCCGGTAAAGCCGGAGATCACGGTTCAGATTGTCTTCTTGGCGTTCGCGGTAAGTACGGTAGTCGGAGGGGTATTTGGCCTGCTCCCAGCTCTCAACGCTGCCCGGAAGGACCCAGTAGCTGCTTTGCGAAACTAATCCATCATCTGCCGTTACTCAAACGTTACAAAAGTCGTCTGGACTTATTGATCATGGTGCTGCTTACTCTGGCTGGATGGTTGACACTTGCTACTTCGGGAAGTCATTGGCACAATGCCGCTGCCGAGTGGCCCACTCAGTTGGAAGACTCAAAGTGGCAGCCCCGGATCGGCTATCTGAGAGAAGCCACCGGCATTGAAGGTCAGTTACTCATCGGACCAAAATTGCGATGAGGTGGAAGCGATCCAAATGTTCGATGGACCATGCTTAATGCACCAACGAGAATGAAATTGAACGGATCAAATAAGATCCAATGGGCTATGCGAGTTGAAGGTCGGTACCTCGTAACCATTCAGGCACAGCAAAAAGGTGAGGCGGAACAGTTGGATTGGTACCTCAACCGATGAACACCTTTTCGGAATTGTCGTACTCGACCACCCTCCTACCGTCGATGTTGACGATTTAGGGTGATCGAGTAGAAGACTCTTCTAGAGCTTTATGCCGAGTTTTTTCAAGGCTTCTTCAAGGCGAGTATCGCCTTCGTCGAATCCGACGATTGAGTCAGCCACATTGCCATTCTTGTCGATGATGTATGTGGTTGGAATACCGCTTACGTTAAACAACTTGCCTGCAATGCTGTTCGCCCCACGTCCTGCTGGGTCAAATGCGAATTGGAACGTGTACTTGTCCTGATTCTTAGGGACCCATTCTTTGTAGGCATCCTTTTCATCCCACACGCACACTCCGAGAACGATCACATCTTGGCCCTTGACCAACTTGTTTACCTTTTCGATATGCGGCATAGATTTCTGGCACGGTCCGCACCAAGTTGCCCAGAAATCAAGGATAACTACTTTGCCCTGATAATCTGCTAACTTCAGGTCGCCACCACCCCATTTCTCTGCTACGAACTTGGGTGCTACAGTGCCAGCCTTCAACAACGGAGGAGTAGGAGCTGCCTTTGGCGTTAGATCAACTACCGCCTTGGTCGTCGGACTAATGGTCACAAGGAAGCCATCTGCAGAAACTTTTGCTTCATAGGCCTTGCCATCCAGCTTAAATGGTGCTCGAGCATCTACTGTTTCAAATTTACCGTCGTCTTTGGTATCAACCAAAAGCCAGATTGGTTTCGAAGCTGCCTTCGCTGCATCGGTGGACTTGTTGTAGACACCATCCGCATCATTTTCTACCAAGATAGCATGGTGACCCTTACCGTCAATTCTTACACGGCCCGCACGCGACGTCTCGCGATAGGTTATGAGACTGGGAAGGTCTGGGAATCGATAAAGGCCAAGCGTGTAGTCTGATGAACTCGTTTCTTGCTTGGAATTACCATAAGAAGCGCGCAGGGTGACGTCCATGACGCCATACATTAGTCGCCCCTTTGTGCGCTTAGTGTTCCATGCACCGTCTCCGTCATCGGTAAGGTCGCCATTTCGGTTCTTGTCGATATAAATCTTCGCATCGGCGTCTTTTGGCTCATCCAAAGCGAACACATACTCCGATTTAGGCCCGTTGCCGACATGAATAATGCCGTACTTGGGCTTATCGCGATAGCTGGGCTCGTTCTTGATTTGTGAGGGCTTTACGTCCGTTAATTTGAGTTGGACTGGGAAATAACCAAGTCTCGCCTTCACTGCGCCCTTCGGGTCCAGAGTCATTGCGCTGGTTTGACCAAACGCTGAGCTGAAAACCGCAGGCACGGCAAGGACTAGGATCGTCAGTCTGATTTGCGACTGGGTTCGGCTTAACCGATTGGGGGATAGTTTGGGGAGACAGTTCATCAATAACTCCAAAAGGCCATTCTAGCGCGAATTAACTTGATTGATTCCAAAAGTTTCGATCCTCTGGAATCTTCTTGACAATATTCAAAACAAGTCACGTTTAGAGAATAAAAAACCAACGCATTTTGAAAATGAGAGCCAGCCGTGCTCTGGCTTGTTAGATTCCTTTCGTGAGACTAGGTTTACCTATTGCTTGGTGTTCCAAGATCTTGTATGACAGGACCCTGATTGTTGCTGTTCTTTGCCTCAACGAGGTTAGGTTCGAACTCTCTCTAGCACCAAAGAAAAGGAGTCGCGTATAGTTGGTAGTCATCGTGGACGCATCGAGGACGTTAGAAGCATTTCTAAGCGCTGAACCCAGCACAGCTCGGGAGGCCTTTGATCGCCTATCACCCAGGATCGGACGGTTTGTCCATGAGTGCTTGAGGTCAGTTCTTGCCAGCGAGTCCGACCGTGATGATGCAGTTGCTTCAGTTCTGGTTAGATTATGGAAGTATCGTAGTTCCTTTGAGTTCAAGGGAGACGGAGCGTGGTGGGCCTTCGTCGCCAAAGTTGCTCGAAACTGTGCCTACGCCCAACTAGGAAAACCGCAGGCTGCAGACATACCTGCAGAGTATCCCGACCACGAACAGAGAGCCCTCGATATAGCGGCCGTCAGCGCTTCTGAAAGAGAAAGCCTCTATCGGGTCGCGGATGAGGTTTGGCTTAAAGTACCGGCCGATCGTTCAAGGTCGGAGCGCAACCATAGGTTGCTGGCGGCCCAACTCTTCTATTTGGACGGATTAAAGTGGGATGAAGTCTGTTCCATCATCGGTACAAACCAACCCGTAACACGGCAAATGCTCGACGGGTGGCTTTCCGACCATTCGGTGCTTCTGGACGCGGCTTACCATGCGCTTTATTGGAGCAATGATCGCCTGACGGGATATTTGCTGCGTCCCAACATGCCTCTCGCATCCGTTGAACTAGACAAGCTAAATTCCGGTGATCGAAGCAACATTACGAATCTGCAGGATTCCGACCAATCTGTACGCGTAATTATCCTCAGATTTCGCTACGGTTTGATCTCCGACAAAATTGCTCAAATGGAACCGACTATTGATCGCAATGACATTGAATCGATCATTGCTCGTGCCATTTCGACATTACCGATCCCGGAACTAGTCGACGAACTTAATCGGACATTTGCATTGAATAGGGCATTTGATGGACTCCTAACCGATGCGGGCCTTTGGAAGCGATTGGTATTCCAATACCATGCTTCACACGAACTACCGCACCGACAGATTTTTGAACGGACAGAACCTGCAGCTACCAAAGCTGGATATCGGCTAACCCTTGGAATGCTGAATGTATGGCTAAGCAACGGCCGGTTATTTAATGAATTGGGTGCCTATGTGAGCCGAGAGGTTGTCTATGGATGAATTGGATCTGAGGATTTCCGAGGAAGTGAACGACATCGTACGCGCTCTGATTGCTACATCCGAGCCGGTCGCTACTGTTAAAGTCGGCCAACTGGAGATTTCGCAGTTCGTTGCTGGCCTATTGGATTCGCGTAACAATGAGCGAGTCATTGAAGCATTGATCAAAGAGCCCGAATTGCGAAAGCTGATGGTCCAAGTACGTCACCAGCTCACTATGGCGAGCACATCCGATCGCCCAGAATGGGTTAGGAAGCTTCTGGGCCAGGCTATTGATTCCTATCGAAAAGTCTCCACAGTCGGCGTGGATTTGAAGATCCCATCGGTTCAAGCACTACTGAGGGAAGTCGAGCGAGTCGTCCTTTCCTATCCGAATGCACCTTCTTGGTCGACGGTTCGGTCAAGTACACCTTCGACTTCAACCGACTCGATAGATGCTCGCCTTTCAGATGGGTTGCTTACTGTGCAAGTGCAATCGGAAATCCCTCTCTCTCTTAAGTTTCACGTCCCAAATGGCGATGTCATTACCTTGGGAAAAGCCCAGCCTTTATCGGGCGTCTGTACGTATCGATTACCTAACTTCGGAGAGTACTCGGGTCTTGAAGTGATTTCCGGCGAACTTTTTTCTGTCCACGTAGATGGCGAGCCTGCTCTGGTTACAAGGAGGACCATCAAGATCTCTTTTTCTGATGGTGGAACCGTAGATGCTGAGGTGATGGATGGGATCAGGGTCATCAATCAGAGGCTGCAGTTTGCTGTTCGGTTCGCACAGGATCTTGGATTGAAAGGATCATCCTATGAGCTTGTTGTAGGTATGTTGCTGGGCAACATCGTGGTGCCGATTGGCTCAACAATCCTGAACGATTTCAATCTTGAAACAATCCGCTTTGAATCGGATCCAATCGGAGCTGTTGACGGTGACCTGGGCCTTCATTCGGTCCTTCGATTTAGTTTGAATCGAAGGACCGACTAGTGCTAATGAACTGCGCAATGCAGCGGATCGCAATAGTTCTTAACGACCATATCTTCAAGAACGTATGTGCCTTTCACTAGTGAGACAATTGTGTCCGTGCAGATACAACAAGTAGACTCGGCGGCAATTCCCTCAACAATAATTTGAGGTGGCGGCGTGCTAAAAGTTCCTGGCTCAAATGGGCTAAATCTGTCTTGGCAAGTTGGATGGGTGATGACCGTTCCAATCGGTCCCAAGGCAACTGGGATCGTTTTGAGTTTATCTGGCATATTAAGATAATCAACCAAGAACTGTCTATCAATTAGGCAATGCACTACAAATTGGGCTCTTAATCGTGCACCGGCTGGCTTGGGATCATTCCCTCCAAACTGGGCAAGAAAAAGTTGCTCACATGCTGTAGGCTCAGCTCCTGTCATAGCGATGGGAGCTTCATGAAGGTCAATGTGAAGGTGACCGAATCCCAAATCACCTTGGAATTGGTAAGGTGCCACTCCAAGAGTCGCTGAGGTCAAGTTTTGTTCGGTAACTGGGTCAAGACAAGTTTGAGGCGGACATACCGTAATGTGCAGAACGCTTGTGTTGAGCGCCATTTCGACAATGAACCTTCCTTCGTCAGCTAGTCCATGGCTGGATAGGGACCTAATTAGGCCCGTTCGAAAGGCTGCGACTTGATCTTCTTCGGTCAATTTCACTTCGGAATCTGTCAAAGGTCGCGTACCAAGGGTAGTCGCTAAAGCAAAGAGACTTGCCGTGCTTGCAGCAGGATTCTTGAAATGCGTGACAATCGCTGTCGCGGGCTTCTTGAGAGTCCAATCGAATGTGACAGGTGTCTGGGGCCACTTACACTGTGCAGCTCGCAAGAATTCGCATGGGGCTTCGAGTAAGTAGGCTAGCTCATTGAAATCGGAGCTGTAGTAAATGAGCGAATGCTCAGTACGGGAGTCATAGTCTAGCGGAATCATGCCGGCTAACGGCGACGGGATATCAGGATCAGTAGTAGGATCAGTAGTAGGATCTGTAGTAGTATCGTTGTCGTTCATTTCGTTCCTTCTCAGACGAGGTACCTTAAGGCGACCTATAAGTAAGAATCTTTATCAGAGTCTCGTTCTAACAACATTACAGAAAGTGCGGAATTTACGCAAATTAGGCTTAACCGGTTTGACTCCTAGTAATAACACCTGCTAAGACCAGCGGATCCTTTCCTCGACTCCACTGTTCGGCTTCTGTCATCACCTCACTGCTCATCTCCGCATGAAATCTCCTAATCGCTTTCACAGCTTCGTCTCGAAGAGAAGTCGAAACGGCTCGTGGTATCAGCGCGCATGTGGCCAAACAGTTTGCGGCATCAAGCAGACGATCCATTTCTAAAAAGGTTTGATGGAGTTCCATCAGACCCTTGCCGACCGACTGCTGAGCACCAATCGCTAAAGCGTCAAGAATCATTCGAATTGCCGCTAATTCACTCCGTCTCAAGTCGCCCGCGGCTCTGTATGTTTCGCTTAGGCGCATCCAGATATACAGACATGCCGGAGTTACATCCTCTGACTCGATGATCTTTTCCGCCTCTTTCGAGGCTTCGAGTGCGGTCTCGAAGCTTCCTTCTGAAACATATCTTCGAGCTCGAACGAGAATGCAGCTTGCCTTGAGTGCGGGTGGAAGGGCGACCTCTTGCATGGCATCCAATTGCATGAAAGCATCATGTACTAGCGAAGCGTTGCCCGATAGCAAGCCCATCTCAACCAGATCAAGCCACGAATCGGCAACCACTTCGTCGTTACCAAGAGCTGCCGCAAGCTCTGCCCTCATTCGCCAGTGTGCTTCAGCAGTCAACAAATCCCCTTCCCGCCGCGATTGTTGTCCTTTTAGGCCAAGCACGACCAACGTCGCCTGCTGTTTCGCCTCGCTGTGATCGCAATCTAAAACCCCCTGGCACAATTCAGCGAACTCTTCTCGCATGCCTGCCTCAAAGTAGGCGCGAGAAATGGCCCTTCCGAACGTCAAGATTGCTGCCTCGCTTCGTTTCGACAAACCGTGTCCAATGGCAGAATGGAAGTTCCCGGCATCCGACCAAAGGAGTGCGTTCGCCTCAGACCATCGACCCGCAGACTGCAGCCTTTCCATCTCATTTGCTCGGTTCGAATACAAAGACAAATGTCGGTCCCGCAATTGAGAAATTCCTGCGGGTGGGTGCTGACCTGTTAAGAACTCTCGGATGGTGTCTAATATTCGATAGCGGGTTCTACTTCCTATCGAATGTGCAATCAGTAGGCTGTTTTCCCGAAGTTCGGCAATTCCATCAAGTAAGCCCTTTCTGCCGTTGAAAACAGAAAACACATCATCGAGATAGAAACCACCCCGAAAGACGGAGAGCTCAACCAATAGATCTCGCAGCGGGAGGTCTAGGAGTCGGAACGAGTCGTCAACCACGCGCAACATATCCGCATGCTTGTCGCCCTGCTTCTGCCTGCGCTTAAGCACTTCTAGTCGCCGGACCCTGATTTGCCCCTGGAGTTCCTCGAGCGTAATGTGTTTGAGGCGACCAGCAGCCAAAATCAGGGCGAGCGGGACGGCGTCTAGCTCTTTTACGATCGCTTGAATGGTCAAACGATTGGCACGATTGACTTTAAACGTCGGAGAAGCCCTGCCTGCAGCTTCTAGAAAGAGCTTCATCCCGTCTTTGAGACCGCCAGCACTCGCTCTGCTACCCAATGGTTCCAGAACATACTCTGATTCGAACCGACCTCCGAGCAAAATGCGACTGGTGACGAGAAGTTGAAGTGAAGGATTGGATCGAAGGATCTCGTCCAGGATGTGGGATTGATGGACCAATCCTTCAAAACAGTCGAGGATTACCAGAGCCGGCGATTCACTTAGAAAATCACCCATCGTTTCGACCGATGGAGGGCCCGAGATCCCCATTGCCGAGCATATCGCAACAAGAACCTCTCGACCTGAAGCTAGACCGTCGCATTCGATCAACCATATGTACTCGCCATAGGTCGGCTTCAACCTCGTTGCCAACTCACGAGACAAACGAGTTTTGCCCATTCCTCCCAGTCCAGTAACTGTTACATGCCGGATCTTTTTCTGGGTGAGGAGATGAGTAAGTTCGCTGATCTCCTCTTTCCGTCCGAAGAACTTCTGATCTTCAGCCTTGAAATTGCCCGAAAAAACGGCGGAATCACGGGTCCGTCGGGCTTGTTCCTGGTTGCTGCAAAACAATACGGGTGTTGCCCACGCCTCATGGAGCCCAGCAATCGCTTGGCGCCCGGAATGCACGCTGCTTTCCAAGGAGGAACCTTCAGCAAGAGAAGCATAGAATGCTCGCGAAAAGAGGTGCGCGCCAGTATCCGAGAGCTTTCCCTGCATGCCAACTACTGCTTCGACTCCCCCTCCGATAAGTGAAGTTGCTAAACCGTGGTTTGTCGCACTGTCGCAACAGCTCAGAACTCCGTATCGGACTCCTGCTCTTTGGAGCCAACTACTCAGTTCATCAGCATAGAGAAAGGTATGTGTGCCTAGCTTGTCTGCCTCAAGAACAAATGCAGTTCCTGATGGCAATATGTCTGCGTGGCCGATGAAGTGAAAGAGGTCGGGCGGTCGCTCAAGCAGTTCTCGTCGAAGCCCCTCAACCGTGGGGAATCTCAATATCTCGACGCTCAAGTTTCGGCATTCGGCGGACCCGATGGCGTTGACAATGCTGAGGAGTTCAGGTTCGGCCGAGGGCAAATCAGGGTAATCCAAGGACGAAGGGTTCGCTCGAACCACAAGTAGACGTTTGAAAGGTCGGTCTTGACCCGCCACTTTCTTGGAAGCAATCCATCGACTTATCGTCAGTCTCGGACAGAGACAAGCCGGTCCCGAAGCGGGTGGACCTAGCCAAAACGCTTCCCAAGGCAGACTGTCTAAGACAGGATTCGAAGATTCGATTTCCAGACGAACAAATCCGTTAGCCAATGCCTCGACAAGTACCCTTCCGATTTCCGGACCGATCCACCGCGAGAGATCTTGACCCATATCTTGAATCGTGCGAGAGCCCCGATCATGAAGCGGCAAATCTGAAGTCAGTAATCCGGATAGTTGGAAGGCACCGCCTTTTGAAAAAGAATAGCGATACGCCCCGAATTCACTGCTCAGCGATAGCCGAAAGGTAGCAGTGTCCCTATTAGGGGTAGTGTTCCACATCGGCAGTTAACGCATCTTACCGCTAATTGGCAACCCGAAACGAGACTGGAATTCGGACGGAATTGGATCAACTCAGGTCTCCCATGGCAGGGTCGGACGTAGTGTTATACTGACACCAAATGGTTGCAACACTTGCTTGTCTCGTATGCCTTTTCGGTCGCGAAGCATCCCCTGAATCAACGGTGACCGGGTTCTTTGCCGACCTGAATCACCACAATTGGAAGGGAGTCTTCTCACGTTATGAAGGGGCGAAAGTCGACAAGGCAGTCGAACTTATCACGAAGCTTGCAACTCCTTCGAATGCGATGCCTAAATTCACTTTCAAGTTGGGAGTAATGACGGTTAGTGGAGAGAGCGCGTCTGGTCCTGTGAAGGTGGGAATGCAGATGCATTCTTCCCAACCCATGTATACGGATGATGTTGTTCGACTTCACCGGATTGGTGGCGACTGGAAGATTATCGAGGGGAACAGTACCCAAAGTATTTTCACTCAACTCAGTCAAGTTGCGCGTGACCCATCGGAAATGCTCAAGTCTTCGCACGTTGCTGCCGATCGGACGATTATTCTCTCAAACCTTAAGCAGATTTCGCTTGGCATTATCATGTTTACTACCGACAATAATGAGAAACTAAGCTTTGGGCAAGCAGCTATGAAAGGCAAGTTGTTTCCCTATATCAAGAACAATAAAGTCTGGCTTAAGGCTGATGGCAAGCCACTCGATGTACAACTCAATCCAAATTTAGTGGGCAAGGATCTGACAAAGATTGACGAGCCAACAAAATGCGTTCTCCTGTCCATCGGTACAAAATCTAAGCTCGAATACTTCGGAGACAGAACACCGATTGCCTTTGTCGACGGCCATGTGAAGTACATGACAAAAGCAATGATTGCCACGTTGAAGTGGAAGTAGTTAGTTCCGCCATTGTTAGGGGCCAATAGGATACGATTCCCTAGTGAATCTGCCCGATCCTGTTAGCCCTTACCTTTCCACATTACGAACAATCGGTGACTGGATTCATCGCTCAGGCTGGTCGGAGGATCTTGCCGTACTTCATGGCGTGTTGCTTCAGGGCCTGGAAGAGTTGACTGGCGAAGGCGCCGAGGAAGCTCTCGGCTCGCTTCCCGCCATCTTTCATGTGCGGATCACCCGAGTTTGTCAGGACCTGTTTTTGTCCACAACCTACGAGTCTTCCCCTTCAAATCCCCTCGAACAGTTTTTGGAAGAAGAAGCTTCGAAGTTTGATACAGATACGATTAAGTTCCTTGAAGCCTTCCGTACTTCCAGTCTCGATCTCTATCGATTCCTCCATCGAATGCCAACGGGCCAAATCGTTCTACAACAAGTGTTTGGGAAGAACCTGAAGCTCACGATTGCAGGCTCGCCTGCCAGTTTGCTCTGGACAAAGGGAGACATGGTTGCCGCGCGAATACTTCAGCTAGACGGCACATTTGTTCTAGGCGGGGAAGCGCTTGCATTCGATCAACAATGGAGTGACCAATTGCTCAAAGCTTTGTCAGGATTGCAGTTGCCTCCAAAAACCAACTTTCGACTTCCCAGAGCTTCAGCCATAACGGACGACGCGACTTTTCCAGTGCTCGAGTTCTTATCTCTGTGCATTTGGATTATCAGCTCATTTCCCATCTTAAACGAGTGGGATCGACCTTCGTTTGGTGAAGGCTCGGACAACGTCTATGTCGAAGTCACCATTCCGATGTTGGCATCTAGCCGCGCCATATTTGACGCCATTGAAGGTCACCCTGATTTCAAGCGTCCCCCTCTTGGTTTAGCGATATGGTTCAACTATCGAGATCAATCGAATGAGGACGAACCACTCAAAGGCGCCGTTTGGTTGTCGCAACCCAACCTATTAGTTACGGGTTATTGTAGGAAGGACGTTGGGGATGTAACGGGAGCGTTGATCGACCTGCTTGGCGATCAAATAGGTGAACCAGAGTTTGGCGAACAATTACTTGATCTTGGTGATTAGTTGCTCTGACTCATAAGGAAATTAGCCTTGTGAGTCAGAGCGTAGTGAAATGCAATTTGGGCTACGAAACGAGATGAGTCAACGAGTTGAAGTCTTCGTCGGAGAGTTGCAGACGAGAGCCCTCGGTGTTCTCGATAAGGTGCTGCACGGACGAGGTTCCAGGAATAGGCAGCATTACGTGAGATCGCTTGAGAAGCCAAGCAAGTGCGACCTGGGCGACGGTCGCCTTTAGACTCTTGGCAATTCCGTCGAGGGCCGACCCAGGTCGTGCCAATTCTCCCGCTGCTACAGGGAACCAGGGAATGAAGCCGATGTTCTCTTGCTCGCAATACTCAAGGACTGCTTCGGATTGGCGATTTGCCAAGTTATACAGGTTTTGAACCGTAACGATCGGAACGATCTCTCGAGCTAACTTGATCTCGTCAACGCTTACTTCAGACAACCCAACATGGCGGATTTTTCCTTCATTCTGCATGTCCCTCAGGACGCCAAACTGATCTTCTGCCGCTACCTTAGAATCGATTCGATGGAGCTGGTATAGGTCAATCGTATCGAGTTTGAGTCGTCGCAAACTCATTTCCACGCATTGGCGCAGATATTCTGGTCGTCCTACTGGCAACCACTTATCTGGACCTTGGCGAGTCAATCCTCCTTTGGTTGCGATCACGACGCCTTCCTTGTATGGAGACAGGGTTTCCCCGATGATTCGCTCTGAGACTTCAGGACCGTAAGAGTCAGCAGTGTCGATAAAATTGATGCCCAACTCAACTGCGGTCGTCAAGACTTTTCGAGAAGTTTCCATATCGATTGGATCTCCCCAAATTCCCGGTCCCGTAATTCGCATAGCTCCAAAACCCATGCGATTGACTGTTAAGTCACCACCAATGCTGAACGTGCCAGATGCGGATGCAATACCGTTGGAATCGATGCTCATGACTATCCATCTACGTATCACGACGCATTGCAGTCATCAAACCAATGGATGCAAATGAGGGAGACCATTCGTCTCCTTGATTTGTGAGTTTGAGTCCTGGATTGATTTCTGAGCAGCCTGTGGAGCCGGCATTTCGTGACAACAGTGTTGATTTGATCGAGAAGCGCGCGAGTCAGTTCACGGGCGGACCACTCGATGGAGTCCAAGACGAGGAGTTTTGGAATCTTGTGCGAGGAGCGTTTTCACTTGATTCCTCAATCATTAACCTCAATAATGGGGGCTGCTCTCCTTCGCCCCGAGTTGTGGCTCAATCGTTAAAGAGGCAAATTGACTTCGCCAACCAGGGGCCGAGCATCTTTATGTGGCGAAAACTCGATCCCGAAATCGAGGGTGTCCGTAAGAGATTGGCCAACCTCTTTGGGGTGGACGCAGAGGAGATGGCGATTACTCGCAACGCAAGCGAATCTCTCATGACCTGCCTGTTCAGTCTGCCCATGGAGGCAGGAGATGAGATTCTGACTACTACCCAGGACTACCCTCGGATGATCAACGCGATCCGGCAGCGTGAGCGACGAGAGGGAATCAAAATGGTCCAGATTGAAGTTCCCCCTGCGCCGGCTTCGAACCAGGAAGTTGTCCAGGCATTCCGGCAAGGAATTAACGGGCGCACAAAAATCATTCTCGTTTCCCACGTGGTCTTTCTTACAGGTCACATCAATCCCGTACAGGAAATCTGCCAGTTAGGTCGAGAACACGGCATCCCGGTGGTTGTAGACGGAGCACATGCGATTGCGCACTTTCCTTTTAAGCGCGCCGATCTTCAATGCGACTACTACGCTTGTTCTTTACATAAGTGGTTAATGGCACCTGTAGGTACCGGTCTACTTTACGTTCGCAAACCACTGATTGAAGGCTTGTGGGCTCTGATGGCTCCGGATCCGAGTCAAGACGATAATATTCGTAAATTTGAAGAGATTGGAACCCACCAGGCAGCGGTGCACAATGCGATCGCGGAAGCCCTCGATTTTAACGAGATCTTGGGATTGGAGCGCAAATCGGCTCGCCTCCGCTACCTCCGCACAAGGTGGACGGACCGAGTTCAGCACCTCGAACGTATTCAGCTCTTCACGAATACGAAGCCTGAATTCTCGTGCGGCATTGCCACCGTGGGAGTGAAAGGAATCGATCCGATTCAGCTTGCCTCCTGGCTCGAAGAAAAGCACCAAATCATAACTGCTCCCATTATCCATCCTCAAATAAGCGGCGTAAGGGTGAGTCCTCAGGTGTATATATCGCTCCATGAAATCGACAGATTTGTCGAAGCAATGACAGTAGCAGCCACTCAAGGAATCTGAGGCGCAACACAGGCGCCATAGGAGTGGCGCCTGTTCATGGGTTATTTTGCAGTCTTATCTTCCGTTGCTTCCAGAGAAATGTGAACGACGACATCATTCGAAACCGTGTCGGCGTCGAAATTCATGCCGTAGTCAGATCGATGGATCGTGATAGGGTCAGCCAAGATCCCAATTCGATTGTTGCCCCACGGGTCTTTGATCGGTCCGTACTGCTTAAATGGAATCGAGACCGACTTTGTGACTCCCTTTAGCGTTAGCTTTCCTTCGGCGATGTACCCCGAGCCTTTGCGCTTGATCGACGTACTTTCAAAAGTCATTTCTGGGTAGGTAGCCACTTCGAAGAAGTTCGCTGACTTCAAATCCGCATCTCTGGGACCAACGTTTGTGTCAACAGAATCCGTTTGAATGACGACCTTTACGGATGACTTGGCGAGTTCTTTTGGCTTCACACTAATCGATCCAGAAAGCTTGTCGAAGCGTCCTTGAACTCTTGAAAGTCCCAGGTGGCCGATATCAAAGCCTACACACGTGTGAGCTGGGTCAACTGTAAAGCTTGTGTCACTTTGAAAGGCAGTCGGGGAGAGTAACCGCGACAATGGAGTCTTCGCAAACGCCACTCCAGGGTGATAAACAACATATCCCAGTGCGATGGCCGGAACTGCTACGAGGCTAAAGAGACGGTTGAATTTCATTTTTGATATCCTAGACATACATTACTGAGCAACTTGAGACGGTGCTTTGACTTCCTTAACCGCATATTTGTGCACTGAAACAAATGAAAAATCATGTGAATTTATTATTTGCTTGCGCATGCATATACTATACTCATCTCGATCCCTAGATATCGTAAGATTTAGCTCAATTGTATGCGTACGCACGAAAACAACCTTAATTCGCTTAGTGAAGATGCCCGGCAGTCTTGGAAGACCTTTTTTGTAGCCAGCAGCCTTATTGTCGCTGAGGTGGATCGGACCCTTCAGCTCAAAGGAATAGGTTCTCTTTCTGAATTCGACACGCTCTATACGTTGGAGAAAGGCTCTCCTGACGGATTGTCCATTCGGGAGCTTACAGCGAGCCTCACCTTGTCGCATAGCGGGCTGTCGCGATTGTTGGATCGCCTCGAACTGCGAGGAGCAATCGAGAGGTGCAAATTGGGAAGTGACAAGCGGTCCGTCCAAGTTAAGCTTCTTCCCGAGGGGCAAGCGATTTTGGACTCGATGTGGAAGATTTACAGTTCGATAGTTCAGGAATACTTCGGTCAAGTTCTGAGTCGGTCGGAGCACATCGAGCTCAATCGACTGTGCTCAAAGCTGTGCAAGCCCATTATTGAGCACAAAGAAGTGGCAAACAAGCTTCCCTATATTCACCGATAAGAATCAGTCTAGGCTCTAGCGAATCCATCGAATCAAGGCTTCACGAAGGGCTTCGTCGGAGAATGGTTTCGTGATGTATTCATCCATGCCCGCGCGGAAACACTCCTCGCGCTCTTCAACCATTGCACCCGCCGTAAGGGCGATAATCGGGGTGTGACGGTTCTTGCCTTGCTCTCTTTTCCGAATCTCTTTGGTTGCCTCGAGACCGTCCATTACGGGCATCCGTATGTCCATGAAAATGACATCAAAGTCTGATATGGCCAATTCGCCCAAAGCCTGACTTCCATCGCTCGCCAGAACCACTTCACAACCCAGACGTCTCAAAGCATTTTCCGAGACAATGGTGTTGATTCGATTGTCTTCAACTAATAGTGCTTTCTTTCCTAGATACACGGGCACCGAAACGGAATCGTTTCCTTCGGGCAACCTATCTGCCACAAGAATAGGAAGGCGTACGACGAACAAGCTTCCGAGGCCCAGATCAGATGTAGCAGATAGTGTCCCGCCCATCAGTTCAACGATGCCTCTGGCAAGGGCAAGTCCCAGGCCCGTACCTCCAAGCATCTTGGATTCGCGTGTTCCTTGCTGGAACCGATCAAAAATAGCATCAAGACGATCCTTAGGTATCCCCATTCCTGTGTCTTTCACTTCGATCACAAGTTGCGGATTTTCGAGATTTGCGGTCACCTCAATGGATCCAGAATGGGTGTACTTGATCGCATTGCCAATCAGGTTGGTAAGCACTTGCCGGATACGCGTTCCATCTGCTTTGACCGGTGATGGAATCTCGGCATCGATGGTACAAGAGAGTTTGAGCCCCTTCTCCTTCGCTTGTCCTTGGCAGAGTCTGACCGAACTGGTGATGATTTCGGCCAAGTCGACAGGCTGTAAGTCGATCTCGAAGCAGTTGGCTTCAATCTTTGACAGGTCGAGGATATTGCCTATGACCCTTAGGAGAATGTCTCCGCTTCCAATAATGTCTTCGACATAGGAGCGGTTCCGCGCGTCCAAAGGAGCATCGGCAAGCAGCCTAGCAAGGCCCAACACGCCATTTATTGGCGTTCGAATTTCGTGGCTCATGTTAGCAAGGAACTCCGAGCGTATTCGAACTGCCTGCTGCGACAATTCAGCCGCGTGCCTCAATGCATCTTCGATTTCTCGCTCGGCAGTCACTTCGCGAATGGTCAAAACCACGCCATCGCCGCTTGGAATAATGCGCCTGCGATACCATTTCTTCTGATCTCCCGACCACGTTTCACGAACGTCTTCGTGGGGTGTCCTTTCCACAGCAGCGTTCAGCATCCCAGCGGCAAGGTCTTGTAACAACGGCCTAGATTGAACCTCTGAGAACATAACGACAGTGCCCGGCCCGATTCCTAACATTTTGGCACCCACCCCATTCCGGTACTCGTTCAAGAAATCAGCAGTCTTCCCAAACTCATTGCGCCGAGAATCGAAAACAAAGAACCCGTCAGGGGAGTCTTCAATCCCATCTTGGAGTCGCGCAGACATGCGAACTTCACGAGTTTTTGCAACAGAGGCGTTTTGGCTGACCAAATCATCTCGGCGACCCTGCCGTTCGTCCTCGGATTCAGTATTTGGCCCGAGGTTATTTGGGTCGATACCGCACTTATCATATAGCCATGCGATCCATGCCTCGATCTGGGCGGAAAGGATGACCGCACCGTGAAGGTCAGCTTCTTCCAGAGCTTGTCTTAAGTAACGTTCAGGAACTTCCCTACTCGAAGGAACTCGCGACGGAATGGTATACGAGATCAGTCGTCCAAGTGCGAAAATGCCACTTACGCGGCCCCAGAAGTCTCCGACGAATTGGCACCATTGAATCGACTTTCGCGTTGTCTCCTCAACTCGTAATCGGTAACCCTGATCGGCTGCCGCGGAGGATGCCATAAGGAGCAATCTGCCAGCATGTCGCCAAGCGGAATGTCGCGAAGCAATTGCTAGAGCCTGTTCCATCTCCTTGATACAAGCTATATATCCGCCCGTTCGAGCTACGGCGTTAGCGCCCTCAATTCTAGCCAAGAGAGCTAGGTCAATTTCTCCGCACTCCTCAAATAGCGCGACTGCCTGCTTGCAAAGAACGATGGGGCGATGCAGAGAGTCGATCTCCGACGTATCCGCATACAACACCAACAAAGCCTGAAGATACGCGAATGTAGCGTGAATATAGGGATCAGGATTTCGAGCAGCTAATGCTTCAAGTTGTTGAATATGGGTAGCAGCAGCTTTGGCTGCCCCCGTGGAGATTTCGCTTCTCACGTGGCAAGAAAATGCTCGAGCGAGAAGTCGATCATCGCCCGAAGACTCGGCCGCGCTTCGGGCAAAATTTGATGGCGAAAAGGACTCTACAAAGGCACCTATATCGTGTAGGTACTCTGCCGATCGAATATGCCAGTCCGCCGTAGTCTTATTTGATTCGGAGTAGAGGGCATCACGACGACTCACCACGCTGATGCTCCAAATCGGATCCTCGTTGGCCAAATCATCTAGGCCAGGCAACGCAAAATCAGCGATCCGACTGAAATCGAACAGTTCGGTCACTTCATCTGAACTTGCCATAAAGGAAAAAGAACAATGAAACGTTCCATGAAGATTTCGATAGATGAATAGACGCGGTTAGCATGTGCTCTTGGATTACGGACGCCAATTGACCCGCGTTCGGTTCGATCTAGTCGATTGACCAATCTCGTAAGTATAAGCGATTATTACGAGATTCTGACTTTAATTTCAACCGTTCCCATTTCCTCTAAACAAGGTTAAGATTATGTTCTGGTAGCACCAATTCACTAGGATATCTATCGGTACCAACTGGGAAGTTTCCTCGTTGCGCAACTGAACCTCAATCAGATCTTGAGCGAGAGTTCTAGAGCTTGCGATGAAGCGAAACGGGAGGCCAATAAGATCGGCATCTGCCAATTTAGCTCCAGCAGTGGGCTTTCTTCGGTCGTCATACAGAACTTCATAAGAATTCTGGGTAAGGAGTCGGAACAAGCGGTCGACCCTGTCACGATCGATGTCTTCGCGCACAAGGGATACCAAATGGATCTGATAGGGGGCTATCCCGATGGGCCAAACCATCCCTCGCTCGTCGTGTAAACACTCGACTACAGCACCCATCAATCGGGACGATCCGATTCCGTAGCAACCCATGAAAATCTTTCCGTCCGTTCCGTCTGCCTCGCGACACTTGAGGTCAAATGCGTCTGAAAATCGAGTTCCGAGCGAGAATATATTCCCTACTTCGATCGCTCGCTTCTCTTCGAAATCATCTACAGCGAACGATTCGCCGGACTCATGGGGTTCGTTGATATATTCGTTGAAGACCTCGTGATTGACGGCAGAGCGGCCGTTCTTCTCGACATATACGGTGTCTTCCCCGTTAGGAGTGAGGGTTTGGAACTCGTGAGAGTACTTCGAGAAACTCCCTCCCGAAGCAAAGGTCAAAAAGGTAACGTCGCCTAAACCACAGCGCTGAAAGACCCGATGGTAGGCGAGCTTTGCATGGTCGTAATATTCATCAAGCTCATCCTGGGATCGGTGAAAGGAGTACATATCTTTCATTCGAAACTCCCGACCCCGCAAGAGCCCAGATTTCGCTCTAGGTTCGTTCCTGAATTTGGTTTGAATCTGAAATACGGACATCGGCAGGTCGGAATACGACCGAATGAACTGACCAATGAGAGGGGTGACGACCTCTTCATGGGTAGGGCCCAGAGCCAGATCACGACCGCCACTGCCTTTTAGCTTGAAAAGCACGTCCATGGTGTCCCATCTTCCGGTTCTGTGCCACGACTCACTCGGTTGCAAAGCTGGCATCAGGATTTCTTGACTGCCTATGAGGGTCATTTCCTCGCGGATGATGTTTTCGATCTTCTGCAGTACACGGATTCCTAGTGGCAGGTAGGAATAGACTCCCGCCATAAGTCGATCAACAAACCCAGCCCTAGTAAGCAATTGAGCATTGATGCTTGTCTCGGACTGAGCGATCTCCTTCGAAGTCCGAGAACTGAGTGAGCTCTGGCGGAGCCCGTTCAGGCATTCTGAACTCTTCGATGAGTTTTGAAGAGGACGATTTTCAGGTGTTAGGTCTTGCATATCAGGTACGTGTCAAGGATCAATATTCAACCCTAAATCATAACATTTAGAAATTGAAGAATTTTGCTTTTATTACTAGTCTGGGCTGAATGAGCGCTTGAAGGTCGACAAATTGTCCCTGATCCATATGCCCGATCCTAAAGCAGAAATACCGCCCATTCTCGATCCTATTTATCATTAATGTCGTTGCAAAAATGCAATCCATAATGCCTGATGAGTACTTTATAATCCTCCTGCGTTCGACAATATATAACGATAAAATACCAAGTTAGTTTCTCCGGAACAATATCAACTGAGGTACGACAAAGATACAGCGGCAGGTTCTCGCTCAGATTTTCAAGTATCCAGATTGACCCTTCAAGGTAGCGATCTGAAGTGAACCTCACTAACTATTCTCGCGCAACCGCATCGGTTCAGGATTTTTGATGGAATGCAAACAAACATTGGACGACAGGGCTACTGAGATTAAGGAAATTTTGAGATGTTCTGAAGGCCTTATCCAATCGAGTGGTGAAAGCTACATTGAGGGTGGATATCGTCCCTCTGACGCGGACCAAGTCAAGTTCTTCCGATACATTGGCCCTTCATACAAGATTCGATACGTCTGCTCCTCGAATATTGAAGGCGACCCCATCATCATCAGTATTTCAGGTCTCGATGACACGCGTCTTTTGAGCGCAGCATGGCAAGATAGCGAGCAGGATTGGGGCGTTCACTACTATAAGGAAGGGAATTGGCGTGAAGAATTGAAGTCTGACTGCGCATCAGTCAGCCAACGGCAAGCCGTCGGTTTGGCTTAAGGACGTACTTTCTCCAATCTCGTGTGTTGGGCTTGGAACATTTCACCTTACCAAGACATCCTGATTGTGACAACGGTTGAAGGAATGGTGAATGGAATGACAAATCGGACAGGATACTTGACGATTTACTCCGCCGATAGACAAGTGATCTATGGCGAGTTCGCCGATGGCGAATGGTTGATTGAAGTAACCCAGCAAGGAGATAACAGCGTGTTCACTGGTACCGCCAGTGACGGCACGTGGCAAACGTTCCTAGACTTGGACCGAAATGGGATAAGCCATGTTGGATATACGTTCGACACAGAAGGTGAGTCTTTTACGGGTGACGCCGAGTTTTTGGCCCCATTGTCAAACGAATTGACAGTTCCTCACCAGATGCGTTTCGAGGCGAGAGACAGCCCAATACTTGATCCTTTGGGAAAGCAAAGGCAACTTGAAGCTAACTGAAGCTTGGCGCTGAGCCACTCAACGCGGGCCGCTACCGTCGAGACCATTTCTGGTTTAGCGTTCTGGTGATCGAACGACATGTTTGGGCTGGATGAGCTAGTATTCGACTGGAGAGTCCTTGAAAATGCATAGTCGTTTCGCTCGATTGGGTTTGGTAGTTTGTGCCTGCATAGGAACTTTGGGACTTTGTTCGGGTCAAACTTTCGTTAAAACTTCGGTCCACGCAGACAAGATTGGATTGGAACTAGACGGAATTGGCGACGGCTCGCGCTGCATGCCGTTTGTCGATGTAGCAAAAACTCTGCGGCCATTCACAAAGCTAAAAAGCGGTGAATTAGCCGCGGTTGATTCAAATGGCTGGCCAACTGTCGACTGCCAGACCGTTTTATTCGACATCCGCCCCTTCCCGGCGTGGAATCCGCCCATCGATGATCCTGACCAGTTTATGCCTGACTGGAGCGGCACCTATAAGTTATCCCTTACGGGACAAGCCGTGATCTCGAGCGCCGAAGGCGAATCCAAGGTCCAAGGCTTAAAATACGACGTAGCCAACAACACGACGACCGCAAATGTGGTCGTCCCGCATGGAACTGGTGTCTTGATCGTTACCTTTGCGCAGACCAAGCGGACGGCATCGAGTCCGCTCGGAAGTGGCTTTACCCATCTCAAACTCATTCGGCCGGGGTACTCCCCAGAGACGAAACAGGTTTTCACGAATGAATACCTCAGGGCCCTTCGTCCGTTCGCTGCTTTGCGTTACATGGACGTGTTGGAGAGCAACCATAATCCTGGTTATTACGGCGATGTAGGACACCATGCGCTGGAATGGAAAGACCGAAAACTTCCCACTGACGCGACTCAGCAAACTACCGGCAATCAATATGGATTGGCATGGGAGTATGTCGTTCAGCTTGCAAACGAGACAGGCAAAGACGCTTGGATAAATATTCCCATCGCAGCGACAGATGACTATGTTCGACATGTTGCCTCCTTTCTTAAGTCGGGCTTAAAACCCGATATCAAGATCTACATCGAGCATTCGAATGAGGTCTGGAATTTCGGTTTTCCTCAGTACATCTACAACAAGCTCGCCGCGATTGACGAGGTGAAGGGCGGTCACTCTCCACTCAACAACGATGGAGTGAAGGATGAAGAGACCTGGACGCATCGACGTCATGCCAAGCGACTCCACGATATTTCGGAAATCTTCAAGGAGACCTTCGGTTCTTCCGCAATGCTTACGAGGATTCGACCTGTTTATGCATCCTGGCTCATTAGCCCCGACCCTCATTTCAAAGATGTCTTGAACTGGATGAATTCGACTTATGGTCCGCCAAAAACCTACTTCTATGCCATGGCTGGCGCGGCCTATTACAACGCTGAAAAGGCTTCGAACTTGGCTAGTCCGGAAGAGATTCTAGATGTGATGCGGAAAAACTGCGACGCGAACGGAAACTATCACGGAAAGTTGAAAGCCATTGCAGATAGATACGGCCTGAAGTACGCGCAGTATGAAATCGGCCCCGACAACGGCGGAGGCAAAGTCGAAAACGTTGCCAACCGCATACGAGCTAACCGATTGCCTTCCATGAAAGGACTCGTCCTTTACGACGCCAATAAGTGGTTCGAGATGGGAGGCGACATGTACATGTACTTCGCAGCTCCAGGCGGTTATAGCCGTTATGGCTGTTGGGGCTTAAGTGAGGACATTCGCCAGTTGAACACTCCCAAATGGCAAGCGATCTATGCGCTGACTGGGTACGTACCGAAGAAATAGGTACAAGGTTGGTCGGTGAACTGCTACTCGGAGGTTCATTCCCGTTGTGGGGATAACCTCACTCCTTATGCGTCACTTTGGATTTAACAAAGGACAATTTCATCCTCTCGACTAACTTGCACCTAGGCACCAGACCAGATTCTGACTAACCAAGCTTTAATGACTAGCAGTGCCGATGAGTGTCTTTGCACGACCCGCGATTATTTCAATAATATCTGGCGATATGTAACCGTCCAGGGCTCGATGCAGATGAATAAGAACCGTGCTAGCAAGTTGATTAACCATTCTGAGGACAGCCCTCTCTGGAAGCTCAAATAATGCACCGAAGGCGACGAAATCTTGCGCAAGAAATCGGCCATAGATCTCATCGATTAAGGCAAGGGCCATTCGTTCAGCACCAGGGAGAACGATTCGATAAGGCAATGTAGAAAGTAGATCGTACGCGGGAGACAATCTCCATTGCTGGTCTGGTTTGTCATAAATGACGCTTACGTTTTTGGCATGAAGGTCACCGTTTCCGATGATATAGCTGAAAACATAAAGCTTTAGAGTATCGAGCAACGTCGATTTGGAAACGCCCAATTGAGCCATAGCGTTTAGCAGATCGCTGAACTCCATTGAGTACTTGCTGTTGGGAAACTGATCCATTACTTGGACCATGTCTTCAACATGGACCCTCTGCATGCGACTGGTGTACTGGTTGAATATGCGATCGAATCTGCTGGTGACCAGTGCCCCGGAACGGACTTGAGCTTCAGCAACTTCGATGCGGCACAGCCTTGCCAGTCGAGTGAACGCAAATTCATTCGGGATGAGGTTTGGAAATTCCGGAGAATCAAATTTGGCGATATATGAGGATGTGCGGCTTGAGCGCACGATTTCGCCTAGCGACATTTTGGGTTGTATCCCAGAAATTGCCGCCAGATGATCGACAGAGAATCCGCTACTTCCTCCAAGCAATAATTGAATCTGTCGGGCTGCTTGAGCCAGATTCAGCGTGGGCTCGCGCTGCTTTTCACCTGGCACCCGGACCTCAATGTCACCAATTGCATCAGCTCCTGTCGCGGCCAATATTGCAAATAGATCGTCTGGCGCTGAGCCTATGAGTTGCCTGACCGCAGAATACATCACACCTTCGGGAAGTAAGCCTGCAAAGTAGGTGGGAAGATTGGCGATCCCTTCGACCGTTAGCCCTTCTGTTTTTTTTGGAAGGTGGAGGGCGATCTTTTGCTGATTACTGTTCAGAAACGCTTCGGTATATCTAAATTCACAGCCTTTCGGAAGGCGACGAAGGTTGGCCACATGATCGTCGTCTCTATAGACGGCCAAGTTTTCAACTGAGCCAAAATCAGTCATCCTTTTGGCCTTTGGGACGAATTTCCAGGGTCATACCAAGTGCATCGAGAATTCGGATCAGGGAGTCAAGCCTTACAGATCCACGCCCACTTTCTAGTAGATAGATCGGGCGTCTCGACATTGAAGCAAGCGCTGCCAAATCGTCTTGCGAAAGTCGAGCCTTTAGTCTAGCCTGCTTAATTTGCGCCAGAAACTCAGATGGTATTGGAGTGTCATGCTTCATTGTGATCTTTAAATCACATTATGACGCAGTTAAGATGGTGCTAACTGTTAGAGTTCTCACTTTGAGAGCTTTAGATCTCAAAATGGCATTCATTAGATCGATATAATGGTTGAACGGCCAGCTTTGCGATCTTAAGATCACATTCAGACCGTTCTGACCCGAGACTTGCCCTGTAATGAAGGTACGGAGCTTGTCCAGCACTTTGCCAGCCATTCTTGGGTGCGAACCTCAATGAGGGCTCATCTGGGCGAGTCAGCCGGTGATAGCAAACTCTGACAACATGACCCCAATTTGGTCGAGGGCGGCAGTTGCCGTCATTCGGTCTTCCGTTGGCGTTTCCTCCAATACCTCTTTTCTTGCCTGCTCATAGACAATGGAAATTGCTTGAAGAGCGGCACTACGATTTCCGACTTCTTCCGCGTTTGGACCGTTCAAAGAATTAATATATTGCTGGTCGAATTCGGCCAAGACCTCGTCATACCTTCCTTCCAGAAACAACAACAGAAGTAGTGAGAGAATTGGAAACGTCCCGACGGCTTCGTTTGACCCTGCCTCGGCGATCATTTCATCAATGCTGCCGACGAAACAGTGAGTTGGGACGATTTTCGCATTCAAGTTCAGTTCAAAGGCGAAATTTGAATCTTGTCTGGGATTCACTTCTGGATTGTAACGCGTGAAAAATTCTCGCGTCCTACCGGAATGCAATTCCGTAAACAATACGACCTATTCGATGGGGCGAACCCTGTCGAATAGGTCTCGTTTGCGGAGACATAGAACCCAATTACCTCGGTGCGTCAAGCGCCAAGTTGAGTTTCAGGACGTTCACGGCGGGGTCTCCGAAAATTCCGATGAATCGGGGATCTGTGTTTTCTTCGATGAGTTTGTTCACCACTTCAACGGATAGCTTTCGAGCCTTCGCTACTCGTTTCGCTTGAATAGCAGCATTCGCGGGTGAAATATGGGGATCCAATCCGCTTGCGCTTCGAGTGGCAGCGTCGGACGGAATCTCTGCGTCGACGGGGAGACCATTCTCCTCCCGATAGGCCTTGGCAAGGTCCTTGAATCCGTCAAAGTTGCCCGGATCATCCTTGCCATCGGCGGTTTTCTTGTGGATTCCATTGACAAGCTTGTCGCTCGTGGGGCCCAAGTTAGTTCCGGACGAGTTATTGGCGTCATAGCCACTTCCAGCCGCCGATGGCCGAGGGTGAAAATACTCGGGCTTGGCAAATCCCTGACCAATAAGTGTTGAGCCGACAACTTGTCCATTTCGGAGGACAAGACTGCCGCCTGCCTTTTCCCTAAGCCCAGGAACCTGAGCAATTCCGTACATCAGGAATGGGAAACCGAATGCCGTGAAGACTACGAATAGGCAAGTAAGAACAATTGCGGGGCGAATGTGTTTCATTTTGTTAGCCTCAGGCGAGATGGAGAACTACGAGGATTCTGTCGATGATCCAAATGCCCGGAAATGGGGCGATGATTCCACCGACGCCATATATCAAAAGATTTCGACGAAGGATCTGCGCCGCATTTGCTGGTGTGTACTTGACACCACGAAGGGCAAGTGGGATCAGAGCGATAATGATGAGGGCGTTGAAGATGACGGCCGCGAGGATGGCACTCTGTGGATTCGACAAACCGAGAATGTTAAGCGCTCCGAGTTGTGGGTAGGTAACCAAGAACATCGCTGGAATGATCGCAAAGTATTTCGCAACATCGTTGGCGATTGAAAAAGTTGTCAGGGAACCTCGTGTCATGAGGAGTTGCTTACCGATCTCGACCACCTCAATGAGCTTGGTGGGATTTGAGTCGAGATCCACCATATTTCCGGCCTCTTTAGCAGCCTGAGTTCCGGTATTCATCGCAACACCCACGTCCGCCTGGGCTAGAGCGGGTGCATCGTTTGTACCGTCACCTGTCATTGCCACCAAGCGACCGCCAGCCTGCTCCTTTCGAATGTAGGCTAGTTTTTGTTCTGGAGTCGCTTCAGCCAAAAAGTCATCCACTCCGGCTTCTGCGGCAATGGAAGCCGCCGTAAGTGGGTTATCGCCCGTGATCATTACGGTCTTGATGCCCATCGTGCGCAGTTGGTCGAACCTCTGCTTCATGCCTCCCTTTACGATGTCCTTGAGCTGCACAACTCCCAGAACTCGCTTACCGTCTGCAACAACCAATGGCGTACCACCTGACCGGGCAACGTCTTCCACGGCTTGTTGCACGTCCGGAGGCATAGTGCCACCAAGGGAAATTGCGAAGTTTTTGACGGACTCCGATGCGCCTTTTCTGATTTCGCGACCGTCGAAGTTCACGCCGCTCATTCTGGTCTGCGCCGTAAATGGAACGAACTCCATACCTTCTGAGTGCAGTTCACGGAGTTCAAACAACTCCTTTGCGAGGACCACGATACTTCGGCCTTCCGGAGTTTCGTCGGCTAATGAGGAGAGCTGAGCGGCTTCCGCAAGTTCGCGGTCTGTGACATTCGAAGCAGGAAGAAAGGCAGTAGCCTGTCGGTTTCCGATAGTAATTGTTCCAGTCTTGTCGAGCAATAGTGTATTGACATCTCCTGCCGCCTCGACCGCCTTGCCGCTCATGGCAAGCACGTTATGTTGCATGACTCGGTCCATACCGGCAATGCCGATGGCACTAAGCAAACCTCCAATTGTAGTTGGAATCAGGCACACGAGCAGAGCAACCATGACGGTGATCGTAGGTACCGATCCCTTTCCTGCTTGATCGACTGAGAAGTGTGCGAACGGCAACAGCGTCACAGTAGCAAAGACAAATACGATCGTAAGTCCTGCCAAGAGAATCGAAAGGGCGATCTCATTCGGAGTTTTTTGACGTTGAGCTCCTTCGACTAAGGCAATCATCCTGTCAAGGAAAGACTCGCCAGGATTTGCTGTGACACGTACGACGATTCGATCCGACAGGACGCGTGTCCCACCGGTTACCGCACTTCGATCTCCACCTGATTCTCGGATTACGGGTGCGGATTCACCTGTAATCGCGGACTCATCAACACTTGCGATTCCTTCGATTATTTCACCGTCGGCAGGGATGGGATCTCCAGTTTCACAAACGAACAGATCGTTGCGTCGAAGTTCTGGGGCCGAGACCGAGAGCTCCTTGCCGTTTACTAGTTGGCGAGCCATCGCATTGGTTCGAGCCTTTCGCAGTGAATCGGCTTGAGCCTTGCCACGGCCCTCTGCCATCGCTTCCGCGAAGTTGGCAAAGAGCACGGTGAACCACAACCATAATGTGATTTGCCCCGTGAACAAAGTTTCTGAGCTATGAGTAATGAGGTCGCGAATGAAGAAGTAACTGGTTACGGCGCTGCCTACCTCGACAACGAACATGACGGGGTTCTTCGCCACTAGACGAGGATCGAGCTTGACAAAGGCATCCTTTGAGGCTCGACCGATGATCGTCGGGTCGAGGAGACTTCGCGGCGCATTTTTTGGCCGTGTCATCTCGGGCGAATGAACGGCTGATTCGGTTGGTTCTACAAGATTTGTGGACATTGATGCGCCTTATTGAGTCTTGAGCTGCTTCATCTGGAAGTGCTCGACGATGGGTCCCAGAGAAAGAGCTGGGAAGTAGCTGAGAACATTGACGATCACCACGACTCCAACTAGGAGGGCTACAAACGTTCCTCCATCTGTCGGAAACGTTCCTGCAGACATGGGGACTGCTTTCTTGCGTGCCATGCTGCCTGCAATCGCCAATAAAGGGATGATCATCAGGAATCGGCCAACGAGCATGGCTATTCCGAGAGTCGTGTTGTAGTGAGGCGTGTTCGCCGTTATTCCGGCAAAAGCCGAGCCATTATTGCCGGTTGCAGATGTGTAAGCGTATAGGATCTCGCTAAATCCGTGCGCTCCTGAGTTATTCAGGTTATTGCGAGTTGAACCAAAGTAGGTGTCCGTCGAGTTGCCATAGGCAGTAGCTGGCCAAGCGTTAAGGTTTGCTGAGGTGGGCAACTTTGATAGTTCTGGGCCTTGCATTTTGGGATCGATATTTACGGTTGCGTATTTGTCTTTCGGTGCCGGATCGCTAGTTGTCGCAAAGTTCGCGTTGGCACTGTACGCCGTCCAAAGAAGCAGGTTGCCGGCCAATACAAGGGTGGCAAGCATTGCCATTTGTACTTCGAATTTCTCTATCTTCTTGCCCAAATATTCGGGAGTACGCCCAACCATGAGGCCTGCGATAAAGACACCAATGACCGCAAACATTAGCATCCCGTATAACCCTGCACCCACTCCGCCGAAAATCACCTCGCCCGTCATCATGTTAAAGATGGGTACCAATCCACCAAGTGGAGTGTAAGAGTCGTGCATTGAGTTGACGGCTCCGCAACTTGCATCGGTGGTGATCGTGGCAAAGAGAGTTGACGCTCCAATACCGAATCGCACTTCTTTGCCTTCCATGTTTCCACCAGGCTGAGTACTTGTCGGTAAAGTTTGAATATGGGCGGCACGCAAGTGATCTGTTCCGCCTTGCTCAGCTGAGAGACATAGGAATGCTCCCCCCAAGAAGAGCACCGACATGGCGCTGAAAATGGCCCAACCCTGGCGTACGTTGCCAACCATCTTGCCAAACGTATAAGTCAGTGCGGCTGGAATGCAGAAGATTAGAAAGATCTGGAGAAGGTTTGAAGCATTGCTTGGGTTTTCAAAGGGATGGGCTGAATTCGCGTTAAAGAATCCTCCGCCATTTGTTCCAAGCATCTTGATGACTTCCTGTGAGGCAACAGGACCCATAGCTAGGGTCTGTGTTGCCCCTTCTAGGGTCTTGATTGCCATGGGAGCAGCGAAGTTCTGTGGGGTGCCCAGTGCAATGATAACGGTGCCTGCGACGATACAGATGGGGAGCAGGATGTAAAGAGTTGCGCGAACCGTGTCCGCCCAAAAGTTTCCAATACCTTTGGAGCTCTTCCGGGCAAAACCTCTGACAAGGGCAATCGCAATTGCGATTCCAACTGCCGCGGTGACCCAGTTTTGAATCGCTAGAGCCACCATGTTGGACCAATAATTGATTGTTACTTCAGGACTATAGCTTTGCCAGTTCGTATTGGTTCCGAAACTTATTGCCGTATTGAAAGCCAAGTGCGGCGTCATCTGCGTTCCATCAAACTTCTGTGGATTTAGAAATGCAGGTACGAGACCTTGCAGTCGAAGGGCGCCGTAGGTGAAAAGAATCGTGACGGCACTGAAAAGGAGCATGGCCATCGCATAAGTGGTCCATCCCATCTCTGCCTCTGGCTGAATTCCAAGCAACCTGTACCAAAGCCTTTCAAATGGGGCCAACACAGGGGAAAGCAGGGTACGTTCGCCATCGAAAACCTTCTGCATGTAGATGCCCAGTGGTTTCGTCACTAAGATGATGAGACCAAAGAACACGAGAATTTGAGCAACTCCAAGAGGCGTCATCTTAGAACTTCTCCGGTTTCAAGAGTGCATAAAGCAGATAGATCAACAGCAGCAATGAGACCAATCCTGTCCAAAGATAATCACTCATCGTGGCCTCCCAGCAGGTGGTCGCATCCACGCACATACGCGATGCATATCGCGAAAAAGGCGAGCGTGATGCCGATAAACAAGATGTCAAGCATGGTTTCTAGTCACTTCCTGCGGACGCGAGACTCGTCCGCCCTATCTGAATCAAAAAGGACAAATGGCATCAGGAATGCCACCATGAAAATGGCGGCCCAAAATAGAGCGATACCTGCCTGTTCCATTACTGCCCAGTGAGGTGACTGCGCTTTTACTCTCCCTTGTTTGGGATTTCAAGCGCAGAAACCTCAATGATTAGGAGGCTACTGAGTACAGCGATAAGGGCCACGTCAAGATCAATTCGAAACCCATAAGGATCTCGTAAGGATTGCCGATGAGACCTGTCTGGGGCAAAACCTAGTCAACTTTGAGTCGGTATCCGACTCCGGGCTCAGTAAGGATGAGCTTTGGCGTTGCGGAGTTTTCCTCAAGCTTGTTACGCAATTGGCGCATGTACACACGGAGGTATTGGACTTCATTGGAGTAGGTATCACCCCAAACACGCTCGAGCAACTGTCGGTGCGTAAGAACTCGCCCGGCATGTCGAATTAAGACCGAAAGTAGGCTGTATTCATTTGGAGTGAGGTGTATTTCGACTCCGTCTTTCCAGACCATGCGCGCTACGAAATCAACCTTTACCCCTTGATATTCAAACAAGGGTGATTCCGATTGGTCTTCTTTTTTGGAGTGTCGAATGGCAACGCGAATGCGAGCCATGAGTTCACCAACGCTAAAGGGTTTGGTCAGGTAGTCGTCTGCTCCAGCATCAAGGACGGATATCTTGTCGGAGTCCTGAAAACGCGCAGATACGACTATGATAGGAACTTGAGACCATTGCCGTATTTCACTCGCAACTTCAAGTCCATCCATGTCGGGCAGCCCTAGATCAAGAAGGACGATGTCGGGAGGATGGAGCGCCGCTTTGGTTATTCCTTCCCTACCAGTCGAGGCTTCATCTACCTCAAATTGCTCTCGCGGCAAACTGGACCGAAGAAACTTGCGAATCGCGGACTCGTCATCGATAACTAGGACTCTCGCTTTCTGCATCTTGCCCTTATTTGAATCCTGCCATATTTTGGGTTGGTTGCATCCATCACAGACCCCACCATGTAGAGTTCGGCGCTCAGCCTGAAGCACTAAAACTTAGCCTTCGGGGACCTCTGGCGGTGTTTCATTTACGGGCAGAACCAACGAGAAGATCGATCCTCCCTCGGGCCGATCAGTCATGCTCGCGGAACCACCTTGAACCTTCATGGCTGAGTTTGCAATGGAGAGTCCAAGGCCAAATCCTCCACTGTCCCGTCGTTCCTGATTGAAGGAGTCGAATAGCTTTTCTCTTACTGATTCTGGAATACCTGGTCCTCTGTCCATTACCATGAACCGCAGTTGCCCAAGTTCCTGCAACACTTTTAATTCGATAGGAGAATCAATCGGCGTGTACTTGGCTGCATTCTCAAGAAGGTTTGACAAAGCCAGTTCTACCAAATAGCCATCTGCCTTAACCAACGGAACATTTGGCGAAATCTCAGTACTGACTTGCCTTGTTGAAAGCACTGATCGGGTCCGGCTCAATGCGTTTCCAACCAATTCCTCTGCTGCATGCCATTCCCATTTCGGCTCCATCGATCCACTTTCGAGACGCGCCAGATCGAGTAGGTTTCGCACATGTCGGTTCAATCGATCGGACTGCTCGACGATACTTTCTGCAAGCGCCCTCGCCCCATCGTCCCCGGCAGCTATCGCAGCAGCCGCTCCTCGAATGACCGTTAATGGAGTTCGAATATCGTGACTCACGCTACCCAGTAGCGCACTTCGAACTCTCTCCGACTCTGCAGCAAGCTTTGCTTCATGGGATTCTTTCGCAAGGGTGGCACGTTCCAAAGCAAGCGTCATGCTCGTGGCGAAAGTTTGAAGCACAGGGTGTTGCGCAATCTCAACTGCCTCACCATGGTAAATAGATTTCACGGCAAGTACGCCTAGAATTCCCCGATCTGAACTTAGAGGAAAATAGGTTCCTAATGCGCTAGGGAGAGTGTCCGTGCCGGCGCCTGCAGCCTTACCATTATCAAACACCCACTGTGCTACTGATTGTTCTTTGACTTCATCTTCGAAGTGGGAGCGAGAGCGAGCCAATGGAGTTAACCGAAACTTGCCTTTTGCAATAAGCACAGCTCCGTCAACATTCAACTCGCTCTGGAGTCGTCGCACAGTTGCACTGGCAATTTCATCCTTATTTTTACTCCTTGAGAGCTCCCGAGTCAGGTCATATAGCGCGGCCGTTCGCCGCTCTCGACTACTCGCCAGTTCAGCCTGTTTTCGCATCCTTAAAGTCAAATTGCTAATGAGCAAGGCGACAACGAGCATAACTGCAAAAGTTGGGATGTACCGAGCGTCTCCGACATTAAAGGTGTGTATTGGAGAGACAAAGAAGAAATCATAGGCGGCAACGGAGAGCAGACAACAAACGAAGCTCGCCTGGGGTGCGGCTTTCGATCCAACATACGCTATTGCCAATAGGTAAATAGCCACAAAGTTTTCGCTGGGCAAATGACCCTGAACGAACAGGCAGAGGACTGTGCCCATGAACGCACCCGCTACGGCCCAAGCGTAGTCCTTATTTTTGACTGGCTGAATGGCTATTTTGGGTCGCCTAAATTTGGAAGGTTCTTCGCTGGTGAGGACGTGGACGCTAATGTCTCCACTTCGTCGAACAAGTTCGTCAACTACGCTTCCGTATAGGATCTCCTTCCATCTCTGCTTGATCGGCTTGCCGACGATGATAAGCGTAATGTTGCGAGACTGAGCGAACGCAAGTATCTCTGCGACAATGTCGCGACCCGCTCTCCTGGCCGTTTCCATCCCCAGTCGCTCAGCCATTCGCAGGGCCTCTTCAACTCGTTCTCGATCCTCTTCGAGCCGAGCAATCTGACGGTCGCTCTCGACAAAGAGTGCAAATAGCTCTGCATGAACCGAGGTACCTAACCTTGCCGCGGTCTTTACGACCTTTTCGCCAAGGCGATTCGGAGCAATACAAACCAGAACTCGCTCACGAGTAGCCCATGCTGCTCCTTTACCTTCTCTAAAGCAGAGCGTCTCCGCTTCGACTTGATCGGCTGCTCTTCTGAGAGCAAGTTCGCGAAGGGCGAGCAAATTCTGCTTCTTGAAGAACCCGTCAAGCGCCACATCAATTCGATCAGGAACGTATACTTTGCCTTCCCTTAACCTCTGTCGCAATTCTTCCGGAGGAATGTCGATGAGTTCAACATCGTCTGCCTTCTCCAGAAAGGCATCCGGCACCGTTTCTCGGACCATGACGCCTGTAATTTGAGCAACGATGTCACCAAGAGACTCGATGTGCTGAATATTTACAGCCGTGTAAACACTAATCCCGCAAGCCAGAAGTTCTTCAATGTCTTGCCAACGCTTGGGATGCCGACTTCCCGGTGCATTGGTGTGTGGCAATTCATCGATGATGATAATGGCCGGCTTGCGCCTTCGGGCAGCGTCGAGGTCAAACTCTTTAAGCTTAACTCCCTTATAGACGAGGGTTTGAAGGGGGATCGACTCGATCCCGTCGACCAGTGCTTGAGTCTCAGCACGACCATGCGTCTCGACGTAGCCTATGACAATGTCGACTCCCCGTTCAAGTTGCTCGTGAGCTTCGCTAAGCATTGCAAAAGTTTTGCCAACACCAGCAGAAGCACCCAGGAACACTTTCATACGGCCTCTGCCGCTGTCCGATCCCATCTGCCGAAGCAACTGATCCGGGTCGGGACGTTCACGTTCCATGTTTAGCTTGAGTTTTGGACTCGATTCAGTCGCAAATTAACTTACGATCATGATATCGCCGGACTTATCCGACTTTGGTCTTTCTTTACGGCAATTTTATCCTTCAGCGACTTGTTACGGAATGACGCCAGCGTGATCTTCGTCCACCTGCCACGCTAGGGCTACTTTGAATTTATATATTCATTTACGACTATTCGTGATAGAATATATCGTGGCAAGAAGAGCAGGATTAACCACGCAGCTCTTGATTTTGTGGTTCCTTTCTGAACAGCCTCACCATGGATATGGGTTGAAGATGCTCTTAAGTGAGCCTTCTCAAAAACTTTGGTTTCAAGTTGAAGTCGGCTCCATTTATGCTTGCCTGGCTGCACTTCTCCGGGATGGGCTTGTTTCAGAGATATCAGTCGATCGCCACGGCAATCGTCCTGAACGGACGAACTATCGAATCACATTGGACGGACGAGTTCATTTGCGAGACTTGATCAAGGAAGCATGGTCCCACCTTCCTTCCATGACAGAACCGATCAACACAGCTCTAGCCGCCACGACCGAACTCGACGCGAGTGAATTTACAGGATTTCTACTTGACCGCGAGTTCGCGCTTACGGAACGATTGCGTCAAATCGAATCCGCTTCGCGATCAGCCCATTCGCAAGCCATGGTTCGTCGAGTAAAACGCCTGACGGAGGCCGAACTGGACTGGGTCCATTCCGAACTAGGAGAACACGAAGAAAATGAATAGTCAACCTGCCATCCAGCTCATCGCAAACGTCGTTTTGCTGGACCCTTCAAACCGGGTTCTATTAGTCAGAAGGGATCCCGATGAAGACAAGTGGTGGCTTCCAGGTGAAGATCTCGAAGCCTATGAACACCCTGACGAACGAGTTGCCGAAGTCATTGCCTCGCTCGGCGTCGAGGTACTGAAGCCTTCAAAACTGATTTTTATCGAATCGTTCAAAGGGCGCCGAGGGTGGCATGTTATGTTCAATTACATAGCCGAAGTCTCGGCTTTCGAATCTCTAGATTCAAATGCGCAGTGGTTTGAGTCATGCGAACTACCTCCTACGAAGCATGGAAGGTGGGAGCAAACCACGATCTCCAAAGTTCTGGAACAACGATAGCCTGGTGCGACTTGAGATTTGGCCGCCAAGGAAGTTTAGTCCCCAACTTGGCGGCATTGAGGGAACTGCTTCGCAAGTATCGACATGGGTTACCCGTACTAGATGTCGGAAGTAACCAAGTCGTCAGCACCCGCTATTGGGTTACCCACCTATGCAGGGGATCACGGCTCTGGGGAAGTTACACAAAGACCGGAGTAATCCGATGGTCGACTGACCTGTTTGAGGCTTCTTGCTAAAGTTCTGCTTGCCGCAGGAGACATAATGCATTGTGACCCGGGAAGGCCGCCTGCTCTCGCTCTATATGGGGCTAACCACTTCGGTCACAGGGTTTCTCCAGCCATTCGTACCGATCTATTTACTTGAATCAGGACTGAGCAAATCTCAGATCGGGCTTGTCGCAGGATCAGGTGCTGCCTTAGCCCTACTGCTTCAACCGATGCTTGGAAAGTTGTCTGATCGGGTGGATGCACGACGTCCATTCGTCGCGATCATGGCGTTACTTGCAGCTCTGTCCTATTTTTCATTTCCGCTTCTGAAAGGTGCCCCCTCGTTCCTGGTAGTCGTTGCGTTGGGAACAAATGCGACGCTCTATATGAACGGAGTAGGAGGAGTCCTTGTCGGGCGGCTCGCGCAGAAAGGAAAAGGGGGAGCAACTTATGCCGCCTATCGCGTGTGGGGCTCAATAGCCTATATCTTTGTTGCCCTGGCAGTGGGACTAGTTCTGAAGCCGCAAGGGGGACACGGTAGAAGTTCGCTTAATTTGATCTTCGAGATCGGGCCTATCTTGTTCCTTGCGATTGCTGGGCTTGCTTACTGGTTACCCGATCCTAAGCGTCCAGTTACCGCTGAGGAAGCAGATCCCAAAGCACGAGTACAAATTCACCCGAACCTGAAACGGTTTCTTGCGGTGGACTTTCTCTATATCATTTCACTCTACGGAGCCACCAATTTCATTTCGATCTTCATGATGCATGTGGGTGGACGGGGCCTGTTTTTGAGTTGCGTCTTTCTACCTGGGGTGATTAGCGAGGCATTGGTCATGCGCTATTCCGGAGCGTTCTCAGACCGATATGGACGTCGACCCGTGCTCGCAATTTCCTACATTCTTCTGCCCTTTCGGCTGCTTCTCTATTCGGTCGCCTTTAACCCATGGTGGGTTCTTGGCGCGCAAACATTGCATGGACTTAACTTCGGTATTGTCGGTGCAGTAGCTATCGCATTTGTAAACGATCAAGCGGATCACCGAACTCGAGGAGCGTTGCAGGCTCAACTGTCAATGATTACAGCGACAGCAGGAGCCGTTGGCCCTGCACTTATGGGACTAATTGCAGATCACTACGGCCTTCCCGCAATGTTCCAAGTTGCTGCAGGTCTAGCAGTCGTCGCCCTAATCATCTTCGTTCTGTTCGTGGGAGAATCCAACCCTCATGCTCATGGCACCGGAATTGCCTGGCTAGATCGTGCGAGGTTTCCATCCCGGAACACGGCCGCAACTGAAGTTGCGCCAGCTGAATAGTTAGCCTAAATTGGTTCTAGGTTAAGGTAGATTTCGACTATGGTGTCCATCCTGTTTTCCGCGATTCTCATGCAGCAAAAGACTCACATCGTGGAATTCAGTTTCGCTTCGAACGTGGCTACAAAGGTAGCTATTACTGGTGATTTCAATGCTTGGAGTTCACCCATACCCATGAAAGTCGTAGGATCGAAGTGGAGCAAATCATTCGAACTCCCCGACAATGCTCGCATCGAATACAAATTTGTAGTTGACGACCAGTGGATCCTAGATCCTTCGAATCCTCATCGCCTCGCCAACGGTATTGGGGGCGAAAACTCCGTATGGACTGGTCCGAAATACAAATCGTTGGTACACGACCAAACGCCGATGACTCCTTTGTTGCGGTCCGAGATTAGTGTTGCTGGACGTACGATTATCCTATTTAGTCCAGCGAAAAGCACAGGATTGCCGCTGCTCATTTACGGCGATGGACCCAACTATGAATCCATTGGGCGAATTCAGAACATTTATGAGAATTTGGTGGAAGAAGGCAAAATCCGTCCTGCGGTGATCGTATTAGTTCCCCCAATCGACCGAATGAAAGAATACGGCACCGAATGGCGTGCTTACGGCGATTATATTTTTAACAAAGTTCTGCCGGCTGCACGAGAAGAGACTGGAGCAAGTGAACGCGCAACAGATACCTATATGGGTGGTAGCAGTATGGGGGGACTGATTTCCTTACGCCTTGCGGAAGAGTTTCCGAACAAACTTGCCGGCGGCATTCATTGCCAATCGGGCGCCATTCAGTGGTCAGCCCTGGACCTTAATTTCAGCGAGCCCAAGAGTATTGACAGTGTCCGCAAGATCTCTCCACATTGCAGAATTTGGATCGATTGGGGCGACTTTGAAGAAGGCCTGACTTCCGCCAACGTAAAGCTCGCCGCTACACTTAAGAAGTTCCATCGCCCGTTCGGATCATTAACGACTCCTGAAGGACATACGTGGACGGCTTGGCGGAATCGAATGGAAACTGGGCTGACGTACCTTCTTGGAAAGTAGGTACATGGAATTTCCAACAAGGTAGGAATGATCTACCTTGTTGGTTGGTTATTGGATCCTTTCGAGGATCTACTGAGGAGATGCGGAGGCCGAAAACCTTCCTTGTGCGTTCGACGTATTTCCGTCGTAATTGGTCAGAAACCAGTCGCCCGACACTAGCTTGGAGTTGTGTGGTCCAAGCAAGAATTGGCAATTCATTAGACCGTGACCAGGAGGCAAGTCCCACATGAGTGTTTTATAGAACGTATCAAGCGTTCCGTAAACATTGTAGGTTTGGTTATTCAGGACGGTTTGAACGTGAATGTCACCCGTGTCTGAAATATGCATCTTGAACAAGCCAGTGAAGTTGCCATTATTGGTGCCAACATAGTCTCCTGCAAACGCCGCACCAATCGACGGTAGTTGATAAATCGCCGTACCATTTGCGTTGAATGCCCCAGTAACAGTGACGACGATTTGGAAAGTGTGATCAGGCAATTGCGAGATGTCGCCCGTGACAACAACTGTCTTGGCTGGGACCGTGCTAGTCGCGCAACTTATACTAAAATGGAGCTGGGAATCCATTGTTCCCGTGCCGTTGTAGTATTCAGCACCATCCAGAACCATGATTGTCATCTGGTTGCGGTTATGTACGATCAGTTGTACGGTGCCGCTGCCTCGATTGTAGTCGCAGGTGTATACGCCGTTGGCGTTAACCACACTGCCTCCGCCACTATCTCCGCCCCCCGCAGCCAGTCGAAAAGACGACCAAAACCAATGCGATGATTGCTCCAAACAATTGAAGAACTTTCATTTTCCCTCCTCATTAAGGTCAAATCATCATACAGCACATCTTCCGCACATGCAAAGCAAATGAATCCTCAACACACTAGTTATCGTCGAACCCAGTGCTCCATCGGTTAACTTGAATTCAAACATTCAGTTGAATGCCTAATCGTGAATGACAATTCCTTCAACCTCACTTCGTTCCGTTATGTTCAGATACCTAGATTCTCCAAACCTTGAAACTTGTAGCATCATGAACACATGAAATTCGAGATGCCAATCAGGCTTACACTGGTCGATCCGCCCAATGGAGTTCAGTACGCACTTCAAAAGGGAAAGGAGGAGTTGGTCTCCAAAACGCAGTCCAAAGGAGTGGATCTAGAATTTGATTTAATGGTGACGGTCGCTGGTCAGCTAGAGACAGGAGCCCCACGTTTTTTGGGCGATTATGTTCAAGGTCCTCCACTGGAGCGATTTGTTTACATCACCATAGGCACTTCAGCAGGCGATCGTAACTCACCGTGGAAGCGACGAGCAAAACTCCACTTATCCGGAATTGAATGGGGGTTGGTCGAAAGATTTCAAGCAAATCCCGGCACAGTAATAAGCGGACGTTTCGCGGGAACGGATAAGAAGGGAGAGCCTTCGTGTGCATCCTTACGACCCATTGACGGGCAATGGACCCTTTTGTAAGGAGAAGGGAGCGCCACGGAAATTGCAACGCTCCCCAAGACCTAAGCTAAGTCGAAACGATCTAGGTTCATGACCTTGTTCCAGGCGGCAACAAAATCATTCACGAACGTTTCTAGTGCATCGTTACACGCGTAGACTTCGGCCAGAGCACGAAGCTGGGAGTTCGATCCGAACACAAGGTCTACAACGGTCCCTGTCCATTTGACTTGGCCCGATGCTCGGTCGATACCTTCTAGGGTTTCGCTGTTTTCGGAAGACCTTTGCCATTTGGTCTTCATATCCAACAGGTTAACAAAGAAGTCATTCGTTAGGGTCTCCGGACGATCTGTAAAGACACCCTTTGAAGACCGGTCGAAATTCGTGTTTAGAACTCGAAGACCGCCAACCAATGCGGTCATTTCCGGAGCGGTTAAGGTCAATAGATTGGCTCGGTCGACTAGCAATTCGGCTAGAGAACCTCGATTTCCCTTACCGGAGTAGTTCCTGAATCCATCAGTCGATGGTTCAAGGACAGCAAACGCGTGAACGTCAGTTTGATCCTGAGATGCGTCCATTCTCCCAGGAGTAAATGGAACGATCACTTCAAATCCTGCCTTCTTTGCCGCTTCCTTAACTCCGACACATCCTGCTAGGACGATCAGGTCGGCGAGAGAGACTTTCATTCCTTTCTTTTGCGAGCCATTGAATTCGGCTTGAATGCCTTCAAGCTTTTCGAGAACTTTGGCTAGCTGTTCAGGCTCGTTGACCTCCCAGCTTCTTTGAGGTTCGAGTCGAATACGTGCACCATTAGCGCCGCCACGCTTATCGCTACCACGGAAAGTCGATGCAGAAGCCCATGCAAATGAAACAAGCTGCGATATTGAGAGACCCGTCGCGAGAATCTTGTCTTTAAGGACCTCGATCTCATGTTGGCCGATCAACTTGTGGTCGACAGCTGGAATGGGATCTTGCCAGAGTTGAGGTTCAGCCGGCACCAACGAGCCGAGATACCGCGAAACAGGACCCATATCGCGGTGAGTGAGCTTGTACCATGCTCGTGCGAAGGCATCCGCAAATGCTTGAGGGTTTGCCAAGAAGCGTCGCGAAATCGCGTCATAGCTCGGATCCATGCGTAGCGCCAAATCTGTCGTGAACATGACAGGCGCATGCCGCTTTGTTGAGTCATGCGCATCTGGTACTGCGGTTGAAGCCGTAACGTCTTTTGGCGTCCACTGCTGCGCCCCGGCTGGGCTCTTTGTCAATTCCCATTCGAAACCGTAAAGATTCTCGAAATAGTTGTTATCCCACTTGATGGGGTTGTTGGTCCATGCGCCTTCCAAGCCACTTGTGATGGTGTCTGCGCCACTACCCGTTCCAAAAGTGTTCGCCCAACCAAATCCTTGATCTTCGATTTCAGCGCCTTCAGGCTCATGCCCAACATAGACGCCAGGATCAGCAGCTCCATGTGCCTTGCCAAACGTGTGGCCTCCGGCAATGAGGGCAACGGTCTCCTCGTCATCCATCGCCATGCGAGCAAAGGTCTCTCGAATGTCACGCGCCGACGCGATAGGATCTGGATTTCCGTTTGGTCCCTCTGGATTGACGTAGATCAGTCCCATTTGCACAGCTGCAAGCGGATTATCGAGATCTCGTTCGCCGCTATATCGTTCATCGGCAAGCCATTTACCTTCCTTGCCCCAATAGATATCTTCCTCAGGTTCCCAGACGTCTTCCCGACCACCGCCGAACCCGAAGGTTTTGAAACCCATCGACTCCAAAGCTACATTTCCGGCGAGAATCATTAAGTCTGCCCAAGACAGTTTTCGTCCGTACTTTTGCTTGACCGGCCACAACAATCGACGAGCCTTATCCAGGCTTGCGTTATCGGGCCAACTGTTCAGAGGAGCAAAACGCTGAGTCCCCGATCCTGCTCCACCTCGACCGTCACCTATCCGGTAAGTACCGGCGCTGTGCCAAGCCATACGAATGAAGAATGGACCGTAATGACCATAGTCGGCTGGCCACCAGTCCTGCGATGAAGTCATAAGAACCTCAAGGTCCTTTACCACGCTTTCCAGGTCCAGACTTCCAAACTCATGGGCGTAGTTGAACTCAGAACCCATCGGATTGAACAAGGGGGAATTCTGGTTAAGTGGCTTGAGGCTGAGTTGGTTTGGCCACCAATCAGCATTTGTGTGGGCTCTCGCGATTGCGACTTCTAGAGCTTCGCCCGACATAGGGCACTTGGATTCATTAGACAAGACGTTCTCCTTATGATTGCTGAAGGCCCGAAATTCGATTTGTGGGTGGAGAGAGACGCAATGCATTTTGCTTCCACTCCGTCCTATCATTTTGACATAGCCACCGACTGTTCCTCGCATCTTCCAGCCCTTCCGACGTCAAAGATTGTTCAGGCGCTAAGGAGTTACAGGCCAATTAGTTCTTCGAAGGGTCCAAGCCACTGCTCATACCGTTTCCAGCGGTCGATTGAGGTGGAATAGATAGGTTGACGAGCTTGCCAAAAACTCGGAGTCCTTATCAATCGCGAGTTCAGCTCAGGGCGCAAGCAAGCTTCTTGCCAATCTAAACCACAAAATGCGACAAGGTTTCTCGTATGAATTTCTGGGTCACCAATTAGAGATTCGTACTCCACCTCCAGATAGCGATCTGCGGGCAATACGGACTTCCAGTGGTTGGTGAGACGGAGGAACTCTTTGTAGGCGAACACAATATCTGACCGATCGCAAACAAATGGAGCGTTTGTTTGCATCTGCGTCATCCAAATGGACAACGCGGTGTCGACGGCGTTTCTGCGGGTGCAGATGATTCTTGAGTTGGGGAAAAGCGTATGTAGGAGTCCGGCGACGAGAACGTTGGCTGGGTTTTTGTCGATAACCAGCTTGGAACCGGGCGAAAGGCTGGTCAACAACTGTGAATAGAGTTGAGCCAATCGTTTAGCCTCTTGGAAATCGATGCTTGCCTCCGAGTAATTTATGATCGCGCTCTCATTTTGCAGCCAAAACCCTTGCTCGCCGGCCCCACCCACCTGAGTGTGACTACTTAGAATTTGATCGACCAGCGTTGTGCCGGACCGTATCATTCCCAAGACAAAAAGAGGCAAATCCGATTGGCTCTCCGTTGGTGAGGCAAACCAAGTCTTGGAGAATGCATCGATGGTTTGATCTATTGAAGCCTTAAAGGCTTCTCGATCAAACGGCATATCTCCGAATTTGAGTTTGCGAGCAAGTGCATTTGCGGCATCAAACCTCTTTAGAGCAATCTCATATTCACCCAGATCGTCATAGGCCTTTCCCAACGCATAAAGGAAATCGACTCGGTCTCCATCATGTGTCTCGACACTGTCGGCACAGAACTCCATGTGGTCGATCAGTTGTCGATCTACCTCTGTCGTTTTTCTGGAAGCAAAATAGGTGTGGTGCGGCTTTCCCCAAGTCGAGTTGAGTTGTAAAGCTTTCAGTGCTTCCTTGGTTGATGCGGCAAAATCACCAGACAAGGCAAGCGAAAGCGATTTTGCATATCGAGTTTGACCAAGCGTAGTTTCATGTGCTTCGGCTTGTTCCCAATAAAGGGCTGCCTCATCAGGACGATGCAAGTTTGTCAGTGCGCGAGCAACCATTAATTGAGCAGTTAACGAATTGGGATCGGCTTCCAGTGCCACTTTGAAACTGATCAACGCATCAGCAAACATTCCCATTTGAGATTGAAGCTCACCCATTTCAATTTGGATCTGCGGATCTTGAGTTAACCTTGCAGCGTCCTGATACACGGCAAGAGCTTCTGCAAGGCGAAAATGATTGCAAAGCAGCCGAGCTTTCAAAATCCTTGGCCACACATCATGAGGATGATATGCAATGGCTCGATCAAGAATGGCTAACGCATCTGTTGATTCATTCCTCTGAACATGAAGTTGGGCTAGAACGACAAGTACGTTGACGTTGGTACGTTCGAGTTCAAGAGTTAAGTCGGCAAACTTCTGTGCCTGCAACAGGTCGCCCATCTGCAGATACAAGATCGCCAGTCGCTCGCTAGCATGTACGAACTTGCTGTCGCACCTAAGGGCATCACGCATACGTTCAATGGCACTGAATGGCTTTCCGCGGGCCTCAGCGACCATTCCAAGTGCAAAGTATGCTTGGGCGTTCCTTGGTTGCTGACTTAGCAGCTCACGGACTGTCGCTTCAGCCAAATCAGGACGCCCTTGGTCGAGCGATTCAAGCGCCCTGGACAGTAGCCGTTGTGCTTCAATTTGGGGTGTTTTTGAGCTGTCCACTTGACCCGATTGTGAAGCATTTTCACACCTCTTATCGATACTACTTTGAACAAAAGACCCTCGGTAGTAATAAATCTTCTTAGTTGGTAGACTATGCACTCTTGTCACCCTAACCTCGACAAGTAACTTACCAAGCCATGTCAGAAATAGCAACTAACACATTCGATGTTGCAATCATTGGTGGTGGACCTGCGGGCTCCACGGCTGGAACGCTACTTAAGAAGCACAATCCGGCATTAAGGATAGCAATATTTGAGCGTGAGGTGTTCCCACGTGACCACATCGGCGAGAGTTTGCTTCCACCTATTTCGGCCATCTTACAGGAGATGGGATGCTGGGATAAAATTGAGGCAGCCAATTTCCCTATCAAACTCGGAGCAACATATCGATGGGGCAAAAATCCTGAGCTTTGGGACTTTGATTTCTTTCCCGTCGATCAGTTTCGGAACGAGCCTCGACCAGCTAAGTTCGCGGGTCAGAGAACAGCGACGTCCTTTCAGGTCGACCGTTCCATTTACGATAAAATTCTATTGGATCATGCGGCCGAGGTTGGCTGCGAAGTCTTTCAAGGAACCAAGATTGTTGAAGTGCTTCGTGAAAGCAATACGGTTTCCGGAATAAGATTGAGTTCAAAACAACTCATTACAGCTCGCCATTATGTGGACGCTTCGGGAAACAGTGGGATATTGCGACGAGCCATGAACGTTGAATGTGCGTATCACCCGGCGTTGCAGAATATTGCGATCTGGGATTACTGGCAGAACGCAGAATGGGCTGTAAAAATTGGAGTTGGAGGCACGCGAATTCAAGTTCGAAGCCTTCCGTACGGGTGGATATGGTTTATCCCGATGGGGCCAACCAGGACAAGTATCGGTCTCGTTATTCCTGTCGATTACCAGAAAGAATCCGGTAAGAAACCTGCGGAACTCTACCATCAGGCACTTAAGGAAGAAACTACTCTAAGTTCATTGCTTACCCACGCAAAGTGCGAAGACAATCTCAAAAGTACAAGGGATTGGTCGTTCCTTGCCGATCGCCACTTTGGCGACAATTGGTATCTCATAGGAGAGTGTGCAGGCTTTGCAGATCCCATCTTATCTGCGGGTGTTACCATGGCGCATATTGCGGGCCAGCAACTTGCCTATACAATCAACGAAATCGAACACGGTGGAGATGCCTTGTGGTTAAAAGAACAGTTCCAATCCCGCCAGCAGCAAAGGATCAATACTCATATACGATTTGGCGACTACTGGTATACGGCTAACTCGCAGTTTAAAGAGTTAAAGGAATTCACTTCGAAACTCGCGGAATCATGTGAGCTAAACATGGCTCCAGACAAGGCTTGGGACTGGATTGCTCGTGGTGGTTTTATTGATGAGGAGCTTAGGATCGGGATTGGTGGCTTTGGGTTAGCCGCGATCAAGGAATCTCAGGCGTTTCTGGCGGACCTTTATTTCGAATCGCCCCTGGAGAAGTTCAACATTTTCAAGCTGAACCTATCGGGAGCAGAATCGAAAAATCGGGCGAGTTACCTGGATGGCCGTGTCAACAAGACGACTTGCTACCATCGGAACAACCGCGTTCTTCCCTTGCGAGGCGTCTTCGAGCTTCTAGTCAAGGTGCTGGAGAATGAATCCAGGCTTCCATTCATCGTTCAGACATTGAACCTATACGCCCAGCAGAATGCCAAAAACCCTTACATTGCGCAGCACATTCTTCCTCAAATTGCACCTGCGCTCGAAGCCATGGTTAGGGACGGATGGGTTACGGGCACTTTTGATTCCAAACAGCCTCTCGCAAACTTGTCGAGTGGGTTTTCCGGATTCCACGCCAATACAGACCCATGAACGAAACGAATGCTTACGATGTCGCGATTATTGGGGGCGGACCATCCGGTTCAACCGTAGGTTGCCTGCTCAGGAAGTACAACCCGGACCTTAAAGTCATCATTCTTGAGCGGGAACTCTTTCCGCGTGATCACATAGGGGAAAGTCTGCTTCCCCCTATCTCCCCCATCTTGGTAGAGATGGGATGCTGGGACAAAATCGAGGCGGCGAACTTTCCCATAAAGATCGGTGCGACATTGCGATGGGGAAAGAAACCAGAACTTTGGGACTTTGAGTTCTTTCCTGCGGAGTCCTTCAAAGACGAGCCTCGACCTGCAAAATTCGAAGGACAGCGGCGCCTGACTGCATTTCAAGTCGATCGAGCGATTTATGACGACATCTTGCTAAACCACGCATCAGAACTTGGCTGCGAAGTGAGACAAGGAACTAAGGTTAAGATCGTTCATTCTGCCGGCGAAAGAGTTTCTGGGCTCGAACTCGATTCGGGTCAAATCATAACCGCCCGGCATTATGTCGATGCGTCTGGTAATAGCGGAATTTTGCGTAGGGCCATGGGAGTGAAGTGCGACTACCCTTCGACTCTACAAAACATTGCCATCTGGGCTTATTGGCAGAACGCCGAATGGGCCGTTCGAATTGGAGTTGGCGCGACTCGAATTCAGGTTAGGAGCATAGGGTACGGCTGGCTCTGGTTCATTCCGCTTGGTCCAACCCGAACGAGTGTTGGGCTCGTCCTTCCCGCAGAGTATTTCAAAAAGCTTGGTAAGAGGGCCGAGGAGATTTACCGGGAGGCACTCCTTGAAGATCCGGAAATATCGAAGTTGCTGAAGAAGGCAGTTAGCGAGAACCAAGTTCAGACAACGCGAGACTGGTCGTTCTTGGCGGAAAAGCAGGCTGGCGCAAACTGGTTTTTGGTGGGGGAAACCGCCGGTTTTGCCGATCCCATTCTGTCCGCCGGCGTCACCATGGCCCATATCGGTGCGCAGCAAGCGGCTTACACGATTCTCGAAATGGACCGCAAGACTCACCAAGCTGACTGGCTGATCGAGCAATTCAGTCGTCGGCAAAAGCGACGCATATCAACGCATATTAGTTTTGCCGACTACTGGTACACGACCAATGCTCAATTTAAGGATCTCAAAGAGTTCACTGCCGAACTCGCTAGAGTCAACGGACTGGATCTTTCACCTGATAAGGCTTGGCGCTGGTTGGCGCAGGGTGGGTTCATCGACGAAGACCTGACGGTTGGTGCTGGAGGATTCAACTTACTAAGCATTCGATCCTCAAGTGAATTCCTGACGGAGTTGTCCACAGACTCGCCATTGGAGGAGATGAACGTACTTTCGCTCAATCTTGAAGGTGCCACCTTAACTGATTGCGCGGGATATGCCGAAGGCAAGGTCAGCAGGTTCCCAAGTTATGTTCGGGATGGGAAAACTTTACCCATGCGAGGACATTTTGGTGTGCTTGTGCAGTTGCTTCAGAGCGAATCAAGGCTTCCTAAGATCGTCGAGTTTATGGCTCAAATGGCAAAGGATAGGGCGCACGATCCGGTCGCAATGACCTTCCTTTCGATGCTGCCTGAAGCGATGGAAGGAATGATTCGAGATGGATGGATCCGTGCAAGCTATGATCCGAAATTAGCAAGGGCCAAGCTTGTTCAGCACGGAACAGGATTTCGACTCAATCGCGACACGGATCAAACAAACCTTACTTAGGTGCGTTAAATTCCACTTTATCGTTCGCGTGTTTCTGCTGAAATGCTTCGATCGACTTCGTCATCTTTTGACGATCCACGTCCGTTGGTCCCTTGTTGCCAGGATTCGCAACTGGGTGCCTCGCGGCATCTTCTTCTGCCTTCGTCATAGAACCACCGCCACTGTCACATCCCGTAACAGCGATAAGAGCCACCACACAGGCAACACCCACTAAAACCCAATTATTCGTCTGTTTCGCCAAATTCTCTTTCCTTAAATTTGTATATGTCATAGTCAGCCCGAGGCTCGTTCTAAGTCCTCAGGCTGACTGTTATGCCCGTAGCTTAGCGATCGGCATCCCACATGTTGAGAGGTCGATTGTTCACTGGATCGGGGTCTGTTTGACGTGGTTGCATGGATTTCACGTGTCCATCGACAAAGCCAAAGTTCGAAACCAGGCCACTCGTAATGCTCACACCACCATCTGGTCCGCTTGGGAACGTGTTGGTTGAAGCAAGCAAGCCGTTGGGAATATCTTCTGGTCCAAACCAATCGTATTGAGCTCCGATATCACCCGGTACACGAATCTGTAAAAATGCGGCGGAGAACCATTCACTGATGTTTCCAAAGCCACAGCATCCTTCCTTAACCATTGAGCTGTCAAAGAGATTGGCCAAGATAATAGTGCTTGCGGGGTTGGTTACCTGAGTCTGCGACTTGGAGTGCGGCGTCATGTAGTTGCCGTTATCGTTCTGATTCATCACTCCACCAAGTACGCATGGGCTTGCGTCGGTGCATGAACTTGAAAATCCTGCCGACCCTACGCTGTGCATGTAGCCGTTTGGAGCATAGGAGAGGCCGATAGCATTCTTAAAATTGTCTGGGGAGAACGAAGTTGCCCAGCTGGCTACCGGGGCATCGTGCCGTTCGTCCAATGGACTTTGGAAGAGGGGCAAGCTCTTGATGTAAGGGGCGGTTTTCTGGACCCAAGTTCGACTAAACGTAGCCGCGTCGTTGTCCGTACCGTTGGCTGCGCAATAGATGTCGTCGCTGTCGCCGGCGTAAATGATCAACCCGAGACCGAGTTGCTTGATATTAGAAATGTCGGCGGAGTTCTTTGCTGCTCGCTTTGCTTGAGCGAAAACAGGGAACAGAATGGCTGCAAGAATTGCGATGATGGCTATAACAACCAAAAGCTCAATGAGGGTGAAACCTCTTTTCTTCATAAATATTAATCTCCATTGATGGGCAGGGTGGAACCTCGAATATCGAAGCTACACGGAAGGACGATTTCGGCCGGTTCGGTCGAATCGTTCTGAATGGATTTCACCAACAGATCGATTGCGGCATTTCCGATCGCGACAAGAGGCTGAAAAACGGCAGTGAGCCTTGGCTGCAACTCATTGCAATAGGCGGTCGAGTCAAACCCGACGATAGATAAGTCTTCTGGAATTCGAATGCCATGGGCTGGCGCTCTCAGAATGAATTCTCCGCCAAGGCCTTCGTTACTGGTGATTACCGCAGTGTGTGGTGGTCTCGCGGCCAGGTAATCGTCCAATCCAATAGCACCCCAACCCAGGTTAACGACGTCGTCTTCGGTAACGTCCAAGCCTCGGTTGGACATGTGCTGTTTGAATGCCTCAAGCCGTATCCCACACTCAAGGTTAGGTGTCCCGCCCTCAAGTGCGAAGGCGATCTTTCGATGCCCGATGCCCGTTAAATGGTCGACTGCCAGGCAAATGCCCTGATAGTTGTCACACATCACCGTTGGGTACTTCCCCTCAAAGAAACTGTGCGGGGTGTGAATTAGTACGAGAGGAACCGAGCAGTTCCTGAGCATGGTCAGGTTCTCGTCCGTGTAGGACGTGCTGTACCAAACCAGGCCATCAAAACGCCCGTCACTGATCGCGTCCTCAGGAGTTGGGCCCATCAAACCAGGGCAAAGATTTACGGAGTAACCGTGCCTAAACGATCCTTCGACAATCCCATCCATTAACGATGCGAAATAACGGGACTTACGATCAAAGAGTGGTCGCAAGAATCCAATCCCGTGAAGGACCCCAATTGACATCGTTTGTTGGGTCCGGAAGTTTCGAGCAAAGACGTTGCATCGATAACCTAGCTTCGTCGCAGCCTGGCGAACTCGCTCTGCTGTTGCCTCACTAACACGGACCGCGATAGCCTTGTTATGAAGGACGCGCGAAACAACGACCGGAGATACTCCGGCTTCCGCAGCTACGTCCCGCATGGTTACTGACATATGTTTCTTCACCGAAACAGCTTACCGACCAGTAGCAATCCTCTCTGATATGCCGGTATATCAGCGTAGTATATCGGCATATCAAAATATATCCAAGAACTTTTTTAGGTTTTTTTGGACGCGGTCTTGGCGGTTGAATGCAGTCCAGGGGCCATTTGGGAGACGGCGTAGTTGAATAAGGCAGTTTTGGCCCCAAAATCCTTTTTGCAGAAAACAGATTTGCATGGGTCATGTATCACCTATTTCATTGAGAAGACTTCCACAGATCCGTCATCCAAGGGGGTATGTTGACTCCAGATCGGAGATTGAAGAAGATGGCATGTAAGGTTGGCGTTCTCGGTTTCGCGCATGGGCACGTTAATGCCTACTGCTCTCTGTGGCGGGAAAAGCCAGAGCTTGGTGTGGAGTTGGTTGCGGGATGGGATCGCCAATCTGATCGGCTTGCAACGGCAGTCGAAACACACAAAATAAATGGATGCAATTCGCCGCATGACCTTTTGAGAGAAGTGGATGCAGTCGTCATCGCTTCAGAGACTGCGTTCCACGCCGATCTTGTTGAACTTGCTGCGTCCGCTGGCAAGGCGATTGTTTTACAGAAACCCATGGCGTTGACCATGGCGGAAGCGGATCGAATCGTGGCGGCCGTTGAGCGTGCGCAAGTTCCCTTCACCTTGGCCTGGCAGATGCGTGTCGATCCTCAGAACATCCAGATCAAGGACTTGTTGGCGGCCGGAACTTTAGGAAAAGTGCTCATGGTCCGACGGCGGCATGGTTTAGGCGTTCACCTGTGGCCCGATTTTGCACACACCTGGCACAACGACCCCCAGCTCAATCGCGACATTTGGGCGGACGACGCTGCTCATGCGATTGACTTCGTCTTGTGGCTACTTGGAGTTCCAACGACCGTCACTGCAGAAATCGAGACTTTGCTCGATACCGAGATTCCTAATGACAACGGCATTGCGATTTTTCGATACTCAGGCGGCCCTCTTGCTGAAGTCGTGTGCAGCTTTACGTGCCCAGCACATGAGAACACTGTAGAGATCGTCTGTTCCAAAGGGACGATCATCCAAAACTATGGCGACGTTCCCAGTTGTAATGTGCCACGTCCAGCAGGCTCACCCGGGCTCAAATGGTTCGATACGGCGAGTGGCAACTGGACGCTGAGCGAGATACCTTCGCCAGCCACCCACTTTGAACGGATTGCTTCGCTTGCCGCGCCGCTAGCAGCATTCATGCAGGGAGATCGTCCTGCAATCGCTACTGCTGAGGAAGGGCGAACCGCACTCCGAATGGTCTTGGCAACTTACGTGTCCGCCCGGGAAGGTAAGCGCGTTCGACTAGACGATCCCAAGGTCGCGCAAGTTTGATTTTTGCCTGATGCGAGTGACCTCATAATGAATCCTTCTTTCGATCTCCGCAAGGCTCACAAACATTGCGGTAGAAACCGGGACGAGTTACTAGCGAGCAGAGAGGCGGGATGCTTTCACTGCCTGAAGGTTTTTGATCCGAATGATATTGCCGAATGGACTGACGGCAACGCCACCGCAATCTGTCCTCGTTGCGGCATCGATTCCGTCCTAGGTGACGCCTCGGGGTACCCAATGACGGCCAGCTTTTTGGAGGAGATGAACGCCTACTGGTTTCAACCCGTTGATCATGACCAAACGCAAGCAGATTCCGGTAGTTAGCCCTTCGCAGCGGTTCTTGGAACCAATCTTTGACAAGAGGTTCTGCAATTATTACCGATGCCCAGAACGTTGAAAACTAAGAGATTTCAACCTACGAAGCCGATGTCGAATGGGCTATCGAAATGCGAGTTCAATACGCCGAAGGCGAGGAATTGAAAGCAGAGAAAGGGACTGCTTCGAACGTGCTCGATGGCAACCCAAAGACCATATGGCACACTAATTCCAACACGAAGCATCCGAATTTCCCCCATATATTTGTTCTGGACCTCGGAGTTGGCCAAGTCGTTGAGGGACAAAAAAATAGCTTTCCAGTAAGGATGGTCCTAATGGAATGGATAGTGGCTATAGGATGTATGCCAGTGAAAAGCCGACCAAGCGGTCGGGCGAAGCACGCGTCAGCGTGCCTCTCTCGCACGTGTTTTATCATAACTTTCGGCGTTGGGCAAACCTCCAGCTTCGTTGAAAGGATCATAACACCCATCTCAGTCTATTTCTGGCCCCGCCTAAGCCTATGTCGATCTCCAGGAAGATTGTTGATTACCCATTCGGAGTGATCATGGTGTCACCGCTGCAGCCGATATGAATTGTCATTCCTGTGACCGGAATTCACAAATTTGCGCGGGCAACTAAATGCTGATATGCGTTTTGGCCTTTCGTCGATGGTTGGATTTGAGCTCCTAACTAGGCGAATACAATGCTCTAATGAAAACGTTCTTACGGCCCAACCCATTCAACGTTAAACCCTTTCCCTCGCCAGGAGAGTGGTGACTCTACCAATCTTCCGGACTCCTTGATGTAGCAAGACACATCTAAACCAACGCCACGATGTGTGGTTTGATCCGATAGGTAGGCCACTTCGATAGAAATCTGGGGGCCAAGGATAATGCTCCCGTACCTATAAGTTTCCAACTCTAGCCCGTCTTTCCGATGGGTTCGGTTACTCAAAGTAAGAGGAAATTCCCCGACCTTATCATCCGGAGCAAAAACTCTTAGAAAAAGAGCAGAGTTCTCTTTCCTCATTAACTCATATTTCCAATGTTTATGACTTAGCCAAGTTTGGGCGTAAGGATTCTTTGGAGAGCCATCATCGTTGAAATTACCGCCAATATCTAACGGCTGCCCTTCCACCCGAGCAAGCACGGTGCCATCGGACACTCCTCGCCAAGGTCGATTGTGCCACAGCAACGCAACGAACAAAACCAGTATCGGTATGCAAACGAGCCCGATTCTGGTTGCTCGTTTTAAGTCCACATCAAGGATGTCGGCGAGACGTTCAAGCATTCGTGAGTCCGTCATCCATACTACATGGCTTGAATTTAAGCGTCAAGGCTGATCACTTTCCTATCTGGTCCGATCAAATTGAAAGCAGAGAAAGGGACTGCTTCGAACGTGCTCGATGGCAACCCAAAGACCATATGGCATACACATTACAATACTAAGCATTCAAATTTCCCCCAATTACTTGTTCTGGACTTCAGAGTTGCGCAAGTAGTTGGGAGCCTAAAATATCTTTCCAGACAGGATTATCCTAATGGAATGGTTAAAGGCTATAGGATAAATGCCAGTGAAGAGCTGACTACTCCAAATTAGGTAAGAAATGGATCAACCTAGGTCGATGAGAGATGTCGGTATCCGCGAGGAAAGGTTAGCGATGCTCTGCCTGCCTCATGTTGCACCTCTAAATTTGCTCGTCCAGGACCTGCATGCACGATCTGGGTCAGGTTTCATAAGTCGAGACAATGATGATCCAACTGCCGAAGCCACTTATAGATTTATGGTTCAAGTTCGATTACATCGCGAATCAACAATCCTCTGGAACGTCGTTCCGGGATGGAACGGCACTCGAAAGATCACCGGTCCAGAGCATCGAGCTGGCGTCGTAGCAGCTATTGAGCTCACTCGACTACTACCCAAGCTTAAAATTGTAGTACTTGTAGGTAACAAAGCCGCCAGATCTCTGCCGTTGATTGAAAGTGCAGGGTTCAAAGTGATGGTGTCAGACCACCCCTCCCCGATCGTGAGAGCGACGCGACGTGACAGATGGGACGCCATTCCGGAGGCATGAGGAATGGCCCGAAACTTCTTAGATGAGTTCCCGCATGCTTCGAATCCCGTTATGCTAAATGGTTCGAACACACTCGGGTGACGTGACGGAGGCCCACTTAATTCTACACTCGTGAGAGTTTAGATACGATTCCCAATTGGACTTCTGCCACTCCGGACTACAAGGTTATTTAGGTTCCTAAATTACGACTTAGAGCCAAATTCTTCGCGGAAGTTAACATTCAACGGCGTGTCGGCTATCCTGCCGCAGAGCGAAGTCGCATATAAAGATGATCGGGAACAAGGTTTTCAAGTTGCCACAAAAGTTGGATCGGTTTTTCGGACTTGTGGGAAACCGGGTGGGCAAAACCAAGACAGAGATAAGGCGCCGTTCGACCGTCTTCGTCCTTATCTTCGCGAACGAAAAAGAGATGTCTTCCCTGGCCGTGAACCAACCGTTGGCCTGTCGGCGAAGCGATACTCGTTGTCGACTGACTTTCCCAATGTAAACGATCGGGGGATACGAAGTAATCGGCATACCGAGTTGTCGGCGAAAAATCACGTTCTGACTTTCGCAGCGTGACCATGTGGACGTCTACTCCGAGATCCTTAGCATAGAAAGTGCCTTGACGCATGGAACTGGGATTGACGCCAAACGCTGACGCAATCTCGTCGCGGCTGTAGCGGCAATGGAGTGAAAACACTAAATCTTCGGCGAGTAGTGGGCGATGGAACGCTGTCGCTTCTAATACAGACAGCAACTCCAGACTTTCCTCTCGCACCAAAGGATAAATGCCATCGAGAGTCATTGATCGATTTAGCGGGAACGCAACCATCTGTTCGTACCTCTTATCGGCTCCCTCCCCCATCAGGTGGCACCGGTAACTTGCAATCCGACGGTGGTCATCGACATGGATAAACGAGCCAATTCTTCTCGTCTCAGGAACTTCGTCAGAAGTCAATCCAGCAGCACGCTTGAGTATGTTGAAGCTTCTACCACTGTACACATCGGATAACTCAAGACCCGTTTCTCGTAGGAACGATCCCAATGTAATTGGGGTGCCCGCCGACGCCATTCTACGAAGCTCTTGCACGATTGCTTTCAGGCTTGAAGGGATCGCATCACGCAGGTTCTTTAATACTCGGTCTTGGGTGGTGCGATCGAGCCTAATGTGACAGCCAGGCGGCAACATGGGAAACTCGCTGTTAACTGCCTTTTCTAGCTCGACACGTGACAGACCCGTCATTGAGCGAAACCTTAAATCCATGCGAAATCGGCGATTCTGTTGCCCGACAAAGTCTAGGACGGTCAAGGCACCTTTGTCGGGGTGGTTTCGCAATCCGCGACCCAACTGCTGAATAAATACGGTCGCACTCTCAGTCGGACGGAGGAACAACACGGTGTTGATTTCGGGGATGTCAATACCTTCGTTAAAGAGGTCCACCGTACAAATGATCGGCAAGTCTCCGTTTCTGAAGCGGTTGACGAGTTCTTCCCTTGTATCTCGTGGAAGTCCAGAATGAAGGGCCATAGCTTGAAGCCCAGAGCCTCGAAAATATTCAGCCATGAACTCGGCGTGCTTGATAGTTGCACAGAATGCTACTGCGTGCAGTCGATCCGTGGAGTCAACCTTTTCAAGGAGCTCTCGGGTGACGATTCGTGCTCTTGCTTCGCCCTGTTCCACAAATAATCGGTTTAGCCCTTCGTCTGAGTATTTGCCTCCTAACCATTCAAGGCTGGTGAGGTCTGTTTCGTCATTGATTCCGAAATAGTGAAACGGACAGAGAAGGTTTCGCTCGAGCGCATGCCATAGCCGAAGTTCGAAAGTGGGTACCCCAAATCGCTCGATTACATTTCGACCATCTGCTCGTTCTGGTGTGGCAGTTAGCCCAATCAACTGCTTTGGTTTGAAGTGATCAAGTAAGCGTACATAGGTCGGTGCCTCCGCGTGGTGGAACTCGTCAATAACGATAACATCGAAGTGTTCCGGTGATATTTCGCTCAATTTTTGTCGCGAGAGAGACTGCACTGAGGCAAAGACATGACGCCACTCACCCGCACGTTCGATGCCGGCATTTTTTTCACCGAATTGGGGATTTCGCATGACTGCCCGAAATGCACCTAAGGATTGATCAAGGATGTCTTCGCGGTGAGCAACAAAAAGGAGGTTCGGTCTGGTGCGCTGCTCGCCCGACAACCGACGATAGTCGAAGGCTGCTATCAACGTCTTGCCTGTTCCGGTGGCGGCGACAATCAGATTTTCCGTTTTCCCTTCCAACCGAGCGTAGGCAAGATCGTTGAGGGCTTCTTGCTGGTGAGGGAATGGGGTCAAATCAGCAAAGAACCCGATGGATTCGTTCTTTGAACTTTGGCTTTTTAGGGCGGCCTGTAGGCGTTTTCTATCTCGCAATGGGTCAAAATCCTCGAAAAGTGGGTCTTCCCAGAGTCGTTCAAACGTGATCTCGAGTTCTTGAAGCACCTGAGATGCATCTTTGGCGGAAAGGCGTATATTCCATTCGAGACCGTCCACGAGCGCTCGCGGCGAAAGGTTGGACGACCCTACTGTCGCGGTAGTAAAACCGGTGTTCCGATGAAAAATCCATGCTTTGGCATGCAGCCCAGTCTTTTGTTCGCAGCGTTCGTATACGATCTTGACGTGCGCCCCTGCTTGGACAATTCTTTCAAGTGCATGCTGATTCGTTGCACCTAAATACGTGGTAGTGATGACGCGCAAGTGTCGACCAAGATCCTGGATATTATCAATGATCAAATTCAGACCTTGATTGCCGATGAAAGGGCAAATTAAGTCCACTCGATCCGCACTTGCCAACTCTGACTGAAGGATCCTGTGGTAGTTGAGACCCTGATCGTTGGTAACTAGAGCGCTTTGCGAGAGAGGAATGAGGGGCAGGTTGAAACGCTTTCTTACTGTGTCGTGAACCGACTGCAGGAGAGCAGGCTCAGCCGTATCTTCACTCTTGGAAGCAGCAAGAATTCTGTTCGCTTCACACACGATCGAATCGGAACGATCTTCAGATAGGGCCTCACGAAGGTAGTTCCGGGCACTCTCCGCAATCTTTCGCGCTAAATACTCAATCGCGTCCGCTTCCGATAATTTAACAATCTGTGCCCTCAATGTCGGTGGAAGCTTGTCAATCTCTGCGCGAAGTGCAGCAGTCATCAACTCATCATAAATTCCGGTGACCAAGCGTGCCATTGCCGCAGAGATTACCGGCCCCGCACGATCATACAAGTGCTAATTTGTATCCCAGTGGTTTGGATAGTACAAGGACTACCGCAATATGCAATTCAATCTCCCTTGAATCTCACCAGACTTCGAGGCAAAGAGAGAAACTCATCTCGTGTTGGTACGAGAGGCTTGTCAGGCTTGATACGGACTTTTCAGAAAAGCTTAATTTGATGAAGCTTCACGTGCAAAATGACCTTTAGGATTACTTATGCCCTTTAGTCTCACAGCATTCGCGAAGATACGGCCCTATTCCTATCACCTGACGGCGGACGTCAACCTGGATCGGATTCGGCGTACTGGAGTGCTGCGGACTGCGAAGAGCATCTTGGAAGATGGTGGTTACTTCGAGTCGATCCGAACTAGGCGGACCGAACATCGGTTGGTTCAGAACGCCACTGACACGATTTCTGTTCGAGATCAATCACCGCTTCATCGTGGCAACTTGAACCTCGAAGATGGTTTCTCGTTCGAGGATCTCGTTCTCATGCTGAATTCCCGAGTCTTCTTTTGGCCAGGCACTGTTGTTGGGCCAACGGATTACGGCGTGCGCCACTTTCATCGATACGTTGCCGAGAGTCCTGTCATTCTTCGTGTCCCGACTGTCGAATTATTGGAAGCCAATCCATCCCTCATGCCGATGTTCTGCCGCTATAACTCAGGATCTCCGCGATGTACTTCGGGGAGAAAGAGCCCACGTGGCAAGGGGACATTTGTCAACAACACCTCGTTCGATGGCTCTCCGTCCGAAGTAGTCGAACTGACATTCGAGGGCACCGTTGTCTTGCCAGCGAGCACGGGGATTGGTTCTAAGCCAACGGGTCCGTTTAGTCCACTGTTCCGCTGACAAGACGATCATCTCGGTACCGGTCATGTCCAATGTCACGCGATCAAGTGACCCATTTGAGTCGTATGGAAACGGCCCAGACGTCCCGGCTATCCATTTTTAGGTCATAGTTTCACGTCAAGGGTTAAAGAGCTTCCAGTTGCCTTCGGAGATGATTTCGATGTTGCCGTCGATCACTTGGATGGCCGACTGTTCGTCTAGGGCATAAAGCGGAGCGGGGACCATGGGTGACCAAGTTTCTACACTCGCCATCGAATTCTCGGGGAACCTCTCGTGATCCACGTGGGGGATTAACGCGAAATCAACCCATCCCAATCCCGGCGCAACGGCAAGAGTTATTTGGAAGGATTCGCCCTGGGGCGTTGTGAGCGAAAAATCCGTCGATTGGATATCGTCTTCCTCGGGTGGCTCCGACGTGTAGGTTTCTCCGATGACAGAAGTCACCACCATGCTCCCTGCGCTCACCCCTACATAGACCATTTCTGGCCGGAGTGAAGGCATGAGGTCTGCCAGCCCGGATTGACGCATCCAATGGCGTAGGTAGAGGACATCACCACCGTAAACCAAGAGGACATCGGCTTCCTGGACCTCTGCGGTCCAAACTTCTTTTTTGACAGTGGGAAGAGCGGTGAGTTCCAGTACACCTAGCGACTTCCAACCCAGTTCGCACATGGGATTATTAGTTTTTCCGCTGATGAATCGATACGCTCCCGCTGGTCCGCCTCGAAAGGGATACATCCCGGTGGGTATACACAGGGCGCTTGACTCGGCAATGGGCTTGCCAAGAAGTTGAACCAGCGCATCATGGATGCTTGGATTTTTGATTCCTGCGGAAGTAAGTAGAAACTTCATGTTGTATTTACCAGTCTAGTGTGTCGAATTCCAAAGCCCAAATACGACGTATAAGTGGTTCATCTAGTGAGAGAGGAGAGACAAGACATGGCAACCGAAACCAACCCGATTCCCCATCCGCCTATCGTCGACAAAGAAGAATGGCTAGCGGAGCGGAAGAAGCTGTTAACCGACGAAAAGGCGCTTACTCGCCAGAAGGATCGCGTAAACGCTGCCCGCCGACGCATGCCAATGGTCAAGATTTCAAAGCCATACACTTTCGTCGGCCCTGAAGGCACCGTAAGCCTTCTCGACCTGTTTGACGGTAAGAGACAGCTTATCGTCCACCACTTCATGTTTGGTCCCGACTGGGAAACTGGCTGTCCTAGCTGTACCTGCCATATCAATGAGATCGGTGACATTACAGAACTGGAGACGCTCGACACAAGGTACGTGATCATCTCGCGAGCGCCGATCGAGAAGCTGGATGCGTACAAAAAGGAAAAAAACTGGAGCCATCCCTGGTACTCCTCTGGCGACGGGGATTTCAACTTTGACTTCGAAGTTTCGTTTAAAGAGTGTGTGACCGATACCGACTACAACTACGCGCCACGAAGCCAAGCGAGTGAAGGAGAAGGCCCAGGAATGAGCGTTTTCTTCCGCATCGGCGACGATGTCTACCACACGTACTCCGTCTACGCGAGGGGTTTGGAACCGATCACTGACTCCTACGATTTCCTCGACCTCACTCCGTACGGCCGCCAACAAGACTTCGAAGACTCCCCCGCCGGCTGGCCACAAAAGCCGACCTACGGCTAGGAGGGCGAGCCAAGTAGTGGCTGGTGACCTTCTCGACTACTCACGGACATCGGTTGCAGAATATACCGTTTGGGTCGAGAGAGTAACTTACATGTCCAAGTCGGTCACCCGGATCGACACCCCAAAACAAGAGAAGTCAGCGTGAACATACAAGAACAAATTGATGCGTACATTGCCAGCCAGCCTGAGCCGAAGCGGAGTGAAATGCGGGAACTGCACTCCCTCGTTTTGGGGGTGATGCCTGAATGTCAGTTGTGGTTCTTGGATGGTCGCGACAGCGCAAATAAGGTTGTTGCTAATCCGAACATCGGATATGGAAAACGGACCATGAAATACGCTGATGGAACGAGTAGGGAGTTCTATCAGATTGGCTTGAGCGCCAACACAAGCGGGATTTCTGTTTATATCCTTGGTATCAAGGACAAAACAACCTTAGCCAAAACCTACGGTGAGCAGCTGGGGAAAGCCAGCGTTACTGGGTATTGCGTTAAGTTCAAAACGATCAAAGATATCGATCTTGATGTACTTGAAGCTGCGATCCGGTTTGGGTTTGATGTTCGCGATGAATAGAGACCACTGTTAAGGTCAACGGCTTGAACGTGGTCGTCCAAGCGGTTCGGGAGTCAGACGGACGTGGTTGAAATGCGTTTGGCTGTAGGGACGGCCCATGATGACAAGGGTGCCTTTGGGTCCGGGAGCAGATTCAAACTTGAAGGTCAATTCCTTGTTGCCACAGTTGGGCTGACCTAGCCGCCCCAGCGGGGTACCGGCCGAACTTAGCACCGGTTTGATCTCCCATCCGAGGTAACGCTGCGGCAATTGAAGATTGAGAACTGCTTGATCTTGGATGACTTTCAAGTCGTTCATATTCCGCTTGATAAGCAATTTGCCTCTGAACCCGTTGCCTAAATCGGCCCAATTGTCGATCGGAAGTGCCTTTGGCGTAGCGAGCTGGTGGCTAGGGCCGCTTGCTACGAACAGAACGACCGAGCCCTGATCTCGCTTTGGAAAACCAAAGAGACTGAAGGCCGCTGTCTTGGAGGACGCATCGTGATCTTTCCATCCGTCGTCAGAAGAATAGCCCTTGAGCCCGCCCTCAATTTTCCAGTAGGCGGCGGGAAATTCATCTCCTTCAATGCAATGTACGCCAGCGATCAACTCAACCGCCGGGCCCACTCGAGGAGGATTGCTCGTACCATGGTTCACAGCGATCGTGGCCTTTAGTGGCTTACCGTCCATCGACCAAGCCCTTCGCAACTTCCCGTGTTCCCACTCCTGGACCGCAAGGAAGTCAGCGGAATTCTGAAAATAAGCCGCGCAAACCCATAGTGTGAGCATCTTGATTCGTCCTAACACTTCTGACGCCAAACGATGAGCTAAGTCGCACAAGCTACTCCTCACCCTTGTAAAGCGCGAGCGTTGCAGTTCGCTACGAGCATTTTGTCAATGCGACGTTCACTGTTCAAGTTGAAATTCAGACATTTTACGCAGACACCCTGCTTGTCCAGCGTGCCTCCCCCGGCCTTGAGTCATGCTTGGTTTTCCATCTTCAAAGTTGTTCAGCGCAACAGGATCAGAGCCAAGGGCCGACCACTCGAGGCGGGTTCTGAGAGTTCCGACACATAGGTTACACATTGTTCCGGGCACATAGGTTACACATTCCCCAAGGAGAGGGTTTCTCTAAGGGGGTTGTGTATGCCTTGAAAGGAGTGTTCGTTGATGGAAGAACGTTTTCGTTTTGTAGTCCGCCTTCTTGAGGGCGAAGAGATGAGCAGTGTTTGCCGTGAGTTCGGGATATCTCGTAAGACTGGTTACAAGATTTTCGAGCGGTACAAAGACCAAGGTTTAGAATCGCCTTCGGATAGATCTCGTCGTCCGTTCCGTTATGTGAACCAGCTGGCTGAGCCGGTCTGCCAGAGCTTGAGTATCCCTTCCACGACAAGGAAGTCCTGGTCACCTCTTGTGGGAGGATCTGCATGCACAACAAGAAGGTCAACCTCTCACAAGTCTTTGCAGGACAGTAGCTGGGGCTCAAAGAGGTTGAAGAGAACGTCTGGCTGGTCTCGTTCATGAAATACGACATCGGATATGTCGATCTCGAAGAGAAAACTCTGCAACCACTGGCTAACCTATTTGGACCAAAGGTGTAACCTATGTGTCCGGTACGATCTGTTACCTATGTGTCCGGAATGGACCGTTCAAATAAGTGGCGGCCTCGGAGGGGCTCGAACCCCCGGCGCCCTCCTTAGGACTGAGAAAAAATAGCCTCAAACTTTCGTTTTTGAGTCTACTGAGGTCTCTGCGAGACCACTAAAATCCACCGGCTAAAAGACTAATTGAAAGACTTGGCCGGATTTCTCGATACCCCCCTCCGTTTGGTCTCTCATTTGGCATCAAGCCCAGGTTCAAACCGGTCTCTCAATTGGTCTCTCAAACGCCCTGGACTAGTCCGATCAGACACTTTACCGATGAAATGGGGGAAAATATCGGGAGTTGAGTAATTCGAATGAGTCTGCACCCATCTAGATTCCTAGCCGCTGAGATTCTCCTGCGCGCGACCGCCTGCACTGAGTTGGATTTTTACCGACTAGTTCATGATGCTGCCTCGAAATTGGTCACCGTCGACGCGTTCTACTTGTGCAGAGTGCAGCGTTCTCCGGACTGGTTGCACTTCGTTTACAATTGTGAGGGAAACCGCTTTGATTGCCCAGATCCGCTGCCAATTGCAAACGGCCCAACAAGTTGGGTTGCGAATACGGGCAAACCGAAGATTATTGTTCAGTCAGAGCACGCAGTCGGGCTTGACTATATTCAATTTGCTGACGTAGAGTCACATACATGGTCTGCGATCCACTGGCCACTTTGGATCGACGTTTTTGGATCAGAACGACCAGATGGGGTTCTTTCTGTGCAGGCATATCCGCATGGGGCATACGATCAAGAAGACCTAGAAGCTATAGAATGGCTCGCACTTCGGACTGCTGATCTGATTAGGCAGAGAAGCGCCATGTCAAATATGCAAGCTCAAATAACAAAGGCTGAGCAAATCTCCGCGCAAAACCGTGCAGTCTCAGACGCAAAGAAATTCAACACCCTCCTGGAGGGCTTGGCTTCTCAAGGCGAAACTCCCCACGCACTTCGCGAAAAGATTCGGGCAACACAAGTGGACATTGCTCATTGGGCCTCTACAAACCAAGCCATTCCAGACACCGTAGCCGATGACTTAGTAAAGCTTAGTGATCGTGAGCTACAAGTTTTGATATTTGTTGCTGAAGGGAGAAGCACAAAAGAAGTTGGTCAATCTCTCTGTCTTTCTGAACACACGATCAAACGGCACCTTGATAATGTGTACTCTAAGACAAAGCTCAAGAAGCGAGCAGATGTCATCGCCGCCGCTCATGCAATTAGAAAGTTCCACTCGATCCGATAGGACAAGCAGAATCGACCTGCTCCGCCTAGAGAGCTACTGAAAATCAGTCTCTATTCTTATGCCTTGTGCGCTCATTCAGCTGTCACCTAACAATCTTGACGGGCGTTCCTGACCTTTTACAATCCGAGAATGACCCGATTGGGTGATTAAAATGCACCCGCTTGGGTGTTGCCGGTGCGCAGTAGTCATAGGTAGATTCTAGCTATGACCGTTTTAATCGCTAGCATTGTTCTCCTAGGAGGAGGGATTACACCAGGGCAAGTTATGGATGCGCTGATGAAGGGACCGACCGAAGTAATTGAACTTACAGGGGTCCGCCCAGAGATAGTAAAATTCTACGATGGCTCGAATGCATTCAACTTTAAATTCGCTGAAACGTCGTTCTCTAAAATCATCAAATCAGCAAGCATTTTCGCTAAAAAATCCGAACTTGATGGCAAATGGGACTTAAGTAAAGTTTATTTTTATACCATCAAAAAGTTCCCAGTAGCACCCCCTCGGGAATTATTCAAGGCGCTTGGATTGTCTCCTAAAGAATTCGACATGGTTACTTGGGTAGACGAAAGTCCAAAAGGTTATGAAAAGTATGTGTATAAGAGCTATGCATTACACAAGCACAATTCTAAGACATTGTGGCATGTCGGAGGCACAGTTATCGGCGGTTCATTTAAAGAAAGTGATATGAACCGTGATATGACTAGTGATTCTGTTTGGCTGAAGCCAGTCGTTAAAAATATGAAGGTAATCCCTTACTGATTTCAGGTTCGAATAACTTTATGTTTCGCTCTAGTAAAATGGGCCCCAAGAACAAGCATGTTCGCTTATATAGTGAGGCGAGCTTGACTAGTAGGCTGCTCTCGTAATGTGTATCGCTCTGGGACATTATCTACATCGGAAAGGCGTTGCAAAAATAGAGTTAGCGCCTTCTGGAGGACAAGCTTATGGCCATTACTGCAATCCAGTACAACGCCTTTCAAGACATCGATGATGCTATGCACCTCGATAACTCTGACCATGAGTACCTAAAAGCAATTCAAGAATTGCTTTCCGAGCGGGGCAAGCAACAGCGATCCTCGGTTGGATTGATTCGCTAGTCCTTCAACATCCTTGAGGACGAAGTCTTGCTTGAGACTTACGATCCCGTTAAGTGAATCCTCCGTTGTAAGCCCGTTCACTTGGATATCCTGGAGAGTGGCAACGTCATTGCTACCTCATGGACAGAGGCACTTGGCGTTAGTCGTGGTTGTGAAAAGGTTTGTCCTACGGGTGAGGGTACTCAACATTATGGATATCCTGACCACCTTGAAGATGATGAAGATGATGAAGACGACGATTAAGCGAAGCTAGCCTGAATAATTCATGACTTCGGAGTTTTGGTCTCTGCTCCTCCACTTTTCCGATTGTTGTGGGGTTCGGTTCATCGGGCTTTGCGGTTTGCCTGCTACTGGGTCATGTTTCCAATGATTTCCAGGAGCGACGGCTGACTTTGCAGGCAAAACGCGTGCTGGTGAGCCGTTCGGGCAGCATGGCGGGCTCCAGTTCGGAATTTATCTTGCTGTTCGAGGATCAAGCCAGAAGCTGCTCAAGCAGTTTGATGTGGGGATGGTCTCTTGGGAGTCTGACGAGAATCCGCCTCGTGCTGACTATCACCTGAGCGGCTACTTTGAGGATCTTGAGGCGGATCTGACCCATCGTTGCTTTGGCTAGGCTTGTTCCTTCAAGCATGCGCTTCACCTGTGAAAGGAGGATGAAGGCGGATGCGTGAAGAAGGAGCCTGAAGCAGTTGGCTGTGAACTTGTGGCAACTCGTCCTTCCTGAGGCGAGATCGAGCTTGAGCTCTTTGATCCGGTTCTCACAATCTCCCCGCCTGCAGTACTCGTCGTAGAGTTCTTCTGGACCCTGGGCAAGGTTAGTTACCACAAATCGCGGATTCTCCCCCTTGTCCATCACTTCGGCTTTCACGATAACGCGCCGCTCGTCGAGCCAACTGCTGGCAGCGTAGGAGACTTCTCCGAACAGACGCACTTTCTGGCCGGTCTCTAATCTCTCTTGCTTAGCGTCTTGGATCAGGGGTGCTGCTAGCTCCAGTAGCCTGGCGTTCTTTGGCAGTGAGAGCAGATAGGAGATTCCCAGACTCTCGCAGGTCTCGTAAACTTCGGGAAGCGCAAAACCAGCATCGGCTCGAAATAAGATCTCAGCCTTTGGAAGAGCGGATTGGAGCATCTTCACAAAACGTCTCAAAAGTGCCGCCGACCGGCGTGGATGTTCCCAGCTCGAAGAATCGCTCCGACCAACTCCTCATCTTTTCCGTCTACCGAGCAGAAGACAAGCAAGGGTAAGAAGCAGTGGTGGCCGTAATAGCCGTGGTAGAACTCAAGCTGCTGCTGTCCGTGAGTGGGATCGTCTGTCGCGTCCATATCGATCACGATCTGCTGGGGAGGATGTTCCCGGTGACGCTCGATAAACAGATTCGCTAGTTCTAGCCTGTAGAGATCCCGGCGGAAGACGCTGTTCTCGAACCGGGAAAGAGTCGGCTGAGTCGCAGGTCGTTCGCCTAAAACCAGCTTATAAAGGGCGACTTCTTTCAGAGTATCGAAGTCGTTGCAATCCTCCCATCCAAGGCAGATACCGTATACACGTTGAGCCAGCATCTTACGGTAGCTATGCACGGATGAACCGTTACGAGGATCCGTTAGGCATGAGGCTAGGCGCTTTGTTAAGCCCAATCGCTCGTCCGCTCTCTTTAGCAAAACAAGACCGCCATCGCTACTTGTAGAAGGCAAATCAAAGAGAATCTCAATGCCCTTTTGGCACGTCCTATAAGTGTTCAAACGGGCCCTCGCTCGTTGTTTTTTTTCACACTCTAAAGACGCAGTGTGCGGCCCGTTTGAACCTACAGCGAATTATCCGGGCTAGACACTCTCGAAAGCAGATTGAGTGCTAAATTGCGTATATTTGGCGGCCTCGGAGGGACTCGAACCCCCGGCGCCCTCCTTAGGACGGAGGCGCTCTATCCCCTGAGCTACGAGGCCGCGAAGGGCTTATTATAGCGTTTTGAGAGGCGGGTTCGCTGAGGGGTTAGGCGGACTTTAGGATTTTCAGTTTGGCTTTGTCGAAAAGGACGGCTAGCAGGAGGATTGTGCCGGTGACTACGAGTTGGTAGAAGGCGTCGATGTTTTTGAGGCGCATGACGTTTTCGACGATGCCCATGATCAATACGCCGACTACGGTGCCGGACATCGTTCCGATGCCGCCGCTAAGGGAGACGCCGCCCAGAACGCATGCGGAAATGGCTTGAAGCTCCAACTTGTCGCCTGCGTTGTTGCTCGCGACAACTAAACGAGAGGCGGCGACGATTCCGCTAAAGGCGGCGGCCATTCCGGACAGAGCGAAGATCGCGATTTTCGTACGGTCGACCTGGATGCCAGCGAGCAGAGCAGCTTCCTTGTTTCCGCCGATGGCAAGGGTGTTCCGACCGAAAACGGTGCGGTTCAACAGAATGCCGAAGGCGATGAAGAACAGGATCATGATCCAGATAGGGAGGGGGATCGAAAGGTAGGCCTGGTTTCCTAGGAAGTCGAAACCGGGTTTTGCGGCCGTCTGTGGGGTGCCATGACCCAGGATGTTCGTCAAGCCTCGAACGATCTGCATGGTCGCCAACGTGGTGATCAACGCGTTGATCTTGAACTTCGCCACGACAATGCCGTTGATTACGCCGACCACGATTCCCGTTGCGATAGCGGCAAGCACGCCGAAGAATAGGCTTCCCGTACTGTTCCCGATCGTCACGCCAACCATGCCACCTAAGGCAAACGTCGATCCGACCGAGAGGTCGAAGTCACCGGCGGCGAGGCAGAACAGCATCGTGCAAGAGACCACTCCGATGGAGCTGACCTGGAGTCCCAGGCTGACCATGTTGTCCTTGCTCATGAACTGCGGCGCAATCAGGAAGGCAGCAACCACGACAACGACAAACACGAGGAACATGCCGGACTGGGCAAGAATCTGCTTGAAGTTCACGCGGCACCGCCCTGTGGCAAGGCAAGTGAGAGCAACTTAGCTTCGGTTGCTTCCTTCGTCGGCATCGTGCCAGCAATGCGACCCTCGCACATGACAAACACTCGGTCGCTCAACGCCAAAATCTCTGGCAGTTCACTGCTCACAAACAACACTCCAATTCCCTTCCTTGCCAAATCCCGCACAATCGTATAAATCTCCGCTTTCGAGCCGACGTCGATGCCGCGAGTCGGTTCATCGAGCAAAATCACTCGAATCCGTTCGCTTAGCCACCGGGCCAGAATCACTTTTTGCTGGTTGCCACCGCTCAGGTTCGAAATCATGGTCTGAGGCGAGGCCGTTTTGATGCGCAACTTCTCGATGAAGTCCGCGGCGTTCTCTTTCTCCGCTCGTCGAGCTAACCAAAAACCGAACTTGGCCAAGCTTCGGCGAATGCTGATGTTCAGATTCTCAGCAACCCCAAGCATCGGCACAATCCCCTCATGCTTTCGGTCTTCTGGGCAAAGCACGAGTCCGTTTTTTATCGAAGTGGTCGCACCCTTGCGAGGAACCGACTCCTTTCCGATCAGAACCTGTCCAGCAGAACCCAGGTAGATCGCCTTCAGCAATTCGGTCCTGCCGGCGCCGATCAGGCCGAAGATCCCTACAATCTCGCCCTCGCGGACGGTCAGGCTCACGGGTTCGGCGAGGCCGGGACCGATGACGTTCTTCAGTTCCAAGATGTCCGCACCGACTTCGCGGCTGGAGTCGATCATCGCGGCAGCGAGCTCTCGCCCTACCATTCGGTTCACGATCATGGAAGCGTCGACTCCGTTCATCGAAGCGAACGTCTCAATGTGCTTGCCATCCCGTAGCACCGTGCATGCATCGCAGAGTTTCGTGATCTCATCCATTCGGTGAGACACGTACAGAATCGCCAAACCCCGACTGCGTAGGTCAGCAATCAAACCGAAAAGGGTATCCACTTCCCTGGCACTCAGGCTGCTCGTCGGCTCATCGAAGGCAATGACCTTGGCGTTGCGAGTGAGCGCCTTGGCAATTTCCACCATCTGCTTTTGCCCAATGCTGAGCGACCCGAGCCGGGTCGACGGCTTCACATTTAGTCCAACGCGTTCAAGCGACTCGCGCGTAAGTCTGTCCAACTCGGCATAGTCGACGAACGGTCCTTTGGTTGCGTAATGGCCAAGCCAAACATTCTCGGCCACGCTCATTTCGGGTACCAGATTGAGTTCCTGGTAGATAACGGCAACCCCGCCCGTCAGCGCGTCGAGCGCACTGCGAAAACGGCAGGCCCGCCCGTCGATCTCAAAAGTCCCGGCATCGGGGATATGCACTCCGCTCAGAACTTTGAGCAGAGTGCTTTTTCCAGCCCCGTTCTCGCCGCAAAGGCCGTGAACGGTTCCACTTGCGACGGTAAACGAAACGTCTTGAAGGGCTTGGACTCCGCTGAAGCCCTTTGAGATCGAGTGAAAGGTCAGCAACTTACTTGAGAGGAACTCCTGCCTTCTCCATCTCGCCCTTGTAGTTGTCTTTGGTGATGATGGTGCCGTTCGTATAGGTCTCCATCTCAGGCTTTTTGTCTTCCTTAATCCACTTGTACATCGCCTCAACGGTACTTGCACCATGGATTTTCGGCTGAAGGAGAACGGAAGCGAACATGCCCGTCGGGGTTCCTTTCTGCCACTCACCGGCGGCCAGCATTCCGTTGATGCCCACGCCAATGATGTCGGTTGGAGGTACGCCTCGGTTTGAGATGGATCGAATGCCACCCAGCACGCCGTCGTCGTTGCTGCTAAACACAACCCACTTCTTCATGCTGCTATGGGCAGTCAGAACTGCGTTGGCGGCGTCGCTTGCGGAAGCGATATCCACCGAACCGGTCCAAGGTGCCTCGAAAATGTTGGCTTGTTTGAATCCAGATGCGGTCAATACGTCTTCGGCGCCCTTCACTCGCTGCTGTGCCGTCTCCAGGTTTGGAGCGGTGATCGCGAGCGCACCCACTTCTTCAGGCTTCCAACCACGCTTCTTCATCTCGTCTGAGATCGCGGTTCCTACTTGCTTGCCAATGTTCATGGCGGAGATGCCAAGGTGAGGAATCTCGGTCAGAGGCTTTTTGTCCGATCCTACGAGTCGGTCATCGACGCTCATCAGCTTCATCTTGTGACGATCGGTAGCCGCCTTAATTGCTGTGCCCAACTGAGTTTCGGGCGAGCAGATGACGATGCCCTGGACTCCATTGGTCGCCATTGTATCGATGGTTTCCAAGACCGCGTTGCCGTTGAGCGCTTCTTGGACGGTAAGATCCACGCCGAGGGTCTTCGCCTGTTCCTTAGCAAAGTTGGTTTCGGTCTGGAACCAACTGTCGCCCATCGACTTCACAATGAAGCCAATTTTTACGCTGCCTTTCTCCGCAGTGCCGCCCGTTCCACCCGTTGCCGTCGCCGAGCTCTTGTCGCCCGAATTTGAATCTGAGCTGCAGCCCGCCATTACTAGCGCCAGTGCCGCCAAGCCACCAAAAATGATATTTCTCTTCATGTTATTCATCAGCCACTCCGCCGAAAGCTTAACCTAAATCTGAGACCGGATACCCATTGTGAAGAACGTCTCTCGAATTCGTAGGTGCCGCTTGCCTCAACCTCATCTTTTACCCTTCCGCCACTAAACTGGTACTAAATCGAATGGGCGTAAATTTGTCGGGCATGTGGGTGTCGTAAACACCGTGGGGTGACTGGCACCACGCCGCCTGAACCTGCTCTGTTCCCACATCCAGTTTCTGGAATCGACCCAAGAAGAGATTCCAGACATCGCCCTCTTTAGGAGGCAACGTCCGCCCATTGGCGAGGTGCTTTAGGCTGGCCCAAGGGAATTTGAGCATGGCCGTCCAGCCCTCGCTCGGCTCCGTTCGATCGTTCAAAGTACCGTTGATATGCACCGCGGTTTCCAGTCCAGGGAGGTCCCAGTCTAGGAACGCCCATCGGATTCCTCTTGGGTGGGTTCCCTTCCAGAAATGGTCTTCCGTTCGGTCGAAGTTGCCCCCAAAGGTGTAAGCGTCTCGCTCGATCAAATCGAATTCTTGGATGTCGAAGCGGCTTCCCTTCGTGTAGGCGTCTCGCCAGATGAAGAAGACCTCGTAAACGGTGTTCAATGCGTTGAGTTCGAATTCGTAGTAGCAGTCGCCGCCATCGATGAATATCTCGATGTCGTTCTCCCTAAAAATGAGCGAATCGCGTTCGGTTTGGTGCGCCTCCGGATACGGGTCTTCCACCCAAAAGCCTATGTACAGGTTCAGGTCATCCCACAGAATGGCGGTTCTCGTGTCGAGAAGGGCGGGATTGCCGGTGGCCATGTCTACGAATCTGGGGGATTTGGGGGCTTGAGCCCAAGCCGGGTGTGAGAGGGTGGGGTCTAAGGGGATTTGGGTTGGGGTGCGGTGGGCTGTGTAGTGGGTCAAAGCAAGGCTTTTTTACCTTGCTTTTTGGGGTGGGTGGGTGACGAGGCGTCGTCTTCGTTTTCCATCTTGTTTTGTTGTCTGGCTTGATGGGTTGTTGGCTTTGTTGTTTTCTTGGGGCGCTCCGCTGTGGGCGTTCGGTTTGTGGCTGGCTTGATGGGTTGTTGTGTTTGTATTTTCCCTGGGGCGCTCCGCTGTGGCCGTTCGTTTTCTGTCCTGATCCATCGATTAACGCCACTGCGCTCGGTGCGCCGACTCAAACTCGTGGGACGGAGCCCACTCGGACAAGAGTCGGCTGACTGCACCTTGCTGAGTGGCTACGAATGGATAGGGACTGAAAACGAACTGGATTGGGTTTTGGGGTGCTTT
>JBBQZV010000009.1:0-184256 GCA_038207365.1 Fimbriimonadales bacterium | reverse complement strand
CCATAGGAGCGCTGCGTCAAATACCATAGCAAGAGTCTCGCCCGTTAAGATGTCTCTTGGCATTAGATCACGCAACATTTGAGCAACCATAGGTTTTGATCCAACCAGCGTGGACTCAAATTCCTCATCGGTCATTTGCCGAATATCGCCTATAGCAGGTATCAACTCTGGCAACCGATCCAACACCTCATCAGGAGACTCTGGCGTGATGAGAACATCCCGTTCTTTGAACAAATACTCCGAGATGAAAGCGATCCGACGAGGCATCTGTTCCATGACCACTCCAAAAGCCTTCTTCAACTCGCCCGGCCTACTTTGTTCTTGTGGCTCGTTGTAAGGAAAAGGTTCTGTGATATACGGCATAAAAGTATCCATTCATGCTAATTCGGAATGGTCCAGGAACCAGCTATCCCTCTGTGCCCTAAGCGGACTTTTCGGCAATTCGAGAAGGGCACTTCACCGTGGATCGGGTCCGAGATCCAACTCGAAAGCTCGCACTTTCATGGTTTTGCTCAATGGCCACCTGTCCAGTTTTCCTTTTATGGTGAGGCCAACTTCACTGATCATTTCACCAAGAACTCCGAACTCAGCCTGGTATTTGTCCTTCCCCCTTATGACAGGATCTCCATAGTCAACAGAATTCTTTGGCGGACTTCCAATTGCCCAGAATGCGTCCGGGTACCGGTGCCTGAACGCTTCGCCCCAAAGCAAACCCGCATCAAAAATCATTGAGTGTGTTTCACCAGTCAGTATTTCACGTGGCAAGATCGAGCGGAACAGGGGAATGGCTTTCGGTCGAGCTCCAACCAATGATAACTCGAACTCTTCGTCGGTCAAGGGTCGAAAGGTGCCAACTGCGCCAATTAGGGCCGGAATCCGATCCAGCTCTTCGTCCGCGGACTCAGGCACAATCTTCACTCCGTGAATTCGCGCCAAATACTCACTGACGTTTTCAACCCGCCGAGGCATCTGCTCCATGACGATCCGATAGGCAATCTTCAGCTCAGCTACCGTACTTTGCGCGTTGGGCTTGTTATAAGGGAAAGGCTCTGTAATATACGATCTAGGTGAATCCATTCTGCTACTCCCGGTAGATCCATGAGGCCGGTCTTATCCCACTTTTCATAAGTGACTTCAACAACGGTGTGGATATTTTGGTGTTCCAGGAAAAAATCCAACATACTTCGTCTACCATATATTATGCCAATAATATTGCATCTTGCTAACTGGCTTCTAATAAATGAGCTCTGATAAACATATTTCCCTGAATTCATTTCATATGCCGTTCTGGTAACTACATTGAGTCCGTCATATATCCTTTCTGAGCCGCCGACTTTGAATCTTTGCGTCTCAATACGTAATACCTTCCTGATCTCTTGCTCAAGGTTGCGTCCTTTCTCCACTGTTGCCAATCCTCGCGCAAACCGCATAGCTTTGATCTCTTGAATAGCTCGAGCAGCCCGGTCTGCTCGGGAGGCGTTTACCAGCTCCCCGATCCCCATCGTGCTGGCAGTGATGTTGCACTCACATCCAACAGCACCAAGGCCACCTGAAATACCTGCCCCAATGTGGTCCTCGAATTCCGGATGCCGCCATAAGCCGAAGGTGAGCCACCGTTCCAAGGCAAAGTCTATTGACCAAACATCGCTAGAGGTGCACAGCGATCGGCGCCTGCTCTTTGGTCTCGGCCCATGTGCGCCGCTTGTTTTGGGTCTAGGGTCCAGACCCTCTTCATGCCAGATCCGGCAAACGGCCTTCTTGGTGACTGGACATACCTAGCATAAAGGAGTCGCATGGAACGGCGGAGTCCGGACCGAGGATTCTCCTCAGACCGCTTCACAATTCTTTTCTCGCATCTCTGGACGCCGTTCTGCCCGTACCGTGGGCTCGCTATCCCAGACAGCCCATCGGCCAGCAGCAAAGGCCTCAGGCCGACCCATTCTCAATTACTTGGCCAACCAGTCGCCCTTTAGCAGACAGGCTCATCATTTTCCCTCGGAGATGTCCTTATACGCGTCGATCTCTAAAGGCTGACGAGTTACGATGCGCGTCAAACGCTGGTTCTCAGCCTGCAGACCCGGCAGCTCCTTGATCTTGCTGCTCTCCATTCAGCCATGCTTCTCACGCCATCGGTAGATCGTCTGATCCGTGATTCCATGAGCTTTCGCTACAAACGTGATCGCGCAGCCAACATCGATCGGTTTGAGCACTTTGAGGATTTCATCTTCCGTACATCGCTTGCCTTTGCTCATGATTGTGATTCCAGACGGATCTCACACTCCAAGCGGGTCGATCTATCGAGAACAAGTCAGGATTGTGCTTGGCGGGTCCGTCAAGTGTCTTCCCTACGTTTATTTTCCTGGGGACTCAATCTAGAGGCTCTCATTAAATGCTTTCGGGCCGATCAATGGATAGTGATAACACGCCGTGGTGTCGATTACAGCTATTTTGATTTCCTCGGGAGTAATTTGAAATGTCAGTTTATTGCGTGCACCTTCCTGAATTGCTAGTACGCAATCAAGATCTACGCGCGAATCATCGTCTCGTGAGAGAGCTTCCCACGTTGGAACCTTGCCAAGGACATGCAATTTGTAAATGCCTATTGCTACAGCATTTGCCAAATTTTTCGCGACTCGCTCTCGCGGTACTTTGAGGTCATCGGGTGACTCCGCCACATGATATTTCCAGACCCTCATGGGATCTCTCAAGTCAACGGCAACATCACTTTCAGTGGCGACCCCGCCGTCGATCACCTTGACTCGCACGACACTAACTCTGCCTCCATATACTTCATCTGGAACTTTTTGGCTTATTAGAGCCCAGGAAATTGCAGCATTTGGTGAGGGTCGGAATCCACGGGCAATTGGCTCAAACCATTTGGCAATTTGAGAAAACGAGTCCGGAAGTTTCTCGTGGATCCAGAAGTAGTCTTCCAAGAAATTCTCAACGTAGTAGATGACCTTCTCATTTTGCTCCCGCTGACTCGAGACAGATTGCACCTTTGGACTTTGGCAACCAAAGGCACAGCACATGAACAATGCAAAACCACATGAAATCCTCATATTCAAACCCTAGTAGCCCGATTTCTGTGAGGCTCTTTGCCCCCTTGTCCTTACGTTCTTAAGAGTCCAGAGTCTAGGGTGTGCACTCCCATCTCCTATATCAACGCCGATGAGGGCTCCAAACGTATCTGTGAGTCCCTCATATCCCCTTACTTTAAGAGCACCTTTGAGCCAGTGCTCACGCTGACTAATCGTACGACACTGCCCACACGCCTCCAAAAATACTCCCTTAAAAGGCTTTCCCCTCCTAAGGCTTGCGTTATAAAGCATAGTCGCGGTGAATACATCAGTAACTGCATCGTTCACTGCAGAAATGCGTCTCATCGTTACACCAAGCTCATGCCGTTTTGTATTCCTCGTATCGCCCACCTGTCCATGTCCAATCGCGGAGATGTAGTCGAATTGAGGCAATAGTTTGGCTAGTTGGGCTTCCGTCGGTTCATTAGCAATATATGCATGTATGCCACGTATTGCAGCGTAAGCAGCCAACTGCTTTGCTAACTCTCCGTCCCAACAACTGTGAAGCGGCAGACGCTCCTCAGCATGAGGTTGCCCAATGAGAATGAGCATCGAGTCCAACCCACTCGGGTCGGCTCCGAGGACTGGGTCGCCGTTGACGTAGGCGTAGACGTTGACTCCACCGTCCAGACCGCTTGGATCGCGGGAGAGCCAGCGGCCGGTTAAGGGATCGTAGTAGCGGTTGAGGCAGTAATTTAGGCCGGTGGCACCGTCGGTGTAGTAGCCGTACTGACCCTTGTATTGGAAGGGTTGGGAGGTAGCTCGATTGAGTTTGGATACGCTTGAGCCGTTGGCGGGTATCCAGACTTGGCTTCCGTAGCTGTCGTAGAAAACCGGGTACCAGGTAGTGCCGGTTATGTTGCCGCCGTAGTAACTCAGACCCTGAGTCGAGGAAACGCTGCTTCCCTGAGGATCGAAAAGAAGAGTTCGGTAGGCGCCGAAACGATCGAACTCCATGATCGGACCGGTTGGGCCATTTAGGTACAGAACGCCGTTATCGGACGTCACATCCGAACTATCGAGCGGCGTTATGGCTGTACCGGTAAATTGCCGGTAGACAAGATCGTCGCCGTCGTAGATGTAGAACTGGACATCCTTCTTAAGGCTGCTTCCGGTTCCTAAGCTCTCGGATAATGCTGCACGACGACCGAGGTGGTCGTAAACCATCGAGCTTGCATAGGAGCTGCTGCCATTGTAGGTGTCTAACCGTTCAACTCAATTTTATAGAACTGAGGCTAGGTGTACCCCTTCATAGATCCATTGGATTTGTAATGAGGCTTTCCCCTCGCCCATCCGTGGGAGAGGGGTGAGGGCCGCTCCGGAACGCCCATCCATGCTTCCACTTTTCCAGACCGTACAGGGAATTCGGGCTAAAGACAACGTCATTTGGGTTTCCGGGGGTATGGTCAAATCGTGGCAAATATGGACCCCCTTCGCACGAATGAACCTGTGAATCGACTTCGAGGAAGCCTCCCGAAAGTCGGCATTAGACCTACTATCGATGGCCGCTACGGAGGCGTCAGGGAGTCGTTGGAAGACTTCACGATGGCGATGGCCCAAGCCACCGCCGAGTTGATCTCAAACACCTTGAAACATGCCTGCGGGCTGCCGGTTGAGTGCGTCATTGCGGACACCTGTATTGGTGGTTTTGCTGAAGCGGCAGACTGTGCAGAGAAGTTCGAGCGAGAGGGTGTTGGCGTTTCGCTTACGGTTACTCCGTGCTGGTGCTATGGAAGCGAGACCATGGACATGAATCCGCTCATTCCAAAAGCAATCTGGGGATTCAATGGCACAGATCGTCCTGGCGCCGTCTATCTTGCAGCAACACTTGCAGGACACTCCCAGAAGGGGTTACCTTGCTTTGGCATCTACGGCAGGGACGTCCAGGATCTAGGCGACACCAACATTCCGAAGGATGTATCGGACAAGATCCTACGCTTTGCTCGTGCTGGAATTGCGGTTGCTACGATGCGAGGCAACGCTTACCTTGCAATGGGTGGAGTCAGCATGGGAATTGCAGGATCCATTGTTGATCAAGATTTCTTCCAGAGCTATCTCGGTATGCGCGTTGAATCCATCGATATGACCGAATTCATAGGACGAATGAACAAAGGAATCTTCGATCACGAAGAGTTCGATGTGGCACTAGCCTGGGTCAAAGCTAATTGCAGTGAAGGCAAGGATTACAACGTCAATCAGCGAACTCGTGAGCAGAAAGATCAGGATTGGGAAACCTGCGTGAAGATGGCACTCATCGCACGTGATCTTATGATCGGAAATCCCAAACTTGCCGAGATGGGATTCCATGAACAAGCGCGAGGAAGAAATGCGATCGCAGCAGGATTTCAGGGCCAAAGGCAGTGGACGGATCACTTTCCGAATGGAGACTTCCTTGAGGCGATTCTCTGTAGCAGCTTCGACTGGAACGGCATAAGGGAACCTTACGTTGTCGCAACCGAGAACGACGCAATGAATGGCGCGTCCATGCTCATCGGGCACCTGCTAACGGGAACGGCCCAGATGTTTAGCGATGTAAGGACCTATTGGTCTCCAGAAGCCGTGGAGCGAGTCGCGGGTCGAGCTATAACCGGTCACGGGGAGAACGGATTCCTCCACCTCATTAATTCGGGACCCACTGCCCTAGACTGGACGGGCGAACAGTCGATCCATGGCGGACCGGCCTGCAAGCCATTCTGGGAAATCAGTTCACAGGAAGCTCAGGAATGCTTGAACCAGACGAAATGGTGTACAAGCGATCTGGGTTACTTCCCAGCAGGAGGATGGTCGACTGACTTTACGACTCGGGGCGGAATGCCTTGCACGATGTTCAGAATCAACCTGGTCAAGGGTCTTGGCCCGGTCATGCAGATCGCGGAAGGCATGACGATTGCCCTGCCTCCAGATGTCCATGACATCCTTGACCAGCGCACGAGTCCTACCTGGCCGACAACATGGTTTGTCCCTCGAACCACCGGGCAGGGTGCTTTCCGAGACGTTTATACCGTAATGGCCCATTGGGGAGCCAACCACGGATCCATTAGCTATGGTCACATCGGCGCGGATCTGATCACTCTGGCCTCGATGTTGAGAATTCCTGTTGAGATGCATAACGTTAGTGATGAGCACATCTATCGTCCTTCCAGTTGGCACCGGTTTGGTGGGCTAGAACCGCAAGGAGCTGATTATCGAGCCTGTGATACCTACGGTCCGCTTTACGGCTAACCAATGAGTGATTGCCGGGCACCCATCCCGGCAATCTCTAGTCCATAATCCAAATATGAAGCAGATCCGTGAGAATATCTTTCAGGTCACTTACACCGAGATGGGTAAGCCACCTGTAAAAGGTGTCGCGTCGATTCCTAATTTGGGTGAAATTCACCTTGATGAAGCAGACATGCGCTATGTAAACGAGAGTACGGGTCTCGGATTCGAACCAACGTTCTTTGTCAGCAAGTCTGCTCCTCTTGGCGGCCGATTCGTTGTCGTTGGACGTCAAGAAAAAGCCTAGCTTAATCCGTTTGAGTGTAAACTCGCCAACGCTTGGACTGCCGTCCGAGCGCCAAAACTATCATGTTGTCCCCAACCGATCAAGCTGTTTTTGAAAAAAGTTGTCTCGTTTACGGTTTCAAGCCTGACTTCATAAAAGAAGTCCAAGCGCTGGGAACCTCAGTCTTGTTTAGGGGCGGCGACGAGATCGTCAAGCACAAAGGCAAGGACCAGGATATCTACGTCATCCTTGATGGTCGAGTTAATATCTTAACTCACGATGGCGACAAGCTTTCGGAAGCGGGTCCGGGACTAGTGATAGGAGAGGTCTCATTCTTGGACGCGGGTAGCCGGCACTATACTGCGGTTGCAATAGCCCATGTGACGACTCTCAAGTTTCAGTCCATGGCGCTTCGGAAGAAAATGTGCGAAGACAAGGAACTTGGCTTTTGGCTCTTAGCAAACCTTTCGCGATTGCTTTGTAGCAGACTACGCGATGCCGAGGAGCATCTTGATGCGCTAATGGATACAGCGCATGAAGCCTGGAATACGTGGGATCGTTAGCCCGTAAGTTAATCCTGCCATCGCTTTAGCGCTTGCGCTTAGCGATGGCAGGGGAAAACACATTAGGCTTTCAGCATTGACCCATTCGATTGGATCAGATCTCGGTACCAATAGGCACTGTCTTTTGGTATGCGTTCCTGGGTTTGATAATCCACATAAACGAGGCCAAATCGGAATTTGTACCCTTCATACCATTCGAAGTTATCCATGAGTGACCACTGGAAGTAACCCTCGATTTCCACTCCATCGTTGATAGCTCTTTCAAGCGACATTAGGTATCGAGAAAGGAAATCAATTCTTTGAGGATCGTGAATTTTTCCATCGAGTGCAACCCAGTCCGATAAGCCCAAACCATTCTCGGTTATGACGATGGGCTTGCCGTATCGCTCATAAAAGAATCTGGGGCCCCAGTAAAGGGCTTCAGGGGTCACGGGCCAGTGGTAAATCGTGCGAGCCATACCCATGTGGTGAGGCACATCAACGGGTTTACCTGTCGTTGGATCCGCTCGGACAGTTTGTCCATTGTAAATGTTAGCGCCATAGAAATCCAACGGTTGGGAAATCAGTTCCATGTCGCCAGCCCGTGGAACGGGAGAATCTGCGCCAAACATTTCGACTTCTAGGTCTGGATACTTACCGAAGAACACCGGATCATTCCACCAGGTGTTGCTCCAAACCGTTTTTCCAGGTGTTGTAAATGTGGCTTCGCGTGCGGCATCAATATCGGCTTGCGAGTCGGTTTCTGGCAAGTTAGGCGCGCCAACCGGAGCCCAACCTACGCGTGTTGGTTTCTTGCAACCTGCACGGATAACTTGAACTGCTTTGCCGTGTGCCAGAAGAGCATGGTGTCCGGCAAGGAGAACTTCTTTGAAGTTGAGCTTGTCTCCTGGCGCATGGACTCCCGAATGTTGCCCCAAGCCAATGAAGCACTGAGGTTCATTTAAGGTCATCCAACTCGCAACACGATCCGAAAGCTTGTCGACGACCACCTGCGAATACTCAGCAAACCAGTCTGCTGAATCTCGATTCAGCCAGCCACCTTTTAGATAGAGTTCGTAAGGTAAGTCCCAGTGGAACAACGTTACATGAGGCTGAATTCCCTTGCCCAAAAGTTCGTCAACAAGCCGGTCATAGAACGCCAAGCCATTGGCATCAACCTTACCTACTCCATTAGGAATGACTCGTGGCCATGCAATGGAAAGGCGATAATTTGGAATACCAAGATTGCTCATCAGCGCGACGTCGTCTTGGTATCGATTGAAATGGTCGCAAGCTACTGCGCCGTTAGAGTTGTCAGATATGGCGCCGGGTCTTTCACAGAACATATCCCAGACACTGCGCCCACCGCCGACCATACTTGGAGAACCTTCGATTTGGTAAGACGCGGTCGCGACGCCCCACTGGAAGTTACTTGGGAAAGGCATTTTCTTAGAAAGTATGGCAGGCTAAATAGCAGTAACGCGTTAACATAATCTGATTAATATTTGGTAAACATTTATTCAACCTTGAATATCTGCGACCTTGAGACTGAACTATGACGAATACAGAATTAGCCAATAAGCTGCGTGACTTGAGGGACTTCCTTATCATTGCGGGATATGAGGAGTCTCATGCTACTCGCTACACCCAAATTGCTCGATTCATTGAGAAAATGCCTGATTCAGTGGAGGACGTTCACGCTGAACACCGATTTACAGATATCCCTGGCGTAGGCAAACTTGTCGCCCAGTACATACGGGAAATTATGGATACCGGAGTCAGCTCCAAACAGAAGGAATGGGAAGAGCAAGCCCCCATCACCGTTCTCGAACTAGTCCGAATTCCTGGCCTCGGCCCAAAGACAGCTCGCAAGCTCTTTCAAGAATACGGAATCAAGGATCTGTCAGACCTAAAACTGGCTGACGAATCCGGCACGCTTTCCGAAATTCAAGGAGTAGGTCCCAAGTTAATTGAAGCGATTAGAGCTCAGATCAAAGGGGTATGAACTATCAGTTGAACCGGCTTCAGGAATCGTAGCGGCAAAACTCCTGCACCGACCACATGAACCCACGAATAGACTCCAAGGATGTACCGGCAGAAATCGAGCCGCTTGTAGTTACATGAAGGCCCCCGTCTTTGCCAACAGAAGCGAAGTCTCTCTGGACTTCAGAAGCTATGGCAGACAAAGGCTTGTCTCGAACCGTATTGGGCGCAATCTGCCCGTGGATGACCGCCTTCGGCATGTGAGTTCGAATTAATTCGGCGGGAAGTGTGGGTCCAAAGTTCACACCATGGAAATGGATCGCGGACAAGATCGGGAGCAGGTGCCGCATTTCGGAGTCGGAATGCTGATACCGATTGTCTGTCGGCTCGGGCGCAAAAGTCTCTGTGACCCTTAAGAATGAAGGCAAACAGAATTCCTGATACAGGTCTGGTGAAAACAATGCACAGTTGTCGTCCAGCCAGTAGTAGCCTTTGTAACTAATATTTTTCTCAGCCTCGATAATTCGGTGATATCGAATAATGATATCTCCAAGTAATTCGAAGAAGCGCGACATGACAAAAGGGTGATCCATGACCCAGTACAGGCTATTCATTGTCCCTAGGATGGATGTAGCTTGCGTGGCGAGTCCGCGACTCCCAGCGTCAAACGTTGACTTTGAACCATCGACTCCAAGTGGATGACTGCTGACCTTGCCTCCGGTGGAGAAGATCACCTGGCGCAAATCCGAATCGCTCCAGCGTTCGACTTCATGCACAAGGTCCGCCACGTCGTCGATGGTTTCCACTCCGGGCTCCAACCATGGCGTGCTTCCCTCGACAAGGTGGCGTTTCGAACCCATTACTTCTTCGATACGCAGAATATCGGATGGGCCTATGGATTCCGAGAAGAACCTTTTCCCAAGAACTTCTTCGCAACGATCGTTGCATGCTCGATTCGTCTTGGCACGGAAAACTGGATCTTCGAAGTAACGCACGGAGCTCTTGACTTCCATTTCCTCAAGTAGCCAATGATCGTCAATGGAGATGGCGATGGGTGTTCTGGGCTTGTCTGTAGAGAACGGTTTGTTACTGCTTGATTCATTTTCAAGCCAAAAGGCATGCGTGTCAAACGAGGGTGCCTTTTCAAGGTTCATAGTACGATCTTCACCCGTCCGTTCTTTCCGGAGGTGACATTCGCTATTAACGATGCGGTTCTTCCCTTGAATGTGGCGGTGATTTTCAAATCTCCGAAGAAGACTCTGGACCGAGTGTGCCCGTGACTGTCGCTATTGAGGGACTGGTGAGTCCACCATTTGTGCCTTACTAAATCCTCCCAGACAGTTGCTGCCTTTCTCTGGCTCCAATCTAGATTGAGCATCGCCCCACCCTCTTTTGCCCGCCAGTGAGCTCCGGCCCAAAACCCCCACATCAGAAATGATTGAACCTTGGGAACGCTGTACATGGCAGTAAGGAAATCCGCCATATGGTTGCCATTGACTTGATCGTCAAGAACGCCCAGGTCGTACTCCGTTATCTCTAGCGGTTTGCCCAACTTGGCAATTTCATTCATGATCTCGACAACGCGACTCATCGGAGTTATGGGCGTCCCGACGTGAGCCTGGATGCCAATAACGTCGATCGGTACACCTTGACTCAGAAACTTCTTCACCAGTGCCGTCGCTTTGACGCGATGGCCCGAGCCGCTACTGTCCTCCTCCGTCCAGTCGAAATCGTTGTAGCAAAGTTGGGCATTCGGATCCGTCGCCTTAGCTAGCCGGTACACTTCTGCAAACTTGTCCCATCCAATCCGATCCCACAATTCATGTTCGGAAACCGCCTCGTTAACGACATCCCAAAGGTAGAGCTTTCCTTTGAACCTTGAAACCATTTCCGTTATTCGTGAATGGATTGCCGTTGAGATTTGGTCATTGGACATGCCCTTGAGTTCTCTCGGCAAATTTCCATAAGAGCCCCAAACAAGGTTATGCCCCCTCACTCGGAAACCCCTCTGCCTTAACCAAATCAGCGCCTCGTCTACTTGCTGGTAAGACTCCGGGGCTATGGTGTGCCATTTCAGATCATTCTCAAACGTCACGGTATTGAAGAGTCGAGACAATTCTTTTCGGAATCGGTCCCCCACCGGACTTTTGTTAACGATCCAAGCTGCTGGAGCAGCTGTACCGAATCGGAACTCCTGTCGGATTTGTTCAACGTGCACCGAGGCACCTTTGATGGGTCTTCCACGCCGATCAACGATACTCACTCCAAGTTCGCCCTTGCGGAACTTCTCAATTCGAGCTAATGCTGGTGCTCGCCAGACATCTGATGGAGCTGATCGGTAGTAAGTGATCGTAACCGGCAAATCTTGGATCGGCTGGAAACCTAAATCTTCTGCTCTTAGGTCTCCAATCTCTACGACTCCCTTGCCGTAACCCAGAAAGAGGGTGAGTTGGGTTTTGCCCGACGTGTACTCGTCGTCCGAGATTCCAGCAACCCGATACTCCTTCCAATCAGGTGTCAAGCTGATCCCTTGATCTATAAACTTATTAAACGGTTCGGAGGATCGCTCAGCGATCATGGAGATCTTGGCGTTAGTTGGGCTCCGCATCCATGCGCGCATATAGACCGTGTGGCCCTTCCCAATTGCCCCTTCGACCGGCACGTGGAGAGAGACATCCCAAGGATTGGCTTCCGCTTTGGGCGTAAACTGTGCCCTCACGGCTCGTGTGAAGTGAGCGTTTTTGGCATCCACCGACGTGAAGGTCTCCAAACCTGTGGGTAGCCAGCCCACCAGCGATCCATTCGAAATCCGATTGCTGTCAACAAGCGTTGCTGCCTTTTGTGCTTGAAAGGTTGTTAGGATCTTCAGGTCAGCAAATTCGATTGAACCGGTACCATATCCGAGAAACATCGTGAATTGGGCGCTGCCTACCGCATAGTCAGCGTCTGAAATGCCCTCTGCCGTAACCTCTCGCCACACGGGTCCCAGCAACTCTTCCCGGTTAATGAACTTTGCAAATGGTTCGGCTCCTTGCTCGTAAACTAGTCCAACACGGCTCGATGTTTCACTGCGCATCCACCCGTGAATCGTGACTAATCGTCCTTTTTGAATCGGCTTTGCCGAGGGGACATGAATGCCAATATCCCACGGTTGTCCACCGGGCTTTTTGGTGAATTTCGCTCGATAGACTGTCTGGAACTGGCCCTGGGTACGGACTAGTTTTTCAAGAGACGTCGCATTATTAACCCACTGTCCAACATCCTGATTGCCGACCAAATTGACTGAACGAGGATTCGATTGTGTTGCTAAGCAACTCCCGAGAAGGACTGCACAAACCAGGGCGTGAACCATTGCCTATTAGATCCTATTTAGACCGACAAGTTCACTTGTAAACCAGCTACTTTTGCTAGACATTCAAGCTCTTTGCAGGCACACCTTCGTTAGTGAGTCGAATCGGCTTGATCTTTCCATCTTTAGTAAACTCCATTACTTCCAGACAAGTAACACGGTGATGCGGATTCAGGTCTCCAAGTACTCGCCGATGGTAGCAAATTATCGTTTCCTCCGTGCCAGGAATCTGAAGCACAGAATGGTGTCCTGCGCCGTCCGCTATTCCTGGTTCGATGCCAAGAACGGAATCAATGCGTTCGAAAGGTCCATAGGGAGACTCTGCAAGAGCATAGGCCACCCTGTAAGTAGAATCGGTCCAGTTCCCTTCTGACCACATGAACACATATCGTCCCTTGTGTTTCAACATAAAGGAGCCTTCAACGTAATTCTCGGGAGTGACCTCAACGACATCTCCAGACAACGCAATCATGTCATCAGCAAGTGGTGCCATGACTGCTTTCCTCCAACCGCCCCAATAGAGATAAGCTTTCCCATCATCGTCAATAAATGCGTGTGCATCAATCGGTTGAGCGCCAAAGTGATACTCAGCGATAAGAGGCTTGCCAAGGGCATCGGTAAATGGACCTGAAGGGCTATCTGAAACAGCCACTCCAATACCTGCTCCATCACCTGCCGAAAAATAGATGTAGTATTTCCCATTCCGTTCAGCCACTGAAGGAGCCCATGCCGCACGATTTGTACTCCAAGGAACATTGGCAAAATCCAGGGCAATACCGTCTTTCTTCCAATCCGTCAAATCATCTGAAGACCAGACTTCAAAGAATGTCTGTTCCTCATACGGGGCCGAATATGTTGGATAAATGTAATAACGGCCTTGAAAGGCGTGGAGTTCAGGATCGGCATACCAGCCAGGCAACACGGGATTTCCGCTCATTTTGAGTGACACGAAACGACAATACCAGAGCCAATTCTATGGTATCGACTGATGGTCAAACTCACGCATTCGATACCAGTTAACAAGCTCGTCCTGGGGTGGAAGTGCGGGGGCTGGAGTAGGGTGTTCCATGTACAGAAAGGCAACCGACGAGTGCCGGAAAGGTAGTAGTCGGGAAGGATCCCAAGGGTTCTGAAATACAAACTTCAAGCGACTCTCGAAGTAAATTGCGTCCAGTTCGTGGATGCGATACATCGAAATCGACGAGCGCAAGGTGTCTTTAACTGGGACTCCATGGTAGGGGCCAGTAAACGTTCCCTCTCTGAAATACCATCCGCCAAGGAAGTAGTCCTCCAAGCCTGTCCCAACTATTCGTGGTTCGGTCCAGTCGGCATCAATAAAAACGTTCTCTGGTGCTTCTAGAAAGGAAAGATAATTCAGAGTCTTGCACTGGCAGGATAAAGTGCAACCGACAAAGCGTCCCCTTCCTTCTGCATCTGCAATTAGCAGTGGCTCAGGCCCGGAGTTCTCTCCGGAGTGGTAATGAGCGTGAAGAAATGGAGTGGACGGGGGAAGATCCTCCGTTTTCTGAACAATGACATTGAGAAATACTTCCGTGTCGACAACTTGGTCAAAGTTCTCGACCTCTATTTTTATTGAGCTGGAAAAGGGCATCGGAAACGAGCAGTAAAAGCCGCCCGATGACATTCCGAAATAACGCGAAGTGAAGCTTGAAACTTCGCATAAGCCGATGCCGAAAAAGTCACCAACCGGTGCCAATATTTGCGGATCTTCTGCTCCATCAAATGTAATTCGCAGGATCAATGTCTTCAATATCGTCTGGCTGATGGGATAATCGACGGCCCAGTGCTGCCAAAACCAACCTGGGAAGGTCATCCAGAGTTGGCCCACAAACCCTGGTCCTTTGGCTTCCGCGAGGGTGACACGCTTACCACGAGGAACTGCGATCGTCTTTTGGGAAGTCGCTCGGTTGAACGTCGTTAGCTGATGGGTGGCTCGCGGAGTAGGAAGTTGAAGCATAAAGTCTAGAAGTTATCCAGGTCGCTTCGCCGCCCACGTGGGTCAGCGTGAAGCGCCGCAAGGTCCGGCCATGATATGCGATCCGCTATCGGTAAAGCCATCCAACTTCGATCTTCCGCTGGAGTGACCTTTCTACACGATTCAACGAAAGCGGCATGCCCTTCGCTGTCCTCGGCAAATTTGCTTTCGACCTTGACTATGCCCTGGGATGCTGCGATGGCCAGCCGAAGTCTGACGAGGTCTCTCAACGATTTATCGCTTCCCTCTTTGCAGATGCCCTCGATCAACTCAATTTGATCGGCATGCTGCCGAACAACCAGATAAGCATCAAGTTCCTTGCCAGTTCGAGAAACGTAGACTTCATCAATGTCACCGGTGACGCGGTACCAAACTGCACACAGCCACATGTAGCGAGACCTAGCATTGGCCATCGGTCGCTTTCGCGTGTAAGCCATATGGAGGGCTGCCATCTCGTCAATCAACTCTTCAGTAATGGTTGCCTTTTCGAGCTGATCGGCCTCTGACAAATCGTCAAGTGTTCCTCGGAAGAAAGGTGTGCTTACTGTCCTCCACCCTTGTTTTGCATAGTGATCGTTGACGCCCGTACCCAAATAGCTCCAGATACACTCGCGAGACCCCATTTCGCGAATCGCCATTTGCAGGAGTCGCCCTGAACATCCTTTTGATCGATATTCCGGCAATGTGCTGACACTGCCAATACTGCCAACTTTTTGTGGCCGACCCTCACGGTCGCGGAACCATCGAATGAAGACGTGAACGGAAGAAACCAGTCGGTCTCCGTCAAACGCGCCAAGAGAAACGGCATCGGGCGCATCGCCATCCAATAGAGTCTGAAAGAATGAAGTTTCCATCTGAAAGACTTCAACCCAGAGCTTGACTGCGGCGGGAATTTCTTCCTTATTCAGCGTACGAAAGACCATGGCTAGATCCTACTCTACCCACCTCAAGTGATGAGAAATTAATCGCGAAAACGGCGACGGACCGATCTGCATGATCTCCGCCTTACCCTGCTGACGGCGAACCATGCCGCCACAATTGCAATATAAAAGGGCGGAGGTATGTTGTGTCCGTCCATGTTAACCAGAGATAGGGCAAATACGGCACCGACAATCGCAACAACAAAAGGAATAATGCGGATTCTCTGAAAAGCGGTTCCTTGCTCTTTAGCTACCTGCTTTTGCGAGACTTGGTGTAGAGCGCTTTCCAAATACACTCGATCAATTCCTGCTTCGTCTGCAGTCCTTTGTAGTTCATCGATCGAGACGCGGTCCCCCCTTGCCTGCTGAAGCCTTATGGCAAGTGCCAAGGCCTCTTCTGCAGTTTTCGAATCGACAGTCGTGGTCGTTCGCAGAGGATCGAGTTGCATTCCTATTCTATTCTACTTTCGAATACCCAATCCGTTGCAGCTTTCGACAACCCGTGCGGTCAATCGCGAACATCTCGAATGCGTGAACGTCCCAATGCTGTTGATAGCGGTAGTTTATTGCGCAGTTCTCGAAGATGAGATTGAATCTTTTGCAAATGGCCTAGCTCACGTTGCTCGGCTGGAAAAGTTGCCCCAAGGCTTACACAACGAACCGGATAAGCTTCGATCCAAATTACAGTCGCTCGTGTCGGATATTGAAGATACGTCGCCGGAAGTCGACACCATTGTTATCGGGTACGGCCTTTGCAGCCGTGGAACGGAGGGCGTCACCGGTAAGCGATGCCGAATCGTTATTCCTCGCGCCCATGACTGCATCACTCTTCTCCTCGGCAGCAAGGAACGATATTCGGAATACGTGAAACTGCATCCGGGAACCTACTGGTACAGCCCTGGGTGGAACCGACATCACACCGCACCTGGGAGACTTCGATACGACACGCTCCTCGCTGAATATAGTGAGAGATTCGGCAAAGAGGACGCTGAGTTCTTGATGGAAGAAGAACAGCATTGGTTTTCTACTTACGATAGGGCAACATTCGTCGACCTTAAGGTCATTCCGACACAGGCTGATCAAGAATTCACGAAGGAATGTGCAAATTGGTTAGGTTGGAATTACGATATTCAAACTGGAGATCCGGCATTATTGAAGTCCTTGCTTGCGTGCGATTGGGACGACGAGAAGTTCCTAGTCCTAGAACCCGGCCAGACCTTGAAAATGACCGCTGACGAAAGGGTCATCGAGGTCAGAAATGCACCTTAAAATTCATCTACCCGAGGAAGACCGAACGGTCTTGATCGATTCCCATCAGATTGGTCAGCCACTTACGGAAATACTTCGAAGTTGCAACTTGCCGCTCAATACGCGTTGTGGAGAAAGACAACTCTGTAAATCTTGCGTCGTGGATGTCCTTCGCAAAGGCGAATGGAAGTCTGAACAGGGATGCAAAATTCGGGTCAATGAATCGCTTGAAATTCGAATTCCTGAGCACGCGATGCTGGCGTATGCACCTCAGATACTGTCGGACTATCGAATCAATGTCCCCTACGCCTACGCACCGCAACTTGGAAAGGAAGGGCTTGTCGCAGCGATTGATATTGGTACCACGACGGTTGCACTTTCACTTGTAGATCTCTCCAATGGCGCGGTATTGAGAAAGGCGACAGATTTTAATCGTCAGATGCATTACGGAGACGATGTTCTCACTCGAATCAACCTTTGCTTGACCGATCCCAGCGCTCTTGAAACATTGCAGAAAGCCATTTCGCAGGGGACTTTGGCACCCATGCTCGAAAGAGCACTTAGCGAAGCAGGTGCCAACATCGCTTCAGTTAAGGGTTTCGTAGTAGCAGGCAATACTACTATGCTTCATTTGTTCGCTGGAGTGAACCCAAGCTCAATGGGGATGTCTCCGTTTACGCCTTCCTTTATCGAGACGAGGGTATCCACTGCCGGCGAACTCGGGCTTTTCCCAGAGGCGGTCAGCGTGACGATGTTGCCTGGATCAGCTGCTTATGTGGGTGCAGATATCACTTCGGGCGTGTTGGCAAGTGGGTTGGTTTATGACGACGGTCCTTCCCTCCTCGTCGATGTAGGCACAAATGGAGAAATTGTTCTCAAATACAAGGACAAGATGTACGGCTGTGCCACGGCGGCTGGGCCGGCGTTTGAAGGTTCCGGACTCATGTGTGGCATTCGCGCAGGGGACGGTGCGATTTCGCACATCACACTGACAAACGATCCTTTCCGAGTTTTTAACGAAGTGATTGGTCCGCCAAAAACGAAAGCCATCGGTATTTGTGGGTCCGCATATATCGACTTCCTTGCTGAAGGATATCGAATTGGCTTCCTGACAACAAGGGGACGATTTGAGCGGTCCTTCTTCGACGCAGATGATGTTCGCCTTCAAAAAGGAGAATATGGGCTTGAGTTTGTTCTCGAACTCGGGCTAGGCAAACGCAAAATATTAATAGCCGAGACGGATGTTTCCCGACTTTTGCAGGCGAAGGCCGCGATAGCTGCCGGGATCATGACCCTCTTGAATCGAATTGGACTAAGGTCAAGCGATGTGAAGTCTCTTTATCTTGCCGGTGGATTTGGGATGCATTTGAACGTTGAAAATGCGATTGCCTGCGGGCTCTTTCCTGGGTTCTCACCGGAGCAAGTTCAGCTCGTCGGCAATACTTCGCTAGCGGGAGCGACACTCAGTACCATCGACTCCTCCATTCTTCCGGAACTAGCACGTATCGGCAAGGAAATCGAGATCGTTGAGCTGAATCTCGATCCCGATTTCGAAGACACCTACATCGATCAGCTTGTACTTGGCGAAGCTTAGTCGATTGCTAATGATGAGCATGGGCATACTGTGAGAAGGCGAGCAGGTTGGCATCGGGAGTCTTAGCGGGAATCTCGCAACCAGCGCCAACGACATATCTGTTTCCGGCGGTTTGATGGCATTCTTCCAGCCGCACCACGATTGAAGCTGGATCAGAATAGAGCACTTCGCGGACTGGATCGAGATTGCCCAGCAGTTGAATTGAGTCCGGGATTAGCTCTGAAGCCAATGTGAAATCTGCAACCGAATCGACATCGATCATGTCTACTCCCGATTCCGCCATAAGGGCAAATAGCTTAGTTGTGTTCCCGCAAATATGCATACGAACTGGCATTCCCAGTTTCTTGATCGCTTGGACCATACGTTTTTCGTGATCGAGTACCGCTTGTCCATAAAGGTTTGGCCCGATGAGGGAGGCTGGCGCATCGCCAAAGCCGATCATGTCTGCGCCCGCTTCCACTTGTGCGGTCGCGAAATCGATCGCCATATCCACGTTGAACTCAAAGAGTTCTTGAATGAACTCTGGTTCATCGATGAGATCCTCCATCAAGGCAGTCATCCCTCTCATGACGGCTGCCTCTGAAATTGGACCTTCGACCCATCCGAGCACGGGATACTTACCCTTTGAGAGGCGCTTCATCTCTCTTATTGCCTTAATCCGGTCTCCCATTCGATTGTCACCATTTGGATCGGGCAGTTTGAGCTTCTTCAAGTCGGAAGGACCTGAAATAAGAGGACTGAGAGGATCGGGGGCAGGTGGATCATTATCAAACCAAACTAACCTGCCTCCAAGCGCCGAAAGCTCGCCAACAGGATCGGATGTCGTCGCCATAATATCCAAGCTATAGAACTCGCAGACTTCGAATTGAGCCCTGGCCAAAACCTCTGGGTCGCGGACGTAATCAATATATCGAACGCCACAATGGCGAGCGGCAAGAGTCATGATGAGGGGCATGGTGAGGAGGCGCGGCGGTGGCGTACCTTGGTAAAACACGCTATCAAAGACTTCTGCAGAGTTCATATCTTAATCAAGCGAACAGCCTCGCTCAGGGCAATTACGTTTTCCCACGGAACGTCCGGCTCCAAGACATGGGTAGGGGCAATGCACATCTTTGCCCCACGATGAATCCATGACTCGCAATGGTCAACTGCGGTTTTGACGTCATTTGGGGTTCCGAAGGGCATTGTCGTTTGAGTGCCGATCATTCCGCTGAACGCAATTCGGTCTTTCCACTTTTCAGCAACGCAATCCAATGGCATGCACTCGGGTTGAATCGGATTGAGAATGTCGATTCCTATTTCTATGAGGTCGTCAACGATATCTGAGATATCTCCGTCGGAGTGATACTGAACACAAGGTGGAGCCTCGACGCTTTTGGCCGAGTCCACGATCCTTTTCAATCGTGGCTTTAGGTGCTCGCGCCAAAACGGAACAGACATCATCATGCCTCGCTGCGTTCCTACATCGTCTCCCAAACGAATCAAGTCCACCCCTGCTTCGGCACCTGCACGGGCAGTTTTAGTTGACTGTTCAGAAAATCGATCGAATAGCCAATCCGCAATTCCGGTGTCGTCGGCCAAGTCGCAGAAGATTTGCTCCATACCGCGTAAATACCAAGCACTTTCAAAGACTGAGCATTCCAAACCTAGAGTCGAGACCTTTCCTGCCGTCCTTACGGCGTTCACTCTTTCTGGAAGGTACATGTAGAGTGCTGGGTCGTCCAAGTTGTGCCAAGGCATGGATCGAATGTCTTCCAGGGTATTCAAATAACTTAGCGGATGAAACATCTCGGTGAGGTGGTACGCCTCTCCGACGGACGCTCTGTCCCTTGGCTTTTCAACATAGCCGCCGTCACCGATCCATGCCCCGTCGGGCAGGGGTATTCCTCTTCTCAAGTACTCAGCATGCCACTTGGCTGCATCTCGATGGGGTCCACCCCACACATAGCTAAAGTCAAGGTCGAATGCTTGAACGGCATCACGAGTACCCAATTTCCTTTCCATGAGGTCGACCATTGGCGGAGTCAATGGGAGGTCGAACGGAACGTGTTGGTAGCTTTCCCCCGCCATCATGTAAAGGAAGTTTTCGCGTTGTGTCATTCCGACCTACTAGATGTCTTCAAAGTATTCGAAACATTTTCGATGTGACGAGGAGTCGTTCCACAGCAGCCGCCAATGATTTGAACTCCCATACCGTGGACAATTTGTGCCCAAGCCCCAAAGTCCTCAGGAGTTACACCGTAGCTGAATTTTCCGCCAGCCTGAGTTGGAGTTCCAGCGTTCGGCTGCATGAGTACGGGTAGGCCGTTAGCTTCAGCCAATATGTCAGCGGCGAGATTCTTGTAGTCGTCGAGGCTCAACGAGGATCCGCAGTTAGCTCCTACCGCGAATGCTCCCGCTTCCATGGCTGCTCTGGTTGCCTCTGCAGGCTTGACTCCCATAAGTGTGCGAATCTCCCCTCCCTTCAGCTCATAGGTAAATGTTGTCAGTATCGGTAATTGGAACATCTGTAGGGCCCGGATTGTAGTCGTCATTTCCGAGACATCGGACATCGTTTCGACGATGAAAGCGTTAACGCCTGCGCTTGCTAGAATCTCTGCTTGTGTTTGAACGGACTCAATCAATTTTTCTTCAGTAAGGTCGCCGATTGGTTCGAGGAAATCTCCGCAGGGCCCAATATCGCCAAGGATGCCACATGATTTTTGACTGGCTTCAATCGCAAGTTCTACAGCGAGCCGATTCAGAACGGTAAAGCGACTCCCTAATCCCATGCGATCCAGCATCAAAGGGGATCCGCCGAAGGTGTTCGTTGTGATGTAATCGGCTCCAGCCTGCACGTAGCTTCCATGAATCGCCAAGATATCGCGAGGATTCTCTGACGACCACATGAACGAGGACTGCCCTTCTGTCAGACCACGGTTAATGAGTTCGGTGCCCATTGCACCATCAAGAACAAGGGCTTCACCACAGCCAAAGAGCCTTTTCATTGGCAGAAACTTTCCAGTGCGGGACACGGTTTCAGATTGGTGTCTTGACCCCAGATCTTTCGTGCTTGCTTCAGATAGTAAAGATAGTTTTCGTACGGTACATCTGGCGGAACTCGATGGTCTGGCAATGGGATAAAGCCTCCCTCCTCAACTAGGGGGACAAACCTCTGTATTTCGGCAAGTATCGCGGGTTGGGACCGCTGGAGTAGATGCTTATCAAAGCCACCAATTAGGCGCAAGTCTTTCCCATATTCCTTGCGATATCGAACTGGGTCTCCGCCCCAAGTTCCCACCTCAATAGGAAACATGGTATTCACGCCAGCGTCCAGCCAAAGTGGAAGCAAATGATCAATTTTTCCATCGCAGTCCAGCCAGACAATATCCACTCCGTGTTTCATGAGCAAATCCGTGATACGGCGATAATGCGGAACGAGGAACCGTTTGAAGTGCTCGGGACCTAGAAGTGGTCCCCCGCTATAGCACATGTCCTCCCACATAGATCCGGAGTCAAATTTGGCACCTGTTTCAAGGGCTCGCGTCAATGCGCCAACCGTACAATCTGCCAAGGTAGTGACCATCTCCTCGAACCACTCGGGATCATCGTAAGGTACCACGGCAACATTCTCAAGGCCCATCCAGTCTCGAAGCCATCCAAACAAGCTGCCCGCCCAAACCGTTATCGGTACATCACGATTAGGATCCTTCCAGCGGGTCACCGATCCATCCCAGTCGGCTGGATAACGGGCAGGGTTATTAGGATCAAGTTTTGGCAGATAATGCTTTTTCCAGGAATCCCGATCAGTCAACAGGTGTCCTACGTGATGAGGGATGGAACCCATGTATTTCTTGCGCAAGACTCGAACTCCGTCTCCTTGCTGAACAATTTCATGGTCATCGAGATCTTCGATGACTTTGTACTCGAAGGGAGGATTTAGGCCAACGTCTGGTGTGCCACCCGTGCCATAGCTGTCCATCCCAAACCACACGTCGGTATAGATTTCCGCGCCGCTCTTCCATTCAACCTTTGTTGGAAGGCCCTGTTTATGCCATTCGGGAATTGTTTCTTCCCAGAAGCCAAAATCACAGATGGGACACCGGTCAACCGGTTGGTAGTGCATCGTTGCGTTGAATCGTTCGCGGTCCGTCATTATTCTATTTCCTGGAATTGGCCGAAGTCACGCCCTGCCTTGACCATGGCTTCAATGTTCTCAATTGGAGTGCCGGGTGCTAAGTTGTTCCCTTCCCGCAGTAGGAATAGTCGGCCCTCCAAAATTCCTGAACGCAAGATACGTTTACTCTCGGAATAAACTTCGGAGGGTGTCCCTGACCTCACCAACTCAACATGAGGTCCGCCCTGAATACAAATATCGGGCCCCAAATCACTCCTAAGTTTCCTAAAGTTGACGGGAAAACCAGTGTCGAACGATGCGATTTTGAGTTCCTTTACCAAGATAGGAAAATGCCTTGTTGCATTTCCACATAGATGAAGGCCTCGACCCGTTTCTGTTCCGAATGCATCGTAGATGCGACGATGGTGATGCAGGATATGCTCGCAATACATTGATGTAGAGATCAGGGCAATACTGTCGTCTGCCATCCAAAAACCATCGTGCGGAAAGGCGACGCCGGCTTTCGTTTTCCATGCGCCCATGCGAGCGATCGTTGCATCGGTAATGAAGGAAAGGAGGGCGTTGAGTCGGTTCGGTTCCTCCACCATTGCTTCGCAGACAAACTCGGGACCGAAAAGATTGCAAGCGACGGTCATCGGACCATCGGTACCACCGCCAGGAACCTCCACTCGTATTGGCCGATTAAGAAACTCCTCACTTTCACAACGCTGGCCCATGTGCTCGTAATATTCAAGAGCCCGTCCAAACAGTCCACCAAACGGATCAGGCAGTCCGTTATCCATTAGAGATTCTGGATTCTCAACAAATGCCGGACGAGTATCAGGCACTTGGTCCGACAAATATTCGATCGGGCAGCCGAACCAGGCGCTTTCATAGTAGTTTTGAAAGTCGACATGAACCCACCATTCTTCCGGTAAGCCAAGCTCGGTGTCGACATGCAGATTGAATCGAGACCATCGTGAATACCTCAGAAGGGATTCAAACATCATGTCTGGATCCTCGCTGTATCTGAAGAAATCCATCCCGAAGTCATTTGCTTCTGGATGAAACATGAAGTACCGCGTATTGGTCCCTACTTGGACGGGGACACGAATAGGAACTCTGTCGGCGAACGACTGGAGAACCTTCCTAGTCGTTTCATTGTGCTCCTCAAAATCAAGGTCAATAAGTCGGTCGTTGGGTCTCGCACCGTTGACAACATCGAGCATCGGTTTCATATCGAATAGGTTCCTTAATCGTAATTTCCGTATTTGTCGACAAGGTCTGCCACAAAGCAGAAAGTCTCCCAGCTTACGCTCGGAGGAATGGAATGGTCGGAATGATAGGCATAGCCAAGCGTTGCTTTGCCTGCCTCCAACTTACTTCTGACCTCTTGCTCAATCGCTTGACGGTCGTTCGTAGCGTAGATCATTACGTCACAGTTCCCAATGAATGCTAGGCGGTCGCCAAATCGTGGGCAAAGACCCCGAACATCCATACCCGCTTTTGCTTCCAGCGGTTGGAGAGCGTCAAAACCTGCCTCTATGTAGTCTTCAATCACCCCGTTGACATCGCCATCCGTGTGGTAGATGAACGGCCAACCATGCTCATGGGCCCACTCGGCCATTCTCTTGTGGTCGGGCCAGACTAACTTTCTGTAGAGCGGGGGACCACAAAGGAGACCGCTCCGATAGGCCATATCGCCATAGATCCAGACTCCGTCGGGTTCAATTCCTTGGGCGAGCAGATACTCAAAGTCCCTAAGAACCAGGTCGGTCATCGTCTGAGAGACGTCAACCAAGTACTCAGGATCTTCGATCATGGCAATCATGGTGTTTTCGTCGCCAAGTAAATGACGAGTCATCTCGAAGGTTTCCAGTCCCGTAAGGTGACACCACCGGCCTTGACGTCTACCCAACTTAAGCGCCCACTCGGCGCCACTCAAGTTAACCGACGGTCCAAGCTGAAGGAGCCTCGGTTTGACAATATTCTGCCAGTCTTCCTTAGTCTCGCATGGGAAACTCATATGTTCTGGAGTGCCTTCACGGAATTTCCAGTATCGATTGACTTGTCCCCAAGCATCTCGTTTGGTAACGGTGTCTGAGTCTTCTTTGAGCACCACATCTTGGCCCGGATAGGGAAAGGGTTCAGACCAACAGAGACCCTGAAAGTCGTTACCAATGACAATATTCGGGTCTTCTGTCATCCCTTCGGATCGCCAACGCTTGAGAGTGTCACCCCAGAACGACTCCATTCGCGGAACACAATCTTGGTCCTTCCGCTCCATCATTCGCGAAACGCGTTCGCGACCTGTCATTCGGACATTTCGCATGGAATTACCCTGCTATGAAGCTGTTGAAACGACCAACTTTCTTACGGCGTCCACGGCGCTTGCCGCGTCTGGCGCAAACGCATCTGCGCCTATCTGATCAGCAAATTCCTTTGTGATTGGGGCACCACCAATGATTATTTTTGTGTCTTTTAGGCCCGCCTCACGGAGTAACTCAATGGTCGTTTTCATTGATGGCATCGTTGTCGTCAGGAGCGCCGACAATCCAATAATATCGGGATTGTGTTCCTTAGCTGCTTCGACAAATTTCTCGGGTGGAACGTTAGTACCGAGGTCGATTACCTTGAAATTCGCACCCTTCCACATCATCGATACGAGGTTCTTGCCGATGTCGTGAAGGTCGCCTTGGACAGTACCGATGAGTGCGGTGAACTCTGGGCGAATTCCAGCAGCAACAAGAATTGGTTCGAGAATCACCATGCTCTCTTTCATCGCTCGGGCCGCAATCAACATCTCTGGGACGAATACCTCGTTCTTTTGGAATCTAGCACCGATATCATCCATCCCGACGATCAATGCGTCTAGAATTTCTCGAGGACTAACATGAGCGTCCACGGCTTCTTGAGTCAGTTGACCAGCCATTTTACGGTTGCCGGCCTTGATTGCTTCGGTTAGTTGAGATAGTTCCATAGGATCAGCACTGATTGAACGAGATTAGTTGAATTGGTAGTCTTTTGCTCGGAACGTGGTTCTGTCGACCACATCCATCATTTCATCGATGAATTGACATTCATCTTCTGGCAAATCGTAAAGAGCGTTCCGAATAGAGTCGAGCCAAGGCACTTCTCGCTCAGCGATTCGGAGACATCCATATTTGTGTGCGTCGGAAATAATATCGATCGCTGCGAGTCCAGCCGCAACACCCGCCCGATAAGAGTTGGGTGAGGATACGATCGCGTTGCCTATTTGAATTGCACTGTCAGGTGCAAGTACCAGGGCTTGAGGGTCCAGCTTCACGTCGGACCGAACGAGCCAGTTCTTGAGTGTATTGGCTGCTTCGGGTCCATCAGCAAGAGCTTCATTGAGCAGCCTTACATCGTAGGCAAGCTGCTCCATGCTTACAGTTGGTGCCATGCCGCCCAACAGTCGCACATTTTGAACGGACTCATTGCTCCATGTATCACACGACGCTGCTGCAACATTGCCAACTGCGCTGAAGTGGGCGCATGCGGCAGTTTTCCCTTCCATGGCCATAGGAAAGCCAGAGATAGCTTTTAGGATTACGTTTTCGTATCCGCAGTCCTTACCTGGTCCGACCGCGCCACATTCATAGGCGACTAAGCTCCGGACGGCGGAGACGCTTCTTACAACAGCGGCAAAAACCCTGGGGATCAACTTCTGCTCAGCAAGGACCATCGCAGTATTGGCGAAACCACATGCTGTATCTCCCGCCGCAAACACATGATTCTTGTCCGCGATTTCCTTGATGTGACTCCAAAGGAAGCGCATGTCTCGTGATCCCATGACGCACATGGAGAAAATCACCTGACCGATATCGCAAGACTGTAGTGCCTCGTCGTGAACTTCCTTGCCGCCAACAGACTCTATGCTGAGAAGTTCGGCTCCAACTGCAGCCGAACGGTCAAAGAGTTCCAACATGTTGTCCAATAGAACGCCAGAACGCATAACTGGTGGTCGGACCATTTCCCGCGTGTCGTTGGGAGTCATCCGAAGGACACTCTTGAGGCCATTCTTAACTGATGCCTCGTGCATCGCGTCTAGAAGGATCTGAACGACTGACATGCCCCAATCGGGGTTTTCAGTCATTGGTGGGAGTGTTTCAAACTCGACGACTAGGCCCGGTACCGATAGCTCATGGGCGCGTTTGAGGACTCCTGAAATCATCTCTGTGTATTGCCGACAGACTTCAGACATGGTGTCTTCGGTTACCAGCATGGTAGGCAAAGTGAAATTGATCTCGGGATAAACGGTTCCGCCGCCCAACGACATTCCGCTGCGCGTGACAAGCGGATTTGGAGCGTTACCAAAACAGAGGTTGTATGGATCCTCGATTGCAAGTTTCTGAAAAATTGACATTGAGAGTCACGTTAACTCAGACCGAGGTTACAGTATCTCTGCCCACATGGAGTGGGGTTACTTTTCAGGACAGGAAACTAACCGCACTAGAATTTGAACCTAGATTGGCCCAATGATTCGTCATTCTATGTTCTTAAGTCAATTGTATTGAGTAAATAAATGAAATAATATAGCTTATTTTTGTGCGCTTTCAAATAAGCCTTTCTAGACAGTCTGGTAGGCTTGCCGATCCATGTATTTTCACATTGCATCGTCATGTGCTCTGATCGCTCTTTCGGCGATTTCGTGCGCATCGGACCGCATTCGGGTTGACTTGGAGGGAGGTTTTGCCTACCAGTCGCGTAATACATGTGCGATTCCAGCAGATGGCAGCAAGTTCAGCTACAGGGACCTTATTGGACGTGGGCCTTTCAACTTTGCCCGTTTAACTGCGATCATCAACGACGACAGCAATTCTGGATATCGAATACTCGTCGCGCCACTTAGCTTCAGTGGCACATGAAAGCTAAGTGGGCAAACGCAATTCAATGGGGTGAGCTTTGCTCCGAACGTGGATACCTTTGGTCGATATACTTTCAACTCGTACCGATTCACTTGGTGGCATCGCTGGAGACCGATTGGGCAAGTCGACATTCGGGCTGGTTGGACGCTTAAAGTACGAGATGCAAATGTTGAGTTGAGTCAAGGTAGTTCCAAATCTTCCTTTTAAATCCTCGGTATTGTTCCCCTCTTCTATCTGTTTGCTGAGAAACCCATTTCGAGCCGTTTATCGGCACAGTTTGAATTTGATGGTTTGTTTGCGCCACAAGGTGGGGCACTTGATCTGGGTCTGCACCTAAGCTATAAAATCAGTTCTGACCTAAGCCTTAGAGCCACCTTGCGCTATCTAGATGGCGGCACGGGTTCTGGAAGCGCAACAGCTATGCAACGATTAATTACCTGTCGGTGGGACTGGAATACCGCAAGTAATTAGGGTCAGAAGCTATCCTAATAGATACGAGCCACATGCCGAAACTCCAATCCATCAGTTCAACAACAGTGCTCGATGCCTCTGTCAAACCGGCAGGACGTTTCGACTCGCTCTGCGAAGTGCTCTTTGAGTTGGGTTGGCTCCTTGCCCTATTGACCTTTGCGTTAATGGCAATTCACGGTCAATTTGTCCACCACGTCAACATCTCTCGGGTGATCGATGGAAACCACGTTGCTGTTCCACTCACGAACCCGTCGGATCTGAAGGTCGGTCAGACCTATTCCATATTTCGATTTAGTGCTGATTGGCAGGAGGAAATCGGAAAGGCGAATGTCGCGTCCATTCATGATGGCGAAGCAATCTTGGTCTACGATCCTTCCCGATTTCGATGGAAAATGGGCCGACAAGGTCAGGTGACACAGTCCTCTGGTAGCAATTGTGTCGTCAATCTTGGAAGTGATCACGGGCTTATAACGGGTTCCGTCCTGAATCTGTTCGAGGGTAGATCGATGGTAGGGTCGATCCGACTCGCAGAAGTTCAACCTGATCGCTCGACGGGGTCGCTTTTGTCCTACAAAGAGCGTGGAGTTGTTCCCAAATCGATGCGGGGCTATACCGTATCTGAATACACGGTCGTCACGCAGCTAGCCTCATTCGATCAGCCGTTTTTGACGATGATCGAGGTCGCAGCCTATTTCATTGTTCTGGTTGTTTATCCGCTCCTAAGGATTAAATATAAACGCTCACCCTTTCTAATTTTCGGTCCGCGATTAGCTCGCATGGTTTGTATTCCTAATAACCTAAAGCTGGCATTTCATGGCCTGATCGGCATCCCGGTTATTTGGTTTCTCTGTCAATTTGTTATCGGATCATTGGCTTACCTCGCGTTCATGGTCAACCTACAAGTCATCCATTCTGATTTGCCGGTTTTCTTGCAGTACGAAACGCTAAAGGGGCTGCAGCTCCCCTTGTTTGCTCTCGGATTGTTTGTATACGAAGGAGCACTTCTCAACAAGCGAATTTCTCCATTTGCTCTTATCCTAGAGAAGCTCGCGTTCAAGGGAGGAGTCTTTGGTCATGAAGCGCGCACAAAGGCAGAACATGTTACGATCTGGCTGCTTCAACTGGTCATAGCTTATGCTTTTGGCCGCACATTAGGCGGATTCCTACTTGAAAACTTCAATCAAGGCATTGCCGCATCGTGGCCTTCAGCCCCCAAAGTACTAGTACAAGGTGTTACAACTCTTAGCCTGGAAAGTGCTCAACGAACGTTCAATGCATTGAGCTATGCCTTAACCCATGCCCCCGCACCACTGAATGAAGATGCGACCTATTTAACGGTCCAAACTTTCATTTATAACGCCTGTATTCTTGGCGGGATTCTGGGATATGGCTATTCACTAACCTGCTTTTTGTGGGGCAAGCGGATCCGTAACTTGGATTTCACCGTCTCTGGATGGATCGTAAATGCGGTGTGTTATGGTCCCTTGTTTGGTACTGTCCTTTGGCAAATGGTCCCGCCAACCGTGGGGACCGATCCAATCATAACTTCAAGTCCCCTGCGAACTTTGATTCTGCTGGTTTCGGTTTACTTGAACGTTGTGTACACGATGAGTATCTGGAATCTCGGCACTATGTTTGGCGTTATGACCGACAAAGGAGTCAGAACGACGGGGTTCTATAGTGTGGTTAGGCACCCAAGCTACACGATGGAGCCGCTTATGTTTGTCTTGACGTTCTCGCGAGGGCTCACAACATCTGCTCAGTGGTTCACCGCTGCCTGTTTCCTGCTTATGTATTGGTTGCGTTCGGAACGAGATGATCAGTTCATGGGAGTATCCAATCCGGACTATGTTAGTTACCGAGCCAAGACGCCATACAAATTCATTCCTGGAATCTACTGATATTTTTGGTCTTACTTGGTGATGCCCAAATGGAGGTTGGGCAAAACCGAATTCAACATCGTTGAATCGAGATTAAAAAGTATGAATCCAGAAGAGCCGTGATTCCTGCCCAACTTGATTTGTAGAGCAATTTGGTCAGCGGTCATTTTGTTAGTAAGTGTGGCTCCCACACCTGGGCGCAGATACTTTGACTCACCCACGGCTTCATTCTGGATCTTCATCCATTGTTCGTATTGAGTCGCAGAAACTGTATAGTCCATCGGACAAACAAAGTCCATATATCCGCTCTTAACCCAACTTGCCCAGTCTTGACCAACGCTGTCTCTGCAAAGTGGCCAATCTGCAAACACAGCAGCCGATACCTTTATTAAAGGCCGGATCTTGCGAGCTTCTGCACTCACCGCACGCACCAAAAGGGAAATATTCGATCGTCGAAACTGCAGGAACTTCACTTTGAGAGGTCCTGTCAGAACATCTTGTGGCCACCGAACGATGCGTATTGAATTCTCGTCTTCAAAGCGTTTTCTGCATCCTTCGCAATAGCAACCTTCACTTCCTGGATAGCGAATGTAGTCGAAGTGGATCCCATCAATGGGATAGTTAGTGACAACCTCAAGCATTGAATTTCGCTCAAGTTCGAAATTTAAAGTGTTCGATGGGCAAAGCCAATCCAAGTCCTTGCCGTTGGGGTCTTTTTGAGTTCGATTCGCCGCTCTCATCTGCGCTAGAAACTCGACCGGGGCGTTTATCAGATTCCAGTTGACCTTCCAAACATGAACTTGGAGTCCAACATGATGCGCGGCTTCAACGCACTTCTTTATTTGGTCTCCTTCCTTGGCTACCGATTCGTCCATGGGAAGAAACTTGCTTGGATAATAAGCGCGTCCCCCCCAAAGCATATTGGGGAAGATGCTGGTAAATCCATTACCCGCTAACTCCTGGGACACTTCGGCCCAGGACTTGCCAGCAACCCCAAAGGCAGAGTGGCACCAGACTGCCCTCATTTCTTTTGGCTTCGAGACTTGAGCCATGCAGTAAGCCCTAACAAGGGAGGACTTTGCAGATTGATAAAGGCTCAGAGCCTTTGAATATTGACGCTGAGATTCGGCGGTTCGAGCCTTGGCCTCTTGCGCGACGACCTGCGAAGTCAAAGCAGATCCCAAATTGAGTACTGCCGACTTCATCGATTTGAATTCCCCAACTACCTGAAGATCCCGTGCAGCACGGGAACAAGCCTGTTGCCACACGTTCGTATCGAAATGCCCCACGAGGGCTAACATCATTTGCATCTTGCCATCTGGATCGTCGCCTAAAAGCACATGCGACATATATGCCCCGTTTTCTGATGCAACAACGGCTGGAATACCAAGCGGATGACCTTTGGAGTCAAACCACTGGCCAACGACTTCAGCCGAAGGGCGAATTGGCCGCACGATGTTTGAGTTCCACGAGGCCTGCTGAACCGAGTTGGGCAATTCAGGGACGTACGATTTAGTGAAATGAATTGATGCAAATTGTCCAGGGAATTTCTGTGTCTGCCACGATGTCAGTTCCACTCCGATTAATTTCAAGAGGCGCGGATGCACTCCATAGAAGCCAAGTACTTTCCCGCCAGACCGCACGAATTTCTCAACTTGGTCCATCTCCAATTCGGTCATGTCTGGGTTGTGAGGAAAGATCGCGACCTTACGGCCGATAAGCGCTCCGTCTTCGACGTCACTATCCGCCATGCCGCCAACTGACATGCCTGCATCAGTAAGCAGCTTCGTTGTCAAGTCGGATTGAGCGAGCACTGTCCCATATTCCAGAGAGGTCACTGGTGTTCGATCTCCTTGAATAACGACAATCTCAGACGAAATGGCTTCAATATCCGCAACCCCGATATTTGAAACCCCTTCGATTGACTTCCAAGCTCCAAGCCTTAACCGTGAAATATGCTTCCAGCCTTCTGGTTTGCCTTCGGTACCGAATTGCGATCTTGGAATATCAATTTGGTTCCAACCTTGCTCCGCAGTGAAACCGGTTGTGTACCAGCCTGTCCCACTTTGGAAATACATGTTGAAAGTTGAAGACACCTTGTTTGCGTCCTCAACGAAGAATGAAAACTTGATTCTGTCGTAGCGACTGAGGTCAACACTGACTTCCTGATCCCAGTAGGCGCGTTGATGTTCGCCAGTAAGGTTGCACTTTAGTTGAATTCCGTGACCGGAAACGTCAGCAGGCAGCGCTCCATCTCCGGCGACCCACTTTGACCGAGCCTCACTGGCGGACGCAAACTTACACGGATCAATGACCAAAGAGGGTGAGGACTGGATAGAGAAGACGCAGAGGCACAACAGAACTAGGCTCACTGAAACAGTCTAGCTCCGATTAGGCGGCTTCAAATAGCCTTCTAAAGTGCGTTCTAGGGCTACTCTTTGTCTTTTTCTTCGACGCTTCGAATCCAATTAAGAACGTCGTTGCTCGGCGGCCGAGAAGGCTTGATTCCGCTGAAGTTCTCTCCATAAGTTACTGGACCCTCGTTGGTGTAGCCACCCGCCGAAGCAGTTACCCTAGATCCACTTACCTTGTAGTAATAGTCCTCTCGATAATTTGGCATTCTTGCGGTGTGTGTGAAGGAGCCATTTGTTACCTGGCTCCAATCTGAACCGGCCTTGATCCAAGCCGGCCCGAAATCAGCGAGCCTTTGCTTTTGTCCTTCGCCGCCCCAAAAATCCTCTATGAAACTATAAAGGCTTCCCAAGTACTTTCCGTCTTGTGGAGCACTCCAGGAAGAAATCAGACCCCAGCTCTTTCGGTCGTTGAAATAGTAGTAGCCGGAGTAGATCGTTTTTGTGCCGATTGGCTTTGCACGAACTAAAAACCTTTGAACAGAATCTGTTTTCCAAGAGTAAAGCAAGTGAGAATGGCCGCCTGTCCCTTCGTTGCCAAAGCTTCCAGTGAATACGCCGGGCCCCTTCTCGACTAGTTGAACTTGAAGCTCCTTGTCCACCTTATCTCGGGTCACCTTCTCTTTTCCACTGTCCCAGACCGAAAAGATGACTCGCCGTTCGGTGGGACTGTTCACTTGAATCCCAAAGTAACCTCGGCTCCAACCACAGGCCATGTAATAAGTAGACAAGGGGGATGACTTAGGCACGATTTCGTTGTAAAACCACGTGATTGGAGCATTTCTTGGCGCTGGCCACCTCACGTGGACCGAAGCGCTACTTCGATACTTCGTCTCATTAATCAGCGCGGTAGCTACTGGGGCACCTGCAAGCTTTAGGCCCCCAATTTGGACTGAAGAAGAAGCGCTCAGTGCGGATAGTTCAAAACGTACATATCCTTCCTTTCGAACATTAAAAGTGCCGAAATCGAGACTTGTATCACTGCCATTGGAGTCTCCACTAGCAATCTGGCCTGACTTGTTGGAGACCTTTAACTTAAACGTCCCATTTCCTGTTGGTAAGTCTTTACCGTAGAGCGAAACATGCACTTCACCCGCCGACCGAAACTTTACGAACCAAACCAAGTGGTTCTTCGTACTGCTCCATCCTTTGATAGCTCCTGACTCAGGAAATTGAAACCCTTCGGGACTGGGTTCAGAATAGGCCCGAAACGCAGGCATTATTCTTTCTGTTGTCTGAGTTGCTAATATTGCCGTCAGCATCATTGGGAGCATCCCACCACGTTACACCTACGCCCAAAAATTTGACTAAAAGTTCAGATCAGGCTGCCTTAGCGCCAATCCTGTTTCAATTTGGTCAGAATTCACATGAAATGCCATTTAAAGGCATCTAGGGAGGATAATCATTGGGTGGATTCGTCCGATAACCTTGTGGTGGATGAAAACGGACGGGTCAGATCATGTTGCAGGGACCGATTATGAATAGAGGTGGCGAGGATCTAGACAACGCCGCCTTTGTCACACATGTCAAGATCCTTTCGAACGCAGTTAACCAGGGCTTGGACGCAACGCACCTGTTCCTGAAATTAAGAAGCCTGATCATCGAAGAGTGCGGTTATGACCGGTGCGGAATCTTCGCATTCAATCCAATAACAGAAACGATGAATGGGGTCTGGGGAACTGATGCTCAGGGAAATTTGGTGGACACATCGAGTGCTTGCTATCCTTTCGTCGGGATCGAGGAAGATGCATGGCTCGCTAGTCAGGCATCGGGAAAACATTACAGATACCGACATTTTGAAGAACAAGAAAAGCGACCTTGGATAGACGAACTGGCTCAAGTGCGTGATCATGTTGTCATCTATCTACATTCCAACGGTAAGTTGCTAGGCTACTTCGCCTTCGACAACCTACTTACCAACCGCCCGATCTCTGAACAGGATGCAGTGAAGTTGCTGCAAATCTCTGAATTCTTTTCCATCACGGTTCACAACGCGCTGTATCGGGCGGAACGAGAAGCCCTGGATCGCCAACGTCGCCAAATCATGCAAATTTCGGCGACACTTACGTCGAAGGATGATCCAGAGACGGTGTACCTCATGGTTCGCAATGCGATCATGGAGACCGAATTGGTAGACCGCGCGTCTTTGTGGATTGTCAAGGACTCGAACGCTCACGGAACTTGGGGAACGGACGTGAAGGGCGGACTCATTGATGAAAGAGACCGGACCTACCCGATTGATTCAGAAAGCCTTTACTTTCGGCCAGCGGATATAGAGGATGAGCCATACAGAATTGTTCGGCAAAGTGTCGGGGGAGCAGGTGAAAGCGGTGAGGCCTACTACTACCATGCACGAATTCCACTTCGGGTAAGCGGCGAACTGGTGGGGATCGTCATGGTTGACACAGTGATCTCGAAGAGGCGAATTACTCCCACTTTGGTCGAATTGCTCCTTCCATTAACCGATCAAGCCGCCGTTGCTATTCAGCAATCTCAACTTCGGGCAGAACGAGAAGCAGTTGTGCGACGGCAAAGGAGAATCATGGCGATATCCATCGCAATCTCCTCGAATGAAAATCCAAATGCTGTCTTTAAGATGGTTTATGACGGCGTTCGTGAGACGGGAGTTGTGGATCGCCTTGGCCTATGGCTCGTAGAAGGAGATTACTTGCGGGGAACTTGGGGAACGGATGAAAGCGGAAATCCAACCAATGAGAAGAATGAAACAATGCCCCTCCAGAGTTTTGCAGAAACTTTCAAGCCCTGTCTTTACGGAGAGGAAGAGTATTCCGTCAATAACCATTCAAGTATTGTCACCTTGGATGGTTTCACGCACCGTGATGTGCCATTTGGCGTGATTCCCTTAAAGACAAAGGACGTTTTAGTTGGTCTGCTAACGATAGACAATCTATTGACGCGGCGACCGTTTCGATCCGAAGGGCTCGACATGGTACTTCCTTTGGCACAACAAGCGGCAGTCGTTGTAAAGAACATTCAAATGCACCGTGCCATGGAAGAGGAAATCCAGAAACGCACGAAGGTCGAAGCCATGCTAGTAGCTCGAGCAGATGAGTTACTAGCCGCAAGAGACGAAGCACTTGCGGGTACCCGCGCAAAAAGCGAGTTTCTAGCAAACATGAGCCATGAAATCCGCACTCCGATGAACGGAGTTATTGGAATGACTTCGATGCTCATGCAGACTCCGTTGACCCTGGAACAGCAAGGCTACGCTAACGTAATTCAAGAGAGTGCGGGCGCACTTCTTTCAGTGGTCGAAGACATTCTCGATGTTTCGCGGCTGGAAGCGGGAATGCTGAGGATTGATCGGAGTCCCTTTAACATTCGAACTTGCATCGAAGACGTTGTCGATTTGGTTTCGGCCCAACTCGTTTCTGACCACGTCGAAGTCAACTGCTTTATTCCAGTCGGTTTTCCGGAGAACTTGATCGGTGATGGTAATCGAATCCGTCAGGTCGCGACGAATTTGATCGGTAACTCCATCAAGTTCACCCCGCAGGGAAGCATTAACCTGCAGTTATCGTGTCTCGAGGAGACGGACTCAACAGCTTTGATTCGATTGGAGGTTCGCGATACGGGAATTGGGATTCCCAAAGCCCGACAGTCAGCGATTTTTGACAGCTTTACCCAAGTAGACGGCAGCCTCACTCGAAAGCATGGCGGAGCTGGTCTAGGCCTTACGATCACCAAGCAAATCGTGGAATTAATGGGTGGCACTATTGGACTTAAAAGTCGTCCAGGACGAGGTAGCACCTTCTGGCTCGACATACATTTCGAGAAGCAACGAGAAGTGCCTACTCGTACAGTACCGAAACAACTATCTGGTGTTCGAGCTCTGCTCATGATAGAAAATGCCGCGCTGGGGCGACTTTTTGCTGGCTATATCCGGGCCAATGGGGGCACGACCGTAAGTCATAGGAAAGACTTAGCAAAAGAAAACAACTTTGGGGAGCTCGAGGTTATCGTCATGGACTATGGGCTAGCTCATGCACAAGATCCCTTACTCGCTAAAGTCCTCATGAAATCGGCACCCGTAATCATGCTTTGCTCTGCTGGGGTCCGATACCGAATGGATGAAAGTCTTTGTAACGAGAGTGCGACGATCCTTACTAAACCACTTCGCCCCTTAAGGCTTGTCAAGGCGATAGCGTCACTTACTTCAGGTGAACTGAGCAACCAAACGAATTCTCAATCGATCAGACATCCTGAACTTGGCTTGCGGATTCTCCTCGCGGAAGATAATGAGATTAATGCAATGGTTGCCATCGGGAGGTTGGGCCTCTGGGGGTGCAATTGCACGACCGTCCAAAACGGAAAGCAGGTGCTTGAAGCCTGGAAATCTCAGTCGTTTGACGTCATCCTGATGGATGTCTCAATGCCCATAATGGATGGGGTGGAGGCAACTCATGAGATACGACTGAGAGAGAAAGCATCCGGTCAGCACATTCCAATCATTGCAATGACTGCTCATGCCCTTGACGGATTCCGGGACCGATGCATCGTAGCCGGAATGGACGATTATGTTTCTAAACCGGTTAATTTCAACGAGTTATTGAATAAGCTCAAAATGTGGGGCAAGACTGGAGAGACTAACTAAAGAGCCGAAGGATATCTACATCTTGAAAGCATGTGGGCCTCATAAATCTCGCTGACGCACGGCATCCATCCGAATTAGTTTGTTATGGACATTGATCCACATTCAGATCCTAGCTTAACACCCTTAAACGGGGACAAATCAACGTCACTTCGATATCACGACCGATTGACGCAGGCTATTCAAAACAACCTTGACCTGAGTGGAATACTTAGGCTGATTCGAGATATTGTCGTCGAGGAATTTGGCTTTGATCGGGCAGGCGTATTCTCATACGACCCCGTTACCGAAATGGTTCACGGCGCGTGCGGCACGGACATCTATGGCGATCTTGAAGAGATCACCGAGGACTTCCCGATAGGGGACGACGTACGAGCAACCTGGAATTTAATGCAGCAGGGCGGGTTACCTTTCCAAATCCAACATTTTGAGGGGGATGAACCAAGAAGTCTTCTTCCGCCCGAGATGGCAAAGGTTCGGGATCATGTCCTGCTCTTTTTGGCGACGTCTACCGAACTTGCGGGCTTTGTTGCCATTGATAATCTTCTAACCCATAGACCGATTACGGCAGAACATGTGGAAGAGATGATTCCCTTCTCTGTTTTGGCAGCAATAGCCATCCTCCACGCCGTGATGAGATCGAATCAGGAGTCCATCCGCCGGCAACAAAGGCACCTGATGGATATATCCCTCGCCATTAACGAGAATCAGGATGCGAAGTCCGTTTACCGAATGCTGCGAAACGCAATCCTTGATGTCGGAATTATCGAGCGTGCAGCCGTTTGGCTGGTGTCTGACCTGACTGCCTATGGAACATGGGGCACTGATTGCGAAGGCCACATCATTGACGAGCACGATCAGACGTTCGCTATTAAGCCTGATGGTAAGTACTTCTTGCCTTTTACCGACCGTGACTCACCTTTCTTTATCGACACCACGAATGTCCTGACTCCTCAAGGAGCCATCAAGTCAGACGTATCACATGCTTACATTCCACTGAGAATTCGACAAGACCTCATTGGAATTATTACAGTTGACACTTTTATAACTGGCCGCCGAATAACACCAGCAATGCTTTATCCGCTATTGCCTATTGCGGATCAAGCAGCTGTAGCTATTCAAAAGTACAGGATCGAAGCAGAACGAGAAGCCGTGTTGCTCCAGCAACGTCGGATCATGGAATTAGCTGCCGCTATTACGGCCAGCGAAAACTCTGACTCGGTATTCCGCATGGTTCGCGACGCAATCTTAGAAACAGGTCCTGTCGATCGAGCCGGAGTATGGCTTGTCGAAAACGACATGGCGTACGGCACATGGGGAACCTCCAAATCGGGCCAACCCATTGATGAGCACGATGCCCAATTCTCCATAAAAGGTTTCTACGAATCACACAAGGCGTGCATGGTCGAAGGGGCTCCATTTACTATCACCGAAAACCTTGAGATTGAGCAGGAAAATGGCGAGACGGCCCCGGATGTTTCATTTGCTGTGATTCCTCTGCGCGAAGGTGATACCATCATCGGACTGCTGACCGTTGATAATCTTTTGACCCGCCGAAAGATGACTCACGAGAGCATTTCCTCACTGCTACCTCTTGCAAAACAAGCTTCGGTGGCAGTTAAGAATCGTCGACTTCTTGACGCAGCGGAGCAGGAAATTATGCGGCGGAGTAAAGCCGAAGAACTGCTACTCGCACACGCTTCGGAGCTGACCATTGCTAGAGATGAGGCCCTAGCAGGTACGAGAGCAAAGAGCGAGTTTTTAGCAAATATGAGTCACGAGATTCGGACGCCGATGAACGGCGTCATCGGAATGTCGTCGATGCTCATGCAGACAGAATTAAGTCAGGAACAGTTTGGATATGCGAGAGTCATCCAACAAAGTGCAGAGGCTCTGCTTTCCGTCATAGAAGACATTCTTGATTTTTCTCGACTTGAGGCTGGAATGCTTAAGATCGATAGTTATGCGTTCAATTTGAGAGAATGCATCGAAAATGTCGCAGACTTGGTAGCTTCACAAATTGATTCGGACCTCGTTGAGCTGAATTGCTTAATTCCCGAAGACTTTCCCGAATGGCTACTTGGCGACGGCAATCGAGTTAGGCAGATGCTAATCAATCTCCTCGGTAATGCATCGAAGTTCACTCAAAGAGGTGAAGTCAACATTCGGGCCTCTTGCCTCGACGAGGGAATTTCCAGCGCCCTCGTTAGGATCGAAATTGAAGATACTGGCGCTGGTATTGCCGAAGATCACCAATCAGCAATCTTTGATAGCTTCACGCAGGCGGACGGCAGTTCGACCCGTAAGCACGGCGGGGCAGGCCTCGGCCTCACGATTACCAAGCAGATTGCTGGCCTCATGGGTGGCACCATTGGGTTGAAGAGCAAACTCGGTGAAGGCAGCACATTCTGGATTGAGTGTCAATTCTCCAAGCAGGGTGAAGCATGTCCATTGCCATCACGTCGACCATTTGAGGGCTTCACCATCGCAGTAGTAGTGGGGAATACTACTAACAGACAAATCATCAGTGAACAGCTCACGTCGATAGGTTGCCGAATAGTTGAACTGCACATTCCTGCAGAGGTAGCGAAGCATGCAACAAAACCATCGGAGATAAAGCAATTCGATCTGATTCTCATCGACTATGAACGCCCGATGCAGAGTCCACAAGTCGACGTCCCCTATTCGGGAGTGCAGGCATTGGGTATGTTTCGAAAGCTAGAATCGACGCGCAACATACCAGCCGTACTCCTTTCGTCTATCCTCCACCGACATCAAGACGATCCCAATCAATTCGCCGATTTCATTGCGATACTGTCAAAACCTGTCAGAAGGAGTACTTTGAAATCGACCCTTGAGGAAATTCTTCTCTGTAAAGAGCGGTTGAGTAGCCCAAGAGCTTCGGAACCCAACGAATCGAACATCTTGCTCGGAACTAGAGTGTTGCTTGCAGAGGACAACGAAATTAACGCTATGGTAGCTTCCGGCCGGCTCGCAAAGTGGGGTTGTGAGTGCACTGTGGCGGAAAGCGGCCTGGATGTGCTCCGACTTGTACAGGAAGGAAGCTTTGACCTAATCCTAATGGATGTTAGCATGCCTCTCATGGATGGCATTGATACGACGATCGAACTGAGAAAACGAGAACGAGCATTATCAAAGCGAATGCCAATCATTGCCATGACGGCGCATGCAATGGATGGAGACCGACTTAGGTGTATTGCGGCGGGTATGGACGATTACATTGCCAAGCCAATCCATTTTCCTGAACTCCTCGACAAGATTCGTAAGTGGCTCGGTCACAAGCCAGACGGTTAGCTCATGGGCTGATCACGCTGAATATAGCGATCAGCAATCTCTTTTAGCATCGCTTCATTGACTGGTTTACTAATGAACCCGTCCATGCCGGCTTCTGCACATGCTTCCTGGTCGGAGGTGAGTGAGTTGGCGGTCATTGCGACGATTGGAACTCTTCGCCCGCCTGCTTCCTCTTGCCGAATCTGTCTTGTCGCATCATAACCGTCAAGTCGAGGCATCTGACAGTCCATGAATACTAGGTCGTATTCTTTAGCAGCAACAAGTTCGACGGCTTCAACGCCGTCATGCGCTACATCTACATCCAGCCCGAGATTCATAAGTAGTTGCGTTGCAACAATTTCATTGACTTCGTTATCCTCAGCCAGAAGAACGATTGGCTTTTGATAGACTTGGTTGTCTTCTCCGACCGCAATATCGCTCAACCGACGTCGCTTTTGAATGCCTGGCAAACGCGGAAGGAGTGCGTCTCCAATTACCCGATAAAGTGGATTCCGGCGCACGGGCTTAAGCAACACGAACGCGCGAGGCAAGGCACCCGCAGTTCCAATTACCTTTGGATTCCCTATCATACTAAGGAAGATAACCGGCATTTCTGAAGCTTGGAATCTCTCACGTACGGCCTGAATATTGTCCACTGCATCGTGAACCTGATCAAGGTCGACAAAAAGGACCGCGGGACGAGAATCAATCTCCTGCCAACTAGCAATAGAGTGGACCTCTAAGCCAAACCTTTTGAGAAGTGATCTCAGAATGTTGTTTGCCGAGGAGGCTGGCCCAATAACTACGGCTGACTTACCTTCAAAGCTCGTTCGTTGTTGTTGAGTTCCTGGATCGCCTGACTCCAGTTCAACTTCAAACCAAAAAGTACTGCCGGCTCCTTCGTTGCTTCTCACTCCAATCTTGCCACCCATTTTATCAATGAGCATCTTGCTGATGGCGAGGCCCAAGCCACTTCCTCCATAGGTTCGGCGTGTCGAATCCTCTGATTGGATGAATCTTTCGAAAATGGCTTCTTGGCGATTAGGGGGTACCCCAATGCCACTATCTTTAACCTCCACTCGCAGACGGTGACGGTCATGTGGCTGGGGAGTTGAGCTCAGCTCAATGAGAATTTCGCCCGACTGCGTGAACTTGATAGCGTTGCCTACCAAGTTCGTTAAGACTTGCCTGATTCGAACAGAGTCTCCAGCAACAGCATCGGGCATACCAACTTCGCAAGTGATATTGAGCTCTACATGCTTTTTGTGTGCGCGAACGGCCAAAGCTGCTGCGACGTCTTCGCACATTGACTGAAAGTCAAACGAATGCTTTTCGAGGTCAAGCTTGCCGGACTCAATTTCCGAGATATCAAGGACATTCCCTACAATGCTCAATAGGGCATCTCCTGACACTTGAATGAGATTCACATATTCTCTTTGTTCTGAGGATAAATCTGTGTCAAGTAAGATCGAGACCATGCCAAGTACACCGTTGAGGGGCGTTCGAATCTCATGACTTAGGTTGCTGACAAACTCCGTTTTTGCTTGATTCGCAAGTTCTGCGTGGCGCATCGCATCGCGCATGATCTCCGACTCTTTTCGAGCAAACTCCGCTTGATACCGCATAAATGCGGTACGGACATTCGCGTCTACGTCGTCGTAATGTTCTTTTTCTAAGTCGGCATACACATCTGACAACTCGTTCAGTGCTCGCTCTAGCTCACCTTCCGCGCGATAAGCGGTCGCTAAGTTTTTACGAGTTTTTCGGTAGATAGTCGGAGTGGTTCCTTCAGTGGGAATTGCCTTTGCCCGTTGAAGGCACTCGATAGCACTTGAGAAATTGGCAGACTGAATGTAAGCTGCACCAAGTTCTCCTAATAAAGAAGCGACTACTGTGGCGTCTTGGGCTCTCCCGCTTGCCAGCAAACTTATTCGGTCTACCTCTGCCATGACTTGCTCGAAGGTATAAACCCGACTCAGGGCTACCATCCGATTAGCCATCAGTAGGGCGTTTGACCTGCCAGGGGACAGAGTCTCGTCTACCTCGATGGCTCTATCGAGATGTACCAAAGCTTCGTTGTATAGGCCGATGTCATTCAGACAGCTTCCCAAGTTGCACAAAACGAAAACCAAACTTCGCTTATCGATGTCATCGACGTAATCGCGCAAAATCTCTCTACACAGAGTAATCGATTCAGATTGTTTTTCTAGCAGCGCATAACACGCGCCCTTCACCATCAGAACTTCTCCAAGCTCTTGTCTCCAGCCGGAAGCCTTGGCAGACATTTGTGCCTCATCAAGCGTTTCCAGAGCAGCCGTTGGGTCATTCGCGTACACCAACGCTCCGCCGTAAGCAATGAGGACCCGAACACGTTCACGATCCAGCAAATTCACACTGCAACGAGCCAGGCAGTCATTCCCCTGTTGGATTGCTTCAGTCACTCGTTTTGTTGACCTTAAGATGTAGATCAATACTCGTCGAAACGCTACTGAAGCCAGTACATCCTCGAGTTCATCAGCTTGAGCAATTAAGGTACGGATTCTGGGTTCGGCATCCTCTGCGCTTGACGGTAATAGGATGCGAAACTCCTGCACCAATCGAAGGAGTTCATCCTCCGAATGGAACCAAGAGGGAACAACGCAATTTGAATCCACTAGGTTGGTCTCCATAAAGGCGAAAGCTGTCGCAAGGCAAGCGCAAGGCAGAAAGCGATACAACGTGACGCAATTTCCAAGGCCACGTGAACTTTCAATCTAGAGAGTCGTTCTAAAACTCTGCAAAATCGTAATTTTGCATCAAAGTAAGACGTTACCTCACTGGGGCCGGAGCGCTTCCAGTACGACCGTTGGATCGGCAGAATCATACATAAACTCCCTCTAGCTGTTATCGCAATCAGGCAGAATATTGTCCATCTTCTCTATTCTTTCTAGCATTCTCGTCTCTACACATGCCTTTCAACATGTGATTGTTGACTCCAAGCTGACTCGTTCTAGGGCGTTGGGAAACAATCACTTCCCAGGTGAGGTCCTCGCCGAGATGGAGGTCGTTACAGTTAACTATGTAGGATTCGACAAACGAAGGCATCAAGGGCAGATCGTTGTAGCTCGGAGCATTGCTAGAGAAGTGGCGACGATTTTCAACGAAATCGAGGCTACTGGTTATCCAATCAAGAAGGTCATTCCAATCGTTGAATACCAGTGGAACGACCAAGCATCCATCAACGACAACAACACGTCAGCTTTCAACTATCGTCACGTGATTGGACCGGGTCAAGACACTTCCCAGCTATCGAGACATTCGTTTGGCAAAGCAATAGATCTCAACCCATGGATCAATCCATTTGTGCCAGCGAGTGGTAAGAGCACCAGGGCGTACGATCCCAAAAAACCAGGAACGCTAACAATAGATTGCCCTGTGACCAAGATCTTTCTTCGCCATGGATGGACTTGGGGCGGTACTTGGAAAGGTGCCAAAGATTATCAGCACTTTGACTACCGCAAAAAGTAATGGCCCTACTAGAGGGCCACATCGTTGAAATTAGGTTAGACCGAACTAACCGAGCTTCCAGTGTACGTCGCCGTCGCCAAGCATGCACTGAATATAGTTGAATTGGCCGTCGTGGTACCAAATGTGCGCCACTGCAATGTGAGCCAATATCATGACGGGTGTTTGCATCTGCCATGGAGCCATGACGGTTGCATTTAGCGCTTCATCGCTGGCGGCAGATACTGCCGCACCAAAGGCTGCTGAAGCTTCTTCGAAGGCACGGATGGCAAAATCCTTGTCCACGCATTTCTCAATTAATGCGGGCATGTCATTGTAGACGGATAGATTCTCACCGCTTACGGCACCTGTCGTCCACATCAGATTTGTGATCGTGTCACCGATTAGTGCGTTTGCTGGGCGACTGCAACCGCCATACGTGTCGGTCCATTTGTCATCGGGAATCGCTTTGATGTCGGCGACAGTCATGCTAGTAACTGCAGAAAGCCAGCCTACGAGATAGGCTCGGGCATCAACGCCCTGAACTGTTGTGCTCATGTTTTTTTTCCTTGAGGAGATCGGTCTCTTCGGCAATCATTTTAGCAGACAAACGTCTCGCAAAAACAAGGAACTTTTCGTCTCATTGCAGCATTCTTAACACGATCTAGAATGAAGAACCGCACGACACTACAAACGATCAACGTTTCTTCCGATACCCTTCGGAAGATTACAGAGGAAGCGAGTCTTCCCTTGCTTCTTGACTTTTGGGCGTCTTGGTGTGTGCCATGTATGCTTATGTCTCTCTCGGTTCAGAAAGCGAGTGATCTCCTAACCGGTGTTGCTACCGTGGGTCTCGTCAATATTGACCAAGAACCCGAGCTGGTAGAAAGATTTAATGTTAGAGGTACTCCCACTTTTGTTCTGCTGAAGGGTGATGAAGTAATGGCGACTTTTTCGGGAATGAGAAGTGCACATGGAATTGCCACTGAGGTTCAAGCGGCAGTTGCAAGGTTTGTTGTTCCAAACCTATAGATAGGTTAGCTTTACCAGGATGAGGTCGCCTCATTCACGACATTCGTTACGGTAGCCTCTCGAAGACCGGATGGCAGAACTGTTCCTGGCGTGGTATGGCATGCATCGTCAGTTTCTACATCAACAAAGCGATATTCCAACTCAATGGTACAATTTGGCGCTTACGATCGGTACTTTGCTGGCGAATTAGCTTCTGATTAGCGCGTATATAAGCGTCCTCAATGTGGAGGACAGCTTGCCCCGGAATGAGTCGATGCTAGCGAGTTGACGCCTACACCTGTTACAATCGCGACCTCATGAATGTCGGTTCTGTCGGAATTGCCCTTTCGCTCTTTCTGGGGTCCCATACCTACGATGCAGCGGCCCGAAGTCAACATAAGCTGTTTGAGCAAAATGTTTCAGACTCCGACCATTTGCGGACTGAACAAGCTCGAGAACTCGACCAATATGTCCTGAGTCTGAAGACCAGTAAGGCAAGGCTCGATGGCCTTTTTCATCCTGACTTTACATCGAAGACACGGTACGAAGCTTCCATTAAGTCCTTTCGTGCGCGATTTGCCGATTCCATTGGATATCCCCCTCCTGGCCCGAAACCCACCGACAAGGCTAGCTTTTCCAACATAGGAGAAGACGAGATTGGGTTTTACATGCGAGTGCAGATTCCGGTCTGTGCGGGGATTCACGCGGAAGGAATCTATATCGTCCCCAAAGGAATGCATGGGAAGGTTCCGCTTGTCATTTCCATGCATGGTGGCGGTGGATCTCCCGAAGTCGCACTCTTTCACGGTGGCTCGAACTACCACGATATGGTCCGAGGAGCTGTAAAGCAAGGCTATGCCGTATTCGCTCCGCAACACCTGTTTTCTGCGAAGGAATTCCCTCCCGACATCCGTAATCGCATTGACGATCGACTTCGTCTGGTAGGCACGAGCTTGACAGCAGTTGAGATCGCAAAGATCACTCGAAGTATCGATGTGCTCATCAAGCGGCCCGAAATAGACGCTCATCGTATAGCCATGGTGGGTCTGTCCTATGGCGGGTATTACGCGCTGGTGACTCCAGCGATCGACACTCGAATCAAAGTCTCTGTTTCGAGCTGCTATTTCGGAGTTCAAGAGTATCGGTACGAAGCGGACGAATTGGCAGTGCCTTCCGACTTTCGTTTTCCCGACCGCTTCAGTCTCTTTCAAGATCCAGTTATCGCGGCCCTAATATGTCCTAGGGCACTCATGATTCAAGCTGGGAAAGGTGACGACGGTCCTCATCGAGACATGGGTATCCGACTATCCCCTGAAGTAGAGGCCATTTACAAACGAGTGGGCATTCCCGAGGCTTTCAAATTCGTGCTGTTTGACGGCGGTCATGAATTCCACGACAAGTCCGCTTGGGAATTTATCAAAAGGAATCTCTAGATCGATACCGAATTTGAACAACATAATTTAGGCAGGTAGTATTTCCAGCCTAAGCTTGGTCCCGGAGGTCAATATAAATGAGTAGCGTTAGGGTTCTGCTAGGAACAAAAAAGGGTGCTTTCGTCTGCACCGCTGATGGACAACGGAAAGATTGGAAGATCGAGGGTCCATTCTTTGGCGGCTGGGAAATGTACCACGTCAAAGGATCGGGCGTAGATCCGAATCGGATCTATGCCTCGCAGTCGAATGGTTGGTTTGGCCAGATCATTCAACGTTCTGATGACGGTGGTAAGACGTGGAATCCGCCCGGCAGCTCCCCCGAAGACCTTGTTTCACCGCAAGGTTGGCCCCAAGGCGAAAGCAATAAATTCGTCTATGATGGACTTCCTGGAACCCACAAATGGTACGACGGAACGCCTCATCCTTGGGAATTCAAACGGGTATGGCACCTTGAACCAAGCATCACCGATCCGGACACCGTGTTTGCTGGCGTTGAAGATGCAGCCCTTTTCAAGAGCCAGGACGGTGGAAAGACTTGGTCAGAGCTGTCAGCGTTGAGACAGCACACCACTGGCCAGGATTGGCAGCCAGGAGCAGGCGGAATGTGTTTGCACACGATTCTCATAGATCCAACCGCTCCGGACCGGATGTGGGTCGCCATTTCCGCAGCTGGGTGCTTTAGGACGGATGATGGTGGGATGACTTGGAAGCCTACAAACAAGGGCTTAGTTTCGAACTTCATGCCAGATGAAAGTGCCGAAGTAGGGCATTGCGTACACCGAATAGCGCTACATCCCTCCCGCCCTGAAACGCTCTATATGCAAAAGCACTGGGATATTATGCGGAGCGACAATGCGGGTGACTCGTGGTACAAGATTAGCGGAAATCTGCCTTGTGATTTCGGTTTTCCTATCGACGTACATGCTCATGAGCCGGAAACGGTTTACGTTATCCCAATCAAGAGTGACTCCGAACACTATGTTCCGGAAGGTAAGTTACGAGTCTATCGCAGTAAAACTGGCGGCAACGAGTGGGAAGCGTTAACGAACGGACTTCCTCAACAGAACTGTTACTCAAATATCCTGCGAGACGCTATGGCTGTCGACGCACTTGATGATTGCGGCGTGTACTTCGGAACAACGGGTGGTCAAGTTTATGTCTCTCCTGATGGCGGCGACCATTGGAGCACAATTGGCGAACATTTCCCCTCTGTTCTTTCGGTCGAGGTCCAAACTCTAGACTAAACATGGTACGCGTGACTCTTCCTCATCACCTTCGAACCTTGGCCCGAGTTGGTCCAGAAGTTCAGTTGGAGGTTACAGAACCGGTTAATGTTGCTTCGGTGCTTGATGCACTGGAGGCGGCTTATCCGGTTCTGAGAGGCACGATTCGGGACCATCAAACGCAAAAACGAAGACCGTTTTTGCGGTTCTTTGCCTGTGGCGAAGACATCTCACTGGACGCACCGACCGAACCTTTGCCTGGTGCGATTGTCAGTGGTAGAGAGCCTCTACTAGTCGTTGGGGCAATAGCAGGTGGCTAGATTGGACCTAGCAACTTTCACTTTGCCAGGCCAATATCCCACCCTTGAGGTTGGATACCTTCGTAAATCCATTGTCTCTAAGAATTGAGCAAGCTTTTGCACTTCGCATGCCAGATCGGCAGTGGACAACGATTGGTCGATTTCGGTCTAGTTCGTTGATGCGGTCAGCAACCTCGCCCAAAGGAATAAGTACCGAACCGGGTATGCGGTCTGCGTCGAATTCGTCTTGCTCTCGAACATCCAGCAGAACAAAGTCGTCGCTCGAGCCTTGCATGGTGCGCAGGTCGGACACCGAAATTTCCTTCTCGAAACCGGCTGGAATACCGCAAAACTGTTCGTAATCGATAAGTTCTTTAACGGTAGGTTGATCTCCACAAACGGGACAGTCGGGATCCCGCCGAATTCGAACTTCTCGAAAGCTCATGGCAAGGGCATCGTACATGACCAGTCTGCCCATCAGTGATTCGCCAATGCCAAGAATCCATTTGACGGCCTCCGTAGCTTGAACGAGTCCAACAAGACCAGGGAGTACACCAAGCACCCCGCCTTCAGCACAACTCGGCACAGTTCCAGGCGGTGGTGGCTCAGGATAAAGACAACGATAGCAAGGGCCACCTTTCACGCAGAACACAGTGGCTTGCCCATCAAAGCGAAAGATGGACCCATACATATTGGGTATGCCGAGGAGTACACAGGCATCATTGACAAGGTACCGAGTTGGAAAATTATCCGTACCGTCTACCACTATATCGTAGTCGCAAAGGATGTCCAGGGCGTTTTCGCTCGTAAGCCGCTCAGCGTATTTATTGACCCGAACGTGTGGGTTCACCGATCGCATAGCATCTTCGGCGGAGTCTAATTTGCTGCGCCCAATATCCTCTGTGCCGTGAATGATTTGGCGGTGGAGGTTGGAGAGATCCACTGAATCGAAATCGACAATCCCTATGGTCCCAACGCCGGCAGCAGCAAGATACAAAGCAGCAGGCGAACCTAGTCCGCCTGCGCCGACGAGCAAGACTTTCGCAGACTTAAGTCTCTTTTGTCCTTCCATCCCTACCTCAGGCAGAAGAATGTGTCGGCCGTAACGTAAGACTTCCTCTCGATCGAAATCTGGACTTGAGCTCATGTTCATCACAAATGTGGTTTCTTGGCGAACCTCTAGTGCAAGGTCCGTGACGCTTACGTGGAAGCAATGAGCTCCCGAAATCTAATTCTGGATGGATTGATCAGTTGAAAGTGGCGAGTGCTCGACTTCAACCGTCGTGATCTTCAGGCGTTCCCATTGGATTTCAGAAACGGGGCCCCCAGGTTCAGCGGAAACTCTGACTTCTGGATCGGCTGATTTAGAGGACATGTAGTTAGAAACGCTGCCATCTTGAAGTGCTCTAATGGTCTGTGAAATGCCTTCTTCAAGCGTACGCGTTGGGGAGAATCCCAACTCATCGTATATTTTCGAAAGATCGCCACGCAGGGTTGTCGAATCCAACTCACAAGCCGTTATTACAAAATCTGCATTCGGCGCATGAAGTTTGATGAGATGGGCGATTTCTCGAACCGTTCGGATCTGGTCCTCAGAACCTACGCTATAGGTTTGCCCATTTACCACGCCTACAGGTGCATCAATGACAGCAACGATGGACTCGACTGCATCCTCTACATGGAGGAATGGTTTTGGATTCGAGTCTTCAACATCGACGGTTCCACTCAGGACTGCCTTTGCAGTTAGGACATTGATGGTTTGAGTCTTGCTTCGAAGGTCGCCGAACCACTGAGTCGCATTTGCGTGCCCGTACAATTCGCCGAGATTGAGAATGGTAATCGTGAATTGATCATCTCCCAGTTCATGCAACGCCTTGTTTGGGTCCTCTTGTGAAGCGTCACCAAATGTTGTTGACGTAGCAATGACAAATCGTTTGACTCCATCATCTTTAGCCGACTGAGCGAACTGGATTGCCTCCTGCAGCCGATCCATTGGGCCAGACGATGACGTCCTTGTGACCCCTTCTGGAATGTAAACCGCCACATCAATTCCTCTCATTGAAGCTACGTGGTCGTCTAGGCTCAATTTGGTGACACCAGGGGTCTCCCCTTTAAGCCCCAACTTCGCAGCAATTTCACGGATTTTGTCTGCGGTCTTCGGGTTTACACCTAATCGCTCGCTTGCACCATTCAGCACAGCTCCGACTGACTCGGTGGTAACACCGGCACGTTTGGCGATCTCAGCGATAGAAGACGGGGCATGAGGATCCTTAATTTCGATGACCGTGGGACCGCTTTCCGAGGGATGGTAAAGCCGGACTCGCTCACCTCGTTCCAAGATTCTCGGCAAGAGCGCAGACCCAAGATGGCCAGCTCCTCCGATGACTAAGACGGTGGTCACCTCAGGAGCATTTACAAGATTTTCGAATACCTTATGCCCCTGTTCGATTGTTTTGCCAAGGGTAGACGGAAAGATATCCTTGGAGAATTTCGCCAGTTTGTCCTGAAGGGCATTTGCAATCTTGGCGACATCGCTTTCACCTTCAGCTTCTTCCTCTGACAGATTCTCTTGCATCGTCAGCGCATCGGCTTCGTATTCCGGCGGCGCTAAGTATTTTTTGGCTATTGCGGCGAGTGCTTCTTCGAAGGGGCCATCAAAGACCATTATCTGCTCCGAGAAGGAAAGCGAGAGTGCCTGATCGCGCATGGCAGAGGGAATAGGTTGCGTTACTTCCCCACGGTCATAGGCACTTACAGTTTCGGCCACTAAATGCGTGAGATCCGTGCAAATGGCCTTTACCCTTTCGACTGCTTCGTCGCCAAATGCGGTCGCAATCCGTTCCATCGAGTCGCAGACAATGACGCCAGCTTTACGCTCATTGATCCCTTCTCCTACGACAGCAACATTCAGCCACTCACCTAACTCGGGAGCGGGGCTAAAGCGGACTGCGTAGAATACAGAAAAACTCATCGTTCCCTTGTGGCGATTATAGTGTACTGACGATCTGGCGACAAATCGTGTTGCGCTCCTGCGCTATGTAGTTCAAGAATTGACCAATAAGACCCACGTGATCTTGTAATGGTTGAGGCAAGTATTTGAGCGACAAGCCAAGGTACCAACGATTCACGCAGACTTTCTGAATAATGTCTCTAAGTACATTCTCGGCTAATTCGGGCGAAAACACAAAATCCCTGCAAAGATGAGCGCTTGCTCGGTCTGCAAGTCCCGAACCAAAAAAGTACCGATCAAAACTTCCAGGGGAAGACTTTGGCGACAAAAGGGCACTGCCAAAGTCGTAGGCAAATAATTTACGCTTGGAATGACCACAGTTTGGATTGTTCTGCGTTCGATCCGCGTTTATGAAGAGCAGGTCGAAGCAGTAAAGTCGCATCAGGTCTTCTGGCGGCATGGCAATGAGGGTGCTCGGGAAGACAATAGCGTCAATAGGACAGACTTTTGAAGCAAATGCAAAGGGAGACGCTGCCGTGATACCGTGGCGCTCGACTAGATGGAGCATGACGTGAGGTGAAGCTTCTGCAATATAACTGGGTGGCACCTGTATCCCAGCCAGTTGTGCCGCTTGGCTACACATCCATTCGTTAATGACTTGTTCTGCTGGTGCCCGGTTCTCGCGAGTAGGAAACTTGGCAATCACGGAAAACCGCTCACCATCGGTCAAAGCGACGTCTAGGTAAGTCGGTTGCATCGATCCTTGCCTGACGCGTTCCCCGACAGACACCACTCTCGCTCGAGGCAAGTGCACGACACAGTCATACCCGAATCAGATGATCTTGGTTGCTGGAGCACAAACTATTCGAACTTGAGATTTTAAACAAACGTGACCCAAAGCCCAGAATTCATAGTTTAGAAAAGTCAAATTTGACTTGATCTCGGACTCGATTTAGTCGCACGACGGAAGGGTGATTTGAAAAGTTGAACCTTGCGGAGAGGTTTGACTTAGAACGAGTTCGCCATCCATTAGTTTCATCAGTCGATGGGATACTGCCAGGCCCAGTCCTGTGCCGTCCACATTCTGGTTTTCCCCCCTCTCAAAGGGCTGAAATAAGGAGTCTAGTGCCTTGGACGAGAAACCTGGACCAGAATCCACAATTTCAATTGTCTGAACTTCGCTTGTCGCGTCTAAACTCCGAATCTGCACGGTTCCTCCGGAATGGTTGTACTTTATGGCGTTGGAAATGAGATTGAGCAAGACCTGCCTAAGTCGCTGGCTGTCCGCTTTGACAAACACATCTGCTCCCACCTCAGCCTTTACGACATCAATTCCTCTTTCTTTCGCTTGATGTTGTGTAAGAAGGCAAGCCTCATCTACCACGTCTACTAGATGAATAGATTCAATTGAGACCTGCATTTTGCCGGACTCAATTCGAGCCATATCCAGAATTTCAGACACCAATTTGAGTAGATGGTTTCCTCCACTGACGATGGTGTCTGCACATTCTAGAGTTAATGGGTCGCTTCCCCTCATTTGCAAAATCTGTCCAAAACCTATGATGGCGTTGAGTGGTGTCCTCAATTCATGACTCATGTGAGATAGAAAAGCGCTCTTTGCCGTGCCTGCCTGTTCGGCTCGCTCTTTTTCCTTCGCCAGAATCTTGGAAGTATTTTGGTGACGGATGACCTCCTGTCGCAGACTAAAATAGTTCCCCAAGAGCAGAAAGGTTACGAGGACTATTCCAAGAATGAACGATATCATGCCTCTGACGTGTGCTCGCCTTGATTCCGCTTCCTTCGCTAGAATGGCTTGTTCTTGAAACATAAGTCGTCCTTGAATAATCGACTTGATTTCCTTCAAAAGTAGACTGCTTTGATTCGTCAAGGCAATCATGCTTTCTTGATTCGGACCTTTGCCGGACTTCCTTAGATCGTACTTTGACAAAATTATGAGTTCTTCTTCTGACAACCGAACAAGTTGGGATATGTATGCTGTCTCTGCTGAATTACTTTCGGACAATTCGCGCAATTTGCCAAATGTGGTCGGAATACGGGTTGAAGCTGAAAGAGTTGCCTGAAGAAAAGACTGGTCACCTGTCAGTAAGTAACTTCGGCTAGTTGTATAAGCCTCAGACAAATCAGTACCAATTTTGTCGTATTGATCCGTTATGCGGACCGACTGCGCTACATCCCGAATTGTGCTTATTGCCTTGTTCGCACTGTAAAGCATTGCCGCGCCAAGTGTGACAAGTACGACAATTGCTGAAAAGTATCCTGATTGACCGATGCGTGCAAATCCCAAGTCGAGGTGCTGGACAGTCAGTGAAAAGTAAATGCCAGCAGACAAGATTAGAACGATGAATCCACTTGCCGGAGCAATCAAGGTAAAGGGCCCAAATGCCATTAGCGTGCGATTATCAAACAAAAAACCGGCGAAAAAGAGGATGGTTATTAAGAACGATGCATAGAGAAAAAGACTCGTCCAACGTGCATTTCGAGTCTGTACGGCAACTATCGCCCCGCCCATAAACAAAACATTGAGCCCAAGTGGCACGGACATTCGACCAGGGAAAACCGTGCCAATAGCGTTAGCGGTCTCCGTGGCAACTATTTGGTCGATGCGTAGGTTAAGTCTGAGAAAGTATTCGAAAAGGGATAGGCCAGCAAGCGTGATGGCAGCCATAGCGCAAGTCAAAGTAATTCCTTTCGAAACTCGGTTGGGTCCCTCTTTTGTGGTCAGCGATAGGGAAAATAGTGCGCATCCAAGCAATAGTAAACAGACTCCACTGACTGCCTTTACTTCCACCTGGTCTGGCAGAAAACTCCTTAGGATGGGAATACCGTACTTCCACCCCACCAAGATGCAAGTAGCTAAGGTGATCGCAACCAGCCCCGCTAGCGTAGAGATTCGTTCCTGAAACCTCATAGGGTTACCCTCATCAGAGCAGGTCCCTTTGGATTAGGCAGGAGTCAAATCGCGAACACTGTATCGCAGGAATCATTTTGCCAAACGATGAGAATCTGAAAATGTAGGTTGTCCCACTTCCAAATTTCTCCAAGAAAGTTTCAAACGAAACTCCTTACAACTTAGGATGCCCGATGGGCAGGTCGTTTGACAGTCGCCTGTTCTATGTCCAGAAAACTCGTGACGCTTACAGCTGTACCGGACGGAACTGCCAACACAATTTGGAAACTGCTCGGCTCGGGTCAAGAATTGGCAATTGTTTGGTATTGATCGATTCACTTATTGGCATCGCCTGAAACGTTAAGTTCGAAGACTTGTTCTGACCACTTAAGGCGAAGTCTTGGACACTTGGCCGAATGGGGAGTTCCAAGCTCCAAGGTGTGATGAATATCAAACAAATCTATCGGTATGCAGTACGCCATGGCCACTGCAGACCAGCTCCTCATGAACCCAAGTTTTCCCTTCGGGCCAGGCTGACGCCGTTAATCATTTTCCACGCATTTGCAGTACAAAGCGGATTTCGACTGTGCCGGTACCGTCAAGGTATGGCACCGTCGCATGGCCAGAAATATAACGAATCGGGCCAGTGGAACTTCCCGATCGCTCGATGGTAACAGGAACGAATATTCCCTTTTCTGGGTCGGTGATCGGATAGCTCAGGCCCCGTCCAAAACCGGATCGAACCGTTTCAGAAGTGCTTTCATCGGTACCTGCCATATGTTTTGTGTAGGTTACGTCACCCATGGATTCTGCTTTGACATATGCTTTCTTTCCGGCAATGTCTACCGCGATCATGAAATTTGCGGTCGTAATCCCAGGTTGGTTTGGAGTTCCACCGAATTTTGCTCCACCTCCGCTACTAGCCCATGTCTCAGTCATGACGAAGCTGTGACGCCTATCATTGATGCTTGCGATGCCCATGGTTGAAAACTTAGGATCAGGAATGAAACCCACAGGCACGTCAGGCAGTTTTATGGCCATGGCCTCCTTCACCTTTTGTTGCTCCGCTGGCGAGAGAAGCTTCAGGATTTCCGGGCTAATGGGAGGTAATTTCTTGGGCTGGCTGAGTTCGAGCATGATCAAATCTTCGACGTCAATAACTTGATCAGAACTGACACTATCTGCGCCGTCATGCCCATTGGTTCGAAGGTGTATGGTCAAACTTCCAATGACTTTTGCGTTGGTCCAATCTCTTACGACCAACTCGTACTTAGTCTTGTTGCTCCATTTCACTCGGTTCATAAATTCGGCAAGGATGGTTGCGCTTCCGACGAACACATCGCCACCGGCAATGCTTAGCGCACCGAGACCGATATCGGTCGCATCGGCACCAGCAGACGCCTTTTTTAACTGAGGAGTAACAATAAGCGTATATTTTCGATCGATCGGAAAGGCAAGGTCATCTTGGATTCGCTCAAACTGCGGCCGACCCTCGATCTTGTAACGTGCCTTGCCTTCAGCATCTGTAACGAGTCGAGAAGGATCCCCTTGACCGGTCACGCCGCGAAAGGTTTGATGGTTCAAATCTAGTGGAGTCAAGAACTCCCATGCCGTCTCCACACCATTCAGGTCCCCTTTGGGCATGTCGGTATCGATTCCGCAAACCGCGAAGAGTGGACGGTAGTCCTTCATAATATCCGTCGCCGCGTTCGGATCATAGTAGAAGTGAGCCACAACTGTTCGCTGCTCACCGTAGGTATCTGGGAAAGAAGACTTTGTGCGTACCAGCGGAGCGCCTGGGGCTTCCACGGTGATTTCACCCTTTAGCATCGCGTAACTCGCGATAACCTTTATCAAAGTCAAGATGGGGTTGATCTTCGTGATTTTGCCGGCAAGCGATGATTCACCCTCGCCACTAAGCCAAGTCAACACTTTTGTCGCTAGGCCAGTTTCGCCCGCAATAAATTGATCCTGGCCATAACCCGGTGCAGTCGACCAATCGACCGCATTACAATAGAAAGCCGCCGATGATAGGAGAGCAGATTTGCGCGGAATGCGTCTGCGCAATGGCATCTCAATTTCCTCGGTCAAGACCCGAAGGATGAGCAGGTTTTGGATTGCATCCAGCGTGGTTCCGTCAGAAATGGTGAGATCTGCAGGGTTCTTGTGATGAGAACCAAGGGCTCTAATAAATGACGTAAGGGCTCGCGTCGCCGGTTTCTCCGAAAAGATTCCGTCTCGCAACCAGTGGTAGACATCATCCTTGCAAGAGCCGGAGTAGCCGATGTTTTTGAGTACAGAGTCAACGCCTTCGGTGAGATTCACGAGACGCGTCCCTTGTCCAAACTTGAAGAGACGACTATAGTCTCGGATCTCGGAGTCGGTTACGTCTAAATAGAGATCGACTCCTTGTGGTGGGACTGCAAGCTGAGCGCCTACTTCAGTCCGGACTCGGAATCCGCAGAGCTGTACAGCCTCTTTGAGCAGAGCCGCCGAATTGGCCGACGGACTTTGTAGCTCCGTCGCAATCAAAGCCAACCGCCCAAGCTGCTCCTGATCCTCAAGGCGATGGTGCCTTGTAGCAGAAAGTGAAGGGCTGGAAGCAAAGAAAAGTAAGGCGGCGGCTAAGGACGTCACCGCCCCATCTTATCGTCCTACTGCGTTCCTATTCTTAAGTTTCTAGCGTGCTGGGACCTTTGGCGGGCCGGTTGCGCTTCAGTTCCACCTGAACTGTCCCTTCCTAAATTGGAGCGGACTGATGAATGTCTATGAAGGCTATAAGTGCAGCGTAATCTTGTCTATCCGCTTGGCGTAGTGCCTCAAGATAACGAGTTCGCACCTCGGCTTCTGAGACGAGGTCGCCCATGCCCCATGTGGAATTTGGCCACCTTTGCCACTCGCACAATAGGTCGGTGGCCAATCTAGCATGCCGTCCATTACCGTTCTCAAACGCGTGAATGAATACAAGTCGATGGTGGAATCTTGCTGCCGCTTCGGATGGGTGAAAGGAGCCGAACTCTAGCCAAGACTTGGTGTCCTCCGCCAGATTGTGTAGTTCGGACGAGACCTTATACGCTTCAATACCAATTGACTTCTGGGTCTGCCTGTACGAGCCCGCCCACTTCCAGGTTTTTCCGAACATTTTCTTGTGAAGCTGCCTCAACATTTCGGGGCTGATGGGATCCACCTTAATCTTTCGATTTCGTTTAGCCCAAGTGACAGCTTCATCTATATTTATGAGTTCGAATTCGTTCAATTCTTCTTGCGTTGCTAGGGCAGGAATGAGCCCTTGAGCCTCGTCTGGGTCGATTGGAGTTGCTCCCTCTGGGAATTTGAATATCATTCCCAGAGGGTCGCCTCACCCGTTTCCAGGATTTCTTTGGCTGCCTGATCAATCATTTCTTCAAGTTGACGGATTGAAACCGCCTGCGCTTCCATTGCCATGGAATGACCAATACGGCTCAGACGAAGCACTGCCTTTTCTCTGACTCGCTCCTCAACCATTTGCGTAAGAGGAACCCGTGGTAGGAAGATGACTGCCAAGTCGCACCCAAGAGCGTCCGCGGTAGCCCTCAATCGCTTCACAGAAATTGTCTCATCAACTTCGGCCCGTTCGATTTGGTGAATGGTGGACTTGGAAGCAACTCCAACTCGATGAGCCAATGTTTCTAGGCTCATTCCAAGGGACTGTCTGATTGCCTTTACCCACCCACCCGTTGGAGCTGGCGTAACGACTGCGTGAAGCGGGACAAGTTGTCGATCCAACTGCTGTCGCCTCAATAGTCTTCGCTTAGCGTCCATACGGATATTATACTGGCTATAAGTTCGAATATATATGAACTAACATAGATAATTAGTTCATATATCTTTGAACTTTAACTGGCATCATGTTCGAACTTATGTGAATAGCTCCGGTGTGATTTACAGAGAAGTGGCTGTACTGAACTACCAATCTGCCCACCTTAGGGCCAAACCCGACTCGGTTCGAAGGCCCGCGACGTAAGCCAATTCGTCATAGGCTTCTGCAAGTTCTTCCCGTGCGATCGTCTCGATAAAGTTGTGGTTTTGATCGTCGATCTCGTTTATCCGTTGGACTGAGGCTCGAATAATCCGGACTACAGCCTTCACTCCAGGATTTGGACCCAGATGCAGAATGGCTTGGATGGCGCCCCGATACTCGTTCTGGCAGGATCGTAAACCTTGCGTAGGAACAAAGCCCTTCCAATTCTCAAAGCACACTTTTTGCTGCAATCCCTCTAGGGTTAAGCTGTCCAGGTAGCGTCCATATTCCTCGGCTGCATTTCGATTCGCCGCTCGCTTTTGCTCTTGCTCGGCGTCGTCCTGATGAACCACGGCTTCTCTTTCGTGATCCCACCGCCACTGAGCCACCAATTGCAATGGAAACCACCCCCACGTGCTGCTGGAAGCGCTCGTCAAAGCCAATTCGTCAAAAGTCGGCTCAATAAGCCCAATCTCCAAGAATCCTTCAGGAATGGCACCGCCAACCCAAAGTACACATGCTTCGTTCTTAAATGAGTGGTGGGTAAGAATCTGGACCTCACGAAGACGCATGTCCGATATTGGTGGAACTTCATCCCCGATCCAAGGCGAAAGAGCTACCAGGGCGAGTACCGCACCCTGGTACGCACGCTCAGCCTCCGTACTTAATCTTATTACGCGGCAAACTCCGAAACGACCATCCTCTAGGCTCATTCGTAAAGCCGTTCCGGGTGGAGGCAATGCTAATCGCTGCTTATCGAACTTCGTCAAACGAGCCATTCGCAGATCACCTTACTAATCTCATTTGCCAGGATTTCGGTTGCGCCTTGTTTTCTCGGAAGCTGGGGTTAAAACGCCTGCCAGGAAACCTAAAGGGGTGGAGCAAGGGGTCGTCGCGGTTTGCCCCCTCCGCCTACCGACTTTGGCCCGTTATTGTCAATGATCGACAGTGCGGCAATAATCTTCATCAGATCGTCAAAGTAGGGTCCCGACGAGCCACTCATGTCTAAGCCTTCCTGCTGCTTGACTTCTTCCACAACTCCTTTTTCTACACAGAGATCGTAGTCGTCCCAGCCGCTTGCGTCGCTGATGTAAGCTCCGTAATCTTGGAGGGCCCGGAATAGCTGCTCGCCAATCCGCGTCTTGATTCCAAGTTTGGCTAGTGTAAGTTCTGGTTTGAGGGCAAGTAAAGAGCCCATTTGCAAGCTTGGGTTCTTGCCGCGATAAGCCTTTTCAGCTCCATTGTCGTTTCGGTCGGCGGGCCACCGAAAACCCTTGGCTGAGGGTGAGTAATAGCAGTTCAATTCCCAGATGTTAATTTTGATCGCATGGTGGATGGGGCTTTTTCCGATCAATTCACCAAGCCGGATTGAACCTCCGAGCGTTGAGAGACCTGAACCCCAATGGCTCCCCAGTCTGCCATCGCCGTAGAGATCAACCGGCTCTCTTGGGTAGCCCACAATGGGTCCGGCCCGCTCTAACCGACAAGTTGGCTCGAGTTGGAGAACCGTTCGTCCATTCGGCATGAGAAAGGCGCTGCACTCATTTGGCGTGAATCCTTGCCGTGCGTCCGGGATCATCAGGTCGTCAGGTACGGGCATGCTACCGACCTGCTTCGTTCGGTCTCCCGGCCACCGAGTCTGCCACCCCGAAGGCGCAAAGATGGGTCGTACCGGGTCATTCGCTTTAAGTTTATAGAACCGTTCGTAGTCAACGCTTGCGTACTTGGAAGGGCTCAACCCAGCCGGTACATAGACCGCCGCTGCCCCAATCGGCATGTTCCAAATCGACTCCCGACTAAAAGGCCAAACCCAAGGATCACGCCCCGGAGCGATGGCAAGAACCAATACCAAACTGGCCAGCATGCCTGAGTCTAGCAGGCGCGAGATTGCGGGTATTCTTTTTCTGGCTGTCGGGGACTAGCTCGAATTGGTAGAGCATCCCGATGGAATCGGGAAGGTCGCATTGTGGACCGACTTGAAGCCAAAATATGGGGACCTAGCTCAGCTTGGTAGAGCGTCCCGATGGAATCGGGATGTAGCTCAGCTTGGTAGAGCGCTGCGTTCGGGACGCAGAGGTCGCAGGTTCGAATCCTGTCATCCCGACCAGTTTTCAAAGGGTCCATACCGGACACATAGGTAACAGATCGTACCGGACACACAGGGGCTCTACGCCGTTCGGATTGAGCGATCGCCCAGTAGGACCACCCAGGAATTTCGAGCCAGATCAAGTGCCGAACGTGGGAAAATGGGCAATGTCGAAATACGACCCCTTTTATCTACACCTTGTGAACTCAGACCTCGAAACCGTACAGCTAACTATTGAAGAGATGATATCTTTGATTGTGGACTTCCGGCTTCCGCAAGCAAATACAGGGCATGGTGGTCGAATGAAGCCGAGGGGAGCCATGTGCAGGCAAGGTCGTGGATGAAGGTTGGCTATGAAGTGTGCGAGGTAAGCCTCGGAACCACGTCATATTCAAGAGGATCAAGACGCAGTTGTAACTCGTATTGACACTCTGACTCACCTGATTTCGTTAAAAAAAGGTGCGTATGCTGTTACTTCGTTCTGTTCCAATCCGGAGATAAGTCGGCAATAAGATCAGACTCGAACGAATCCTGATCCGAGCACTCGTGAACAAGGACGCGAATAGAATGCCCTTTCTTAGCCGTGTTCAGAATAAGCTGATTGAGGCGACAGTTTGTTTGCTGCCCTCCAACGAAACAGTTCTTCGGAGAGATGTTCCCATGTCCCATCGCGAAACGCTCCTTTAGCCGAACAGCCTTGCCGACATATTTCGCGATGCCTTCCACAAGAAAGACATAAACCCCACTTCTCACCGGTAGTCCATTGACTTTGAACTTGCAAAAGGTTCCAGCCCCGTAACGGTGAAGCTTTGAGGTTGATGCGTTCTTGTATCGACCTTGGGGTTCGAATTCTAAGGGACTTCCATGTTCGTCCAACTGTAAAATTAATTCACCAAGGTCTGTAAATCCTCTCCCAAAAAACATGATTCAACTTTAACCGATGTCCGGTCTTATCTATGTGTTTGTCATTGGTAAGACCACTTCTAGAACGCGCATCCTCTTGGAATTCCTACGACGTTTTGACTAAATCAGTGATCACAAGGAAATTGTATTCACGTGGACTGAGCGCACAGCACTTCGTTCTAGAATTTCAGGATAATCGATGCGGACATCCATGCCCAATGGCAACTTATCGGACGCAGTGGCTACCTCCTATTACACCTTTTTGACTAACTATTGCAAAAAAAAACGAGCCTCCGCCACGTTGCTGGTGACTTCTGTTGTTCATTAACACCGCTCCGCTCGTAACCGAATTTAGCTCTAACAGGCAAAACTTGAGGCGCATTCCTAGCCGATCATGCCAAGTGCCCTCATGGCATCTACAATCACTGCCTTCTTATCTTGCGGGCAGGGATGAACTCTCTGGATTCCGTGCCGATTTGGTGCCTTCCTGGGAGACAAGCCGACCTGTTCCTTAATATCCGCAATCCAGCAGGACTTCACTGAATATCCATGGTGTAGCTTTATATAGTCCTGGATGTCTCGGTACGTGGCCATTGATCAATTATGAACCGTGGGGTCAGCTTAGTTCCAAAGAAGGGCTCACGGGCTGCCCGAGTATCCACAGGATCAGAATGCAACCTCTTAGTGGGTCAAGGCTTCGCATTGCATGTAGATAGCACTAAGCTAATTGCCTATTGTCCAAACTGACCAGACCTGGCTTCACTGGACACGACCTTCACACAGCACATTAACCGTTATCTGAATAATGGTTGGGCTGTTACAAACGAAATCATCTCGTTTTGAGCCACATCCCAGAATCTTGGTGTCAAATCTGTCCACGAAGGCACCTTCCGATGTCATGGGACGCTCTACCAAGCTGAGCCAGCCACCTGCATGAAAGCGAATTGTATCTTCGAGAAGAGTTGGAAATTGAGGTGGAACCTTGTGTATTCACTGTATAGGAAAATCTATGACACAAACACAAGCCTCCAGCCGAAAAATGTTCTTTTTCTCCCTTGCACTGGGACTCGCCAATGTCTTCATCTTTGTGGCCCTCACTTCGGGCAAAGCCTTCGGTCAGGGCAAAAGGCCCGCAGTCACCTATCGGATGGTGTGGGATAACCGGCCAAGTGTTCTAACAGACATGCTAAACAACGAAGCGGCAAAGGGCTTCCGCGTTAAAGCCGCCGTCGAGAATGCAGCGGAAGGCACGTTCTACGTGATCATGGAGAAATGATGCTGTGCTTGGCGGTTGCGCTAGTCCTGAGTCAACACTCCTGATTGTATGTTGGCAATAAAGACGCCCCGAGGTCTCGAAAAGATTGGAATTAAGGCCCACAACGGGCCCTTAATGGGCCCACAATTTGTCATAGAATCAAAATTTAAGCCGTATAGTAGAGGAAGCGATGGCAACTATTAAGATCACAGGGGTTGATGAAGGCACCGCTCAATTTGTAGCCTCACGTGCACGATCTCAACATTTCAAGGGACAAGCTGAATATCTTCGCAACTTGGTGCGTGAGGATATGGCTCGCGCGGCGGCCGAGGATCGAACTGCGCTTAGCAGGATCCTTGAACCACTCCATTCTCACGCGGAGAAGGAAGGCTACAGCGACGACGAATTAGTTGCAATCTTCGAGAAGGCACGCAATGAAGTTGCATCATTAAGAAATTCGAGAGCATCTCTAAAGAAATAGGCACTGATTGGGAGCCATGAAAATCCCGAACCCTCCGACACAAAAGCAATCCTGCCTCGTGTAGTCTTTGACTGCATGCTTTTCCTTCAGACCGTAGGAAAGGGAGGTAATCATGCCTATGCCTGTCTCAAGCTGGCCGCGGAAGGCAAGGTGCAACTTTGTATGAGTGAGGATTGTCTGGAGGAAATCAATGAGGTGCTCCGTCGACCCATCGTAGTGGCAAAGTTCTCAATGCTAACGGATGAACGAGTCAACGAACTAATTGACTGGATCAGAGGACACGCTGATTTCCTGGATCCTGTTGCTCGCAGCTTTGAGTATCCGACAGATCCGAAAGACGAGCCCTACATTAACTTAGCCATCGCTGCCGACGCCGCCTTTCTAGTGAGTTGGGATCGACATGTTAAGGGGCTTGCAGATTCGAGGACCGCAGAAGGACAGCGCTTTATTGCAAAGCACCCAAATGTCCGTGTAGTCGATCCTCAGGAATTTCTCGCGGATTTTCACTGCGGATCAGATTGACGAAAATAGCATGGGCTTTAAGTCAAACCATCCCTACTGCCCATCTGAACCAAAGAGCGTTCGAATCTCCGTGATTGCCTTGAACCTCGCCAACAAATTGCTGAGACACACGGACATGGAGACGGCGAACCAAAAGTGTTCTATTAGAATAAAATGCTCTCCGAAATCTCCACCTACTCGAAAACGATGTCGGACAGGTAAATGGTGACGGGACTCCCCGAACTGGCTATTGTCATTACGAAGCCAGTCTTGATGCGCTGGAGGTTCTGGCCAGAAAGATTGATTTCGAACTTTTGCCAGTGGTCTGTTAAGGGGTGCTTACCGCCATCTACGATTACGGTGTCTGAATAAGGCTTGGTACTCGGGATCATTCCAACGCCGAATGAGACGACCTCGCCTCCCTTGCGTCCGCGCGCCCAAACGGAGAGTTTTTTCGCACCCGACAAGTCATAGCCACCGGGTTTGTCGCCCCAATCTCCTTCTGGACTCTGCCATGCGATTGCTCCCCAACCTTCGTTGGCGGTGTAGTCCCATCGAATACATTTGGAGCCGGTATGAGGCTCTTCAGAGGATGCTAAATCAATCTTCATGTTCCCGGTCGAGCCCATCCAACCGGAAGGTACGAAAGGCTGCGCCGAACCAGCACCCGAGTAGAAGGTGAATGGCAACTTTACATGAGCACCAAAAGCAACACTCGAAGTACCACGTACTCGAAGGGGAATATTGGCAACTGCCGCGCCATCGTGTTGATTTCTGGCAACAACAAAGAGGCGATACATTCCAGGCGCCTTGGGCATTTTCACGGTTACCGAATTATCACTAGATGCCAAAATTGCGTCAGCGATTGTATCGGGCACGTCTTCCTTATCTCCATTTACCCCTATGACACCGTTATCGGGAGTAAGGCTCCAGCGAACTTTCATCGGTTCCCCTTGAGGATCGACGAGGACAACATGCGCTTTCACTACTTGACCGGGCTCAACAGCCTGATCTCCGTCCACTATGGGTCTTGCCAACCTAGGGCATAAGAACTTAGGTGGTTTGCCGGACCATAGTTTTTGCATCACGTCAACCGCACCAAGCTTGATCCCATCTGGCAGAAACATGCCAAACCAAGTGGCAGTCGTCTCTTGCTTGTTGCTCCACAGAAAGGAAAAGCACCCTAAGCAAAGATCGGGATGGTCTACAACATTCGACTTGTAAGCTCGCTCATACCAGATCTCTTTTTGGGTACTCGACTGCTCGATGGGGCGCTTCCACTGAGTATTTTCGGATTCCCAAGCTCCGGGAGGTCCACACTCGGTGATCACATAGGGCTTTTTGCCGCCCTGTTTAACATAGCGATCGTAGACGGAGGCTGCTCCGGCGTAGCTATTGATGCCTACGATATCCAAGCTAGGGCACATGGCATGAATCGCCCCAACCTTCTTTCCTCCAATCTCGGCAACGACTGTAGCCGTAGGGTGGTTCGGATCGACTTTGTGCGCCATGTGGGCGATTTCTTCGACCGCCATCCAAATTTTCGGGTCGTCGCCTTGGTCGTAACCCTCCATTTCGTTGCCTATGCCCCACATGAGCACTGCGGGATTGTCTTTATACTTTTCGATCACAGCCTTTGCTTGCTCAAACTGCTTGGAGACTTGAGCTCGGTCGTCGTATTTGAATCCATGCTCCTTGTGGCCGAGCCAAATGCCGACCATAACTTTGACCCCAGCTTTTTGTGCGGTAGCAAGGTCTGAGGCAATGTTCTCAGTGCCCCAAGTTCGCACTGAGTTACCGCCCACTTCCGCAAGCAGAGACCACGAGTGGTTTCCTCCTGCCCCTTTGATCGTGTAGGGCTTGCCATCCACCGTCATATTCCAGTGACCTGATGCTTGGTGCAGCACCACTTGGGATGGCACACTTAGCAGAACAGTAGCAAGGAGCGTGGTGATCATGGGTTTTCTCAGTCTATGCGAATAAAGCACCCAGTCGGTTTATTCACAGCCTTACAGCTATGAGACACCCTCTCAGGCATTCCAATCCTTAAGTCGATTAAGATGGGAGCATGAACCGATTGAGTTTTCTCGCTTTGGGATTATGCTTAACAGGTGTCGCGCTTGGAGCCAGACCTTTGGCTACCGTTCCCAAGTTCAGCGGCACTTTCGCGTGGATCAAGCTTGAGCCGATTCCCTCAAAGACTTTTTCCTCGAAGGACCGCAGCATTCTCGTTGACATCACTTTCCCAAAGGATGTTAGGCTCAAGAAGGATGCGAAGGGATACCAATGGTTTACCTTTGCTTTGGCAGACCAGGGTGGCGATTGGAAGTGGTATCAGGCTAAAGGAAACACTCCGGTTCCGAATAGGGGCGGAACGATCAAAGCAGGCAAGGTGACGATTTCAATGTCACTTGCAGGGATTCCAAAGTCTGCCCTTGACGATCCAAAGCAAACTTTGAGTCTTGGTCCAAGTGCATCAGGACTGGTATCGCCAGCCGCATTTACCGTAGATCGTATTCGGACTCACTAAATCGGTTCTGCCTTTACGAGCCTCAAAACATGACGGATGGTTTCTTCCACCGTCATGTTCGAGTTGTCGATCACTTCCCAGCCGCTAGGGACTTGATTTCGGTAATTCGTGTTTGTCCAGATAATAGTATCGACGAGCAATTCTGGACCGAAAGTCTTGTTTGTCCGGGTGGCGTTGCGCTCCAAGTTGCACTCCAAATTTGGCATTAAGCAAACTTTGATGACCGGTCGGTCAGCGAGGTGCTCGGCAATGAGTTCCTCCAGGACGGGAAGGTTTCGACAATGGTCAACCGCTACGGCGAAACCATTGGTCTGATAACGTTTTGCGACGTCACAGGAAGCAGCTTCCGCAATTCGAAATTGACGCTCGGTCTCGTCGGTCCATGGGACACTCTCTGAAATTCCAACGGTAACCCAGGTTCGGAGATCGTCCACTGAAAGGTGGAGCCCAAACTCGAACTCTTTCAGGAGCGCAATGCAAAGGGTTGATTTGCCAACCGCAGGAGGCCCGGTGATCCAGAAGATTGGAGGCGGACTAGATTCCATCACTTCTTTCCCCTTTGTTGTTTGGCAAGTTCTGCCAAAAATCGTTTCTCGGCTTCCTTGACATAGCTCTTGTAGCCGGCAGGATCTACGAACGGATTGCGGTGCTTCGACCTGACAACTTTCACCTTGTCCAGAAGGCCAAAGTAACTACCATGGGCGACCAAAAAGATGTCGCACGAAAGTCGCTTCAGTACATTGAACGTCTTCTGATAGTCCTCGAGAATGCCGGGATAGGAAGGCTTGCCGACAAAGCGATATCCAGGATTGACGTTTGGACTTCCTATGATCACGACTCGATAAGTATGGTTTCCTTCCATGACATTCATCGTGAAAGTCGTGCATCCGGGCGTATGTCCAGGAGTAAGGACAGCAGTGATTTGTGTGTTACCGAGTCGATTCACTTCACCGTCGTGAAGGACATGGTCCACTGGAGTGGATGGAAACCGCACGCTATCAGGAGGCTTCTGAAAATCCTTAGGGCCATCCGACTCGACAATCGGCACATCTTGCTTCATCACCCAATACTTGGCACCCGAAAGCCGCTTGACCTTCGCGCTACCAGCACAGTGATCAAAGTGTGCGTGGGAAACGAGTAGTAATTTCGTATCGGAGAACTTGAATCCCAGCGCTTCGACGCTGTTCTTAATTTGGGTGGCAGATGATTCAAGGTTGGAGTTGATCAGGATGTTTCCGGCACCGGTTACGATGAGGTACGACGCCAAATCACGACTGCCTACATAGTAGAGATTCCCAGCAATCTTGAATGGTGAGAGGGATTTCGTCCAGTCCGGGTGAGACTGATGAGCACTGGCATGTGCGGCAAGCACTGCAACTGCACTTGCTGAGATCAGAGGTCGAAACTGATGAAACCTCAACATCTTGGATCGTCATTGTACGTGGAACGATCCGTCTGTTACCGCAGGAGCCCTGCTTAATTGAAGCAAAGCAGGTACTTGCTTTGGTTTTCTTCTGCCGGTAGTGCCCAGCCACGAGTACGACATGCCTATGCCACACGGCTGATAGCGACTACATAGCCGGCCAATCAGCTATGGACATGCATGTCCTTTCGGACTTCATACACCGAATGGAATGCCGCAGTCATCGTCTCGTCTAGTCGTTCGTGAACCCGTTGGATCTTCCAGAGACCTCTTCTAAAGCCTCGAACGAATCAGGAACGTAGCTCGATTAATCCGGCGGAATGACGTCGTCTTTGAACACATTCTCACCGGCAAAGAATCGCTCGGCAGCGTCCTGCTGTCTCAAAGCCGTCTGAAGCGCAAGTGCCAAAACCAGTTCACCGTCTCGATAACCGGCATCCTGAAGGCCGAGGAATATTCCTTGTCGAATGGCGCCCGCAGAATAGAGTACGGGCATGATTGTTGGCACCTGTGCCCCTTCATTCGGGTTCAGCCTTGCTTGCTCGCAGAAGCTCGCGTCCATCGAGTTTGCCCCGCGACAGATAAAGGGGCGAGATTCGTACACTCGACAGTTGTTCTCTTCATTGAGCAACGGACACCGCATGGAGAACAGACTGCCGGGAGCCATGGATCTGAATTCCTCACGATAGGCTTCGAGGTGCCCAACTAAGGCCTCAATTTCTTCTGGTGACCAAGTGTCACGAATCGAAGCACTCACCGCAATCACTTCCAGAGCGGTTACTCGAACCCACTGATAGCAACAATGAGCACAACCTGACACACACTTCGGACGCTTCTCCTCTCTTTCTTTAGGAGACATTCGGTCGAGCAGCGTCAGGAAGTCCCGAATCGATTTATCGGTCATCAAGGCTGCCTTTCGAAAAAGCTTCTGGCTCCGCTCGGGAGTCCTTTCTCGTCCGAGACCACCAGCAGTTATCGTCCGCGCGAAGTCGATCAGGCCCTGAAATTCTGCATTCGGTTCAATTTCCAGACCTTTGGCCATAGGCTGCGAGTTTACACAAAGGTCATCGGAAGATGAGATGCCAAATCGGCCGAAGCCAGTCGTCGATTAGAAACATCAACCGATCCAAGAGGAAACTCATCCGGGTCATAACCGTGTTGCCGAAGAAAGCCCCGAATCCAACCATTAAGATCCATCTGCCCGTTGATGCCATTCCTGTAACTACACGGTTCTTCTGCCGAAAACTAAAGAAGAAGTAGGTCATCACGCAAACGACAGTAATGACGGAAACCCAATTATCGAAGTAGTCTCTCGCCAGCAGCTTTGCTCGAGGAATGGGTATTTCCCACAGCTCAGAATGCTCAGCACCCGAAACTAACGCGACTCCGTCGAACGACTGCACACTTGTAATCGGTTCATCGAACGCAGAACTCCAGAGAAGATCACCTGAATGCACGCCTTCGGCAATTCCATCTCGAACGGCAAAAGCCTTGACCAAGTTCTTTGAAGCAAGTAGCACCACTCCATTCGAGAATTGAGGTTGTCGATACGCAGCCATCGATGGGGGAACTGTTACGGACTCTGGAATGGAGATCAGTTGTCTTCCATCGGTAGGGTCGAACATAAGGACACGACCATTGGCTTGACCGAAAATTCTTCCGAGCGACTCCCCCAAAAGGTGTACACCTTGATCCGAAGTCCAAATTCGCTTGTCTCCTTCCTTCAATACAATACGGCTGTCACTCTCTACGACCGAAGACAAGGTACTTGGCTGCGGAGCGGTAGGACCAAGGAACTCGCCCGTCGTGCGACTAAACCTAAGCTTTTGGCTTGACTTCGAGAGAAGGACGTCGTTTCCCGAAATAGCGGGTGTTCCGGTGGCGCCACGGGTGTCTACATCCCAAAGTTGGACTCCTCCAAGCACTTCGACGGCCTTCAAGCGATTGCCGGAATTGAAAATGGCCAAAGAACCATCAATCGTTGGTGCCCTCTCTGACCCTGGAAGCCTTAAGCTCACCCTTGGTTGGGCTTTAACCGCAGAGGGCGCTAACGGCTTGAATGTATCCAGAATCTGAGGAATATTTTGGCCAAACTGGCTCTTGAACGCCACTCCAGCGCCAATGCCGATCGTGATCCCAATAGCTATTTTGCTAAGAGACGAGTATTTGCGGCTGAGCTGCAAGTAGAAAAGCAAACCAATAATTCCTACGACAGCCCACATCACTCCCCAAGGCGAGCCTTCGCCTCCGAAGATCAATGCGTGGAATCCGTCCCGCATCGGAAGCCACCACTGAGGATATAAAACGTCGCGCCACTGCACAATCGCTTGATATCCAAGGTTTACACCTATGAATATCTGCATCATCACCCTGTAAAGAGGGTTGTCTTTGAACAGGTAGCTGTAAACCGCAAGGACGCAAAAGGCGCTGACCCAGATTTGCCAGTTTGAGAGCCAGTAATTGCCGTTTACGATGGCGGCCTCACACTTTGGTTAGCGCGAGCATTTAGTTTCCGTTTGGCATGCATGCCGACATTGCCGGCAATGACGAGGAAGATAATGACCAAGTGGCCGAACGCCAATGGCACCATGAGCTTTTGCCCCCGCATTTCGGAATCATCAAATCGCTTACCAAACTTTTCTCGCAAAATATTTTCGTATTCAGCCGCCCCACGTGTGCCAACAATCATTCCCTTTAGCTGGCCGCTGGACATATATGGGTAGTAGCCCGATGACACCATTCCGGCGCACGCAAAGATGATCGGAACCCGGGAGCTAGGATCCAAAAACACCACCCAGTCGAGAAGTGGAGCATATTCAATCGACCAAAAACAACTGAAGTCGCGAACATCGTGGACCTGCTGCATCAGTGGTAGTTTCTGTGAGTCTTGCGTGGAGACGTTTCGGAAGTCGGTTTGAAAGACAGCCTTCACATTTCGACCAATCGCTCCCATCGTCAGTGGCGCGCCACGAGTAAGGCCAAGGTTCACCCAGTCGGTTCCGTAAAGCCTGCCGTACCGTTTAGCTTGGCGTTCATTGATGACTTCCGCCATTTGTGGTGCCATCGGATCGGCGTCGACAGCAAACACAATAAACGGGATGTGGCTAATCATGCATTGAGCTACGACTGCCTCGTATTGGGGCCAGTTCTCACCCTGTGAACCAGAGACCCAGTTGCTGCATATAGCAACAACTTTCCCCTTCTCAGTCCTAGATGTCACATCGTAAGCGTTTCGAGTTTCCTTCCAAATATGCAGGGGAAGTCGAGTAGGCACAATGAATGGAAGGCCTGCAGCCAGAAACAACAGGAGATAGATGGTCCGTCTAGAGACCTGGTCCATTCGGGCCAATAGCTCAAGCACGATCAGTCACCTCCAGAAACGGCTCGTTCCATGCTAAGCCAGTAGCGAAGTGCGGTCGCTATCGCGCCCATCATCAAGCCAAAAATAAGTCCTCGAAACACGGCGGTATTCGGGACCCTTAGTATCCATCCTGCGATATTTGGAAGCCAGAAATCGCTGTAGCGCTCACCCATCCAACTGGTGAGATATGAGCCAAACGGGGTCTGTCCAAGCATGACAATGACGGCAGAACCCATCATTAGCGCAGCTTCCCAGGTACGAACTCGAAAGGCTCGATAAGCCGCGGACGCCATGTAAAACGCCAACAAGCTAAAGATCGCTGAAGTCACAGACGCAATGACCCTAAGGACAATGAAGTCGCTAAAGGCGCGAGAAGTCGTGCCTGGATCCTGGTACTTCCCAAGGCCTGCGAGAAAACCCAGTCCAACGGACACGAAGAAAAACACCGACAAATACCAGCCCGATGGCCGTTTAATCAGAATTTTTGAATGGTACATTCCGAGGCTCAAAAGTCCTATACCAAACGCCATCGTGGTTATTACGAGATTAAACTGGGCCGCTGTATCGCGGTTATCAGCGAAGTAAGTGTTCGGACCGATTTGGACTGTATCTCCAGTCTTCAGATCGTCCAACTGCATCTCGGTACCATTTCCATGCCGAGCCAACTTAATCACAATGGAGTTACTTTTCAGATGAACGGTGCGCAATTCAGGACCCGCAAACTTCACTTCCCCGGGGTCTAAAGTGGCTACTTTGCCGCCCGTCTGTTCGATGGAAAGGCTGTGACCAACTATTGGTTCTGCAACCGGTAGGTTTGAAGTGCCGTCCACCCACTTTTGGCCCTGGAACAAAGTCAGACGCTTTCCCTCGGTGGTAGTAACACCGCCGTTGGAAACCGTCCGAATCGTAATCGGGCCCAATCGGACCGTTACAATTGAACCGACTCCAACCTGTCGCAGCGTCGCGGTAGTGAGTTTGGGGGCACCCAAGATGTCTCTTTGTGCAAGAAGGATTTGTGGTCTGAGGGCTCCCTGTCCAGCCATCTCATAGGGAATAGGTGGAAACGCACCGCTCTTGACCGAAAATGTCGCGGGGGTTGTTGTTGAGACAACTCCTCGAACTGAAACCCCGGGCAAAGTTGGAGGAACGATGAAGTCAAGAATAAAGTAAAGCCCTGCGACGAACGTCAAACCAACCGTGATAGCGCGACGACTCTTCATAGCCTAGAAAGTAAAAAGTCGTTCAAATCCATTGATCGGATTCCCCTGGCCAAAAAGTGTGGATGTAATCACGCCCATGGCGATGAGGCTGAGTAGAACCAGCTTCCCATAGTCTTGACCCGCGACACTGCCCAGCATTACCGGCTCTCGGCTCAAGTAGGAAGAGCACGCAAAAAGCTCTTCTACCATCACAACGTAGTCACAAGACGCGATGAAGAACGGAATTTGGTAATAATCGCCCGTACCAGCAATCTGCATGCATCCCGCTAACTGACCACCTTCACTATAAAGGAGGGACGTGTAGTCATAGGAACCAAACAGGAATGCACTCGCGACGTTCCGATCCTTCATGATTGCCGCGGTACCCAGCGCCGTAAGGTCATTGGCAGTGGAGATGAATTGCACGCTGCATCGATTCATCATTTCAGGGTGACCCACCGACTCAAAGGCGGTGCGCATCACGTCTTCGCAGATCGGGACCATGATTGGCTTGTTTGTCGTGAGGATCATCTCCGTTCCAAACACGGCACACTTTTTGGCCACATGCCCCAAGACACCTAACGCAGCCAAGCTTTGGATATTTGTGAAGTCCTCAATACCGGCATTGAAGAGCACGGGTTTTCCCAGTTCTGCTGCTCGGCCAATGGCTTCATCAATGGCAGCAAGTCCCTGAATCTTGCGAATGTAGACTTTTTCAGGGTGAAGTTTGGCCTGAGCAATTTTCCACAAGACTAACGTGGAAAGGACGAGCATGAGGAGTAGCATCTGGGTATTGGCGGTATCGATTCATACACCTCCTGTCGGCTGATGCCCCATTCTAGCGTACTGCTGCCCCGCGAGAAATGAAGATCCCTCCCAAATGAACATGGTGTCCAAATAACTTGCCACGCGTGCTAAAACCGCTCCCGAAAAGAATCTCGGGAGCGGTTGATTTCATCTTCGCTTTGTATCTGAATCAGACACGCCAGGAGGATGAGCTGTGCTTGGCGGTGGTCCGCCAGCAGGAGGTGGCTTGTCCGTTTCGCCTGTAATCTTGGGTTGGCACCCGATTACTGCGGCGATAGACAAGCTGAAGAGTACCGAAGCAAGTATCCACTTTCGCATTAGTTGCTCGCTGGTCCGTATCCACCCCAGAACGCATCAAGCTTCTTGCTGTAGATGTGATCACAGAATGTTTGGGTGTCAGGTGCCTCAACCCAGCTGATGAACTTTTCAGGACCAACTTTGTTGGCATGTGAGTCACCATAAACGACTGGAATCCTCTTTCCTGCGTGTGCGAGACGCGTCTGCCAGACTTCCTGGTACCAAGACCAACCTGTGTAGTCCTGGCTCATGTCAACCCAAGGAGCCTGGTAGTGCCGGAAGTAGTACCAACCCACATTGGTTCCTGCCCAGATGTCGGGCATGAATACCGCTCGCTGGCTAAGTTGATCGATTGAGCCCATGCTTCGACCATATTTGTAGTTGCCAAGATTCGTACAGGAGCCATCCCAATAACCTGAGTAGCCGCCATCATTGATGGATAGCGTAGGTAGGAATTGCTGACCATATCCGCTAATGACATTTCCTTGGGGAATCGTTCGAGTCGGATCCCAGTTAATGTCATGGCTCTTGCTGTAAGGAGCAAGGCTGGTTACCCAAGTTGGGCTGTTAACGTAGTCATACGCAATGAATTCGTTTTGGTCGGTCAAAACCGTACCATCGTCGAAGTCAGCGCTATACATCTGCACAGCTGTACCAATCTGCTTCAGGTTAGACAAGGCGACTGTTGACTTTGCTGCAGCTTTAGCTTGGGCAAAAAACAGGGAATAGGATTGCTGCCAAGATGGCGATAATTGCAATGACGACTAACAGTTCGATCAGCGTAAAGCCCTGGTGAGCTTGTTTCTGAGAACGCAATTTGGATGAATCCATAAATTAGTGCTCCTCTATGAGAATAGTGGTCCTCTAGAATTATTCTTTGGAACCATTACTACCTGAAAGACTACAATTGGGTTCCTGCAAGTTCGGTAGTTTCGTCGTTGACGGGCATATCTCTAAATCCTTTCTAAATTAGGTATGCAATCGGATTGAGGATCAGGTTTATATCCCTGCAAACTTCCGACCAGTTTCGCTAAGATAGCTTCACTCATGTCGACGAAGTCGAATCACAAGGCCAAGCAATATCTGACGGGATATCTATTCGTCAGCCCATGGCTGATCGGGTTCATGGCATTTACGGTTTGGCCGTTCTTCCAGAGCATCTACCTGTCGTTTACGCGATACAACATCGTTTCACCAGCGAAATTCGTCGGCTTGGCGAACTACCGTATGTTGTTGACCCAAGACGAGTTGTTCTGGAAGTCTGCTTGGGTAACGGTGAAGTTTGCAATCATTTCAGTTCCCCTTGGGATCATTGCGGGCATCTCACTTGCACTTCTCCTTAACATTAACGTTAAGGGGATTACGGTCTTTCGAACAATCTTCTACCTACCGTCGATCGTTCCCACGGTAGCCACATCGGTCTTGTTCATCTGGATTTTGAATCCGAACATTGGGCTCATCAACCGCGCACTTGCGATTGTCGGCATACGTGGACCGTCTTGGCTGAACACGGCACCTTGGGCCTTTTATAGCTTGGTTTTGATGGCGCTTTGGGGAGTAGGTGGCAGCATGATCATCTATTTGGCCGGGCTTAAAGACATACCCGTTCACCTTTACGAGGCAGCCACCATTGACGGGGCCAATGCCTTGAGGAAGATGCGACACATCACGTTGCCGATGATGACCCCGGTTATTTTCTTCAATTTGATCATGGGAATTATCGGGGCGTTCCAATACTTCACGCAAGCCTACGTCATCACTCCGAATGGTGGCCCCCAAGACAGCACGTACTTCTACAGTCTTTATCTCTACAACCGAGCATGGAAGTATCTGGATATGGGCTATGCGAGTGCCATGGCGTGGATGCTATTCCTAGTTATCATCGTACTAACGGGCCTTGTGTTTAGAACTCAGAAGAAGTGGGTGCACTATGGAGGCTAAACTCATGCTTGCTTCTAAAAAGTTAAGGTCTTGGGTTGTTTTGGGCGTCATCATAGCAATTACGATCGTCGTTTTTGCTTCTGGACATTCCACGCCGCGCAAATATCCTGAGCGCAAAATTGTTCGCTTCTGGCATCGCTGGCAGGGAGACTGGGAAAAGCAAGTTCAGAAGATCGTCGATTCATTCAACCAGAGCCAGGACAAATATGAAGTAGTCGCGGTCTCCGTTCCAGGGAGCGGTGCAGATGCGAAATTCATCCTAGGAGTTATCGGCGGAGATCCTCCCGACCTCATGTCCATGGGCAGTGGCGCAGTTCCAAACATGGCTGCCAATGGCTTTTTAACACCGCTAGAAACGTTGATGACACCGGACGAAAAGGTCAGGTTTTTCAAAGACAGCTATCCAGCCATTAGAGACATCGGGATGTATCGAGGGAGTTGCTATGGCGTAACTATTGGCGCTGACCTCATGGCACTCTACGTTAATGTCAAGCAGCTTCGCGAAGCGGGTCTCGATCCAGATAAGTTTCCGAAAACCCTCGAAGAGCTTCAGGATTGGGGTCTGAAACTCAATCAGTACGATTCAAAGGGCAACCTCAAGCGACTCGGTTTCCTCTTGAGCGACATCAACTACGTCTCCCACTACTTCGGGGGCGGATTCAATGTGTTGCCGGGTGGCAAACTGGAATTGAACACTCCGCAGAACCTTCGTGCACTGGAAGCGATCGTAAATTATCGAAAGAAGTTGGGATTTGAAAATGTCCTCCGATTCCAAGCCGGGCTCAACGACATTGAGGGTGCCGCCTCATGGGCATTTATGCACGGCGATTTGAGCATCACGTACGATGGCCAATGGCGGGTAGAAGAGCTACGAAAATTCAAACCCGAACTCGAATATCGTGTCTATCCCATACCTCCTCCCAAGGTCGGTGGCACACCACTTGGTGCCTTGGTCGGCGGAAACTACATGATCGTTCCCATATCCGCCAAGCAAAAGTCCGGCGCTTGGGAGTTTCTCAAGTACTGGTGCGGGCTCGACAATCCTGATCGCGCAGCAACGTTTTATAACATGGGCGGGTGGTTGCCCTACTCACCCGCAGTCGCTAAGTCACCGACGTTCCAGAAATGGCTCAAAGGCGATTCTCAATTTCAGGCTTTCCTGGATATCCTTGCTAGCCCAAATTGCAAGGCACCACCCCCTATCGCGAACCTTCAATTCCTAACCGACCTCATCAACCGGGCTGAAGATCAAGCCACGAGAGGAGCATTGTCTCCTAAGCAGGCGCTTGAAGAATTGGAGCATAAATTCAAAGAGGAATCAGCAAAGAGGAGGGCACTTGGCTATGACGACTGACCAAGGTTCCAAGCTGCCTTTGCCTACAAAGCTAGCCATTTATGGGGCGTTGGTCGTATTGTCCATACCCGCTCTCCTTCCGTTGTTGTGGATGGTATCGACGTCTCTCAAGACGAATGCACAGATTTTCGGCTCAGGTGACCTAAACCTAAAGGCACTTATTCCATCGCCGCTGGAAACGTCAAACTATCCTGCAGCGCTCCAAAACATGCCCTTCCTCCTCTATCTGAGGAACACATTGCTCCTTGGGATTTGCACTGTGATAGGTGCTGTTGTTAGTAGCGCGGTCGTGGCATACGGATTCGCAAAGATCGAGTTTCCTGGCCGAAACACCTTGTTCGCGGTTATGATCGCGACGATGGCGCTACCTGGACAGGTAACGATGATTCCGATTTTCAGCCTCTTCCGGTCGCTGGGTTGGTACGGATCTTATCTGCCACTCATCGTTCCGGCCTTTACCGCGTCGGCGTACTATGTCTTTCTTCTTACTCAGTTCTTTCGCACACTTCCAACAGAGATGTCAGAAGCAGCGCGTGTCGATGGCGCGACGGAATGGACGATATTCATACGTCTCGTAATCCCACTTTCCAAACCTGCGCTAGCAACGTGTGCCCTTTTCCAATTCATTGGAAGCTGGAACGATTTCCTAGGACCATTGCTGTATTTAAATGATCCGGCCAAGTACACGTTGGCTTACGGACTTCAGCAGTTTGTTTCACATTACGGCGGCTTCTTTGCTCAGCTAATGGCAGCAGCAACCATATTCACCATACCGATCATCATTCTCTTTTTCTTTGCCCAAAAGACCTTCATTCAAGGAATCTCAACAACGGGCGGCAAGTAAGAATCACAATTGGTTGTTCAGAAAAACTCCATTCGCGTGCCATTGTAAAACTGGGAAGATTTTAGTACCCTAAACCGGAATCTTAAGAATCAGGGAGGAGAGAATTGTCCCATTCTCGTTTTACTAAGGGTATCCGAACAGAACTCTATCGTCGTCAAGGTACTTTCAGAAGGGTCGTTATCGTATCTGGCTTCAGCATCCTAGCCACTAGCATCGCCATGATTGCAGGATGCGGAGGAAGCGACAGCAAAGTAAGTGCCTCAGTTGGATTACCGAGCGGCAAGGCAACTATGGAGCAAGTCGCGATGGGTCGCGTACTTGTCGCGAGCAGTGGCTGCGGCGATTGTCATGGCCAGGGAAGCAATAACCCAGCTTCCGCAAATTGGCTTTCGGGGTATCACACAGGCGATCAAATAGGCATTTTCCAGCTTGGTCCAGCTACAACCGTGTACGCCGCAAACATTACGCCAGATATGACGAATGGACTCGGAAGCTTTAGCGACCAGTCGATTTACAATGCCCTCAAATTTGGCTTTGATCCGATGTCACCGGCAGGTGGGCCACAGGAATACCTTGCTCCTGTCATGCCATGGGCCAGCTTCCGCCATAAATCAGATGCCGACTTATGGGCGATAGTCGCGTACCTCAAGCACGGCGTTGGTGCAAATGCCAACGCGGTGACTGCAAACGTTGGAGTTCCGCCTGATAAGTGGGCAGGCGCTTCCAGCCCGGGTGCTGTTGGTCCTGCACAAAACCCAAGCTATCCCGCAGGAGCGGAGACTTTCGCTCCTTAAGTCGTCGCGGCGTCCTTCGCCTTTGAACGAAGGACGCCGACTCAACCTTGCATTACTCCGGAAGACCGTGTATCTTCTGAAGCCATGGGTCCAATGCAAGCAGCTATACATGGCATGGAAAGTGCCGCCAAAAATTACTCTCAAGACTTGGATGCAATGTCTGACGACCAGATCCTAACATCCGCAGGAGGCACGGCAAGGAAACCGGTAGATTTCACCTACGAGGTTGCCCTCATCAATCGCAGACTTGCAGCACGGCTAGCGAAAACAGAACCACCTGCAGCTCCAGAAGGGGACGACTGGTGGGTAGCTCCTGAGGAGTTACAAACAAAAGACGCTATCTCTCAGTACTTTAAGGCCTCATGCGAAGAGCTTCTGGAAGCGGCCAAGGGAATGTCGGAAGAAGACGCTACTGTATTAGTCACCTTTCATGGCGGCGAGAAACCAAGCCACACGATGGTGACTTTCGCCGCAATGCATACGATGTACCACGATGCACAGCTGAACTTTATCCAGTCCCTCGCGGGCGATTCGTCCGTTCATTGGGGCTAGTATCTCCTTGGCCGGAGTCGATCCTAACCCAATGGGACTGGAGCCGAAAATCTCAGCCTTTTGAATTGATTAATCAGAGTTGCCATCCGAAGATGGCAACTCTGAAGTCTTTATTAGTACCTGTACATTTCGGCTTTATAAGGCCCTTCAACGGGTACTCCAATATATTCTGCCTGTTCAGGGCGAAGCTTGCTTAGCCGCGCATTCAGCTTCTTTAGCTGCAATCGCGCAACCTTCTCGTCAAGGATCTTGGGAAGGACATAAACGCCGGGGGCGTATTCATCCTTCTTCGTCCACAACTCAATTTGGGCCATCACCTGGTTAGCGAAGCTTGAGGACATAACGTAAGACGGGTGCCCCGTTCCACATCCCAAGTTGACCAATCGACCTTTCGCAAGCAAGATAATGCGTTTGCCATCTGGGAAGATGACATGGTCGACTTGAGGTTTGATCTCATCCCATTCGTATCCTGCCAGGCTCGCAACATCGATTTCGCTGTCGAAGTGTCCAATATTGCAAACGATTGCCTGGTCCTTCATTTGGAGCATAGCCGCGTGGGTAATGACATGAACGTTGCCGGTGCACGTCACGAAGATGTCGCCTTGGCTCGCCGCTTCATCAAGTGTCACAACTCGATATCCTTCCATTGCTGCTTGTAAGGCGCAGATCGGATCGACTTCTGTGACCCAAACTTGGGCACTCAGGGCTCTAAGGGCTTGTGCACTTCCCTTGCCGACGTCGCCATAACCACAAACGATTGCCACTTTGCCGGCGATCATCACATCCGTTGCACGCTTGATGGCGTCTACCAAACTTTCTCGACATCCATACAAATTGTCGAACTTAGACTTCGTAACACTATCGTTCACATTGAACGCTGGGAACGGTAGCCTGCCGTCCTTTTGCAGTTGGTAGAGCCGATGCACACCAGTGGTTGTTTCCTCACTCACACCCAGGATGTTTTTCTGGATGGATGAATAAAATCCCGGCTTGGTCTCCAATCTAGATCGGATCGATCCGTATAGGGCTCTCTCTTCTTCATTGGTTGGATTGGCAATTACGTTGGGATCTGTCTCTGCCTGAGATCCCAGAAGAACGAGTAACGTTGCGTCTCCGCCATCGTCAAGAATGAGGTTTGGCGTACCGCCATCGCTCCATTCAAAAATTCGGTGGGTGAATTCCCAATATTCGTCGAGGTTTTCGCCCTTGAAAGCAAAAACAGGTGTGCCACCTTCAGCAATGGCAGCCGCAGCGTGATCCTGAGTGCTAAAGATGTTACAGCTTGCCCATCGCACATCAGCTCCTAGATCCTTGAGGGTTTCGATAAGGACGGCGGTCTGGATGGTCATGTGAAGAGAACCCGCAATGCGTGCTCCCTTTAAAGGCTTTGACGCTGAGAACTCTTCTCGAATTGCCATCAATCCTGGCATTTCAGTTTCAGCTATTTTGATCTCTTTGTGTCCCCAGGCGGCGAGGGAGAGGTCTGCGACGTGAAAGTCATTTTCTATTCGGTTGGATAGGGTGTTCATGTGTTCGTTCCTAAAACCATGAGCTCCAAACGCAAATAAGCGCTCGCAAGCCTTAGTTTTTGCTCACGAGCGCCGTTTCCTCCTGCATGATCTGCAGGTTCGTCGAGCCTGGTTCCTCACAATGGAATCGCAACGCTCCTCGACTAAGGGAATTATATCCCACAAAGCCTACGCGATTTCGCAACGAGTCCGGACCTTGGGTCAGGCGTCTTTACTCCAAATGAAGAGTGTGGTAGGTTGAACGACAGTCGTATAGGAGTCCCACTCTATGAATTTTATTATTGCTTCTCTTTTAACCGCTTATAGCATTTCAAACCCGGTGCAGAACCATGACATGAAACCTGCCGAGGCCATGAAGCAAATCGCATTTATCACAGGTGATTGGCAAGGTAAGCAGGAGTTCAATACGGGTGGTGCGCCTATGGTCGGTGATATTGTTGTCAGCGCAAAATCTGTAGTTGGGGGCCGATATATCGAAGAGGTCCTTGCAACCACAATTCCAGGTCGAAAACCAACCGACTCGCGCCACATGATCGGTTTCGATCCTAAAACCGGAAAATATCGAGCCCAGTGGTACAACGACACCAACAATGTCCCTTCCCAGCTAGAGGGAAGTATCGAAGGGAACAAACTCGTCTTTCAAACGGTTGCGGCGGTTGAAGGTGTGCCTTCCAAGAGCATCCTTCGGGCTACTTACACGAAAGTTTCCGAGAATGAAATGAAATATATTTTGGAAATGAAAACCCCAGAAGGCTGGACTGAGCTCTTCCACAACTCCTTTAAGAAATAGCCTTCGAACGATCCACTCGCACATTCAAAATTCTCATGAGAAGACAAACCTTAACCCTACTTGCACTCGCATCCTTGATTACCTGTATGGGCGTTCCAGCCCTAGCCAGCACGAAACAAGATCCAAACGCTTCAGAAACTAAGGAGCATCGCGACGCAAGAATGCATTGGTGGAGGGAAGCTCGCTTTGGCATGTTCATCCACTGGGGCCTCTACGCAGTCCCTGCCGGTACATATAAGGGCAAGCGAACGGGAAACATAGGCGAGTGGATCATGCACGATTTGAAGATCCCAGTCGCGGATTACGCGGGCCTAGCAAAGCAATTCGATCCTGAGCAGTTCAATGCGGACGAGTGGGTCGCGATTGCAAAGGATGCTGGCATGAAATATATCGTGATGACTGCCAAACATCACGAAGGTTTCGCCATGTTCCACACCAAAGTGGACAACTTTAACATCTTTGACGGCACACCATTCAAACGAGATCCGATCGCCGAGATGGCTACGGCATGCAAGAAGGCCGGGCTCAAATTCGGAGTGTATTACTCCCAAGCCCAGGATTGGCATCACGAAGGTGGCGGTGCTTATGGTGGACATTGGGATAAAGCACAAGACGGCGACCTTCACGAATATGTAAAGAAAGTGGCGGCTCCTCAAGTGGACGAACTCTTGACAAAGTACCATCCTGCGGTCCTCTGGTGGGACACGGATGTCGCCATGTCCCCTGAGGACATCAAAGCCCTGACCGCTTCGTTCTCAAAGGATCCTGGGCTCATTGCCAATAATCGACTTGGAAACGGAGTGCCAGGTGATACTCAAACTCCGGAGCAATACATCCCACCCAAGGGCTATCCAGGAAAGGACTGGGAAACCTGCATGACCATGAATGACACTTGGGGATACAAGTCATTCGACAAAAACTTCAAAACAACCACGACCCTCGTGAGGAATCTGATCGACATTGCCTCTAAGGGAGGAAACTACCTCCTCAACGTTGGGCCAGAACCTACCGGCCTGATTCCATCTCCAGAAATTGACCGTCTTAAGGAGGTCGGGAAATGGCTGAAGAGCAACGGTAAGAGTATTTATGCGACCAGTTCTAGTCCCTATCAGCACCTGGAATTCAATGGGAGAGCTACTGTCAAAGGTAAGTCTCTGTTCTTAAATGTGTTTGAGTGGCCAGATAGCGGGCTCGTTCTAAAGGGACTTCAAACCCCTGTTTCAAGCTGTCAGGCACTTGTCGGTGGGCAAAAACTCACGGTAACAAAGGATGCCAACGGCGACCTACTTATTCAGAAACCAACTGTGATTGACCCGATCTCTACAGCGCTCGAGCTCAAGCTAAAGGCATTACCCAGCGTCATTGAGCCTGAGCCCATTCTGACGCCACAACCTAGCGGTAACTTTCTCCTCAATGCGACCGATGCCAAACTTGAAGGTGACAAAGTTCAAGTCGAAGGTGAAAATGTTGGGTTCTGGACGAACCAGAACGATGCAGTCACGTGGAAGTTTACGGTTCCTGAAAAAAACGCTGGTTCGTTTCAGGCCAAGCTTCGTTATTCCTGCGCTCCAGATACTGGAGGCAGCACGTTTGTCCTTGAGGTCGACGGGGTTCCATCACCAGTAACGGGCAAAATTGTAGCGACCAAGTCGTGGTACGACTATGTTACGGTTGCCTTGCCCAATACCATGCGAATGCAGGCGGGTAGTCACATTCTGCGAGTTCGAGTTCAATCAAAACCAGGGTTCGCCGTGATGAATCTTCGGAGTATTACTCTGGTTCCTTCGACGCAGTAGTGAGCGGATCTGGCTCTGAATCTGCGCAAGCAGCGTTCAGAGCCAAGGAAGTTCTATTCAAGAGTAACTTGGTCGGTAGGAAGTCAAAATGAGAGCCCGTTCCAGGATCAATGACACTGTCGAACGATTACTCCCCAGGGAGGCAAAGTCGCTGGTTAGCGGAGCTAGGCGAGGCTCCAGTCAACTCTTTCGTCGCCGAGGGATGTCGGATCCACTTTGGGGCTTCATTGAGTTGCTTCCCCATGAAGCGGCGCTCATGGTTACCCCTCTCATGCGACGGCTCCAGGGCATACGCCAAACTGCATTTGCTTACTTCGCCCATCCTGGGGCGACCCATGATCGCTATTCGCACAGCCTGGGGGTTATGCACCAGGCTACAGAAATCTGGCGCAACTTAAAGCGGTATCACCCAGAGCTGGCTCAAGACGACGCCTACGACCTTTGCTTATTACGCTTGGCTGCCTTACTGCACGACGTGGGCCATGGTCCATATTCCCATTCGTCGGAAGGTCTTTTTCGTGAATTCCCTGACATGAAAGAATTGCAGGAGGAGCTTGCTCTTGAGCTAGAGATTCCTGTTTCGAAAATCGGTGCCTCGGAAGCGATTTCAGCAACAGTCGTTACCTCTCCCGCATTCCGCTCATTCCTGAAAACCTGTGCATCGGACAGCGAATACCCCCTATCGGAAATCCCGTGTGAAGAGATAGCCCGGTTCTTCTTTGGATGGAATACGCACAAGAAATATCCCTGGCTCTCTCGGATCATAAGTGGAAGCATCGATGCAGACAAGTTGGACTATCTGCATCGAGATGGAGAATTTGCTGGTTTGGAGACCACCGTCGACTTGACTCGACTCTATTCGAACCTCCGCATAAGCAACAACCGAATGATCGTCCTTCGTGATGGACTCAGTTCCATAGCCGATCTTGCTGAAAATCGATTCAGCCTCACCAACTTAATGTATAGCGAACCTCTAGGGAGGATTGCAGACGCGATGTTCCGACGGGCGCTCGAAGTCGATTCCCGCCGGCCGGATACAAAACTGGATTCCTGTGCGGCATTCTACGAATTCGAGGACGCGACCATGCTGTCCTACCTCAGAAGCTCACCCGTACCCATAGTTCGGGATCTGGCTTGGAGGATACAGTTTGGAAGCCTCTATTCTGTATGCTTCAGCCTTTCCGTGCCTCTGCTCATGCAAAGGGCAATGAATATGGGCTATTCGATCACTCCTGATCAGTGTGATTTGATTATCGAATCGCTGAGAGATCGTAAGCGTCAAGCCGACTTGGTCGTACACCTTGCCGCTCGGGCAATCGACTTCAAAAACGAACGTTTTAGAGATCAAGATGTTTTTCTCAACGTTACGAGTTTTGACGAAACGCAGATTGACTTCACCCCCGACATGGTGCTGATCGACGTTACTAAGCCACTTAGCTTCCAAGATCTGGGCGAGGAGTTGGTCCTCATCCACGGTCAGGAAGTGAACGATGACTTCGTAGCGACGGCAGGAGACTTGCTTGCACTTGAACCCAGACGAGTTGCCTATCGGCGTAGCCTTTGGCGAGGTTACGTCATCACTCACCCCGAATATCGAAGCTATGTGAGGGACGCAGTGGTCGAGTATGTAGACGAACTGCTTGCCTCGCTCCGTGTCCAGGCACACTGAAGCAATTCCAGGTTATATCCTTGACAGATGCATCCGTAACGGATATAATAAGGCCGACCATGCCAAAGACATCCCACCTTTCGAGCGACGAGCCCCTAACACCCGTGGTGCTTCATATCCTTATGTCCCTTGTTGAAGGTGAGTTGCACGGCTATGCGATTATGCAAGCGGTTGCTGCTCAATCGAGCAACACTCTCAAAATGGGACCGGGCACCCTTTATGGTTCGATCAAACGCATGCTGGCCATGGGCTACATCATAGAATCGATCCCCTCACTGTTGCCGGTACGTGAAGATGAAAGACGCAGGTACTACCAGCTAACGGATTTGGGCAGAAAGGCATTTGAGCTGGAAGTTCAGCGTCTCGACCGAATTCTGAAAACTCCCGCTGCCCGACTTGTATTGAAGGGATCAAATCCATGAACCTACTCAAAGCTATTTACAGATTCCTTTTATCTGCGTTGCCGAGCGACTTCGTTCGTAAATTTGGTGATGAGATGGAGATCACCTTCGGCGATATGCTTCGCGAGGCTCGTGTCGAGGGTGGAACAATGGGAGTGGCGCGGGCCTTCTGTAGCGCACTTCTTGATCTGAGTGGCACTCTAGTTCGCGAGCATTATGTCGATATGAAGGCGAAAGCATGCATAAACCTCGCGTTCTTCATAGTTTCTGTTGCCGCTGTTCTGGTTGTGAATAAGAGTTCAACTGAAGTTCAAGCTCCGTTTCTGATTCTCATAACATCAAGTTTCCTACTTGGCGCGATCAATCCCAAGGATTCGTGGAAATGGGCGATTCTGCTGGGAAGCGCAGTGCCCATGTATGACCTATTGTTGGCTTGCCTGCATGTCATTCCTTACGAGAGGGGGTTATTCGGTGAATTCGCGACGATCATTCCTACGCTCATTTTCGGTGGTGCAGGCGCATTCGGCGCGTCTGCGATTCGAATTGCTGAAGGTACAAGCGAGAAATCTTTCGCCCTTCTTGCGGCATCATTCGGAGGTGGGATTCTTGTTGGGTTTGCCGATTTCACTTTAATTACTCCCATACCCGCGATAGTCGGGTTAGTGACTTGCGGAATCGTGATTGGCAGTACAAGCCGACGACCTGCCAGGTTGGCTGTGGCCCTGGGAACGGGTGTACCTGTCGGAATTACTCTATTAATGGCAGCCCACATGCATCCGACCAGACATCACTTCGTATTTGTGGACGCTCGTTCGATCGTCCTATGTTTGGCAACCGCGATGCTCGTGTGCACAATGCGCAAATCGCTCGCTAGAACTGAAATGGATCGGGATTTGGCCTAATATCAAGGTGAATTGATTCAGCGGAGGGACATTTTGATAATTCTGGTTGAATTCAAAGGTTAGGCACGCTCTTTGCGTGACTAGGTCATTTACACTGGATAACCACCTTCGATTCGATAGTCTCATTCTGTCGGAAGGTGCGAACACTGTTGTTCCGCGTTATGGCCCTAAAACGATTTTCCATTCTCCGTTTTGCAATGGCTGCAACTGCTGTGTGTGCATGTTGCATACCTGCACAAGTTTCCGCGCAAACCATCCACCTAACCATTAGGTGTTGGGATGGGGATGACAACATCCCTCCTATTTACTCGGCTGCAAGGTCCTTTGAAAAAGAGCATCCGAACATCAAAGTCCGAGTTGAATCGGTAACCGACAGCTATCAGGAAAAGCTACTCTCAGAGGTTGCCGCGGGTATTGCTCCTGACGTCGTCCACATGGACCCGGGAAACATTGAGAAGTACGCCATCCGAAAGGCTCTTCTGCCCCTAAACGACTTTATCGCAAAGTCAAAGTACGACATCGGTGCGTTCTACAAAAACCTTATCGACGCGCACACCTTCCACGGGCTGCTCTATGTACTGCCGAGAGATATCGCCCCGATTAGCGCGATATATTACAATAAGAGGCTCTTTGATGAAGCGAAACTCCCTTATCCAGACGGGAAATGGACTTGGGACTTTCACGAGCGTCCTGAACTACGAGAGCACGATTTTCTTTGGGTCATACATCAGCTCTCAAAGGAAATAAATGGACGAGTTGTTCGATGGGGTTATGCCCCTTCCTGGCAGGACCTTTTGTGGCAGCAGTTCTCGCTTTCTACAGGCGGTCGATGGGCAGATGACTACATGCATCCGATGCGCATGCAATATGACGACCCCAAGGTCATGCGAGCGATACAATTCGCCGCCGATTTGACCCTCAAGTACCACTGGGTCCCTTCAGCAACGGCGATATCAACGGTCATGCAGTCTAGCGCGAAACAGGCTTTCGCTGAACAAAAGATCGCTATGTTTCAGAGCGGAATTTGGGAAGTGCCATTTCTTCGCAAGGAGCTACTGAAAGGCAAACCGGGATATTTTGACTGGGACATTGCCATGCCCCCTGCCTACAAAGATGGCACACTGCACTTTCCGACAGGGGGATCAGGTTATGCGATCATGAGTAGTACCAAGCATCCTTGGGAGGCCTGGCTGCTCACTCAATGGATGGGTGGAGTTCAAGGACAATATACTTTAGCCGCGACAGGTATGGCACAACCGGCTATCCAGAAGCTTTCTCGATCTGCGCCCTGGATTCCTGGGCCCAATAGTCCAGTTGAAGAACGCACTCCTGCTAACCGCCTTATGATGGATACAAGCGCACCAATGGTTGTGTTCGGTCCCTTCGGTACAGAGTGGGCAGAGTCGAGTGATTTCGCGACACGTGTTTTCTCGAAAATCTGGGATGGCTCGGCTCAAGCGGTTGACGTTATCCCTGAGGCCAATAAACAAGGGCAGCAAAGGCTGGACTATCTCAGACACGAGGTCAAGCGACCACCATTCAACTGGTGGATTGGCGGCATAGTAGCCTTGGCGCTCTTTTCATCGCTAATCGTTTGGGTGTACTGGCCCGAACGGACGATCGTGCGCTCACCTAAGGAGCGCCGTGAAAATCGAGCCGCTTACCTCTTTGTTATGCCCTGGATTCTGGGGGTGGTACTGTTTACGGCGGGACCAATGCTTCTCTCATTGCTCATGAGTGTTGCCGACTGGGACATCATTCAACCCGCCAAGTGGCGTGGCTTAGAAAACTTCCGGGAAGCATTCTTTGTCGATCCTCGTTTTTGGCCGTCGCTTAAGGTTACGTTGGTCTATACGGTGTTCGCGGTTCCACTTGGAGTCGCCGCTTCCTTGGCATTAGCGCTTCTCTTGAATGTCAAAGTTAGAGGGATTCCCGTTTGGCGCACCTGCTATTACTTGCCTAGCGTGGCAAGTGGTGTCGCTGCAAGCATGATTTGGAAGAGAATTTTCCAGCCTGATGGAGGATTGCTTAACGCTCTGATTTATGGACCCGATGGTCATCGCAATTTCCTGGGGCTTGCCGGTCTTCTTCATCCGCTAGCAGAAACCAACGGGCAAGTGAACTGGCTGAACAATGATCATCTGGCTTTACCTGCCTTAACGATCATGTCCCTCTGGGGGGCAGGCGGAGGAATGATCATCCTGCTTGCAGGGCTTCAGGGAGTGCCGCAGTATTACTATGAGGCAGCGACTTTGGATGGCGCCAGCGTTTGGCATAGATTCAAAAGCATTACCGTCCCTTTAATCTCTCCCACACTTTTCTTCTGCGTTCTAACGGGCTTTATAGGAACTTTCCAGTCCTTTACTCAGGCTTTGCTGATGACGGACGGTGGGCCAAACGACGCGACGATGTTCTTTGGTTTGCACATGTACAAGAGCGGTTTCCAGGCTCTACGGATGGGATATGCGTCAGCTCTTGGTTGGGTTCTATTCTTCGTCGTGCTTGCTTTTACCGTGCTCCAGCTTCGAATGAGCAAATGGGTTTATTACGAGGGAGGTTAGGATGGAACGAGCCACACTTTACAGCAAGTTAAGTCGCCTGTTGGTCTTGGTGATTTTGTTTGGAGGCGCAGTTTCCTTTATCGTGCCCTTCTACGTGACTCTAGCCATGTCGCTAAAGAGCCAGTCGGAACTCGCAACGACGTCAATGTGGTCGTGGCCACGCGAAGTCACGTTTCAGAACTACCACACCGTCTTGACCAATCCAATGGTCAGCTTTGCTTCGTTCTTAAAGAACACAGCCATTATTACGGTGATCTCCACAATCGGGACCTTGTTTGGATGTACGGTTGTAGCCTACGGATTTGCCCGGATGAGCTTTGCTGGAAGAGACCGGCTATTTCTTGTCCTGTTGGCTACCATGATGCTTCCAGGCTTGCTCACGATGATTCCGAGCTACGTCATCTACGCGAAAATTCACTGGGTAAATTCGTTCCTCCCGCTAACCGTGCCGGCTTTCTTTGGAGGCGGTGCGTTCAATATTTTCCTCCTCCGACAGTTCTATCTTGGACTGCCAAAAGAACTTGATGAAGCTGCATTTCTGGATGGAGCTTCCCACTGGACCATCTTCCATCGCATCATCTTGCCCTTAAGTGGTCCTGCCCTCGCAACGGTTGGCATCTTTACTTTTATGGGAGCTTGGAGGGACTTCATGGGTCCACTTCTCTACCTAAACGACACGGAAAAGCAAACTCTTGAGCTTGGATTGCGCACATACCAATCGCTAAATGGTACAAAATGGCACTTGATTATGGCGAGCACAGTCCTGGTCAGCATTCCCATCATTATTTTGTTCTTCATAGGTCAGCGCTACTTCGTAAAAGGAATCGTTATGACCGGCCTAAAATGAATCGCTAAAGCCTAGTGGGGATGGTTATTCCCGATGTAGAATAAGCCTACATGCGCATCTTTGCGATTGCTGTACTTACTGGGGTTATTTCTATGGCTGTCAGCCCAGTAGGGCCAACTTCGTCAAACAGCAACTGCGGTTGCGAAGGCGAAACGCTTAAAGCTCAAGTGCCAAAGTCTGTCGCCGAATATGAATTACATGGTGCGGTCGAGCACGTACACGATCCAGCGATCGCAAAGGAAGGGAAGAACTATTACATCTTTTCTACCGGCCCTGGAATCCCCATACGGATATCCAAAGATCGAGTGAACTGGCTTCCGCCGATTCGGCTATTTGAAAAGGTGCCGGCATGGACTCGCGAAACCATTCCTGGGTCAAATGAATTCTATTGGGCGCCAGACATCAGCTATTTCAATCATCGATGGCACGTTTACTACGCTGTTTCGACATTTGGCCGAAACCGTTCAGCAATTGGACTGGCTACAAATGAAACTCTGGATTCCGCGAAGCCTAACTATAAATGGACCGATGAAGGAGTTGTCTTCCAGTCGTACGCCACCGACAATTTCAACGCTATTGATCCGAATATTGTTCTGGATTCAAAAGGTACGCCATGGCTTTCCTTTGGCAGCTTTTGGAGTGGAATAAAGGTTCTCAAGCTGGACCCGTTGACGGGGAAACCTCAGAAGCCAAGTCAAGTCCCTGACGGAATTGCTTCTCGACCCCATACCAAAGATCAACCGGGAGCGATCGAGGCCCCGTTTATCGTCAAGCGCGGTCGATTCTTTTATCTCTTCGTCTCGTTCGACTTTTGTTGCCGTGGAGTCAGAAGTACTTACAATATCCGGGTGGGAAGGTCCAATCTTCCAGAAGGACCTTACGTCGATCGAAACGGCATAAAGATGACCGATGGAGGCGGAACCCTTGTTTTGGAGTCTGAAGGTCGGTGGCATGGTCCAGGAGGAAATGCATATCTAAGGGATGGACGAAAAGATCTTCTTGTCTTCCACGCATACGACGGAAACGACAACGGAGTACCCAAGTTACAGGTCCGAACACTCAATTGGGATAAACAAGGCTGGCCGATTGTGTCCACACCTTAGCCATTTCGAAGTGGAGATTCATGCCCAAGACGCTAGAATAGATAGCGTCCAACGAGATCAATGGCGATGAGCAACATACCCAGTTTAGGCATTCCTCCACTTGCCGGCCTTGCAACGTACGAGCAGGCATCACGCCCCGGCTATGGAGTCGACGAAAACGTCGACTTGATGCGTCGGTACAACTACATCGAGGGCCAACTCTACAAATTGAGCGCTGCTTTCATCAATCCCACGCCAGAATGGGAAATCAAGGGAGCACTTAGCCTTCACTTGTATCTCGACAGCGAGCATAGTCAGGCATTGCGAACGAGAGTCGCCGAGTTAAGGAAACCGCCCCTTTATCTTGACAAATGTCCGTGCATGAAGCTTGAAGCCTTGTGCGAAGAGGCACTTCGATCCGCCAATTCGATCGAAATGCTCACCGTAATCTTTAAAGTCATCCGGCCTTCGTTGCTGGGTGCTTATGAATTGCATCTCGAAGAGACAAACATCGTCTTTGATTTCCCAACCTGCCGGATCCTGAAAGTAGCCATTTCCGAAGAAAAGCAGATGATCGAGTGGGGTCTTGCTGCGCTTGAGGCACTTATTAAGAACAACGAGGATCAAGCCCTGGCTGATGCGTGGCAGGAACATACCAGTGCTTATCTCATTGCTGCCGGAGGGGTCAATGGCAAGCTGCCCAGCGAATCAACTGACGCTTTGCCTGAACCAAGGGCGTCTGGGACATTTGTTCCTGACGTCGACCCGAAGCGAGACTGGAGGTCGGGTGAAATCTACAATTTTCACTACCGAGCTAACGACGTCTACTTGGATGCAAGTGCCGACTGGGACGAAAGAGTCCTTGCCTTAATGTACAAGCGCTTCCATGAAATGGACGTCCCTGAAATGATGGCGAGCATTGTTCTTCAAACCCCTGGAAAACCATGGGAGTACTATCGCGATTTGGCTCGACAGCTATGGGACGAGGCTCGCCACTCCATGATGGGAGAAGTTTGGTTTGCTAAAACGGGATGGGACTGGAGCAAGTTTCCGAATCACGTCGGTTGGGGAATGCACCTTAACCTCGACCGAACGCCTATTGAACGCCACATTATTCTCTATTTCATCGAGCAAAACTTAATGGATAAGGAGACCGGCAAACGCCTCGAATGGCTCATCGCTCAATCGGCCAACGACGAGCTAGCCACCTATTTCCAGGACTATGACTGGGCGGATGAAGTACTTCACGCCCAAATCGGGCGCCGATGGCTCAAACCAGATGTGGGGGACGTCAAGGCGATTTTGGAGCGAGCTCGGGAAATTGCTTCCTTGCCTCGGCCAACCATCGACGAGCGTGCATTAACCACCCCACAAACAGATTGGTGGCCCGATTTCGTAAAGGATGCCTTGGGCAAGGAGAGCACGTCTAGTGCAGGGGCGGACAGTCGCCTAATCCCGACATTCACTTATTCTTCGTCCGGTTAGCCAAATTACTAAGTAACAGGTAACAACGCGAGTGCTAAGGCATATGCCTGGTTTCTTAGTTCGGGTACTGCTGTGGATTCCCATAGTAGCCCCCGTCTCGGATGCCCCAAAACGTACATGCCTTTTTGTGCGATGCCTGAACTTCCTAGCACCTGTCCTTGACCATCGGACTCAATTCCTAGGTCGAGGAGGTCCGTTTGAAAGGTGCCATTTGAAAGCAGCCTATGAATCAGGGTAGAAGGCCAGTCGCTCACTTTTGAGGCCAATCCGGAGCAATTTATGAGTCGATCAAAAGTCAGCGTTGGGCCGCTTGCGATTGAAAGTTCGATATTCTGGTTGATCTGCTTGGCTTCTTCTATCCGACCTTTGACGATTTCCAATCGCCCAACCGCCCGCAACTTCTGGATCGATTGAGCGACTTCGGGTGGCATCCGGTGGCGGTGGACTTCCCAAAACGGCCTCAAAAACTTGATGAACCGCTTCCTTTCAGGTTCCGGCAATGCCATCCAGTATGCGGACATTTTCGGTCTCATCCCATCGATCACGGCACGCCAGTCTGAACCTTTCCTTTCCGCCTCTATGCAAGCTTGACGAATGCTCTTACAGAGGGTTCGTACAGAAGATTGGGGCTGAGGGATAGCCTCTTGAGGAAGCGGCTGAACAGCCAAATTGTGCACGTGCGGAAGGAGACCTCTCCGCGAGATCAGCGTGTATTTTCCTTCGAACCCACTTTGCTCGTAAGCGACAACGATATCGACGGCAGTGAGCCCGGTACCGATGAGTCCAACGTTGCCATGCCTAAGTGCGTTTTGCGGTTGATTCCACGGGTTACCAACAAATGCAGAACTCCCTGTGATTTGCTCCAATGTGTTGAGAGACACGGGGGGAAAGCCGCCAAATGCCAGTACAACCGAATTCGATGTGATTTTGGTTCCGTCAATCATCTCGCTCTCCCACCCGGTTTCAACATGTCTGATATCGACGGTCTCATGATCGATGATCACTATTCGATTGGAGCTGACAGTCTCTGCGAGAATGTCCTGAAGATAGCGTCGATAAACGGTCCTAGGTGCAAAATCGTTTGGTTCATATGGCATTCCACTTTCACGGGACCAATGCAAAAAGTGTTCTAAGTCCGCCGAAAACGCAGACATTCCCTTGGCCGGGACATTGAGGAGATGCGAGTCGCACGAAGTATCGTAAGCAATGCCGAATTCATCAGACGCCTTTCGCGAAATCGTAATTCGAACTGAGGAATCTAGGCGGATGAGGTTAGCCGCTAGGGCGATACCCGAGAATCCACCCCCAACGATGTGAATATCAGGCTGCAATTCTTTATCTGACATACTCGATATAATTGATTAACTTAATAGACTAATGGTCACGAAAGGTGATAGCGAACCACTATCACCTGAACTATTCGCCTAGAACTTACGACCGACTGTGATAAAAATAGGCGGGTTGGAAGGTCCTAAAATGACACAAGCCTCGACATAGAGGTTCTCTGGAAGGTTGACTCCACCCATGATCTTAGCGCCGATGCCACTCTGGTGACTGCCTAGGTCATCCGTAAAGTAATAGCAAGGGCCGACACCGGCATAACCAACCAAAAAGGTCTGTATACCGAGAATGGAAATGGCATTCCCACGGCGGTCGGAACCGAAATTACCGGGCTTACCCCAGATTTCCCCGTCCACGCGGATGGCAGGAATAGGCAACAGGGGGACGTTGAAAGTTAGGTCAATTCCACCATTGACCATGAATTCGTTCCAGTTTCCACCGCCAACACGAACTCCGAATTTGGGGATGAAGGGAACGGCGGGAATGGACTTTGCGACCGTGACTTTGAGTGGCGCGATGTCGTTTGGTCCCGAAGATCCAAATGCGCAGGCTGAAGCAGCAGCTGCGATAATTAAACAGGTTGTTCGAGTCAAGATGGGCATTCCTCCAGTAACTAGCTAGAACAGGTTCTCCCAAGTTCCAGCTTCGTGTTGCCTATCGTACCAAGTAACAAGCCAGCGAGTCGTTAACGCACGAAACAATATGTAAGAATCGATGTCAATTCGTGGCTGTTTCACCTCGCGTTTCGATCCTAATCCCAAGTTACAACCATGCGTCCTATCTGGAGGCATGTCTTCAATCCGTAACGGAACAAACGTTCACCGACTGGGAACTCATTCTGGTCGACGATCGAAGCAGCGATTCCAGCCTTGAGATTGCTCGAGCCTTCTCAGAAAAGGATACGAGAGTTCAGATTCACTTGAATGAAGCGAACCTAGGCACCTACGGTACGGAACAGCGCGCACTGTCGCTTGCCCAAGGAGAATTTGCAGCCGTCATGAACTCTGACGATCTATGGGGTCCAGAGAAACTGCGGCTTCAAGTGAGTCAACTTAATGCAGATTCCAAAGCAGCTTTTTCGTACGTTACGGGCGCTATGATTGACGCTATCGGCAACAAGCTTTCCGATACCGAAGCAACAGACCTGTCCAAGGTTGATCATGAGGAACCATTGCCTTCTTTGCTAGCCGAAAATCGAATTCTAGCGTCGGGTGTTCTCTTCCGGAGAGCCCAACTTCGATTTGAAACGTCATGTCGCTACTCGGGCGATTGGGTAGCGCTTTTGGAGCAATCGCTTGTGGGCCGTGCCAGCTATGTTTCTTCTCCTCAGACGTTTTGGAGGCAGCACGATACCAATAGCTATCGGAGATCCATTCCTCAAACGATTGAAGAAATTCGAGTCAGGCAGGCGATCCTGAAGGCAGGGCAAATATGGTGCGTTCGTAGCATTCCGATCGAGGCCATTCGAAGTGGGTTAGGTCAAAATGCCATGCACTTGGTACCCCTGCTTGTCTTCGCCAATCAAATGGCTCAGGCACGCCAAGCAGCAGGATTTGCCATCCGAAATCATCAAAACAAGAAGGCAGCCCTCAAGCGAGGTCTCAGCCTAGTAGCGGGTCGACAGCGAGCATTAGGACACTTTTGGGCACCAACTGACCTAGCCCTTGCAGACCAGAACAAGGAAGATTTAGTCGCACAATTCCGAGCACAACAGCCCTTAAATTTTCAGCGACCCATCTCAATCACTTAGGAATGGACTGGGTCAGATTAATCGGGCCAGTCTCGGTTATCAGGATATTGTCCTCCAAACGAATTCCCCCGGTTCCGATCCAAGATTCCACTGCTTCCCAGCAAACTTGACCGTCGAATTTGGCCCTCTTTGCCGGATCGTTGAGCAAGGCTGGTATGAAATACACTCCAGGTTCGATCGTGACGACATAGCCTGCACCTAGAGGTAGGTCCATTCGAATAGCCGTGTCAGCGACCTTGCGAAGACCCTTTCGACCGGGTAATGGGCCTCCCGCGTCCCTCACTCCAAGACCAACCATGTGCCCTATGCCGTGTGGGAAAAACAGACCAATTGCACCCGATTCAATGGCTTCCTCAGGTGAACATTTCAATAGATCACCTTCTAGGAGCGACGACGCAAGAGATGCAGCCGCTATGCGATGTATGTCCACCCACTCGACTCCTACCTGACAAGCTTCGATGGACTTTTCAAGAGATTGCTTTACTGAGTTATACAACCATTGCTGGTCCTGCGAAAATTTGCCATTTCCTGCGAATGTTCGAGTGACGTCGGTGACATAGCTATCGAACTCGGCTCCTGCATCTACAAGCACGCAATCGCCATCCTTAACGATTCTGTCCGTGGGAGCAAAATGCAGGACTCCCGAATTGGGGCCGGACCCAACTATGGTGGGATAACCAAGACCGGAAGCACCCGCTTTTGCTATCGCGTATTCAAATTCATTCTGAATTTCCCTTTCCGTTACTCCAACAGCGATAAACTTCGTTATCGCTTGATAACCTAGCCGAGTGGCTAGTGCCGACCGCTGGAGTAAATCTAATTCTAGTCCGTCCTTGGCCCGCCGGACGTGGTCTAGTTGAACGTGCAGAAGATCACTGAGATCGTTGTCGACGTATTGAATATCTTCGAAGCTGCCCAGCACGGCAAGCTTCCTCCCGTGACGTGCCTCAAGCCATGGACCCAGTTCGCCTAGAGAACGACCCACCGGTGGAGGACCGCCGCCCCAAACCAGTTCCATTTGCGATATTGCCGGTTCAAAAAGAGCCCAGCCATCTCTTGGATCATATCCTAGCACACCTCCTTCTCGCTTCCTATCGGTCAGCCATCTGTATTGGGGATGCGGTTTGAAGGGAAATGTCTGATCGGATCCGCCTGGGATTCCGATGGGTTTACCTGCATAAATCAGGACCACTTCGTCGGTTAGATTCCACTCCTTGGAAACCCGTTCTCTGCGCTGTTCGATGTGAATATCCATAGTCCACCCGGGACCTGCATCGTCGAGCCAAAACCCGACACTTGGTCACCGAGGGCAAACTTTACCCATGTGATTTAATCAACGAGCGCTAGATTTCACTAATTCTTACCTTAGTGGGCCAAGGAGTGTAAAAACCGCAAAGAAAGGCAGTCGTCGTAAAGCAAGACGACTGCCACGGCACACCCTTAGCGTTCAATCCTAAGGGTGCCAGCGTAAAAGGACAAAGGAGGAAGCATAATCGTGGCCACTCCATTTGCGAAGGTCACTTCGTCGTGACAGAAAGATTGCACTTGATTTGGATTCTCGTAAGTGTTTGCAGCTTTTGGATCGGATCCGTGAACGACTTCACCATTGACGAGGCTCACCACCTTTGCATCACCCACCTGAACCGATAATTCCATGGAATTCTGCAAGTCGCGGTTGACCAAAAAGACGCTAAGTTCATTTCCATTAAGGATGGCGCTGGCGTCAACGTAATTCGCCTCGCCGTGGCTCTTGGATTTGTAAGTCGGACCTTCGAGACGCAGTTGAAGCGACGTTCCCGTTCTCCGTTTGCTCATCATCTCAATCGGATAGAAGATCGATTGTATGAGCATGTCGTTCCCACGGGTGAGGATCGGAGCGATCACGTTGACAATCTGGGCGAGGTTCGCAATCTTGACCGAATCAGCATGTCTGATGAAGCTGTTCAAGAATCCAGCCGCTACCAAGGCATCTTCTAGGTTGTAGACTTCCTCCAGAAGGTGAGGCGCATACTTACCTCTTCCATCGACATCGTCGCCTTCTCGTGCTCTATACCAAACGTTCCATTCATCGAAACTCAAACGCACCGGTTTCTTGGTTTTCTTGGTGTGATGAACAGCCTGGCACACGGCATTGGTCGCTTCGATCTGAAGGTCAATGCTGTTTGTAACCGCAAGAAAATCTTCGGTGTCGTTGGCTTCATTGCCCACGTATCTGTGAAGGCTCAAATATTCGACATCGTCGCGGCAATGCTCAAGAACCTGGCGGTCCCATTCCAAATAGGTTGGAAGTCCGGGAGCGCATGACCCGCAAACCACCAACTCAATATTAGGGTCGCACATCTTCATCATACGAGCGGTCTGCTGAGCATTGATGGCGTATTGTTGGGCAGGTACGTGTCCGATTTGCCATGGTCCATCCATTTCATTTCCCAAACACCAAAGGCGTACGTTGTGCGGATCGGAATAGCCATTCTCAATCCGCATGTTCGCCCACTTCGAACCTGACTCGATATTGCAATACTCAAGCCAGTTCCTAGCCTCCTCGGGTGTTCCTGTGCCCAGATTAACAGCCAGCATGGGCGTCCAACCCATCCGTTTGCTCAGTTCTACAAACTCGTCTGGACCGAATTGATTGGTTTCGAGGGACTGCCAAGCGAGGTCTCTCACGACCGGTCGCTTCGACCGTGGTCCAACCGCATCCTGCCAGTGGTACCCGCTCACGAAATTACCGCCTGGATAGCGCATTGCCGTGAATTGAAGACGCTTGAGTGCGTCTAGAACGTCCGTTCGGCAACCCATTGCGTCTGCATGGGGACTTCCAGGATCGTAAACGCCTTCGTAGACTGCCCGCCCTAGATGCTCCAAAAATCCGCCAAAAATTCGTGGATCGACCTCGTCAACGGTGAATTGAGTGTGCAGATGAAGAGTTGTCTTTTTAGATGTGTTCATTGAATTAGCGATTAGTCTTTGAGACCAGTGGATGCCATGCTGTCAACAATCTGGCGTTGAAAGAGCATGAAAACGACAATCAGCGGCGCTGTTGCGAGCGCGCTCGTAGCAAGCGTTAAGCCATATTCGGTGTAGTAAGAAGTTTGGTAAAGGGCAATTCCGACCGGTAGCGTGTAATTGCGTACCGAATCCATAAAGATGAGGGGTCCCATAAAATCGTTCCACGAGCCAATAAACGTGAAGATTCCGAGCGTCGCAATTGCGGGTGCGCAAAGGGGTAGGACGACATGCTGAAACACTCCTAGAGACGAGCAACCATCCATTAATGCCGCCTCTTCAATTGCTTCGGGCACAGACCTCATGAATTGGCTCAGCATAAAGACGCCAAATCCTCCGGCAGTCACAGGGACAATAAGCGCGGCTGGAGTGTCAAGCCAATGTAATCGGCTTAGCATGAGATAAAGCGGTACGAGAAATAGCTGCGCGGGCAGCATCATCGTCGCCACGATGACTGCGAGGAAAACATTCCCGCCGGGTACCCGTAAACGGACAATGGCATAAGCAGCCATCGAGGAGAAGAGCAAAACGAGGAGTGTCGCCGAGGTCGAAATGAAGACACTATTCAAAAGCCATCGGGCAAAGGGCGCTTCTTCCGACCAACCCAAAACCTGCTTGAAATTGGACAATGTCCAATGATGCGGAATTGCGGAAGCAGGGTTTAGAACCTCGGGCTCTGGCTTCAACGAAGTGAGAATCATCAGGATGACGGGCGACAGAAAAATGAACGCCAGCACTCTCATTATCAATGCATTAAGACTGCGGAACACTTTTGTCATGAAACACTTGTCCGCAGGAATTGATACTGGACAAAGGCGAACAGGGCTATGATGGCAAAAAGCAACCAACTCATAGCGGCGCCATAGCCCATCCGATAGTTATTGAATGCCGTTTCGTAGATGTACTGAACCAACCCGCGTGTAGATAGCTCCGGGCCACCCCTCGTTAGTAGGTATGGCTGACCGAAAACTTGAAAGGCACCGATAGTATTCGCGACGACAACGAATAGGAGGACTGGCCTCATTAGCGGAAGTGTAATCTTTGAGAAAAGAGCGCCCGTGGTCGCCCCATCTAAACAAGCCGCTTCGACAATTTGACGAGGTATTTGCTGCAATGCAGCGAGCAAAACAACAGTTGTGCCTCCTATGGCCCACCACAAGGACATGACCACGATGCTAGGCATCGCATAAGCTCGATCAGACAGCCAAGGAAGCGCACCCAACCCTATTTTCTTCAAAACGAAGTTAAACAGGCCAAACTCACCGTTGTAGAACCATTGCCATAGGATGGCCGTGACTGCCACGTTAAACATTCCCGGTAGAAAAAGAAGTGCCCTGACCGTGTTTCGACCTCGGCTCATGGCGTTCAAGCCCAGTGCCATACCGAATGCTGCGACTAACAGACCCGGCACCATGAGAATTAAGTAACTCAGAGTGGCTTTAAGACCTGCCCAGAAGTAAGCGTCATGGAGTGCCTCACTGAAATTCCGAAACCCAACAAACTTGGTGGATTCTCTTGCTGTGAGGTCGTATTGCATGAAGGCGAGCCCGAGAGCAACACAAACAGGAACAACAATGAATGTCAGAAAGGATAGTGCGTAGGGAGCTAGGAATAGGAAGGCATACACGCTCCGTTTTTTTGTGTATGTCATGGAGAAGCCTCGGTTTTTTCCCGCTCTTGATGGTTCTGATCAAGAAATCGCTGAATGTTTTCGTTCGCCGTCTTGAGGGCTTCCTTGGAATTGGTCCGTCCTCTCATGACTTTCTCAACTGCCAAATCAAGTTCCAGCGATAGCTCGAACAAGATCGGTGTCCGCGGTGGATACATCATCGTCGGAATTTGCTTGGAGAAAGCATATTGAACGGGCATCTTCTTGAATTCCGCAGTTGCGCGGACACTCTTCCTCGCTGGTACCTGTCCGGCTGCGGCCCATGCAATGCTGTGCGCCGAAAGATATCGGATAAATTGTTTTGCACCGTCGCGTCTCTCTTTGTTCAATCCCTGACGAATGCAGAGAACATGAGAGTCAGCCATGGTACCAGGATGGTCTCCGATCACTGGAATGGGGGCACCGATGTACTTGAAGTCATCCAGCCGAAGTAGGTCGCCAAGCATAAATACACCGGCAAAGACCATGCCAACTTTCTTCTGTCGATATCCCACCCAACCGAGGCCATTTTCCGGGGGAGGAACCAGTTTCTGTTTGACCAGAGATGCGAGAAAATCTACCGTCGCGATGTTCTGTGGGTTCGCGACGTCGGCTCGGCCGTCCTTGTCAAAGTAGTGACCGCCGAACTGCGGTAGCAAGGTCATGAAGTTTTCTCGCCAATTCGTAAGGGCGAAACCCCAAAACTCGGGATGACCTTTACCTTCGGGATCCTTTTGCATAAGCTTGGCCGCTCGAATAAATTCCTCGCGTGTTGCTGGAGGTCTAGCTGTTCCATCTGGATGGGTAAAACCTGCAGCCTTTAGAAAGTCAACATTGCAATAGAGTCCTTGCGGATGAATATCTAGCGGAACGCCTACGTAGTCTTTACCAAAGTGGGCTTGCTGGAGCACATAAGGGTCAAAGTCCGATTGCGGAATGCCATTAGGTCCGTCGTAGAGGTCGGTGACATTAGAAACAAAACCTGCCCTATGCATTCTCGTGAGAGTGCTTGCATGGATTACGAACAGTTCGGGACCACGACCATCGACAGCAGCGACCATCAGCTTGTTGTAGTAGGTCGACCACTCCATTCTCTGCATCGTCACGTGAACCCCAGGGTTTTCCTGGTTGAATTGCCGGATGATTTCGAGCATGACCCGACCATCAGGTCCGGTGAAGCCGTTCCAAAAGCTAAGCTCCACTCGCTTAGAAGAGCCGGTTACGTTGCACGACAGGTCAGATCGGAATACTCCGAGGACCACGCAAAATATAAACATCAACCCAAATGTTAAACGGGGACTCACTTCACTGCCATGTATCGTGTTCGACCCAAATTCCCGACCCGCTTCGACATAGCGACGCGCTGGAGTGAATGATACGCCAATTCATAGCCATTTGGGAATATCCCATCCGTAATAAGAATATCCCAGATGGAAAAGTCAGGAGCCAGGTTCCAATTGAGTTGAGTTTAGCTTCCTAGGATGCTTTCGTTTTGAAAAGGCTGACGCGCTTTCGACGGTTTCTCTGCACCAGCAGTAGAATGGTGGATGCGCAATAACAAATCGAGTTCGTAGTTGCCAAATCCCTTTCCAAAGATAGTAAAGCCACCCTGGTGTGGCGAATCTGGTTTTACGCCAATTCGAATCTTTGTAGCCTGCCAAGGCTGAATCTTTAGTTGGCCAATGGTAATAGGTGAAAGAACAACACCATCGATGGAACTGCAGTTCTGATCGATTTGCCAGACTTTCAAGGAGCCGTGCTGGTTCATATTGTCGGGCCACCACTGGGGATTCAGTCGACCACGCGTTCCACCAAAGTCGCCCGGCGAGGTCCAAGTACCAATTTCAATATCGTTCACCCAAAGGGTCAGATCCGAAGGGTAATTATTATCATATCCTGGAGCTTCGGAACTGATTTCCATGGCCAAGTCAACAGCGGTTATGGTGGCCTGTAAGGGAAGTGTGTTCGCAAAGGCATATTCGATAAATCCACCGGAAGACCATAGAAGTTCGGCTTTTGCTCGTTCTGGCATGAAGAACGATAACGGATTGTCAATAAGCCCGATGAACTTTTCTCGGATGGCTAATCCGCACGTCGGATAGGCTTCTACATGGGTATACATCCCGATTGGAACCTCAATTTCAGCGACGCAATCCGTGATATGCGCTTTGGGAGCCATATCAACAATCAGCCTCTCGTGAACTCTGCGGCATCGCTTTTGCATTCCTTGAGGTCCAGCAAGGTAATCCGAAACAACCAACCCTGCTTCTTCCAAGATTCGGACATGCTTAGTAACGCTTGGCTGGGCGAGCCCAAGAGCTAAACTGAGTTCGTTGATGTTCATGTCGCCCTCAGCCAAGAGCTCAATGATTCGGGCACGAGATTCAGAAGCAAGTGCTCTAAATACGGCGACGCTCTCCGATGCGGAGATTTCCTTAATGTGATGAGGCATTAGACTCTCGGTCAATCCTTAGTGAATATTGTCGTGGACGCTTATTGATCATAGTGTGGCGCATCTCATCTTTAGGCGCAAGGCCACACAGACGTGCCCCACGCTTCACTTATCACTTGTTGTAATAGAGAAATACTCTTCGAAGAACGCTTCAACACGTACGGACTTGGCCACCTTGTCCGGGCCTTCGCCTGGATGTAGCACGGTATGACCGCACGAGTTTAAATCTGCTGTCAATGGAGACTCCACTCTGCCCGATTCATACTCGCAAAGGTCGGGTCGAAAAATCAGAGCGGCAGCAAGCGGATCGTGAAAAGTCGCCTCTTTGACCTGCTGAAACCATGTTTCAGCCATGCTTCGCACTGTAGCTAGAGGCTCTCCTACAAAACGTCGACGAACTTCATCGGCTCCGAGGCGGCAATGTTCCGTAACGTCCAATCCTACCGATACATGGCTCTTTCGAGGAGAGTTATAGACGATCGATGTCGCGGTCGGATCTACCAGTGCATTCCACTCACGCCGATCTCCTCCGTAAAAGACACCAGCCATAGATACGAAGGATTTGAGTAGAAATGGAATCTCAGGATCAATCGCAAAAAGGATTGCGATATTGGAATAAGGACCAATCGAAAGCAAGGTTACTTCGCCAGGATGAGCTCGAATTGTGTGACGTAGAAATTCGACGGCTGTGTTCTCGGGCCGATCCAAGCGGGGGTGCAAATGCTCGATTGCTGCAAACTGTGGCACTCGTGGCTGACCCAGTCCATGGGTGAGCACTTCTCTTCGACCGCAATGGATAGGAACGTGCGGTTTGTGTGCAGCGCGACAAAGTACATCAGCCAAAGCAGCGCGTCGTTGGACGTCACCTGAAACAGTTGTGATGCCTAGAAGCTCACAGTTGGGATGCTTTAAGAGATAGGCAAGCGCCATCGCATCATCGATGTCACTCCCAATGTCTGTGTCCAAGAGGATTCGAGTCTTCGCCATAGTTCCGCTATTGCTGAGTCTAATCGAAAAGTGATGCGGCAAACTCGTCTGGCTTGAAGTCTTTCAGGTCATCAACTTTTTCGCCAGTTCCGAGCAGTTTGATCGGAATCTTCAGTCGGTCGTAAACTCCGATAAGTGCTCCGCCACGAGCCGTTCCATCGATCTTTGTGAGTACCAATCCCGTAACTCCAGACGCCTTCTTGAATTCTTCTGCCTGGCGAATTGCGTTTTGACCTGTATTGGCATCGAGAACCAGCAATACTTCGTCTGGCTTTCTGCCAAGGGCCTTTTCCGTCACCCTCAAAACCTTTCCCAGTTCCAACATTAGGTTGTCCTTGCTATGTTGACGTCCCGCTGTATCCGCAAGCACAAACTGAGCACCACGGGACTTTGCAGCGATGATCGCATCGTAAATGACTGAACTAGAATCGGCACCTGGTTGACTTCGCACGATCTCAGCACCGGTTCGACTAGCCCAAACTTCCAATTGTTCGATCGCGGCTGCCCTGAAAGTGTCTCCTGCAGCCATGATAACCTTGAATCCTCTTTTCGTGAGAAGTCTTGCCACCTTCGCAATGGTGGTCGTCTTGCCAACTCCGTTAACGCCGACAAATACAAAGACGGTTGGGTCTTCATCGTTTACTTCTAGACCAGCCGGTCCTTGCTGTCTAAATCGATCCGCGATCGCTTTCTGCAGCCTCAATTTCATGGCCAAGGGTTCCGTGATCTTCTCCTCACGAACCGCCTTTCTTAGTTCGGCGAGAATGTCACTTGCGGTGGAAATATGAGTGTCTGCCTGTAAAAGTGCTTCTTCGAGCTCATCATAGAATTCCTCATCTATTACGCCGCGACCCAGCATTCGGTCGACTCGATCCATCAAGCGCTTGAACATACTTCTAAAGCGTAGCATGGCAACGAATGTCCATGCCTTTCTGTGCACGAACAAACAATGCCACCGATGTATTTAGGCTTGATCGTTTGGGCTGCTGAGCCCTTTCTTAGCCAATCGCATAGCCTTCCGCCATCTCTTCCACGAGGTGCTGGCCTTTATGCGCCTAGACAATATTGGCGGATGATTGGGCTTCGTAAAGTGACGATGGGTCTGGAAACGCATTCGTTCCGATTTGGCGAGCGTGATAGGCTTGAATCGGACCGTCTGCCAAGCTTCATACAACAAAAGGACATGCCAGATGTTTTGACTTGGATATTGTCGAGCAACTCGCTTCTTCAGCCGCTGATCGTCTAGATCGAGATGTAAGACCTCTTCCCCTCTTGGATCGCTAAATCGATTCATGCGCTGTTGGCGAGTGAGATAGGTGTGATAGAACGGAATTTCTAGAACCGGACCCGAAAAGGTTTTATTGATCAGGAAGTTCGTCGCATCATGGTCGAGATGCCCCTGCTCAAAGGCACCACAGCAGACTCTGTCGGGCTTCACCTTGTCCATGAGTTCTTGAAATCGAGGCAGAAGCTGGGTGATCTCTTCGCAAACCAACCCGTCAGTAGCATGAAAGAAAGTCAGGCGGTCATCGGGGACTCCCAAAATTCTGGCTACGCCTCTTGCCTCTGATTCACGACGAGGATTCGAGTGCGTCCAGCTCAAGTAAACAGGGTTGCCTGCCCTTACAAGTCGATGTATCCAAGCACAAATCGATATCTCATCGTCAGGATGAGTCATGCAGAATAACCACGTCAGGGTGGGGTCCATCGAGAATGCCGTCATTGAGAACTAAGTCGTTTCAAGATGTTCGTGCTTGATCGGCCCTCCAAAAGAGGAATAATCACGACTTCTCCGCCATAGGCAAGGATGATCTTCGCTTCAGGTAAAGATTCAATCTGATAATCACCACCCTTGACATGGATTTGAGGTCGCAAAGTCCTAATCAATTCCTCAGGCGTGTCTTCATCAAAAGGAATGACACCGTCAACCACTCGAAGTGCGCTAAGTACCTCAATCCGATCGGACAGAGGGTTTATCGGTCGACCTTCTCCTTTTCCGAGCCTTCTGACGCTTGCGTCGGTATTGATACCAACGATCAAACAATCGCCAAGTGCCCGAGCCTGAGTCAGATAGCGAATGTGCCCTGCATGGAGAATATCAAAGACTCCATTGGTGAATACCACCTTCTTTCCCGAAGTGATTACTCGTGCTTCGTCTATCGTCAATGAATCGCCTCCAGCACAGATTTCAGGACTTGCGCATGATCGATCTTGGCTAACCCATCGGGATGATAGTGACAGCGTTCAATTTGACCATAGGGGCAAGACCTCTGAGGTCGCGTTATCGAATAGAGACCAATCGCGGGCTTCCCAAGAGCTGCGGCGAGATGAGTGCTACCTGTGTCTCCGCCTAAGTGCGCATCACAAAGAGAAAGGAGAGCAACAAGTTCGCGCACAGTTGTCTCTCCAAGTAAATTAATAGGAGGATTGGAGCAGGCTTGAATGACTTCTTGAGCGGCTTGCAAGTCAGAGTCTGCCTTACCTCCGATCAGAACTGCTGCGATATTATTTGCAAAAAGTCCATCGATTACACTCGCAAAAGAACTGGGTGTCCACCTTTTTGAAGCCCAACCCGCTCCCGCATTGACCGCTACAAACGGCCCACTGATCCTATGTGCGAGTTTGGCTTTGACCGATTTGAGGTCGTCATCCTTAGGAAAAAGCTGGAATTCGGCCCTGTCCATTTGACCACCAACGCTTCGAGCGACATCGACATATTGATCGACCACGTGAAACGATGTAGGGTCCGGAAGAATCCTCTGACTGAAAAAATTGGCACCCTCGCGCTGCCAATGGTATCCAACCTTTCGGTCAGCTTTTGCCCTGACAATACCGAGAGCACTTTTCAACAACCCCTGCAGGTCGAGAGCCGCGTCAAATCGATCGCTGTAAGTGGGGATAGTCTTAGCCGAAGGCTTGAACTTCACGACCTCATCCACGGAAGCACAGCACTCAACAATCCCTGCAAATCGTGGATCCACGACCCAAGTGATGTGGCAATCTGGAAAGCCGTTCTTAAGAGCCACGGCAGCCGGCAAGGAACAGATGGTATCGCCTAGTGCGGAGAGGCGACTGATGAGGAATCTAGGCAAGTACCTTCACCCTCAACATCCTAGCAGCATCAATCACAGCCTCAGGGTCCACGTTTGCTGCATGTGATCCCACTTTCAACACGACGCCGTGATCTGTGTACGGACGATAGTTCGCAGGATCCATGTGACCAAAAACCGATACAACCGGTACACCGTAAGCAGCTGCCATGTGGCCTGTACCCGTGTCTCCTGAGAGATGCAGTTCGCTGGCCGCAACCATTTCCATAGACTGCCCAAGTCCGAGCTTTCCAACGAAATTGGTTGTCCCATCAAGCAAAACTTCAGGATCTCCTGGTGCTCCCAGAAACGCAACTTTCATACCATCAGATTGTAAGCCTTGGGCTACCGTTTTCCATTTAGAAGCGGGATAGATTTTGTCTGAATGGCCGGCCGAAGTTGAAATGGTTACCAGACCTGAATCCTTTACCGGTGCTTTTGGCATGATCGGGCGAATCGGCAAGTCAAATTCGCCGAAGTTCTGTAGTACGTGATTTTGCCACTCAACCCAATGGGCAGTGGGGGGCATCCGTTCTGGCACTGGATTCAGGCTACGAGAAAACAGGTCAGTTGCGCAACATGCTACACGACGCTTTGGACAGGCAAATCTTAAACAGATCGCCGTCTTAAGGTGACCTTGTAAGTCGATACCAAAATCGAACTTCATGGATTTGAGCCTTCGACAGATTGCGATCTGCTCTGACAATACTTTCGGTGTCCATCGCTGTCTGCGCCAGGACTGGCGCGGGATTTCCACCAACTCGTCGACAAGTCGACTTTGGTCAATTACGGGAAGACAACGATCTTCAGCAGCCCAGCAAATCCATGCATTGGGATATCGATTCCGAATTGCCGTTGCAGTCCAAGCGGCCATCACGCAATCGCCAATGGCTGAAAAACGAACAATCAAAAATCGGGGACCGTTCAAAGCAGATTTCGTTTCCTCGCGCTCTTCCATCGGTCGTGCATCCAAAGCCATTGGTCTGGATAGTCACGAATGACTTCCTCTAAAACCAAATTAAGCTTGGCCATGATCTCCTCAGGGCTCTTCATCTCATTGGCAAGGTCAACGGGTTCCTTGAGGACTACTTTGTATTTTCCTGGACCAACTCTTATGCAGTATGAAGGCAGTAAGACAGCACCTGTTCGTTGATGGAGTACCGCCGGTCCAAGGACCGTCCCGGCAAGGTGGCCGAAGAATGGAGTGAATGATTCGTCCGAATTCTGATCTGGCAGAATGCCGACGATTTCCTTTCGCTTCAGCTTTACTAGGATCGGTCTTGCCGAATCACCACGTGACAAGACACTGACACCCGTCAGGTCTCTGATTTTTTGCACACGATCCTGAATCTCACCTTGATTCGCGTCGCGAGCTACAACCGAAATCTGGCGCCCAGTTGCGATGAGCCAATGTCCAAACCGCTCCCAATTGCCTAGGTGAGCTGTACAGGCAATAATTCCCTTGTCAACTGCAACCGCTTGTTCGTAGAAATGGAAATTCTCAACTTCCATATTCTCGAGAAGTTCAGTATTGGTTCGAAGCGGCGTGCGCATGAAATCTGCAGTCACGAGTCCAAAATGGCGGAAGACGTTCTTTGCCGTCACTTGACACTTATCTTCGCTCCAATCTGGGAAGGCAAAACGCAGATTGGCAATCGTCTTTTCGCGACGCTTCTTCATGATATTGAAGGCAAGATTTCCAATCATTTGCCCACGACGTTCCGCGACAGTAACATCTTGGGTCAAGAAGATTTTTTGGCCGAATCCAAACGCCATCAACCCCAATTTATTGGCAAGTTCCTTTCGTCGGTTACTCATCTACCCTTTCTTTCAACCATTTCTTGAAGTCTGCTTCAGGTTCAACTCTGATTCGTTGGCCAGCCACAATAAATTGCCGCGAGCCAACATCAGGGCGGAGTCGTAATTTCACCCAATCCTTGGCAGTTACAATGATCGGCAACGCTACAGGAAATTCTTCCAAAAGGGTACCCCCCTGCAGTGGATCGTGGTCGGATAGTAGCAAGGTCTTTCCAACACCTGCGACGCGCGGAAATGACGACTGCAATTGATCCAAGAACCGCTGAGGTTGTCCAAGTGCGCAGAGTACGGAGTAAGCCGTCGGTATTTCTAACTCCCCGTCCACTTTCACAAGGTCAAGGCGCTCGCTCACGACCCGAAACCTGCCCGGTAGAACTTCGTCTGCTCGCCGTCGATTATTTCTAGGTTCGCGGTAGGGTCCTGCGGGAAGACACCGTGAGTTCGTAGGTCGAGGATCATCTAGCAATAGGGTTAGATCTTTCCTCAATGGAAGGTGCTGAAAGCCGTCGTCCATCACCAAGACCGCATCTGGAAAAGCCTGATGCACGAGTTCGCCAGCAAGAACTCTACGACGTCCAACAACAATGGGAACATCTGGAAGCAGCCACCGGAACATAGCTGGTTCGTCACCCCACTCGGCCGCACTCAAGGGACCAAGAGGAGCAATCTCTGCTGCTTCTGCATGAGGCGCACCATAGCCACTGCAGCCCAGAACGACCGTTCTTCCAGATTCAACGAGAAGCTTCGCAACGTACAGAGTTAAGGGGCTCTTTCCACTGCCACCCGTTACAAGATTCCCGATACAGATCACCGGCCTATGAGGTCGAGAAGCCCTCTTTACGCCCAAGTTGTAGATGAGAAGATAGGATTGCCAGCCAAATGCATATAACCACGACAGAGGAGTCAAGAGGGTTCTTAAAAGCCTCATCTTGAGGCTGTGTCCTTCCCACAACTCATTTGGTCGCATCAATCGATTGTAGCCCGATGCCGAAATCGGAACGAGATGCTCAATAAACCTATTGAATAGGTTCTGCGAGGAAGTAAAAGATTTTGGCCGCTTTTGAACGCCACCTGAACCTAGAGTTAGCACGTACTATTAATCATATGCGACCAGGACTTCGCCCCAAAGTGATCCGACAAATCTTTGCGCCGGTACCGGCGGCTAGGTCGCGCTGTCTTTCTACATTCATCGCGATTTCACGGCAAGGTTTGCCAGCTCCGCTCCGCTATGAGCCAAGTCATGTCTTGCTAGCCGCAGGAGTTCTCGCACTAACCTTCGGATTGGCTATTGAGTCCTATATTCGATTGGGATCGACACTTATCTTGTGTGGATGGGGACTTTGTGCGCTAGCCTTTATCGCGTTAATCTGCCAGGACAAACTGATATATGGTTACGGACGGCCTCGACTTCTTCGAATGCTTGATGAATCTCGGAGGACCGTCGGACTCGATGAAGCACTCCTGCCCGAGTCACTGGAATTCTTGGAGACGACTGCACAGCAATGGGAACGAATAGAACACGCCTTGGAAGCACATGTTTGGATTCCGTATGCAGATAAAAAGTATCGAATCTATCTTGCTGCCCACAAAGCAATGGAAGACATTGTCGTATGGGAATGTGGAACAACTGAGGAGTCCGGCCTGACCGATTCCGAAGCAGATCGGCTCATGTCTGCGACGGCCAATAACTTGCGGTTGCTTGCTGATGCAGTCGATTCTGCTGGTTCGGCCCTCCAAACTTATCCCAGGGAATTTTTTGAATCCAATGGCGAGGATCCGGTAGGAGTCGTCGACGAAGTCAAGGGACTCGAAGACGCTATCGAACGCCTTAACTTCGAACGCATGATCTTTTCAGTCAAAGAAGACGGGTTCGAAGATGGTTTTGAAGAGTGAGCTGCCTAAGCATATTCTTTCACGATCGCAAGAAACGCTTTGAATAGGGGATGTGTCGCCGTACCTAGCCATTCGTAGGCAACTGATTCGGTGTGGGCAGGGACCACGCCTGCATCCCGAAGTCGTTCCATTCCGAGTTTGTGTTGCTCAAGACTGCGGGAAGAGACTCCATCGGGGCAGACCACAACCTCGTATCCATTTTCTATCAGATCATGAGCAGTCTGTGTGACACAAATATGGGTTTCAAGTCCTACGATAATGAATTGCTTGCGACCGGTGGCATTTACAGCCGTGACAAACTCTGGACAACCCATTGCGCTGAAAGCCATTTTTGAAAAAGGCTTCGGAGTATCCACCAGCGAAAGTAATCGGGCCTCGGTCGTTCCCATACGATTTGGGTTTTGTTCGGTCGCTAAGATGGGAACTCCAAGTAATTTCGCGACTTTCGCTAAGAAAGTAATTCGTGAAAGAACTCTATCAACTTCGTAAATAGTCTTGGTCAATACGGGTTGCACATCGATAATAACCAGAACAGATTGGCTTGGATCGAACTTGACGCGTGGCATTTTATGCATTATGCGCTGGTGTATCGCTGGACAAAGGGGCTTCTTCGGGTTACAATGAAGCTGCTCATGGAACGAGCGAACGCTCGGCCCGGATTTCAGGAGGATTGAAAAAATGAGGAGAACATTCACAGCGGCGGCGTTTATTGCCACCCTTGGTGTATGCGGCGTTGCAAACGCTCAGCAAACATCAACTATTAATGCGAGCCCGAACAACATCACCATTCGTGGGGGAGTCGCGCTTCCTGCAGACAGAAGCCTCAGCGATGTTAGCAGTACGTTCATCAATCTAGGCTTTGAATACCAATTTGGTGAATCATTGCTCAAGGGCGGCGAAACCTATCTATCGATTGATGCCTTCTTCAACAATTTCAATAACGTAGTTGCCTGGCCTGTAGCAATCAACCAGCGTTTTTACTCGGGAACCAACGCACAAGGTCACCGAAACTATTTCTTCGTAGGACTCGGTATGACCTTTGTCAACGTGTCCAGTTCAGGAAGTGCAATTGCTGCTCGTGCAGGAATTGGTACTGAGTTGGGTCCAAACATCATCGCCGAGATTGGCGGCTATGTTTCGGATAGAGCCAACGGTGTTCGCGGAAATGCGATCACATTTAATGTCGGCTATCGCTTCTAAGAAAGTTACGATTTCGTGATATTCGGGGTGCTATTTCACAAAATAGCACCCCGTTCTCGTTTGAGTCAGGTCACCCTATCGATTGAGGATTTTATCAACTGCCTGTCGCAAGTCGATTTCAGATATTTCCCTGTTCCCATTTCGATCCAATACTCGGGTTACAGGAAGTGTTTTGTTGAATCCACCCGTTGCTGAATCCAGGTCAGCGGCAATATCCAGCATTTGGAGGCCGTCACTTAGTACTTCTTCGAGGGGGCGGGTTTCAAACCGACCTTTCTGGCGAGAGATGTACTCGAAAACGCCTCTAATCCTTTCGGAACCAGAGCCTGCGCACGCATAGGAACCATTCTGAAACCTAGCTCCCGCACCATCGAAGAAATAGACACTGAAAGCGTCTCCAGCCCTGTCATAGGCAGCAACTATAGGTAAGAATAAGCCTATGCCTTGCATGGCCATCGGAGCATTACCTGCCAAAGCTCGCGATATCTCGCTTAGCTTCCCTTCCATTGACATTTCCTGAAGCACGGTCCGGCGATAGTATTTGAACGAATGCTTTAAATAACGGCAAACTTCGATTGACCTAGCAAAGGCCCCGGATATAGCTACGACCGTCGAGTCATCTAGCGCCATGATCTTCTCGGCTTGGTCATACATGATAAGATTGCCCGCAGTTGCGCGCTTATCTGCCAACGTAAGGACACCCTGGTCAAACCGCAGACAAAGTACGGTCGTTCCATGGATTTCAAAACTCGGATCTTGAGCCTGACCGACAAATGAAGCAGGTCGATCAAATCCCGTCAATTCGGCGAATTCTGTCGCCCCTCGGGCGATCATTGGCCCGATCTCTGGCGATATTTTTTCGCCTGGTCGGGATCGACTTTTTTCATCCTGCGCAGAAGCTCGTTACCGCCTTCCGGCTTTCGCACGTCAGGCACTCCTGGTCCAGATTCGTCACCTAATTTCTTGCCCGGTTCGCGCGTCAATGGCCGCGTCAATCTATCTCCGTCCGTCATCTAATACCTCTCATCATGCTGATAAACGTTTCTACGTCGTTTGTCTCTGCTAATTGCGGTGGATAGACAGCATCTGGCGGCATTTCTACTTCGACAATCTCTCCATTAATTTCAAAACTCAACGAGCGCCAGCAAGCTGTTTTCAGTTGTGCCTTATATTTCGTCACCGCCAATCCACGCGCAAAGGCGCGCGTACTTTCACTAACTCCCTCAAGATAATCCCATAATTCCGCAGGGTCCGGATCCGGAGCGACCTCATCCATCGCCACCAACGCCGAATGCAATCCGTCGTTAGGATCTACGTTATGGTATTCCAGATCGAAGGATCGAAGAAGCGGGTCATTCCAATCAGTCCCTTCGGAGTCCACAAAGTCTTGCAGCATTGATTTCTTGGCAGCCCAATCGACTTGTCGCTTAAATCGCGGGAAGTTGTTTCGCAAGTCGTCCAGTAGTTGTCGGGAGCTATTAATGACCCAAGAAAGTTCTTCGTCGAGTTCGAGACAGTGTTCAGCGGCGGCAAAATACGATTCTAGAACTTCGTACGCTGTCGTCCAGTTTCTACCGTCCAAATCCATTCGGAAGTCCATTCCGGAATCGTGACTGACCGCGTGAAATGCTCTTACCGGATCCTTAAGGTTCCAAATAGGGGCGTGACCCGATTCACTGAGAGCGATAGCCATCTTAATTAGGCCAACCTTTCGAGCCGTCGCGTCCGGGATCATGTTCGCGTCACCACAGATGACATGCAAACGAATCCATTGAGATGGATCAGAGTGCGGTTCGTCGCGTGTATTAAAAATGGGGCGCCGGAAAAGTGTTTCGGCGTTTGCGGCTTCCGTTAGAAAATCTGCACGCTGGCTCAGTTGATAGCCGCCGTCCTTTGACTTTGAATCACCCAGATGTCCAGCTCCAACCAATACTTGCCGCACCACCATCATAGGCATTAGGTCTTTGAACAAACGTTCAAAACCGAGTGAACGTGGAACCAGGTAGCCCTCGTGAGTTCCATAGGACGCGCCATGAAAGTCAGTATTGTTTTTGTAAATACGGACGTCAGTTCCTTCCTGTTCTTGAAGCGAAACTGCCGCGCGTCTTACAGCAAGTTGGCCCGCACAATCATGCTTGGCGAGTTCAAAGATTGACAAGCACTCGGGAGTGGAGTACTCCGGATGCCCATGATCATTGTAGAAGCGGGCACCGTTTGGCAAGATTCGGTCCGCTCGGATGTCATGAATGTCGCCGTAGCTTTTGCCCGAGTCAAATTTGGCATCTTCTGGGTCAACTGCAAGTCGATCAAGACGAAACCCGCGCAAGTCCGTCCGTGGCGATTCATACCGGTAGTCCCAACCAACAAAGCACTCGCCCGGATAATTCCGGACGAGTGCTTTTGAATCTTCAACCTGATCTTCCGCGCCGTGCCCTTCGACTAAGAGTCCATACTCCGTTTCGATGCCGGCTAGAATTCTTCTCACTAAAGTCTGAAGACGTAGAAGGTACCCGCTGTTCCAGTTGCCATTGCAGTTGGAGGCTGCGGATAGGCTGCACCGGATGGGACCGTCGTAATCTTGAAGAGTCCATTTCGAACCAAGTCAGGGGAGGAAGTGATAGCTCCACTTACAGTGTAGAGCGTTGAAAGCGTTCCACTCACGCCGTTCGAGTTACCCGAGCCGTCAACAGTTGTGCCGCTGACCAAGTCAAGGAGCGGATAGAGGTTGAACGTAAGGGCGTCTAGATCGACGTATCCAAAGTAAAGCGATGTCACATTGCCGGAAGCGTCCTGCGTGAAGGCGACCATTTCCTGCTGGTTGTCGTCATTGCTGCTCGGGAACGTTACAACGTTCAAGCCCTTTGTCGATAAACCGGCAAGTACGGAGGAGTGCTCTCGCCAAATGCCTTGACCCGCAACGATCTTCATTTGCTGCGTGATATCCGTTGGATCTAGCGCAAGAAGTGAATAAGTTCCAGGGTGAGGCAACGTTCCGCCAGGACCGTTCAAAGATCCAGCGGCACCGAGTCGGCCATTGATCTGGAGTGTTGGATCCTGAGTTAATGCCGCAAACGTAGAACCACTGGTGTGGCCGTCGGACATTGCATAGACGTCTCCACTAAAGAAGACTCGATCAACAGGACCACCAAATCCAGCTTGACTACCGATTGTCGCTTTGTCAACAGCTGGCATGCCAGAAACGTTGAAAGCAACCATGTCACTTAGGAAGCCTCGAATCGGGTTTGACGCCGTGGCTCCGTTTGAAATCTTAAATTGCGCTTCATTGAAAGCAATCACCGGTGTTGTGCCGGAAGTATCAACCGTGAACATCGAATCATCGATATAAACAGGAAGACTACTAATTCGGCCTGGAAACACTCGGAGCTTTGCCGGATAAGGCGCAGGGAATGTAACTGGAGCTGGATAAGAGGTTAAGTTTCCAGGAACGGAAGTTTCTTGGTCGAACCTCAGGAAGTCCAAATTGAAAGCTGTGAACTGTCTCGAAGGCACTCCAGGAGCCTGCTTGAGAAAGTCAACATCAAGATGAACAACATTGTTTTGAAAGCCTATGAGCGGACATGCCGTTTCAGGCGAAGCCGGATTCGTAACTTCACCATAGTTATCGTCAAAGAAGATTCTCTTAACAATAGCAATAAGATCGCCCGGAGCGCGACCTTGACCGGTTAGGAACGCAACATCAATGCCACCGGGAGGTGTCGTTGATCCGTTCGTTAGCTTGACACGAATACCAGTCGGGTTAGTGACGCCACCACCCGATCCTGTTCCAGCGGTTTTAGTTCCGCTTCCCGTGCCACCACAACCGACGACCGCAACGGCTGCGACAACATAAATAAAGGCCCATTTCCTCAAAATCGAATCACCTCGTGGACATGCCAGACGTACCTAGCCAAGCTAGTTGCCGAACAGTATAGCAATTTTAGCCAGCCTTGTGTTCGACGCTTCGAAAAGGCCAAAAAGGTCACGTTTTCAATGCTCCAAACCATAAAACTCTAAAACAATGTTCGAGAAGCTAACTTCGGGGGCAGTTTACCGTTTCCTCGCTTGATTTGGTCGGTTTGAATTCAGCGAACTCATTTAGAGCATAACAACAGGATGGATCGTTATTTAGGGCGCTATCCCTCTGGCAACTTTGGACTAAGCCCATTTTTCAGTAGTTGCTTCACTGGGATGGGTACAATCGTCGGAACATCATGAAAAGGGACGATCTTCTCGACCTAAATGATGTACTGCAACACCCGGGGCGCGAGTTATCAGTAGATATTTCTACTGACCTTCCCGAAGAAGCGGACGTCGAATTGCTGAAGCCGCTTGAGGGTTACCTCGAAGCGGTGAGTACTGGCAATATTCTTTTAATAACCGGATCGTTCAACACTAGAGCAGTATTAGAATGTGCCCGATGTAGTGGTCCATTAGAGGTTGATGTCGATTTCGAACTCGACGAGCAGTTTCCTCTCGAAGGAACTCCGAGTTCGCTTAACCCTCAAGACTATGCTCGCGTCGTGAGCGACGAGCCCTTCGTCTTGTTCGATGGAAATTCGTTGCTGGTGGAACAACTGCTTAGGCAAGCGCTTTTGCTTTCTTTGCCCATGCAAAGTCTCTGTCAATTTGGGTGGGAGGGCGAATGTCCGGTTGCAACGGCACGAGGTCTAGACACAGGTGGCCCACTTGGCGGAAGGCCAGAGTTCAGCAACCTTTCTAACCTACTCAAAACACAGGATCCGGAATCTTGACAATCGCATTGGATGTGATGGGAGGCGACCATGCTCCAAAAGCGATTGTTGAAGGAGCGCTAGAGGCAGCTCCTTTGCTCAAGTCCATGTTAGTTCTCGTTGGAGATGAAGCCAAATTTCGGCTATTCCTTCCTTCTCAGCTTCCTCCCAATATCCAACTAAGGCAGGCTTCCCAAAGCGTAGACATGGAGGAAAAACCTCTCCACGCCTATCGGACGAAAAAAGATTCCAGCTTAATGGTTGCGGCGCGAATGGTTAAGGAGGGTGAAGCTCAGGCCCTGGTTTCAGCAGGCAATACGGGTGCCGCTTCAGCCACATCACTGCTTCAATGGCGTCAAATCGCTGGCATACATCGACCAGCAATAGCTAGCCAACTTCCAAATCGTCACGGTGGCTTTGTCTTGCTGGATGCAGGAGCTAGTCCCGATGTCGATCCAGAACATTTAGTAGAGTTTGCGATCATGGGTAGAGCTTATGCCCAGAAGTTACTTGGTAGACCCAATCCCAGAGTGCACCTTCTCAATATTGGTGAGGAAGAAGGCAAAGGCAATGCCTTTGCGAAGCAAGCGTACGGTCTGTTAACCAAACATGCCTGGTTTGCTGGCAACGTTGAGGGCAAGGATATGTTCGCCAAACCTTGCGATGTCGTCGTTTGCGACGCCTTTGTTGGAAACATCGTGCTCAAGACCGCCGAAGGCGTAGCAGAACTAATTGTCGATTCTATTAAGCGCGAAATTCCTACAAGTTCCGGCCTGAGATTGCTCTATTGGCCGGTCAAGAAGGTCACACTTCCATTGAGGAAGCAGATGGATTATGCCGAAATAGGTGGTTCTCCGCTGCTTGGTTTGAATGGTCTTTGCATGATCTGCCACGGCAGAAGTAATCCAAAAGCTATACGAAATGCGCTTTTGATGACGGAAAGAGCAATTGAGACTGGATTGGTAGATACGATCAGAGACACAGTGTTGGAAGAACTAGGACCAGTAAATGAGTAGAAGAGCGGTGATTAAATCGATCGGACATGCGTTGCCCACAAAAGTGTTGACCAACGCCGACTTGGAGAAGATTGTCGATACCACCGACGAATGGATCACACAACGAACGGGCATCAAGCAGCGACATGTCTGCGAAGGGCCTGTGGAGTGTACAGGCTGGCTTGCACTAAACGCTTCTAAGGAAGCCGTCCAGCGCGCGGGAATCGATCCTGAGGAAATTGAACTTGTCCTTTGTGGAACCGTTTCTGGAGATTACATCTGGCCTTCAACTGCATGTATGGTTCAGGACCAAATCGGTGCCAAACATGCGGGAGCGTTCGACGTCAGCGCTGCTTGTGCCGGCTTTATTTATGCATTGTCGAATGCCGCCGCCATGATCGAGTGCGGTCAAGTCAATACTGCTTTGGTCATCGGAGTTGATTCGCTGAGCAAGCAAGTCAACTGGGAAGATCGTTCCACCTGCATCCTTTTCGGAGACGCAGCGGGTGCGGTTATTGTTCGTGCAGAAGAAGATACCGATAGAGGACTTCTGGGCACGGTGCTCCTTTCTGATGGCAGTGGCGGCAAATACATATGTATTGACGTCGGAGGTTCTCGCTATCCGTTTGGCAGCGAACAGGCTGAAGGCAAGCAAAGCAAAATTACGATGATGGGGGCAGAAGTCTATCGATTCGCCGTCCAAGCGATGGGAGACGCATGTTACAAGGTCCTCGACAAAGTAGGAATGACGCCCGGAGAGATCGACCTGTTTGTTCCGCATCAAGCAAATTTGAGAATCATTGAATCGGCAGCCAAACGTCTTCATTTGCCACCCGAAAAGGTTTTTCTCAATGTGCACAAGTATGGGAATACAAGCGGCGGTTCGATTCCCTTGGCCCTTTATGAAGCGGAATTAGAAGGGAAGCTCAAGAAGGGAATGAACGTGATGACAGTCGGGTTCGGTGCGGGTCTGGTATGGGGCGCAAACGTTATCCGGTGGTAAAAAAAGGCCTGCATCCCAACTCTGGGTGCAGGCCATTAAACTCGGTGTAGCTCGTACTCGATTTATACGAGGCTGACTGCATAGTTTCCGCGGATTTCGCTTAGGGCTAGTTCGACCAGCGACTTGGAAGCAGCTTCATTGCCTTCCATTCGGCGATCTTGTAACCATCTCAGCGACTCGCGATCGCCTTTCTTGGCCTGATCAAGGGCCCAAGCGATTGCTGCGTCTGATATGTTTATTTCCTTTAATTGCATTTCTTTCATTTTAAACTCACCCTTTCATCTAAGGTGATCGTTATTTCGCGCTCTAAGTGGTGTCCCACTATCTCACTGAGGAAGACTCGGTTTACGCTTGGTCGCTGCCTCATTGTTTGAAGGTATGCGCAAAGCTCATCGGCTTCATCGGCGGTCAAAGTGACGCCAATGTCGTTTAAGCTCCGGTTGTTTTCGTAATCCATTATTCTCATCTCACGAGTCCTTGTTGTTTGTTCTCTAGGTCTATCGTTCCAGCTCTCCATAAGGTTCCAATCTTAGAAAACTTTTAGATCTATTGAACTACATCTTCACAAAATTAAAGGTCGACTGCAGATTAGTCTGCAATCGACCTTGGTAGATTAGAATTCTTAATTAACTAATCTGAGCCAAAACGTCCTTCAGCGACTTCGCTGATTTATGCAGACCTTCTCTCTCACTCTCGTTCACTGCGGGTTCCAGAACCTTCACCACACCGCCTCTGCCGACCATTGTTGGAAGAGAAAGCGAGATATCTGAAATATCCAGAGTTCCCTTCTGCCATGAACTGACGGGTAATACCTTGTCAGAGTTCAGTGCAATCGCTTCAACAACTTCCTTGATTGAAACGCCCACTGCTCTACCAGCACCGCCCTTCAGACGAATAACTTCTGCACCTGATTTCCTCGTAAATTCAAAAACTTCTTGAATTTCTTTGTCGTAACCAGGAATCGAACTCATCGGCACACCACCGATAGTTGCTGATGATAAGATCGGCACCATCGAGTCACCATGCTCACCCAGAATCAACGCCTTGACGTCTGTCGCGTTAACCTTGAAGTGATCTGCGAGAAGTGATCTGAATCGGCACGTATCCAACACAGTTCCCAATCCTAAAACCTGCTGCTGCGGCACTATTTCCGCCTGAGCAGCTAAGTGAGTCAAAATATCCACAGGATTGCTGACAACGACGATTGTCGCTCCAGGGTTCAACTTAACGGTCTTTAGATTTTCGAGGATTCCTTTGAACAGGCTAACATTTCGGCCAACCAACTCTAGTCGTGTTTCGTCTGGCTTTCTTCGCAAGCCTGCGGTAACGACAACGCAGTCGCTTCCGTCAACGATGTGATATTCGTTTGAACTGGTAAAAGTTTGGTTCGATGTAAGTGATGCACCGTGCCTGAGGTCTAGCGCTTCGCCGGCCGCCATTTCCGGATTCATGTCCACGAGGGCGATCTCTCGAACGATCCCTCCGAACTGCAATGCATAGGCGGCGTCAGATCCGACGCGCCCGCCCCCACCAATGATGCTGACTTTCATTTGATGTAATTATTGCATTTTTTGGGGTCCAAACAGGCTTCAAACGCCACCAGGAGACCAGTACAGTTGGCCAAAATGCGTCACTGACAATTAACAATTCCGGCTTGTTGAGGTTTACCCAAGCCGGAACTGTTGATATTAAGTGGCCTTACTTCTTCTTCTGATTTGGCTTTCCGTAGATCACCTTGATGTTGTCGCCGATGACCTTTACATGGCCACCATCGATATAGACATAGGTTGTCTTGTCTGCAGACTTGGCTTGCTTCGTATAGACGAGATTAACCCTATCCGTGGCAGTAGCTTTGGAGAATTGGAGCTTCCCCTTGCTGACCATAGAAATGACTGGATCGCCGTGAATCGTATGAGTAGATCGGACGGTATAGCCAGAGACTCCATCTTTGCTCACAATCTTGTAAGACTTTAGTGCTCTTGGACGGCTTTCCACGGAGTTGACTTGAGTTGGGCGACCCTTGCCATCGGTCACAATCGTGTAGACAGTGTTTGGTGTGGTGTCGTTCGCGGTACCGGAAACTGTATAAGTTACTTGCCCTTCCTTAATTCCTGCAACCTGTACAGCAGGCTCGGCAAGAGTAACTGTCATTTCTTTGCCATCACCAATCTTAATCGTTTGAGCAGGGTTGTTTGTGACTTGGGCAGGCTGACCCTTTGTGCCAACCACGTGGAGAATTTGAGCTCCATTAAAATCCTTGCTTGAGACGACATTCACAGACCTTATGGAAGTCCCAATGTGAAAGACTCTGCCGTTGGATTCGTCAAGAACGATCCCGTCGAGTTGTGCTGGCTTCTTCTCGACCTGGCCGACTTGGTCGTGTTTAGAAAGATTGCTCAAACGATTTGAGCCAGTAATAGTCAACGTCTGTCCTCCGCCCACATGAAGCTCTTGAGGGCCACTGTCAAACTTCAAGCTGACGGCCGGCTCAGCTTTCGTCATGGTCAGGTGAGTACCCTTGACCGGCTTATAGTTAGGGTTCGGGTAGCTCTCCACTGACAATTGCTTGAGAGTAACTTTGTGGTTTACAGACCCTGGCTTTTTGGGGCCGTTCTTGGGGACATAGTTCACTGCGGGTACTGAATCTGCAGTTACATAAAGGACATTATCGATCTTTAGCGACTTGGCAGGTTTAGACTTTTGCAGCGCGGGAGTGATCTTGACTGCATGGGTTTTTGAATCAACGTGTGCATATAGGTCCAGTGTGTCTTGCCCACTTGGTGGATATGGAGCAGCAACAACGTGTGCCCCAGCGATCAATGCTGTTCCGGATGCTAAGGCGATGCTCATCATTGCGAGGTGTCTTGTGTTCATGGTTGTTGTAAGCCTCCGGCTAGGGTCGAGCAAGCCTTTTACTCGCTCTTCAAGTCTCCATGGACGTGTCATGAGGCCGATCGTTCCTGGAGTTGGTCGTCTAGGTGCTGAACCTAGGGCGACGGTCAAAAGCGTCGTCGCATACGCAGGTGGAGTGGTTCCGTGAAGGGCGACATTGTCACAAACCTCTTCACGAGCCCGAACGAGGTCTTGATTGAGTAGATGAACCAAAGGGTGGGGCCAATAACCAGCTTCCACAAATCTCTGTAACAATCCTACAAGAGGATCATGCTGCCTTACGTGAGTCAGTTCGTGAGCCAAAACGCATCGAAGCTGTTGCTCGTTGAGTGTTTCAAGCAGTTTCTCAGGCAGGATGACCGTCGTATTTCTTGGACCTACTACTACGGGACTGTTTAAGCGAGTTGTGAACTGAATGGGAACCGTGGGAAATGCCTCGCCACTTAGGGACCGGACAGCCGCCTCTAGTTTGGGGTGCGAAATTGTCCTGCAAGACTTCCTAATCCTCTCAACTTTTTTCGCTCCAAGCACAATCCGAACCAACATCAAGCCCGTACCACTCATCCAAATGAGAATCAAGAAGCTGGCGGTGCCGCGCGCTCTTTCGATGGTCCAAAATGTAGGTTCGACGCCAGCCTCGGAAATAATCGCAGCGGATGAACTCCGAGATGTGCTTGCTTCTAGTGGCGACTTGTCATGATCCAAGGAGATTTGGAAGGTTCGCCAACCCATTTGCTCAAGTCCCCACGTCGTAAATGGGGCGACCATAACGCAAAGCAGTGCACACACACAAATGCCATGGCGCATTGCGGGATTTCGGCCAGCTACAGTCCTACCAAAGAAAATCGCCATGAAAGCGATCAAGGTAATTTCTGCGAGGACACGGACAACAAAGGAGGCAATCGCGTCGCCTGGATAAATTTGCTGGAGGAAATTCAAATTTGCCCTCCCTGAGCCTTTTCGATCAGGGCGCGAATCCTAGCAACCTCATCGCTGTTCAAGTCCTGACTGTCAAGCAGCGCCATCACGAGACCCTCCGCAGATCCGTTAAAGGCCGTCTCGACAAGCCTTCCGACAACATGCTTCATCGTGGATTGCTTTGCAACAGCTGCTCGATAATGGAAAATCTTGCCTTCCGCTCGATAGGCAATCCACCCTTTTTCAACTAAGCGTGTGAGTAACGTCTGGACAGTGTTGCGAGCAATCGTCCGCTTGTCTTGAAGCTCTCGCCATATTTCGCCGAGCGTCGTTTCAGGCTGAGCCCAAACGACGTTCATGATTTCTAACTGCGCTTCTGAGAGCGCGGGCATATCCTGGGGTTCAGTCATAGTCACCTACAGATGTAGGTGTATTCTATACCAACAACTGTAGGTGTGCAAGGGACTGAAGAAACTTTTCTATTTATGAACTAAATAAAAGGAAGCCCTATCCAAGATAGAAGCTGGATAGGGCCGATAAGTGGTTAGCCACCACCACGTTTTCTGTCTCGATCTCCAGGAGGGTTGGATCGCGTTCCTCCAGATTGACCATTAGATCCAGCATTGGATCCCGAACTTACACCGCCACCGGTAGAACGACCAATTCCACCACCTGCACTAGAGTTGTTGGCTCCATTGCCGCCTGCCGCTGCACCACCACCGGCGGAACGACCTATTCCACCACCTACTCCAGAACTGGTCCCTCCATTGCCTCCAGCAGCGGCACCTCCGCCAGAGGACCGACCCAGTCCACCAGGTGCACCGTGGGACATAGTGTTTGAACCGGAATTACTTCCCGAATTGGAAACGCCACTGCCGGTAAAACGGCCATTGCCACTCGACGAATTCCCGCCAGCCGCTGCTCCGCCCGTGTGACCTCCAAGAGAAAAGTCTCCACCTGACCCTCGGTTTCCATTTCCAAATCGCGAGCCACCTATTCTGCCACCGGATGAATCTTGTCGCCCTTGGTTGCCATTTTCGCCGCCCGAACGAATCCCTCGTCCGCCTGCGTTTGAATCTGCGGAACCACCATTTCCACCGCGACGACCTCCACCGAGTGTGCTATTCGATTGATCGAAGCCTCCACGTCTCGTATCGCCTTGGCCAAAAGCTCCGCCTCCAGATTGATCTCCACGAACTCCTAAGTTGCGGGAGTCGTTATTTGATCCACCGAGATTTCCAAATTGCCCGACATTGCCTCGGATGTGGATACGGATAGGAGGATCCGTCTTTGTGATCGACTGACCGCCTCCATCGGAACTACGGCGTGAAGTATCGCCGACATTTCCGTTTCGGAATCGTGAACCACCCACACCGGCTCCGGCTGGACCCATATCCACCGTCCTGCGTGTGGTCGATAATTGAGGAGGATTAAGGTAGCGAGATGTTCCCGAACTTCTGATTATCGTCTCACGCCTTGTGTCTACGGGTTTACCTAGGACGAGTCGGACTCGCTTGTAATCAGGCTCATGGATTACGCCGCGGACGACCTGAGTTTTACGTAACAGGATCAGTTTCTCTCGTTCCTTCACCGTGATAGCTGGAGGTCGTTGGTTTTGCCAGCCTCGCCGCGTTATGACGACTTCTCGTCGCACAGGAGCGTAGACTTCGAACCTTCGGCCATGGTGATAGACAGGTGCAAACAAGGGACATCCAATTGATATCCACGTTCTGTGACAAGTCTGAATCACTAAAGTGAAGGACGTGAAAGTGTAAGTCGTTCCGTATTGCCATCCATAGGGGCAAGGGTCTAAATACAAAGGATAGGGACGGTAGATAACGACGTGCTCATAAGTACCCATCGGAGCCGTATCGACTCCAACAACCTGATAGGAGCCGTCCTGATCGAGTTGAAACTCTGAGTGGTTTTCTCGCACTTCATCGCATTGCGTGTAAATCTGACTTAGGCTATAGTCGCGTTCGTCCTCCGCGTCTGCTATCGCCATTTCCATGTTTTGTTGGATGGCATCTCGGTCATCCTGATGGATTAGGTCTTCATCTCGAGCTTCGTCGTCGAGAATTGAGAGCATGTCGGCATCATATTGGTCCTGCGCATCCTTTACTGCAGCCGCATAATTCTCCTCAATCTGCTGTCTATCCAATTCCCGTGTGTCTGGATATTGAGAAATTCTGTAGACATGCCGGAGTCCCACGAGATAGTAATTTCGTGCGGCTTCCGCCCTTGTCCCGAGGGCTAGCATCACCATTGTCACTATTCCGACGATCCCTAACTTAAGCATTTCTTCTGCTCCTTAATCCTTAGCTCATCTTACGGTACTAATTTGAGCCCACGAGTCTAGTCTCTTTCTATTGCGACTGTGAATGTATTAAGCATCGCCTTTACGGACGCATGGAGTCCGTTGCCATCCACCCAATGACCCCACCTACATACACGAGATTTCCTCCCCATAACAGGGTTTGGACGGGATGAATTCCGTTTGCGGGGTAGCTAGCAAATGTCAACACCAGAGTTACCGCCGCCACTGCTAGCATGAGGCGAGTAGTTGAATAATTGAATGCTTTCAAGCCCAGAGCTATCAAAATGTAGAAAACGGCGGATACCCAGAAGTTGACCATCGCAACCAGGCCCAAAACGATTGTTGGACCAGCCCGACCGGAGCTAGAGGCTGTCATGGATTCGAATCGATCGAGCCAATTTCCGACGGCTAATGCAGCCCCAACCGCAACGCCAGATAAAAATAAATTGCAGACAAGTCCCATTGTCCAGCTCGAGATAAAGCTAATACCTGCCAGAGACATGTGTTCGTTACTCAAGCCAACGTAGAGGCACGATAAGAAGACAAAGCCAGCACCTACCGCAGGCGCAAGGATGCGCTTGTCCTCAGCCTCAAGGCGAGTACTCCTTCGGTCTGTCACGACTCGTGACGCATTGAGTAGATCTTCGTACCGACGCTGATAGACCGGATTTGCTGGATCCATTTGGGCTGCGTAGGCGTACATTTTGCTCGCTTCGTTGACTTGCCCCCTGCCACGGTAAATATCAGCAAGAACGGCGTATGGAATGGGTTGGCGGGGAGCTATCTGGAGGATTTCATAGGCAACCTTTTCTGCATCATTATGCCTGCCACGTCCGTAGAGCGCCTGAAGTCTAAGTACCTCCTGCGCGATGGTTGCGCCTGACCGAGTTGCTTCTCGCTCCGCTTTAAGTCGGGCGGACTCTTCTTCCTTCCTGACTTTATCTGCTCGCGCCCTGGCCTCGTCATCTGCTCTCTTGGTTTGGAAGGCTAAATGGTCATCGTAACGACTACGGGACTCTGGGTCCGACAACACCTCGTATGCCTGCTTTGCTTCGAGGAATATCGCCTTTGAAGCAGGGTCGCTGGTATGGTCGGGGTGATGAACGAGTACTAACCGTCGATAGGCTGACCGAATCTCAGCATGTGTCGCGCCGTTTTCAAGGCCCAAGACATCGTAGTGTGTTTTGGCCATAAGTCTAAAATTGCTAAGCAGCTATTGGGCGGCAGTTGCACCAGACGCATAGCCTGTCCAGAAAGTGATGACGACAAAACCGATGTAAATGGCCACCAATAACCCAAGAAGTACGCCTACCACTTGCGCCGTTTGCGTAGACCGCGTTGCTGCTTCGTCTTCGTAAAAGTCCGACATCTTGCCTAACATCTGGTCTAGGTTGCCGGTCGTCTCTCCCGTTGAAACCATGTCCAGCACTATTGGTGAAAACGCCTCAGTCCCTCTAAAGGTATCTGCAATCCCTGCTCCCCCCTCGAGTCTTCCATGAGCCGTATGCATCTTTGATCGAAGGTATTCGTTCCCACAAGCATCTGCAGCGAGCTTCATGGACTTAGCAACCGGTACACCTCCCTTGTAGAGGGCACCAAATGCTCTCCCGAACTTGGCCATGGAAAGTTGTCGGAAAGTTGTTCCGATATAGGGAACCTTAGAGATGAACGTGTCCCAGTTATGCTTGATCCTTGGGTTGGCCAATCCAACCCTAAAGAAAAAGAAACCAGCGATAATTAGCGGGGCTAATACCACCCACACCGCAGGCTCGGTCAAGGGAGACCATAGGCCACCGGATTTCCCCATCGAGGCAATGATCATGTTCGTTCCGATCACGATGAGAATCGAAAAGCCAACTTGAAGCTTTGGGTAGAAAGTGACGCGCTTGTATAAGTTTCTAAGCGTGATCTCGCGGTCTATGTAATCCGCAATCACACTGAGAGCGTCATCCAGAAATCCACCTTGCTCACCTGCCCGAACGAGACTGAGCATCACAGGCGTAAAGACTTCAGGGTATCTCTGCATACAGTCAGAAAGATTCCTTCCAGCATTGATATGACCCACCATTTCGCGTAGAATCTCGGCGAGTTTTTGGCTTTTTGCCTGGGTCGCTAACGTGTTGACGCTTTGTACGATAGGTACGCCAGCATCAAGCATAGTGGCCAACTGTCTGAAGAAAAAACCGAGGTCCTTAAGGGGCACCTTTCCGACCAATGGCCCCCACACGCTCGTCTCAGCGTAGGATCGTTGGTCAGTGCTCGGCCCCCCTTGTCCTAGATTCGGCGCAAGGGCTTGACTCACTTTAGCCGCATTTGCGCTTTCGACTGATAAGTTTGCTGAATCGCCGATTGGCCCGGACGGTGTAGCGAGCGGATCACTAGGATTGGATGCTAAGCCAATATTTAAAACTTCGAGACCCTTTGACGATAGGTCTCGCACCGCCAAATCAAGCGAGGCTCCAAAAACGAACCCCGTCGAAATCTGACCTGAAGAAGATTTGGCTTGGTATTCAAATGTTGGCATCGATGGGAACTCACCCTAAGCTTAGCAACTTTGTCCGTTTTGAATCGGACCTGACAATGATACAGACCAGACGGATAGCACCTACGGTTCGCAAGGTATGGCACCCGTAGAAGACTATTCCCCCATGAGTGTAAACAGAATTCGGTCAGTTTCAGGAAAATCCGTATCATGCTTTGCTCGGCACAACCCACGCAATTCCCCGCGATGGTAGGTGCCGTGATTGATGACGTGCCGCGCGATGTCAATGAATGTCGAGTGCATCTCTTCCCCAGTGGTCCGACGGTAGTGGATTACCTCACCCGCATCGATTAAATTTAGCGCTTGAATCCAGCCTCGATGAAGTTCTTCGATTGCCTCGAAGGATCGCTCCACATCCGGCATTTTTGTCGGAGACTCTCCTTGGCACCTTTTGAGCCAAATTGTTGTGGCTGAAAATAGGTGCCCTAACTGATCCATCTCTACTTGAGCATTAGCTTTTTGGGAAAGACATTCCAGCCAGCGTTTATTTGCCCATAGATCGTAATTGAACTCGACTTCCAAGTCCCTGGCATTTGGCATGTGAGCAATGTTACATTATCGACAAAAACATGGGATAAGGAGAAATCAAGCCTTCAGGCAAAATAGTATGGATCAGGCCACCATACCATTTGGTCAAGAGCCAGGCTGATAGTATCAGGATCAGAACTCCAAGAATCCCATACAAAATGAAACTGGAAGACGTCACCGCCGTAGCATTTCTCCCTTGAAAATCGGCGTCAGTCGCCTTGGCCACATGTTCCAACGCACGAGGCACGTCTCCTGTAATTTCCCCTGTTTCGACAATATTTCCGTATTCAGGAGGAAGAAGTTCCGACCTACGGAGTGCGGTCGAAAGTTTGTCAGACTCAGTTAATCGGTTCCCTTCTTCGGCTAAACGGTCACGCATGGCCAAGTTCGGTACAGCCTGAGTAGCCAAAAGAAAGGTCTGCTGTGGCGAAAGACCCGCTTTGCTTAACATCCCCATTGCCCAAGTCATTCTGGCCATGGACTCCGCCTGGGCTCTTCCGCCGATAACAGGTGTCCGCATCACTAGCTTATGCCGGAAGCCTCGCATGGGCATCGAGGTGAACCAGGCAATCAGCCCCCAAATTCCCAGGAAGATGAGAATTGTTGCTGGCGCGTTATGGATGAAACTTGTTCCAACGGATTGAGCTAAGGTTGGCATGACCGGCAGACTGCCGCCAGCAGTATCTTGCTCCTTGATCGACTTGAGCCCTCCTTCCACAATGCCAAGCACTATTGGCGTTGTTGCCACAGTGAGGATGAACATGATGTTGAAGTACTTCAATCTCCGCTTTAGGCGATGGGAAAGCTCCATCTTGGAAGAGATCTCATCCATTGCCTCCGGTAAAAATCCAGCTGCCTCACCCGCTCGAATCGTCCCAATGACATCTGGAGGATATAAGTAGGGATACTTTTCGAAGACATCGCTCATTCGACCGCCTTCACTTACAACCTGCCCGGCATGTTTCAGTGAATCGTGGTACTGGGAAGGAGTTCGATGAGTGAGGTCATTGAGGCTCTGAACTGGATTAATTCCGCTGCGAAAGTAGCTGCCCAACTGTGAAAAGAGGAAAAACAGATCTTTGTCTGAGCCGTACTTTGTTTTATAGGTGTCTGCTTTAGCTGGTCCTGCAGGAATCGTATTGACTACGGGAGCTGAAGAAGGAGCCTCTCTAGCTTGAACACGTGCGGTGCTGACCGCAGGCGTCGGACGAATAGTGACTTGGGCTTGAGAACGGGCGACGTGCTGAGCGGTGGAATTCGCTTTAGGCTTCGCAGGTCGTGGTTGGTTTGATGCCAATTCCTCAATCATTTGAACCCCATACCCTGCAGCCGTAAGGGCAACTCGGGCAGCATCAGAGTTCTCGGCCTGAAGTGTGCCGAGAACGGTCTGGCCCTGATTGTTCTTTACGCTATATTGGTAAAAGGGCATGGTCCACTCTAGTGACGCTTTCTATTTGAGATTCCGTTTGCTCTAGTAGGTGGGAAACGACTCCAATATTGGGCAGGAGTAAATCTGGAACGATGTCTGAAAGGGGTTGCAACACGAATCGCCTTTCTGCGACCCGCACGTGGGGCACTTGAAGGATAAGCTTGTCACCCTCAAAATAGCGATAGGTAGTGGCACCATAGGCGATTAGGTCGAGGTCAATTTCTCGCGGCCCACAGGTCTGTCTCGGCATCCTACCAATTTCTGTCTCAAGTTCCTTCAAATAGAACAAGATGCCTCTTGGACCAATCGATGACTCGACAGCTACTGCCGCGTTGAGGAATCGAGGCTGATCGATGACGTACATCGGCGCTGTTTCATAGATGCAACTTGCCTTGAGTAGGCCAAACCTAGATTGCAGGCGACGACATGCTTCCCGGAGATTCTCCAGACTGTCCCCGACGTTGGAACCTAACGCAATCAAGACCTCCGCCACCGCCAAGGTGTACCACAAAACCGCAAATAGCCTCAGAAGTTGAAAAACGGGAGCTCAAGCAATCGCATTTCTGGGCCTAAATCGGACACACTAATGGTCCTTGCGCGGCGGATATAGCTCAGGGGTTAGAGCGCCTGACTGTGGCTCAGGAGGTCGCGGGTTCAAGACCCGCTATCCGCCCCAAATTTTACACTCCTTTCTAACCGGGAGGCCACGACATCTGTCTTCCACCTAAAAGGTGGACATGAAGGTGATCGACTGTTTGCCCCCCATCCTCTCCTTGGTTAATTACTAAGCGGTATCCATTCTCAAGCCCTTGTTCCTCGGCTATTTTCTTGGCCGCGTTCAGCAAATAGAGGTGATCTCCATGCTCTGGAAGAGCAGCCACCCCACTCATCTCGGTTCGGGTAACGATGACGATATGCACGGGGGCCATCGGAACGATATCTTCAAAGGCCACGACGTGGTCATCTTCATACACGATCACACCTGGAATCTCCCGATTCATGATCTTGGTAAAGAGAGTCGACATAACTCTATATTGCCCCAACTTACCCAGGCGACATGTTCAACCACGCACGAATAGGGTTCTGAAACTTACCAATTACAGAATAGCAACTGCTATCAGTCTCGACCTGCAACGGCCGCTGGTATTCTTCGGCCTATGCCGAAGCGCCCTATTAGACCCGAAGATCTCTTGCGAATTACATTTGTTGGTGATCCGCAGATCAGCCCCGATGGTTCGAGGGTCCTGTTCACCAAGAAGACGATTAGCGACAAGAACAAGTACGTCACTAATCTTGTCTCAGTTGACGCTGAGGGCAGGCAGACGCAGTGGACACAAGGTGAGAATGGGAGTAGCGGGGGCAGGTGGTCGCCAGACGGTTCAACCATCGCTTTCGTAAGCAAGCGTGAAAAGGTTGCCCAAATTTATCTGCTTCCTACCTCTGGCGGAGAAGCAAGGAAACTTTCTTCGCTTCCTCAAGGCTCGATTGGAGAATTGCTTTGGTCGCCCGATGGACGTCGAATTGCGTTTACTTTTAGAGAGGAATTACCTGTAAATACAGAGGCTGCCAAGAAGGAACGTGAAGAGAAAGGACTCAGTCAGCCACCCCTAGAGATCGATGACATTTGGTATCGACTTGATGGAGACGGTTACTTTGCTGGTCAAAGGCATAAGGTTTATGTAGTTGAAGTCGCCACTGGCCTCTACAGTGCGCGAGATGGCGACGGTTCGTTTTCGCCCCTCTACAGTGCCTCACCCCTTGGCGAATACTCGATTGACTGGTCGCCAACCTCTAGCGAACTCGCAATTGTTCACACCGCAAATAAGCGACCCATGGCTGACCCACCCAACAGTCAAATTTGGCGAGTCAATTTGGATGGACAGGCTTGGAAGGTTGAAGGGCTTCCCAAGGGAGAAAAGTTTGCAGTTAAGTGGTCGCCGAACGGGAAATTTTTGGCCTACGCCGGCGACGTAGACGAATCCGACCCATGGGGCACTCGAAACACCAAACTCTATGTCGTGCCTGCTGAAGGTGGCGAAGTCAAGGACCTAACGGGACACACAGACTATGACCTTGGCGCTTCAACGATTAGCGACACCAAAGAAGCATCTTTCGGATCGTCCATCGAATGGAAACCAGACAACTCTGGTCTGTTTGTACAAATTGGATGGCATGGCGAGACCCAATTGGGATTTGTTTCGCTCGACGGGAAAGTGGCTCTCCTTACTGAAGGCAAACACACAATAGGAGTCGGAAATGTCGTTTTGGGCGGCAATAGAATTGCTGCGACCTTTGGCTCAGCGACAATGCTTTCTGAAGTCGCACTTATCGAGCCCGAACTGGGAACGGGTCAAATGGTAGCCAAGGTTCTCACCCATTTTAACGGCGAGTTCCATTCTGAGATTGAGCTCAGTGAACCTGAAGAGTTCTGGCTCGATTCCACGGATGACAGCAAGTTGCATGGCTGGATCATGAAGCCGATAGGCTATTTGGAACCCAAACGGTATCCCGCCATTCTGGAAATTCACGGCGGCCCTCATGCTCAATATGGCTGGTCATTCTTCCACGAGTTTCAGCTACTTGCAGCCTCAGGATATGTCGTGGTCTTCACAAATCCTAGAGGATCAAAGGGATATGGGGAAGGTTATTGTGCGGCTATTCGAGGAGATTGGGGAACCAAAGACTGGGACGACATGCAGACAGTGACTCGTTGGATGCAACACCAGCCATTCATTCACCCTGGGCAAATGGGCGTGATGGGCGGTTCCTATGGCGGCTACATGACCAACTGGGTGATTGGACACTGTAAGGACTATGCTGCAGCGATTACTGACCGCTGCGTTTCGAATATGGTCTCCATGGCAGGTAATAGCGACTTCCCCTTCAACAAGAATGGATACTTCAAGGGAGTTGCATGGGGTTCACTTGACGAAATCAAGGAGCTATGGAAGCAGTCTCCCATTGCCTATTTCGAAGGTGTAACGACCCCGACCCTCATCATTCATAGCGAAGGAGATCTTCGTTGCAACATTGAGCAGAGCGAGCAAGTATTTACAGCTCTTCAGCAGCAGGGGATAGACTCTCGCTTTGTTCGATACCCCACAAATACCTCTCACGGAATGTCAAGGACCGGACCACCAGATCTGCGACTGCATCGCCTTGGTGAAATCGTGAAGTGGATGGATCGTTACTTAAAATGACCAAACCACGATTGCTCCGCCTCCTGGCGAGTGACGGCAAATGCTTCGATGTCGCCATCGACCACGGATTCTTCAACGAATTTGGTTTCCTTGGCGGCATCGAAGGTATGGAAACTGCTGTTAGTACAGTGGTCTCTGCAGGGCCAGACGCTATCCAACTTACCGTTGGTACAGCTAGGATCCTGCAATCCATTCCAGGGAAATCAAAACCGTCTTTGGTTCTACGGACAGATGTCGCTAACATTTACGGTTCTGAGTTGCCATCTCACACCTTTAACCGTCTTATTGAAGACCCGGTGGAGCAAGCAATTCGACTGGACGCTTCGTGTGTTGTCGCAAACTTACTCCTGCTTCCAGGCCAACCCGCGCTACATGAGCAATGTATCGAGAACATCTGTCGCTTGAAACCCCTGTGCGATCGTGCAGGAATGCCTTTGATGATCGAACCCCTTGTGATGCAACCGAACTCAGTCTCGGGTGGCTACATGGTGGATGGGGATCTGAAGAAGATTTTGCCTCTTGTAAGGCAAGCGGTCGAGTTGGGTGCTGATGTGATCAAAGCTGATCCATGTGCTGATGTGACCCAATATCACAAGGTGGTCGAGATAGCGTCCGGCATCCCAGTTCTGGTGCGTGGTGGAGGCAGGGCCACCGATCATGAGATCGTTCATCGGACTTCTGAATTGATGAAGCAAGGGGCTATGGGCATTGTCTACGGAAGGAATGTCATCCAGCATGAACATCCCGCACGTATGACGAAGGCTTTAATGGCAGTAGTTCACGAAATGGCAACGCCTGACCAAGCCCTTTCGATTCTTGCATCGGACACCTAGCACTTGCAACTCCGCCAGCTTATTTGGCGTCAGCATGGATAGTGGTTAATCTACTGGGATCGATTGGACGACGTGTTCTGCCCCATGCAGTGGCTCGGCACGCGCATAAGAAGGGGTGGCTTGACCTCAAGCTTGGCTTTGCCCTTCTGCGCGACAAACGAGTTTCGGTACTAGCCAAACTCGCATCAATTGCAACTGGAGCGGCTCTAACCGCCATCTTTATCGCGCTTGAAGTCCCTCTTGAAACCATTGTAGGCGCACTGCTTCCCTTCGTTGGGTTGTTCTTCGATTTAGCCATCGACGGCATTGAAGTCCTGATTCTTCCGATCGTTATTGGATCGTTCGTACTGCAAAAACTCGCTCCGAAAAATATCGTCCGAGAGTTAGCCCTTATCCCCGGAACATAATTGGCATGGGTCCATCATTAGAAAATCCAGCCTCACGAAACTGCGTGAGGCTGAATTTCATATGGGTACCTAGTCGGAAATCAAAACATCTTCGAGTGCTATGCCCGTTTTCCTACTTCCTATAGCGAGCTTTGAAATTCATTCCTGCAAGTAAGGAGTCTAGGGACTTGGCGGCTGTATATCGAACTGCTTTTGGCACCTCTCCGCTTTGCGGAGATGGGCTTTTGCCTGCGACGGCAAAATGGAAACCCTTGCAGCGTCGCGATACCATCGAACGGCGGCAGCGTATTCGTGAGCCTTTTCATGGCTCTGCGCACGAAGTATCGAGGCATACTCCTCGAAACTCAGGTGACAGTCGTCGAGCAGCATTGACGAACTGTAAGCTGGAAATGGTTTGTCGATCGGACCTGGTAAATCCAACCGGACACTTGTTTGGATGGCAGTGTCGTAAAACGTCGGAGCTCCCAACCATGTTCGAGCCACAAAGTGGACGTTAGTCGACTTTGAAGGTACCCAGGGCTTCATCGGTTCAAATGGTGCCCATTCCGTGAAGACAACTCGATCTCGCCCGAATACCAGCATGTCTCGAACACGAGTGTCACCAAAGACTCCGCCCGGCGCTAATGTGCGGACTAGAACGTACTTTCTCCCGTTGTCGTCGACAACAGAGTCAGGCACCAGGTTACGCGGAAACCCAGCAGTGTTAGGTTCTGCGGGCTGTCCCACGCTACAGGCAATAAATAGATTCCCTGTGTTTGTTAGAGTGATGTCACGAACATCTACTTTGTTGCCAGCCACGGAAATCGATTTTAGTGGGCGGTCCCAATCGTAGATCAGACGCTTTGCTTCGTCCTCAGCCCGAAAAACCTTCGTCGTCGGCTTTACTTTTGGAGAGAATATGTCGGGATCAACAGAGCCCGAAAAGTCAAATTCCTCAATGATTTCCCGATAGTTAGGATCCTTTGTAGATTGTCCTGAGAACACCGATCGTACAGGGAGGTCGGTCTTCTTGTCGACGATCATCTCCAAGTGATAATGAGTATCGCTGCGCGAACCGACGATGGCATAGACACTGCGCCCCTCGAAATTAGGGCGAGTTTCAATGTGAAATTCACGAGCGGAATTAATCATTCCTTCCTCTGCCATATCTTTGGCGAAGTCGAGAGCGGTCAGTGTCCCTTCAGGGTATCCACCTGCATAAGGCTCTTGCACGGACACGTCGGTTGCTTCCTGGTAATTCCATTGGTCGTTGCCAACCCGTATGAATACACGCGAAAGTGGCGTCCCGGGAAAGGAAGCCGTGCGCCAAGCCCCGTTAAGGTAGTACGTTTCTCCGAAAAGGTGCGACGACTTACCCGGTGATTTTGAGTAAGACTTGAGGTGCATATACTTGGCGTCCTTTATTGCAGATTGCATCCTTCCGAACAGGCCTGCCGCCGAAGCCTTGGAAGATGTAACAAACAAAGCGCCAGCGATTGTCACTCCGACGACAACACCCCCGACAAGCGAGAGCCTCATTGGAAATCGACGGGAGCGCTTTCTCGTCGATTGCATTCCTTCCACGGTCCTTCTCAAGCTATCACTGGCGGAAATCTCCGATTTCAGTGCCGTAAAGATTCTAGAAAGCTCTGGTTCCTCATTCATGGTTTACTCCGAACCGCCTTTCTCCGTAATGAGGTGAGGGGCGGCAATTCTTAGGGATTCTCGACCACGCTGGAGCAGGCTATTTGTCGCTTGGGGTGACTTGTGGATCAGACGACCAATTTCCACTACAGAAAAACCCATGACGTACTTGAGAACAAGTACTTCGCGCTGAATATCGACTATTGAGTCAAGCGCAGTTATGATGTCGGAAATTCCATCGCTGAATGGCGATGGAATTTCGCCGAATCCTGGGTCGTTCAAGGAAAGGGTACGACTACCACGTTGTCTATTCCTGTCCCGGAGGTACTTACCAACCTTGCGCCTGGCCATTCCAATCAAGTAGATCCCGGGGTCCTGTTTGTCAAATAACTCGCTGCGAATTTGAAATGCCGCATGGAAAACCTCCATTGCGACATCCTCCGCTTCTTCTTTCGAACCTAGGCGGGCGAAGGCATACCTGACAACGTCATCTAAAAAGACCAACGGGTCCTTAGCTGATGTACTTTCCTTTATTCTTGCCGTTTCACAATGCTCCAGCATGTTCGGAGATCCTTCGCAAATTGTTGGAGCAATCTATCGCTCAAGTCGATTTATTGTAAAGAAATACAGCGCAGACCTTCTGCTAGCTCAAAGCCTGCGCGGTCACCATCTTTCTCGGCGCTGTATTCGATCATATTCTCGACACCCTGAAGATGTTTCCCGAAGAATTGGCTTTTGTGAATCTGCAGAAGCTTCTTCTGGTCCTCCCACTGGTCTGTGATGTTCACAAAGTGATTGGCGGCATTTGTCGAGAAAAGAAGAAGCCATTTTGCGATATGGGTCTTTTCGGCTGCCAACTTTGCCGCGTCACCTGACCTCCGGTGGTCTTGGTGGCTGGCCCTGGGAGGATATTCGCCATCGAATGCGAGAATGTACTCGGGCTTCACGCGCTTGATTTCATCTTCGAGTTTAGTCACGACTTCGTCGTTTGCATGCAACCAGCGATCGGGATAGCCGAGGAGCTGTAGTGATTGGGCATTCCATGCGTGTGCCGCTTCTTCTGCTTCTTCACGCCGCTCACTTCGATTCTTATCCGCATCGGTGAAGAAGAAATAGTAACCCTTGTCTCCATCGGTGCATATCGTTTGATGAAGTTCAGCTCCTGACTTAGCGAGTCGAGACAACAATCCTCCGATAAAGAATTCGGAGTCGTCAGGATGAGCCGTAATCACAAGGATTCGCGTGCCTTTGGCAAAGAGCTTTTTCGAGTCTGGATCCACTCGCGGATTGGGGTTGGGAAGCTTCCGGGGAATCCAATCCACTTCATAAGGCTGATACCATACAAACCCATAAATCACAAGAAGAAGGATGCTATAGAACCAAACACGACGCTTGAACGCCCGGCGTCGACGAATGGTTTTTTGCTCCGGAGTGGGACTAGGAATAGGATCGGGAACGATGAAACCTCCTGTCCAATCTGCATCCGATCCTTCGACTGAGGAGTCAGGCATTGGACTGCACTTAGCCACTCGATCGGAAGTTGCTCCTATAACGCGAATGGGGTCGGCATAGAGCCGTTCGATCACTCCTATGAGTTCACTAATAGGTGAAGCGATCAATCCGATCACCTGCGAGATGAGGACTTCTCGTGATTCGCCTACGTCACTAAGTGGGTCATCGCTCATTCAAATGGCTCTAATGCACTAAGACTGTCTTCATCTAGGCGGATGCGATTCAGGTCCTATTAAGCATAATTAGCGTTAGGCAGGACCTTGAGACTAGGCTTTAGCGGCCCAAAGGAATCCACGTCGCATCAATTCTCTAGGGTTCTCAGCTTCAAGGACGCTACAGTTATGTCCTAAGGCATTGTAAAACACACGGCCTTTTCCATACATCTTTGTCCAAACTTGGGGCATCTTACAAGGGTTCTCAACGTGTGGGCCATCTGCCCCCGCCGTGGGAAAATCGGTCGTTGCTAGTACATTGTTCCCCGGATCGGTGTGGAGGTAATACTGCTCGGAGACCACTTCAAAATCGGGAATTCCATCAGTTATTGGATGTGAATTTGCGCGATTAATGTTTACGGTGTATTTCACACCGTCATTTCCGGGGTGAGCGACCCACTGGCCGCCCGTCATAAACTGCCACTCGGTATCCGTCCGAAATGAGTCGCACATCCCACCATGACAACCAGCAATTCCAATGCCATGATCACGCACCGCGGCAAAAATGGGATCCCTTTGAGGTCCAGTGATTTCACTCATCGTGTAAATGGGAACGAGAAGACTCTGTCGGAATACCTTTTCGGAATCCGCAAAAGTGTCCAAGGTGTTTGACACCTCTACTTCAAAACCTTCTCCAAGAAGGATCTGCTCAAACAATCGAGCAACCTTTTCGGGTTCGTGTCCATCCCATCCACCCCAAACGATCAATGCGCTTTTTGCCATTTGATTGGAGGTTACCAAATGGCAAGGGCCATTCTTTCGGATGAACTTGCCATTTCCTAAAAAGCCGACACCTTACTCAGTGCCACCCGATTATCCGACTCGGGTTGGCAATATTCTGAGCCTACGATTGGGATCTTCTCCCACACTTTCGCTGGCCAGTCGTCGCGACTCCGCCATCTGGTGTTGAACCTTGCGCACAGCTGGTGAAGCAGGGCTGAGGTCGTAAGGTTTCCCGGATTGAAGCACGATTTCGATACCTTGCTGAACTTCCTCCAGCGCCTTAGAATGCTCGTCAGGTGGTTCAGTCGTCTGCTTTACTATCTCGTCCAGAGCGGCCGAAATCTGACTAAAAGTATTGGACTTGACCACGACCGTATGCACGGGCCTGCCTGCCATGTCGCGCAGCTTTCTCGGTTGAGCCTGGTACGTCGAACGGATCGCGACAACTGCATCCGCGTTATTGATATCGTTTGTCAGGTACGCCGGTGACCTTTTTTCCCTGATCGCCCTCTCGAGCCGCGTCCGGTTGATACCGTAGGGAAAGATCCTGATGAGCGTACGAGACTCATCTTTCACCTCCTCACGATCACCACCCTCTCGATTCTCCGATGCGGAATGGGCAATTCCATTCTTGACGGGTTGCCCTTTCTGCATCTCCTCGCGCGGCCGCTGGGCTTTGGCGAGGCTTGGAAATCGCTTATTGAAGCCTGGTTCGTTGATTTCTGTAGTTTGTTCCGACTGAACGACTTCGACACTACCGGCCCCAGTTCGAACGCGAATCTCTGGCCGAGGTGGGATACCGCGCAAGATCATGTCCACCGTCTTCATCACGTTGTGATGAACGGCAAGTCGATCGTAATCTAGGAGTTCAATAACAACGTCAAAGGTTGGAGGCGCCTTTCGTTCGAGGACCGTCTTTTGGGTCCCTCGCCTCTGTGCTTCTGCATCCGAAAGCGTTACTGCTTGAATCCCGCCAATCAAATCGGCAAGGGTCGGATTTAGCATTAGGTTTTCGAGAGTCTGGCCGTGAGCAGTTCCTACCAACTGAACTCCCCGCTCCGCAATGGTCCGTGCAGCCCCTGCCTCCATCTCGGTACCGATCTCATCGATAACGATAACCTCAGGCATGTGGTTCTCGACCGCTTCAATCATCACGTTGTGCTGTTCAGCAGCCACACGAACTTGCATTCGGCGGGAGTAGCCGATCCCTGGGTGTGGCACATCGCCATCACCTGCAATCTCGTTGGAAGTATCGACGATAACGACACGTTTCATCGCTTCATCGGAAAGGACCCGGGCGACTTCGCGAAGCTTGGTTGTTTTCCCCACTCCCGGCTTGCCAAGAAGAAGTATCGACTGACCTGACCGAACAATGTCATCGATAATGTCGATCGTGCCTTCCAAAGCACGTCCGACTCGACAGGTTAAGCCGATGATTTTGCTGTGTCGGTTTCGAATTGCCGAAATACGGTGCAGGGTCCTTTCGATTCCAGCTCGGTTATCGGTACCAAATTCACCAATCGACTTGTTTACGAAATCGATATCGTGTTCGGTAACAATTACGTCGTTAAATCGCTCTACAGAGTCTCGGTATCGAGCTTCAGCAGGACGACCATAATCGAGAACAACTTCGATAAGTGTATCGAGCGCTGGGCCGCGCTCCAACCTCTCTCGAACAATGCTTGGTAGCACATCGAGGAACTGAGACAAGCCGTCAGAATGCATCGACATATTGGGTTGTACGAGGCTAAGGGCTGTTCAAGCAGCCCAATACATTGTAAGACGACAACTTTCCTAATTCGGCTTCATCAAGGTCTGGTTTTTTCGAAGGTTACGGCAAGGGCTTCGCGGCAGAAAGCGCCATGGCAGGTGAATCCTTCAACTGCAGCAGGTCCTCAGCTTAACGTGGGAACCCATTAGATGAGGTAATGGCCGTTACTGATCGCCTCGAATCTCGTCAAGATTCAACTTCACAGATTTGATTTTCCCTCGCGTCCAATACGTGATATTAACGGACTGACCAGCCTGTTTGCTCATAAGGATTTTGCTTAGGGACAATACGTCGTTGGTCTTCTGTCCGTCAATTTCCAATAAAATATCAAAACGATTGACTCCTGCTTTATTAGCGGCTCCGCCAGGAACTATAGCTGTCAGAACGATTCCGTGATCGGGAGGCGTAGCGCCAACCAGCTGTTCAATTCGATCGCGTCCCTGTTGCACCTGAAGGATCTCAACTGAGCGATTGTCGTAATTGATTCCTAGACCACCGTATTTGGCATAACCAAACTTCAGGATCTGATCCACCACGCGACGTACGGTGTTAACCGGAATGGCAAATCCAATTCCAACGCTACCCCCGTTACCGCTCGCGATAGCGGAGTTAATACCGACCAATTGACCGGCTGCATCCGTTAGGGCGCCGCCTGAGTTGCCAGGGTTGATCGCTGCATCGGTTTGAATACCGTCAATTAGGACGGAATTCTCAAGTCCCAGACTTCTTCCCAATGAACTGACAACTCCGACGCTAACGGTGTTATCGAAGCCAAGCGGGTTACCCACAGCTACGACCCACTGGCCAATTTCTACCTTCGCACTGTCTCCTACCTCAATCGGAATGAGATCTTCTGCTTCGATCTTAAGGACTGCTAAGTCAGACCGGCGATCTCGCCCTACCACTTTGGCGGTAAACGACCTTTTGTCTTGCAACCGAACCTTTACTTGCTCCACGATGCTGTGACTAGGATCATTTGGCACTTCGACGACATGGTTATTCGTCACGATAATGCCGTTTTTGGACAAAATGACGCCGCTTCCCTGCCCTGTCTCCTGGAGTTGCCCCTGGTCGTCGCCGAACCACGTTTGGACATGGTTGTATTGATCAACGCTTACGACGGATGGAGTGACCTTCTTCGCTGCCTCCCTAAAATCCGCGACTGCTACAGAGCCAGTACCCATGGTGGGAAAGACATATTTACCAGGATTCCAAGTAATAGTCGGCCTTTCAGCAGATCGAATTGCAAGAAATCGATTAACCTGCAAGGCACCCAAGAAGCCGACAAAGGTGGCCAATGCTATAAGGAAGAAAGCAGATTTTTTCATGATTCGGTACGTTCTCTTTATACGCTTCTGGCGGTCAGCAAGTGCCCAAATCGACACTCATGGTCGAATTACGCACTTGCGAAAATGTTCCCGCATTTAGTCAAGACTGCGGGGAAAATCACCCTTGAGCAATCGAGACAAACTTCGGTCGGCAAGTACTCTGCCACCGTTTTGACATTCAGCGCAGTAATTCAGCTCGTTTTCGGCAAATTGAATCCGCTGAACCGGCTTGCCACAATCGGGGCACGGTTGTCCATATCTTCCATGAACTGCGAAATCCGGGCGAAAGGCTGTAATGTCGCCGGCTCCAGGGAATCGGTTGGCGAATTGGGATTGGAGTTTATCGGTCCAGGTTCGGAGTACTGAAACGACGGAGTTAAAGAGGGTGCGTATCTCGATTTCTGTGAGTGCGCGAGTCTTCTTTATGGGAGATAACCGTGCATGGTGCAGAATTTCATCCGAATAGGCATTACCAATTCCGCTGAAAACATGTGGATTGGTGAGGACATCTTTGACTGAATGGTTCTCGGAGACCAGCGCAGAGCAAAACTGTTCGAAAGTGCACGACAGAACATCGATCCCTCCTGGGTCGTGACTTGCGAGTGCAGCCTCTCCTCGAACCAGAACTATGGAAGCCCGTTTCTTTGAACCAGCTTCTGTAAGTAGAAGTGTTCCATTGGCGAATCGCAGTGCTGCCATGGCGATCTTGCCACCAAGCTTAAACTCAACTGCGCCGTCATTCCAGCGAAACCGACCTGCAATCATAAGATGGATGACCAGAAAGAGGTGGTCTTCAAACGCGATCACTACTCGTTTACCAAGTCGTTTCAGTCCAACGACACTTTTTCCTTGGAGCACTGATAAGGGTGGATCGACAGACCTGAGTACAAAGGGATTATAGATCCGTGTGGTCACAAGTGTCTGTCCAACCAAACGCTCGCGCAACAGATGCACGTAAAGCTCAACATCAGGCAACTCCGGCATAGATCATTCTAAGCGAAGCATTACCTGGCCGTGGTCTCAAATTCCCACTTCGTGACTCAATACCAAGCCTAGTCGAAGGCCTTTGAAAGTTCAGACCTTGGACCCGAAAGGTACAATCCATGGGTGGAGGAGCTCAAACCAAGTCTTGTAGGTCTTAGTCGCGAAGAACTAGCGTCCGCTCTGGGCGATAGAAGCGACGTTAAGCTCCGCGTTAAGCAGATCGCTGGTCACTTGTACTCCCGGGCAGTCGGTGAGTTTGACCAAATGAAAGACTTGCCTCAGGCCCTTCGAGATGAGCTGGCAAGTTCATTCCGAGTTCAACCTTTGGAAATCGCCACCCATCGCCACTCGACGGATGGGGTCGATAAGTATCTGGTCCATAATGGCGACCGCGAAGTTTACGAGTGCGTGTTGCTCCCCTATGAAGACCGAGTCAGTTGTTGCCTTTCAAGCCAGGTGGGTTGCCCAATGGGTTGTAAATTCTGTGCGACAGGGCTTGGTGGGTTCGATCGTAATCTAACCGTAGGCGAAATTGTCGGGCAGTATCTCCTGCTTCAGCGGAATAGTGATAGGAGAATTTCCCATGTCGTCTTCATGGGTATGGGCGAACCGCTTCTCAACCTGAAGAACCTACTGAAGTCGTTGCGAATGCTTCACGACGAAGTCGGGCTGTCCTATCGCCACATTACGGTGAGTACAGTCGGATTGGTCCCACAAATTCACCAACTCGCTCAGGAACAGCTGCCCATTCATCTTGCGCTATCGCTACACTCACCACTCGACGAAGTTCGCAACCGTCTCATGCCGGTCAATCACAAATGGCCCGTCGCTGAGGTCATGAAGGCGATGAGAGATTATCAGATGGCAACTGGTCGTAAGATCACTATCGAATACCTGCTTATTAAGGATGTAACGGATACGGCTGACCAGGCGCATGAGCTTGCCAGGTTGGTGAAAGGCGTGCCGAGTGTTGTGAATCTCATCCCGTTCAACTGGGTTGACACCGAACAGGGATTCGCTCGACCTGAAACAGAGCGAATTCGACAGTTCAGAAGCATTCTCAGCAATAAAGGCGTGAACACTACCCAACGCGTGGAGAGGGGTCATGACATTGCTGCTGCTTGCGGTCAATTGGCAGGCCAACACAAGGGTGCATTCGGCAACAATTTCGAAAGGAGGAAAGGCGTATCTCCTATCGTTACGCTCTCCTAGGCATCACTTTCCTTGCCGTCGTCGGATGCTCTAATCACACAAAGAGCACGAACAGCTCAGACCACAAAAAGGAGAACGTCAAATCCAAGAAGCCCTTACCCGTGCAAACCATCAACATTACAGATGGTTCCGCAACCTATCTGGGTACCAAGAATCAAAAAATGTGGCTGATCCGTTGGAAGTCCGGTGTCGCCATGATTACACCATCGGATCCGAAAGCAAATTCAATGGGAAATCTTCTCTCCGTTTCAGGGGAGATCTATCAGAAGAACAAAGTCGCAAGTACCTATACTGCGGATCGCGGCCAAGGTGATAAGCAAAAGCAGAAGCTAACGCTGACCGACCATGTTCATGTAGTCGCCTCGAATCCGGCTGTTACGATTGACTGCGATCACATGACCTATGACGGACGTCTGAAGATAATCAGAGCGAAGGGCCACGTTCATGTAACGGGTGCACTGAGCACGGTAGGTACGCTTGAAGAGATCTGGACGACGCCAGATCTGCAGTTGATTGCAACCCCTGAAATGTTCAACCAGTTATGAAACGGTTCGCTACCCCATCTTTGATGACGGCTTGTTGCCTAATACTGGCGTCAGTATGGACTGATCATCAAGGTTTGACTTTTCGTGCAAATACTTGGGGACTCCGACAAGACAGTAAACGGAAGACCTTTTTCAAAGCACGCGGCAATGTACTTGTAACATCTCTTACCGACGGACTGCAGATTGAAGCCGAAGAAATTGATTTCGAGGCGCTTCCTAAGGCAAAGGATAGCAAAGCATTTACGATCACGCATGCTTTAGCAAGTCGCAAAGTAAAAATCACGAAAAGCGTTTCAACTCCAAAGAGCAAGCAGACAACCGTGATAACAGGTCCTAAGATGGACTATTCGACAACTCCCACGGAGAGCATTGTAAAGATGATGGGGCCAACAACCATCAATAACTTGGAGGAGATCCAAAGACAACGAGTCATTGCAACGGGCAGCTCAGGGATCGCCTATTTAGATCCGTCCTCCCGTGTTGCCAACGGCAATGGCTTCCGAAAAGCGATCCTACAGGGCCCAGTTAAGCTTATCCTGACCAAAGCTAAAACCAAAGATAGTCCCGAATCCAGCACAACGGCGACTGCATCGCATATGGAATTCGAGAATCTTCCTGGGATTCAGAAAGTTACATTAGTAGGGGCGGTTCACATCGTGGGTTCCAGTACGGGAGACGTATCTGGCTTGAGCCGCGCCATCTTGATACTTGACCAGAACGATCAGTGGCATCTCGATGCGTCTGGTGGCAAATGAAGATGTACAAGGTCCTCTTTCACAGTGCGATTGCCGCCCTCGTCGGGTTTCAGGGCCTTGCTACGTACAACTCAGGCGGAAGCCGTTTTATCTTCAAGGATTTCAGTAATGTCGTCGCAGATGGATTTGAGAGCAATGGCGAATCTAAGCTAGAAAAGCATGTTCACGCAGTCGGTGACCCTGCGAAGTTCCAGGGTCTGGAAAGCGGTGTGACCGCAATTGGCAAGATTCTCGATTTTCGTTGGGCTCAACTTAGCCCAACTGTTCTGGAACTGCGCAAAGGATTCATTGACGGCAAGGCAACATTAATTTTTGACAGCGAGGCATCCTATAAAGCCTTGCTTGAAGATGCTGAAGCATCCAAAAAGCCAAAACCTGAGATCCCAAAAGAAACGAGAATCACGCAACTCGACTCCACCCAGTTGATATACACCGGAACTGTAGATAAAGGCACGATTGAAGTTCCTTCTGCATGGACGTTTCACGATTCAACTAAAGGTGTCATTGAGAAAGTGATCAAGGAAACAAAGTCAAACGTTTCGTTCGATCAGTCATTGGATTTTGACGGCACTAAGGGACAAGTCGTCGTCGTGCAGGGCCCAACAGGAAAGCTCAATCAACTTGAGTCGGGAATCGTCGAAGGGCCAGTCCACTTCACACTTCTTCGACACGAACAAACCGACGGCACGGGCAAAATTTCAACGACTCAATATAAAGGCGTGGCAGACCGCTTGATCATCGACTTGACAAAGGAACTCGGAACGGTCACAGCTACTGGGCATGTTAATGTAGACGGATCGGCTGATGATTTAACAAGCCATTTTATTGTAGATAAATTCGTCATTCTGGTGAATCGCCAACTGGAGCCAAAGGGCGTTCAGCTTGGAGTTGGCACAACAAAATTGAGCTCCAAGGACGGCACACGTTGAAGATCGAAGGTAAGAACTTACAAAAATCGTATCGCGGAAGAAAAGTCGTTGACGGCGTGACCTTTGATATTAGTCAGGGCGAGATCGTTGGGCTTTTGGGTCCAAACGGTGCTGGCAAGACAACCACTTTCTACATGACTGTGGGCCTCGTTCGTCCTTCCGGCGGAACCGTAACATTTGACGACGTCGACGTGACCAAGTGGCCGATGTACAAGCGGGCAAGGGCCGGTGTGGGTTATTTACCGCAAGAGCCAAGCGTATTTAGGAAGCTGACAGTTGAAGACAATCTCCGACTCGTTCTGCAGCTTGCGAAGAAAAGCCGCAAAGAATCGGACGCAAAAATCGAGGAGCTTGTCTCTGAGTTGCATATTGGAAAAATCATGCAAAGCACAGGCAACGTCCTGTCAGGCGGCGAGCGACGACGTGTGGAGATTGCCCGAGCACTCGCAGTCGAACCGAAATTCATTTTGCTTGATGAGCCATTTGCTGGAATTGACCCTAAGACCATTGAAGAGATTCAGGCCATTCTCTTTCAACTCAAGCGCCGAAATATCGGCATTCTGATCACGGACCACAACGTTGGTGCGACATTAAGGATAACGGATCGCAACTACATTCTCACCGACGGACAAATCTTGGCCGCCGGCTCGAGCGTAGAAATCGCCGCTAATGAGATGGTGCGAAAGCACTACCTCGGACAGCAGTTCGACTACGCGGAAGGGGATGGCGAGTGATTTTACAAGCCGATGAAACGTGCAGCGGAGTTCAATCTCCGTGAAACAGATTGACAAGCTAATCATCAAGGAGTTGGTGGGTCCGTGGATATTTGGCGTCGCCATGTTCTCCACGCTACTCATGGCTGCGACCTACCTCAATCGTATTGCGGGCTACATCGTGGACGGCTTGCCGTTAGGTCTGGTCGCAAAGATCACCCTCTTGCTGCTACCAGCCATGCTCGTGAATTCATTTGCGATGTCCGTGCTGTTAGCTTCGTTGCTTGCTTTTGGACGGTTGAGTTCCGATAGTGAGATCGTTGCCTTGCGTGCGTCAGGTGCGAGCATGATCCGGATCGTTATGCCGGTAATGGCATTTTCGTTAGTCATTGCCCTTGCGACGTTTCTCTTCAATGATCAAATCGTTCCGCCAGCGGCCGCTCAATCTCAAATACTAGTTAATGAAATAGCCAATCGTACAAAGGGGATTCAGGGTCTTCCCGTGTCGTTTCCCCTTGAAGAGGATGGCAAACTATCAGGGCAACTCATGGCCCAAGCGTTCGATATCCCTCGCGGAATTTTGAGTGGTGTCACGGTTGTGGCATACAACAACGATCACAATCCCACGTTCTATATGACTTGCCCAACTTTGGAATACAAACCCAAGGAGAAGTCTTGGCATGTTCGCGGGGGTGGAGTCCTTGTTCCTGCAGACGGTGGCATGATCGTCCACTTTAAGGAGGCATGGCCCAACGTGATGCCAAAAACGGATCTTTCGCCGTCAGATATCCTGACGATTAATGAGAACGACATGAATAGGTTCTCAATGAAAGAAATCGTTCGACAAATGGAAGTCGGTCGAGCGAGAGGCACGTTGACCCCAGAACATATCCATAACCTTGAGTACGGATACTGGAACAAAATCACTGTGGCATTGGCAGCCTTCATTTTTGGGTCCCTCGGAGCCGTTTTGGGAATACGGAATCAACGGACCAGTGCGGCGTCTGGCTTTGCAACCGCAATAGCGATTATTTTCGGTTACTTTGCCCTTGCGAATTTTATGAACGTTTGGGCCCTAAGCGGGGTCTTGCCTGCATGGATGGCTAGCTTTGCACCGATAATTATCGGTTTTATAGCTACTGCGATAATAATGTGGCGCAGAAACAGTTAGAGATATAGATTGGTTCAATTAGGACTTTTTATTCTGCTCGTCGCCATGAGCGGATGGATAGCCTACCAGGCAGACAAGGTAGGCAAAATGCTCGGCAAAAAACGCCTGAGCTTCTTTGGGTTGCGTCCTCGCCACACGGCAGCTTTGGGTACCGTGCTTGTCGGTGTGTCGACTTCGATTTTCACGATTGCTGCGGTGATGATGGTGAGCTCTGGCGTGCGAGAATGGGTTCTTAAGGGTCCTCAGGTTGCTAAGAAGCTGGATGAAGCTCTTTCTCGTCTAGATGACCTACGTAAAGAAGCTAATTCAACAGCGGTGTCAAACAAGAGCCTGACAGCGAAGAACGCGAACATCACCCATACACTAACCTTAAGGCAGCATGACTTGGCAAACGCTCAACGAAATTTGGCGTTGCTTCAAACGCAAATCAATGCTCTTCAGCCAAAGATCCACTCGTTAACGGCAGATGTAAAAAATGGAAGAAGTAAGATCCAGCAGCTCAAGTCGTCGGAGCTCAATTTACTTGCCGCGAAACGACAGGTTGAGATCAACTTGCAAAAGGTTCGACAGGACGAGACGAGAGCCAAAGCAAACTTAGCAGTTGTTGCAAAGGACAACAGTGGAATCGCAAGTAAGAACTTGCAACTCACTCAACGAAACGATGAGTTAGCCGACACCCTTAAAAGCCTAAAAACCGAACAGACTCGTTTGACGGCAGAGATTGCCCGGATCGAAAAAGATACTAATGCGCTGGAATCGGCCAGAGATGCTACTCAACTTGAATTAACCGCTTCGCAAGCAAAATTGCATGACGCACAAGGTCTATTGACCTCAGCTCAGGCCGAGTTGGCGAATACGGAACAGTTGCTTAAAAATTCCAAACTGTTCGGGACCACTTGGCAGGCCATATCAAATGTTTCTCGGCGCCAGCCAATGATCTATCGAATCGGAGAAGAGGTAGCACGTATTCCTGTTCGCGCGAAACTTACAAATGCAGGTGCAGTCAGCGAATTAACTACTTTGTTACGACGGTCGCGAGTCGAAGCCCAGAAGCGTGGAGCGCACAGTACCGCTGATTTTCCAGATGCCGGCATCTTTAATCACACCTCTCAAGCTGGCCAGACTGTTACCACATCCGATATTGAGAAACAAGTTATTTCAGAGTTGACCGGATCCTCCGTTCCGATGGTCCTTATCGCCAGTTCAAGCCTAAACGCATTCAAAGGCGAGCCCGTGTCGCTCGAGATTTCAGTCATCCCAAACCCGGTCGTTTATGCCAATGGCCAGTTGATTGTTGAAGGGCTTATCGACGCCAATAAGGGCGACGCAGTGATCTCAGAACAATTCTCCAAATTCCTTCAAGAAGTAGTAAAGGAGCGAGCACTTAAGGACGGGATGATTCCGATCGCCAATAGCGACACGTCTCTTGGTGAAGTAACCTTGCCCCAAGCGCTTCAAATCATCGAACAACTGAAACGAGCTGACCGCAAAGTACGAATCCAGGCCATTGCTAACGGTAATACCAGGGCCGCCGACACTCTAAAACTGGAATTTCGGCTTCGATAGGCATTCAATGAAGAGTAAAACGGTTCTCGCGATTGACCCAGGCAGTTCTAAGTGTGGAATGGCTCTGGTCAAGAAAACGGAGAACGGAAAAATCGAACTTCTTTGGAGGTCCATCGTTGCAACTTCAAATATCTGCGAGGGACTAAAAGAAGCAGCTACCCACGGTCCCTATGACCTGGTCATATTGGGTGGAGGGACTCATAGTAGCCAAGTGACCAGGGAAATTCGGACGACTAAACCGGGCGTCGCCCTTCTGGTCGTGGATGAAAGAGACACGAGTCTGCAGGCTCGCGAAAGGTACTGGCTCCACATCAATCGCAAGGGATGGCGACGCTTGCTTCCCTCAACCTTACAAGTTCCACCTGAGCCGGTGGATGATTTTGTAGCCTTAATCCTCGCCGAGCGCGTCCTTCAGCACATGTAGCGCTACTTGATCGTAATGCTGGTGAAGAACCGCTTGATGTCTTCACAATCCATTTGGCCCGCTGGGACTGACGCCGCGAAAACATAAAGTCGCTTCTCCTTCACGATCACATCGATTCTGCCCTCAGCGGTGTCATCGCTAAAAGTAACAGTTCGGCAATCGTCTTTGCCCAGTTTATAGGTCTTGAATTCACTAAACTTGACCTCGTCGCCGTCATCGTTCTTGCCGAACTTGAGCGTGATCAACTTGTCAATGGCGTCCTCATCATAGAGATCTTCCATAGATCCAGGCAATTCAACGAACGCCACTGACACGTTGAGGTATCCAAATTCACCTGCATAACCGATCGGTGTCACGTCATCTCGGCTGAAATCAGGAACGTCGTCCGAATCCTTGAGTGCAACAGGGGACCAAATGGAGATATGTCCCTTACCAATATTGAAGGTTTGACCCGTCGGTCCCCAAGCCGTTAACTTTCCTGCCCCGACCGCCTTGGGTGGCCTAAACGAATCGAACAGCTTGTTCAGAGCATCTTTTTCAGGAGTTGTCGGTCCCGCCACGATCAATTCATAGTCGCATGTCTTTGCTCGGCAAACTCGAATGCGGATAAAATTATCAACCCCGCGTTTCCCTTCAACGTCTAGGGCGGGCCAACCCGCTACGGTTAGGAATCGAATGGCTGAAATGCGGTCTTCACCAAGGTTGAATTCCTTAAACGCGACATCTTCCAGCTTCGTCGCCAGTGAATCTTCCGGATCCTCGGTCTTGGCAATGACTTTCTTGTGGATCGCAATCCAGTTGCCGGTCCAAGCCTTCAGCGAATAGCTTTCTGAAGGTGGAGCCTTTAAGCCGAGTGGCTTGATAGGAGGAAGTCCGAGTTCCACCGGAGCAGATATCAATACGCCTATCTTTGTCTCAACCGACTTCCACTGACCGGCCGCTATTGCAGACTGCTTTGGATTCTGGGACGGCCCGGAGTTGCCGGCGATCAATAACATTGCGGAGGCAAGAGATAAGTACAGCATTTTTTGCACAACCTTCAGTGCGTAATGCATGTTAATTTACCCTTGACCGGTTAAATTATTGATGTTTCAGTCGCTGCTTCTCCTACCAAAGGGTTAAGAAAATCGCTAGTGATTTTGTCGGGAGGTAAACTGGTGTCTATGCCCTCCCTCATCCGCAACGTCGGCATCATTGCGCACGTCGATCATGGAAAGACGACGCTCGTCGACGCCATCTTTAAACAGGCCGGAACCTTTCGTGAAAACCAACACATGGGTGACCGGATCATGGACTCAAACGATCTTGAGCGTGAAAAGGGCATCACGATTCTTTCTAAGGTCGCCTCAGTTCATTACAAGGATTATAAGATCAATATCGTGGACACGCCAGGTCACGCTGACTTCGGTGGCGAGGTTGAACGCGTTCTGTCCATGGTTGACGGCGTCCTGCTCATTGTCGATGCTAACGAAGGTCCGATGCCTCAGACCCGCTTCGTTTTAAAGAAGGCGTTTGAGAATGGTCTTAAACCTATCGTGTGCATTAACAAAATCGATCGTGAAAATGCCACGCCACTTCATGCCTACGACAAGACGTTGGACCTTTTCATCGATCTTGGAGCGAGCGAGGATGATCTTTTCTTCCCGCACCTCTACACAAGTGGACATGGCGGATTTGCCCGAGTAAGTCCCGATGGCAGCGAAAAGGACATGCGTGCCCTTTTTGAAATGATTGTCAATGCCATCCCACCCCCACCCGTTTCGAAAGATGGTCCATTCTTGCTGCAAGTCAACAACCTCGACTACAGCGATTATTTAGGACGAATGTTCGGCGGAAAGGTTTTGAGAGGCACGCTCAAAGTCGGAGACCGAGTAGTCCAACTGCGAGATGGCTCTGACAAGCAGAGTGGGTTCAATATCACCAAGCTTTGGACCTACGAAGGTATCGATCTAAAGGAAGTTGATTCCGTTTCCGCGGGCGAAATCGCTATGATGAGCGGACTTGACAATGTCCTCATTTCTGATACGATTGCCCACACCGAAGGTGCAAAAGCCCTCGAGGCAATCAAAGTAGAACCTTCGACATTGTCGATGAACTTCTATGCGAATAATTCGCCTCTTGCCGGAAAGGACGGAGGAAAGTTTCTCACCATCCACAAAATTCGAGAGAGAGTTGAGAAAGAGGAAGCAGTCAGCGTCTCGATCAAGATCGACCACGAAACCGAAAGCGATACCGTTAAAGTCAAGGCCCGAGGCGAGCTTCAGCTAGCCATCCTGATTGAAACCATGCGCCGGGAAGGTTACGAGATGCAGATCTCCCGACCACAGGTCATCCTGCACCGCACCGAAAAGGGCGGCATCGAAGAGCCTTGCGAAATTGCCATCCTGGAAATGCCTGAAGAGGCCGTTGGAACGGTCATGGAAGATCTCAGCCGCCGGAAAGGTGAGCTTCGAGACATGCGCAAGAATGCTAACGGGACGACGATTTTGGAATATGCAATTCCAACGCGCGGATTGATCGGCTTCCGGTCGAACTATCTCACCATGACTCGTGGACTCGGAATCGTTTCTTCGCTGTTTGATGGCTATCAGGCTTACAAAGGCGAGATTCTTGGTCGAACTCAAGGTTCGCTTATTTCGAAAGACAATGGCAAACTCACTCGCTATGCTTACGAAGACGTTCAAGAGCGAGGAACACTGTTCTACGAAGTGGGTACCGATCTATACGCGGGCATGATCTGCGGTGCTTGTTCTCGAGACGAGGATATGGTCGTCAACGCCACAAAGCAAAAGGCAGCTAACAACATCCGATCTGCGACTTCCGAGCAGACAGCAGCACTCGACCCCTTTCGCGAATTCTCGCTTGAGCAAGCCTTGTCTTGGCTGCGAGATGATGAATTGCTAGAGGTAACACCAAAGCAACTTCGCTTCCGCAAGAAGATCTTGGATCACAGCGAGCGACGAGTTGCTGAACGGCGCCACGAGATAGTCGTCTAGAGAACGACAATGAGGAGGGACTGAACCAGTAGGATTCAGTCCTTCTTCATTTGAATCGGTGTTTACAGCAGTAAACTAAGTTAGTGATTCTGGTCATTGACAACTACGATTCTTTTACCTACAACCTGGTGCAGTACCTGGGTCAATGCGACGTCGAAATCGTTGTACGACGAAATGATCAAATCGCTTTGGACGAGATCGTTGCCCTCAAACCAGACGGAATCATGCTCTCGCCAGGACCCTGTACACCAAAGGAATCGGGCGTCTGCCTGAACATTCTGTCGGCAGCACTATCGGAGTCTCCAGGGCCCTTCGGGGTGCCTTTATTTGGGGTTTGCTTGGGGCACCAAGCTATTGGCGAAGTTGCTGGAGGCACGGTACGCCAAGCTCGTAACATCATGCATGGCAAAGCTTCGATGGTGACGCACGACGGCAAAGGCCTCTTCGAGGGTATGCCCAACCCATTCAGTGCCGTTCGATACCACTCGCTCATCGTTACAGCGGATTCCATTCCACCTGGCTTCATCGTTTCCGCCACTTCCAATGACGATCATGAAGTAATGGGTATGCGGCACGTGACTCGGCCCATAGAGGGCGTGCAATTTCACCCTGAGTCGGTTCTTACCGAAGAAGGCTTTCGAATCGTCGAGAACTTTGCAAAAACTGTAAAGCGTACATATTCGGCCGCCTAAGCGACCAACCCAAATTGCAAAGGAGCTTCTGCACGCATGCAAAAGCCCCTTTGAATTCCAGCTTTCAGATTTAGTTGTTTGCTTCTTTGGCTTTTTCGACGTCCAGTTCCACGGGTATTCGGAACCAGAACGTGGATCCTTGACCGATTGTCGACTCAACCCAAATTTGTCCAGTATGAACCTGCTCGACAAGGTGGTGGACCAAGTACAAACCAAGGCCAGTTCCATAGATTCGTCGATTGTCTTCGTTATTGACTCGGTGGAATTTTTCGAAGACCTTTGTTAGATGGTCCTTTGGAATTCCGAGGCCGTGATCTTCAACACCGATAAGAAGAGTTGGACCCTCGTTCTTTGCGTGAATTACGATCTCACCGCCATTGGGAGAGTACTTGATCGCATTGTTCAAGAGGTTGGTCAAAATTTGATCGAGTTTGTCTTCGTCTCCAATAATCGTCGCTGGAAGCGCATTCTCGACATCAAGAGACAAACTATGCTTGCTGGTCGCTTGCTTTTGGATCATGATGACCTTTTCAAGCAATGGCTGCAATTCAAACCGAGTGTAATTTGGCTTGAGACTCTCACCCGACTCAATTCGAGCAGTGTTCAGAAGGTCGTCGATCAAGCGTCGAAGACGATCGCACTCTTGGTCGATGATTGTATGGAACTCGTGTCGCTCATCCGGGCCGTAGAATTCCTCACCATCTAGGAGCGTTCGAACAAATCCTTTGATCGCAGTTAATGGCGTTCTCAATTCATGGGATGCCATAGCTACGAAACTCGACTTCATCTTGTCAATGTTTCGCATCTCAGTGACATCATTGAGGATCGCGACGACTCCGAGGTCCTTTCCGTCTTCGCCTCGCACAGCAGCTGCCTGTACTTCGTAGATCCGTTCCGCGTTTCCGTAGGCAACTTGAATTTCAGCCTTACCACCCTCTGAATTGGTTCGGGCAAGGGTAAGAACGTCGTGAAGCTCAGGAATCGGAATAACTTCTGAGGCTTGCTTCCCAATGGCATCGTTGCCAAGAACAAACAAAGTTCTCGCTGTTGCGTTAATCTGACTCAATCGACCTTCAGCAGAAACGAGGATTAAGCCAGCGCTGAGTGATTCGAACGTTTGAAGAAGCTCTTCGCGCTCTTCAATAACCTCTCGGTAAAGTTGAAGGTTCGCAATAATCGATCCGACGTTACGAGCCATTCGCTCAAGCAAGCGAACATCCTCGTCATTAAAATCTTCTCCGTGACGCTTGTTGAAAGCGTGTAGGACACCAATCGTTGTTCGCTCTACAACACGATTTTCTTCATCGCGCTTTTCAATGACCAAAGGAACGGTAACGCCGTTTTGGATATGGAGCAAGCCAAAGGGGTCTTCCTTAGTTCTAGGGTCGTTGACCGCGTCGTGGAATATGACTGCTTCCGACTTTCGATAGACTAAGCCAGAAACGCCGTGGGTGGCTCTCACACGGAAAATTTTCAGTTTTTCTTCTTCGACGCCATAGCTAGGGGGAATTCCAATCAATTCGCCAGCTTCGCGATCGTAGAACATGATCACGATTTTGTCAGCCTGAAGAATCATCGCAATACGTTGCACCAGGCGACGCAAAGTGACATCCGCCTCATTAATGGGCGTAACATCCATTGAAGAATCCATTCCGCGGTTGCCTGCGGGCAGGTTCTTATCTGTTTCAAGTTGGCGGACACGACGTACAGAAGCCTCGTAAGAGCTTTCGAGATCCTTTATCCGCTTGAGAGCCGCGGCAAGCTCTGCTTGCAGCAATAACAACTCGTTCGATGGGTTCACTTCTTCGGACGACACGGGAATGAATCTACCCCCTCATGGGTCATTGATGCGCGGTCAATAGAATCATAAAGGTTTCCCGACGATTTCTTATGGAACATTTTAACCAAGGTCCTGTCTTTCGTGTTCGTCCATGCGGTTTCACAATGCCGCGTTATACTGAATAAGGATGGCCAAGGAACTCGAAGAACTGCCTCTGTTCCCTCTAAACACCGTGCTATTTCCGTACGCCTCGGTGCAATTGCACGTATTTGAGGATCGGTATCGAGAAATGGTGCGCAAATGTTTGGAATTCGATAGGCCTTTTGGCATAGTGCTTATTCGTGCGGGAAGTGAAATTAGCCACCATATCGACCCCTATATGGTTGGGACGGCTGTGCGGATCGTTCAAGTCCACACTTATGATGATGGGCGGATGGACATCCAGGTTCAAGGTGAGAGGAGATTTCGAATTCGGGAACTCGATGAAACAAACTCCTATCTTGTTGGAAAAGTCGAGCCTGTAATAGAGCACGCCATCGAAGAGTCTGACCGTGCATTAGAGTTACTCACCCGAGCTCGGGAAGAATTCGAGATTTTGATTCAAAGGCTTTTTGCACGTCAGGAGTTCTCCGTTCAAGTCGTGTTTCCTACCGACCCAGTTGCACTCTCCTTTACCATCGCCAATCTCCTTCAGATGGAGAACTTGGAAAAGCAGAAGATGCTCGAAACAACGGATACATTGGAACGAGTCGAAGACCTGTTACCCATTCTTGAAACTCAATTACTCGAGTCCCGCCAGCCAAGCTACTATCGAATTAGCGGTAACGACTTGCGAGAGTGGATTACACCCAACTAACAGTTGTTAAGCAGCTTCCTTGGCCGCTACTTCCCATAATCGGACCAGTTTGTCCTGACCACCGGCTGCCAATCGCGTTCCATCAGGACTGAATGCGACACAACTGACGGGTCTGTTGGAGCAATCAATTCGAACATTTCCAATTCCTTTTGATGCATTCCAAAGTCCCACGGTGCCGTCACGGCTTCCACTTGCGAACAGCCAATTGTTGGGATGGAAGCAAAGGGATTCGATGGGTTTGGTGTGTCCAAACATCATCTTTACCAACTCACCATCTTCTAAGTTGAAGACCCTGATGCTTAGGTCTACTCCAGCAACGATCACAAAACGGTTGTCGTTACTAAAGGCAAGACTGGTTACCGTGCTGCGAACTTGGCGGAACGTATGAAGCAATGTTCCCGTTTGGGCATGCCAGAGTTTCACAGTGGCATCCGCACTTCCTGTCGCCAAATATTTGCCATCTTGAGACCAAGCCACCGCCGTTACGGCTCCAGCATGCTCGTGTTTCCGGAACTGCACTCCACCGTCAACTGTCCGTGTAACAGCTATCGTGCTGTGGAGCGATCCTGCCGCAACACTGGATCCATCCGCACTGATGGCAATAGCTCCAACCCACTCCTCATTGCTGGTGCGGAAAGATTCGATGCGCTCGCCTTCCATCCGGCAGAAACTAACTTGACTCTCACCAGATCCTGCAGCAACGAGGCGATCCAATGAGAACGCTCGAAGCGAACTGATCACGCCTGCCTCAACTTTGGTCCTTCGCGACGGTAAAGCGGTTGATTCATCCCACCATAAAATCTCGTTGTCAAATGCGCTGCTCACGAGCTGTCCGGTGTCAGGAGCAAAACTAATGGCGTAGACGGGAGTCTTGTGCGCTTTCAGCCTCTGTATTAGGCGAACGATTACGGGTTTTTGAGGATAGGAAGCAGCTCTTGACGGCTCATCATCCAAAGTACCGCCAGCAAGCATTGCGTCGTATTCATTTCTTTTCGAACGATCGATGAGCGTCTGAAACGCTTCATTGATCCGCGCCATGTTTTCATGTGCCCGTGGATCAGAACTAACATCAGGGTGATGTTTACGCGCCAAACGTCGATACGCTTTACGCAGCGTCTCCGGTTCAGCGGTCGGCCCGACGCCAAGGACCTCATAAAAGGAAGTTAAGGTTTTCAAGTCAAGGTCGAATGTTTGATTGTGACGCGGTCAACGTAAAGGACGCCTAAAAACCGAACGAACATTCGGTCTTTAGGTTTCAAGTTCGAAAAGATTCGAAAGTGAGGACCTATTCCACAATCATTCGTTTCAATTCTTCGGTCTTTGCAAGCATCATTGCGTGATCCCCTCGGGTTTCTACATTAAGGCGGATGACCGGCTCTGTATTGCTTGCACGTAAATTAAAGCGCCAATCCGCAAACTCAATACTCAGACCATCAATCTTGTCGACTTTCCCGCCTGCGCTTGAATAGTGCGTCTCAACTCTCTCAAGAATTTCCTTCGACTTTTCTACGCTTTCAAGTTCGGAGTTGATTTCGCCGCTACAGGGATAATTTTGAATCATCTCGCCAACAAGGTCGCTCAATGATCGCCCGCTCGAACTTACGAGGCGAGCGACAAGTAGAAATGGAATCATTCCGCTGTCGCAGTACCAATGCTGTTTGAAGTAGTGATGAGCGCTCATCTCGCCACCGTAGATGGCATCCACTGCCCTCATCTTCTCCTTAATGAAGGCGTGACCACTCTTGCAAATGACCGCATTCCCTCCCAGCGTTTCAACGATGTCCAAGGTATTCCAGATCAGCCGAGGGTCGTATACGATCGTATTTTTCGGATCATCGTGGAGGATGGCCTGAGCAAGGAGCCCAACGATGTAATAGCCTTCAATGAAATTGCCATGCTCATCGAAGAAGAAACATCGGTCGTAATCTCCGTCCCATGCCACTCCAAAATCGTGATGAGATGCTTTTAAATCCTTGATCGTCCCAGTTCTTTGCTCCTCAAGAATAGGATTCGGCACACCGTTGGGGAACTTTCCGTCCGGTTCAAAAAGCCTCTTTGTGACTTGAAATGGAAGGTGAGGCAAAAGGGCTTCAAGCGCCACTCCGCTTGCACCATTACCGGCGTCACACAAGACGTTTAGGGGTTTGAGTTCGCTTGGGGCAACGATTTTCAAAAGATGTTGAACGAAATCAGCATAGACGTCTTGCGTTGTTAGCTTCCCAGTTCCCGATCTTTCCCATTGCTGATTGTAAGCTCGCAATTCAATATCGTTCAGCCCTGTATCGCCGCTAATGGGCCGACTCTCGGCTCGGACCATTTTGAGACCATTGTAGTCGGCAGGATTATGACTGGCCGTGATCATTACGCCGCCATCATAGCCGTAATGCGCAGTGGCAAAATAAACCATTTCCGTGCCGACCATGCCTAAGTCAATTACGTCGACTCCAGCATCGTTAAGGCCCTTCGTCAGAGATTTGGCGAGTTCTGGACCACTCAACCGTATGTCGTAGCCGATGCAAACAGTCTTGGCACCTATAGAATCCGCGTATGCTCGGCCAATTCTGTAAGCCAGCTCGGGATTAAGCTGAGAAGGAACTTTGCCCCTAACGTCATATGCTTTAAATGCTTCCAGATACTTACCCATTGGATAGGTTCTACCCTTAACTTCTAAATTCTCGGTTAAAGAATCCCGAGAAACTGAATGCCTTTTGTACTTTTGCCACTAGACCCCATTAGGTGACTCGCAGTTCCAAGTTAGGTAGCCTCGAAGCATGTCGGCAAAACTCATCGGCGCACATGTTCCTGCGACAGGGGGTCTTTCTCAAGGAATTAACAAAGGAAAACTCATGGGATGCACTGCCGTTCAGGTTTTTACATCAAGTCCACAGCAATGGAAATCCAAGCCAATAACAGATGAAATGTCAGATTCATTTAAGGCTGCGTGCAAAGAAACAAATATCTCGCACGTTATCAGTCACGACAGCTATTTGATCAATCTTTGTGCTCCCGACCCCGAAAAACGGGCCCAAAGCATCGATGGAATGAAAGGTGAAGTTGAGAGATGCGCCAAATATGGAATCCGATATGTTGTTTCTCATATGGGCGCTCACGTGGGACAAGGTGAAGATGTTGGTCTGGATGCGGTTGTTGAGTCCGTGACAAGAGTTCTGGATGAAACACCAGATACCGTAACGATCTGTATGGAAACAACAGCAGGCCAGGGCACAGCCCTGATGGCGAAATTCGACCATTTGGCCTTCGTTCTTGAAAAACTTAAGGGTCACCCGCGTTTGGCAGTTTGCCTAGATACATGCCATGTTTTTGTAGCTGGATACGATCTTAGGACGGTTGAGAGCTTTAGCAAAACATTTGATGCGTTTGACCGGATCATCGGTTTTGACAAACTTAAGGTTGTTCACTGCAATGACAGCAAAAAGGGCCTGGGTTCAAGAGTAGATCGGCATGCCAACCTGGGTGCAGGCGAAATTGGAATGGAGGCATTCCGCCTATTGGTCAACGATAAGCGGTTCGAGAACATCCCTATCTTGATCGAGACTCCCACCGACAACGAAGGGCATGAAAAGGATATTGCAACTCTGCTTTCCCTCTGCCAATCTTAGCGAGGGCTAAGGTGTATCGATTTCAACTTCTCAGTTACCACCAGGCTGCCGGTTGACAGATTGCCAGAAAGCCGCACATTGTTCAGGGTTAGGCTGAAATCTTCAACAATTCTCACCTGGTTGAACACCTTCACGGTTGCTACTCCACGTGTCGTACCAGCTTCGCGGTATGTAACGTGATAGGTTTTGTCTGAGTCTGTTTTTGAAGCAGGCTTGACCTCCACTTCTGCACTGACCAAATTACCAATATCCGGCCACTTTCGAGACCACGAAAGGCCTTTCCTATCTTCTAAGCAAGTCCAGACGATTCGGTTCACTCGCTCGAGATCGGGATTCGACGCATCTTCTTGGCTGAGTAGAACTCCGCTCGGTCGAAATTCAAATCGCAGCAGTTTTGGCGTCGTAGGTGTTGAAATTTTGGGTGTTGCGGATGTCGACCAAATGGTCTTTTCCTGACCAACCGCCACAACCGAGTATTCCAGGCGTTCGACCGAACTCTGGTCAACATTTCCAGAGGACTGCAGGTAGCTAAATGTCCGCTCCGTAACCCAGCTGTCGCCCTTGTGAACGCTAGTATCCAAGAACATGAGCAGCAAGGCTATCATGTGCGCCTAACTCTTCCCGGAATTCTCCGAAACTTCGCCTGGGCCAAGAAATCCTGCTTTTCTGCTGGCTTCTTCATGACCAATGCTGGTGTCAGCCCGGTCTTGCGCCTGTTGAAGTCGGATCGTATTGCTTTCAGCTAAATGCATCTGCTGTACTCGAGCCGATTCTTGTGCTCGTTGAACCATAAAGACTCGCCAAGGCCCCACCGTGAGGGCACCACCAATTACTATTGCACTGCAAATGATCAATCCGTTGATCACAAGTTTGTTCCGCATATCCCTGCTCCAATTGTTTTATTCGTCTGTCACTAGCTGAGTGAGAATCATATTGGTATTCCCAGGGGTTCCTGGTGGCACACCAGCCGTGATAATAACCAACTCTCCTAGTTTAAGACGTTTTATTCTCAAAAATTCATCAATTGCTTGGTGAATTGTAGTTTCTGTAGTAGTTGGAGGCGGAATCTTAATCGTTTCTACCCCCCACACGATCGCGAGTTGCTTCAAAGTCGCATCGTCCCAGGTGGCGCACAGGATGGCTTGCTTCGGTCGGAACTTACTCACCAACCTCGGAGTTTGGCCGCTTGTCGTGGTTGTTACGATTGCCTGCGGACTCAGACATTTGGCGAGTTCACTCACGGAATAGGCGATGGCGTCTGTTCTACTAATTCCAAGGGAATGTCGAGATTCGAAATCATGGTCGATTCGGGCATGGTCATACATGGATTCCGCTTTTTCAGCAATGCGCGCCATGGTTTTAACACATTCGACTGGATAGCGACCTGATGCTGTCTCGCCACTGAGCATCACTGCATCCGTGCCATCAAGAATGGCGTTGGCCACATCGGTTGCCTCTGCACGCGTGGGCCGAGGGTTGCTGATCATGCTCTCAAGCATTTGAGTGGCCGTAATGACTGGCTTGCCCGCGGAAGAACAGGCGTAGATGATCTTCTTTTGCATAAGAGGCACTTGCTCGATATCCATCTGCAGCCCCATGTCACCACGCGCAACCATTACCACGTCCACAACTTTTAGGATGTGATGAAGGTCGTGGATACCCTGCTTCATCTCAATTTTTGCGCAGATACTGATTCTTGGATTCAACCCATGAACTAGGTCTTTGAGCTCTTGGGCATCCGAAGCACTCTTCACATAGCTCAGGGCAATAAAATCGGCTCCATGCTTTACGGCTTCAACCACGTCGATGCGGTCTTTGGCTGTTAGGGCGGGAGTGTCGAATGCTTTGCCGACCAAAGTTACGCCTTTACGTCCAAACAGGCAGCCACCGATAATGACCTTGGCCTGGAAAACGCCCTCCATCACGGAAATAATTCGAAGTTCGATTTCTCCGTCGCCAAGGAGCAGGCGACTTCCAACCTTCATAGCCGCAACGATTTCCGGTTGCTCTATTGGGATTTGAGTAATTCCCTTCGGACCCAATGTAACAACTTGTCCTTGCAAAAGGTCTAGTCCCTTGCTGCTCAAGTCGCCGATTCGAAACTTGGGACCTTGCAGATCTACCAGAATGGCAACCGGTGAGATTTCGCTTGACAACTCCCTCACCCAATTGATCCATCTCGATTTTTGTTCCCAATCTCCATGACTGCAATTCAATCGAGCAACATTCATTCCCGCGTCGATCAACTCCTTGATCTTTGACCGGGAATCAACTGACGGTCCAAGCGTACAAACAATTTTAGTGCGGCGTTTCATTTTAGGGGTCCTGAGATACCGAACAAGTTCCGGTGGGGGAAGGCTCAATCCATGGTAGGGCGACAATGCCCCGATACCCCTCTGCTTCATTTTAGTCGCATCGGAATGAACAAAGTTCCTTTCTCCTGTTCTATCGCAATTGGCTAAACTTCTACTAATGGTTAGTCTTGAATTCTGTCGTCAAATGCCTAAAGTGGAGTTACACGTCCACCTCGAAGGTTCAATTCGTCCCGAAACCGTTCTTAAACTGGCGAATCGACACGGAGTCAAACTTCCTGCAGATACGGTAGAGGGCCTAAGTGACTGGTACCAGTTCCGGGATTTTCCTCACTTCGTAGAAATATATGTAGCCGTCTCAAAATGCCTTCGCACCCCAGATGATATTGAGTTAATTGCTCGCGAGTTTCTCGACGGTCAAGCGGCTCAGAATGTGCTCCACAGCGAAGTCACCTATTCAGCAACGACGATCGAAAAGCACAATGGAATACCTTGGAAGGACCAACATGCCGCTCTAAAGCGTGCGCTGGACTACGGGAAGAGGGAACTCGGCGTATCCGCGAACTTTATATTGGATATCGTTAGGGGGGACCCGGCAGAGCGTGGCCTCGAATTAGCCAAATGGGTTGCCGACGCCCACGGCGACGGAGTTTGTGCTCTTGGCTTAGCCGGTATTGAGAAGATTTGTCCTGCGAACCAGTATGCGGCGGCATTTGCGTTCGCTCATGAAGCAGGCGTACCGATCGTGCCTCATGCAGGTGAAACTCAAGGGGCTGACAGCATGACGGACGTCATTAATGCAACTCAGCCGGTTCGAATTGGACATGGCGTACGATGCATCGAAGATCGAAACCTAGTCGCTCGCCTCAGAGAAAGCCAGATTCCGCTTGAAGTCAATCCATCATCCAATGTATGCCTGGGTGTTTTCCCGTCATTGGCTGAACACTCTCTTCCAATGCTTTTGGATGAAGGGCTCTATATTACGATCAACTCGGACGACCCGCCTATGTTCAGCACGACCCTATCCGAGGAATTTCACCGTTGTTCAAAGGCATTTCAGTTCAACGAGGACATCCTTTACTCCTTATCGCTAAATGCCGCCAATGCTTGTTTGCTTCCGCCTGAAGAAAAGAAATTACTAGTCAATCGGATGCGCGAAGGCTTCAATTCTATTGCACGGTCTGACGAAAAGCCCTGAAAGGCGCAAACCGAATGAGTTTGCGCCTTTCAGGGATTACTTAAGAAACTAGCTTGGCATCTAGCGTAATTTCGGCGTTGAAAAGCTTCGAAACCGGGCATCCCTTCTTTGCTGCCTCAGCAGCTGCGAGGAACTTCTCCTTGTCAGCGCCGGGAATTGTTGCCGTAAGGTCCAAATGTACTTTGGTGATGACTAAATTCTCCATTGTTACCGACGCAGTAGTAGCAATCTTCTCCGCTGTCATGCCATTCTGGGACAGTTGATTGCTTAAGGCCATGGAGAAACAACTCGCATGGGCAGCACCTAACAATTCTTCAGGATTGGTGCCAATACCGTTCTCAAATCTCGTACTGAAGCTGTATTGCTGGTCCTTAAGGACTCCGCTCTCTGTCGAAACTGAACCGTGACCATCTTTTAAGCCACCTTGCCAAACTGCACTACCATTTCGAGTCATGTAAATTCTCCTTCTTGGTCATCATTACCAAACTATGGCGTTATGTCACCACTCAGAGTAATTACGAGATGGATCGGCACAAAGTTAATTCCAACCGTACTCAAAGAGGATTCTAGGTCTTAGAATGTGCCAACGAGATAAAATCCGTGGACTTTTAGCTTCTGGACTCTAGATCACGCAAACCGAGAAATGGCAGCAGGCACCAACGAAACCAACCTTTTCCAAATCTTGCCTGATCCGTGTATCGTCACTGACCATGGTGGGAAAGTTCTGACCAGCAATCCAGCATGGACAGCCATTTTGGGTTGGTCGGCTGATCAGACACGCGGTTGTATTTTCTCTGGACTGGTTCATCCCTTAGAGAGGTCAGCTCTAGAACACCAAATTGCGGACCTACTTCGGACCAAACAACCGCTTGAGGCAAGATTCAGGGTCCAGAACTCTGGCGGCACTTATATTCCAGTTAGGCTGAAATTCCTAGCCGACAACGAATCGATTTTCATCGTCGGCTGCGAACTCAACGTGACGAACATACAAGATACACACCATCATCTTGAATCCCTGGCTAGCACGGTTCCTGGCATCATTTATCAATGGTTTGAGCGCCGTAATGGTGAACGAGGATTCTACTATGTCAGTCCAAAAATCACCGAATACTATGGCTTGACGCCGCACGAACTCATCGAAGATTGGACTCGAATTCGAATCCATCCTGACGATATTGCCAGCTGGCAAAGAAGTATCGAGGAAGCACTCGCCAGTTCTTCAGATTGGCACTTTGAAGGTCGATTTAAGATGGTCGACGGAAACGACAGATGGTGGCGAGGAATATCCACACCCGTTCGAGTAAGTGAAAGCGAAACGGTCTTCAACGGAATAATCATTGACATCACCGCAGAAAGAGACAAAGAAAGTGCTCTTCAAGCCGTAACTAGTCGCTTCGAACTTGCAGTGAAAGGTACGAACGATGGTATATGGGATTGGGACCTCAAGGACGACACCATGTGGTTCTCGCCCCGATGGAAAGCAATCCTCGGTTACGAAGACTACGAACTACCTAACGAACATCGAACTTGGAGAAATGCAATCCTTCCGGAAGATTTGGAGGACGCCTGGCGACTTGCAGATCAATTTAATTCGGGCCAAATCGACGAGTACCTGGCGACACACCGATACCGCCATAAGGATGGAACGGTTCGTTATCTACTCAGCCGCGCTACCCACACGTTTGATGACGACGGGAAAGTTGCGAGGATGGTCGGTGCTGTCACCGACATCAGCGAACTAGTTCATGCTAGGGAATTGGCATTGGAGGCAAGCAGGGCCAAGAGCGTCTTCCTAGCCAATATGAGCCACGAGATTCGCACGCCCATGAACGGCATGCTTGGAATGGCTCAACTGCTAAGAACCACCAAGCTATCCTCGGAGCAACTAGAGTACGTGGAAGCCATTTCTGCTAGTGGGCAGTCATTGCTGGTGGTCATCAACGATATTCTAGACGTCTCGAAAATTGAAGCCGGCAAGCTCGTTCTTGATCCAAGCCCGTGCTCAATTGAGAGCTTACTAAAGGAGCTTGGGCAACTTTTCAGACCTATAGCCTTGGCTAAGGGAGTCGAATTCGAAGTCTATTTGCCGATTGAGAGTATTCCGACTCTCCTCGTCGACGCATCTCGCCTCAAACAAGTTATCACTAACCTGGTCGGCAATTCACTCAAGTTCACGCACTTAGGAAACGTATCGATTGCAGCCTATTACCGCGATGGAAATCTGCGAGTGGATGTCACGGATACTGGAGTTGGAATATCAGAGGACCGACAAAGCGCAGTCTTTGAAAGCTTCACTCAAGCAGACCTCTCAACCAGTCGACAATATGGTGGTACGGGCCTTGGCCTCACCATTTGCAGAAATCTCATACGCATGATGGACGGCGTCATCGGAATGATAAGTGAGCAAGGAAAGGGCAGCACGTTTTGGTTTGAGATCCCTGCTTCAGTCTGTGAGCCAATCGTACTATCACAACCCCTTCCCAAGACATTTGAGCACCAAGTCAAACTTCATGGACGAATCTTGTTAGCCGAAGATAATGAAGTCAATGTGTTGGTTGCCCAGAGACTGCTCGAAATGATGGGCTTCGAAGTCGATGTGGCAGCGGATGGCGTTGAAGCAGTCAAGTTGGTGATGGAAAACAACTACCGGCTTGTTCTCATGGACTTACATATGCCCAACATGGACGGGGCGGACGCGACCCGCACGATTCGCGAGCTTGAGGGCGATCAGCGCAGGACTCTTATCATCGCAATGACTGCGGCGGCGATGAATGAAGACCGAGAGAACTGCTTTGATGCTGGAATGGACGGCTATATCAGCAAGCCATTCAACGCCGAGGAAGTGCGTGCCCTTCTTATCATGCACCTCGCCGAAGCTGCCCTTTAGCAGCGAGACGTCTCCAAATGGTTCTAAACTGAACCAAGACGAAAAGGAGAATTGATTGAACCGAGTAAGTAGCTACATCCCACAAGCCGTGACCGTGGTGTTCTGTATGGCAGGGATTGCCTTGCCAATCAGCGCAAACGCGCAGAAACCCCAGTTTCGACCGCCCGCCGTCCCTTTGGTTGTGTTCAGCCCCTACCTCAGCATTTGGTCCATGGCGGACAAACTTACCGACGACACAACAAGACATTGGACGCACCATCCTCATCCACTCCTCAGCTTGATCCGAGTCGATGGTGAAGCTCTTCGGTTAATGGGAAATGCACCAAAGTCGATTCCTGCAATGCCGCAGACCGGACTCCAAGTCACTCCTAGTAGAACGATCTATGAGTTTGATAATGGAAAGGTCCACGTGAGTTTTTCTTTTCTGTCACCGGCAATTCCCGACGACCTAAATGCATTGTCTCGTCCAGTAACCTATCTTCAGTGGCAGGTGCGTTCCGTTGACAACAAAAAGCACATTGTCAGCATCTTTGATAGTGCAAGTTCTGCCCTTGCTGTCAATTCAGAAAGCCAAATGGTTTCTTGGGGACGAGACCAATTTGGGTCTTTAACCGCTTTGCACACGGGGACCGCGGATCAGCCGATTCTCCAAACCAGCGGAGACGACACGAGAATTGACTGGGGTTATGCCTATTTAGCTGCCGAATCTAGGCTGAGTACTGCTGCGGCAGGTTCCGAGGCGACTCTCCTAGACTCCTTTATCGCTACGGGCAAGTTGCCGAAAGTGGATGATGCTCGCATGCCACGAGCCGTTAATGACAGTCAGCCGACACTAGCTTTGGCCTTCGACCTTGGGGTTGTTGATACCAAGCCTGTAACGAGACACGCATTGATCGCTTACGACGAGATCTACGCGGTGAAATACTTCGGGCAGAACTTGCGACCCTATTGGAGAAGAAATGGCGCAACGGCAGCATCTCTCCTTCAATCCGCAGAACATGACTTCGAATACGAATCAAAGCAATGTGAAATTTTTGACCAGCTGCTCACCGATGATCTCACAGCAGTTGGTGGAGCAAAATATGCTCAATTAGGTGCTCTTGCTTACCGACAGAGCCTTGCAGGAACAGGACTCGCTGCGGACTCAAACAAGCAACCCCTTCTCTTTACTAAGGAGAACACCAGTAACGGAGACATCGCAACCGTTGACGTCATCTTTCCGATGTCGCCGATTCTTATTTTGCTAAACCCAACGTTGGCAAAAGCATCTCTTGTTCCCATCTTAAGTTATGCCGCTTCCGACCACTGGAAATTTCCGAATGCTCCCCATGACCTGGGTACGTACCCGATCGCCCGAGGAACAGATGACGGAGGCGAAGGAATGCCGGTGGAGGAAAGCGCGAACATGTTGATCATGTGCGACGCGATCGCACAGTCCGAAGGAAATGCCAAATGGCTCACTCCGTGGTGGAACAAGCTCACTCAGTGGGCAGGATATCTCGAGAAATATGGCTTGGATCCAGAGGATCAGCTTTGTACTGACGACTTCATGGGGCACCTTGCCCACAATGCCAATCTTTCGATAAAAGCGATTTTGGGATTGGCAGCTTATGGCGATCTGTGTCGAATTCGTGGTGACGCGAACACTGCTCTCAAGTATCAAAAGATAGCCAAAACCGATGCGGCACATTGGTGCAAGGTAGCACAGGAGGACAATCATTCCCTTCTGGCATTTGATCAGCCTCACACGTGGAGCCAAAAGTACAATTTAGTTTGGGATACTCTCCTAGATCTCAACATTTTCCCTCCCTTAGTGGCCCGACAAGAAGTTGCCTTCTATCGAAGCAAGCTCCAGCCCTACGGAGTTCCGCTCGATTCAAGGACTCACTTGACGAAGACGGATTGGTCACTATGGGTAGCAACAATGGCAAGTGACTTGGACAGTTTCCAGGCAATTACCACACCAATCTATGACTATTTGAATACGACACCCACAAGAGAGGCACTTGTGGACTCCTATGTCACCGACGACATAAAAAGCAATGGAATGCATGCTCGACCAGTTGTAGGAGGCCTGTTTATCAAACTTCTGGCCGACAGACCGAAATGGAGAAAATGGACTGGATTCGACAATGGTCAGAAGCCAGGAAATTGGGCACCATTACCGGTTTTGCCTAAGATTGTCGAAGTTGTTCCAACCTCGAGAGTGAGTTCTCAACTATGGAAGTACACACTCGACCAACCCGGCCAGAATTGGTACCTAACCGAATTCGATGAGTCCAAATGGGAGTCGGGGCAAGGACCATTCGGCACGGAAGGTACGCCCGGTATTGCACCAAAGACCGTTTGGAAATCCGACGACATCTGGATGCGAAGAACTTTCACGGTGCCAAACAATACGAGTGACTTGCAGTTGATTGCCTACCACGACGAAGATGTTGAGATCTATATCAATGGCGTACTGGCGGCAAAAGCATCTGGGTATGTCAACTCATACGAACCCATTGAAATGACTCCGACAGCTAAAGCGCAACTTAAGCCTGGAACGAAGGCCACTTTCGCAGTGCATTGTCATCAAACGGGTGGCGGGCAGGGAGTTGATGTAGGGCTGGGACGCATCTCTAAGAAATGAAGCTACTTCATTCCGCCAAGACCCTTTCCTAAAATATCCAAGAATTGTCGACCGGCATCATCTAGCTTATGCCGGTCGGCCTTGGCATACGTGAACCATCGCTGTTCCATTTCTCGATATCCATACTTAAGCTTAAATGACCTTGCTAGATCCGATTGGTGAGCCGCACCGTAGAAAACAGCCACGGAATGTGGGGCAGGATCGCTAGTCAGGGTGCGCCCGAAGGTATCGAGGACGGATTGATTCCGGGCCTTAAGAAGAACGTTCAAAGTCGTCGCGTCTGTCGTTGAAGCCAGTAATGTGTCGACTTTTGCTAACTTCTCAACGAGGAAGATTTTGAAAGCCTCTTTAGTTCCAGGCGACGCTGTTGCGAAGAAACTTGCCATCATCTGCGATTGGGGTGACTTCGGATCTAGCATCTGCTTCACCATGTCAAATTGGGTCGCCTTGCCTTTGCCGCCCGATTTGTTCAACTGGACCAGCTGGTCCATGGTCAAATCGCTGTTAATCCAATGGGGTCGATCGTAGTGAATATCTGTGAGTTGAAAATCTAGTCCAATAGCCTGGCCAATGATTTGGTAGATCTGCTTTGGAGCATTGGCAGCGACCGGGATGGGCTTTTGCTGACCATCTTTGGGTCTTACTCCTTCAAAGAGGACATAGTCCTGGGCGTCGAGGAGGTTCTGAATGTCGCCGTAATAGTGTGTAAGACCAATATGGGCTACGCCCACGAGCCAAAGGTCTGGCTTACCATGCGCGGTATATTTCCTCGCTGCCGTTTGAGAAACTGCGACGCCGTCAGTCCGTTGGAGCGTCCGAACAAATCCGGGCTCCATATTGATGGGTTGATACAGGAATGCGGCTGCGAGAAAAAGGGTGGACATCATGGTCTTGAATTGAGAGTATCAGGATTTGGGATGAATGGAAAGTTCATCCAATTCGGCTTCGGCTGCTTCTCTCTCCAGTCTGGCAGCATCTAGCCGACGACGCAGCGAATCGGCAGAGCCTGTGCCCGTACCATCCGTGTTTGGTGCGAGACCTTGCATGAGGAGGTCCTGATGGTTGATTTGAGTGACAACTCGGGCCATCAATTCTGTATCTTCTTCCATGCGCCGAAGGTCTTTACCGCCCTGTTCGTCGCGAAGGACAACTGGACTTGCGGCGGCAGTAGCGGCAAGCATGCATTCGTCAAGTGCCTTCTCAAGGTCAACCGTAAACAGCGAATCGGACAATGCCAAAGACCTCGAAGTTTCACGTACTTCGTGCCAGGTACGAGCAGCACCTTCGAGCGCAGCTAGGACGGGTCTTGGGACACGCAAATGAATTCTGAATTCGCTCTGCAAATCAACCAGACGCTTTGTTTTGGACCACCGTTCATATTGAGTTTGAAACGCACGAGATTGGCGAGAGATCTGCTGAAGTCGTATCGTTCGACAGGCGTATCCAACCGTGAACGCGACTGCGATCGAAATCAGTACTCCCCCCTTGTGCAGAATCGAGTGAAACAAAAAGAAGGCGATGATAGCTATCGTCCAATCCATCCACTCAGGCAACACGCGTCCAGCGGGCGGCTTAATATGGCCGAGGAATGCTGCGAGCATCGGGGTGGGAAGTTTGTCCTTTGCCATAAACCATCCTATTATGGATTGTGAGTCAAATGCTTGGGCGCGTCAAGAAGATACGCAACCCATATATCTTGGGTTCAATGCTTCTCTTCGCAATAGGCCTGCTTCTGCCCTCCTACTCTCATATCGATGCTGAAGGTCGGACACAGATCCAACAAATCGGAATCCAGTCTCTTCTATCTCCCCCCATGGGAATGGAAGTGATCGTGAATATTCTCTTCGCACTAGCCATTCGGATAAAACTTCTTCCCATGGCGTCAAATATGAGTTACCGATTAGTCGCAACTCTGCTCGCAACTTCATGGATGGTCTGTTGCTTTGCTTTCGTCCTTGGTGATCCACAACCGGGATCAAAAACCGCGTACGGTCCGGGTGCCATGCTGTGGAACCTGGCAATCCTGACTGCAATTGTCGCTCCGAGATCCAAACTCGTCGCCTAAAACCACGGTTCGGTATTCTCGACAATATGTCCGTTGAATTAGCCTATGGGTGGTCAAGCCGGCCCGACGTTCAGTTCCCAAAATCCGGGCTGCTGGAAGCCTGGTCAAGCGGCAGTTGCATCGGGACCCTTGGTTTTCGAGCCGATAATGATCGTTGTATTTTGTGGTGCGACAATTACTCGCCTGCAGCACATTGGGCGACCTTAATCGACAAAGTAATCTCGCAATCTAGAAAGGCTAAGTACAAGATGGCTTCCGTTAACTGGACTCACGGAGATTATCCAGACCTTGATCAGGCACTAAGGGACGTGGGATTCTCGGGCTCTCCTCTGTCCCGTGCGCTCGTGTTTTCTGTGGACGAGGACCTTCAGGGTTACTTTGACTGGAAGGGACGACTTTTGCGAATCGGAGAAGGCAAAGGAAGCGAATCGACCAACGCCCGCCTTTATCAGATAGTCGCATCTCAATTCCCTCTTCAGGGAACCTACACCGAACTCGAAGTTAACTCAATCCTAAACACCCTCCACCTTTACGGCGATCAAGCCGGACTGAGGCGCGAACTAGTCGATCGTGGTCATCTAGGCAGAACGAGAGATTGTCGGCAGTATTGGAGAATTGAACATCCCGAAATAATGGATGGCTAAGAGTTAGTTCTTCTATCAACTACACATGGTCCAACCACCATTGGACCATGTGAAATTGATTGTTGACTAGCCAGCCAGGCAGGCTTCGACCATCTGGTCTAGGGTCATATTCCATCCCATTTCCATACCACCAATCATCATCGCGCCCATCTCCGTCAGTCCTTCGGCATAGGAGTGAACGGTAACTTTGGTCCTTCCGCCAAGATCCTCGAAAAAGACATTCGTGCCGCCGTGCATAGCCATTTCTCCGTCTGGACCGGGCACACTGTTGACCCAGCCAAAACTGTGCAGGGGTTCAATATCAGTTATCTCACACACCATTGGGTGTTCCATCCCATCCGGGCTACGCATGACGAGATACAATCGGCCACCAGGTCGAAGGTCGATTTCACATACCGGACATGTGTAGGGTCGCGGTACGAACCAAGTCCCAAACCTCTCGGCTTCTGTCCAACATTTCCACACTAATTCGATTGGCGCTGCAAATTCTCTTGTGAGGCTTAGAGTTTTGTTAGCAGTTGCAGAACCCAAGAGTACCGACAACTTCTGGAACGGATTGCTCCATCCGCCCAAGTGCGCCGCTCGAGATTCTTCCGACCAGAATCCTGATTGGACAAAGGTCATCGTGGTTTTGCCCTCGAATTCATGGAGCTTAATGTCGATCAAGGTAGTGGGCTTATACGTTCCGTCATCTTTCTTCCACCGATGGCTAAACTGAAGCCTCTTGCGGGGTTCGATGTCCAGATACTCTCCCTCAACCTCGAATGCATAGCCGCTGGGAGTCACCATTTTGGCGTTCCAACTTCCTCCAGGTTTGAGGTCACCACTAGACCGCTCCATCGTTAATCCAGCAGGACAGTGCCACTGAGCAATCTGCTTTTCATCGGTGAGAGCATTCCAAACAGCATCCAAGGGTGCCCGGAAGCGGCGAACTATTACCAACTCGATATTGCTCGCGGATTGAGTAGAAGCATAAGCTACCAATCGGTCCATCGACATCGAAAGTCTCTTTTCCGCTCCGACCTCAGTTACGAAGCGATCCCGTTCGATTGCGCTCGGAAAATTGATCTCATAATTCATGTCGGTTTCACCATCGCGTTCGACAAACGAGACTTTCACCCTGTAATCGACGTGTTCTCCATCTCCCATCTGGTCGTATTCGATTTGATCTTTCGAGATCGAGCGATATCGGACAATGCTGGGGAAATCTCTTCCCTGCGGGCCATGCATTGTAAATCGCCAAATACCATCAGGCTTGAAATCCATTTCGTGGGTTGTCGTGGTGAAACCAATTGACCCCCACCAGTGGGAGAGGTGCTCAGGGTTCGACCACATGCGCAAGAGTAGAGATTTGGGTGCTTTATATGTTTTGGATTGAACGATTTGGGTGGAGGGGTCCATAGAAGGGGTCACGGTTTTTCATCCTTTGCTTGAATTTGTTGAAGATAGGCGTCCAAGCGGTCGAAACTCTGTTCCCAGAACCTTCGATACTCCTCGATCCAATCGTTTGCTTCCTTAAGAGGCGCGGCCTTGAGCTTGCACGGGCGCCACTGAGCTGACCGGCTCCGCTCGATGAGCCCGGCATGCTCTAGCACTTTCAAGTGCTTCGTTACTGCAGGTGCGCTCATCGAGAATGGCATCGCGAGGTCCTTTACAGAAGTTTCACCGAGAGCCAGCCGCGAAAGAATTGCTCGGCGGGTCGGGTCCGCCAGAGCCGCAAATGTTCGATCAAGTTGAAGGGACGACATTTTAACTTCACTGAATGGTTAATTAACCAGTTGGTGAATTATAGCCCATCATTTTGCCATTGGCAAGTGAAATAGAGAAAATCTTCTGTTGCCATGCCTGCATGACCTATATTGAATTCCTGTAAATGCCACCGCAAAAGGTGGCTATGTGCCTTTAGAAATGCTCTTACCAAAAATCCTACAAATAGAAGCTGACTACGCGATATTGGATCTCAATGGCGTATCGAACTCGATCAATATCGGGTCGATCATTGGAGGTTGGACAGTCACATCAATTCTTGTTCATCACAATTACAGGGTCGTTATCCTAGAGGACTTCACCAAGTTAGAAGGTGACATGATGATCCTCTCCGATATTGGCAATGTGCAAGTTCTAACCAAGACAGCGAAGCCAACTAGCGCCGCAATCGAATCGCTTTATGCAGGCTTTTCCCTTGATGAGGTGTTGTCAAGCGATCTTGATCTTCTGGGTCAGCATGTTTTGTCTGCAGAAGAAGATCCCTCATTTATGAAAGTCGCGTCGCTGATCGCTCCGATCAATGTGATGGACACCTACACGTTCGTTGCCACGAAAGAATGTGCCGACAAAGTCGGATTTACTTACGGTGGCCGAACGGCTTGTTTCGATCCCGCAATATACGATCCAGCAATCGCTGATGTTAGAGACACAAAAGGAGTTTTGGGCGGTCTGCTCGGCGGATGGTTACCCCTATTACGCTTCGTCTATCCTCAGTCCAACGGCAAGTGGACGGAAATGATTGCCTTTGCTTGTGCCCGGCGTGACCTAGAAAACATAAATGTTCAACCGGTGTGGTACCGGGTTACTCACGTCGTAGACGGTGAAGTGGCGTGGACCCGTTTTGTAGACACTTATCTCGAATATCCACATATGCCGTATTCGGTGGACTTTTATTGCGATCTCATCGGGGCTCACCTTTACCATGATAACCAGCTTCGGGGAGTCATGGAAATCGAGACACCAGATGCGCTTTTTGCAGATCTTTCAAAGCACTCCCTTGTCCGAGCGATCAACACTCGTGTCGGTTGTTCGCCCAAATATGGAGTGCAGGACCGTAACTATGGTGGCACGGAGCACGACGGATTCCAAGATACTTTCAACGCGGATACTACCGCCATGTTGGATTGGGGGTTGTTCGACCTAGCCGCCGAGTACGTAGACAACTACTTTTCCCACTTTGTACGAGACAACGGATCAATCCTCTATCGAGGTCCCGAAATGGGACAGTTCGGGAGAATGCTCACAGTCATTGCCCACTATTACAGGCTGACGCGAGATAGAGACCTAATTCTCAAGCATGAGAACAAAATCAATGCCATCGCCGACCGACTGATCAACCTCCATCATGATTCTCGGTCTTGCTCAGCAACTGACCCGAGTTACGGCGTTATTAATGGCTGGTGCGAAGCAGATTCTTGCCTGGAAGCAAACCCCGAGCGGTACCTACTTCCATACCTGTCGAACAGCGCGGAAGCGGCTAGAGGAATTAGCTCAATAGGTCAAGTTTGGACTGATTTAGGCCATGAAACCCGATCGAGAGGGGAGGTTTTCAAGAGTGAAGCAAGGAGTGTCCTAAGGGATTTAGAGATCGCGATCGGAAGGTCTATGCTTCTTGATACGGAACCTCCGTGCATTCCTGCAGTAGCCGGTGCCAAAGAAGGCTTCGACACAGCATCAAAGCGTGACCCCTCAGATCCTCAGTTTCGAGCCTACCGTACCTATATGGAGTTGCTCCATTCGGGTGTCCTCAGTAGAGACCAGGTTTCAAAGATCTTAAATTACCGTGAAGCCCACCGAGACATCCTGTTAGGCGTTCCCGCAGCATATGGATTCAATAGCGGAGAAATGGGAGGTTTTCTCGCCTATGGACACGGATACGGACTTATCCAACATGACTTCATTCGGGAGTTTTTGTTACTTCTCTACAGCCTTGCCGCGCATCAATACACTCGCGGAACATGGACCGCACCCGAAACCAGACGTCTCAATCCTGATTTCCAGGCCGCACCTTATTGTGTCCCGGCCCAATTGACCGTTCCCATATTGGTCCGATGGATGCTCGTTTTTGAAGACCCCGCCGAAGACAAGCTTTGGCTCTGCAAAGCCACGCCACGAGATTGGCTCGCCAACGACAAAGTGATCAAAGTATCGAATGCGCCGACGCGCTGGGGGAAAATCAGCTTTCAGGTGAAGTCCAACATTTCTGAGGGATGTATTAAAGTCAGCCTGCAATTACCCGACGCGCCTCCCGCTCTGACATTGTTAAGGCTGCGTGCTCCCGCCGGTATGGTCCTTCATTCGGTGGAGCTGAATGGTTTACCTTGGTCTGGCTTCGACCCGGTTTCAGAAACCATTTCGATCCCCGGTTCATGCGGCCAAGTTGTCTCGATCAACGCTATTTACCAGTAATTTAGTGCGAATGCTTATCGGCCGTTTCGTGTCCGGAAGGCCAGGACTGCAAGTGTCGTAGACTAGATTAGGCGGCAATTTGAACAAGCGAATTCTGCAGATCCTCTCGGTCCTCGGTGTGGGGCTAATCATGTTCGAAATTGGCCCTGGCACGCTTTTCTCATTCGGACCAATATTACGTGACGACTCCATGTGGTGGACGATTGGACTTGCCCTTCTAAGCTTGGCCACCCCCAAACGTCACATGTGGCTAACACTCTCCTGCTGGGCCGCTTAGTTCATGTGGTGGTCCGTATACGAACTCAACCTATTCGTTCACGGCGACACCAAGTTTGGCCCATGCTTATCCCTTACGGCATCGCCAGCATCGTATTCGGAATCGCTTCTTGGCTCTCCGTAAGTGGTCGCGGCGGAAAAGTTCACACTTCGAACTTTCGCGCGTCCTAGTCGCCATTTGTCACGTCGGAGGCCACAAGAAACAATTGTCTCTTCGCCCCATCAATCTACTATAGGTAGTTTTGCGATCCAATCCTACATTTATCGATTCGCAGACTTAGCAATCTCAATTAACGCGTTTCTAGCATCCGTGGTGCAAAAGTTTGTGCGATAGAGGACGCCTGTTCCTCAGATTCCAAACCATCAATCTACTATCCCCATCGTTTGTGAATCAAGAGCCCCTTGAAGCCGTAAGCACATGAGCATCTCCATCGTGTAAGGATTCGTGCTGGCGGCAACCTTGCTCGTTACCTTGTAAGAATCGAGATATGTTGTGGCGATGTTCTCAATTTCGGAACTCCACTTCGCGACGAGCACTTCGCCGAATGAGGCCCTCTTGCGAGGAAGTTCATCGGACAAGAGAGGTTGATTAAGTGGGAAGCCACAAGCGTTTGGACCGTTAATCCATCCACTATCAGTCAGACCAATCAAAACCGATCAGTCATGACTGGTTTATCCATTTTGGATTCTTCAACCCGATACATTACGCTCATTTCGAACCTAAATCTCTGCAAATCGCTTCCGTTTGAAATCGCGACTCTTGCAAAGAACCGCATCGGCATTTTCGATTAATATGCCGATTTCAAAGACATTATTCCTGTGGCGAATTAGAACCATGTCTTGTGGCACTTTTTGACTTCTTCGCCTTGACAATTAATGGCCGAGGAAAGCCAAACATCTAGCCCATCTCGATATTATCCTCATATCTCACAACGGAAGAATCCATGCCATAAAATCGACATTTTGCAGACAACATGCATTATTCATATTCGGTCGAACTGGCATACAATGAAGATCAAAACTGATCGGTCCTGAATTCTGGGCCACTTTCTGCCCCAGTTCGGCGTGCACCGGCAGATTCCGTGGAGCCCTTCAAGGACCTACCATGCCCAACCCATCTCGACCGTATTCGAACTTGTGAGGCACAATATGGTCATGGGACATGCCGACTGGGACGCGCCACGTACCGAAGAAGGTCTCCAACGGGTGCTGCTCCAACTGGACGAGTGCCGCGTAGCAGGTGACTTGATCGAGACGGGCAACGGCTTGCTGGCGCTCTCGTTCTTGGTGAAGTGGGTGCGGTCAGATACGGAGCAGCCACCCTTCGACAGGTCTCATGAATTGGCCCTCCAAGCATTGGAGGCTTTCCGGCTTGCGTGCCACATGCAGGGCCAAGTGCGAGCTCTGGTGGCTGCCTCTGCTCTGGCCAACGTAGCCGATAGGGAGAAAATGCTCTTAGAAGCGGAGTCATCAGCCCAATCTAGCGGTGACGAAAATCTCATCGCGTCGGTTCTGTCAGCTAAAGCTCGGGGATTCGCGATGTCGAACAAACAACAGGCAAAAGTTCTCCAAAGAGAGGCGCTTGACATTTACCGAAAGACAGGTCACGTGCAGGGCCAAGCTCGGAGCCTGATGACTCTTTCCCTTGGTGAAGGAGATTCTGCGGAGAAGCGTGACTATGCAATCGAGGCAGCACAACTCTACCGACAGTCGGATAATCATCAAGATGCCTCACGATGCGTATGGATCGCATTCATGAACGCAGAGGAAGTCCAACCCATTGAGGAACTCGAAGGCCTGGTTCGCGAAGGATTAGCTGATGCCTTGGAAGCCGCTGATCGAAATGGGGAACTACTATTCTACGACAAGCTGGCAATGATCGCCATAGCGAACGGGAATGCTGACGAGGCTTCAAAGTACCACAGGTGGGCCAAGGATCTTGAGGAATCCGACGGACTGTCCCCTATTGAGCGTTGGAAGAACAATATTGAGATGGCGAAAACCATGATTGCCCTGACCAAGGTCCAAGGCAACAAAGAAGCGACCAAAATATTCCAAGAATCCCTAAGGGAGTTGAGGGCATCCAAGCCGCGCAAACAATAAGAATCGGCTTGCCCCTGGTGACTAGCTAGGGACACACGAAAGTTGCATAGACTGACGGTGCATCGACAGTCAGCTTTAATTCCGGTCCTACTCCATGTTGAATTCGGAGACCTCTCGCTGGCCTGTATCGTACATCAAATTGCAGTACTTTATCGATTTACGGAGAAGAACAAGACGACAATATATCTCGACTTTGAAACTGTGACTTCGCCATCTTTGATAAAGTCAGTGCCCCGGATGGCTGTGGGCGTCCGCATCCTGAACGATGCCGCGGTCTTTTGGAAATAACTTTCACGGGCTTCTGAACCTAAGAAAGCATCATTTCCGTTTGGCCCTTGACATCTGATTGCGACTTCCACTTGAGCTGAGTTGCGAAAGCTCAGAAGTTCGCCGCTCATCGGGTCTAGCTCAAAGTAGTATGGCCCCGCCGAGATCATCCAGCGTCGGAACTCCCGATATTTGGGTTGGCCTACCCTAGCAACGCGCACAGTCGTGTTATGGAAATCGTAAGTCGGGAGACTCACTTTGCTGAATTTCTCCGCCGTTCTTTCTCTAGCATCCTGAGCCCCAAGCTCACCTGCAACCGAATTGGATCGAGAGTTTTATGACTAGCCAATCCGATCGAGCTTTCACACCATACTTCTGCAAGACCTATTATCATTACTGCCAACTCTCACTGGCAATGCGGCTCGTAGCCAATTTGCTTCTAAAACTCGCAAATCTCAATTACCGTCCAAGATCGTCGAACCCCGAGACATAACCGAACGCCTGCATCACGATTGCCTCCTGCCGGATGCCGTTCCGACGATATGCTTCAATCACCACCACAGTTGGTAAGCCCGTCGGTCCCTGAGCAATATCGATTACTCGAAATGATCTTACGTCTCCAAATTTATCCTTCTCATAGCTAAGTTTCGCGCACACGCTTTGGGCTACAAGAGAATTATTGGTACAAGTTTGCTCGAATCTACTGCTGTAAATTGGCCGGGTAAGCCGAACCGAGATCTGGGAGCAGGCACTCCTTCTCATTTCCGGATCACCCACCAAAAGGCCGATCCCTGAACTGAGCAGGGCCGTAACAGCAAAGGCGATCTTTGTTCGGTGAGTTTGCCGCAATTGGAGTGATGGACGTTTCGGTGATAGCGTTCCGATTAGCTAAAAGGGAGTATTAGCCGGATTATAGCCGCCAAGTGGATAGTTACAAATATCAAACGAGGCACAGAGGCAGTCGTCAACGTCGTATTTGAAATTGCAACAAACTTGGTTCCCCGCGCCAACTTTCCCGTAGTGGGGCGGATGCGAGCGAATCTTGCTTATGCACATGCAAGCTGCGATGTCTGTATGGCAATCCACGCTTCTCAAATCGCAGACTACCCGCCAACGATCTCCTTCTCTCGGCTGCAATATATGCGGTGTGCTGTCGTAACCCGAATTGATGAAGCCACCCTTTCACACATCAGACTGCCGGAACATTGTTAGCCTCCATAAGTGGTTGCCCAGACGTACTGGTGGGTAACAATCGGTCCTCCCCACCCATGCATCGAGCAGACGTATACAGCGCAGTTTCCCCTACCGGGAACGGGTCTTTTCCTGTTAAAGGCTATTGCCACTTGTATCAGTGTGCGTCACGGAGTTCTTGAATGCGTAAGCACATGGATGCTCACCAGCAAGCATCTGCTCCATGCGAAATTGGGTGATAAACCTCGCTTCGCCGATTGCATAGGCCCGTCTTCGACGCGGTCTCCTTGACCTCAAATCATCGAACTTCCAAGATTCCTCCGAATATTGGCTTGCTTTGAACCAACTAGAACTGATCGGTCATGAAGAGTTGGGGGATGCTGGGGATGTCTTTGCCCATTAGGTAGAGCTCGACGACGGGGTTTTCGAGGGGGATTTCGAGTTGGTCGGCCATGAATGTTGTGCCAAACCACTCGGTGCCGGGAGGGAGGGGCAACTTCTTGACGGGTGTTTCAAACACGGCTTCGCGTAGGACGCCAGGCTCGATGGCTAGGAATCCACTTTGGAATGGGGTGCAGATTCGGTAGTGCCAACGCCAATAATCCCATCGACGTGTGTCACGCCTAAGACGGTCAGGATGAGCGCAGCTCCAGTCGTTGTAGCGAGTTTCAACGTCTTCGAAATCGAAGCAGTCGGGAAAGCCTTCTTCCATTTCCGTGATTAATGGCGCACGAATGACGCGATCCAAAGGCTCGAAACCATTTCTCTCGTAAAGGGACAGTTCTCTTGCGAATAACAAGGCACCCCGCTCACCTTGGCGACCAGATTCCTTAAGAACTTTTTGAATCAAGAGGCTGGCAAATCCTTCGCCCTGTCGCAACTTCTTGGTCGCTACGCCTGCAATTCCAATCGTTTTGCCCCAGCCGAAGATCAACGGACTAGTGGTCAGAATTGACACCATTTCATTGCCTTCAAAAAGGGCCCACTTTCGATTTAGGTCAAACAGAGGTTCGGTGAAAAAGACGTCGTGTGCCCGATTGAAATCGAGACCAAAGACTTCGCAAAGCAACCGCAGGAATTCGTCGGATTCGCCTTCCTTGATCGGACGTATATCGATCATGGGCCTTTGCTACTCCCAGAAGCTGGGGTATGTACGCCGCCGACTTTGGGAACCGCCACAGGATTCAGATTCTTAATGGAAACAGGCTCGATATAGATCGTAACCTTCACTTCTTTGGCATCGTAACTCGTTTGTTCCGGGGGAGTCTGAAGGAGCACGGTTAGAGTTTGAGTGCTCGTTAACTGCGAGACATCGATAGGTTCGGTGAATACCTTCGTCATTCCTGTAACTAACCGACTCGGCCCGCTCACCAACACCCGATCAGGTTCGACCGTGTAGTTCTTCACGATGTACCCATCAGGAACCTTGCCAACAAATTTCGCTTCGACAAAAACCGTTTGATTCTTCGGTGAGGGCGAGAGCTTTGGCGTAATCGTAACCTGTGCAGGTCGAATATCGACATTCGCCACAATATGATTGTCGGAATCAAACGGTTCAAGAGAAACATCCATCGACTGAGGCGCCTTCACATCAACCATGTCCAGCCGTAGAGTTGCTTGGGCGCGTGAAACGGCTGACACTGCCGACTTGGGGCCATTGACCTCAACTTCCCTCGTAGCAAACTTCAAATCATCTAGCAACAAGCTTTGATCAGACAGCTTGCCTGTGCTGGTCACCACGACTGGAACCTTTGTTTGGATGACCGGTTCAAGCGTATAGACTGCGGTTGGGATACCCTCGCGCACCAGCTTTTGAAAGCGTGAAGGACTGATGCTAACAGGGTAACTGTGGGTGCCAGAAGATGCCTCGGATAAGTCGACTTCTGCAGTGACCGTACCGATCAAATCCTTATACTCTTGCTCGGTGACCATCGCGTGGACTATGATCGACTCCGGCTTTTTGACTATGAAAAACTTTTTGTCGTTGAACGGATAAGGACGTTCAAGCTTAATATTAAAGCCCCGGATCCTTTTGGATAACTGCTGAGGGAGTACAACCATCCACAGCATCAAAGAAATGGCGAGTGACGCCAAAACAATCGGCACATTGATAGAACCGGATTTGCTGTTCACTCCGGTGCCCCAGCCTTTTTCCGTCGCTCGTGATTACGCTTTTCATTTGGACGAGTAGTGGAGACCTCTTCGTCGATGTTGCGGAGTTCCTTATTAAGTAGCTTTCTAAGCTCGACGTGGGATGCCAATCGCTTAAGTCCCCCGTCCGAGGCAACACTTATGGTTCCGCGTTCTTCGCTCACTACAATAGAAATACAATCAAAGGCTTCTGTGATCCCGACTGCCGCGCGATGACGCATGTGCACGTTGTGGTCAAGAGTCTGCGAGTCACTAAGTGGCAAACGACAGGCCGCAGCCAAAATAATGTCTCCACGTATGATCACGGCACCGTCGTGTAACGGATTGTTTTCGAAGAATATGGAGCCGAGTAGGGCGGCACTCATCTTGGCTTGAAGAAGGACACCGTTACTTACAAAATCGTCTAGAGGCGCAAGTTTTTCTACAACAATGAGCGTGCCTACGCTTCCAGCCGCAAGCTCAGCTACAGCAGCAACAATTTCTTCTACGGTATGGGCTTCGGCTCGCTCTTCAACATTAGATCTTACAAGTTTGGTGAGAATCGAAGACGGCTTTCCGAATCCTTCGATTGCCGTCCGCAGTTCCGGCAACAAAAGAATAACCAACGCAGCGGGCCCTAGGTAGGTCGCTTTTTCCAGCAGCCAATTTAACGTGGTCAATCCGAGTTTGCCACTAAGCCAGTAGAAGATAACAAACGCCACGATACCGGCGATGATTCTCCAAGCTCGAGTTCCTCGGACAAGCATCAAGAGTCGGTAGATCATGTACGCGACCAAAAGGATGTCAACGAGGTTGACTAGTTTTTCGCCAGGGGCAAGATCGCGAACGTTTTGGAGCTGTGTGACGAATTCGTCCAATTTTTATACTGTCACTTATTCTAGCTTTCACTTGCATGCACTTCATAGGGCAAATGCCGAATGACGTGATGTTCCTTCGATGCACAATGGGCTCATAATGATGCACACCCATTAAGTTCGGTCCACGACGATGTGCGAGCCCAGAACAAAAGGCAAACTCATGGCTGACGGCACCCATCGAAACCTCCAAGATATTCGCCAAGATATTGACTCAATTGACGATCAACTCGTTGCGCTACTCAGCAAAAGAGTTGAGCTGGCTCAGGAGGTCGGCCTTGTAAAGGGCAAGGATAATCGCCCTTACTTTACGCCCGAACGTGAACGGCAGATCTACGAAAAGCTCGATCGCATCAATCCGGGCCCCCTAAGAAGCCGTCAGTTGGCTGCCATCTTCCGGGAAATCATTAGCGCGGCGAGAGCCGCGGAAAAACCGCTTGTCGTTGCCTATTGGGGACCTGCTGGAACCTATACGAACTTGGCCGCACTTGAGACTTTTGGAGCCAGTAGTAATTTCGCTGCACAAGACAGCATTCAAGACGTCTTTGCCGCGGTTGAACATGGAAACGCAGACTATGGGGTCGTTCCAGTCGAAAACTCCGTGGCAGGAATCGTTCCAGAGACGCTCGATATGTTTCCGCAGACGAATGTCAAGATTTGTGCGGAGATCTACATCCCTATTCATCATCACCTCCTATCGACGGCGACTTCGCTCAGTGAAATCGAACGCGTTTACGCCGGTCCTCAACCTGCACAGCAATGTAAACGCTGGCTGCGAGCCAACTTGCCAAATGCTCAGATCATTGAAGTGGTCCCAACCGCAAAGGCTGCTGAAAGAGCCCTGGAGGATGTGAATAGTGCTGCGATAGCAAACAAGCTTGGCGCAGATACTGTCGGCATACCGATCCTGGTCGAACATATTAATGACAACCCAGCCAACCGCACTCGGTTCATCATCCTTGGTTACAACGAACCGGTCAAAACCGGAAACGACAAGACCAGCGTAATGTTCAACCTCCGAAACCGTCCCGGTGAATTGGTGACTGCTCTGCGCGCATTTGAAGCCAACGGCGTTAACTTGATGATGATTGAGAGTCGCCCCGCCCAACGAGCGACATTCGAATATATCTTCTACTGCGATTGTGCCGGTCATCGAACGGACGAGTCCTTGCGAACAGCGATCGACACGCTTCGAGGCTATGCGCTTGAAACAACCATCCTGGGTAGTTACCCTTATCGCGACCCACTAGACATCTAGGTAATTCGGAACCCTGCTGGTTCACGGATCGTAGACAGGTTTACGATGAAGGGAAATTCGCGTCAGGATATAAGCTTGCTTTTACTGAGGCTAGGACTGGGTCTGACGATGGTTTACTTCGGATCGCAGAAGGCCCTAGGAGTGTTTGGCGGCATGGGCTATATGCCGACGGTCAATATGTTCCAAAGCAAAATGGGAGTACCAATCGTGTTCGCTCATCTCGCCATACTTGCTGAGTTTTTGGGAGGCCTTGGAATACTATTTGGCTTCCTTAGCCCGATTGCATCATTTGGAGTCGCGTGCACGATGGCTGTGGCCACGTTTATGAACATGAAAGCGCCTGGTGCGCTAAACGGTATATTTACGGGCGGCGGAGATCCATCCAAACTATTCTTCCCTATCATGCTGCTTCTTGCTGCGTTAGTGAATTTATTGGTTGGTCCGGGCGCCTATTCTGTCGACAATAAGTTCTTTAGGAAGAAAGCGAAGCGTTGATTAGACCCTGCGAATCCTCTGACATCCCGCAAGTATGGCGGCTCATTAATGAATTGGCAGAATACGAGCGTCTTTCGCACGCCGTAACTGGAACCGTAACCGATCTCGAAAAGCACGTTTTGCACGATAACCTCTGTACGGTATTTGTCTTCGAGATTGATCACGAGGTCGTAGGCTACACCTTGAGCTTCAGAAACTACTCCACGTTTCGAACCCGTCCAGGTATGTGGCTCGAGGACCTGTACGTTACACCCAGTCAACGAGGCAAGGGATTTGGTAAGGCACTCCTTTCCAACCTTATCGATCATTGCTCTGCTAACGAATTGGGCCGCTTGGAATGGTCAGTTCTCGATTGGAACGAACCGTCGATCAAGTTCTATCAGGCCATGGGAGCGGACGTTATGCCGGATTGGCGTATTTGCAGGATCAGCTTTTAGAATTCCGCGGTTGGTGTGACTCTTTGTGCCTCGTTCTTGATTCCTAGAATGTACTTGTCCTCCGGGGACATCCAGCCAGCATGAATCGGGTGTAATCGTAGGATGGACGCTACGCAGCCGCTTGAACCACCGAAGGTTCGTTGGGACCTCTCAGCACTTTTCTCTGGACTCGATGACCCAAAAATCGAATTGACTTGGCAAGAAGCCAATGAGCGCGCAGAAGCGTTTTCTTCTCGATTTCGAGGTCAAATCAATTCGCCACAACTTACAGCTCAGACCTTGAATCAGGCGATTAAAGAGATTGAAGCCATTTATAACGAGGTGGCAAAGCCGATGGGATACGGCGGACTCTTGTTTTCAACCGATAGCGGAGATCCTGCCATCGGTGCCTTTATGCAAAAGCAACGAGAGCGTGGGACAGAACTCAGCGTCAAAACGATGTTTTTTGAACTCGAACTTCTGGCTGCGCCACAAGGCGTGATCGATAGCATATTGTCAGATGAGTTGCTAAAGAATTACCGACACTACGTTCATTCGGCTCGAATGTACAGTGCCCACCGGTTGAGCGAACCTGAAGAGATCGTGTTAGAAGAGACTGCGAACACCGGCTCTCGGGCATGGGTTCGTCTTTTCGAGGAGCTGACCGCCAACCACGTATTCAAACTGCATAAGCCCGGTTCCGACGTTGTAATTGACGCAACTCAACAAGAAGTACTCACACTTATTCGAGATGCCGATCGTGCAACAAGACAGGCCGCTGCGGACAGCTTGAGCGAGGGGCTCAAAGACATTGAGCGAGTTTTGGTCTTCAATTACAACAACTTGCTTCAAGACAAAGCGGTTGAAGACCGTCTCCGGAAGTTCGAATATCCAGAACAATCTCGACACCTTGCAAACGAGCTAGAGCGAGAGAACGTGGATTTGGTTATGCGGCTTTGCCGGGGCAACTATAGTCTCGTCGAGCGATTCTACAAGGTCAAGCAACAAATCTTGGGGCTCCCAGAATTAACCCACATTGATCGCTATGCTCCCCTCTTTGATAGCGAAGAGAAGGTTGATTGGGACCGAGCCAAGCATATTGTCTTGGAGTCCTTTGGTACGTTTAGCCCAATTCTGGAAAGTCGAGCTCGCGAATTTTTTGACCAGAATTGGATTGATGCAGAGCCCAGGAAAGGCAAACAAGGCGGTGCATTCTGTTCGTATAACACACCCGACACCCATCCTGTCGTCTTCCAAACCTATCTTAATCAGATGGATGACGTAATGACTTTGGCTCACGAACTTGGTCATGGCGTTCATGCTTCTTTGAGTCGAGCCCAAAGCTACTTGAACTTCCACGGAACGCTTCCATTAGCCGAACTAGCATCCACCTTCGGAGAGATGCTAGTTTTCGAGAAGCTCGTTAGCACGGCTTCACCGAAGGACAAACTAGCTTTGTACGCTGACAAGATTGAGGGGATCTTCGCGACGGTCTTCCGTCAGTCAGCGATGTTCTCATTTGAGCGAAGGTGCCACTTGGCTAGGCGTAGTCAAGGGGAATTGACCAGCGAGCAGTTTGGCGAAATGTGGCAAGAAGAAATGCAGGCAATGTTTGGTACGTCGGTAAATATAGGTGACCAACACCGCACATGGTGGTCATACGTCGGTCACTTCATTTTTGCGCCCTTCTATGTCTATGCCTATTCGTTTGGCGAGCTACTGGTTTTGTCGCTCTACCAGATGGCCAAAGCAGAGGGTCCGACGTTTGCTGACAAATACGTTAGTCTGCTGACTTTAGGAGGCTCACTGAGCCCACAAGAACTGATGGCGACCGTTGGCGTAGACCTCGGATCAGAGCAATTCTGGCAAGCTGGATTTGAAGCCATGGAGAAGCTTGTGACTGAATTCGAGCGGTTGTGGGACGAATATCAGGCTGCCTAGCGTCTGATCGAGCACACAATCAGACACAAAATAAATCAGCCCCGATGCAACTTCGGGGCTGATTAGCTTGTCTTTCCCTATTTCACGCCAGGAGGAGGCCCTTGAGCCTCCTTCGGCGGTCCACCAGGACCCTTTGGACCGCCACCGTTTGGACCTCCGGGTCCAAATCCAGGGGGTGGCCCGTGGATGTGCGATGGATCACGATCTCTGAATCGTGTTTCTTCTTCCTTGCTTGCTTTCGCGTCAGACGAGCCACAACCCTGAATCGCGACTCCAAGCACCAATAGTAGCAATGCTAGAGCCCTTAGTTTCATCTAAATGCGTCCCACATGTTGAGTGGATCGTGTCCAGATGGATAGAGGCCCAGGTCAGGAGCGTTGATATACGTTCCAGTTGGGTTTGGATTGGTTGCCGCAGGATTCATTGCCTTGGCATGGCCGTCGCAGAATGC
>JBBQZV010000008.1:0-188176 GCA_038207365.1 Fimbriimonadales bacterium | reverse complement strand
GCTGGCCCTACTGCTGCAAAAGCTCAAATATACTCTTCCACAAAAAATCACTTCGCAAAATGTAGTGGAAAAATAAGCCGGAATTGAACGCCCCGTAGATTCAAACTCGACCCACGATGGCTCATAACTGCGGAAGTCGGGCTAGTCGTCGAGTGTTCCATCACTACGTAAATGAAGCGTATCACTGAGGTAATGACGCCTAAGGAAGCGGAGCTTCTGGATCAACAGGAAAACCTCAATCGAACCCCTGGTCAATGGGTTGAGGCGCTGCTGGAGCTGAGAAATGCCTGGATACCCGCCGATCAGCGACGAATTGCGCGAACTTTTAAGTTTATTGAATTTCCACGAAGTTGATTTCATTGTAGTGGGATCTCATGCGCTTGCCTTCGATGGTGTTCCCAGGTTCGCGGAAGCCCGTTCCTGCATGCATTGATTGCGACAAAGGAAGGCATCTGGGAGTCCAAAGGATGCCAGTGACTTAGCATTGTTGCGATCTGCACACCCAGAGATTGAGCTTTGAAATACGCCAACACCTGGCGATAAAAGCGGTGAACCCAAACACAAAACCTCTTGTTGGGGCTCACCCCAATTCCGACTCATCTATCGAAGTCGGGTTGCACGAATACCGTTCTCGGTCCAAGCGGAAATGACTAACTTTCCGTCTAGGGATGCGCTGACAACACCGTCGTTAGCGTTTTCGGACAGTTTCGACTTTTGCTCGGTTGGCGTGTGCGCAAGTAGGGTGCTTCCATCGCTCCACACGAGGTAATCGCCTTCCGAACCAGTGGCCATCCAGGGCTGTCGACCTTGAGAGAGCAAGGTCTCACTTCCCGATGCCTTGCTCAAGAAGACGTTATTTTCGCGCCTCCAGAATGCCTTTACCTGACCGAGCCCATCAAGTACAAAGTTGCCACCATCCATTGGACAGGCGTTGAGCATCCACGTTCCTAGCCCCAACTTTGATCCGCTCGCGAAGGTTCGTCCACCATCCGTTGAACCTGCCAAATACATGTCACGTGCCCCGTCTAGAGAGTTCCTGAACATAATGAAGAGCTTGCCGTTCTGGTCGTATGCAACCGACGGATGACAACATTCACATACGGATCCCGACGGCGAGGCGTATACAAGGCGATTCTCAGACCATGAGCTTCCTCCGTCCTTCGAAATCGAAGCGAAAATCTTAGTGCCTTTGCTACGAAGGTCTAGCCAGGTGCAAGCGATGGTGCCATCGGGAGCGATAGCCATAGCATGTAGTCCCTCTCTGGCGGCCCCTTCGACGTCGTTGACTTTGACACGAGTGCTCCAGGTCTTGCCGTAATCGGTTGACTTAAAGGCTAAGATGTCGCCGTCTCGACCACCACCCTGCATGGCGTAGGTCGATGTGACTGTCACAATTCCGTTGTGAGCGACGATTCTGGGGCCTCTGCGCATGCCAAGTGACAACTTTCCCGATTCCGCTACCTTGATTGGCGATCCATAAGTCTTCCCCTCGTCTTGCGAAACTGAAACAAACGTTGTGTTACCGACTCCATAAGCCACGTAGATGCGATGATCTGAGCCGATTGCTACTTGGGCTTCTCTCGCCTCAGAGAAGGAAGGGGGAGTTACTTGAACTGGCATCCAGAGCATGGTGGCGATGAGTAATGTAATCATGATTTTCGGTTTGAACTCTTGTCTTTAGAGTAAGACACTTATTCCTTGTAGACACAGTATCGATTTCGGTTGAGAATCTGAGCTAGAAGTCTATGGGACGGTAAAATCCACTGTATGCGGTCTCGTGAGTTTACGCTTCAAGTCTTTGACTCCGTTGCGACGGCCGATGAGGCAAATCGAATAGCTAATCGGGCACTTTCGGGTGTTGAGCGAGTGCGTAAGTTAACCGCAATCGTGGGAGGAAGAAATGGAAGATCTAAATCCAGACTTTCGGGATCTTATCAAGTTATTTACGTTCCACCACGTTGACTTTATTGTCGTCGGTGCATATGCACTCGCCTATCTTGGGCACTCGCGGTACACAGAAGATATCGACCTGTGGATACATCGGAGTGAAAGCAATTCAAACCGTGTCCGAACTGCCTTGGCAGAGTTCGGAATTTCGATTGACGACTTGGCTGCTCGTCAACTATTGCAAGACCGAATGCTCTTGCAGTTCGGACTTAGTCCTCATCGAGTTGATATTCTTACCTTCTTGGATGGTTGTGACTTTGTTACAGCGCATGCTCGCGCTGCTCAGTCTGACATCGACGGCGTAACTGTGCCGTTCTTGTCTCTTGAAGACTATGTCTTGACCAAACGAGCCTCCGGTCGACGTAAAGATATCAGAGATCTCGAGGATTTGCGCGAAGCCCTTGGGTGCTCTTTGCCAGGCGATATCGCGTGAAGTACGGTGTCAATGTTCTTGCCCTCGGAATGATGCCTGGCGAGATCGATTGTCCACCATCGAGGACATAAGCCGGGACGTCAATGAGAGCCTATTTCAAATGTCGGGCCGTTTGTTTTAGCACTACAAACTGGTGAAGAAAGGCACTCCTGGTTCGATCGCTTACAGTGGTCAAGCAGTAATCAAAGACGCCGCAAATTGCTCCGGAGTTTTCGTACGTAACCATTGAATGGCCGGGTTGATTCGACTTCAAGACCCCTTGAGGAGGTTGTTCGCCCCCAGTGCCAAGGGTTGACTATTGGGCCAGACAAGGTCACTCGTTTCATGACTCATTTGCGGATCTTCGGCGAGGCAAGGCCTCGACTATGACTCTGTTACTTTACGTCACCCGCCTTAGCACCGATCTGGTCCGATTATTTTACGTGCAGACTTCCCTCCCTTGGAGTAACACGATATAGTTATCCCTTGAGTATCGTAAGTGCTCGCTCGAACCTTGCTGAGATGGAGGGCAGACCCTTGCGGGTGGTCTTGAGGCTGTTTGGCTCCATGTCCGTGGAGGTCGGCGGCACCCAGGTCTTGTCCCGATTTCCTACACGCAAGGCGGCGGCCGTTCTAGCCTACGTTGCCTCTGCGCGGAGCAGTGGGGTGAGCCGCGATGCCCTCGTGGAAATGTTTTGGCCCGAAGACGAGAGTCGGGCAGGTCGCGCAAGCCTTTCCACCACGCTCAACCGTGTAAGAACTTCATGCACCGAAGTTGGAGCGCCAGAGATCCTACACGCCGATCGAGAATTCGTGTGGCTGGCCCCGCATGTCGAGACCGACACCTCCGAGTTCGACCGCCTGACGGCGAAGGGTGGCATGATCAAGGATCCTGCCGAAAGCGCGGTGTGGCTCCAGGCTGCCTTCGACCTATACACAGCCCAGCTGCTTCTGAGTGAAAATTACGACTGGGTGCTGGCTGAACGCCAAATGTATTCGGACGAATATGTGCGCACCGTGAGATCGCTCGTCAGTCACCTGGGGGAGCTTGGTCGAACCCGTGATGCCATCCAGGTAGCAAGAAGAGCAACGCGAATCGAGCCTACAAGAGAGTTTCTTGCCCGCGACCTCATGCGGCTGTTGCGTAATGCAAACGAACCATCTGCCGCCCTCGAGGCGTATCACAATCTGCAAGCTGCCCTAAAATCGGCGTTTGACCTCAAGCCTTCAGATCGCACTGCTGATTTGGCAGAGGAGATTGCCTCCGAACTGGCTGCCCAGCATGACCATTCGCAAAGCGCTCCCATCAAGACTGCTCGCCCGATCAGTCTGTTTGTAGGCAGACAACATGAGCGGAATCTCATCAGATCCAGCGAAGCGAGACTCATTACAATTGTCGGATTTGGGGGCGTTGGCAAGTCTAGACTCGCACGTGAAGCAGCCGTCGATTTTCAAGATTGTGGCCGTGGAAACGCAGTTTGGATCGCACTAGACGGCTACACAAGTGCCGATTCGATCTGGGTTGCGATTGGCGAAGCTTTCAATATATATGGTCCAACTCAAGGCAGCGTCATCGAACGACTCCGAGGTGTGGACTGCATGCTCATCATCGACAATGCAGAACACCTCATTCCCGCAATTGGAACGCCGATCGCGTTGATATTGGGCCAATGTCCATTTTTGAAGATGCTTGTGACTTCGCGGGTGCCTCTCAATATTGATGGCGAGATGTTGATAAGGCTGTCCCCTCTCGGTAGTGGAGAGGGACCCGATTCCGAAGATGTTGTTCTGTTCTGCGACCGATTTCGCGCAGCCCATCCTACACGCGAATTGACTTCAAGTGAGATGTCTCAGGTTTGCCGTTTCGTAAGGAGACTCGGAGGCATCCCGCTCGCTATCGAGATGGTTGCCTCAATTACGGCGATTGGTGTTCTGGAGGATCTGCATGAGATCGATCCTGAAATCCCAAGTCTGTCATCGGGCCGAGTAGATCACTTGGGTCGCCACGAACAGCTCTCAACCGTCATCGAATCCTCATTAGCCAAGATGTCGCCCACGGCACGAGCGATGCTTGAGCGACTCTGGGTGTTTGATGCTGGCTTTGCTTGGCAGACAGCTCGAGAATCATTTGGAGGCTCACCTTCAGAAGCGATGTGTGCGCTGCGAGAACTACAGGATCTGTCCGTGATTTACACTTTGGAAACTCGCCATGGAACTCGCTTTATGGTTCTTCGCCTCGTGCGAGAAGTCATGCAATCGACATTGGAGCGCGGTCGACAAGTCGCAGCCATCGAATGGGGTGCCCACCTTCTCACTCGGGGTTTGAGCCCAGAAGACTGCCTTGGTTATCGGTCAAAAGAGACGGTTCGATACGGTGTGCGTGAGGCTGACAACATTATCGCTGTGGTCAATCTCGCCATTCAACTGGGTCTGTTCGAATTGGCTGCCGACACCATAACCCCCCATACGGCTGCGTTTAAGTGGTCGGAACACACGCCGTCACTGATTGCTTTGGCTGAGTCTTTAGGAGCAAAAGTAGATTCAACGCGCCGGATGCAGCTGGCATGTTTAGCGGCGACTCTTGCGTATCTGAACAACAATGCTGAACCTTGGCCAGATCCCATCGTCGACAGATTTGAAGAACTCGCTGAAGAAAGTCAAGACAACAAATACTTGATCGTAGCGCGAATGTTTTCGGCTTACCGGACGACTTGGTACAAAGAGGAGCATGAGGTGGGTGCCCAGCGGACCTACGCCGCGCTGCAAATTCCGCAAGAACAGCGATCTCCAGCCACAGGCGCCCTAATGGACATTCTCGGCTCCGAATGTCTGCAAGGAACGATGCACACAAGAGCCGCGCTGAAGTTAATCGAGCATGTTCGGAACGAAGTGGGACTACGCGAGGGCGTCGAAGAAGAACTTTTCCTCAATCGCCTTTCCAGCGCAAACACCAACCTTCAATATTTGGAATTGGGCCTAGTGGCGGCAAAGCGGTTGCAAAAGCTGTCGTGGGAGAGCGAGAATTTGGGCCATTACGCGCATTCCTTCTATCTTGAGGGCTGGAATATTCTGCAACGTGGTGAGTTTGAAGATGCACTCCAGATATTTGTTCAGGGCCATGAGGTTCTTCGCAAATACGTGCCGCACGACAAGGCACTTGATGGGGTATTTCGTTGGTGCGCGATCTACTCGTGCATCTTAACGGGCCGTTTTGATGAGGCACGCAGGCGACGTAATGAGGTCATCACGAACCCAACGATCGAAATCCTGTTTGGTATGTATAACGACGATTTGTCCCGGGCTCAGAACTATTTTTGTAAGATGTTTGAAAAGGGAATGTCCTTCTCGAGGTTCGATATTAGCGCCAACATACTGGACTATGCAGCTAGCATTGCTCTGCGCCTTGGTGCTCCAGATCTTGCTTCACAACTCTGCGGTGAGGCCGATGCCATGAGAAATGCGTGCGAATTTCCGCAGCCAATAGTAGCTAGATTGATTCGAGGCGAAATACAACCGGTGTTCTATCCCTCGACCGAGCCCGAGCGACGTAAGCGCCTTGTTACTGACGTCGCCACGTTGTTCAAGCTTTAGCGCTTCTCGAATTTCTCGGTCTGTCCTTAGGACCCTACAAGATTCTGATTAGGATTTTAATTGCATTAGATATAATTAGCCTTTTATGACTGTTTTCTTTCGAATTAACCGCTTGTTAGACTTTTGTTAGAGTAGAGATTAATCATTCCTTCAACAAACGAGTTGAACGGAAATGATTGACATAGAACTATCTCGGCCCCCATCGTCTGATGCACTTAGCTCACAAGCTTTGCAATTTGCTGAACAGCTAGATCACAAACTAGATGATCTTCTCAAAACCGTCGAAGATTCCGAAGTGTATCGCCTGGTTTCATCACCCGAAACCGACCCGAGACTTGTCGCGCTAATCGTCAAGTACATCCTTTTGGAAGTCTTCTCCTACGGACCTCACGTTACTGAGGCAACCTTCACCGCCATCGGGCGATTTCCCAAGAACCGTCCCGACCTGATGAAGCCGCTTATCCTCCACGACCTATCTGAAGTCGATCACGGTGAAATGGCTTTGCGCGATTTCATCAAATTAGGTGGGAACGAATCGTGGGCTCGCGCCAGAAGGATCTCTCCCTGCTCATTCGCTATGGGTGCCACCTGCCGAATGCTTGGCGAACGCGAAAACCCATTCTCGTTCCTTGGCTACATGTACCCCTTTGAAACCTTGACGCCCATCCTAACGGAACGCGCCCAAGGCTTCCTGAAAATGCACGGATTCCCCATCGAAGCCCAAATTTTCATCGACACCCACGCGGAAGAGGACATCGGACACGCCAACTTGATGAACCTACTGGTCAGGCGAGTGGTTCAGGACTTCCCCGAAGCCCAAGAAGAGATCCTGTACGGATTCGACTGCTTCACTCACGTCTACCCCCTCCCCATTTGGCAGCATGCGCTGGAAATGGCAAAGGCGGAAATTGCCCAGAAAAGAGGATAGCAATGCCAGAGGAAATTCTAATGGAAAGGCAGGTTGATTGGGAGATTGTCGCCCCAAACGACGCCAAACTTCCCTTTAGCGGGCTCGGACGATTCATGCCGAGCCAGGTTCAACGTGAGCAACTATTAGTTGAATCCCAACGCCTTCGTGCACGAGTCTATCTCGCCGATGGAGCAATTTCCGAGGGTGACGTCGATTCTGACGGAAGATATGTCTGCGCTGGAGATGACAAAGCCTGGCACGTGTTGGCAATTCATAAAGGCGTGGTTGTCGGCTCCGTGAGAATCTCAGTTTCCATTCCCCCCACTGAGGGCATCCCGGAGCTGTTCCAAGTGGGAGAAGCTCTTCTTCGACTCCCTTCCGAGCGTCAGTCTGCGTTTTGGGACGAAATCAATAGATTCTTGAAACCTAAAGCAGACCCGATAGACGCCATTCTAGTTCCAGGAGGTTGGGCAGTCCACCAAACTTTTAGGAGGACAAATGTCGGAGTAAACCTGGTTATCTCGCCATTCCTAGTTGCGCGTTTGTTTAGAAACCCGCGCGGTCTGTCTCTTGGATCCGAACGTAATTCATCACATCGAATCCTTCAATTTATGGGGCATCAAGCTCTTCATCCTTCGGGTGAGCCAGCGATGTTCTTCGATTCGCATTATAAGTGCTTCGTTGGCATCCTTAGTTCCCTACGAGATTGCTACTCATCTGCGTTCAGTGAGCGAATAGAGGCATTCGCAAGGCTCCTCTCACAGGTTCCTTGTCATGGGCCAGATTCACTCGACCATGCAGGTGTCCGCTAGCGCAAATAACAGAGCCATGTGCGACACAAACTTATTTGAGAGACTCGAATACTGAAGAGTCGAAGGCTCCGCCAAAGCATGTATGAAACGAATCGATGTCAATGAAGTCGATTTGGGCACTAGGGCGAAATACCACATCGCAATTGTGCCCAACCCAGCGTTCCCATCCGGGACCGCACCTAAGGAGAAAGCCAAGAATGAATAAAACCACAACATCGAATCTAGCCAATGACGTCATTGACGTTTGCTTCGAAGTACTACGTGTACCACGCGAGAAAATCGTCCCCGAAGCAAAGTTGGTGGATGACCTAGATGTCGATTCCCTTTTCATTGTTCAACTCGGTATGGCATTGGAAGACAAGTTCAAGATCGAAGTGCCTGAGGAAGAAATTCCCCGTCTCAAGACAGTCCAAGACATCGTCGACTATGTTCAACAAAAAGTTGATTCTCGGAGCGTCTAGGGCCATGAACGAGATTGCATTCCGCCTAATTCGGCCCCTAACCATCGATCACCTCACATGCAAGGAACAATCTGGTCTCAAAGATAATCGAGATCGAGTTCAAGCTATCAACTCAAGATTGATCGAGCAGGAGGGCCAATCGTAGTGCCACGAAGAGTTGTAGTCACAGGCATTGGGGCAGTGACACCGCTGGGTCTCGAAATAGAGTCCTGCTGGTCGGCAATCAAGTCGGGAAATTCAGGCATTCGAGCGGTCAGCAAGTGGGATGCAACTGGGTTTCCCCAGAGAATCGGTGGAGAGGTGCTAGGTTTATGCCCTGAGGACTGGATGCCCCCGAGAGATGCGGCTCTAGCGGATCCATTTCTCCACTTTGCAGTCGCAGGTAGCACGATGGCACTCCGTGACAGCCAGCTTCTTCAAGATCCTAAAGTCAGAGCACGCACGGGAACGTGCATTGCTACTGCCATAGGAGGTGTACACACGATAGTCACCCAGCAAGGAAACTTAATCAATAAGGGCCCGCGCTTCGTGTCACCTATGACCGTGCCCTACACCATTTGCGACATGGGGTCAGGGTATGTATCGATCCAGCACAAGTTGGAGGGTCCAAACCACTGCCTGGTAAGTGCATGCGCTTCAGGAGCAAGCGCAATCGGTGAGGCCTACCACATGATTGTTCGAGGCTCAGTTGATGCAATGGTCGTAGGTGCAGCAGACGCGATAGTACCCATCCATTCTGCTGCGTTCGCTTCAGCACGAGCCTTGTCAACCTTAAATGAATTCCCAGAACAGGCATCTCGCCCGTTCGACGCTAAACGAGATGGATTCGTCATAAGTGAAGGATCTGCTGTCCTCGTATTAGAATTACTGGATCAAGCAGTCGCCAGGGGCGCGAAGATCTACGGTGAATGTGTCGGTTATGGCTCTTGTTCGGACGCCTACCACATAACTGCCCCGGACCCATCCGGACGAGGAGCAGTCAGAGCCATGCGTGAGGCAATTGATATGGCTGGTATTGATTACCGACAAGTTGGCTACGTAAATGCCCACGCAACCTCAACACCACTCGGAGACCGAATTGAAGTTTCAGCACTGAGAACGGTTTTTGGCACACATATCGATGACTTGCCCGTAAGTGGCACAAAGTCAATGACCGGCCATATGATCGGCGCAGCGGGTTCTATTGAGGCAATCTTCTGCATGCTCGCTATGCGCGACGGTATTTTGCCACCAACCATCAATCAAGAATTTCACGACCCAGATTGCGACATTGATACCATTCCCAATATCGCTCGAGTGTCCCAACCTGAATATGCTCTTTCGAATTCCTTCGGGTTTGGCGGCCACAACGTATCACTCCTTTTTCGACTGTGGAATTAGCCATCCTTATGGAGTCACAACAACTGAGTGCAGAAGCTAGCCGGCACGAAAGTGAGGCTTGCATGGAATGGATTCGTACTTATGCGCGGACACGCCTCAATATCTTTCTTGCCGACGAACAAGGTTGCATACCGCCAAACGTAATGCTCGATTTCGGCCGAAGGGGACTCTTTGGCCTAACCGCTCCGATCAAGCATGGCGGACTTGCCTTGCGACTTGGCGATGCTTTTCAAGTTCTTCGACAGATCTCAATCGTTGACTTGTCGATAGGGAATATGGTTGGGATGCACAACTTCCTTGGGGGAAGAGTCCTTCTTGAGTTCGCCACATTGGGAGTTCGAGATGAGTATATTGCAGATTTTGCTTCTGGTCGCCAACTTGCGGCCTTTGCGCTCACGGAATTCGGTGCGGGGTCGGACCCACGGCGAATCACATCAATCGCGCAAGAACTCGAGAATGGCAGCTGGGAAATAACTGGGCACAAGGTATGGATTGGTTTAGCCGCTTGGGCTAGCGTTGCTGTTGTCTTTGCTCAAGCAAAAGATCTGCAAGGCCTAGAACGCGGGATAACGGCTTTCGCAGTCCCACTCGATCTGCCCGGTGTTCGACACGGGCATGAAGCTTTAACGATGGGACTACGTTCAGTTGTTCAGAGTGAGCTCCTCTTTAACCGTGTTCAGATACCATCGACTCATGTACTTGGAACCGTTGGAAGCGGAATGCATATTGCGCAACGTGGAATGATGCTTGGTCGGTTGGCAATCGCAGTGTTTGCCAACGCCGGGATGTTGCGAGCAGCTTCGATTCTTGGGAGTTATGTATCTTGGCGTAAAATTTCTACTGGCCAGATGGCGGATAACCCGAATGTCGCAGACATGGTTGCAAGAGAGCGGGCAAGGACTCACGCGCTCAACCTGTTCTTGAAATCAAATTTCGCTCAACTGAACGATGGTGCTCAGCCATCGGATTTGATCTATCTTGCGGCAAAAATAGTCGGGCCAGAGCAAGCTTGGATAACCATCGACCGGTCCATGCAGATGCTCGGTGGTCGCGGATATCTTGAGCCAACTGGGCTCGCACGGATTTTCCGAGATACCAGGATCTTTCGCATTTTCGAAGGACCGACTGAGGCACTCATTTCTTACCTTGGTGGCTTGACTTCCGCTAAGCCTGAGTGCATTAGAGAAACATTCGACGAACTGGGAGGTGCTGATATTTACGTCTCGATTCGCCCGAGGCTAGTTGCTGGAGAGCTCCGACTCGCGGAGAACCGAAATCTTGACCGAAATCAGCTACTTCGGCGTCAATTTGATGCTGGAAGGATTACTGCTTTCGCACTTTTCTTGGCGGTTGTCCGTCAGGTCGCTACCCATAGGCAGGAAGACCTGCTGGCTCTAAGGATCGCCGAGGAACTTTTGACTGCAGCCGTCGCGAGTCCGAGTTCATCGGAGCCTTGGTGCAATCGACACGAGAGTGATTGCGTTGGAGAAATTATTGACCAAATGGTAGGAGACCTTTTTGAGACTAAGGGCGGCATCGAAAGAGAAAGACTTTCAAATCGGCTCGGAGAAGAACAATGCATTCCCTAACAATAAAAAGCACTTCGTCCGGCCATAGCATCGCTCAAGAATGTCCTGAACTTCTTGCGCAAATGAGCCAAACCTTGGCAGAGGCAAGTCTACAAATCGATGATGGCACCAGCGGCGAAGCAGTCAATGTTATCATCGACGGGACCACATAAGTGCGTTCCCAGTGTCACTTGGACCAATGGCGTAGATTGTCTGTATTTTTCCAAGATCACTCGGCTAGGTTAAGGCTAAAGTATTTACCTGCGACTCTCCAACCCATGGATGTATCTACAGAAGCTCAGAATGCCCGGGTAGAAGTTCACTCAACGGAAGTCAATTCGTGCTCATCCAACTCGCTATGGAACTTGGTCATAGTTTCAGAACGTGCGGATAATTCAGGATCTTAGAATCCAAAGTTAGGTGCGGACAATTCAGGACCCGTGCAGTGGCCACTTTAATTCTGTCAGCAAGGTCTTTGTGAAAACTTCCAGGTAGTCGATAGGCCTCGGCAACTATGGCAGGAGTCAAATTCAGCAACCTGGACTCCCGGATACGAAGAGGCTAGCGAGAGCCATTCATCGACTCCAAGCGGAAGGGGCATTCCACCCAGAGCGGTTGCTCTCGAAACTTCCAAAAGCGAGATTGCACTTATGATCAAGCCAGAGTCTTCATATTGAGAAATGCAACCTGCCAACTCGTTGGTTAATTCAGAAGTACCTTGTGCCCACCAAAACCAGATGTGGGTGTCGAGGACGATCACAAATGATTGCCCCAATCCGATTCAAAGATTGCTGCATCAAATGGATCATTGTAAACGCCGACCGTGGCTCGGAGGGGATAAGCCTTGACTAACTTTGGCTTCAGCAAGACGATCACCCCGACCACGTCACCAGCATGAACTCCCGGCACAATAATTCGCCCATCCTATGCAATTGTTATCTCTAATCGATTCGCTTCCATCGTTGAATCTCGAACTTAGTTATGATGCATAACAACTTCGCATCCAAAGCACGCGCGAATTCGCTCATTTTCCCATAACCGTCAAGGCGAGCATGATCATCTAGTCCGCGATATTTACCAAGCTGTAGCAAATACCGGACGCAAGGCTCGCCGAAACATCGTTGGTCCTTTCACTACGAGCAGGTTAGAGCCTAGGTACCAGCAGTATTGCAACGTCAGGACGCCAGATATCGGACTCATTACAAGGCTGGCACTCGAAATCTATGGGCGACCTATCACCGAAAATCTCAAGGAATCAGGTTGGCCACTAATATGACCGGATGACGTACGACTGTCGAGCTACCTCTTCATTTCTTGGCCCCGGTAAGCGCCTCAAAGCCCGATACGACGTCGAATAACTCTTCGTCGATCGTCTCCTGACGGAGGCGGTGGTAATTACTTTTCAGAGTCTCAAGTAGCTCGTTGATATTCCTTTCTGCGCGTTGCATCGCGGCAAGTCGGCTGGCGTTTTCGCTTGCCAGCGATTCTGCACAGGCTCTATACAACGAAATAAATAGGTATTCACGGATGAGCACCCGCAAGGTTGTGTTGCTTTCGCCGATAACTTCCGGAAGTGTACTGGTTGGCCAAGGTGCCTTCACCAACTCGTTGCGCCATTCGGCGTCAAGCGGAAGGAGTCGCTGACTTACCGGTTCGTAGAGCGAACCGGACTTGGGCCTATTATGGAAAAGATAGAGTCGAGCACCGTCGCCACTCGTTCTGTGTGTCTCACTTTCGATCTGGATCTTGCTGACCAGTGGGGCTATTGCATCGACGGAATTTGGAACGGCGAAGAGTCCGTCGGGTGTGATTCCAGCGTCTGCGAGTCGAGAATAGACGCGTTGACCGACTGCCCATACCTGCGGTTTACCGGGCAGTTCGGCGAGGGTTTTCAATGCAAAGTCGGCAACGGTATCGTTGAACTGACCAACCAGTCCCTGATCCGATCCGAATACGATCGCTCCGATCTGTCGAAGATTTGGCGTAACAATAACAGAAGGCTCCAACGCCATCAGTTCGTCGGCTCGGAAGCAAGCACCTAGCCCAAGCTCTACCGTCCGATAGTAGTCAGACAGCGCCAATACCGATTTTTCATATTGCCCGATGCTGGCTGCTGCCAGCGCCTTCATCGAGCGCACGACCGAGTGCAACTCGCCTGCGCTGACGATCTGCCTTTGCAGGCCGGCAATTGTGTCGCTCAATGGCCCAACCTGCTTAAGCTATCCGGATTCTTCATGTGGCCTGCTTTGGTTCGGGTACATAGCTCTTTAGGGCTGCTTTGCAAGTCTCAACGATCGTTTTACGATCCTCATTGCTCATCTCCTTCGCTACTTCAAACTTTGCCGAAATCTCTTCGGGGATTGAATTGGCAGCCTTTTCTACTGCGAGGCCAGCTTCCTTCATTTTCTCCATTGGAATCACATCGAAGAGGCCCGAGCTAAGCGCGACCAGCGTGGCGATTTGTGCAGGGACCGAAACTGGAGCATTTGCCGATTGTTTCAAACAGGCTCGGATCCGGAGTCCATGGTCGATAATCTTGCGCGTGTCCGCATCTAAACGAGCTCCGAAACGGGAAAAAGTCTCCAACTCCTCGAACTGCGCATAGGCAAGTTTCAGATCTCCTGTCGCGGAACGGAAGGTCGGCAGTTGGGCCTTTCCGCCTACTCGCGATACCGATTTACCCACATCGACAGCAGGCAACACTCCAAGTTCGAATAGGTCCGGTGAAAGGTAGATTTGTCCGTCCGTAATCGAAATTAGGTTTGTAGGAATATAGGCTGATATGTTCTGCGCTTCAGTTTCGATGATCGGTAATGCTGTAAGTGATCCTCCCCCACGCTTTTCATTGAGTTTTGTAGCTCTTTCCAGAAGTCTCGAATGAATGTAGAAGATGTCACCCGGAAAGGCTTCCCGGCCTGGTGGTCGACGCAATAGTAGAGAAAGTTCCCTGTAGGCGCGAGCATGCTGGGTGAGATCGTCATAGACGATTAAGACGTCCTTACCCTCCTCCATAAACTGCTCTGCAATTGTGGTTGCAGCGTACGGCGCGATGTATGTTAGGCCGGGCGGATCGTTGCCCTCTGTCACGACTACGACTGTGTACGACATGGCTCCTTCAGCTTTAAGTGTCGCAACAACTTTGGCGGTTGCCGAAGCACGCTGGCCAATGGAGCAGTAAATGCATACCATGTCCTTGCCTCGTTGGTTTAGGATCGTATCGAGTGCAATCGTCGTCTTGCCCGTTTGTCGATCACCCAAGATCAGCTCTCGCTGACCACGACCAATAGGAATAAGAGCGTCTATGACCTTTAGCCCAGTCTGAAGCGGTACCGTCACCGGTGCTCGATCCATAATCGGCGCGGCCGGACGTTCTATTGGCAACCGTTTTTTTGCTGTGCTCAAACCGTTGCCATCAAGGGGATTTCCAAGAGGATCGATTACCCGGCCTAACAGTTCAACACCAACTGCAACGTCCATCACTCGCTCCGTGCGTTCGACCTCGTCGCCAGCATTAAGGCTCCAATAGTCTCCTAGCAGGACGACGCCAATTTCATCCTCGTCTACATTGAACGCGATGCCGTAAACGTCTCCAGGGAACCTCACCAGCTCCTCAAAACCTACATTGGGCAAGCCCGAAATTCTCGCAACTCCGGTCGAGACGCTCAAAATTGTGCCCACTTCGTGAGTAACTAAGGTGGCGGAATAAGCTTCGCGGGCTCGACTTATCTCGGCGAAAGTTTTATCGATGACGAATTGCAGGTGGTGGCGCATCTTGATCGCTTCCTATTCAGCCTTAACCAGTTCCACCTTGGGCTCGCCTTTAGAGGCAATACGGCTCGCGACAGTATCGCAGATGCTCTTTTCGAGCGACGCGAAATATCCAGCAATGCTCCAAGCGAGCTTCTGCCCATTTACAGTGAACTCAATGCCGCTTATCAGGTCTGGCGTTGTCTCGAATTTGATGGAGACTTTCGTAGAAAACTCAGCGTGGAACGCGTTTTCAATCTCAGTGCATTGGTCTTTAGGGATATGAAATGTCGACTTTACGATCGCAGGTTCTGAGGCCGATTTCAAGGCGGCGTCAAGTTGCATTTTCGAATCAGCGTCCATCTCTGATAGTCGCCGGATAAACACCTTGCAGATTTTCGATTCGAGATCATCGTCCGCCAGGTCGGCGAGCACTTTTCGCGTGATCGCAAACACTTCATCTTTGACTCGTGCGCCAAGGGCCTCGTTTAAGTCTTCAGCCTCTTTCTGGAGTAAGCCGCGTCTCTTTTCGCTTAGATCATCTGCCTCTTTTCGAGCATCGGTGGTTAGTCGCTCGCGTTCTTTGCTGGCGTCTGCAGTTGCCTTTGCCAACAGGTCAATCCGCTGTTTCTCGAAGTCGTCGTTCTTCTTTTGGAACTCGTCGCGTTCTACTTTGGCCTCATGTTGCTTGGATTTCGCGTCCTTGAGCTCGGCTGCGATTCGGTTTTCGCGCGTTTCCACAGCGCTAAGGATTGGTTTAAACAAGAATCGCTTCATCAGCCATACGAGGATAATGAAGTTGATCGCTTGAGCCCCTACCGTGAACCAGTCAATCAGCATGACTTACTTCCCTGCGACATGAGCAATTGCGTGACTCCAGAACGGATTGGCGAAAATGAGGATCATAGATACGACGAAGCAGTAAATGGCGAGCGACTCAATCATCGCGAGCCCGACGAAGAGAGTTCGAGTAATCGTGGGTGCGGCGTCCGGTTGCTGCGCCAGGGCGGAAAGAGCCGTCGAGACTGCCTTGCCCTCTCCGAGGGCAGGAGTCATACACCCAATGCCTATCGTGAGTCCTGCAGTGCCAATCGAGGCAATTGCGATCATTGTCATGCTGTCCATAGTTTTTCCTTAAGTTGCAGTTAGTGGTTTCGAGTCGTGGTTCTTCGTCTTTTTGCTCGACGTAGCTGCGGCGATATAAACAGCGGCGAGAATGCTAAAGATGTAGGCCTGGACCATCCCGGTGAGTAACCCAAGCGCGGTCATCACGATGGGGAAGATGAAGGGTGTGATCGTCAGCAAAATGCTCACGATCATCGCACCGCTCATCATGTTTCCAAACAGTCGTACTGCGAGAGCTAGAGTACGAGAGAGTTCACTGATGATGTTAAACGGCAACATGATCACAGTCGGCTCTAGATAAGACTTGAGGTAGCCGAACACGCCCTGATCTTTAATCCCGTAGATGGGTACGGCTACAAAAACGGCCAGTGCTAACGCGGCAGTCGTCGATAATGAACCGGTTGGAGGATCGAAGCCAGGAAGTATCGTGCAAAGGCTGGACATTGCGACGAACAAAAACAGCGTGCCAATGAATCCGAGATAAGTTTTCGGATTAGCGAGACCAACGTCGCCTATTTGTTTTTCAATCGATGTGACTACGATTTCCAAGCCGCTCTGCCACCTCGATATCTTCGCGTGGGTTGTCAGTCTTCGAGTAACGAGCCATGCCCCAACCACCATTCCAATCATCAGAGCCCAGGTCGTAACGATCGTGCCGTTGAGCTTAACGGACCCGTAATGCCAGAAAATCTGTTGGTCAGAACTGATTCTCATAGGGTCTCTCGCTTCTGCGCCGGCACAGGAGTAAGTGAGGCACCCTTGGTTACAGCCACAACTACGAATCGGGCAATGACAAAGCCGACTAGGCTTGGGAAGACCCTTTCTGCGTCCCCACCGATAAGGAAGTAGAAGCCGACTAGTGTGATAGCCATCCTTATCTGAAGGCTTCCGAAGAACCACAATCCTGACGCTCTCGAAGCCACGCCTCGCCGAACTGTCCACCAAAGACCGCCAAAGAAGATCGCTCCGAGCGCGCCTCCAGCGAAGGTCAGCAAAAGTATCAGATTAATCGACATGCTCGTGCTCCTCTTTGATAGCATTTGCCTCTTTAGTGACCCAGTGCCAGGCGTTGAAGCAACCGACGCAAAGACCAGCAACCAACAGCGCCAAAGTCCAGGAACGCCCGCTAGGATGGTTCCGATCTAGCCACATGCCGACAGCCACACCGAGCAACGTAGGGACTGAAACCGACCATCCGACAAGCCCCATCATTCCAAGCCCGAACCATACACCGCCAGATGGGTTTTCACGCGCCCTGAGTTTGCGCTTCGCATCTGCATCGACTCTCGATAGCAGAGCTGGCTCTTGCTGTTTTGGTGTACGTTTGCTACTCATCTTTTAGCTCCGCGAACCTGCGCAAGAAGCCCGCTTCGAGTTTTTTTGTTATTAAGCGAGCACTCTGCTCTAGCTGATCTTGGGATTTGAACTCCCTTTCAACCGCCTCGCGCAATTTGCCTAGCTCGGAGCCAGCAATCGCTCGACGAACGGAAATAAGAACGTCAAGGCCAGCCTTTACTAGCACGCCATCATCAACAGCAACGAAGGCCTCGTCACCGGACTCTGTTACATAAATGAGTATTCCGGGACGAAGAGCCGCCACACAATCCAGTCTGTGGGGCAAGATACCGAAAGAGCCTCCTGTGGATTCAGCAACGATTTTCGTAACGTCGGACCGGTTAACGAAGACGTGAAATGGCAAAAGGACTTTAAGGTTTAGGTGTGTTTCCTGCATTTATAACCTCCTCAGAGGGCTTCTTAGCCTCCTCTATCGATCCGATCATGTAGAGTGCGCTCTCTGGAAAGTCTTTGAACTCGTCATTGAGAATCCGCTCACAGCCATCAAGCGAATCTTTAAGGCTGACCAGTTTGCCTTTGTGACCGGTGAATTGCTCAGTTGTAAAGAATGGTTGAGTGAGAAATCGCTCCAGCCTTCGAGCGCGAGCAACAACGTTTCGATCCTCCGGCGAAAGCTGCTCCATGCCTAGCATCGCAATAATGTCTTTTAGGTCGGCGTACTCAGCAAGGGTCTTCCTTATCTCTTGCGCCAGCAGATAGTGACGCTCGCCAACGATGCCTGGTGTTGCCATCTTTGAACTCGACGCCAAAGGATCGATGGCTGGGAATAAGCCCTCGCTTGCTCGTTTCCGGGAAAGGACAATCGAGGCGGATAGGTGAGAAAAGGTGTGCACCGCAGCGGGGTCAGTGAAGTCGTCAGCTGGAACGTAAACCGCCTGAATCGACGTGATTGCACCCGAGGCAGTATTTGCAATCCGCTCCTCCAGGCTGGATAACTCCGTGCCCATCGTCGGCTGGTAGCCTAGACGAGACGGCATCTGCCCCATCAAGCCGGAAACTTCCATGCCTGCTTGAATGAACCGAAAGATGTTGTCGATGAGAAGCAACACATCTCGGTGCTCGTCATCCCTAAAATACTCTGCCATGGTCAAGGCTGCTTGCCCCACACGGAAGCGAGCGCCAGGCGGCTCGTTCATCTGACCGAAGATCATTACCATGTTAGGTAGGACTCCGGCATCCTTCATTCCCTGATAGAGTTCTTCACCTTCTCGGCATCGTTCACCGATGCCGCAGAACAGGCTCACACCCTTTTGATTTCCAACAACGTTGTGAATCATTTCGGTGAGGAGGACCGTCTTGCCTACACCTGCTCCACCAAACAGTCCCGCCTTTCCGCCGCGCTCAAGGGGCACGAGAACGTCGATGAGCTTGATTCCAGTCTCGAACAACTCTGATTTCGTCGATCGTTCTGAGAGCGGTGGCGGTTCCCGATGAACGGATCGCCACTCAAGATCTTTGAGCGGTGGCTCATGATCGATCGTGTTGCCAAACACATCGAACATTCGGGAGATAATTTCCTTCCCAACGGGTGCCTTAAGTGGTCCTCCGGTATCTTGGACTACCATTCCTCTAGCAAGCCCTTGAGTCGGAGTCAGTGCGATTCCTCGAACGTGCCTTGCGTCGCGTTGCGCCAGCACTTCGATGACAATCTCGTTCTTTTTTCCTGCACGCAACAGCGAACGTATAGGCGGAAGAGCGTTGTCGAACCGAACGTCTACGACGCTCCCCCGAATCGATACAACTGAGCCAGAATTCACACGACTGCCCCGACTGACCCCAGATGTGAAGCGTTTGCTGGTGCGTCCGCTGGCGAACCGGTATGAAGTTCGTTTGGAAGATCGAGTCTTGCAACTCCGATTCGGCTGTCGGCCATTCCGTAATAGACGTCGAAACGGTCGGGCATTCCTAAGTCGTCCCGCCGGTCGATCCCAGTCGGAAACACAACATTTGAAATGGTTCCGCGGAGTTCATCCGGCGACTCGGGTACCAGCACGGGTTGAGACGATCGGTAAACGATCTTCTGAGGATGATGCTGGGACAGGACCATTATGCCGGCAGCGTACTGAAGGTCGCGGCCCACCATAGCCGGCGATTCGCATTTATGCACGCCATGGTAGAGGATCAACCATCCGTGACGGGTGAGAACAGGCGGAGTTCCACCGCCGATCTTCAAATTCTCCCAATTCGAAACAGGAGTTGCCAAACGATGGTGCGAGTTAAACAGACCCCCAATGTGGGGCTCCTCCCCTTCGTCAGGTATCGGACAGTAGGAAATCCAAATGCTTTCGTGATCCCGGTCCACAGTTCGTTTCGGTCCCCGATATACCATCTCTTCCGGTCGCGTGCCCGGAAAAAGAGGGCGATGAAGCATCGCCAATTGAATCTTGCCTGCGTGGTTTGGAAGCGCAACAGGGAAAAGACTTGCATCCTTGTCATCCACATGGACGAAATCGATGCCCTCAAACGGTTCAAATCGGGCAAGACCGATTCGCCTCCAATGAATAAGATCCTTGGATAATGCAAATGCAATGCGCGGCCCCTTTGCCGAAAACGCAGTATAGGACATCACATAGCACTTCATCGGTTCGACCAAGGTGATTCGTGGGTCTTCACATCCACCGCCGCCGTCTGGACGCAGTTCATAATCTGCTTCAGGTTCGAGCGCTATTCCAAGACGTTCAACTCCGGTCGGATCTCCCGCACTGTTGAAGAGAACTCGCGTGATCCCGATTCGAGAATAGTTCCCTTTTGCGACCAGCCTTGGAAAGAGGTAAAGCTGACCATCAGTACCTCGTATAGCGGCAGGATTCAGCGTGCCTTCTACCTCATAGGGATTATCCGCCTCAGGCTGCATGATCACTCCAAGTCGCCTCAACTGAAGTGTGCTCAAGATTCGCAACCCCTCAGGCATGCAATGAACGCTTCAATGACTCGCATGCACTCTTGGGGATCCCTCACTTGGATCGCCCCACACCCCGCTTGTTTGGCTGGGTAATCGTTACCTCCAGGGAAAAGTGCATCCCCTACAAAGATCATCTCACTGATTGACACGTGAAGCACATCTCGGAGCTTTCGTATGCCATAGGCTTTATCAATTCCTGGTTTCGTCACATCGACCGAAGTCGTGCCACCCAACCTCACTGAAAACTCCTTCAGAGAAATATCGAGGAGTTCCTTCATCCGCTTCCGCTTGGCAAAATCGGGGTCCCACTTCTTTTTCTGATCGATCGGTGCAGCTTGGCCAAGAGCAGAGAATGTAATCTGGCTTCCTCGATCTTCGATGATTTCTCCCCACGTCTTATTGGGTTTGAGATCCAGCTTCTCGATTACTTCATGCAGCACATCAAGGATCTTCTTCTTTTCTTCGTCCGAGAAATTTTCAGCATAAAGCTGTTTCCATTCCTTGTTGTAGGTGTAGAACTTGGTTCCGGAAGTAGGAACTAAGGAGAGGTTGCTCAAATTCGCCGTGCGAGGCAATTCTGATATGAGTTGCCTCTGAAACTGGTGCCAGTCGCCGCCAGAGATCACGGCCACCTTTACGATTGCCAAGAGAGCGCTTAAATACTGCCCCATTTCGGGTTCAAGCGAGGACTTGCTCTGAGCTAGTGTGCCGTCCAAGTCGAAAACGACCAGCCTGATCAAGCCGCGCCGCCTTCGGGCAAAGATACTTCGAGAATCTCGAGATTCCCTCGATGCTGGCACTGGCACTCTCCAACACAGGCGGGCAATAGGATGACTTCTCCCCTTCCAAAGCCGTATTGGACGTTTCCACAAGCTAATTCGCCATCACCTTTCAGACAAACCAGCACCCGTGGCGTGTTGGCTGCGCCAACAGTGAAGGATGCTTCGCCCCTTATGTGAGACAAACCGAAGTGTCGATCTAGAAAGATTCGCTCACGCATGTCCGGGATGTTTCGTTCGATAACTGGAACGACCGGGGTGAGTGCGACCCGGTCAAAATCTATGCAGGCCATCGCTTGGTTGACTTGCAATCGTCGCGCATTGTTCGTTTTCGGACCCATTCGATCCCAGCCTGAAAGGCGGTAGGTCACGTCGCTGTTCTCTTGGACTTCGAACATGACTAGGTCGTGCAGGGTGTGAAACGTGCCAGCAGGCAATAGGACTCCATCACCCAGTTTTGTCGAAAACTGGACAAATGGTCGGCAAGGCTGTTTGTTGCAATTGCGTCCCTAATTTCGATAGACGTGGTTCCCTCGGTCAAACAGGCAAATACGCGACTGTCATTGCCCGTCTCAAGAACCACCCAAGCTTCTGTTTTCCCGGTCTCACCACGAGGAAGGTCATCCGTGTGCTCGTCCGATGGATGAACTTGCACTGACAACACGACGTTTGCATCAAGAAACTTTACAAGTAGCACAAACCGTTTGAATTTTCCGGTTAGTTTTCCGAGCAACTGCCTCGGTGATGCTTTTGTTAGTTGAGCAATCGTCAGTCCCTTGCAAGGCCCCTCTGCCACAATGCTGGGGTGATCATCGCCATCACTCAGAAGCCATGTTTCGCTGACCAGTCCGTCGGGCATGGGCGTTGAAATGAAATTCGGTAATCGCCGTCGGCCCCAAAGCCGGTATTGGAAGATTGGCTCGAATCGCAATGGGTATAAGGCTACAGAACTCATTGAGTGCCTTCAATAGACTGGTTGTACTGTCCAGCACTCGCCGCTCTGTCGCACCGCGCCCGGTGCACCAATGCCTGTTGTGCAGCATCCAGATTCTTCTCTTTGCCACCCCAGATTTCCAGAGCCGGATGTTGAATAGCTCGCCCAAACGAGAATGTTAGTGCCCACGGCGCCTTTAAACGGTACTTCGCATTCATCGCGTTGAGAATCGCCGAGTCGCGCTCCCCAGGCTGACCGCCCGAGAGAAAGGCAATTCCAGGCACTGCAGCCGGTACCGATCGACGAAGAATCCGAACTGTAGCTTCAGCAACATGATCCACACTGCCTTGGTCTGGGTTCTTTAATCCCGGAAGAACCATGTTCGGCTTCAAAATCATGCCTTCCAAAATCACACCCTGGTTATAGAATTCGTCAAACACCGTATGCAAAACTTGCTCGGTTACTTCTGCACTCGTCTGAAGCGAGTTCATTCCTTCCATAACCACCTCCGGTTCGACAATCGGCAGGATTCCAGCCTCTTGGCACATCAATGCGTATCGTGCCAACGTTTGTGCATTTGCCGAGATCGCCGCTTGAGTGGGTAAGACCTCATCCAACACGATGGCACAGCGCCATTTTGCAAAGAGAGCTCCCATTTGCACGTACTCGGCAAGTCTTCTACCTAAACCATCCAGCCCTTCCGTGACGTTCTCGCCAGGATGCCCGGCTAGACCAGTTGTCCCTTCATCGACTTTGATGCCAGGAATGATTCCAGCTTGTAGGACCAAGCCGAGGATCGGTGTTCCGTCTTTGGCCTTCTGCCGGATAGTTTCGTCGAAGAGGATCACACCGCTTATGCTTTCCGATAGGCCCGGAGCGGTGAGAATAAGCTCTCGATAGGCACGCCTCGCCGCCACTGTCTGCGGTATTCCAATCTCGCCGAACCGCTTGTTGCAGGTTCGCGTACTCTCATCAATTGCGAGCAATCCCTTGTCGTAAGCAAGCAGATCAGCAGCCGTTTGAACAAGTTCTTTCATGCTCATAGCCCTGACACCTGGGATGTCTCGCCTTTCAAAGTACTTCCCATAAGATCGACAACGTCCGTAACCGCGACAGCCGACTTGCCTGTACCTTGCGCCTGCTTATCCTTCTCAATTCCCATCGTTAAGGCAGTCAAGCCGGCAAGGCCGCCGAGTTGCATCGACTCCACCGCAGAACTAGGAACAACTACGATCGTGGAATTATTCTTTAGACCTTCGTAGAGCATGTTCATGGCACGCAAGTGAAAGGCCACCGGATTGTCAATGTATGTCTTTGAAGCTTCGCCGAATTTTTCGGCGACCTGGCGCTCAGAGTCGCCAAGGATGACTCTGGCTTGTCGTTCCCTTTCGGCCTGCGCCTGCATAGACATCGCATTCTCAAGTGCTGGTGGAATCAACACATCTTTGACTTCCACGGAAATGACCGTTATGCCCCAAGGCTCTGTCCGCTCATCAATAATCTTCTGCAGTTTTGCGCTGATCATATCGCGGCCCTCCAGCATGTCCGCGAGCATCGTTTTTCCAATCACGTCCCTCAGCGCGGTCTGGCATGCCCAGCCGATGGCCGTTTGATAGTCGGCGACATCAAGCGCTGCCTTTTGGGGATCAATCACCTTCCAGAACAGAACGGCGTCGACGTCGACTGGCACCGTATCTTTGGTGAGCGTTTTCTCCCTTTTGAATGACATTGTGATCACGCGAGTATCGATCCAATAAGCAATTACGTCGAACACGGGGATGATAAAGAACAGACCGGGTCCCTGCAGAGATTTGAACTTGCCCATGCGAAGTACCACTGCCTTGTCCCATTGGTTTGCTACCTTAAGTGATGAGGAAACGGTCGTTGCCACAACGAATGCGATGACTCCGATCGCAATCAACAGCCATTGAGGAGACGAAGAATAGATTGCTGCTACCAGCCCCGCTCCGAGGCCCAGGATGACGAAAAACGCTAAGGCTGATATTGTGTTGAAATTGCTTCCTGGTCTCATAGGATATTCCTCCTAGGCGCATCCGGTTGCGTCGAATTTAACTTGCGGTGCATTTCCGGGAGGAAGGCATCGACTGTGGATCGAACCGCGTGATCAGGTGTCATCACTCGGACCAGGATTTCCATTTCCAGTTTCGGATCTCGGGAAGGTCTTCGCCGTGGATGTCGATATAGTGACTATGCTCGATGAGCTTGTCCGACATCTTCTGTTTCAAATAGGCCCCCTTGGAGCCTAAATCGGGCAACCGGTCGACAACGTCCTGGACCAAGTGAAATCTGTCCAGATCATTTTGGACACGCATGTCGAAGGCAGTCGTGATCGTGCCCTCTTCCTTGTATCCTCGAACGTGAAGGTTTCTGTTCTTTCGTCGATAGGTGAGCCGGTGAACAAGCCATGGATAACCGTGAAAACCAAATACAATGTGCTTATTGGTCGTAAAGAGGGAGTCGTAATCCGTCTCACTAAGTCCATGCGGGTGCTCGCTCGCCGACTGTAGTTTCATCAAATCGACCACGTTAATAACTCGAATCTTGAGTTGCGGAAGATACTCGCGGAGAATTGATACAGCGGCGAGAATTTCTAGCGTCGGCGTGTCTCCACAACATGCCATAACCACGTCCGGCTCGGTGCCTTGGTCGTTGCTGGCCCATTGCCAGATACCGATACCTTCAGTACAATGCACGACAGCCTCATCCATCGTCAGCCATTGCGGTAGGGCGTGCTTTCCAGCTACAACCACGTTCACGTAGTGACGAGTTCGCAGACAGTGATCGACGACCGATAACAGACAATTGGCGTCAGGTGGAAGATAGCAACGGACAATGTCGGCTTTCTTGTTGATCACGTGATCCAAGAAGCCAGGGTCCTGATGCGTAAAGCCATTATGATCCTGCTGCCACACGTGGGAAGCGAGTAGATAGTTTAGCGACGCGATATTCCTTCTCCAAGGAAGCTCCCGCGTGACCTTCAGCCATTTGGCGTGTTGGCTAAACATCGAGTCGACGATGCGAATGAACGCTTCGTAACTGTTAAATATGCCATGGCGTCCAGTAAGTAAATATCCTTCCAGAAGACCTTCGCATTGATGCTCGCTTAGCATCGAATCAACTACACCACCTGAAGGAGCCAAGAATTCGTCATCTGCGTTTTCGCGGGCGTCCCATTGGCGATTAGTAACTTCGAAAACCGAACCAAGAAGGTTCGAAAGCGTTTCGTCGGGACCAAAGATTCGGAAATTACGTGGTTCGTGATTAAGCCTGGCTACTTCCCGTAAGAATCCTCCGAGCACTAGAGTGTCCTGACCATCGACTGCACCAGGTAACGGAACATGGACCGCGTGACTTCGAAAATCCGGCATGCGAAGATCGCGTAGCAACAATCCGCCGTTGGCATGCGGGTTGGCACCCATTCGACGGTCGCCTTTCGGGGCCAAATCTGCCAATTCTGGCATCAACCGACCTTTATCGTCGAAGAGTTCTTCGGGCTTATAACCTCTCATCCATGATTCGAGCAACGCAACGTGGCCTGGATGCTCGGCATTGACAATAATCGGAACTTGGTGGGATCTAAAGGTGCCCTCGATCTTTAAGCCATCGACTTCTTTCGGACCAGTCCAGCCTTTAGGTGATTTGAGCACGATCATTGGCCATCGTGGCCGCGTTTGGTCTCCATTCTCCAGCGCGTTATGGCGAATTCGCTGGATTTCCTCGATTGCGCGATCCAAGGTTGTCGCCATCAACTCGTGCATCTGGTCAGGATCATCGCCCTCGACGAAATAGGGCGTCCAGCCGCACCCTCGGAAGAATTGTTCTAGTTCGTCGGGCTCTATGCGAGCCATCACAGTTGGATTGCTGATCTTAAAACCGTTAAGGTGCAGGATAGGCAGCACCGTCCCATCGGTAATTGGATTGAGGAGCTTATTTGACTGCCATGCCGTAGCCAACGGGCCAGTTTCGGCTTCTCCGTCCCCGACCACGCACGCTACGATCAATTCCGGATTGTCTAATGCGGCTCCGAAGGCGTGGCTTAGGGAATAGCCCAACTCACCCCCTTCGTGAATCGATCCTGGAGTCGTAGGAGCGACATGGCTCGAGATGCCTCCCGGGAACGAGAACTGGGTGAACAGCTTTTTGAGGCCCGCTTCGTCCTGGGTGACGTTCGTGTAGATCTCGCTCCAGGTTCCTTCGAGATAGACGTTCCCAACAATGGCTGGACCACCATGGCCAGGACCCGCAACATAGAACATGTCGAGGTCGTATTTCTTGATGACCCGATTCAAGTGGACGTAGATGAAGTTCTGCCCGGGCGTAGTTCCCCAATGCCCGACCACTAGCGGCTTCACGTGAGAGAGCTTCAGCGGTTCCGTAAGTAGGGGGTTGTCGTACAAATAGATTTGGCCAACGGACAGATAATTGGCAGCTCGCCAATAGGCGTCCATCTTTCGAAGCAGGACAGGGCACAGTGTTGGCGCAGTGCCAACGGGGTGTGCTTCCGTTGAGCTCAAGGTTGTGCCGAGTTGCTCTGAAATCACTTTGCAGCCTTAACAGGCTCGGCTGATTTGGCAAATGGCTCCGGTCTGCCCGGCCGATTTTCCCAATAGCCGTGTGAGTTGTAGTGTTCGTGTAGTTTCTCTTCGTATCCGAGGTTGAGAGTTTCTGGCGAATATTCCGGCGATTGCAGGATGGACTCTCTCGACAAGCTAACGAATACTTTCCGTTCGTCCCAAACACATTTTTCAATCCATCGCGGGGAAATCAGAACGTGCTTTCCGGGCAGCCAGTTCTTGGTATCCACAATAAGATAACGAATCGACCAGTTGTCTTCATCGATAATGAAGTCTTCGACATGGCCGATCTCGCCATCCAGGGCCTGAGCGTGATAACCACTCACTTCTTTAGTGCTGCGGAGATTCGGATCCCAAGTCGCCTCACGACAAAGAATCTCATCGGTCGGCACAGTATCTGCTGCTAAGGATTGGCCAGCAGACCCAGAGGATATCCCGCCGGCCCATAGATACGAACTGCCACCCCATAGATATGGGCCGCCTCCATAGTAAGGCCAGCCATAAAACATATGATATTGCTGCTCGAATTGACGAGAGACAGGCTCGTCGCTCTCCAATGTCGGGCTTGCTTCGATCTGCTGTTTGGTTAAGTCAATCGGGATTACATCGTCAGAGTCGATAGCTGGATTCAAAGCGTGTGGTGAAATGAGGACATTTCGGCTACTTAGCCAACTTCCTGTGTCAACGACCAGATAACGCACTGTCCATTCGTGGTCATCAAACAAGAACTCTTTTGCTTTGCCAATGTCTCCATCGCGAGCGCGGAGGATGTAGTTCTCAAAATCTTTAACTCTTCTTAGCATGGATGTCTCCTTTTTCGAAAGCGCACCCGCTGTGACTTTACAAGTCGAATCCAAGTTCCTCTAATTGCTCACAAGTGGTTTTGTTGCCGGAGTGGAAGATTCCCCGACATCGATTGGGAACGGGTGATTTCAAGGTCGACGATCCTCAGAAAATTCAACTACACCAGGAAATATATTTCGAAGAAGTGCATCTCGGAAGCTTTACAGTTACTTTCGATATTCGGATTGAAGATCTGTATTCCTCAAGTACATCAGAGTCATTTTCCAAGTCCATTGGAAATCGAAACTTCTCCTAGGATCATTTCCAGAGCCTTATCGGCGACTTGCCGCATGCCGATATATACTATTGCCATGCACCGTCAGCGTTCTTTCAAACTACTCGCGAGCATCAATCGGGCAAGCGTTGGGCGCAGTTAAAATTCAACAGAATCAGCCAGAAGTAGCGCTCCAAGCTGTACGAGAATCAATCCGCCAAAACGCCAAACTTAACGTCCCATACGTTTTGATGAACGCGTTAGCGACGATCGTGGCAAGTTATGGCTTGCTGTCCAACAGCACCGCTGTAGTTATTGGCGCGATGATCATCGCTATGCTTCTCGGTCCCATCTCGGGAATTGCACTCGCACTTGTTGATGGCGACGTTCAACTGCTTCGGCAAGCAATTATCGCAGAAGTTGCTGGGGTTCTTGTCGTACTAGGCGTTGCATTTGGAATTGGCTTTATACACCGTGATTTACCACTCACCCACGAAATTCTGTCTCGGACCAGCCCGAATATTCTAGATTTGGTAATCGCTTTGGCGGGTGGAGCTGCCGGTGCATATGCCACCGTTTCTCCACGTCTAAGTGTTGGCTTGGTAGGTGTCGCAATTGCAACCGCTCTCGTACCGCCACTCGCAACTTGCAGCATTTGTATTGCACGAGGAGACCTTCGCTTGGCATTTGGTGGCTTTCTCCTCTTCTTTGCCAATCTCGTTGCCATCCAGTTTGCGTCGAGTGTTGTTATGTGGGCTCACGGTTATCACCTCCTTACAAAGAAAACTGGTGATAGCCGAGCATACGCCTCTCGGATCGCTTTCAGTGTCTTCATGCTTGTCACGCTCGGGATCGTGCTTGGACTCAATTTTTCACGAACTTTGTCCAAGGAACTCGAGCAGTCAGCAACACGTGATCGGTTGGTATCGGCACTTCGAGCCTATCCTGGAGTATTTCTAGCCGATGTTCGGTTCGTAGCCGAGAAAGATCAGCGCATGGTCTATGCCGTAGTTCGAACGCCGTATTCGCTCGGTCCAAAGATCGTTGCCAAGATCGAGTCAACTCTGCCACATATCGATGGTGTTCCACCTGAACTTCATGTTCGATCTGTCATCACCAAAGAAACCACATCACATGGCTATCTACATGAGATGAAGGATAAAAGTGGAAGCGAACCCCTGAGGGATACTCAGCTCGAAAACGGCGGATAAATCACAATTCTTTACCTACTGGTTTTTAGGGTGATCACAGTATATTAACCCTCACTAGTCGTTCGAGGCCTTGAGTATGAGCGGCTTAATTGAAAGACCTTGAGCTAGAACCGAAAACCCTACTACGGCGAAAGTGACTGACATAATTTCTTCACGCTTGGGGAAATCCTGAGGTAGTCCAAGTACTAGGGCGAGCGCAAGTGCTCCTCGAAGGCCGCCCCAAAAGAGTAAATGCTGACCTATGAGAGGAATCCGCCAACGGCTTCTAGAAAAGAGTGCTGCGAGCCCGTAAGTTGAAGCAGCTCTACCTACAAGGACTAAGAGAACAGCAATCGATGCTGGAAACACATAGATTGAAAATGACACCCTTGTTTCTCGCACACCCATAAGTAAGAACACTACCGAGTTAGCTGCAAACGCGATTACTTCCCAGAAAGACTCAAGTTCAGCTCGGCCTCTTTCAGAAATCAATCCCGAGCTTCCGTATTTTCCAGCCATAAGCCCTGCTGCAACCGTAGCCAAAACACCGCTTAAATGGAATTGTTCTGCAACCAGGAAAGCGCCGTATGCTACTGCTACGGTTATGGCGATTTCTACTAAGTGATCATCCGTTCTTTTTGAGACAATGAGGCCAAAGCCTCCTATTAATGCTCCAATCACTAAACCACCAACCGCAGCTAAAACGAATTGGCCGACAAACTGCAGGCCAGACACATGTCCGCCCATTGCCGCAGTAAGGGCGAGCGCAAAACCAGCCGCTGCAGTACCGTCATTCAGTAGGCTTTCAGATTCAACCAGCAGTCGATGACGACCGTCGCTCTTCGCATCTTTGAAAGCCGCAATCACCGACACCGGGTCAGTTGCGGAAATCAGCACTGCAAAAGTCGCAGCCACCGCAATCGGCCATTTGAGGAAGATCTGCATGCCAAAGCAGACAATTCCTGCCGCTATGGCAAGTCCAACCGTGGCGAGCACTCCGACAAGCACCAACTCTTGCCGCAAGTCTTTCCAACGAATGTTTATCGCGGCTTCATAGACAAGCGGAGGTAATAGAAACGAGAACACCAGTTCCCGTGAAAGGTGAAGTTCTTCGTTACCTGGTAAAAGACCCAGGACGACACCGGCTCCAAGAAGTCCAACCGTATAGGGAACCCTTATCCATCTGGCGACAAGTGCTACGGCAACAATTACCAGAACCAGCAATTCAATTCTCGCGGCCGACACCTTTTAAGTATGCATCCAAGTGCCTGATGGCTTTCACGAGCCTTTGATTCTGGTTCTTCGCAGGAACTTTGAAGCGGCTTTCTGAGTGGTAGTTGCCTGACTTCGGCGCCAAATGTTCAATGCACTTTCAAGAAGTCATAGATACTCCAAATGTCCAATCCACGAAACCAGGATAACAAGGTTCTTCACGTTAACTTCTTTAGATGCATCTGGATCGTCTGAAATTTGAAGCAGCCGATCGAGTTATATCCAAATACAGGATATCTTCATCCTACTACCAGAGCTATTTCATGTATTTATAGGAGCGGTCCGCGTTGATTTAGCGCGCGTTAGGCAGGTATAATTACTATGTCGAGTCCGGCCACATGGTCGGAGCGGGGGACCCATCCGAATGGGGCGAATCGCATTTATGCGTAGGGAATCTCTATCCCGAGTCCGTCAGCTAACTTCGTAGACAACATGAGAGGATTGCTGGCATCGGATCGGCGAAGCCGGCCCCTTCAATGAGATCACTCATCGGAGGTGAGTTTTGGTAAATGAAATACGACTCCGTCAGGAGTTGAGCAATTTGAGATTGCATGTGGGTTCCGCCATATCGCGGTCCAAATCCTTGCTTCGTTACGCTCGCAAAGTGGAACAAATTGAGGCCTTTTTTGTAGGCTTTAGCATCGGCTTCTATAGTGCTGGAGATACGTCACTTGGTGCCCGCTTCTTTGTAGCGGCCCAAAGATTAGGTCGCCTCCGCATTGAGGCCACAAATTGTGCTCGTACGATTATGCGCACTCAACCAATGTCGTTCGGATATGCGCCAAGGAAAGAGGCATACCCTCGTTGGGCGAACAGCCGAGCCCATCAACACGAGCATAAAGGGGTGATCATATGAATCCAATTCAAGAGTTCGAATCAGCGATCGAGAATATTTGGAAAGGAGATCTCACCTCGATAGAACGTGTGGCCCAACTCTACCAAGTCAGCGAGTCCATCAAGCACTATCTCAGTAGGGTCCAACCACCGGAACGTGAGACTACAGATCGAGTCGACATTTGGAAGTCTAGAAGGAGGGCGAGAGCGAGAGCCTATCTAGAACATGTAGCACGAGATTGTCAAGAATTGATCGCACAGGAGCAGAATTCTTTGCAGCTAACTTCATCTCGCTAGCTCTGTTTGGGAGAGAAGGAAAATCTGGAGCGCTTCGGAAGACTCGGGGCGCTTCAGATGATCACGCAGATAGATGGTCAAAATTATCGCGACCAGGTTTTATCGCGAGCAAGGTCCTTGGTACACGGTTGAGTACTTACAGGCAACGGTCATCGAAACCGCTTTTGGACGCGCCAAGCTGATCGCTTGCTTTGAAGATCCTCGTCTCATGATGACGACCTATAATCTGGCGGTTGCTCAGTTGCCAACGGGTGGCAAACGTCCATCCACTTGGCCGCAAGAACTCATTCATCGATTGACTCAAGGCTGAGGCTTAGATGGGCCAAGTCCTCCTTGCCCGTCAAGATGTCCGTGATCTTTCCGTCTCAACTAGATCTCGGGTTGAAGTGCTCTTTAAGGAGCGAATCAAGTCGGCAACTTCGCCCGTTCACTGAAAGTCTGGGTGAGAATAACCGATATACTCAATTGGGCAGCACATTACAGTAGCTGCAATTGGCGAGTTTCGAGGTTTACCAATGCTTAAAATCAATATCAACTCTGACAAGGAGATGGACCTTGACGCGTCTATCCTCAATAATTTAGAGTCATCCATTCAGCGCAGGTTAGCTCGATTTGATGGCCGAGTAGCCCAAATTTCGGTTCGTCTAAGCGACCAAAATGGACCCAAATCGGGCAAAGATGAGGTTCGATGTATGATCGAGGCTCGACCTGAAGGCATTGAATCCATCCATATCAGCCATGACGCCAACTCTGTTGACGAGGCCGTGAGTCACGCAATCCACAAAATGGGGCGAAGCCTAGATGAGGCATTCGCTAAGCAAGCTCACAAGAAAGGAAAAGGCTCAAGCGCTTACCTAAAAAGCTAAGTCCGGGTCCAACCAGGCACTATAGGCTCTCCGTTTCATCGTCATAAATCGATGGAACATTCGATGGCCAGCTCGGTTCTTTCTCTTCAACGAGGTTTTGAAGACAATGAATCAAACGGGTTTCGGTTCTACTTTACTTAGGTTCGGACAATCGAGGATTGTGCGCTACAGTGGCCTAATTTCGGTGATTGATCATTCGATCAAAGTAGATTTATTCAGGGGTGGCAAATAACATGCCAAGCCCAAAGCCTGAACCCCATCCGACTTTTGGATTTGACTTTATTCGTCAACCCATTGACTTCCTTGAGCTCATAACAGCGGTTTGGAACGATTGGCGGATCAAGATGGAGTCCGTATCTGGGCACGAACCAACTATTCCGCTCTGCCCGATCACTCAATATCCCCTTCTATTTCATCCTCCTCCCTCGGGGCGTGTGAGAGATTGCCTGACCGTGGCGGGTCGTCTGGCATGGACCAAGCTACTTGCGTCGGCAATTGATCAGGGGAGGATTATTGATCTAGCGCAAGACGGAAACGGCCACCTCTGGGTAATCGGCGCCACGTTTGGAAGTCGAGAGTTTCACACGTAGCCATGAACGAACCTACTTGACTGCCGAAAATTTGTAGGTTTTTGGAACACAAATTTGAGCGCGTCAGTCATCCAGATACAGCGTTTAACTTTCATATCTGTAACATGATTGCGACAAACGCCATAAATCACGTAAGGGAGTAACACAATGATCGACACTATTTACGCAACTTTTTCAGACCCCGCTATGGCACAGAAAGCCTTAGGAGCCGTTCTTGACAATGGAGTCAAATCGGAGCATGTTAGCTTGGTATTTCCAGAGGGCTATCACTACCGCGAAGATGGCTCAGTAACTGATGCTTATGAGGCTGAAAAGCAAGCCGAAAAAGGCATAACGACTACGACTTCTGCCGATGCGGCAAGTGGCGCAGCAACAGGCGCAGGAATCGGATTAGCAGCTGGTGCACTGGCCGCCCTTACTGCCTTGTTTGTTCCTGGAATCGGTTGGGTCGTTGGTGGCGGCGCACTGGCCCTAGCAATTGGCGGTGCAGCAGGCGCAACAGCGGCTGGGGCTGTTGCCGGCGGAGTCACCGGTTACCTTAAAGATCAAGGCGTTTCGAATGAAGACATCGCTGAATACGGCGATATCATCGGCCAGGGCGGTGCCTTGATGACGGTTGTGCTCACGGACGAAAAAGTCTCGGCACCTGTGCTTGAAAGCGTCATCTCCAAATACAACGGACGAATACGGACCCGATATGCATCCACTCAGACCGGAGCACATTTGATCTAGATCAATCTAGGACTCGCTCGACCACTACGAGCGAGTCCTACCCTTTGTTAGTCAAGTGCAAGAACTTTTTGGGTTTGCATGACTCGAATTCCGTGGTACGGTAATTCTATGCGAGTCCGGCTCACTCTTTCTCTATGTCTTGTTGCGTGTCTTGTGAGCGCCTATGGATACCAGCGGAGCGAAAGTTCTCGCATCTCTATCAAGCACGGTACAGATGCAGCGGCCGCGAAAATACCCTCGCGAGCAAAGGCGACGACCGTCGAAGAAATGCTCAATCAGACTCGGCCCGATGGCCTAGCACCGGACCTCAAAACTCCTGAATACCAGGAAAAGCGGATCGAGAAGTTCGAGACCACTAAGTGGACGGTTGAGGTGCTCATTACGGAAATCATCAAACGAGCGGATGGCGATTTCTACATGGTTATAGAGGGTGCCACCGGAGCCAAAACAGTTGTTGAAGCTCCAGACCCTGAACTATGCGAGGGAAGTCACTTTCTAAAAGACATCAAGCGAGTAAGGAAGATTTTGGATGATAAATTCCACCCGACCGGCCAGCCACTTAAAGTTCACATCAAAGCTAAGCTCACTGGCGTTGGATTCTTCGGCTATCAAGGACGGGGAGGTACAGGCCCCGTAAGTAACGGTGCTCGGCTCATGCCTGCACTGGACGTCAAGATCCTAAATTAGGCTCTTACCAACGAACTGATCGGGACGAGGACCAGGGAATCCATTGCGGATAGGGTTCCTTTTCCGCGGTTTTGGGATCGAGCCAAATTTTGGAAGCCACATTTTCGAAACGGGACGAAACTCCGTTGGAGGAGATGTGACCGTCTGCCCACAGCCAATTAGATCGACCCGAATGTCTCTGCCATATCTTGCCGTACTTGCCTTGTAAGTCGGCAGGTGTCGAGATTAGTTTGCCTGCGGCGGAGGCATTTTCTGTCACCAGTAATTTCATAGCTAGGTTACTTAGCTCCGAAAGCCCCCCGCCCGTCATCGTTTCGCGATGAACCCCGGGTTGGACAAAGAAGTAAGCGTTCATCGAATAGGAATTCGTAAGTCCAGGCGAAAGCTGGCTGCTACCTTCTGGCCAGTGTGCTGGTCCCGTTGAGTCCGTGGGACATGAGTAAATCTGGGATCCTGGAAGATAGTGGGAAATGAGGTCCGCCCATGTAAAGGTCGCTTTCCCAGCGCCCTCCTTCCAAGAGAAGGCAGTCTGCCAGGTGCTGTGGCTATCATGGTAAGCCATTGGCAGAGAATCGTCGAAGTCACTGGCATAGGCCAAGAATCCGCGTCCGATTTGCCTCAAATTGCCCAGACAGTCACTCCTCCTTCGGTTCTCAAGAACGCCAATAATAGCTGGAGTAAGCAACAAGCCCAACAACACAAAAACGGTGAGGACTATAACCAATTCGGTCAGCGTGAAAGCTGAGCGATAAGGCCTTCGCCTTGGCGGAAAAGGCCCATGTATTTCTACAGGAGCCTCTATTGTTCGATTCAACAGTTTTGAGTTACCACTTTTCTTCGCCGTCGAGCCAAGGGAACCACTGATTGTAACCCGTCGCCTGCGCCAATGTCGGATTGGTCCAAGTGCTGTCTGGAATGACCACCCATGACTGAGGCATCATGTGATAGTGCGCATGAGTGTCGCAGTAGACGTAGTTTGCTCCAGCCACGTGGCGATTCAAACCTACTCGCTTTGAGGAGGAAGGCAACACGACCTCCTGGCTGATGTTGGACCTACTCTCAACGATAAACAACTTCGATGAAGGAACTTGAATCGTGTCCATCGATGTACCCGTTGTTCCCAGGAAGCCGGGAAATCCAGCGAGACCTAAGTAAATGTACATGTTTAGGGCGTATGAGAGTGGATATCCAGGCACTGGAGTGCCGCTGACAATGTAGGGTCCGCTGTCATCGACAGGGCACTTGAACATTTGATAGTTCTTGGCATAGGGCTGAATAAGATCTGCCCAGTTCAAAGCGTTGTAGGCAACTTTGGCGGCTCTATAGGAAAACGCAGAAGGCACATTTCCAGGATTATTCGGATAGTTCGCCATCGGCAAATTATCGTCGTAATCGTTTAAGTACAGGTAGAGGGCAACGCCCATCTGCTTGTTGTTGCTTAGACATGCTGTCTTCTTTGCAGCAGCTTTTGCCTGAGCGAAAACTGGGAATAAGATCGCTGCGAGAATTGCGATGATAGCAATGACAACCAGAAGTTCAATTAGGGTAAAAGCGCTTTTTTTCATATGGAGGGGGGACTGGCCGACATTATTGTATACGCAAGGCCCTTAGTTCGTTAGTACCGATCATGCTGTTATTGCGTGTTTTCCATAGCTCTGGCGAATTCCTAATGCTTGACCCATTTTGGGAGTCAAACTGAACCAGTCTTCATGCCAAGTAAAGCATTGCATCTCCGGTCGCTCCAAGTCCTTGTCCTCATCGTTATCTTTTCCCTGACACTGGCTTCACTTCCCGTTTCCGGTAAGCGCAAACATCAAGCGATTCTAGTAATTGTTGGTGGAAATCAGACCTATAATCCTGCGCTTGCACTGCTTCGAAGAGGCAATCCTGAGCTGAAGGAGGTTTCCCTAACCATCGACGATGGTCCGCACGTTAAGTGGGCACCAAAGATACTTAACGCATTGAAGAAGCATCATGTTCATGCGACATTCTTTGTCGTAGGTAAGAAAGTTTTGGCACACCCTCAACTCGTGCGAAGAATGTGGCAGGAAGGACACGAAGTGGGAAACCACTCAATGACTCATCCTCGTTTGAACACGATCACACTATCTCAAGTTCGATACCAGCTCCAGTCCTGTGCCAATGCTGTCGCAAAGATTACGGGCCGAAGGATGTTGTTCATGCGGCCGCCCGGCTTGCGTTACACCCCCGATATTCTGCGCGTTGGCAAATCGATGCAGACGATCACGGTTGAGGAGAACATTGCAGTGGGCGACTTTATTAAGCCAGGTGATCGAAGCTGGTATGAGGGCAGCAAAGGATTTGCAGTTCACGTTAAGACCGTTGAGCACAATGTTTACAAGCAACTCAGAAATGGCGCGATTATCGTGCTACATGACATGCCTGTTACTGCCGCAGCACTCGATGACATTCTTACGGGAATTCAAAAGCGCGGGTATAAGATCGTTACCTTGAGGCAAATGTTGGCGCACATGATCCAACAGAGGGCAACACTCGTCAGAACATAGAGACATGCTTTTACCTGCACTTATCCTTAGCTTAACCTCACCAAAACTCCAAACCAGCAACTTCCAACTTTGGGGACTTGAGGTCGTCGAGCAGATGGTTCGGGAGCTAAAGACTGCTGATGGCAAATTGTTTGCGGAGGATGCTACTCCACCCAGCCAGCCAACTCAGCCTGCCTTTACTTGGGGAGTCGGAGTTGCCCTGTCAGCACTCAATTCGGCTGCTCAAGTTGATAAGCGATTTAAACCAGAGCTATCGGCGTATGTCGACAATGTGAAGGTCTATTGGAATGCCAAGGGTCCAGTTCCCGGGTTCGATGTACTGCCTAATGCACAATCAATTGACCGTTATTACGATGACAATGAGTGGCTCGTATTGGGCCTAGCCGAAAGCAGCAAAGTCCTCAAATCCAAGCCAGCTCTCGATTGGGCCAAGAAGACGCAGGATTATGTAATGAGTGGCGAAGATCGCATGCTTGACGGTGGTGTCTACTGGCGAGAAGCAGAAAAATACACCAAGAACACTTGTTCAAATGGACCTGCTGCAGCGTCTGCCATCGCACTGTATGAGGCTACCAAAGACCTCTCGTATCTTCACTTTGCAGAAAGGATTTACGGTTGGACTCGGACCCGACTGCGCGACCCCAAGGATGGATTGTATTGGGACAATATCTCTGTTGAGGGAATGACTAACCGGACCAAGTGGTCATACAATACTGGCCTCATGTTGAGAACAGCAGCCGAACTGTTTCGCATTACCAAACGCGAAGAATATGCAGCTGATGTGAGGGAAATGCAGGCATCCAGTTTGCGGTATTGGATATCTCCAAACGGCGCTTTCAAAGATGAAGGCAAGTTTGCCCACCTCCTTCTAGAGAATTGGCTTCTGGCCTATCGAAACGTGCCAACTGCGGAAGACCCGCGAGCCGCAATTACTCAGTGCTTGGCATGGCTCCACGAACACAATAGAGATGCTCATGGGCACTATGGGAGTAGGTGGGACCGAGAAGTACCCTCAACGGTATATTCAAAAATCGCACTTATCGACCAGGCATCTGTCGCCCGAGCGTTATTGATTGCAGCGCAATACAAACTTTGATATTGCCTGGTTGACTCTCCGGGAACAAAATTCCAACCGATCATCTAACTGTTCAATAGGTCATTCTGGTGGCCTCGATTGGTTTGTTTATTTTGCAGGACGAAATGGCACTCAAATCCATTGGCGTAGCGCCGACCCCGCTGGTTCAAGTAGACGGAATCCTCGCCAAGTTGGAATGCGTTAACCCAACTGGAAGCGTGAAGGACCGAATTGCTCGATTCATTCTTCAAAACAGTGAAAAGCAAGGTTTGCTCAAACCCGGAATGCGAATTGTCGAGGCGACGAGTGGAAATACAGGAATAGCATTCGCCTACCACGGGCGAACAATGGGATATTCCGTCACGCTTGTCATGCCGGAACACATGACTCCCGAGCGAATCGAAATAATTAAGAATCTTGGTGCAGACCTTATACTTTGCTCCCAGGAAGGCGGATTTGCAGAAGCTGCAGAGATTAGGGATCGCATCTGTCGGGAGGATCCACTTGCCTTTAATCCAGACCAGTTCAGCAATCCCCTTAATGTTAAGTGTCACCTACAAACGACTGGCCCAGAGTTGATTCAGCAATCTGGCACTCGAATTGAGGCTTTTGTGGCAGGAGTAGGAACGGGCGGAACACTCATGGGTGTTGGAGAAGCCCTAAAAGCGGTTTGCAGCAAAACAAGAATTGTGGCTGTAGAACCCACTGAAGCAGCCGTCATGTCAGGAGGACCTAATGGTAGCCACAGCATTTTTGGCATTGGAGACGGATTTATTCCTGCTATTGCCTCGAACGGCAGAAACGGTCTTGCCGAGTTGATTGACGAGGTAAGTTTGGTTTCGACAGAAGAGGCGCTCGAAGCTGCTATTTACCTTCAACGAGAGCACCACCTTTGTGTCGGAATTTCGTCTGGAGCAAACTTTCTAGCTGCAACTCGCCTTCAAAATCGCTACGCAGTTATCGCGACGATCTTCCCAGATGGAGCTTCAAAGTACCATTCAATGGGTCTCTCCGACTGTCAATCTGGACAGTGCCGCTTTGACCACTTATGCCGAAATTCGGTGCTTAGTCGGTTATCACTTCTGAGGCGATAAGCCACCTTTTTCTCTTGGTGAGTCGAAATTCTGACAAAGCATTTGAACCAGGCCTGTATTCAGCTATCTGAAGCGAGTGTAGCTACATGTGGGCTGAACGTCGAGTTTAGGCTATAATTTTCACGAGATGTCAAACGCGCTCCAAAATCCACAGGTTTCCAATTCGTCAGATCGATGCTTGACGGAGCGCTTTTGGTGGTTTTTTACTTCCTTGACCTAGCCGGGAACCACCTTACTGACAACCACAAAGAGGCTCTCCCGACAATCGGGAGGGTCTTTTTTCATACCTATTTTCAAGCATCAAATGACCAACAAAACCCAAACTCAACGATCTCGCCATGCCTTGTCTCTCACTCTTAGCTCTGGACTTTCTTCCGTGGAGGTATTCCTAGACCAAATGACTCAGGACGGCATTACCGTTCATGAATGGAACGTGATCGGCAAGCGTGTCGGAACTCAGGTTGAACTCGTTCTTTCCGTTTCTGCAGACGTCGAAGATCTCAAAATGCGGCTCAAGCGGAATCCGCACGTCTCTTCCTACTGCATTCAAGATCTAGACAATGCGGTACTACTTGAATTGGTGCTAATCAATGTATCCGCAAGTGATCACCTTCAGGATGAAGCCGCCGCGCTGGTTGCAGCATCGGGCGGTAGGCTCATTTCCATAAATTCCAACGGGTTTACTGCTCAAGTGTCTGAGCGACCCGATCGTATTGAATCGATGCTCGTGAAACTCCGGGCCAAAGCCCCTGTAGAGTCGGTTCGCTCGGGTCTGATTTCCATTGGTAGACCTGCCACAAATACCTAGAAAACTGCTATTCGGGATTCCCTTTCTTTTGTATTTTGGCCCTCAGGTCCCAATCAAAATCTGGCAGAACTCGTAGAATGCCTTATGAGTTCTGCCTCGATTCTTGCCTCATTTGGACTGCTCGGCGCGATTACCCTTTCAACTCCCCTTCAACTTCAGAGAGGGGGTACGTCAGGAGTCTATGAAGGTCCAATTCCCATGATTGATCCGCCTGTCCATGGGAATCCTGTTGCCCATGGCGAGATTGGACCTGGCGTACCCAGCGGTTTTTGGGTCAGACCAGGGCTCAAGGTTTCTGTTGCCATTCCAAGAGTTTCAAATGCCCGGTTCTTAGTCTTCGATGACAGAGGTCGCTTGTTCGTAAGCCGACCCGACGACGGGGACATAAAGACATTTACCTCTGGTGCTGACGGAACATATGTTGCTGGATCTACCTTTATTACCGGCAAATATCAAGTTCAAGCCATGCAGTTTGTTTCGGGATGGATGTGGTTCGCAACGTCGCAAGGTGTGTTTAAGGCAAAGGTTGGGCCAGACGGTAAAGCCGTAAACGTTCAGAGCATCTTGCCTCAAGGCTCTATTCCAGGTTCAAGCGGACATTGGTGGCGATCCCTATTTGTTGCTGGAGATGGCTTCTTCACGAGCGTAGGAGATTCAGGAAATATTTCTGACCTTACAAAGACTGAGCGAGAGAAAATCTGGAAGTACAGCCTTGACGGAAAGACGAGAGAACTTTGGTGTTCTGGCATTCGCAATACTGAGAAGTTGTCTTATCGTCCCGGAACGACTGAGCTCTGGGGAGGGGATCAAGGTAGTGACTGGTTGGGAAAGAACTTAGGCGACCGTGACGGCATGCAGCCTATCACTGATTTCAATCCGCCTGATGAAGTGAACCATTACATTAAGAACGGTTTTTATGGCCACCCTTTCCTCGTTGGACTTCGGACACCTAGGCCGGAGTACTACAACAAATCCGACATCATCGAACTCGCTAGTAAGACTATTGTCCCCGAATGGGTTCTGCCGGCACACTGCGCTGTTGACGGATGGTGTTGGACCACCAAGCGTACGTCCTTTTCAAACGATTGGGCAGGAGACATGATCGTTGCGCTTCATGGATCTTGGAACCGTTCCCGTAAATCGGGCTACAAGATCGATCGAATCCTATTTGATAAGGTGACAGGCAGACCCTATGGACAGCAAACTTTGGTGTCGACCATGGATAACGATGAAAGGGTCTATGCCCGGCCAGTTGACTGCGTTGAGACACCGGATGGAGCGCTCTTATTCAGTTCGGATGCTGCTGATGGAGGTCGGATATATCGAATTTCTTCGCTTCTTGGCCCCTGAATTCGAAAAGTAAGTCTGAGTGCTCCATTACATCTATAAAGGCTTTGACGACGTCAGGATCAAATTGCTTTCCACTTTGGCTCGTGATTTCGAAGATGGCTTCGGTCGGCGTCCAAGCATGTTTGTAAGGACGAACATGAGTCAATGCATCGTAAACGTCGGCAACAGTTACAATCCTTGCTTCAACGGGGATATCCTCGCCAGCCAACCGGTCAGGATATCCCGTTCCGTCAAACCGTTCATGGTGCGATCTTGCAATTCGCTCGGCCATTTGCAGTAACGGGGTCTTGCCCTCCGAGAGAATCAAGGCCCCAGTCATACAGTGCAATTGCATTTGACCGAATTCCTCGTTCGTAAGCTTTCCGGGCTTAAGTAGAATGGAATCGGGGACACCAATCTTTCCTAAATCATGAAGTCGCGAAGCAAGTTCTATCAGATGAACAAACTTGGTCGGACAATTCATTGAGCGAGCAATTGCAGAGGATAGGCGGCTTACTCGACGCGTGTGTTCTCCCGTCGCATCATCTCGTCTTTCACCCGCTTGGGCCAAGCGTTCAATAATTTCATACTGAGAGGCCTCTAACTCTTTGGTTCTCTCAGAAACCATTTGTTCCAAACAATTGTTTCGATCTGCGAGTTTTTGGTGAAGTTCCCTGACTACAAGAAAGTTCTTCACCCGCAATAGAATTTCTTGAGCATCACCAGGTTTGGTAAGGAAGTCACTGGCACCAAGTTCGAGGGCACGCCGTCGAGCCTCATTCGTTATATCTGCCGTGAAAACTAGGATGGGTAGATACACATTGCTACCACCAGATGCCCGAAGAATATCGAGTACTTCGTACCCATCAATACCGGGCATGTGAAGGTCAAGGAGGATCAGATCGGGCTGGTTTTCGATCGCTTGACCCAATGCTGATGTTCCCGAATTCGCCGTTATGACATTGGAATACCCGCCGTATGAAAGCAATCGTTCGAGAAAATGGACATTGGCAGCATCGTCGTCGACGACTAGAATCAGGTGGTTGTTGGCTTCTGTTTGCACCGATTCTCCTACTTGTTTAATGCATCCGAAACTGCATTGATGAGGTCATTTAGGACAAATGGTTTTGTTAAGTATCGAAAGGCACCAGCCTCTATGAGCTTCCTCGACTGATTCGAGAATGCATCCGCGGTTACGATAATTATGGGTACATCCTCAAGTTCGGTTAACCCCTTAAGTTCCTTTAGCACGTCGGCCCCTGACATATCCGGCAAGTGTAGGTCCAGCAAGATGGCATCGGGTCGGAACTCTATCGCCTTTTGGATGCCTTCACGTCCTTCAATAGCGGTGACGAATTGAATCGCAGGACACTCCCTAAACAGCCGAGTAAGGAGCTTTAGATTCATTGCGTTATCCTCAATGAGTAAAATCTTCCCTGTCAGCTGCTCTAGTAATTTTCTCTCAAGAAATCCTCGTGAGAATAGGGAATCCGCAGGGGACGGGCTATCAGCGGATGAAAGCGTTATCTTGAAACTTGACCCGACACCTTGCGTGCTTTCCACCGTAAGCTCGCCATCCATAGCTTGGGTAAGTGCCCGAGAGAGTGTAAGCCCCAATCCAGTTCCCTCAATCGTCGTTTCGGCTGCGGACAAACGGTCAAATGGAGTAAACAACCGGTTCCGCATCGAAACTGAAATGCCAATTCCATTGTCGACGACTTCAATTGTTACGTTGCTGTCGGTGGTCGTAAGCTCCTGAATTTTGACGAATCCGCCAGGATTGTTATATTTGATTCCATTCGAAACCAAATTGAGCAAGACTTGGCGGAGTCTTTGCCGGTCAGCTTTGATGTGACGATTCACAAATGGCACGGCTGTCAATGTGATGCCACCCTCTTGGGCGGCTGGCCGCATCAACGTCACAGTTTCCTCGACAACTTCATCTACGTCGACCGTTTCAAGTGATACGGTAAGGTTGCCTGTCTCAATCCGTGAAATCTCTAGGACTTCATTGATCAGCCGCAATAGGTGTCGTCCCGCTTTAAGAATGTGACGGACACTATCACTTTGATCTTGGTCAAGACGAGTTAACTCCAGCAGCTGACCGAAACCCAAAATCGAATTCATCGGTGTACGTAATTCGTGACTCATTCGCGAGAGAAACTCACTTTTTGAGTGGTTTTCAGAGACTGCCGCTTCGCGTGCTCGAACAAGATCTAGATTGAGTTCTGCCAGTTCGGATGTGCGCGACTGGACGCGTTGCTCAAGCGTTTCTAGCGAGTTTCTGAGTTTTTCTTCCGCTTCCTTTCGACCCGTAATGTCTAGCCAAACGCCAATTAACTCGGAAGGTTCGCCATCTGCATTTCGAAGGATTCGGCTACTGTCTTCAATCCAAATGTATGTACCGTTCACATGTCTAACGCGATATTCATGCGTTAGACTCAATTGGTCGCTCGCGAATCTTTGAGATGCCGCCACGCGCTCTCGATCCTCGGGATGAATAGCAGACGTCCACCAGTCCATATTTGCGTCCTCGGTCGAAATTCCAAAGATTCGCTCAATATTTCCGCTGACAAGTGACGCTCGCCTATGTTGACCTTCGATCCGAAGAGCATAGTTGATAGCGGGACTGTGTTCAAGAAGGTTGATCAACTGCTCATGAGCAATGTTCAGTTCATCTGTCTTGTCTTGGAGCTCATCGTACTTCTCCTCCAACTTGCTTATCAGGCGTTCACTGTATTGCCTCCAAACATCATTTAGACTAGGGTCTGCAATAGGTTTGCGGTGGACTGCCTTCGTGGCATCCTCTATCGCTTCCAAGAATTCTGCGATCGGCGTTGGCTTAACCAAGTAATCGTCGGCCCCAAGGTTGAAGCACAGGCTCTCATCGGCCTTTGATGTATAGGTTGATGTGTAAAAAATAAACGCGATATCTTGCCAAAGTGGATTCCTACGGACTTCGTAGCAAAGTCGGTACCCATCCATTCTTGGCATTAAGATGTCCGAAATAATGACATCAACAGAATCCGAATTCAGAAAAGCAAGAGCTTCTAGCCCGTCGATTGCAGTTTTGACGACGTGATCATGGGCTTCCAGAATGACTCGTAGTAGCTTTAGGTTCGTCCGATTATCGTCGACAAGCAAGATTTTCAATAGTGCTCCCATTCGTTCTGGTTGCAAAATGGCTCAGGAAAATTTGATCGAAATTTTTCTTCTTCGAAGCTAGAGACCAACAAGTCAATTTGCATCATCGCCACTTGTTCCGTCCTCAACGTGTTGTGTCGTGTCCTGTTCTGATGTCGCCATAAGGTGAATGCCTTCGACCTCGCTGACTATATGGCGAGTATCAATAGGTTTCGATATGTAGGCGTCGCACCCTGCATTTAGCGCAAGCTCTTTATCACCTTTCATTGCGAAAGCAGTTACGGCGATAATTGTGATGTGGCGGGTGGCCGAGTTCTGCTTCAACTTGCGAGTTAGTGTAAGCCCATCCATGCCGGGGAGTGCAATGTCCATAAGAACCACATCAATGCTCTTCGAATCGATTATTTCGAGCGCATTCTCAGCGTCTTCTGCGCGATAAACCTGCCACCCTTCGTACTCAAAGATATCCGACACTAGTCGAAGATTAGTTGGATTATCGTCGATGGCTAGGATATTCAATCTGGTCAAAGGAAGATCTCTCCTTGTCGCTTGGGTAGCAGTACCTCGAAGCTACTTCCCCGGTTCTGATTGCTTCGTACGGATATTTGACCGCCCATTTGCTCCACGATATTCTTCGTAAGGGCAAGTCCGAGACCTGTAACTTCATATCTTCGGGAGGCTCCTGTGTCCAGTTGTTCAAATTCCCGAAATATTCTTGAAATATCTTCCGTGCGAATTCCAATTCCCGTGTCCTGAACTGTAAGTTGAATCCGGTCAGGACCTATTGGAACAACAGCGATGTCGATAGAACCTGATGGGTCTGTAAATTTTATGGCGTTAGATAGGAGATTATAGAGGACCTGTTTGATACGCTGTTGGTCCAAAAACACGATGTCAATTCCAGGATCGATCAGCGTGCTCAATTTCAAATACTTCTGCAGTAGTAGGGGTTTTGCCACCGCACAAACCTCCGAAATCGCTTTAGTAAAGTGAAATTCACTGGGTATCAGTTCCATCTTTCCTGCCTCGACTTTGGCCAGGTCCAGGACGTCGTTAATCAACTGAAGGAGGTGTCGCCTGCTGGAAAGGATGTCCTCCATATACTCTTGCTGTGTAGCATTAAGCGGTCCAGGTTTTCCGTCACCCAAAAACTCGGCGAAGCCAATTATTCCGTTCAGCGGTGTGCGCAATTCATGTGACATATTTGCTAGGAAACGATTCTTTGAATCCGCGGCCGAGATGAGTTCAAGGTTTCTCTCATTGAGCGCCTTTTCGATGAGTTTGCGTTCCGAAATGTCTCGGATTGCGCTTGAGACAAAGGTTCCCTCCGCCGTTTCCAATGGACTTAGGCTAATTTCGACAGGAAACTCGGTTCCATCCTTTCTCAATCCATGAAGTTCGAGCCCAACACCCATTGCTCGCTGTTGAGGCGATTTGAAGAATCGCGTACGATGCTCGCCATGGACACTGCCAAATCTCATCGGAACCAGAACTTCGACTGATTTACCAAGAATTTCAGAGCGATCATAGCCAAACATTCGCTCGGTTTGGGAATTGACAAGCACAATTACGCCCTCCGAATCCACAATTACCATTGCGTCCGGCGCTGACTCCATGAGGCCCCGAAACTTGGACTCAGCCTGTTTTTCATAGCTGACATCGCGAACCACACTTAAGACGAAAACCCCATTATCGGTTGTAATGGGACTTCGACTAGTCTCAATTGGGAATTCAAGTCCATCCTTGCGTATGCCATTGAGATCGGGACCAAATCCCATTATTCGAGAACGAGCTTGTGAAATATGCTCGTTAGGCAAGGCCACATAACCCGATATGGCGTGACATGGCAATAGGACACCAATCGACCGACCTACTAATTCTCCGGGCTCGTACTTAAACATGGCATCGGCCTGACGATTGGTGTGGAGAATTTCGCCGGTTGAACTAGACATGACAATTGCGTCAGGCGTAAAGTCAAGGATTTCGCGGAAGATGGATTCAAAGTCCATCCTCTCATCAGGCTTGAATCTAGGCTCAAGCTGTGATTCCATAGCAGTAATTCCATCACTACCAAGTTGGTAGGCAACTGTTACATAGACCGGCGAGCCGTCCTTCCGGTGCCTGAGCACTTCAAACATGGCCCCACTGTGCTCGCATGCCTTCTTTAATTGCGACTCTTCCAGCTCTCTTCGAAGAGGAGAGCTCAGCAGATCGAGCACATTGCTACCCGTGGCATCATCGACTCGATATCCGTAAATAAGGAGGGCAGAAGGCGTCCATTCCACTACCGTGCCATCAGCTAAGAAGCGCATGGTCTTTTTAGTGGATTGAATTCGCTCTGGCGGCATTCTAATTTTCATAAAAGACCCTTTTCGGATTTGTGTATTTACATCGCGATGGCGACTACATAAAATGTTTCTTGCTTTGTCTCGCTACATTCAGGAGAGACCCACCAAGGCTCAGTATAAGATGTCGAATGTCCTCGAAATTAAGGCACTTTGAATTGCAGGAACCCTAAATGACTATATGAAACGGCCGAAGCCTCCACCGAGCACATGGTTTCCTAGCCGCTCGATACGTGGATTCATGCCACTCTCAGTATTACTAAACTTACGGATGGGTAGGCAACAATTCAATTTGTTGCGACATATTCTGCAATTCGCCTACATTTAGAAGGGCAAATGATCTACCAGCCAATGGGTTATTTAAGCGTTCGGTTATCAGCCATTTCTAGAATGGCCTTCCGTTGTTTCGCGATCCATTGGGCATCTTTCGGAAACTTTGCGTAGTCACGTATTGCTTCGAGACTCGAATCATCGGGACTCATTCCGACTTGCTGGAGCAAAGCGTAATCTTGAAGGCTTTCCGAGAACACTTCCCATCGAATGGAATCAATTGGGCCAGCTGGTCCGGGATAGACCACGAAGGTGTCGCCGTAAGCCCAACCGGGCCACGCTGCGCCTGATTGCTCAGTAAATGGATCTATGAGATTACGAGTTTGGCTTTGATACCAATAGTTGTAGCCCCAATGTAAGAACCCTCTTGCTCGCAGCTTATAGAATAGCCAGCCGGACATTCGTATTTTTGTGAGCGGAGTATCCAATTCGCGATTCAAATACTCGCCCCGAGGTCCGCCGCAGAAATAACACCAAGCCGGGTAGCCAGCTTTCGCAAACGCAGGTGCTTCGTTTAAGATGGGTATCGGCATATCGACCAGACCTTCTTTCGCGAAGCTGAGCTGACTCAGTGCGTCCATAAACTTCATCCAGGGTGCCAATTCACGCATCATTTTCCGAGCAACTCGATAGTTCGCGAGCGCTTCGTCTCCATGAGGTTCATCACTGATATGGAAATAGGAGACATCCCTAATTCCTTCATGGTCAAGGAATCTTGTTAGCTCAGGAATGAACTGCGCCAAGAAGGACTTGTAGATCTCTGACGTTGCGCTCGTTTCTGCTGGCCAAAGTAGCTTTTCATCCAATGGGTTTCCTTCATAGATCCGAATTGCGTTACGGCAGCCCCACTGGGTAAGAAAGTGAGCCCACTCATATCTCTTGATGCCACATCGCTTGGCTAGGGCGACAAAACGATGAACTAGTGTCCAATCAAAATGATAGGTTCCGCTCACCTTTGAAATTCGAAGTAGCTGTGTCGGTTTCTTAACACCATCTGTGGACGGAGTAAATACTGGGGTGTGCATGACGTCGTTCCCGTGTTGCACCAGATTCTGAATGTACTTTTCCAAGATAGCCCAGAATTTTTCGGAGAACGGCTCAAGGTGATAGAAGTCGCTAAGTGCATCGCAGTAGAACCAATGAGTAACGGGAAAATCAACCCGCTCAGCAAGCTTGATCGTGTGAACGACTAACCTGATTTGGCAGACAATGGGCTCCCCATCGCCGACTTTGACCTGGATCGGAATATTGTATTTTCCTGGGGCTAAGTCTTTGCTGGCTTCAACATTAATCCAAAACGCATTCGTTTCGTGTGGACCTGTGTGACACGTAGTCTCGTCGAAAAGCGGATCGGGTACCAGGCCCGGAGTAAATTCGAAGCCTTCAACATCTTCCTTCCGATTGCCGGTATTCAAATGCTTTAGCGGTACAAATCCCACCCTTCGAACTCTGAAATCAATGCCTTTGGGAGGGTCGGCCGAGACCTTCACTTCCGCATAGTCTTCGCCGGTTCGAATGGCAAGCTGTACCGAACTCCTTTCTCCACGAGCAACATCATGTTCTAACAAGTGAATGGGTTCCACTTGGGACTGTGGATAAAACCGGTGGAGGGTTGTTGAGAGGCCCACCACGGGCTGTGACTGGATCGGGAGAGCGCTCATGAGAAAGGACGCAAGCAAAGTAGCAAGCATGGCTGTGTTGTCCCCGAATTCAATCAGTGGACAACAGGACTTTACCCCCAGAGCCTACTGTCCCCCACGGATGCAAGTCCTGCGCGCACGTGAGCAGTCGTTACTGCTTCTTGCCTCCCCGTGCCTTAGTCCTTCTTCCCTGAGTCCAGTTTCATGGGATTTAGAACGACGTGTCGAATATGGGTTCGATTCCACGTGTAAGTGATATGGACGAGACCGTCCCTGGCCTGTATCACTGCAGGATAGGAATATTCGCCCGGCTTATCTTCCAGTACAAGAACGGGTTTCCAGTGCTCGCCATCGTGGGATAACGCAACGTTTAGGGGCGTACGATGGGTCGCACTCTTGTTGTAGACAAGAAGATGCTCACCACTTGCGAGCGTAACTGCATCCGTCCCGGAGTTTGGGTTTGGAACATCAATCAGTCGCATTAGGCCCCATGACCTGCCTTCATCGGACGAATCTATTACAAACATCTTTCCCTGTTGAGTTCTTCCTAAGGCACGAATACCTCCGTCCTTCAATCGGAGCAGGGATGGCTGGATCGCTCCAATGCCTGTATGTTCATTGAGCGAATTTGTCTTGTCCCAGGTTTTTCCATAATCTCTGGAAGATTCCATATGTACTTGCCAACTATGGTCCTCCGAACTACTCGGGCACAGGATCGCTCCATGGATCTCGATGGGTTTGTTCTTAATGGGGCCGAGTATTCCAACCGGAAGGTCTTCAGGACCACTCCATGTCTTGCCTTCGTCCAAAGATCGGATCACACGACCGTGCCAAGTCTGGGGGCCAGTTCCAAATTTGTAGAACAAGAGTAAGGGCCCTTTGGATGGCTGGAAGAGAACCGGGTTATAGCAGGGAAACGAGCGATTTCCTTGGACGCCATCGGCCGTTTTGGCGGGTTTAGACCATGTTCCATTTTCAAATCGTGATGTGTAGATGACGACGTCTGGATGGCTTTCCGCTGTACCGCCGAACCAAGAACATACAAGTACACCAGACCGAGTTTCGACGATGGTTGATGCATGACAAGAGGGAAACGGTGCCGATTCGTAAAGGAACTCGCTTCGAATAATGGGAGAATCGGAGAAGATCATAGTATCTAGCCAGAGATGCAAAAGCAGCAGTGCCAATGATAATCGGCCGGCGAACGGACGCCAAACCGTATGCGTCTTAAGCATATCCCAGTCCAAAGCCCCACTTTGGAGTACCACGAGCGCTTCGAGGCAACAAATCCTTGGTAGGAGTAAGTCGTACAGGTGTTGTCCTAAAAGGTCAACGAAGGTATCTCATGAAGCATTTATACAATCATCTCAGTAACATCCTTTCGGTCGCAGCAGGCGTCGTCCTAGCTATCCTGCTGGTAGGAGCATCGGTCATTTGGCTGATGATCGGAAGCATATTGGCCATTGACTTTGCCACATTTATGTGGCTCAATCGACAGCATGGAGGAGGAGGCGGCAAGCGCTATCAGCTTGCGCCCACATTGACTCTTAACCTCTTGCCAACATAGGTTGGATCAATTGATAATGGGAACGCCCCTATTAATAGTAAGAACACTATTCTAGGGGCGTTCTCTTGTTTATTTTTCTGCTAGGAGTTTCTCGACTTCATCTCGGAACTCTCCAAAAGAGGCTTCCGAATAGCCAATATGCAATTTACGGACGACTCCTGAACGGTCGATCACAGCTACATGGGGGATACCAGTAACACCATAATTTTCAAAATTCGATCGATCTCCAAATTGAATGGGCCATGGCAAGTTGTACTGCTTAATGAAGCCATCCATCTTTCCAAACTCAACATCTGGAGTCAGTTTCATTTCCTTTCCGTAGTATCCATAGTAGGTTGTAAATCCAACGATTTCGAGCCCTTTGTCATGAAGGTCGGCGTACAACTTCTCCATTTGTGGGAACGCAGCTTTGCACGGCCCACACCAGTGGGCGAAGAAATCAACCAGAACCACTTTGCCCTTAAGTGAGTTCAGACCAGGAAAAACACCATATCCTCTTTCCGCTTTAAGCTCAGGGGCCGTCGCACCTACAACAGTGATTTGATTACGCATCGTGTGGAATCGCTTCACCATTTTCGAATTTGGGTCGAGCAATTGAGTCGCATCGTCTAGTGCTTTCAGCGAGTCATCCTTGCGATGAGCTTCGTTATAGAACTGGACCCGAGTCGAAGCAAGGGTATAGAGTGCTCCTTCCCCGATTTGGACCTCAACAGCATCGGTCACGCCTTTCAATTTGATTAGCTTTTGGAGAGAATCCAGAATTCTCGCTCCTGCGTCAACACCTTCTTTTGCCTTGACACGGTCAGCTAGTTCATTGGAAACGGTGAAAACCAACCTAGCAGTATCTTTCCCAGAATTCGGCTTGATTTGGGAAAGCGCTTCGCGAGCTTTCGACAGTTCACCCTGGGAGGAATACAGATTCATAACAAGAAGTTGAGCATCGAAGCGACCTTCAGTCGATGATGTGCCAAGGAATCTTTCAACTGAAGTGGTTGCTTCCTTGGGCATCTTAGCCATCTCAAAGATTTGAGCCCACATGTAGCCATCTTTCGCTTCAATCTTTGATGGTTCGACTCCCCCGACGGCTTCCTTTGCCTTTGAGGTAACCCGTATTACCGCCGCGTCGAAATCTTGTCTCGTGTTAGCGTTTCGGTACTCTTTCTCCGCATATTGTTGGAGAGCTTCTAACGCTTTCACGGGGTCGTTGGAGGGGCCAAAAGCCATCGCACCCATAATGACTGCAGCAAGTGCCGCGGTTCGTAACATGAATTTCATAAGCAACTCCTGATAGGCATGCCAGCTGCCTCAAATTAACACTATTAGCGCAACCTTGTGCGAACTCCAGCTCGTTCCAGCAATCATGCCGTGGCAGGTTTAGTAACCATTCCTGACGGCTTTTTACGGTTCTTGGCACCCAACTGAGTCTCAGAAGGACCGAAATTGACAGTAGCGCTGATCATACCGTCCCTTTGAACTAACCCCACTTCCCATCCGTTTGCGGTCGTTATTGCACGACAAATCGCCAAACCCAATCCGTTTCCTCCAGTCTTGCTGTTTCGAGACGTGTCATCTCGGTAGAAAGGCTGGAAGATATTATCCGTATTGATCTTGATGTCTTGCGAGAATTCATTGGCAACTTCGAGAACTACATGGTCATCTAACGAGTAGAGCTTTATTGAAATCAATCCGCCCTCGGTAGCGTATTTCGAGGCGTTTTCGATCAAATTTCGTGCCAGAACTTCAGCATGACTAGGCACTGCCTGAATATCAATATTCGGCTGAATCGATTCCTCCAGCTTTAAGCGCCGATTCTGCATCTGTGAATACATCATTTCGAGTGCGCTCTCGCACGCATCACTCAGATTTACGGATTCTTGATTCGCGTTAGTTCGACTGTCAATCTGGTGGAGAAAAAGCAAACTTTGGGTCAGCGAGATAAGCCTTCGTGCTTGAACATAAGACTCTTTTACGACCGCCTCATATTCTTCCGCCGTTCGCTTTCTGCTCAGCGAGAGTTCCAAATGCCCCGACAGCGCCTGAAGTGGGGTTCTTAGTTCGTGAGATGCTGCCGCATAGAATCGACCTTTCAGCTCCGCCTCTTGGTAAACCCGATCGAGGAGTCCATTTAGAGTGTCGACTAGATCAATCATCTCGGCGTCTTTGGATGGGGTTTCCAAGCGCACAGTAAGATGATCCGCCGAAGCCACACTTGTTTGCCTGGCCAGCTGTCGGATAGGCGAAAGAACCCGGCCCACCATAAACCAAGTTCCAAACGCAGCAGCTCCAATGATTACAGCACTGAGTCCGGCAAGTGTCGCGGGAAGAGTTGAGTCAATTGGCTTGCGCTTAGCGACAATAGCTACACGGAACTGCTTGAATCGATCGCCACTTATTCGCCACTTCTGAAACAAGTCCCTCATGTTATCAGGCCTTTTTTCAGGAGGCATTAGCATGAAATCAGGAGGGCGATTGATTGAGGACACATATTTAACCGTGTCGCTTCTATCCCGAACTACAATCCCAACTTGATTTTGACGGAACGTAGTTCCTTCCACTAGCTGGTCAAGTTTGAGTATCCAATCAGGATTCAAGGAGCCATCGGGTGCCTTCATCTGCGCCATGGCTCGATCTTTCAATAAGTCGAAAGACTTTCTTGCTTCTCGGTCTGCCGCCCCAGTACTGATCATCACGACCATGTAGGAGGTTCCTATCAAGAATGGAATCAGAAGTAAAACGAACTGCAGAGTCATTCGACTCCGCATCGATTTAAGCATCAATATTCTCCATACAATAGCCAACACCTCGTACCGTTTGAATCAAGGAATTCTGGTGTCCCCGGTCAATCTTTCGGCGAAGGTAACTAATGTAGACGTCAAGAACTTTGTCGTTGCCATCGAAATCGTATTGCCACACGTGCTGCAAAATCATGGCTCGGGTAAGTACTCTGCCTGCGTTTCGCATCAAATACTCTAAGAGCGCATATTCTGTCGCGGACAGCGAAATGGCCTTTCCACCTCGCACGATTTGTCGCGAGGTTGGTTCCAAACTCAAGTCGCCAACCTTCAGACTCATCGTTCCTAAATTCCTTCTTCGGAGCAAAGCGCGAACTCGGGCAAGAAGTTCGGCAATTTGAAAAGGCTTTACTAGGTAATCGTCGGCACCGCTATCAAGACCCATAACCTTGTCATCAAGCAGGTCTTTGGCCGTCAGAATGAGAATAGGGGTAGAGATCCCATCTCCTCTAAGTCGTCTGCAAACCTCAAATCCCGTTAGCCCGGGAAGCATGACGTCAAGCAGGATCAGGTCAAAAGGATTGGACTTAGCAAGGTGGTATCCGCTAATTCCATCTTCCGCAACTTGGGGGGCGTAACCAGCTTCTAACATCGCCTGACGCAAGAACCGCGCGACGCTTTCATCATCTTCAACTATAAGTACGTTCAACGGTTCAATTAGACCACTTTAGGGAAGATAAGAACAGCCCTATACCTCCACCTAAGTGTGCAATTTAATGATTAAACACAGGTTTGAGACGGGTGAGAATGCTCTAACTTCCATATAGAGCCAATTTCACGTCAGATCCACACGATCCACTTTGCTGAAGGACACTACGTGCTATTTTTGATCCGGTATTTGCAAGTAATTGCCTACTTAATGCTACGGACTTAATTGAATACGCAGTGGGTCCTTCTGCACCGAAATAGATGGTTGCCGAAAGAATTGAGGCGCGGAGTGAAAAACTTAGTGGATGGCAGATCCGGACTCTTGATCGTGTAACAACTCAATCGGACGATAAGGTTACAGACGTGGCAACGTTGACTCGCACCCGAGCTGCCTTACTTAAGGTCATTCTGTTGCCAGTGGGTTACTCCGTGGCAATCCATGGAAACAGCATCTTGAAAGTTGTCGACTCGAGTAGCAAGGTGGTCTTCACCGCCTAAGAATCGCGCCGAACTGCGGTGTAGTGCAGCCGGTCACTCTTGGCACGGGGCGGGTTTAGCGTGTAGCTGTGGTAAGCCCTGACATTGTCGAATCCTGCCTGATCCAGCATTTCGAACACTTCATCTGTGTCATATGCTCGTTGTACGTGGGTCTCTCTAAATTCCTCGCCTCCACGCCAGAACCGCATATTAACGGTTATCAGTCGGGACTGTTCATTCCAATCGCCAACCCATTTGTAGCGAAGTTTCGCATTTGCTCGAAGATTCTCCTGATCAAACATTTGGTCTTCGAAGGCGACTGCGGTATTCATGTCGAAGATAAACGATCCGCCTGGATCTAGATGTGCGGCGATCCTGTCAAAGGCCATTTGAAGTCGGTCTTTGTCAAGAATGTTATTCAGGCTGTCGAAAAACGAATATGCAGCATCATATTTCTCGCCCATCTCCAACTCGGCAGCGTCCATAACTTCATACCGAATCTTTAGTTTTTTTGCCGCTGCCTTCTCCCGCGCTGCCTCTATCATTCCCCCTGAAAGATCAAAGCCGGAGACATCAAAGCCCTCCCGGGTAAGCATCTGGCACATCGTCCCCGTCCCGCAACAAACGTCTAGGATCTTTTTCGGATGAATATCTTGTTGAGCCAGCAACAGGAAGTAATAGCCGATCCACATACGGTACGGCACGAACTTCATGAGTTCATCGTAATAGGGGGCTACCGGACCAAAAGATGTTGGAATAGAAGACAAGGGCTTATGCTTTTACGTGTTAGGGTTGCAGCGTCAAATCGCCGGACGCATGATAATAGGTGACTATCGTTTGAGTTGTTCCTCAACCGCTTTGACCCGCTTTTCAATCCGATTTAGGTAGATATACAGGGCGAACCACACCAGTAGGGGCGGGATTGTTGCCCAAATTTTCCAATTGTCCATTTCTTTTCTCCAAACCAATTTCGAGAAGTCCGACTTGGACTCTCATCTTGAATAAATAAACTGTTAGAACAGTTACCAGCGCCAGGATGAAACACACACACTGGCCATATTGCCCTTTGATCAAGCCGCCCACAATGCTGTCAGACGGATGAAGGGAGAGGCTTTTGATGTACGGCAATCTTGGAAATACAAACACCAAGAAGAGCGACGGAACGATTGTTGCCAAGGCATAGGCACCCGAGAATGCTGCCCGTTTGCCGCCATCTGAATAGGCGAACCTTAACGCGAAATACGCAGCATAGATCAACAATACGATGAGGAAAGATGTTTGACGGGGATCCCAAGACCACCATGCGCCCCACTGAACTTCCGAGAATAGAATTCCTGTTGCCATCGTCAATAGGCAAAACAGGTACCCAATCTCCATGGCGGCGACAGACCTGAGGTCCCACAACACTTTCGCGTCATAGTTGGTTTCTGCTTTAAATTGGAATGGACTTAGGCTTATGCTTTGGAACATTCTGAATGCGCACCAAGCCCCATACATCAGCAAAAAAACGGCAAGCATTGGGCATGGAAAATGCCACAAGAATATGCGCGCCATGCCCGGCTTCTGGAAGCCCACCGCGTCTGGAACGGTATAGCTCCAAACAATGGCAACTCCCATGAGGAGGACATAAAGTGTTCTGAGAATTGTCTTCAACTTTTCCAAACCGCCGCAAAGATCCAAGGCCCAGTAGCCAACGTCGCACATGCATAGCCGATTAGGCCGATAGCAGCACCATTACCTTCCGAAGCCGCTCCATCTCCTAACGCAACTCTCACGCCACTTACTCCTAGCGAAACTAGAGGCAGTAGGAGCGGAACAGCGATCGCAGCAGAGAGCACGGCTCTATTTGAGGCTTGCGATGCGATAGCCCCGCATAAGGTTACCGCGCCAGCAAGGGAAAGGCATCCCGCGATCAAACAGACCGCAAGGAGCCATGGAACTGTGACGGATTTTGACGTGAAACCCAGATAGAGCACGCACAGAAGAATGCCCGTAACCACGCTTTGGAGACAATTAAAAAGAGATTTGCCCCAAAAGACCGCATGAGGTCGACCAACCATTCGAAGTAGTTCAGCAGTTCCCTGTTCTTCTTCGGCCAGGAAGATGCGTGGCAAAGACGCGGAGCTTGAGAAAAGCAGTGCAACCCAGAGCAGACCTGCAACCACCGTTCCATGTAGTTTCTCGGAAAGTGTTGCAAACGAAATGGCATAGACGGTCACGACGCTAAACAGCACGCCCGTCACCAATCCACTTTGGGATCTCATCTCGGACTGCCACTCCTTCATGAAGACGGCTTTAATTTCCCTAGACCAGTTGGAGTTCGAGATTGGCAAGCCTCCTTTCGAGGGGGTCGTTCGTTGCTACAATCAGGCAACCACGCTCGGCCTGTTCCTCAGTTATCTGATCAATCAGGATGTGTCCCTCTTCATCTAGGCCAGCTCCGGGTTCATCCAGAAAAAGTGCCTTTGGATTGGACTGTATAGCCATAGCGAGTTTGAGACGCGCCTTCATACCGGTCGACAACTGCGATGTAGGTTTTGATCGGGCATATTCCAGGTTGACCTTTAGAAGTAGCTCATCGATCCGAGCAGGGCATCCGCGTAAATCTGCAGTCAGTTGGAGGTGCTCCGCAACGGTCAATTGCCCGTACAGCGATTGTTCTAATGCACAAAGACTTATGGTTAAGCGTGAATCGCCTTCAGGCAGCTCAACCGATCCTTCTGTTCGGGCGGTTAGCCCAGCAATTGTTCGCAGCAGAGTTGATTTTCCCGCGCCGTTCCTACCCAATATAACGAGCCGGTCGCCCGTATTCAACTCAAAGGAAAGCTCTCGAAAGATCCATCTTCCGCCATATTTCTTTCCTAACCTGTCGACCTTCAGCACTGCATACAGTATGGCAGTGGAGTAGGCTTTGCAGTCGATGTCGAACCTAGCGAATACTCCAATTCTCACTAACCTGCAAACGGGAAATCTTCAAGGCGCAACGATTACTGAATCACGCCGGACTGTCGGTGATCTGCAAGGTTACTGGCTAGACAGTGATTCAGCGGCAGCACAAGCCAACGAGCTACTTTATGTGACCCAAACATGGTTTTGTGCAGAAGAAGGAACTGAGGGTGCTGTGTTGTGGGGCAACACGACTTTAATGCCCGGTCATGTCGGAAATGAATTCTTCATGACGCGAGGTCATTGGCACGTCAAAGGAGAACGGGGTGAGCTTTGTATCACTACAAGTGGCACCGGACTTCTGGCTTTGATGGACAAGGACAGAAACACTCGGTTCGAGAAGATGAGCCCTGGATCGACGCATTATGTAGCAGGCTTTCAGGCACATCGAACGATTAATACAGGTGACGTACCCCTGGTATTCCTTTGCGCTTGGCCGGCAGACTGTGGTCACGAATACGATTCCATACTTCGTGATGGGTTTAGTCAAAGAGTGCTTGAGGGTGATGGTACTGTCTAGAATGCAATAGGGTGACAGCCAAAATCCGACCGGATAAGCCCTAGTTAAGCAGTTTGATGGAACATTTTTCGGGGACACCAGGTAGATTCTCTTTGGAGACACCAAGGATTTGGTGGAAACGGAGGTCGGGGCATGGACGCTCCCTCCAAATCCATTTCAAGCCTGTTCGGTCGGCAAGACACCTTTGTACTGGTAGTACACTCCTTTGTCGTTCAGCCGATTCAAACTCAGCGATGGTTCTCAGCATTTTTGATCATGCTCTTGTACGCGTAGGCAATGCGCGGAGCTTTGCCTTAAGCAGCAAACGGAGTTTCCTCGTCTCATGAGAAGAACACTTCTCATTGGCCACCCAAACTCGACGTGGCGTGAATGGCTAAAGGAGAATCGAGGAAATCGTCCATTTTTGTGCCTTGATCCGGCAGATCCAATCCAATCGAATCCTGGCCAGCTCTGCTTATTCATAAATGGTCGGCCTGTCATCAACCGGTTCTTTGGAAGCCTGGATGCACAACGATCCCCACATGTCCTTGTAAGCTTGGTCGCGGAAGCCGTTCAAGCTGCCCCAGATGACTTGATCGTCCAGCTGTTTCCCTATCGACCGATGCCTATCATGCGGAACGTCATGCTGTTGATCGCACAGCTCTTGCGTCCTTCGGAGATTCTTATCGCATCGGGAACCGATATGGACCAAGCAGGTTTTCCTACGGGTCCGCAAGAAATTGAAATCGAGCGAGCCTATCCTCCGCTCGTTCAGGCTGCCCAGCGCAAGGCGCAATGGCTTCGACTCTTCGAACAATGCCAGCCTCACGCCATTGACCTCCGAAAAGTATCTATTGAGGGCGCTCGCCTGGGAACAGGGATACGCCTAACTCCGGATGAGCGTCAAAAGGCTCACCTAGGTTCAGCCCTTTACGCTGAACGAAGCGGTGCGACCCTATTCGTTGTTTCAGACATAGAAACCGAGGAGGCGGATGTTGCCTCTGCTCTGGACTACAGTGGTTGCAGTAGGGCCCACTTCATCGCGCCTGGGCTATACCGAAACTTGCTCTGCAGCTTTGGAAGGCAAAACGGAGAGGATTTCGGAATGGGAATTCTGACCAATATCGATTGGCTATCGTTTAGGGCTCAGTCCCTTTGCACTGCCATCCCCCCTGCACCGCTTCGCATTCTTCGACTTGGTGCCTTGCGCGTTGACATCCATGGTCGCGAACTGGGTGAAGTCAAGCCGTGGCAGGTATAAAGAACGCATGCGTCTGTTGCTTGTCCGACATGGACAAACGTCGTGGAACGACTCGGGACGAGCACAAGGCCACACCGACATTCTGCTCGATCCCACCGGCCTGGAACAAGCTCGACTCATTGGCGATTCATTCTCTTCCGGCATCGTCAACCGAGTCTTATCAAGCGATCTGAACCGCAGCCTGGAAACGGCAAGATGCATTGCATTAGCTTCTGGCATAGAACTTGAAATACGCCAAGACTTAAGGGAGCGATGCTTTGGTGAGTGGGAGGGTTTGCCCTTTAGCGAAGTTTCGAAAAACCTTTATGAGCGCGCGCAAGGATTGGGAACGAGTCAGCAGGAAGTCCGTCCGCCTGCGGGTGAATCATTCCTGGATGTTTGGAGTCGACTGGATGCCGTCCACGATGAGCTTCGCGATTCAAACGATGATATTGCAATCGTTTCTCATGGTGGTGCGCTTTCTTTACTTCTGGCCAAACTACTCAGGGGAACCTTGGATACGAGTCGAGCGTTTCGATTTGGGAACACGGGAATTACCGAACTTGAACGCCGAAACGATGGACTCTTCCTTATCAGCCGATACAACGACACCTCCCATTTGGCTTCGGCCCGCGTACTTAGCGGGGGGCTAGATGGCATCTCGCGTTAACGATTGGTTTTCTCGCAGATGGCCCTCGCTGCTCAGTGCCTTACTAATGACATTGGCGTTCCCGCCATTTAACTATTGGCCCTTCATTTTCATTAGCATCGTTCCTCACCTTTGGCGCCTTAAGACATTCAGTAATAAGGAAGCATGGAAGTCGGGATACCTCTATGGATTCGTCTTTTTCCTCGGACAAGCTCTATGGCTCTTTCGTTTGGCAGAACACTGGACGCATAACCCGACCCTTTCGATCATTCCTTGGGTTCTTGGCTCAGCCTATGTTGCCCTGTATTTTGGGTTGGTAAGCCTACTGATTCGGTGCTGCTTAGTTAGGAACTGGATAGGCCTAATACCCATTGTCTGGGCGGGAGTTGAAGTTCTGCGCTCTTACGTCCCCGTTTTATCGTTTCCATGGGGTCTGAGTGCGACACCCCTATTTCGAACTCCGCTCCTCATACAGTCAGCACATTTCGGGACGATCTTCCTCGTTTCGGCATGGGTTGTGCTGCTTAACCTGATGCTCGTGCTCATCATTGATCCACAAGATCGGCCGAAGATCAGACCTTTGATGGTCGCTTTTTTGCTCATCTTGGGGCTATCCGGTATCCAATACGTTTCCAAATCCGAAACCGAACCGTTCCCTGTAACGATTGGCCAGCCAGGCGTAGACATGGCTTTCGGCGATGAGTATCTGGCTCCAATTGAAGCGGCTCGAAATATCGATGGATTTACGGCTTCTGCCTTGACCGACGGCTCGAAGTTAATGGTCTTGCCAGAAGGAACAGTTCGAGGTACTGACTTCCCTCCTCGTCCGCTCTTTGAATTGACTCCCAAGCTTCCCGTCCTGTTTGGTGGACAGCATGGAGAAAATCCCACCTATCAGACGGCGTTTGGATATGACGGTGATTGGCACTTTGCAGACAAGACTCGGCTCGTGGTTTTTGGAGAATACATTCCGGGCCGTTCCTCGATCCCATTCATCGCAAAGGCATTTGACCTCCCCACCAAAGACTTGACTCCCAGTCCGAATGGAGTCCGAAGTGTGGATGTGGGCGGTATTCGGGTAGGACCGATGCTCTGTTTTGAAGGGCTCTTTCCCGAAGTGTCCTACCAGCAAGCACGAAACGGCGCCAAGATTATCGCCGTGATGTGTATCGACGACTGGTATATGGGCACAACGGCTCCCGAACAACTTGAGGCAGGTTCGATCTTCCGCGCGGTTGAAACGGGTCTTCCTTTAGTCCGTTCTGCCAGTTTGGGCTACACGATCGCCGTCGATGCTCACGGGAATATCGTTGGCGAAGTACCGCTAAAGGAACCGGGCGCGATTCGGATCGACATGCAGATTCCAAAATCGTCTCCACTATTCCCCTTGCTACCCGTGTTCCCTGTCCTCGCACTACTCAGCGTCGGCATCGTTCCCGTCAGTTCTCTAGTGAACAAGCGAAAGACGCCTGCCAGTCCTTAGCGTAGCGGATTGGCACTTTCAGCTTTGAGGAGCGAAGCGAGCTTTGCCTTTGCCATTTCGTCTCCCGACTCTCCAAGGAGATGAGCGAGCACGATGCTTTTGGCCAGTCGCACAAAGCGAACGAGATGAACATCGTGGGAGGAATCGCTTTCTGGATTCATTTTCATGAACTCATCATAAGCTGTAGCAACTCTTCCCTCTCCGTCTAGGGACAGCGCTGTGGAAAGACCCGTCAAGGCTGCAAGCTGTGATACAGAAGCCCACTGCATAACTTGAGCGTATTCAGTGGCCATGACATCCTTGTCCGGAATCTTGACGTACTTTCGGAGTAACACGTCACTGGTACAAACCGGAGTATCGATGGAATCGTCATGAAGGAGGGTATAGGCAAAAGCCTCGTTCATTCCGATCTTGCCGTCCCGATTATAATCCGCTCCCGTAACCTTATTGCCAAGTCGGTCAACCCCACTTAAGGCAGCAAAGAAGTAGCTGGAAAAGTCCCTATAGTTGGCTTCTTTTAGTTCTGGAGTGCATCCTGCTGCGGGCCGTTGAGCTACGCTCGCAAAAAAACCACACAGATTAAGGTCTGCGATTTCACCGTTGGCAACGCCATCTTCAAAGAGCAAATTACCAAAGGCTCCCGAGAAACATTCGACCATCACGACAGTGATGGGCGTCCGCGTTGGAAAGGCTTTTAGTGACGATGCAAAATCCCTAACCGTTAGTTCTTTGTGATTCCAAAGGTCGTAGGAGTTATTATTGAAACTGCTTGCCGCATTGGGGCTGCCATGACCCGTGAAATAAAGAAGCACTGGAGCGCCGGGTTTCATTGCCGCATCAGTTGCGATCATGGAAAGTTCGGATTTAACGGTCTCTAGGTTGGATGGTCCGTCGATCTTAGAGATCTCGGGTTTCTTGTAAAAGATCTTCTTGTCGTCGCCTTGACACTGGATGTTCTTCGAGTCCGGGTTGCCGTCGGTAAAAAGCACTCTAGCTTGCGCACCTGGTGGGAGCAGTCGCCCCAAGTATCTTACGTTGCTCTCTATGGCGACTTGGTTATGCTCGGTGTCTGGTCCGCCTCCCACGATTAGTGTTCGGAATGGAGGCGCGCTGAGTCCAAAAACTGGCATCCAGGCGATTGAACACAAACCAGCCCCAATCAGTAGCGAGGAATAGAGAACAAACCGTTGGGACTTCATTTTTGGCACTCACATTATCCGTCGAAATTCAAGAACATTTACGTTTCGATGATTCAGGTACGACAACTCTATCTGAACCTGCAGTTCCATTGGGCAAGAGATTTCCAATGCCTCGGGACCTTGTCATTCGTACGGATGTCCTGCCAGTAAACGTCAGCACCTGGGGATTTATTGGACTGAAATGACCACAATTTCCTGAACTGGGTTGATAAAGCATTACCGGCTGTGCATCTTTGGCGCCGATGAGTGGAGCAAGGACCTTATTCATCATGCGCAACGACTCAAAATGTTCATCATCGCCTAGAAACAGAGCGTAAAGACCGTCCAAAATCGTGGAATTCACAGCCAGACATCAACATTTCGCTACATGCCCTGACTCAGGGCATCAGGTATTATATTTGCATGCGCATGCAAATATTTGATTTAGATTTAGGCTAAGGAAATGATTGACATGCATAAACATTCAAGCCCTGGCTGAACTTCAAAAGGACAAATGAACAACCAAAAGAAATCCTCCGATAATAAAGATACGGACATACGTTCCATCCATTCTGAAACCCGTATTGGGCATGTCCACCTTCGCGTCGCCGACATCGAACGTGCCCTAGCCTTCTATCAAGGCATTCTTGGTTTTGATTTGACCCAGAGACTTGGTGATGGAGCTGCGTTTATCTCGGCAGGAGGCTACCACCATCACATCGGCTTAAACACTTGGGAGAGTCTGGAAGGGTCGCCACCTGCACCGGGCACTACTGGGCTATATCATCTCGCGATTCTGTATCCCAACCGTTCCGAACTTGCAGATGCGCTGCGTCGCTTAATCAAGGCAAGTTGGCCCATTGAGGGAGCGACTGATCACGGCGTGAGCGAGGCGATTTATCTCCGCGACCCTGACGGCAATGGAGTTGAGTTGTATTGGGATAGACCCAAAGCAGAGTGGCCGCAGGATGCGGAAGGCAATCTTAAGATGTTCTCTCGGCGACTTGACCTTCAATCTCTCATTGAGTTGGAGTAATACCGAACCGGGGATGGAAGTGATTCGGGCCCGCATTTAGGTATGAGCAATATCGGTCCGAGAGAAGCTGTAAGTCAAGATGGGTGACCGGAACCGATGTTTGGTGACTTCTCTACTCTAGTGGTTAACATCATAAGGACTGAGTATCCGCCTTACTCCCAAAAGTCGGTCCAACCTGTAGCAAATCATTGACGCGCTATCGAGCTTCTTCGACGATTGACGGACGAAAATGAAGTGCCGGGCCTTAGGATTGGACCGGATCATTTCTAGTCTCATTCACCTACGTAGTCCCTACAAACGGAGCTGTATCCGCTTAGTTAGTCAACCGAATCGCGATTGGCATGCTTACTCCGCTTCGTGAAACGGTAACCGTTGAACTGGAGACGCTCCTAGGCTTGGCCGCCGTGATTGTAACAGTGGCAGATTGAGAGCCAGCAGGAATCGTCAAAGTCGACGCGGATACCGTCAATCCTGCGGTCACCGCAATGTTCAGTACGAATCCTGCAGGTGCTGGGCCACTCAAGATCACAGTGAGAGTTGAGGTACCACCGGCTTTGATCGATGTCTTGCTCGCTGCAACCGCCAGTATCTTCGGCGCAGTCACGCTAGCCGAAGCCGGCGCAATTGTGCTGCCTGCTATTGATAGCGGGACTGTAGTGTCCGCCAAAACTGGGTTTGTATCAAGTGAAAAGGTCGCGCCAGTAAGGTTCGCTGGAATCACGTAAGTGAGACCCAAAACCGCGGCGTTTGTGGAGTTGACTACGATTGATAACCCGCCGCCTGGTGCGGAAGCATCGAGCGAAACCGTTGCTTCTAGAGAACTTCCGCCTACTGCTGATGACGCAGTTAGGGCAAATGATGTCACTAGGGGAGGCGTCAGAGTCTGTATATATTTGAGAGTTGTTGTGCCAGATGAAGCAGTCAGATTCACCACTGTCGTCGCGGCAACAGACTTCGTCGGAACCGAGAACGTTGTGGAAGTGGCTCCAGCAGCAACCTTAACCGTCGGAGGCAATTGCACAACTGCATTGCTAGAGGTTAGCGTGACGATGGTGTCAATAGGAACTGGAGCACTAAACCCGACAGTTGCTGTGAGTGGCAGGCCACCTTTCGAAGTTGGATTTGAGGTCTTGAATAAGTTAAGGATTGGAGGAGTCAAAACCACATCCACAAACTTGGATGTTCCATTGATCGTGGCAGTTATCCGGACAGTGGTATTCGTCGACACCGGCAAGGTTTTTAGCGATAAAGCAATAGTCTGGCCACTCGCAATGGAAAGGGTTGCAGGCACGCTAATAAGTGAATTGTTTGAAGCGAGGGAGACTATGGAACCAGCTGGCGGTGCGGCCGTAGTGGTCATTACTGTTACGGCAACAGAACTTCCCCCTGTCAGAGTTGTAGGACTCGCCACTACGCTGAGAATCATCGGTGGGACGGCAAGGGCGAACAGATCACCATTCGGATCCGCAACAAAGTAGGTCTGCCCATCTACTGACATGCCGTATGCGTGTAAGCCCTCTCGCGTCATTGCAGCGGGATCCAACGTGATCACACGCATATCGCTCAGTCGTATCAGTCGATGCTGGAATGGGCCTGAAGCCAGTGAATCCATATTCATGGCATGGACAAGATAATCACCGACTTGAGCGGCAAGTAGTTTCTGGGTTGGACGACCTGAGGTTGAGTTTATCGAAATGGGTGTCAACAGCATTCCTGCGGTACTCGACTGAATGCTCCATTTCTCTATCACCATCGAGGCTACGGAGCTATCCCACCGTGCTGTTACTAAGCTGCCGTCGCTTGCAAAAGCAGCTGAGTCAACGACTGTTGCGACAGGAACGGTACTAACTACAACTCCAGTATTTGAATCGTAGACCTTAAAGCCAGATGTAAACACACGACTTCGATCACCGCTAAACGCCGTAATTAAACCGGTATTTACGGACAATTGCTTCCCAACCGAAAGGGCATTCGATGTGCTGATATTGACTTCATCGATGCGACCACCTGTGGTTGAGGTGACGACTAAGCGGTTATCCGAAGTGAACACTACCGAAGTGAATTGTCCAACGAGCTGGCTAAGTTTTGCACCCGTCATTGCATCGTAAAGGAAAATACCTTCGGTAGATTTGGTGCCGACTTCTTGACCTGCAACCGCCACAAACTTTCCTCCAGGAGAAAAGTTGAGGAATACGTTTTCGGACACTCCGTTGGTATTTTGAACATTAAGTCGATAAAGCAGGGCACCACTCACCGCTTGATGAACCTCTGTTCCGCCATGACCAACCACCGCTCGATTACCAAGTGTCGCGACAATTGGAACCTTGTTGACTACACCCGTTGCCAGATATGTAGGTGAAGCTTCGCGACTGGTTACATACCGATCGAACTGAATACCTGTCGAGGATCGCTTGAGCACGGCAATGCGGACGAATGAGTTATCTCCTGAACCTGCTGCAACTGGCATCCAAACTTCGTCGTTCTTGGGGTTCACCACTGGGTTGGAGGTCCCAGCTGAGGTTTGACCGACGAAATCTGTGCTTACTTGGGTTAGCACTGTTCCAACAGAATCGAATACCGCTAACGCTGAGCCAAACAGACCCGACTGGTCGCGAGTCGTAATACCGGCGTAGCTGTACCGGCCATCTCCAGAGCATGCATATCGTGGCGTGACCTGAAAGAGATTCGTCAGCGCAGTACCATCGACATATTTCACCGGGTCTCCCGTTGCAATATTAAAGAAACTAAGAAAATGGTCAACATCTCGAACCATGACGACGCCACTGTTAACGAAAGGTGGACGAAATGCAATTTCATTCGGGCTCGCGCGTCCTTTCAGGTGGATAATGCTTCCCGTCTTATTGTTCAAAACCGCAATGCCACCGATAATCGAAGTGGAGTCTGGAGACCAGTTGGGATACGGAACTGCGAAGCCTGCCGAGGTACGAAAGATTGTGCCATCGCTTAGTTGAAAAACGCTCAGCAGCCCGGATGAATCAGTTACCGCAACGTATTTACCGTCAGGCGATCGCATCTGTCCCAAAATGACATGGCTTACGGTTGCGACGTTTTGCTTTCGTGCCCCAGAAATCGCATCATAACTCGCAAGAATTCCGTTCCCGCCATGTACCCATATTGAGGAGCTATCTGGAGAAAAGCAAATGGGTGAAGGTGTGCCACTTCCCACAATCGGAGTTGAAATCCGTCGGATAAAGCCTCCAGACGAATTGAACACTTGCACGTAATTCAACGACTGTGACTGGTAGGCAAATAACTTGCCATCAGGTGAAAACTCACCGTAACCAACATCGGAAATAGAACCCTGGATCCACCTTGCCTGAACTGGCGTCTGCACCTGCCCCGCAGCCATCATGCAATTTGCACAACAAATAAGTAACAACAGTAGGGCACGCGCAAATCGCATCCGTCAAGTATACAAGGAGCTAAGTGCTTCCGATGCCTTATTTCTTGGATCAGACGAGGAACGGTATACGTGCAGGGTCAAATAATCAGATGGGGCAGTGTACACGCTGTGCCACAGGCACCGACGAATACAAAACCCCATCAAAGCGCTTCCCACTATTCCTTCGATAAAGAAGCTATTTCTTTCAGAAGCCGACCTAGAGCATTCCGCCTAGAGTGCTAACCACCGTGTCGATGCTTCTGGCGCATTGCGTCTTCCCGAATGAATTTGAGGTCGGCGTCAATAAGACGCTGAGTTTGCTCGGCCTTGCGGGTGTTGTGATACTTTTTGCATCGCTTGAGGATGACTTTAAGGTGTCGAATATCCTTTCTGGCTGCCTGAGCATCCATATGGGCATGGTGTGAGGTCTGTGGTGGCGCCAGGCTCTGAGCAGGAGCGATGCTTGTTGCTCCAATGCCGAGTAAACAAACGCCTAGTACTCCTAGCATCTTAATTGAAACTGATTTGGTTAGCATTACCCCGATGGGACTGCTGTCGAACGGAACTTGTTCAAATATTGATGCGTCGACTGCTACCGAGACGATTAGCAAGACAAGACCATTGCAAATGCAGATGCTAAGATCATCCGCGTCGATGGGTTCCTGCTTTGTCGAAGGCCCGTTGTCGGTCAATCAGGAATCTCTTTCTGGTCTGTTAAGATCTGAAAGATAGGTCAATAATAAGGCAAGCCTATGATGATCATTGCGTTGCTGGCGGTCTTCCCTGCTTTTGCGTTGGACTTACCTGCTATGGACCTGAAGCTCGGCCGTTTAGCTATTGGGAGTCTTGGAGCGAAAATCGAAGACCCCGTAGAGATCGGGTTCCATGATGTTCCCAACGATGCCCGCATGCGCATGTATTGGCGCATCTTCGGCCCAGGCTGGCAAAAATCGGAGATCAACTATCAGCTAGACCAGGTTCGAAGCGCAGGAATCGGGGGCCTCATGGCCTATTTCATGTACCCGTTTTCGGTCGACAACCCAGCGTCTGGGGCGATCAACCAACGATTTTTATCTCCAGAATTCCTTGACACGTTTGCATTCGCGGCACAAGCGGCTCATCAGCGCGGGTTACGGTTTGGCGTGAATGGCGGTACAGGATGGCCCTACGGAGGAGCGAATGTTTCAATTGAGAATTCGGCACATAAGCTTCATGAAGTGCAGGTCCGTTTAGGTTCTGCGCCTCCAAAACTTGGCGCAAACGATCGGCTCGTAGCGGCATTCGCAGGAAACCGCCTATTGGATCTACATTCCCAAACCGGATTCCCGGTTGAGAATGCTTTGAAGCTGTATGTGGAGAGTCCAACACGACAGCAGGTCAAGCGTGCATCGTATGGTGCAGAAGGGTTTGTCGTAGATCACTTCAGCAAACCTGCCCTTGAGGACTGGTTATCTTCTACCGTCAAACCTGTAATCGACGCGGGGGGTGGCCTTCTCGATGGGCTCGGCTGCGACAGCCTTGAAGTGTATAGTTCCAACTGGGCTCGGGACCTTCCAGAGCAATTCAAAAGACGCCGTGGTTACGATCTTCTTCCAAATCTGCCGTTAGCCTTTGGGGATACGAGCAGCCAAGGAGACGCGGTGCGTTTCGACTACTGGCGGACCCTGATGGAATTGACCGAAGAACGGTTTACTGAGCCACTTGCTGCTTGGTCAAAGAAACACAACGTGGCGCTGGAGATGGAGGCTTACGGAACTCCTCCCAATCCGATGACTGCGTTTCGTAACATCACGATTCCGACGGGCGAGCACTATGAATGGGCTGGGTTTGCGATCCAGAAGTTCGTTGCCTCTGCTGCCCATATGGCCAAGCGGAACATCATCGGATGTGAAGCGTGGACTTGGGCGGGCCTCCCCAATCGGCTTGCGGACACTTTGAGCGACATCAAACTCGTTAGCGACATGGAGTTCCTTTGCGGTTCAAACGACTTGACGGGAGTGGATTATCCATACTCGCCTCGTTCAGCTGGCCAGCCCGGATGGCAACCCTATTACGGGCCAACGATGAACGAGAATAACCCACAGTGGGAGGCATTTCCTGGCCTGGTTCAATACATCAATCGATGCCAATGGATGCTTCGCCAGGGCAATCCAACCGTCAGCGTCGCAGTGTACTTGCCCGTTGAGGATGCACTCTCACACGGAGGAATGGATCAGATGCAACTCGACTTCTTGATTCGAGATCACTTCGTAACAGGCAAGGCAACCAGTGAGTTTGGCCTCCAGAATTCACTCGTTCACCGATCGGCCCTCCTGCAGGGTCTATTCACGAACGGACTAGATTACGATGGGATAGACCTCTGGGCGCTACAGAAGATGGCCCGCCAGCAAGGAAGCCATTTGGTCGCCGGCACCTCGAGCTATGCAGCTGTCGTGCTTCCCAATATGACTTCCATAGACCGGGCTTCCGCCGAAAAGCTTAAGAGGTTTGTGATTCAGGGTGGATTAGTAGTCGCCGTTAGGCAGATTCCGCATCTTGCGGCTGGAAAGTGCACAGCCTCTCAACAGGCGGCGTTTGATCACACGCTGGAAGAGATATTCGGACGAACTCCAGTTCCGGGGACTGTTAAAGCATTAGGTAAGGGGCATGGAGTTTTAATTAAATTGGACGAGGAGGTTGGACCAATGCTCGCCGATCTGGTTCCGAGACAGATTAGCTTTGATCGTATCCCGAATTCCGTGGGTTTCGTTCAGCGGCGGCTGACCGACCGTGACATCTTCTTCCTGGCCAATGTAAAGGCAGAGCCTGTCACTCTCAATGTTCGTTTCCCAAGTTCGAGCAGAAGTGTTGAGCTCTGGGACGCTGAAAGCGGAAAGATAACGCAGTTGGCCCCCAATATCGGCGGCGGGTTCACGTTGAAACTCAGTGGAAGAGGATCGGCATTCCTTGTCGTACGCGCTGTTTCTCATGCTCCCATAGGTGCCACAAGTCCGATCCATCGGGTCGTTTGGAGTCCAAACTGGAAAGTGAGCTTCGAAGGACCTGATCATCCAAGTGTGATGGAGGTCAATAAGTTGGAGTCCTGGACTCAGTGGCCCGGGGGCCGACATTTTTCCGGAATCGGCGTCTATGAAGCCGATCTCGATTGGTCTGGCGAAAAGAATCGTGCCGTGTTGGCCTTCGCCCGGGTGTGTAATTCGGCAACCGTATGGGTCAACGGGAAGCTTGCAGGCTATGTTTACAATTTCCCTAACGAAATTGAGGTGAGTCCGTTCCTCAAGAGAGGCGTAAACCACATCAAGATCCGAGTTGGAAACTTACTTGTTAACCGCTTCATCGGGCTGCCCGATGATGACCTCGCCGCCCTACGCGCAAAGTATGGAGCGAGATTTCAACGACCAGAAGAAAAGCAACTCATGAAGGAGCCAGCACCCTCTGGTTTGATTGGAAAGGTCTATCTGGTCACCGACTGAATATTGCTTGACGCGGATTCTCCTTCCACACAGCCATAGCCAGGCATTCAATAGTCGCCGTCCCTGGAATGCGAAATCAATCTGGGGTATTCCATTTAGCTTCTACCTAGCCAAGGCTTACAAAAAGCGAGAGACGGCATTCAAAGGGTGGCCGGATGTGACTGCTTGTATCGCAAGTACCTTGCTTCAAATTGAAGCTGCAGCTCGCTCCAAGGAACGATACGATTGAATTCATTGTCAGCCGCACCCTTGATTCCAAGCGGAGTAAGTCGCTCGGAAATTCTTGACAGACCCTTAAGGTAAACGGCCGTCTTCGGCTCTTGGACTTCACTTAGGCTTGCCTTATGATCTCATGTGAAGATTGTCATATCGAAGAGAACTCCCTTACGAGTCGATTTGGACGCATTCCGGCTTGATTTTGTCCCACGAATGCCGTAGGGCCAACTCCGAGCATTCGACTGGAAATTGATTTCATGATCATGGTCGTCGTACCTACACCTTTGAAAGGATGTTCCATCATTCACTTACAACGGCATCCGCTTAGCCACTTTCGCCCGAAAGACATTGGGCAGGACCAATCCGTTGAAGGTCGAGTCCTGCTTCGCGATGGAGAATTATGGCGGGCCAGCAGTTTTCAACTGGATTGGTCGCCAATATCTCGTGTCAAGTTGAGTCCACTATCTTTTTTGCAGGTCGTGCTTTAGCACGCACTCACGTTTGATCGGACGTCTTGATATAAACGTCTAGTTCATTGGATTTGCACTGTGCCCTTTCAAACGTATGCCAGCGGGCTTTAATTTGTGAGGCGGTTTATCTGGTCCGACGAAGATATCAACGTCGAACGTGTCCCCTTCATTCATTCCTTGTCGGAATTTAGTCTTTCCGCTTGTCACAAATGTGACCCCGTGGAATCCGACAATATCGAAGCTTGTATTATAAACTCCAGGCGGAGGAATTCCAGAACCACTGGGAGGGATGCAATTAACTGACAGTGTGTGCTTGCCGGCGGACAAATCGCTCACGGTAACTGAGTCGCTCTGCTTCATCGTTCCGTTGATCTTCCCATCGACAAAGAACTCAAACCAACTTCGGCTCCCCGCGGTTGCAATGATGTATCCACCGAATGGCCAGAACTTATCGTATATCGTCCCAAGTGACTGGTCGTAAGTCGTTGAAATGTCCGTACTGATTCCGAGAAAACTTGCTAACTCATCGGTAGCGCTGATGCCCGCCTGACCGTGAAGATTCGATGTGATGAGTGCTTCGATCCCATCTTTGCCATCGGTTCCAACCGTTACGTCTGCTTCAATCGGGAATTGATATTCCAAGCTAGCATAAGGGCCGAATAAGTCGCTCACTACGAATTGAACTTCGGCCTTTATCGGGATAAACGTAAACCCTAGCCTTGCTTTCATTGTGTCGACACCACCTAGAGTTGCATGGGTTGCCGTTTTTGTATGAGTCCACCCTACTCCTCTACGGTAATGGGCAATGTTACTAGTAGTTGCATCGAGGCTTAGAGTGCTTGTGAGATCAGCTGCAGCGAATCCATCCAATTCGCTACTGATAGTGATAACTGGTGTAATTTCGATAAATGGCACAAAAGGATCTGGCGTGAACGATGGGCCCTCGAAACTCACCCATTGTGGATTCAGAAGTTTCCACGTAGCTGCAGCTTCAATCGTACATTGAACGCTGCCAGTTATATGGGGTGAAAACCCAAAATCATATGATCCTGCAAGATAGTGAACGTTGAAAGTTGGGTTGTAGTCGATGTTGACGGTTCCAGTCATGCCGAAGTTATCAGCAACGGTGACATCATCGAAAACTAGCTGCAGCGAGTCGCCAATTGTGCCTGTGCGAGACTTAGGTTTGGTAATCCATTTCGCGGTAACACCTGGGGCTTTCGTAGGAATGTCGCCGAGTTGGGCCTTTCCGAAGGCTTTCAATTCTACGTTTACCTGATCGAATGCGTTTGACAGTTTAGCTTGACTCGTGTTGATTGTCGTCTGCCCGCCGGAGGTCGATACAGACGTAACGTTGCGAACAAACCCTTTGCCAAGTTGACTGACTATGACGTCGCCGGGCTTAAGTGGAGGAACTGTTCCGCTGACGACAATTGCAGTTTTAGTTTGCGAGACAAGAATAACGCCCGCAGCCGGATCCAAAACTTTGGTCTGAGGCTTTAGCTGATACGGCAGATTCTTGACGATCGGCTTAGTAGCAACAGACTGTGAACCACCACAACCAACTAAACAAATCAGCAAAAGTGCTAACGCGAATATTCGCCTATCCATAGTGCGATAATATCACGAATACGCGATTTCAGCGCATTCCAACTCGAAATCCCGAGTCAGACTTCAAACAATGGAGGAGAGAAGGAGATTCGAACTCCTGAGAACTTTCGCCCTAGCGGTTTTCAAGACCGCCGCAATCGACCACTCTGCCATCTCTCCGTGAAAGTGCAGTTTACTTCGCCAAGGCTGCTTCTGGTGTGTCGAAGATCTCAAAAACTCGATCCATCATCACCATCTCGAAAAGTTGTTTGACTTCGGTCGAAAGGCTGCAGAGTCGCAAGGTGCCTCCCTTCGACTTGATTCCTCTCAAACACGAGAGCATAGCGCCAAGACCTGTACTGTCCATGAATTCGACATCCGTCAGATCGATCACAAAATGTGCAGACTTATCCAACAAAGGACTCATCGCGGTACGGAAGGAAGCCACATTGTCAGTCTCAAGACTGTCAGCATGCACCTTGAGTACAAGAGCTCGTCCATTTTGGATCGATTCAGGAGTTATTGTCATAGCCTATTCGGATACGTTAGCACGTTTTCTCAGAGTCAATAGATTTTGGTTGCCTTCGAGCCTATATGCAACCTCATCGACACATTTTTTGATTATAGAAATACCAAATCCACCGTCTTTAGATCCATCGAGCACTGGATCCGGCGCATCGTTTGGGTCGAACGGTGCGCCAGGGTAAAAAAGCTCAACTTCAAAGATACCCTCTCGGACGTTCGTTCGAATTTCGATGGGGATTCCTTTATGACCAGGTCGTGAGTGGCGCACAACATTGCTTGAAGCTTCCTGAACCCCTAGCAACAATGCACTGATTTCTTGATCGGAAAAACCAAGCTGCGACTCGATTGCCGATTGCTTGACGAAGTTCCTGACTTTTCGAAGACTTCCTGAATCGGCCCATAGTCGCAACGAGCCATCTCGCACAGTTTCCACGCCGCGATAGCGGATCGCTACACATGTATAGTCATCACCCGACTCAAGTGCGACAAGGCTCAGTTTACGAAGGTTCTCAACTTCAACAAGAAACTCTTCGAGGGGAAGGTGAGCTCGGCTCTCCACCCATTCCGCGAAGCGATTCATGCCTAACCTTTTGCCATCAGGCAGCTTTAGGTCAGTCACGCCATCGGAATAGAACAGTAAGAGGTCCCCAGGGTGAAGCTTGGCGAAGTGTTGTTGATAAGACTCTGTTTCAGAAAAGCCCAGAGGAACATTAGTCGTATCTTGCAAGTGACACGAGCCTGTGACTGATTCCCACAATATGATTTTTGGGTGACCACAGTTGACGTAGGTCATCACATCCGTCGAAGAATCGAACCGGGCATAACAAAGGGTTAGGAACGTCCCTAAATCGATAAGTTCAGCGCAAACCAAAGCGTCAAGGCTTTGAATGAGTTGATCGGGATCGGGCAAGCCAGGATCCACAGTTTTGGTTAACAAAGAGATCATGCATCGTTGAAGTCCGGACTTTACGCCTGCGCCAACCATCGCGGCCGGCACACCCTTCCCCATGACGTCACCAACAAATACATCTACAAGGTCGTCCCCGTGAGTAAAGAAGTCACAGAAGTCCCCATCAACTTGCTGAGATGGGATGCTTAAGCTGGCCGTTTCAATGGCGTTGGTCGTCCTTGGAGGAGGAGTATAGAGCAGTCGCTTTTGGATCGCGGCGCCCATTTCGATCTCCTTTTGACGCGCTTGCTGAAGCTCACTATTCGTGCGGCGAACTGCCTCCTCTGTCTCGAGAATTCGATTGGCAACGTTCAGCCGAGCTACGAGTTCACCTTTGTCCAAGGGCTTCGTTAGGAAATCGTCGGCCCCACCTTCCAGGGCCTCCAATCGGTCCTTTCGGTCGGTTCTACCCGTGAGCAAAATGATAAACGTATAGCTGTTTGCCTGCATGGCGCGGATGCTACGGCAGACTTCCATACCATCCATTTCGGGCATCATCCAGTCCAGAATGACCAGTCGAAACGGCTCTTTCTGAAGGAGCGACCATGCCTCGGCGCCGTTGCTGGCAAACACGACATCGTGAGACATGCTCCTCAAACTTTCGATAAGGATTTCCGCCGACAATACGTCATCGTCGGCAACCAGAATTCTCATGCCATTGCCTTCTTCAATTCCAACATATACTGGTTTAGGTCGACATGCAATTGAACCATTTCAGCCTGTAGAGAATTCGCGAGTACCTGAGCAATCGGATCGAGAGGGTCGCTTAGTGAGGTCGTTTCGAGGTCCTGGCAAAGATTCCCTACCACGTTGGCACCGATTGTTACGCTACTTCCTTTAAGCGCATGCGCAGAGGATTTCACCATCTTGCTATCTTGCTGCTCGACGGCTTCTTGGACTTGTTTGACGTATTCGGTTGACGTTGCCAGATACCTTTCCAACACCTTTAGCTTCAGTGAATCGCTTCCGCTGCACGACTCATCCAGACGCTTTAAGTCGAATGAGGATTCGCGACTAGACGTATTGGATGAAGCAACTGGCTGGCTGACAACGTTTCGGCCGGTTACGGCAGCTAGTTTTTCCAGCAGAAGGGCTGGTTGCAGCGGTTTTGACAAATAGCTGTCCATTCCTGCCCTAAGGCAACGCTCTCGATCTCCGGTCATCGCGTTTGCAGTCATGGCGATGATGTCTGTTCTCGAATTGCTAATCTCTTCTTGGGCGCGAATGGCCGCCGTCGCTTCGAAACCGTCCATCACGGGCATTTGAACGTCCATGAGGATGGCATCGAATCGCTCTTTCGCCGTAGCTTCAACCGCCATCAAGCCATTCTGAGCCGCAGTAACCTTGCACCCCCAGATATTTAAGAGCTCCGTAACGACCATCTGATTTACGGGATTATCCTCAACTACCAAGATGTGAACACCCTTCAGAATGGGTCCAGCGTTATCGATGAGTTCTGGCGGCGGGGGGGCCGACTCAGAGGTGCCCACTATTCCCGTGACGTTGGAAAGGGCATTGAATAGCGGCCCACTGCGCACAGGTTTTGAAAGTACTGCCGAGTACAAGGTTGCCGATTCGATGTCCTGCGGAACGAACCCGGAAGAGGAAAGGAGTATAAGCGGGAGGTCTTTGTACCGAACGTCTCGTTTTATCGTTTTAGCGGCTTGCAAACCGTCCATTCCCGGCATGTGAAGGTCCATGATGACGGACACAAATGGATCCTTACCGCTAAGGGTAATTGCACTTAGGGCTTCCGATCCGTTGGCAGCCTCTTCGACCCTACAATTCCAAGACTCCAGCATCTCCCGGAGGATAAAGCGATTGGTGGCATTGTCGTCTGCTACGAGTACGCGGATAGAACCCAGGTCCTGCAACACGCGTTCCGGCTCTAGCCTGGGTGTTGCTTGCTTCTGGAAAGCAACTTCAAGCCAAAATTCACTGCCTTCTCCGCGCTTACTGGTGACACCGATTTCACCACCCATCAATTCGGCAAGCTGCTTACTGATCGTTAAGCCGAGTCCCGTTCCACCGAACTTACGAGTTGTTGTTCCATCGGCCTGAGTGAAGCTATCGAAAATCTTCATCTGACGCTCAGGATCGATACCGATACCCGTGTCAGCAACCACGATCCGGTAGGTGACCCGCTTCTGATTCTCCTTTAGCACCTTGATCGCAATGGATACTTCGCCGTGCTCCGTAAACTTGATGGCATTCCCCATCAGGTTCGTAAGGATCTGACGCAACCGGCCTGGATCCCCAATCACTCTGGCTGTCGCACCAGGGGGAATAAGGCAATGCATTTCGAGTCCCTTTGAGTGCGCCGTGGGAGCCATGATGTCGCAGAGGTCTTCGATCATCATGCGAAGATCAAACGGGAAGCTCTCCAGCGTCATTTTCCCGGCTTCCATCTTGGATAAGTCGAGAATATCGTTCAGAATCGCAAGCAGGTTTTCTGCACTCTCACGAACGGTTCGAGCATATCCTTGTTGCTTTTCTGTAAGCGGGGTATTCAACAACAGGTGCGCCATACCAATGACGCCATTCATCGGCGTCCGGATCTCGTGGCTCATATTTGCCAAAAATTCCGATTTCATCCGGGTAGCCGCTACCGCGGAGTCGCGTGATTCTTTAAGCTCATCGGCGGTTCGCTTCAATTCTCGATTCTGTTGATAGGCGAGTTGGTTTGCGGCTTCAATTTCTGCAACATAGGTCGCCAGGATGGATTGCGTTTTCTTTTGTTCGGTTAGGTCACTCGCCAAGCCGACAAAACCCACAAGTTCGCCTGACTGGTTCTTTACTTGACTGATGGTAAGCATTACCGGGAACCGGCTACCATCCTTGCAGACATAAGTCCATTCGTTGGAATCCGCTGCACCATTCCTCGTTTTCGCTACGAAGGTTTCGAAACTTGGGGCGATCCTGTAACCAAGCTCTTTGGTCAATACTTTGGATCGAGAAGCTACTTCTTCATCGTCATGGAATCGCGCGGGAGTGAAGGTACCGACGATTTCCCCTGCGGAGTAGCCAAGCCATTGTTCCGCAACTCGATTAAATACGGTGATGGTGCCCTGAGCGTCGGTCGCAATAATCGCGCTTCCAACCGAGTCAAATATGGCCGTCTGCAGCGCGATAGACCGCTGAAGACTTTCCTCGATCTCCAGCCTCGTTGTGATGTCGCGCATAAGGAGAAGGGCTGCGCCTACCACCGCCAAAATAGCGATGACCAATCCACCGATCAGCCATATTTGTGAAGCACCTCGGTTAGCTTCATTCTCTACGGCGACTTCAGTCAGGCGGCTTTCTAGCTCTCTACGTAAGGTTTTAAGCTCATTCCGAACCGCTTCCATCAAGTGAACGTTTTGACCAGCTTTCATTGCGCTAGTGGCTGAACGGATTCCATCAGATTGGAATGCGTTGATCACTTGGTGCATTTCAGAGAATTTTTTCGTCCCTATGGACTCAACGTTGTCAACGGTTTTATCGAGCTTTGGGGAATTCTTTGTCGCCTCTCTCAACTGCCTAATGCACATCAAAAAATTGATGGAATCAGTGTTGTAGCTATCGAGGGAGTCGGGTTTACTCGTAAGGATATAGTTTGAAGCATCCGATTCGGCTCTGGTCAAGACACCCTCGGTATCGCTCACCAATTGAATATGCTTTGATTCAGTCTCAAACCGGGAAGCACTTTTAACAAATCTATTTGAACTGTTAAATGTAACTAGTGCAACCGCCAAAAGCGAAAAACAGCCCAAGACGTAAGCAAAGCTTATCAACAGGCGGGTCTTCTGACGATTTGAAGGCATCCGGTTTCTCTGACTTATTTGAAAAGTACGACACTTATCAGGTCGCTTGCAATCTCCACTTCAGCCTGCATTGAGGTTTATGAACCAATCACCTTAGGCACCTTCATTGTAGCTAGGATCAAGCTGAAAAGTGTAAGGCATCCATCACGATGGATGACAGCTTCGGGTCTATTTGAGGACAAAACGATGACAAAGTGCTATTTTGGGGCCAGCTCGTGATCGCTACCTAAAGTAGGTTTAGTTTGGTCCTCAGATTTTTACTCCAAATTGGGTATTGATTGATCCACTTTGAATGCACCCATAATGAAATATGGATTTGGGACTGACAGGAAAAGTGGCTATGGTGGCGGCATCGACCAAGGGTATTGGATTCGCAATTGCCCGACAACTAACACTCGAAGGTTGCAAAGTCTCGATTTGCGGCAGGAATGAAGTGACCCTAGAGGCTGCCGCCGCTCAGATTGGTGAAGAGACTAGGTCTTATGTAGTTGATGTTTCTAACGGCGAAGACCTTACTTGGTGGATTGAACAAACCGTCCAAGACTTAGGAGGCGTCGATATTCTTGTCACCAATACAGGGGGACCCGCTGCTGGATCCTTGGATGAAATTACCGATCAACAGTGGGAGGACGGATTCAACAGCACTCTCATGAATATCGTTCGACTTGTGCGTGAAGTACAACCCTTGATGAAGGAATCAAATTGGGGAAGAATCGTCCACATTACTTCTCTGGTTGCCAAAGAACCGAACCGACTTCTACCCATTTCCTCTACTCTGAGGGCGGGAATCATGGCGCTTACGCGTCTTCAGGCACTGGAATATGCTGCTGCCGGCATAACGGTGAATAGCGTCCTGCCCGGACATACGTTAACAGACCGTCAAAGGCATCTGGCAGAAATAAGAGCTACTCGTGAAGGGATCTCCCAAGACGAGGCGCTGGAATTGCAGGCAGCGGAAATACCGATGAAGCGATTGGCTACGCCTGATGAAATCGCAGCCGCAGTGACATTCCTGTGCAGTGATAAGGCGAGCTATATAACAGGAACCAATCTTTTGGTCGATGGTGGACTCACTCGAGGCCTAGCTTAGCTTAGCTTCGCGAGCATGTCTGTAATATTGGTTTGAAGGTCTTTATCAGAAGAGACCAGCTCGCGAGAATTGTAAAGCAACTCGCGGGCACTTCGGATTTTTTCCCTGTCTCCAGATTCGAGTGTGGACTGGGCAAAGGTCAGATAGGCCTCAACTGCTCCCTTGCCATACTGCATGCTTTTTACCGAATCCGTTTCGAGTCTGGCTGCTTTCTCCCATGCTCCTCCGGCCGCCATTAATAACTGCCCTCGGGATACGGGATCCAGGTTCATGCCGAGTTGGCTAGCCAAAACCTTTGCTTTGTCGCTCCAAAGTGCGGCATTCCTAGGATCAAGGTCTGACCCTTGGGTGAAATAGTATTCAGCGCTTCGGCTATCGGCACGACCCAGGGCGGCATTCCCCTCTTGCTCATAAAGTGCGGCCAAACGATGTCGCAACTCTGCCTGAACTCCAGCCGCAAGTTGTTTCTTGCCTAGTTCGTCTTGGTACTTTTGAATCTTCTCGGACACGGGCATGTTAGGGGGCAAATTTGCTAGTTGAGCCGTGATTTTGCTGTCAACACCTTCCTGGTTCGCATTGCTTATCCCATTAAACAAAGCCTGTATTCCCACAAGGAGAAGCAGAAATAGGGTGCCTACAATTACGAATGTCATAAACACGCGCTTGAGGAACGATGCCGTTTCAGGCTTCAACAGAGGCTGTCGAGGAGGAGGCGGGTAATAAATCGGAATCGCTGCTGGCGGAAGCATGCTTGCCCCAGCTTGGTAAGGATTGCCAACCTGATAAGGATTCGTCTGATAGGGAGAAGCCCCTTGAGGCATATAAGGCTGAGCCTGATAAGGATTATAGGCGTAGATAGGTGGCGGCGCAGCAACAGGCGAAGGAGGCGGAGACATATAAGGGTTAACCCCATACGCACCCGTCTGAGGGGGAGGTATAGCTGCCATCGCTCCCGTCTTTGACGACGCAACCGCATCGTTAAGCGCCTGGATCATGTCCTCAGCACTTGCGTATCGAAGCTGCGGACTCTTATCTAGCGCCCGAGACAAGACCTGCCACATCGCAAAGTTGGCTTGCTGAGGATGAACGGGCTCTGCGTTCATGATTGCGTAAGTGATCGATACGACACTGTCGCCGGCAAATGGTTTTTGCCCCGTTATCAACTCGTAAAGCACGACTCCAACGCTAAACAAATCGCTTCTAGCGTCAATGTCTCTTCCAACGACCTGCTCAGGAGACATGTAGCTGGGGGTACCAAACACCTGTCCATCCATCGTAAGGTTTGGTTGGAAAGTCAAGCGAGCAATTCCAAAGTCTGTGATCTTTACGGTGCCGTTTGAAAGGAGCTGAATGTTATCGGGCTTGATATCCCTATGAATAACGCCTTTCGAGTGAGCATGAGAAAGACCTTCAAGCACCTGCTTAACGATCTCAATGGCTCGCTCCGTTGGTAGTGCACCCTTGGTATCCAATTCGTTTCGCAATGTGCACCCGTCCAGGTACTCCATCGCCATAAACGTGCGACCAGCGTCCTCCGCAAAGGAGAACACCGTCATGATGTTGGGATGGTTCAGGGTGCCCGCGGCCTGAGCCTCACGTTTGAACCTGTTGATTCGCTCTACCTGCTGCGGCTCGGATGCACCTTGGGGCATCGCCAATTCTTTGATGGCGACCCGGCGATTCATCAGGGGATCGTACGCTTCGTAGACAATGTCATTCGAACGCGCAATTTCCCTGATAATCTGGTACTGGCCTAGCGTGCTGGGCGGGCTGTTCATGAATCAGAGTGCGACTTACTATTGTAAAGGACGCATCTCCCTCTGCATACGTGCGAAATGCATTTATAGAATTTTCTGCGGGAAAATTGTTCGGACGAAAGGCCTACTTGACCCCACACACTATGACATATGAAAAAGGCCGCCTCGTCGTTGAGGCGGCCTTGGCTTTCCCTCGCGAAAAGCTATCGCTCGGAGATCGGGATGTATTTGAGGTTTGACGCGCCTTCAAAAATGGCCTTCGGGCGAATCAACCGGTTGTGCTCAAGTTGCTCGATGCCATGCGCACAATAGCCCGCAACTCTGGCAACGACAAAAATCGGAGTGTAAAGGTCGATGGGAATTCCCAACAAATAGTAAGCATAAGCCGCCGGGAAATCAACGTTAGGATGGATACCTTTTTCGGTTACCATCACTCGCTGAAGGATATTTGAGATCTCCGTGTACTTGGTATTGCCTTTCTCAATTCCCAAATCGTCAGCGACTTTGAACATATAGAATGCTCGGCTGTCACCCTTCTTGTACTCACGGTGACCAAACCCCATGATTTTCTTCTTTTTGACGAGAGCATCTCTTATCCATGCCTCAGCGTTCTCTGGCTCACCAATTTCGAGGATCATCCTCATTGCTTCTTCATTGGCCCCACCATGCAGTGGTCCTCGAAGCGTTCCGATACCTGAGCAAATACCGCTGTAGAGATCGCTAAGTGTACTAACCGTCACCCGGCAGGCAAAAGTCGAGGCATTGAATCCGTGCTCCGCATACAACGTCATCGAGGCATCCAAGGTCTTGACGGTTGCGGGGTTAGGATCTTCACCTGTCATCAAGTAAAGGAAATTGGCCGCCGTACTGTATTCGGGTCGAGGAGCCAATGGCTTTAGGCCCAAACGAATCCGGTGACCGTTTCCGACCATCGTGCCAGCTTTTGCAATGATTCGCTCAGCCTTCCGTATGTTTGCTTCCTTGTCTTGAGTATCGGCAAGGTAGTCGGGATCGAACGCCGCGAGCACAGAAAAGGCAGTCCGAATGGAGTCCATCGGATTGAAATCCTTTGGTAGGGCTTGGAGCGCGGTGTAAACACCTTCAGGAACTTCCCTTTCGGCGCCTAACCTTTGGTTAAAGGCGGCAAGTTCCTCGGATGTAGGCAATTTGCCGTGGATGAGCAGATAGGCCGTTTCTTCATAACTGCCATATTCGGCCAAGTCGTGCACATCATATCCCCGATATTGGAGACTGCTTCGATCGCTATCGATCTCGCTGATGGCGGTAATTCCGGCGGGGACTCCTTCGAGCCCGGGACTGTAATTGGGATACTTCGACGCGATGCCGCTCATTCGTGTTCCTCTTCGAATCTTTACGGAGTCGGATTCTACCCCCGCCACTATGCACAATCGTTGAGAATCTGTGAACGACTTTTACGTTACAAATCAACAAGCCATGGCTAATGAAGCGAACTCAGCCTAAAAACAACATAAAAGGAGGCAACCTGCTACTGTTTTGCGACAAAAAAATGAAGAACCAAACCCTTCTTTTTACGACTTGTGGACGATTCCATTGTTCCAATCTCGATCTAGGGCGTCATAGTCTGCATAATCGATTCGGTCGTAGAGTTCACTACGCGTTCGCATCTTGTCCATAAATCCAGCTTGAGTGCCCGTTTCGAGCAATTCCGAATAGGTTTCATCCAATGCCTTCAGCATGACGCGAAAAGCGGTCATTGGGAAAATAACCATCTGATAACCCAGGTCCCTGAATCGGCTTACGGGCAGAATAGGTGTCTTTCCAAACTCCGTCATGTTGCCGAGTAGCGGGACGCTTATTGCGCGGCGAAAAGCTTCAAATTCTGCCTCAGAACACAGGCCCTCTGGAAAAATGGCGTCCGCTCCATGGTCTTGATAGAGTTTTGCCCGTTCGATGGCTCGCTCTAGTCCTTCAACGCCCCTCGCATCGGTCCTAGCCACAATTAAAAAGCTCGGGTCCCGCTTGCTATCGACTGCCGCCAGGATCTTTCGTGCCATTTCCTCCGGCTCGATGCATGTTTTGCCATCCAAATGACCACATCGTTTAGGATTGACTTGATCCTCAAGGTGGACCCCTGCCAAGCCAGCCCGTTCCATCTCAAAAATCGTCCTCGCAACGTTCAAGGATTCTCCAAAACCTGTATCAGCGTCGGAGAGCACTGGTACTGGGGCAACTTGCGTGACGTAGGATGCCTGCTGTGCAAACTCAGTCAGCGTGGCTAAGGCAATGTCCGGAACTCCCAGATTAGCGTTAGTGATGCCTGCCCCACTGAGATAAAGTGCGCTAGCACCAGCCTTGTGAGCCGAGACTGCACTAATTGCATTAAAGACTCCGGGCATGACAACCGTATCCGATTCCATCATCTTTCTCAGGATGGAACCCGGTGACTTTAAGGTCGGACGAAGCATATTGGGGAGCGTACCTAATCGCTACCTGGCTTTGATTCTGCTAAGGAGACCCCAGAGACCACCCTGTCCTAGGTAGCATTTCCGGGTGTCCGTCGTGGTTTGTTACGTACTTTGCTCCTTCTGCCGATTATCAATGCCAGGACTTACTGGCAGACTAAAGCGTAGAGTGTTTCTTCTCAGAGTTGTGTGTGTCGGCCTGGGCACCGCGGCGGCGTATGGGTTCATGTGGCTCACCCTCGTTCGCACCTTCATTCACGATGCTAAGACCGTGCAGACCATCATGTTCGTACTCATTGCAATTGGGGCAACCGTTGGTGAATTCTTTGCGCGAAAAACTCTAAAGTGTCTTGGTCGTTTTCCAGCTAACCGACCCATACCCTTAACCTTTTAGGTGAGTTTTGACGGGGCAAGCAGGGGAAAGCTTCTCCACCGTAAAATAGCGAAATGAATGCACAGCTTCAGTCCTGGTTTGGAGATCAACTCCAGTCTCTAAAGGACCAAAACCTTTACAAGATCCCAAAGATTCTCGAGTCACCTGCCGGAGGACGCGTTCACATGAACGGCAAGGAAGTTGTCAATCTTGCCAGCAACAACTATTTGGGCCTAGCGAACCATCCTAAGCTCAAAGAAGCAGCGCTGAAGGCAATCGAAGACTGGGGTGTTGGTGCTGGGGCGGTGAGATGGATTGGCGGAACTATGTCAATCCACGACGAACTTGAGCAGCGACTTGCAAAGTTTAAGCACACAGAAGCATGCTTGGTGTTCACAAGTGGGTTCACAGCAAACTCCGGCACGATTCCAGCTGTTGTGACCGACAAGGACGTGATTATTAGCGACGAGTTAAATCACGCATCCATCATCGATGGAGTTCGGTTAGGCGCAGCTAAGTACAAGAAGTCTGACGGCTATGTTTATCCCCACAAAGATATGGAGGCGCTTGAAAAAATCCTTCAAGGAACTCAGTCCTTTCAGAAACGCATGATCATAACGGACGGCGTTTTCAGCATGGACGGCGACATCGCACCACTTCCAGACATCGTGGCACTGGCTGAACAGTACAACGCTTTTGTGATGGTCGATGATGCTCATGCTAGTGGAGTTCTAGGCAAGAATGGCGCGGGTTCAACCTCACACTTCAATCTCTATGGGCGGGTTGATATTCAATTGGGGACCCTGAGCAAGGCTCTAGGTGTTGTTGGCGGCTATATTGCAGGCTCAGCCCTGTTGAAGGACTGGCTCATCAATCGTGGGCGTCCCTACCTCTTCAGTACTGCTCATCCTCCGATGGTAGCTGCCGCGCTCATAGCCGCACTTGACATTATGGAAACCGATCCGGAACCCATGAATCGGCTATGGGAAAATACCAGATGGTGGAAAAAGGCACTTGCCGACGAAGGCTTCGACACCATGGGAAGTGAAACGCCCATTACACCCGTTTACGTTGGAGACGAGGGAGAAGCACAGTCCATGGAACGCGCTTTGTGGGACGAAGGAGTCTACGCGATATCTATTGCTTACCCAACCGTAGCGCGAGGAAAGGCACGCATTCGTACGATGCCATCTGCAGCGCATTCCCAGGAGGACCTTTCTTTCGCCATTCGGGCTTTCAAGAATGCTCGTGACCGAATCAAATCCGCATGAGTGATCCAGATCAAAAGGCCGTCCTAAAGCGATTGCGGACTCTTCCAAACATTGGTCCAGCTTGTGCGGCCGATCTGTACATGCTGGGCTATCGTGATACTGCCGACCTTAAGGGCGAAGATCCAAAAGCAATGTATGACCGGCTTTGCGAAGTCACTCATTCACGCCAGGACCCATGTGTACTCGACACATTCATATCAATCGTGTCGTTCGCAAACGGCGGCCCGCCTGAACCATGGTGGCATTTTACGAAACAGCGTAAAAAGGACTACCCGGCAGGTAGCTAGGGCCTAATCTGTGTCTCGACCGATCCGTCCATATGAAGGATGTGATTGCCTTGATCTTTGCCGCGTGAGTGCCGCCCTGGCGACGGAACTGTGTCAAGGCTCGAAGCTGCGTTCTTCCCAAGAAGGTTAGAATCGAAGATGACAGGAGGATTTCCTTTAAGGCTTACAAGCTTTTTGGCGGATAGCGCCTCGTTGAAAGCGTAGCCGAATTGCGATCCACCGATCGCAGGAATGGAAGGACATCGCAGAAACCGTTTGCGTACTCCTACTTTGGCAAGATCATCCATCCAACGATCTGCTTTCGGCAAAGTCCCGTCACTGTCTGCCGCGTAGAGCGAGATGCTCGTTCCCAATTGGCGAAGATTGAGCATGCACCGAGTGCTCTGGGCCGCTCTTCTCGCCTGAGCAAAAACCGGAAATAACAACGCTGCCAAAATCGGAATACCAAATAGGCACGTAGCTCCGATTCCAACTGCTACGATCAGTCCAACTGGAGTCTTGCGTTTAGATACTCCAGGGGGCCCCTCCAATGGCGCAGACATGCGTGGTGGAGGGGTACTCGACATTTCAGCTCTTTTCAACGAGACGCGACTTCACTGCCTTCATCGCTGCCTCCGTTCGGCTGTTAACCTGCAGAGCCTTTAGGATGTTACTTACATGGTTCTTGACGGTCTTTTCTGCAATGCAGAGTCTTGACGCAATCTCCTTGTTTCGCAAACCCATGGCTACGAGATCAAGGATCTCATGCTCTCGTTCACTCAAGATGAACATCTCGGAATCGTCTATCTCGTCTTCCTCTTTGATTCTTCGGAAGTCTTCCAGGACCTTCGTAGCGATTCTCGGAGTGATCTTTGCTTCGCCTTTATCAGCTAGCCGGATACTTTCGATTACATCCTGTGGTGTTGACGTCTTTAGGAGATAACCCAAAGCCCCAGCACGAAAAGCTTCATAGACAGTATCGTCATCTTCTTTAACGGTCAGAATAACGATTTTCAGAAGCTTCTCCTTCTTGAGGAGCTTTCGCGTTAACTCGATACCACTTAGCCGAGGCATATTGATATCTGTAAGCAGAACATCGGGAGGATCAGAAAGACAGGCGTCTAGCGCCTCCTGACCATCCTTGCAAACGGCAATGACCTCACAATCCGCCATGAGCGCAAGTGTCTTCTCGAGCGCCTTGCGGTAAGAGGCCTCATCGTCCGCAACAACAACGCGGATCTTCTTAGGCATGGGGGCGATTATATCAGGGTTCATGGGTTGCAGGTGGAATCTTAGCGAGGAGAAGCCCGTTAGACTCAGTATCACTCGCAAATTACTCCGACGCAAGGACTATAAGCTCATTCGGAGCCCCAATGCGCCAGATATCGCCGTAATCGTTACCTAAAGTGGGTCTCATAGAATTTCGCGCAAACCGGTAACCTTATATCTTCCATGGCTGTTCTAGAAGTCCGCGACCTTGAAGTCTCCTTTGGTGACGTCCGAATTTTGCGTGGCGTCTCCTTCGATCTGGAGGCAGGTGAGACTTTAGGCGTTGTTGGCGAATCTGGCTGCGGAAAGTCTATGACCGGATTTGCAGTGATGGGCATGCTTCAGTCACCAGGTCGCATTTCCGGTGGATCCATAAAACTCGCTGGCAAGGAACTGGTTGGTCTCAAGGAAAGGGAGATGCGTGAAATCCGTGGCGACAAGATCGCTCTCGTGATGCAGGACCCCTTTACTAGCCTGAACCCAATGATGCGAATCGGAGACCAAATTGGTGAAGCCTTTCGACTCCACCAAGGCATGAACAAATCACAGGCTTGGGCAAAAGCGATCGAAATGCTGTCCAAGGTAGGAGTTCCTGATCCAGAAGGGGCGGCGCGGAAATATCCCCACCAGATGAGCGGTGGCCAACGTCAACGGGTGGTCATTGCCACAGCCTTTGCATGCAAGCCCGACGTCCTCATTGCCGACGAACCGACAACCGCGCTCGATGTCACAACGCAAGCGCAAATTCTTCGACTTATTCGTGACTTACAGAAGACGGAGGGAACAGCAGTCATGCTGATCTCGCACGATATTGGAGCCATTGCATCGATCTCTCAACGAATAGCCGTTTTCTACGGCGGACAGATTGTCGAATCAGGACCAGCTGCCAAGGTACTAAAACATGCTGCTATGCCTTACACTCGAGCCCTGCTCAATGCGATGCCAAGAGCAAACCGAGACAGGCTGGAAGCTATCGGTGGCTACCCTCCTGACTTCGCAAATTTGCCCGTTGGATGCACATTTGCTCCCCGGTGTGCCCTATGCTTTGAAAAGTGCTCCCAAGCTCCTTCGCTGCAGCAAGTTGAGCAAGGCCATTTGTCAGCCTGCTGGAAGGCAGCCGAAGTCTATGCCGGCAAGTCACTTCTCATCCAGGAACCTTAAGGCTTAAGCAAGCTTAGGCGGTATCCTCCTATTCTATGCCGGAGCTACTGCTAGAGGTCGGATGCGAGGAGTTACCAGCTTCCTTTGTCCGACGCGCAAGTCAAGATCTACTCGAAAACGTCAGTTCTCTTCTAGGAGATGCTGGCGTCCTTAACTCTGCCGGAATCGTCTACGGTACGCCAAGGCGACTCATTGTCTCCTTCCCTGACCTTAGCGACCGCCAAGCGGATTCGATTAAGGAAGTGCGGGGCCCTGGCTTGAAGGGTGCCTATGACGCTGACGGCAAACCCACACAAGCCTTGCTCGGGTTTTGTAAAGGGCAAGGTGTTAGTCCAGAAGCATTGCGAAAGGATGATCAATATGTTTGGGTTTCTAAACCGATAGTCGGCCGAGAAACGATTTCAATCCTTGCCGAAATCCTACCTAAAGCCATCCGATCGATGAATTTTGACAAAACGATGAGGTGGGGCAGTTCGCGCATGCGGTTCGCTCGACCTATTAGGCGGTTGCTTGCTTGCTTTAACGAAGAAGTCGTTCCCTTTGAGATTGAGGGAGTAATTAGTGGTTGCCTTAGTGCGGGGCACAGGTTCTATTCTCCTGAGACCTTTGAAGCACGGAACCTCGTGTCGCTTCTTGGCAGTTTACGAGACCGAAAGGTTGAGCCTGATGCTGAGATTCGACGGCACCGCATTATCGAACAAGCGACCCAACTTTCGTCTGACATTCCAGACCTGACCGAAGCTTTGATTGAAGAAAATGTTTATCTGACGGAGTGGCCAACCCCAATCCTCGGTGAATTTCGCAGCGAGTATATGGCTTTGCCTGTGCCAGTGCTTGTCACAGCTATGGCAAAGCATGAAAAGATGTTCCCCATAAAGGACCAGAGCGGAAAGCTAACCAACAAGTTTATTTTCATCCGCAATTCAGGAGAAGACGAAACAGTTCGTCGTGGAGCGGAATGGGTCCTCAACGCTCGGTTCAATGATGCAAAGTTCTTTTACGACGAGGATTCTAAACACAATCTGGATTACTTCCTTGAAAAAACCGAAGGCATCCTTTTTCAAGAAAAGCTTGGTTCCGTTCGAAAGCGGGCGGATCGACTCTCCAAGCTGTCTGAGTATTTAGCGCTTGAGACGGGGGCGATTGGCCGTGAGCTTGAATTTGCCAGGAAAGCAGGATTGTATGCAAAAGCAGACTTGAGCACGGGTCTTGTCAGCGAGCTTTCTTCACTTCAGGGAGTCATTGGCGGGGCATACGCCCGACGGGAGGGTGTCTTTGGATCTATTGCATGGGCGATTGAAACGCAATACGACATTAGCAAAAACGAAGATCCTGGCGATTGTTCGGGTGAGCGAGCCTCGATCCGGCTATCGATGGCCGATCAACTTGATAAGTTGGCGGGATACCTGGGAATCGGACAGGAGCCCTCTGGTTCGTCTGACCCTTATGGACTAAGGCGTGCGGCAACGATTTTAATCGAGGCGGCTTGGATGTGGCCAAGCTCAATTCCATCCTACGAGCCGTTCTTCCAATTTGCGCTGAAATCCTATCAAGAACAGGGAATCGAACTGAACGAACAGGCCGCCCTTAAGTCGTTCGTGACTGTGCTTTCAGCTCGCTACACGTCCATGTTGGCTGATGTTCGTCATGATATTTTGGAAGCTGCGCTCGTTGCAGATAAGGAATGCATCGCTTTATCTCCAAGAAAAGTAAAAGTCCGATGCGAATGCGTAAGTAGATTGGGCGCTGATGTCAGCTTCGTCCAGACTGCCACTCGACCCCTCAACATCGTTGCTGCAGCCGTTAAAAAGAACTTTGAATTTGACACGACCCATCCGCTCGACAGCATCCAACAGGGAAATCTAGATTCCGCTGAGGGAGTGTCACTCTTTGAAGCGCTAACTAGAAATGCATCAATCCTTGTCAAAGCTGTCCAGGATGAAGATTGCGATAAGATTGTGGAATGCCTGCAGACTTTGACTGCACCGATCAATCGATTCTTTGAAAGCACGATGGTCATGGCGGAGCAAGTTGAAGTTCGATACGCTCGGTTGAGCCTTATGCAGGCCACTGCGCAACAGTTGCTTCTGGCGGGGGATTTTTCAAAATTGGTGATTGAAGGTTAAGGATTTAATCGAATTCAGACCTCTGGTGAAAATGCTTAGATAATGCAATCCAATTCATGGCCAAGCTATAGGTCTAGCCACGTAGAATAGGCCATGAGCCGAGAAGTTGAAGCGCTCGAAGAAGCCAAGCGTTTCCTCAGGGATGAAGTTGCTCCAGCAGCAGAACAGATCGATCGCGACTCTGCAACTTTGCATCGAATGGTTGACCGCATGGGCGAATTGAACTTGCTGGCCCTGAAGCGACCCGAGCGCTTTGGTGGCCCAGAGATGTCGGAAATACTCTTCCGTATCTTCCAAGAGGAGGTTGCCCGCGCATCTGGAACTTTGGCGTTCCTAACGACTCAACATCAAAGTGCGGTTTCGATGATTGCAAACGGAGAAAATGAAGCTCTCAAACGGGAGTACTTGCCCAAAATGGCAAGTGGCGAGAGGCTAGTGGGAATCGGCTTCAGCCAGTTGAGAAGATCCGGTAAGCCCATTATGCGAGCCGAGCCCGTATCAGGTGGATTCAGGTTGACGGGCCACGTTCCTTGGATAACGGGTTGGACTTTTTTCCCAGAGTTCCTTATTGGCGCTTCATTGCCAGATGGCCAAGCCTTGTTCGCAATCGTTCCACTGGTCGAAATGCATCAAGAGTCCGTCCTCCCGTCAGGGATAAACGATGAGATGAGTCCGATAACCGGTTCCGTAAGAATCTCACCTCCGATGGAATTGGCTGCTATGGGTACGGCAATGACCGTAACTGCAGAATTCAACAATTACCTGGTACAAGATTCCAAAGTCGCATTCATTAAGCCGGCCCATTGGATTCAGAACAGCGACATGATCAACATTGCTCTCCAAGGTCACTTCGCGATTGGCTGCGCAATGGCAGGTATCGACATCGTTCGTGAAAATGCGGATAAAAAGCCTTTTAGCTTTTTGCTGGACGCAGTCGAGCAGTTAGAAAAAGAGTTGGCAGAATTGAAGATGTCAACGGCCCAAGCTCAAAGATCAACCGACGAGTCGACGACACCCGAGCGCCTGCAAGTTAGGGCGTGGGCGATTGATTTCGCCGTTCGATGCGCGCATGCGGCAATAACTTCTTCAAGCGGAGCAGCCAACTCCATTCATCATCCAGCCCAACGGGTCTACCGAGAAGCACTTGTGTATACCGTTTCAGCCCAAACACCACCGATCATGGAAGCAACGTTAAGTCGTTTAGTCAATCGCTCCGTAACTCGGCAATAGCATTGCCCCCAGTGTCCGTTTTGGGGCAATGCTAGTAATCTCTGTTCATGCCGATTGAGCCTAGAATCTCGGGGACATTTCTTGATGAAATTACTCACGACATCCCCTCTCAAAACTGGAACACAAAAGACTGGCGAAAGGAATTCTTGCTTTATAAGCAAATTGGAATCGACACGGTAATCATTATCCGGTCGGGTTACCAAAACAAATGTATCTTTGCTGCCCAATCCATCCCAGATTTGCTTCCCGTTTACGATGACCTTGGTGAAATGTTTTTCAGCATTGCCGATGAAATCGGAATTAACGTCTTTCTAGGCACTTATGACTCGGGGCACTTTTGGCACCGAAGCAATTGGTGGAAAGAGGTTGAACTCAACAAATCGTTTATCGACGAAGTTGTGGAGCGATACGGTCACCATGGATCGTTTAAGGGATGGTATTTATGCCATGAAACGTCTCGAAATGACTCTCACATCATAGAGTTGTTTAACCATATCGGCGGGCATTGCAAGTCAGCAAAGAATGTGCCGGTACTCATCTCACCTTTCCCTCAAGGAGCAAAGCAGTTTTCGGGAGGATCCGTCATGTCGCTTGATGAGTCCATGGAGCACTGGGAGCGGATCTTTGCAGAAACCCCCGGCGCTTTCGATATTTGCGCCTTTCAGGATGGGCAAATTCACTATCACGAGTTGCCTCGTTTTCTCGAAGGGGTAGCTCAACTAGGAAACAAGCACGGGGTCAAGATATGGTCCAACGTAGAGACATTTGATAGGGACATGCCCATAAAATTCCCACCTGCCGATTGGCGCTACTTGAGACTAAAGTTGGACGCTGCTTCCAACTTCGCCGAGAAGATCATCACGTTCGAATTCCCACATTTCATGTCTCCTCATTCGTGTTATCCGGCCGCGCACAACCTATACAGTCGATATTGCGAATATGCAGGTATCGAATAATTAACTTTCTGGTCACTTTAGAAGGTAAGGACATCGTATACGTTGAAATGAACCTTATGCGCCGCGCACTCATTGCCGGACTCCTAGCGCTGGCAGCTTTAGTGTCGGCCCAAGAGGTGTCCTATCCAGTATTCGAAGATGACAAGATTCCTGTAAGCCAATTGAAAGCTCGCCGCGATGCGGTGAAGTCTCAACTCGGCCCTGGCGGTGTTGCATTATTCTTTACCAACCCAGAACGTAATCGAAATAACGATTGCGACTTTCGATATCGTCCGGACTCAAATTTTCTCTATTTGACCGGATTTGAAGAGCCCGACGCCGCACTTTTACTTGCACCTGACGGCATTGAAGTCAATGGGGCAAAAGTTACCGAGGTTCTGTTTGTTAACGAAAACGATCCTACGTCCGTAACCTGGCTTGGCTACCGCATGGGTTCAAAAGATGCGAAGACCCTATTGGGCCTAGAGTGCGTCCGAACGAATACTTCAACCAACTTCTCCGCTGTGCTTTCATCTGTTGAGAGCATTCAAAAATTGAGACTTTGGATGCCTTCGATCCCTCCATTTCCTTCCGGCACAGTCGCGAGGCTCATTCAGAAGTTCACCGAATGGAACACCGCAGTCCCTGAAAGGCAGCCTCATGGAAGCACGGGGCAAATGCTAGCAAAGCTTAGGGTGAGGAAGTCACCCGAGGAAATTGAGATGCTACGCCACGCAGCCCTCAGTTCGACGATGGGACATCGTGAAGTGCTCAAATCCGTTCGCCCCGGGATGCGGGAATTCGAACTTCAAGGAATCCTAGAGTATTTGTTTACTCGCACCGGGTGCGAGTCCGTTGGCTACAACTCCATCGTTGGCTCTGGTCCAAATAGCTGCATCCTTCACTACGAGAGTGACCGAAGGCAGATTCAGAACGGAGACATGATCTGCATGGACGCCTCCGGCGAATATCACGGGTACTCAGCTGACGTCACCCGCTCGTTTCCCGCAAACGGTAAGTTCTCGCCCGCACAGCGCGAAATCTACAAAATAGTGTTGGCGGCTCAAACCGCTGCCATCGCTGAATGCAAAGCAGGAAATAGCTTTAGTGCCCCTTCGCGAGTTGCCGAGAAGATTGTTACCGAAGGACTCATGAAGCTCGGCATCATCAAAACGCCTGCCGAAACGAGGATTTATCTGCCTCATGGGATCAGTCACTACATCGGTTTGGACGTCCACGATGCCCATGGAGACAACACCCTACAGCCTGGATATGTACTTACAGTCGAACCTGGCATTTACATTCGTGAAGGAAGCAAATGTGATCCCAAATATTGGAACATTGGAGTGCGGATTGAGGACGACATCTTAGTCACCGATAAGGGCCCCGAGAACCTTTCAGCAGGAGCTCCCAGAGAAATTGATGAGATTGAAAAGCTCATGCGACAGAAAGGCATCGGTAAACACCCAGCTGGAAAATAAGGAAAGCTATTCGACATGGCCTTTGAGCCGCTTCAAACAGACGAGAAACTAGATTCCCCAGTTAAGAGGGCGCCCGACATGGATTCGGTCATGCTCTTTGGCTGTTCTGGGTTTGTATTCACATCGATTGGAGGCTACATCCTTACCGTGTGGCCCTATCTTGTGTTTCAGGATTCCGAGAGGCTGTCTCGCCTTGAGGTTTCGAGCTTAGTGGGAATGTTGCCCGCTGCAATCTTAGGCACAGTGGCATCTAGGAGATTCGGCCTCGCGGGCGCATGTGGTTTTGTTGGCGGATCAATGGCGAGTGGCATCTTCCTCTATCTTCGAATAGAGCAGACCTTCCTGTCCTCGTTGGCACGGCAGGCACCGAAACCCGACTATCCGCAGATCCTCACCTACCTGATCCCTTTGACTTGGATTATCGTGTCGGTCATCTTGGCACTTGTTTTTGTACCCAATGAAAAGCCCGATACATAAATAAGCCCTGCCCATCAATGACGAGCAGGGCTTATATTGTTAATCGTTGCCGAGATCAGAAGCTGACAAGGTTAAAAGTAAATGAACCATCGGAACCACGACGCCTGGTGTTAGCAGACTAAACTTCGAGTAATCAAGAGGAACGTTCCTTAGGTGGTGCCCATACCAGTTAGAGATGGCAACGGGCCTTTTTAGACCTTGCATGCCAGCGTTGTAAAAAGGGCGCGGTGTAATGGATCACTCGAGATTGAGTTGGATTTCCGCGGAGTAACGGAACTGAGGTATGATGCACCCTATGCTGAACTATGATCGGCAAGAAGCGCTGTCCAAGGCTCGAGGGAGACTGGACGCTATCCGAGGTCATCTTTGACCTGCCTCAACTCCAAACCCAAATAACCGAACTAGAGGCACGGTCTTCCGAACCAGATTTCTGGTCGAACCCAAACTTCGCGAACAAAACGCTACAAAAACTGTCGCGTTTGCGAGGTGTTGCCGATCCATTTCTTCGTCTAGACAAGGCCGAGCGAGATGTCGCCGAGCTGTATGAGATGTTGCGACTGGAGACAGACTCCGAGATGGAGGCGGAAGCCGACCTCTTAGCTATTCAGTTCATGCATGATCTAGATAGTTTTGAGCTCAAGATCCTCCTGAGCGGCGAGCACGATTCGCGTAATGCCCTTCTCGAAGTTAACGCCGGTGCTGGTGGCTCCGAGGCTTGCGATTGGGCTTTGATGCTCCATCGAATGTATGCTCGTTGGTGCGAAGAGCACAAGTACAAGATGGAAATCATTAGCGAGACGCCTGGCGACGTAACGGGATATCGCTCCGTACAAATGCTCATCTCCGGCGAGAATGCTTATGGATACTTAAAGGCCGAGCAAGGCGTCCATCGCTTAGTTAGAATATCGCCGTTCGATGCCGCAGCCAGGCGACATACTTCGTTCGCAAAGGTCGAAGTGCTTCCAGAAATTGAAGAATCGGAAGTACAAATCGACCCAGACGACCTGAAAGTAGAAACTCTTCGTGCGGGTGGTGCGGGTGGTCAGCACGTCAACAAGACGGAAAGCGCAGTTCGAATCACTCACCTGCCCACTGGACTCGTCGTCAATTGTCAGAATGAGCGAAGCCAGCACAAGAACCGTGCCAGCGCAATGGCTGTTTTGTTGGCACGTTTGAGTGAACTAGAACGTTCCCAATCTCAAGACCGCATCAATCTTCTAAAGGGCGAGGGCGGCCCGGCGGCTTGGGGCCGTCAAATTCGTAGTTACGTTATGCAGCCTTATACCTTGGTGAAAGACCATCGAACGGGGCATGAAACTGGCAACGTCATAGGAGTACTCGATGGAGACATAGATGGATTCATCGAAGCGTATTTGAAGCAAAAACCATCTGATGATGAGTTTATTGAATAGGAATCAAACACCCATAAGTTTGTAATCATATGCTCACAGCAATCGCCTTAGTCGCATTCACATTTCAAAAACTTGGACCGGTGCTTCCACCATCTTGTAGTTCAGCGTTCCAAACATCTGTCCTTGCAGTTGAAGAACTGCTTCAGAACAGTAAGTTTGAAGAGGCAAGCAAACTTACACGAAGACTTCCCAAGACATCGATTGGGTTTGCATGGGACGAATCTAAGATTCCGCCCACTTTTCGAGCGGAATTCAGGAGAGCGAGGGACGAAGCCTTCGCGATGTGGAAATCGCGAGTTCCAAACCTCCGAATAGAAGCATCCTCCACTCCAGACATCCGCTTTAGCTTCGAACCGGTTTTAGCATTGAGGCCAGAGACCGGCATGCCTGCTAGCCATGTTGGATTCTTTAGCGATGATGCATCACAGGCCCGGCTTGATTTTGTAGTTGGCTTGAAACGCGGCCGACCCATTCAAGTTTCCGAGGTTACGGATGTCTTTGATGACGTTGCTTATGCGTTAGGAATGTATTTCGGAGTTGCCGACGGCATTTTCGAGACGTACGTGATGGCGCCCACTGATCTTCCAAGAACGAGTCGAACAAAAATATCGGGTACTGAATTAGCCACTGTTAGGCTGAATCTCAGCGCGATTGCCGAACTAAAACAAGCTGTCGTCACCAGAACTCCCATGACAGTATCGAAGTCGGAGCTGTTTCTCGAATCCTCCGTATTGAAGGCACCACCTGCTCTTCAAGGAGAAAGAGTGGAGCTTAATATTGTTGCTTCGAACCATGGAACCGGCCCCCTTGCGTTCAGCATGTTTCCAGATTGTGGATGTACGATTGTCACCGAACCTGGCACCATAGATCCAGAGTCGACCCGTCAGTTGAAGTTAGTCGTGGACACGGCTATGTTCACAACCGACATTGAGAAGCATGTTACGCTTTATACAAATGATCCAACTGCGCCAGTCAGAGTCGTCACTCTGAAAGTGCCAGTCAAGCCGCGATATCGGCTAATTTCGCCGGAAGGATTTACGGTTGTCGTTCCCAAAGTTGGGAAGAAAATGGCGATCTATTTGGTGCCAACCCGCTCAGGAGACATCGAACCCATATCCTATAAATTTGATGGAGATGGAATGGGGGCTTCAGTGACTATGCATCCCTTCAAAGGAATGCTTGCCGATCCAGAATTGCACGAAGGGCCAAAGCTTCGATCGGGCTACAAATACACGATCACTTTCAGCGGCAAGATGCAACCTGGCAGAGTGTTTGGAACACTACAGATTTATACTCCCAATCCTGACTTCCCGAATATCACCTGTACGATGTATGCACAGCAAGGCATTATCGCTTTGCCACAATCGGTATTTATGGGTGAAGTTGGGCGCGTCCCAAGAAAGGTCAATTTCACTGTAACCGGTCCAGGCACCGGATTCAAAATACTTTCTACCGAAACGAATTCTCCTAACCTTACCGCGACTTTCGCTCAAGTCCCGGGCACTGAAGACTATTACGTTACGGTTGGGTACGACGGAAAAGGGAAACCGGGAGAACTAATTGCAGACGTGCGAGTGAAGACGACTAATCCCAAACAGCCCCTCATTCACGTACCCGTCAGAGCCATTCTTCAATGAAAGTCATCGCCATAGGCATAGGACTTATTGGCGCTTTTTGCGGCTGTTTCAGCAGCCTCTCGACCCAAAAGGTCACAACAATTGTAATCACGGGCGACCTCAAAGGGCACCTTGAGCCTTGCGGATGCACGCTTCCAACAACAGGTGGCATTCAGCGTCAAGCTGGTTTGCTTCGAAAATGGAAAGCAGAAGGAAATCTTGTCATTCTCGCCAACGGATCTATGGTCAGCGGCAATTCTCGGCAGGACGAGATTAAGGCAGAAACTATTTCACAAGCCTATGGTGCAATGGGCGTGACCGCCATTAACTTGGCTGTCGAAGATAGTCGCCTTGGTATTGGCAACCTCAATTCCATCCAAAACATCACTCAAGGAAAGCTCATTAGCGGCAGCGTCGATGGAGTCGCAGTAATCAATCCCACTGTCACCTCTAGCCAGGCTGTGATTGGCGCCGTTTCAACTCGCCCAGAGCAAGTCGCCTTACCCATTGGCGGTCACGCTGTTTCCCTGAAGGCAGCCATTACTAGTCTGTTGTCTGAATCTAGACAAGCGGATTTGCCCGCCATTCTGATGTTGGACGGTACCGAGTTGGAAGCAAAGTCACTCGCCCAGCAATTTCCCCATCTCGGGTTGATCATTTATCGTTCTTCAAGCAGCCTGCCTACCGCAGCAAGGATGGTTGGACAGACAATGCTGGTAACACCCGGTGAGCGAGGAAAGAGCATCGTCAAGATCAACCTGAATGGATCAAAATTTGAGGACTATCAAGTCATACCTTTAGGTCCAGAGGTAGCAAATGATCCAACGGTATCTCGCTTCTACGGTGAGTATCTAAAGCGGGTAGGTCGTGAGGGCCTCCTTGACAGAATTGCGAGAAGTCCTTCCACACCTTTTGCTGGAAGTAAAGCATGCTCCTCTTGCCATGTTTCCGCTTACGCGAAATGGCATTCATCAAAACACGCGTCAGCGTTCAAGAGTTTGGAACAAAGCGGTCATCAAAGAGATCCTGATTGCGTGTCGTGTCATGTAGTTGGACTTCAATCCATTAACGGCTTCAAATCAAGAACCCTAACTCCAAGCCTCACCGATGTCGGTTGCGAGTCGTGTCATGGCCCTGGAAGACGTCACGTTTTGAGCCCGAAGAGGGTCAAGATGCGGGTTACGTCGAAGAAAGAATGCCTATCTTGCCACACGTCCGACCAGAGTCCGAACTTTAATGTCTTGACCTATTGGCGTCAAATTCAACACCAGTAGGTGGATAACTTGTGGATAGCTTTCTGTGCTCACAAAAAACCAAAAATTAAGTAAACCATCGTATTTAAGAGATTTAACGAGCATTTGATTGGCACTTCAACCTGGGAAATCGCGCTTAATTGCCCTTGACGGCTACCATTGTCTAGGAGACAATAGTCTTGACCCGCTGAACTTCCTTAACATGACTACACTAGACCAAGGTCGAAGCTCCCGAGAGGAAGACATTTTGATTCAAAAAGAATCGCTACCGGGTGCGCCCAAACTATCGAAGGTTCTTTTTGAGCGGCGAGGAACTTCTTTCAACTCACTCGCTGCGCTTCCCTCAAATGTAGAAGCTATTGAGGCTGCTCTCATGTTTTCCGCAGGGATGAGTCCCTTCGTTGCACTAGTAGGTCCAAGTGGCTGGGGGAAATCCCATCTGCTAAGTGCGGTTGCCAGCAGGCTATCCCGTGATCATTCGATTAGCGCCGAGAAATTTTCCGTTAGCGACTATTTGCTGAACTCCATAAAGTCAGAGCCCGCTGGCCCCCTTCTCCTAGACGATGTTCAAGAAGCACTGGCAAAGAGCCGCCTTAAGATGGCCCTTAGGCTAAATCTCGAAAGGCGAGTAAAGTGCGGCAAGCCGACCCTTCTGGCATTCACTTCTACAAAGCCCAGCCGCGCGCTAAAGACGTTTTTGCCCAATGCCCGAGATTGGACGATCGCAACAATGGGAGCCGCCGAACCGGCAGAGAGAGTTTTGCTCCTCCATCAAATGAGTGGGGCGGAAGGATTGTTGCTGTCACCTCGTCTCAGCAAAGTGATCGCTGATCAAATGCATGGGAACGGTCGGACTTTGGCTGGGGCGCTCAAGAGGCTACGCTTATCAGGCACAAACTGGCTTGACTCAAGCGCCACATTGAGAGCGTTTGGCTTACTTGACCCATTCTTCTCTGACAATGGGACCTGGGACCTAAAGCACAAAATTCTCAAGGTAGCTGAGAACAGCGCCTCTGTATTTCCGGGAATCTCCTTGACCGACCTGGCACTGTATACGATGTTGCACGAAGCAGGTTTGTCAGAAGTCGTTGTTGCTCGCGCAGCTGGAATTGAACCCTCAGACGCCTACTTGCGAGCCTCGAGCTTCAAGTTGAACGTCTCGGAGTCCGACGGATTACGATCGGTTGTAAAACAATTCGTCGACCTAGTTGTGGAAGCCTTGGCCATCGAACCGGCTTAGCAATCAGATTAGTTGCTAGATTTCGATATTGAACCGTTATTGGCGACTCTACGTGTTCACTCCTGACGAACCCACGACGTATTAACGTATATGACTTCAGGAGAGACTTCGCGAGCCTTGGAATTGCTTGAAAAAGTAGCAGAGCAAGCACCAAAAGATAATCCGCGACTTCAGAACTATATTGCAGCGCTCAGGTCCGCTCTCCATGAAGAGTCTAAGCAACAACTTGAGGCACAACAGATGCTGGCGGAATATGAAGAGGCCTACACAAAACTCACTGCACCAGCTAACCGCTTGGGCGTATTTATGCAGTGGCTTGACGAAGAAGCCGAGAACATGGAATCTCCAGAAAGCGAGAGTGCGGCTATCGAAAGGTTGGCCCTCATTTCGCTGGGGGATCAGGAATATGTAACGCAAGTCGATCCCAAGTTCAACAAGGAATTGCTTTCTATTGGGTCGAGGGTCAAAGTCAACGATGCCTATGCAGTAGTTGGCACATTGCCGTCACCTAAGATCGGCAACCTTATCAAAGTAGCTGAAGTCCTTGAAGATGGTCGGATTAGGGTTGGCTCCGACGTGCCTGGTTCAGACGGACGGCTCATTCTTAGGGGAAAAGATCTGATCGAAACCAAAATCGTTACCGGAGACGAAATACGCGTCGACCCGACCGGTAGGATTGGCCTCGAACACTATCCGAAGCAGGAGAGCCGTGATTATTTCTTGGAAGACGTTCCCATCCTTCCTTGGGAGAAAGTGGGTGGGCAACAAGAAGCCATTCGTCTGATTCGAGACACCATCGAACAGCCTTTGCTCTATCCTGAGATTTTCGAGCGATTTGAGAAGAAACCCATCAAGGGAATCCTTCTCTACGGCCCCCCAGGCTGCGGAAAGACCTTGATTGGAAAAGCAACCGCGTACAACTTAACCCGCGAATATTCCAAGCGCACCGGCAAAGAAGTCAAAGAGTATTTTATGGCCATAAGCGGCCCCAAAATTCTCAATATGTGGCTCGGAGAAACCGAGCGCATCGTTCGAGAGATTTTCCGAACTGCGAGAGAAAAAGCCAAGGAAGGACGGTTGGTCTTTATATTCATGGATGAGGCGGAGTCCGTTTTGCGAACTCGCTCTAGTGGCCGATATTTGAACATATCCAATACGGTTGTGCCTCAGTTCTGTGCCGAGCTTGACGGACTTCAATCCCTTGAGAACGTAGTTTTGATGTTGACTTCCAACCGCCCAGACTACATTGATCCAGCTGTACTGCGTCCGGAAAGAATCGATCGCAAAGTAAAGATCTCCCGACCGGACAAAGAGTCATCCATTCAGATACTCGGCATCTACCTTCATCCGAATATTCCTATCGACGAAGAGGTCCTGAGGCGAAATAAGGGCGAGGTGGACTGTGCGAGAAAGGAGCTCATTGAAGGTGCCATTGATCACCTTTGGCAAAAGAACAAAGAAACCGAATTCTTAAAAGTCTTTCTCAAAACCGGTAGCTCACAGACTCTCTACTTTAAGGATCTCGTTTCCGGTGCGTTGCTAAAGAGTGTTGTGGATCGAGCCAAGGACACAGCTATTAAGCGCGCGATTGCCCACCCAAATCAATTGTCAGGAGTGTCTCACCGTGACCTTATTGAAGCTATTGACCAGGAGTACAGTGAAAATGAGATCTTCCCAAAGGGTGATACTCAGGAGGACTGGCTTCAACTTCTCGACTTTGCCCCCGAGAACGTAGCTTCGGTTAAGCCCATTGGCCGACATCACGGCGAGGAATTCACTCGAAAGAGCATTGTCTAGGTTGAAATCGGAGTAGGATCCAACAGAATCTCCCTCAGGTCCCCAATCATGGTAATCGTCTATAAGTATCTTGCCGCAAGCCTGTTTGCGATCATGAACCCAACAGGTATCGATGATCCAGCCAAACTTAAGCCCGTTGGCATGCTTCAGGGGCATGACACGCTGATTGACTACCCTCTTGTTCGGATGATTCGAGATGCGAAGACATGGAGTGAGCTATGGATACTCCACAAGGGTGTACCAGCAGTGTCCACCGGAGCGGGCACGATAGCTAATGGCGATGCCCAACCTCTGCCCAAGGTTGACTTTGACAAAAACCAAGTTCTTATTGTTTTTGGCGGACAAATGCAGAGCATTCAAGCCTTTGACTATCTTCAGACGGCAACTAAGGATAAAACCGCAATCGTTCAACTTGCCCCTAATCGCTTCGGAACTTCTACACCATCGGTGGTTATGACGCCCTACATCCTTCTAGTGCTTCCCAAATTGAAGGTACCGATTGAAGTACAACTTGACTCCTTAAGCGCCGACGGTACGCATTTTTGGAATCCAATCGCCACATTTCCAATAATTAAAGACAAGTAATTTTGGCTTCAGAACTCCAACAAGGCGTTTGTGGGAGCAATTGGGATCGAAGAGAATTGAAATGCCTCTAGTAGTTCCATTGCCGACTGTTCCGTCTGAATGTCAGAGGATCCGTAAACGGTAAAAAGCGGTGAGTTCGGTTCGACATGGCTTCCCACTTCCATGTTTAGAATAACTCCAACGGATAGGTCGATCGGTGATTCTTTATTGATTCTTCCGCCGCCCATAGACATGACAACCTTTCCGCAACGTTCTGCGTCAATCGTCTCGACCCATGCTGGTGGGCCATCGTATGTTAGGGTTTTGACGAACTTCGCTTGAGGTAAGGAATTCGGACTAGCGATCACGTCAACAATTGCCCCTTGTGCGAGGAACCATTGCCTTGCTTTCTCAAGTGCTTGGCCACTTGAGAGGGCTTCGCGCGCCTTAGATACGCCCTCACTCATGGATTTGCAATGCCCGCATGTTTCCAAAGTTAAGCCTGCCAATTGTACACAGAGTTCAGCAAATCGTCCGGGTTGGCCCTCAAGCGTACGAATCGCCTCCTTTACTTCGAGGGCATTGCCCACTGAATGTCCTAACGGTTGGGCCATATCAGAAATTGAAGTTCGTACCGTGAGGCCGCATAAGTCGGCAGTATTCTTTAGCGCAGTTGCGAGGCTACGGGCTTCGTCTCTCGTGCGCATGAATGCGCCGTTGCCGCACTTGACATCAAGCACAATTACCTCAGCTCCACCTGCCATCTTCTTACTTAGAATGCTGGAAACAATAAGCGGGATTGAGCCGACCGTGGCCGTTGAATCTCTAAGAGAATAGAGGACTTTATCTGCGGGTGCCAGGTCTGGAGTTTGTCCTGTTAGAGCGATTCCTATTTTGCCCGCTTGGTCCTTTAACTCTTCGGGAGAAAGGTCAAGCCGAAACCCTGGTATCGAACTCAATTTATCAACGGTTCCACCCGTAATCCCAAGTCCCCTGCCGCTCATTTTGACCACCGTGAGGCCACACGCTGCCAGAAGCGGAAGCAACACAATAGTAGTCTTGTCTCCTACTCCACCTGTACTGTGCTTATCTACCCATGGCCTGGGAAGTCCCGACAAATCAACTTTGTCGCCACTATTCGCCATAGCTAACGTTAGCCATGCCGTTTCTTGCTCACTCAAGGGTCGCAAGTAGGCCGCCATGAGCCAGGCCGAAAGCTGGTAATCAGGAATCAATCCGGAGGCTGCCCCATTTGCTAGGAAGATCAGTTCCTCGTTCGTGTTGCCTTTTCCATCTCTCCGCGAACCGATAATCGATTTGAATTCCATTCAAGCCCTAGTTTGGCGTAACGCAACTCATTTCGGCCGTAAACGTCGCGAGTTAATCGTAACCGATCGCGGCTGCGTCAGACGATCTCGGGTCCGATGCACCAAATCTGTGCCTAGAGATCGGGTCGATGGAAATTCCCTCCGCGTCGCCCCAAAAGACCCTTGGTTTTTTGTTCGCAGGATCAAACCGATGCCCTTTTTGGGTTAAAGAATCCAAGACTCGATCATTCAATGCGCCAGTTTCAGCTTGAATAAAGTCGGGTAGCCACTGGTGGTGGATTCGTGGCGACGCGATCGCTTGTCCCACATTCATTCCATGGTCTAGGACATTGGAGATCACCTGAAGAACCGTTGTTATGATCGTTGGGCCGCCAGGACTGCCAATAACTAGCCTCAACTTCCCGTCCTTAGTCACCATTGTTGGTGTCATTGAGGACAGGGGGCGTTTCCGGGGAGCAATCGAATTTGCCTCACCTTGGATAAGGCCAAAACCATTGGGCACGCCCGGTTTACTTGTAAAGTCATCCATCTCGTCGTTGAGAAGGAAACCCGTACCTGCAATCGTTACACCAGATCCAAATCCGAAGTTCAAAGTATAAGTATTGGAAACTGCATTTCCTTCATGATCTACGATAGAAAAGTGCGTTGTTTCGGTTGACTCATAACCTGCCGGAACTCCGGGCCCTAAAGATTCGCTACGTGATGCATGGTCGAGGTCAATGGATTCAGCTCTTGCTTTAGCGTAGGTAGCTGAAAGTAGTCCCTTGGATGGGATTTTGATGAACGAAGGATCGCCCATAAACTTTGAACGGTCGGCAAATGCACGACGCATGGATTCCACCATCACATGAGTTGTTTCGACCGATCCGATTCCGTACTTCTGAATCGGGAACTGACTCAGCATATTGAGCATCTCGATGAGAGCAATTCCTCCCGAACTGGGAGGAGGCATCGTTAGGATTTCAAACCCGCGGTACTTCCCACGAATTGGCCTTCGCTCGACGGCTCTATAGGAGTTAAGGTCTTTCATTGTGATCAAACCATTTCCTTCCATTCCCGCACAAATCCTTCGGGCCGTTTCGCCTCTATAGAAGTCATCAGCTCCGCTCACCTGAATTCTCTTCAGAGTTTCTGCTAAATCGCTTTGTGCGAACACCTCTCCTTCAACATAGTAACTACCCCCTCTTTGAAATATCCGGCGACTTTCGGGGAATTGGCTTAGGTTTTCAGCATGACTAAGCTTAAAAGCAAGGGCCTTGGTTAGTGGAAAGCCTTCAGCCAATCGGATGGCCGGCTCAAGAATCTGTGCCCAAGGTAATTTTCCAAATTTTCGGTGGGCCATAGATAGTCCCGCAACCGTTCCGGGAACACCACATGCTCGGTAACCGGTGAGTGAGGCGTTTGGGATAACCTTGGAGGCCGAATCAAGATACATGTCTCTTGTGGCAGATTCTGGCGCCGTCTCGCGGTAATCGATAGTGGTTGACCGTCCATTTGCCAACCGGACAAGCATGAAACCTCCTCCTCCAAGATTTCCGGCTTCCGGATACACGACGGCCAGTGCGAATCCTACAGCACATGCGGCGTCCACTGAGTTTCCGCCCTTCTTGAGAATATCAACTCCTACTTGTGATGCGATGGAGCTCGCTGAGCAGATCATGCCACTCTGACTTTCAGCGGAAACTTGCCCCAAAGCATGCGACCGGAGAATGATCGCCAGTGAGAGAAGGCAGAGTCGGTTCATGGTTGCTATCTTAACATGCTGAGAACGGCATACTGATTGTTAAGAGTAAGTGTATAGTCCACTATCGCTTGGCCCGCACTTGTCCTTTCTATTCCATGAGGTAGGTATTCGCTGTTAACGGCTGACTAAAGAGATCAAATACCAGAATAGAGGTGGGCCTAGGTCCTTAGACCTAGGCTTGTCGTTTGGAATATCGCCACAGACACAGTATATTTACTAGTCGCTCGTACACCTTTAGGCATTTCAAGAGGTGTTTTCAGGTGAACTTGGGTTCGGAATGCTGTTTTGGCCATCCGAGGCGAGGGTTCTCTAAAAAAAGCTAAAAAAGTCCTTCCCCTTTCGAACTTTTCTTCGGATAATGTATTGCGCACAAATCCATCGTGCGCGGAATTATACGGAGGTTCCATTGAGCCGAAAAGCATTTACTCTTATCGAATTGTTGGTCGTAATCGCGATTATCGCTATTCTTGCAGCCATTCTATTCCCTGTGTTCGCACAGGCAAAGCAAGCAGCTAAAGCTGCTTCTTCACTAAGCAACGAGAAGCAAACCGCTCTCGCAGTTATCATGTATGCCGGTGACGTTGACGACACCGCACCGATCGACGTACTTTGGGGTACCAGCGATGCCGTCTATTGGTATGGTTCGGCAGGAAGCCAATTCAGCCCTTGGAGCTATGAGATCATGCCGTACACTAAGAATGGTAACATCTTCCAAGATCCTCAGGTACAGCCAAACGGACCAGCAACAGCTGGTGTCGCTCTATCTTCCTACTATGCATACAATCCACAGTACGGATACAACTACACGGCTTTGAGCCCAATCACTTCAACAAGTGGTACCGGCGCAAACAAGTGGGTTCGAACTCCAAGTGCATTCACTTCAATCAGCCGACCAGCTGAGACCGTTATGATCTCCTCCAAGAGTATCAACAGCGAGACCTCCGGTTGGTGGTGGGGCGCAGGCACGCTTGTTGCCGGTTCCTTCACAGTTGAAGCTCCTGATTGCTATGACATCGCTCCACTCTGCGTTGACAACTGGGGAACCGGTTGGTGGGCAACAAACGCCCTTCACGACAAGACTGTCGCTGGATCAAACTCCCTCTTCAACTCGCAGAGAAAGGCCGGTGCCTCGATCGTTGGATTTGTTGATGGCCACGTAAAGACTATGCAACCAGGTAACTTGGCTGCAGGTACGAACTGGAATCCCAAGCAAGACAGCAGCCAGTTGGTTATGAAGAACTCGAGTGCCTATCTTTGGGGCAACTTTAATTGAAGTTTGCTTTCCTAACTGCCTTGGTGTTTGCTACCGTTCTGCTCGCAGGTTGCGGGCAGGGCGGAGATCAGGCTCCGCCTCCGGTAAGTCCAGAAGCTAAGAAGAATGCTCCCGCAGCGAAGGGTCAAGATACTCCCGTTGATGGTGCACCTACTGCTTCTACCTTCCCAGGTGCTGGTACTCAATTGGCACCAGGTTCCAAGAGTAAATAGCGTTTAGCTAAACTTAGTTTCTTGGAAACTATTGAAGGAATCTACCCACTCGGTAGATTCCTTCTTTTTTCGCCCCAATATGTACTAGATACTTAGGGCGCTTTCGCTACTTAGCTAATCCCACTGGAACTTTGGAAGGTTCAGTATTGGGCATTGGGATGAATGGCCGATTCTTATTGATCGAAGTTGTTATCCAGCCTTCAGAGATAAGAGTTTCTATGACTTCCAAACACATACGGTAGGTCGTCTTCGGATCAGGGTATTCCTTAGGGTTGGCCATGAAATAGCTCATCATCGACTTAGCTAGAGTAACTGCGTCGGATTCACGGTTAACGGCCGAGTAAAGGAATAGGTTCCTACCTATCAAGGGAAGAATTTTGTCTCCACGAACGTAGCATTTTACGGGAATCACCTTGCCATTTCGATAATAGGCAACCGTGTTAGTCTTGGCACCTACCAGATTCAGTTTGAATCGATTGTTTTTCACGACCGCCCAAGTAATAGGGGCACCTGTAAACCGACTGATGATGCTTCGAGCCGATTGGAACCCGAAGATATTTCCCTCTTCCTCAGCCAAAGTATCCGCAGCAAAGCCACCCGTCCCAATCCATTGAAAAGCAGCCTCTGGGGTCAAGTCCAACCCAGCATCCTTCGCAATTTCCGCACAATGATCGTTTAAGTCCGTAAAGCACCCGTTTGCTGCATACCAATATTCGGCAAACCGAATGTGCTGGCGAATGCTAGCCCGATGGCTTCGACTGAATTCAGACTTCAGCCATTCGGCATCCACTTCCCCTCTATCGAGTTCGAGAATCGTGAACGCGGCTTTACGACCACCAACATGTGCAAGCGTCATGCCTGCAGACAGTATTGGATCCGCAAATCCACAGGAGTCGCCAACCAAGAACCAATTTTCGCCAGCAAGCCTCTCAGCAAGGTAACTCCAATCTTTCGTTGCTTGAAAGATGTTCTCACGATAGGCTTCAGTCACGAGTGAGGAAATTCGGGGCTCAGCACGAACCGCTTCCATGTACAAATCTTCAGGCTTCTTACCACATGTCTTGAGATACTCGGCTGGAGTGACTAAGCCGATTGAAGTTCGAGTCGAAGTAATTGGAATGAACCATATCCAACCCCAACCCAGACTCATGATCTGTGCTCGTGTGCCGCCGTTGCCAATTGTTTCAGCCCACTTCGCATCACGCCAATAATCCCAAAGGGCAATATTTCGCAAACACGTTGGAGATTCAACTTCGACGCCCATCGTACGTCTCAGAATGCCTGAGCCACCTGAGGCGTCGATATAATAGCGTGCCTCAATCAACTCGCTTTCGCTTTCATTTCCTTTAGCGGGTCCAACCTTAACGCTAACAATTCGATCACCATCTCTGGTGACATCAGTCGCCTTTACACCTTCCCTAACTTCACAGCCTAGCGATTCAGCGTGATCGAGCAGGATCTTATCGTAAATGCTGCGATCAACTTGGAATGCTGTGTGAGCCCGTTGCCCAACATATCCACTAGGTCTGGGTGTGTCCTGGAATTCCTCATGTAGAAAATTGACTTGCCAGAGTTCCTCGGTCTTTCCCCATCGATAGGTACTGCCAATCTTGACAGGAAAGCCTGCAGCCTCGACTTTTTCCCAAACTCCCATTTCATAGAGGACACGACAAGTAGCAGTAAGCTGGCTTTCTCCAATATGGTCCCGAGGGAAATTTTCTCGCTCAACAATAAGGATGTCAAGCGATGGATCATTCCTCTTCAGTAAAGAAGCGACCGTTGTTCCAGCCGGACCGCCTCCAATAATTAGTACATCAACTTTTTTGGCCATGGCAAAATCAGATCCAAACTCGGACCTATACCTGGCATTATAAGGCATCAAATCGCAAACGGAAATCGATTTCGTGACCTTCGGAGCAAATGAAGTCAGCCTAAACTTGAACTCACAATAGGGCCCAAAAAATGAAGCTAGTTTCGGTATTTATGGATGTCGAGGACCCCGTTAACTCTCGATCAGATGACGCTGCGCTTGACTTCGCTCGGCTATTTACAGATTTGGGAATTCGCGGCTCATTTTGCCTGACAGGTGAAAAGTGCAGGACACTACTGAGCCGTGGCCGAAGCGACGTTGCAGAAGCATTCTCACCTCATTGCCTTGGGCTGCACACAAACGGACACTCGTACCATCCAACAACGATGGAGTTGGTAGAGAACTTGGAATATGACGAGGGCTGTCAGTCTTTGTGCGTTGAGGAGCGGAAAGGGTTTGATGCGTTTCATAAACTGTTTGGTCGCAATCCTTCCTTTTGGGGTGGAGGCGGAAACACATGGTCGCCAGAGGTTACCGACGTCCTAAAGCAGTTAGGGATACCGGCTTATGTATATGCGCTTACCGAGATTCCCAATAACGGCGTTCATAAGTTCAATGGCGTATTTGCATTTCCTCAAGCCCTCAGCATCTCTGAAGTCGAATGGGGCGATCCAGATCTTTGTGCAATCGCGACCAATCGTGTGACAAAAGGTATTGAGCAAATACCTCAAAATTGGCTTGGGATTTTCGTCGGCCATCCAACCAAGTTTCGGCACAAAGATTACTGGGACGTGCCTTTCTATGGTGGCAAAACTCCTCAAGTTCCAGTGCCTGCAACTCCGGTTTCTGATGATCAGTATGCCAGGGCAAAATGCAATCTTGCGACTTACCTTACTCAGTTGGCAACTGTTGCCACTATTGTTGGCTTAGATGAGGCTCTGCAACAGCAATGGCTTACCCGCGCCCCTATCGAGGCTGAACTGGATCACTTTAGCTCCAGGACGGCAGCTAACTTGGCAGCGGCAACCCATTGGCCACCGCACCATCCAGGCCTGTCGGCTAACAACATCATCGCGAAGACTTTGGCGCTTACCGACACTCTAGAAGTATGTTCCTTAGCAATCTAAGAAACTCAGTTCTCATAAAGGTTGCCTGCGATGTCTCTTCCACTCGCTAGCCAAATTTTAAAGCCGTTATTTCGTGGGTCGTCTCGATTGACTCTGTGTTGTGTTGGGAAATAGCGCATCGTGTAGCCGCACCTGCGATAGAGCGAGCTATTTGCCTTTGCTCCGTGGATGATCCGTGCATCGTGAAGGCTGCATTGGTTGGCATCGAGATTGAAGTACACCGCTTGCGATTCGTCGACTCCAACAATTTGGCTTCCAAAAATATTGGATTCCAAGTCGGCCTCTTGGTATTGGCTGAATCCATTATGGTGGGTGCCCGGAATAACGCCCATCGAACCGTTTTCGGGAAATGCTCGATCGATGGCGAGCCAGACCGTAACAATATCGGACATTCGATCCAATCGGCCCTGCCAATAGGAGGAATCCTCATGCCACGGCGTAGCCTTTCCCGTCAAAGCAGGCTTACAGATAAAGTGGCTACTCCAAAGACCTATGTTCGGACCAATCAAAGGTCGGACTAGGCGTAGTACCGCTTCGGACATTAAGAAATCAAGCAATCTAGGGTCGCGGAAATGAATGGTATCAAGACCATCTGCTCCGTACTTTTCAAGGTCTTCCTCAAAGATTTCATTCAACCGATTGAATTCCCGTTCAGAAAATACGGGAGATCGAAACTCCAAGTAGCCTTGGTCGTGATAGAACTGAATATCACCCGTGCCCAGGCCCGACAATCGCTCTGGCTGAATACTTGCTCCGTCGACGTATGTGCTCATAGTTAATGGTTGTGAACAATTGTAGAGAAAGTTCATTCAACGATCTCACACAGCATCCGATGGGTTAATCTCGGCACTTATTCCCGAAATCATAGGATAACTAGGTAATTTGGCCAATGAACTTACGATGCCTTAATTTAATGCAAGGACATATGAAATATCAAGCCAATAGTGCCACCAGCAACAATGAGTAGGGCTGAATTCAAACGTAAGCGTATTAAGATCAAGAACGATATAGCAAACAAGATAACGCCGACCCAAGAACTAACTGCGCTAGTTGCCAACCGCATAAGTACGACGATCATCAAGGCGACTGCCGCACAATTGATGCCGTCGAGGAATCCGGACGAGGTGGAAGACTTGCGCAAAGACCTCAACCACTTGCCACTGATTGCGACGAATACGAATGCTGGCAGAAAGATTCCTACGGTGGCGAGCAGGGCGCCCATAGGTCCAGCGAGAACATAGCCGATAAAAGTTGCCGTTGTAAAAACGGGCCCAGGCGTGAACTGACCTATCGCAATAGCATCGAATATCGTCCCACGTGCCAGCCAGTGCAAGCGAAACACGAGGTCTCGCTCTAGAAAAGCAAGGAGCACATACCCACTTCCATACAAAACAGATCCCAGTCCCAAGAAGTAGATGAAGACATCACGCGGGCGAACTTGCTGGGCATGGAGCAACGTTTCTGACAGAAGTACAGGCACCGCCGCAATGAGAACAATCGAGATAAGGAGCGATCCCACGACCCTCAAGCTCTTCCAATCGCGATCTATCCTAAGTGAGTTCGAACCCAGCGCAACGCCAGAGCCTATCAAAAGAGCTAAGGTATTTACGCCTAAGAAACCAAAAACAAGATTAACGGCAAGTGCAATTCTCTTCGGCCAAGTATCGAGAAGTTTCTTTGCTAGGCCATAAACCGCTTGGAGAACGACTGCGGCAACGACCGGCTTGATGCCATACATTGCCGATTCGAAACTTGGGCTTTGTCCGTATTCAACATAAATCTTGGCCAATGCAGCGACCATTAACGATGCTGGAAGAATGAAACAAATGCCAGCAATCGCCAGTCCAGCAAATCCTGCCCTCAAAAAGCCAATATGGATGGCTACTTCGGTCGAACTCGGACCGGGAACCAGATTCGAGATTCCGATCATGTCCAGGTACTCATGTTCGCTGAGCCACTCTCGTTTCCTGACGAACTCCTGCTCCATCAAAGCGATATGTGCGGCTGGCCCACCAAAAGCGGTTGTACCAAGTCGAAGAAAAATGACAGCCAACTCTAGTAACTGGCTGGACGTCACATGACTTTTGTTCAGTCCGACACTTTTAGAATCCGGAGCCGGTGGTGTCATATCATATAAACTCGGGTTGCTTGCAATATTGCATTGGCTTCAGATAGCTCCTCGGTTGAGCATCGTAAAGTAATAAGGGAATGGCATTCTTCTTTGTAATTTTAGCGGTTGGGTCTCAAAAGCTCGTTGTTGAGCAACAGATTACAATGAGTGAATCATCAATCAGGCGTGAAATCGTTTCACGCTATGTTGCCCTATCAACCGTCTTTAGTAAGAACAAACCCATCATCCTTGAAGATTTGTTGGCTCCTCGATATTCCCTATTCCGGCCAGGCGGGATCGAATTGAGCAGACCAAGAGCCATCGCTTGGTATAGCGATTTGCTTCGAAATTCCACACACGTCGCCTGGAACCATCGGCTCTTACAGTTCTCTCATAAGCGTAACCGAGCTTACATAGAGGATCGGGGGATGTTCGCAGCACGAATGAAACTGAACTCCAATATCCGCGACGTTCAGGTCACATGGGAATCAAATGACACGTGGCTGCGCTCAAAGGGCGAATGGAGGCTCGAATCCTGCAAGATTACAGAACAGCAAGTTAAGGTAGACGGCAGACCTCGAGCTAACTTGCCATTCCCTTAATTATGAGGAAACCACTTGTCGTGGTAATCCATGTGCGCTTCGAATAGCTCGACTAAGTCAGCAGCAGACATCGTACCGAATAGGAAAAACTGCTGCATGGGATCCTCCGCTCGTTTCGTTTCACAAAAGAAAGTGAATAGGTTCTTTCGAGTTTCAGTCCAGAAATCTGAAGCGCTTTCAATACTGAGTCGACCCTCAGGAATAGTCTGGGAAGGTGCAGGCATTTTTTTGCCTTGCCTCATATTTGCGACAATCTTTCGGAAAATAAAGGTCGTTTTGGGGTTCTTGCCAATCAAATCCTTCGGTCCGACTTTGGTCATACGAAGAACACTCATTTGTTCTGCAAGTGCCAAATGCATAACCAAATCGACAGGTGAAAACGACTTGGGATCGGGTTTGGTCGATTGCTTTGCCGGAGGCAAGGAACGCACTTTTTCGACCAAAGAGTGTCGCCGGAGCTCTAAGTGCTCAAATCGCTGGGCAATCGAGGGATGCATGACCCTATCATAAACCTTTAGTGCGATTCATGAGAATGTGGCCAAGTACCCGATAGTGTCCGCTCGCGCTTGACTAGGATTGAGTGCCAAACTGGGGTGCCCGGAAATCACCCGATCCAATTGTTGTTAGGACTCTTCTCGGTTGCCATTGATCTCCGTCATGCAACAATAGTCTCGGAGAGCCAAGATATGCCAATAAACGAACACCTCCATCTCAATGAGCTTGAATATCTATCGATGAATGGACTAGACGTCATGTTGGCGCATGATTACTATCCTGAAGGACACCAGGGTGGTGTGGGAATCATCCAAAATGGCCACCGAATTGCGACTAATGGTGATTTGCGCTTGGAGCCTGCGCCGGGTCAATGGTCTCCGATCCCTAAGGTCGGCGACCGACAAGTTGACAGAGACGCCAACGAAATTAGCTTGCGTCTGAGCTATCCAGATGAATCTCGCGATAAGAAAGGCTTCAACCCTATTGACTACCCCGATCTCCAATTTGCGTACCGGTTAACTATTCGACCCGAGGGCAAAGCGTTTCGGATCATCGTCGACCTTGACGAGCCTCTACCTGATGAGTGGTACGATAAAGTGGGCTTTAACCTGGAGCTTTATCCAGGTATTTACTTCGGTAAGTCTTTCCAGTTGGGTGATAGTTGTGGAATCTTTCCAAGACAACCTAGCGGCACCTCACGTCTCCCAGAAGTTACGCCAATGGCCACAGGGCGAAAATTGTCCGTCGCACCTGAAAGCCATGAACTCAGGCTAAACATAGAGCAGGTCCATGGCGGCGATCTTCAGCTTATCGATGGACGATGTGCTCACAACAACGGCTGGTTCGTCGTGCGCGCGACGCTCGCTCCTGGAGTCAGGACTCGTGCACTTGAATGGCTTGTCACGGGAAGTCCCATCGCCAATTGGCGACACGAACCGGTCCTTCAAGTTTCCCAAGTTGGGTATCACCCCGAGCAATCCAAGGTCGCAGTCATCGAACTCGACACAAATGAATCAGAGAAGTTGGAACCAAGGCTATTGAAAGTGAATTCCACGGGAGACTGGATCATAGTCAAAGTCGGTCCAGCATCGGATTGGGGCAAGTTCCTTCGCTACAATTATCTTCAATTCGACTTTTCGGAGATAAAGGCTCCAGGAATCTATGCGATTCAGTACGGAGAGAAATTGTCATCCGTGTTCCGAATCTCACCAGATGTTTTTACCGACGGTGTCTGGCAACCAACAGTAGAGTACTTCCTGCCTGTTCAGATGTGTCACATGCGAGTAAATGAGAACTATCGCGTTTGGCACGGACTATGTCATATGGATGATGCCACGATGGCCCCTGTTGACCACAACCACTTCGATGGATACGTACAAGGCAACTCTACTTTGTGCAACGTAGCATCTGGGACTGAATTGCCGAATTTAGCTGTCGGTGGATGGCACGATGCGGGTGACTATGACCTGCGCGTTGAGTCGCAATCGGATACGGTTCATGGGTTGGCCTTGGCCTATGAGGAGTTTCAACTCGATTTCGATAACACGACGATCAATCAGACGACCCTAACAGCAGAACTCCTCTTACCCGATGGAAAGCCAGACATCCTTCAGCAGATTGAACATGGGTGCCTAAGCATCGTTGCTGGGTATCGAACACTTGGACGGCTTTACCGAGGCATCATCGAACAACATATCCGGCAATACACCCATTTGGGTGATGCCGCGACAGTGACCGATAATGTCAGAGGTTCAGGCGACGATCGATGGGTATTTACTGAGCAAAACAATTCTCATGAACTAGGAGCAGTTCGAGCCCTTGCGTCCGCATCTAGGGTTCTATCTGGCTTTAACGAATCGCTAAGTTCCGAATGCCTCGTAATCGCTAAGGAAGTTTTCGGAAGGACGCAGTCGGAGTACTCCGGTGAACGTGTTGAAGCGGCACTAGAATTGTGGATCACCACCGGTGATGCAGCCTATAGAGCTATCGTGACGAGCAGTTACGATCTATGTCAGGACATTCAGGCAGATATCTGGATCTTTGCTCGAGCCGTGCCTTACGTCGACGATTTAGCATTTATGTCCTCGGTTCTTGAGCAAGTAACTATCCACCAAAGTGAAATAGGGAAACAGGTCAATGCCACACCCTATGGCGTACCTTACGTGCCCAATATTTGGGGGGCAGGATGGGGGTTGCAGCGATTTGGCGTGAAGCAGTACTGGCTTTGGAAGAGCTTCCCCGATTCCAGCCCCATCACTCCCATGCTCCAAGCGCTCAACTTTATCTTGGGTTGTCATCCTGGCCGTAACACAGCCTCCTTCGTTTCTGGTGTCGGATCGAAATCGATGATTCCCGGATATGGAGTTAACCGCGCAGACGAATCCTTTATCCCAGGAGGAATTGGTTCTGGAACGGCGCTTATTCGTCCAGATTTCCCTGAACTGCTCGAATGGCCCTATCTCTGGCAGCAGACGGAATATTGCATGGGATACGCAACGTCCGACTACATTTTTCTGGTAGCTGCTGCCGATAAGGTCCTAAATGGGCTCTAGTAGCCTATTCGCTTTGGAAGAGCCAGACGTATGCGCCTTGTGGGTCGGTGATGAGTGCCATCCGTCCAACGGTCGGTACATCATGGGCTGGATTTATGAGCTTTGCACCGAGTGCGAGGCATATTTCCAGTCTGGCATCGACATTGTCCACTGAAACGTACGTTGCCCAGTTGGAATGAGTATCGCCCGCTCCAACTTCCTTTGATGTAGTGACACCGCAAACGGGAGATCCATTACGAGTGAGCATTCGATATGTGCCCATTTCGCCCATTTCCATATCTATTGTGCCGAAGTCCAGAGCGGTCGTATAGAACTCAATTGATGCACTCTGATCTGCTGTGTCGAGCTCGTGCCAGACAAATGCTTTGCCTTGAGCGAGGGCTGCCTGATTCTCTCTTGCTTCATCCATAGCCTATTGTAACGAGCGAATGGTTTTTGCTGACGTCTGGTTGCCAATTATGTGTGCCCATGAACCTTCAGGCTGATATCATTGTGGTTATGACAAACACTTCGGCCGTCGATGGTGACGCAAAAGTTCTATTCGAGCGAGACGGATACGTAATGTTCCGAAACGTCTTGGACAAGGATCTTATTCAAGAAGCAAGTGACCATGTGGACTGGCTCCTCAAGAAGAATCCTGAGCTAAGAGGTGAGCAACTTCACCATAACTTAATGACACATGATCCTTTTTGGGTTCGCTTGATCAGCGATCCACGGCTATTGGACATAGCCGAACAGTTCATCGGACCCAACATTGCGCTGTTTGCATCACACTATATCAGCAAGCCACCCTTGACCGGACAAGAAGTTCTTTGGCACCAAGACGGAGGGTATTGGCCGCTCGATCCCATGAAAGTGGTGACCCTGTGGTTGGCAGTCGACCGTGCTGACCAGGAGAATGGCTGCATGCGAGTGATCCCTGGAACACACAAACTGGAAATCATGGAAATGATGGACTCCAGCGCCAAGGGCGCTGTTCTTGATCGAGAAACACCTCCCGAGTTTGTAGAGGAATCGAAGGCAATGGACATTGTCCTCGAGCCAGGAGAAGTGGAAGTCCACCATCCAAACATCATTCACGGATCACATGCCAACCGTTCACCCCGTCGAAGATGCGGACTTACAATACGCTATATCCCGACGAGCACCCGGATTCTGACTGAAGGACAGTGGCCAAGCGCTTTCCTCCTTCGTGGGGAGGCCGTACCGGGAATCAATGATTATCTTCCCATGCCGAAATATGTGGAAGGCGAAAGCTTCCCGTTCCGCGATTCAAAGAACTGGAGCTAGGCAAATGGGTGAGCCGTCAGGAGGTTCCTCATGGCGGCTCGTAGGGTTTCTAAACTTGCCAAGGATCGATAACCATTTTGAAAACACCCTTTGCGTCGGGATTGCTCGTGATCCGCTCAAACGCGGCTGGGATTTCTGACAAGGTGATTGGTGAAAGCCACTCTTTGACGCTAAGTCGACCTGTTGCCAACCAAGCAAGCGCTCGGGGGTAGTCGCCGACCTCAAAATTACAGCTCGTCACAATTCTCTTTTCAGATCCGAGTCGGAAGAAGTTGAGCGGAATTTCTTGGTCATGTACTGATAAAGCAACCAATGTGCCTGCCTTACCTAAAAGGTCGATACTCAAGTTGAGCGAATCAAGGCTCCCAACTGTGTCGAAAACCGTTCCGAAACCCATCGGCGCTAATTGAAAAACGGTTTCCTTCAACTCGGACTGTGATTTTGTTCCAACGTGAATTGCGTGTCCGATATTTTGGCGCTGAGCAATCTTAATGGCGGTTTCCGATCGATCGAGAAGGACGGCATAAGATGCTCCCATAGCTAGAGCAGCTTGGGCAATACCATTACCTGCTGGGCCGGCTCCAATGATGAGGACTGGGCGACCCGTTTGGATTTGGCCCTGATCGCAAACGTGTACGCAAACCGCCAAAATGTCCATCATTGCAGCTTCTTCGAATGAAATTGAAGCAGGAATCTCGAAGCAAGTTGCTCCCCAGGATGGAACGTAGTGAGCATAGGCGCCGGGAAAGAAATCTTGCTCTCCCCATCCTTGGCCGTGACCTAAGTGAGCGGTCCTCTCGCAAAGACGAGTACGTCCAGAACGACAATCTTCGCATCCTCCGCAAAATTTCGAACAAATCGGTGCCACACGTTTTCCGAGTAGGTGACGGTTATGTTCGCCACTAACTTGGACCACCGTGCCCGCATATTCATGACCCAAAACGATATTGGTAGCATTGGGGACGAAACGACCTAACGTGTGCTGGGCCCATGGGTTCTCGCCAAGATAGTATCGAAAATCGGAGCCGCAGACTCCACAAGCTGCGACCTTCACAAGAACCATGTCTGGGTCGTCATACGCTCTGAGATCCCAAACTGGAATTTCTTGAATACTCAAGCTCTGTGGTGCCCCTAATACTCCGGCAGGCATGGTTCGAGGGATTTCTTCGCTGCTAATCATGGGTTTCATTTCGGTCATTTTGCTTGGGCCCTACGGGGACGCGTTACAAGCTCCCCTCCGCAATTGGGACACTTATCGAGCAAGGGTCCTTGCACACAAGGGAGACAAAAAGTGCATTCGTACGAACAGATCATGGCTATGGGAGAATCGAAAGGAAGGGATTCGTTACAGCGCTCGCAATTGGGCTTCATTTCCAACATGGTTCAACTCCTCGGAGCATAATGATCGCCAGAATAGATTCAGCTAGAAATCGAAACGAATACTCCTCAAAAGGAGTTTAGATGGGAAGACAACAAGAAATGAAGCCTTATATCAAGAACTCAATTAACCGCTGGGTCACCGCCCTTGGAATGGCGCTCACACTTGGCGCGGCAACCTATGGCCAGGGTGTATCGGCACAAAGTCCGCACAAATGCATGATGTGGAAGGCAGTATCAGGCGACCAAGCCGTTTATTTGCTGGGCTCGATTCACATGGGATCTAAGAAAATGTATCCCTTGCCCAAGGTCATCGAAGACGCTTTTAGTCGATCAAAGACTTTGGTAGTGGAAGTCGATATCAGCAAGGTCGATCCCAGCTCGGCTATGACTTTTGTGACGGAAAAGGGGCTCTATGCGGGGGAAGATAATCTGTGGAAGCATTTATCGCCTGACACTACGAAGAAGGTTAAGAATTTCTGTATCAAATACGGCCAAGAGCCCACGATGATTGGAATGTTCAAGCCATGGCTCGCTTCAGTAGAACTCGAAGTGATTCCCCTTCAAAAATCCGGAATGGATCTTAACCTTGGCATCGATAAGTACTTTCTCGATCGGGCATCAAAAGCCAAGTCGAATAAGAAAGTCGAACAGCTCGAGACCGCCGACTTTCAACTTAAGTTGCTCGCTTCTCTGCCCGACAAACTTGCAGATGAGTATTTGAACTATGCGCTCGGCCAAAGCTCGAAAAGTAAGGACGAGGACTCCAAGTTAGAAAAATTGTGGGTCAGTGGTGACGCTGAGGCGTTGGATAAGGCGATGGCCAACCCACCCAAGAACCTTGAGCCACTGATGCGATCACTACGAGAAGACCGAAACCCTCACATGGCCGATATTGCAGAAAAGCACTTGAAGGCCAAGTCTCCCTGCTTCTTTGTGGTTGGCGCTGCCCACCTCGTAGGAAAGGAAGGCGTAATCGCCCTCCTTCAAAAGCGAGGCTATACCGTTACTCAGGTTGAATCTAAGCCTTAAGCGAACCTAGGATCCGATAGCAGGTGCCATCGAATAATAAAGGTCGTTCCATCGAAGCTCGTTGCGAAAATTATCGAGCTTCGTATCGGAATTGATTACAACAACTTCGATACCTGCAATTTCTGCGAAGTCCCGGAGGTGCTCCGTCGTGACGGAATAACTGTAGCCGGTGTGATGAGCCCCGCCTGAATAGATCCAAGCTGCCAATGCCGTCTTGAAATCGGGCTGACACTCCCACATCGCCCGAGCAACCGGCAGTTTGGGCATGTCATGCAAAGGCTTCACTGCATCAACCTCGTTTACGATCAAGCGGAAACGGTTTCCGAGATCGACTAACGAAGCATTGAGTGCGGGGCCCGTCTTCGCCTCAAAGACCATCCTTACCGGGTCGGATTTACCGCCGATGCCCAATGGATGGATTTCGATCTTTGGTTTGCCTTGAGCAATTGATGGACAGATTTCAAGCATATGAGCACCAAGAACCTGTGGCCGTTCAGGATCCATGTGATACGTGTAATCTTCCATGAAGGAAGTACCGCCTGGCAACCCCTCGCCAATGACTTTCATGGTGCGAAGCAGGGATGCTGTCTTCCAATCCCCCTCAGCTCCGAAGCCGTATCCATCAGCCATGAGACGCTGGGCAGCAAAGCCGGGGAGTTGATCAAGGCCATGGAGATCTTCGAATGTTGTCGTAAAACCTTTGAAGCCGCCTTCATCCAGGAAATTTCGGATACCGATTTCTTGGCGCGCTGCGTATCGGAGGGATTCATGTCTTGCTCCACCTTTCCTCATTTCCTGCGAAATATCGTAGAGCTCATCGTAATCAGCGCAAACCGAGTCTATTTCTTCGTCCGATACGCCGTTCAGGACATGGACCAAATCTCCGACTCCGTATCCATTCACGGAATATCCGAACTTGATTTCGGCTGAGACCTTATTTCCCTCGGTAACAGACACTTCTCGCATGTTGTCGCCAAACCGACAGAACCTGGCCCCCTGTAGATCGTGCCAAGCTCTGACAACCCTAGCCCAGGCACCTAATCGATCCAGCACTTCGGGATCGGACCAGTGCCCGACGATTACCTTTCTAGCCATCCGGAGCCTTGTATGGAGGAAGCCCGCTTCTCGGTCACCATGGGCGGCCTGATTAAGATTCATGAAGTCCATGTCAATCTCAGACCAAGGTAGATCCCGATTAAACTGGGTATGTAGGTGGGCAACCGGCTTTTTGAGCTGGGTCAGGCCACCAATCCACATCTTCGCTGGTGAAAACGTATGCATCCAAAGGATAAGTCCAGCGCAATTCTTGGCCGCATTAGCTTCAATGCAGAGGTTCCTCACGGCAGCAGGATCGGTCAAAACCGGCTTGAAAACAATCCGAACAGGTATTTGCGAGGCCCCATCCAATGCAGCTGCAATCTGTTGAGAATGGGCCGCAACTTGACGAAGCGTTTCGTTTCCGTAAAGGTGTTGGCTACCTGTGACAAACCAAATTTCTAACATATCCATGACCACATTCATAATGATCGAAGCTAAGTCGTGGTAGAAAGGTTTTAAAGGCATTGGTCGCCAGATCTGGTGCAACTACGTAATCTTTATGCCCTCAAATCGTCAAACCCTGCCCGCGATCAGATTGCTTACTTTCTGCCCACTATGAAACACCCACTCCCACTTCTAATCGGGCTCTTACTTCCGTGTATGGGGTCAGCTGGTCAAATTGGACTTCCAGACCCGAATCGATTACTACTTGCGACATCTCCTTCCATGCCTGTTGGTATGCGAGAAACCGCAAACGCGGCCAGAATAATTGCCGTCTCAATGTCGGTAAAACCCTTTGATTCATCGCCGCAATCTCAACGCATGTCAGCCCGAGCAAGCCTATGCATCGTCTCATGGAGTACCAAATCTCCAGAATACAAATTCCCAGGCAACTTCAGAATGATGTGGGGTGTTTATGACAGCATGGCTTCCGCCAAAATAGGCGCACTCTCCCGAACCTGGGGCCAGCGTGCAAGGCCGCCGAAGTCATCGATACCCAAGGGGACCTTCTCAGGGAAGAAAATCGGTGATCAGACATGGCATTTCTCAGGGGGCTCCCCTGCGACGATAATCGTTCGAGATGGTCAAATTGTCGCCCAAGTCATATTTCAACCAGCCAGCAAGCTGAACGGCAATTCAGTAGCTTTCAGTCCGATTCGCAAAGCGGATTTGGCAAGGATGGAAGCCATTGCTGTCGAGTTGGTCAAGAAAACAAGAAAGTTCTTGAAGGGATAGTGAACGCACAAAGACCCCAAAATGGACCACTTGGGTGAGCATTGGCGTCAAACCCTGCATGGATACCCGCGAGATTGATATTTTAACGAGGCTCGACCGGCTTGAGAAGCGAAATCGAAATCTGACATTCCTATGCGGGATCCTGTGCTTGTTTCCGATTCTGGCAGTGGTGGGTTGGCAGACTTCCAAGGACGCTCCGCAAGTAGCCGACAACCTCAGAGTTAGGAAACTGGAGGTCGTTGATTCCAGAGGAGTGCCTCTGGTCACCCTGGGTGCGGCAAGATTGTCTGAAGGCGGAATGATCACTCTCAGGGATAACCTCGGGGAGAAACGTACTTGGTGGCAGGCTGGCCCACGAACTGCTGAGCTCACGTTGAGCAGCGTTGATGCCCGTGGAGAGAATGACAATACAGCAGGTTTCGTTGTAGGACCAGATCTTTCGAAACTGCTCCTGATCGGAAAATCTGGAGCCCTCTTGTCAGGTGAAATGCGTGGGGATGATCCTCGAATTGAGCTTATCAGCGATTCGGGAAAGAACCTCTTCACCGCCCCTTGGAAGTAGTTAGATCTTAGCCGAAAAGGGTTGTCGCGGGCAATTTCCCACGCAGCATCTCGCGCGCGTTGGCGACCGCACTTTCCGTGACATGATCGCCGGCAAGCATTCGTGCGATCTCGTCCACTCGTTCCTCTGGATCGAGCAAACGTACTTGGGTCATGACTCGACCTTCGTTCTCAAGCTTCTCGATTCGGAAATGCGTCGTAGCCCGGCTGGCTAGTTGAGGCAAGTGGCTGATCACGACGATCTGGTAATGGGCAGCCAATTCCTCAAGTTTTCGGGCAACCGTAGCGGCGGCCCTTCCACCAAGTCCCGTATCAACTTCGTCAAAAATTAACGTTGGCACGCCGGCTCGGCCAGCAAGTGCAGTTTTGATTGCCAACATCACGCGACTGATTTCGCCCCCACTAGCGATCCGGCCTAAGGGACGGGTTACCTCACCAGCATTTGCCGAGAAGTAGTATTCAACCAAATCCAGTCCACTAAAATCGGCGGGCTTTGTTTTGAAGTCCACCTCGAAGATGGCCCGATCCATCGCTAGATCCCTCAGCTGATTTTGGACCAACTGGCTGAATTCCACCGCCCTCTCTTTACGAAGTTCGGACAATTCGGATGCGATTTTATGAAGTTGAGCTTCTCTTCGGACGACCGTCTCTTGCAACTCATCGGCACTTGCTTCAGAGTCCTCGAGCAGTGCAAGTTCTTGCTTCGCCCTCTCTAAGAACTCAATAATCTCTGCTTCATCCTGACCGTATTTTCGACGAAGGCGCTTCAAAGAGTCGATTCGCGAAGCAACTTCTTCCAACCTTCCTGGATCGGCCTCCAATCCTTCTGAATAAGTTCTCAACCCATGGACGCCCTCTTCAACTTGGTAAAGAGCCTCTTTCAGAGGAGCAATAACTTCTTCGAGAGACGGATCGAAGCGAATGCAATCTTCGAGGCGCTGAACGGCTGCACCTAGCAAGTCAACCGCACAATCTTCTTTGTCGCTGATGGCCTCAAGAGCTCCAAAGGAAGCCAAAGATAGTTTCTCAGCGTACTTTAGGCGAGACAGCTGCGCTTCAAGATCATCCATCTCTCCGGGAAGCGGCGATGCGGCCTCGATTTCATTAACTTGGAACCTTAGCAGGTCCAAACGATGTTCCCGGTCGCGCATACCTGCCTGTAACGCATGAAGTTTCTTTCGTGCAGATTCACATTCGGAATAGGCTTCGGCCACCTTTGCAAGCAGCATCTCAGCGGGATTTCCGATCCAAGCATCGAGATAACCGATATGTTTGGTCTCATCCAGCAAGCTTTGGTGGTCATGCTGGCCGTGCAAGTCAATGAGAAGCTGGCCAAGTTGCTTTAACGTCGCCACCGGGATCAGCTTCCCTCCTACTCGACATTGCGAACGTCCTTCGAGGAGAACTTCCCTATGAATGTAGAGCATTCCGGAGTCGACGCTGATGCCCAGTTCGAGGCACTTGTTAAGCGTATCCAATTGATCAGAAAGGTCGATGACCGCGTCAACGGTCGCCTTGTTTGCGCCCGTTCGAACCAATTCGGCATCGGCCCTTTCCCCTAAGGCTAATTCCAATGCATCGATAAGTAATGATTTGCCGGCACCCGTCTCACCGGTCAACACCGTAAAACCTGGACCGAGTTGAATATGTGCCCGCTCGATGATAGCGAGGTTCTCAACGGTTAACTCGACAATCATATCTCTGGCTTCATCCTCGATTTCGGCATTGACATCCTAACAAACAAAAAGAATCGCCAATCCATTAGGACGAGCGACCCTTTTAAAACGGCGGATAGAAGATGCTTAGTCTTTGAATCCGGGAAGTCGACGACCCTTGTAATAGCCGTCTGGCGTGGCACAACCACGTAGGATGTAGGGTTCCCCACCCACGTTCTTATTAACCTGAATTTCAGGCATGATCGCAACGTAGTTTGTTCGTCGAAGGGCAGTTCGCTGGTGACTATGGCGTCGTTTAGGATTAGGCATTTATTTCTTCTCCCGATGCAGCGTGTGCTTGCGCAATCGTGGGTTGTACTTCATGATTTCCAAGCGCTCAGTTGTATTGCGCTTGTTTTTGGTTGTCGTGTAGTAGTTCTTACCATCTACAGTACACACCACTCGTATAATTTCTCTGGCTTCAGCTTTCTTCGCCATTTCTGGTCCTCTTTATGCCGTCGAAACACGCGCTCACACGCCGGACAGCCTGAAGATTATGACTAAGTTGGCGGCCCGTTTGCAACGCCATTCGCCTAGATTCGCTGATAATAGTCCGAAGCCCGCTTTAGTCGTTGAAAAGCGGCAACGCTGCAGTTTGGTCAACCGGTGCTGTGGGCGAAATTTGAGGAGTGTTGGTTTTTCTCTTGCGTGTTAAGGAGACTGAGTCCGTGGAATCCACTTTTGGTTTTCCTGTCCCACGAAGACGTTCCAGTCCAATGGCGACCGCCACGCATACGTCGTAGTCGTGATCCTTTAAAGCGACAGTCATCGGTTCAATTGCTCGATCTCCGCCAATGTCGCCTAATGCTCTAGCCGCATTTAACCGAATCTGAGTGGAGCCCTGTTGGAGAAAGTGAATCAGCGGTTCGATGGCACGCTCATCACCAATCTTTGCCAGCGCAATCGCGGCATATCCGCCTTCGATCGCGTCGCCACAGCTAATTGCTGTAATGAGTGCATCCGAAGCCCTCGAGTCGCCGAATTTTCCAAGAGCCTTGATGGAATTCACTCGAACAGTCTTCGAAACATCGTCAAGCGCCCCAATGAGCGGCATCACGGCTTGAGCATCTTCCAGTTTGTCGAGAGCGCAAACTGCACTTTCGCGAACTAGTGTATCCGTGTCTTTTAGCGCTTTAACAAACGGCTCAACGACCCGAGCATCCCCTAGCCGTGCGAGTACACTGGCTGCGCTTCGACGGACTTCAACGTTCCGATCCTTTAGGCAAGGAATCATCGCGTCGATTAATATCGGATCGCTGAATTTCTCAAGACTGAGCGCCGCACTTTTCCGTACATGAGTATCGTTGTCTTTTAGAGCACCTAAAAGAGGTTCGATGACGACAGAATTTTTCAACTTAGAAAGCGCGTTTACTACGCTCCTTCTTACCTGTGCGTCCCCATCACTTAGGGCAAAACCGAGAGAGCCAATTGCCTGGTCATCGGCGACCTCTTCCAATGCAACAGCGGCTTGACGACGGACGACCAGATCCTTGTCATTCAGAGCATTCGCCAAGCCCTGGACATTCCCGTTTGCTCGTAACTTCGCCACATTCGGCTTAAATAACCTCATCACTCTGTTGGCTGAAGGCACTTACACGGTTAAACGTTCCCTCTACTCCAACTATCAGAACGAATAGGAAGCCGCGAATGGAGCGACTTTCTATTTTTCGGCCAAAATACGACATGCCGTTTGAGCTGCAACCGACCTTACGAGGCGAACTCGTCGAACTCCGTCCTTTGCGAGAAGACGACTTTGTCGCGCTTTTTGCCGTTGCGTCAGACCCTTTGATTTGGGAGCAACACCCCAATTGGGATCGGTATCAAGAACCCGTTTTCCGTGAGTTCTTTCGCGTGGCAATGGAGTCGGGCGGAGCATTTATGGTCGTTGATCGTTCTACAGGCGAAATCATTGGATCGTCACGTTACAACGCATACGACGAGGCTGCCAGCGAAGTAGAAATTGGATGGACTTTCCTTGCCCGTTCCCATTGGGGTGGAGTGACCAATGGTGAATTGAAACGCCTCATGATTGACCACGCATTTCGCTTTGTAAATTCAGTTTATTTCACGATTGGTCCAACGAATTGGCGATCAAAAAAAGCAGTCGAGAAGATTGGTGCAACATTCTCCGAAGCAAAAGACGACCCAAGTGGCAACGAGCGAGTGATCTATCGCATTTCCCGATTGGCGAAATAGGGCGGACCAAGTTCTCGGTATTCTGGACCGATGCTTTGCCTGCTATCTGCTTTGGCCTTTCTCCCAGACGGAAACGTGGCTTCCCAGAATGGCCATTTCAAAGCTATAGACTTACGCTGCGAGAATTTGCCCGAGCCGACTTGCATCGATCAGGTTTCGCCGCGATTGAGCTGGAAGACCCAAGCGTCACGGACAAATTGGCGACAGGCCGGGTACCGAATTCTGGTGGCCTCTTCAGCAGAGAACCTGAAAAAGGGTGTTGGTGATCTGTGGGATTCAGGACAAGTAAATTCGTCTGAGTCGAGTCACATCGCTTATCACGGCAAGTCGTTGGCGTCCAACGAGCAGTGCTTCTGGAAAGTTCAGACCTGGGATGGCGATGGGAACCGTTCGGCCTGGAGTCCCAACGGCACGTGGGAGATGGGACTCCTGAAGCCGGAAGATTGGGGTTCATCCGAATGGATCGGAAACGGGAAGTCTGGACCAGCACCGTACCTCAGGCGAGAATTTGCAATTACTAAATCCGTCAAACGAGCGCGTCTATTTGCTGCGGGACTAGGCTATGCCGATATTCGACTCAATGGAAGGCCGGTTGCCCAAAGCGGAAACAAAATAGTCGAACGCAACCCAGGCTATACAAGCTTTGACAAACGTGTCCTGTATGTCGGCTATGACGTCGCAACCTACCTCAAGAAGGGTCAAAACTGCATGGGAGCGGTTCTTGGTTCAGGTTGGTATGACGTACATGATGTCGCAACTTGGCACTTTGAGAACGCCCCGTGGCGAGGACGACCACGAACACGAGTCGCGCTTTTTGTCGAATTTCAAGATGGATCAACAGAGCAATTCGTAAGTAATGCCGGCTGGAAAACGTCGGTCGGCCCCATTCGTACGGATGGGATCTACACGGGTGAGACGTACGATGCTCGAAAGGAACTAACAGGTTGGGATCATGGCGGGTACGACGACACAACATGGATTTCGGCGACAGTTCTTGGTAATCCCAAGGGGGAACTGGTTGCCTCCTCGTGTCCACCGGTCGCGATAGGCGAAAGCATCAAACCCGTAGCCATTCACGAGCCGAAGCCTGGCGTATATATTGTTGACTTCGGCCAGAACTTTTCAGGTCATGCCCAAATCAAGCTAACGGGTTCGGCGGGAGCATCGGTACGAATGCGCTATAGCGAACGACTCGACAAGGACGGCATGATCGAGCGCTCTCAGATTGAGCAGTTTATGGATAAGACCAATCCTGTTCAACCTTTTCAGACAGACACATACATCTGCAAGGGCAAAGGCCAAGAAACCTGGGAACAGCAATTCTCCTATAGCGGCTTTCGATACATGGAAGTAACGGGCTTCCCGGGCGTTCCCACACTGGAGAATTTCAGGGGCCGTTTCGCACACACTGATTTGAAAGACGGTGGTTCCTTTAAGTGTTCCAACGAACTACTGAACAAGATTCAGCATTCAACCCGCTACTCCTACTTAAGCAACGCTCAGAACATCTTTACTGACTGTCCACAGCGCGAGAAAAATGGTTGGACAGGAGATGCTCAACTCGCTGCCGAGGCAGGGCTTATGAATTTCGACTCGGTGACGCTCTACGAGAAATGGCTGAACGACCTTGCCGATGCGCAGTTCAAGGATGGACGAAACAGCATCATCGTACCTACCGGAGGTTGGGGAGCAGGCAGTTCGCACCCTGCTTGGGATAGTGCCTACCCGATCATCGTCGATGACCTTTACCACTACACAGGCGACCTAACATCCGTCAAAAAACATTACGAGCATTTGAAGCTTTACGTCGCCGGCTTGTCAGCCAAGACGAAGGATGGCGTCATAGCTTTTGATAGTTTGGGGGACTGGTTGCCATGGAAAACGGAAACGCCAAGTCAGGTTACTTCCACTGCGTTCCTCTATTTGGATGCCACGATCGTTGCCAAGTTTGCTCGGTTGCTGGGAAAGGAGAATGATGCCAAGAAGTTCGAAACCATTGCGGAATCCACCAAGAAGGCTTTCAACGATGCCTATTTCGATTCTGCAAAAGGTGTTTATTCGAACGGTAGTCAGGCTGCTTTGTCCACTGCACTCTATTTTGGACTAGTACCCGAGGACCGTCGAACACTCACGTTCGAAGCACTTGTGAAGGATGTTGAGCGTCAGGGCCATATCGATACGGGCATCATTGGAGCGAAAAACGTCCTGCGTGTCCTTTCCGAAGGTGGCAGGTCGGATCTGGCTTACAAGTTGGTTGCACGAAAAGAGATTCCCGGCTGGGGTTATTGGATGGAACAGGGTGCGACCACCTTGTGGGAGGACTGGAAAGGAGAATCATCGCTCAATCACATCATGTTCGGCGACGTGAGCAATTGGTTCATCCAGTGGCTTGGCGGCATTGGACTCGATCCTAAATCTCCCGGATTCAAGCATGTGATCATACGCCCTCAAGCCGTTGGTGATCTCACGTGGGTCAAGGCCACCCACATCTCACCTTATGGAGAGATTCGGTCGAGTTGGGCCAAGAAAGCAAACCGATTCATGCTTTCGATCTCCATCCCCCCTAACTGTACGGCGACGGTAATGTTGCCTGGAGCTGACCATTTGCCCATCGAAGTCGGCTCTGGTACGCACGAGTTCAACGTTCCTATTTAACAATCTGAGGAATCGAAAGTCTCTGTTAAGTGACTTTTATCAGTGACTGCACGTTATGGTATTCGCGGGACTCCAAGCGGCGCTTCTTATAGTCATAGAGCGAAGTCGTTTCTTGTTAACAAAATGCCTCCAAATCGCAAAATGATCTAACGTGTTCCATCAGGGAGCCACACAGATACGAGCGCACCGGATTCGGTGGGCAAGAACTTGATACTTCCTCCGGCAGCTTCCACGATTCGCTTGACGACAGATAGCCCTATTCCTGCGCCACCGTCATTTCTACTTCGTCCTTCATCCGAGCGAAAAAACCGGTCGAATGCCCTTAACTTATCCTCATCGGTAAGTCCTGGTCCGGAATCACGAACCGATAGGGTGACACCTTCATCAGTAGCCAAAACCGTCACGAAAATCGTAGAACCTTGCGGGGAATGAGTGGCTGCATTGTCGAGGAGATTTCGAACAATGATGGCGACTTCCTCCTTCGAAACGGACACGTTGCATGGCTGGACTTCAAGGATGAGTTCCTCATTACTCCACTGTCTTGCTTCAATCCAGTCCTTGACTGCTTCGGTTACGGCATCGTTAAAGCAAAGCGCGCCAGCATGCGGAATTTGCTGTCGCGCAGATTGCAGTAGCGTCTCTACAATCAAGGTCAATCGCTCGATTTGTTTTAGAAGCGCTTTCTGGGAATCCACATGTTCGACAGCTGATCGCTCTCTCTTAAGGTTGGTTTCAACCCGAGTTCGCATCAGTGCGAGTGGTGTGCGTAATTCATGGGCAGCATCCGAGGCGAATTGTTCTTGAAGGGATGCCGAATACCTAACCCGCTCAATCATTTGATTTAGGGATTCTGCCAAAGACGCGAACTCTGCCCGATCGGTCGTTGTTAGTTTACGACCCTCGCTTGTACCTGATAGCTCCTCTGCAGAGTCCACAAGTTCCTTTACCGGGCGAAGCACAAGGCCGCCACCGTGCCAGGAAACGATTGCGGTTAAAAGTACCAGCGGAAGCCAGAGTGCTGCTAGGACGAATGCCAGCTGCCTAAGCCCAACCTCGGTTTCCACCCAAGAATTGACTCCAACGAAAATGTTGGGACCGAGATGGAGTCCAAAAAGCAAAGAATCGTCTCTTTTGGAACGGCCGATGATCACCGGAAGCACTCTTTTGGTAGTACTTGCCAAAAGGGTGCCCTTGTCGCTGTAAACCGCGATCTCCAGACCTGGGAAGTCCTCGTTAACTTCTCGTAAGGAGTCGGGAGTGTTCCACTCACTAGCGATTCGCGCGACGCTAACTTCAAGTTCGGCGAATCTTCGACTCTTTGCTTGATCCCGGACAAACCAAACGACAAGTACGAACACTGCCGCCAAGGACAGGGAGACGGTGGCCGTAAGAAGTGCAGTTAACCTCAGCCTATGATTCCAGCCCAGCCAGCGCGAGTACATAGCCCCTCCCTCTCACCGTATGAATGACACGCGAGGCACCAAAAGATTCGGTCTTTCGTCTCAAGTAGGTGATATAGACTTCAACGATATTCTCGTCACGGTATCCCTCATCGTGCCAGACCTCTTCGAGAATCAATTGCTTCGAAAGGACAGTATCTGGCCTTCGCATCATGAGCTCCAACAAAGAAAACTCGGTCGCAGACAAGAATATCTCTGAGTTGCCCCGAAATACCGTCCGCTTGAAGCAGTCAAGGGAAATATCATGCCAGGTCAGAATTTGACTTACGTCTTTGGCCCTGCGAAGGGCGGATTTCACGCGAGCGATCAGTTCGTCCAGGATAAATGGTTTGACAAGATAGTCGTCTCCGCCAACTTCAAGGCCGTAGACTAGGTCTTTTGTTGTGTCCTTGGCAGTCAGGAATAGAACAGGCATTCGCAATCCTTGTTCACGCAGTCTTGCAACCATCTCAAAGCCGTTCATCACCGGCATCATCACGTCTACAAGGAGTAGGTCGCAAGTTGTAGCTTTCTTAAGACCATCCGCACCGTTATAAGCGACCGTGCAGCGGAAGCCATCCTCGGAAAGTGCTTGAGCAAGTAATTCAGCCATCTCCCTTTCGTCCTCGACGATAAGAATTCGGTTCATATCTAAGCTTGCCTCGCCCGGTAAATTCGATGTCCTTGCATACCTAGCTGTAGGAATTAGATGGGAAATTAGGATGTGCAGTCACTCATAAATTGAGAACGTCCGTGAGTATTACGCATTCGCTCACGGACGATCTTAGGAATTGTGTCGGGTTACTTTATAAGTTTTGCCAGCTCTTGCTGGAACTCTTTGCCCTCACCTTCAGGAGTGACGCTTTCCATGTCTCCGACTTTTCCAGTGATAGGATCGAGCTCGACTTCCATCAGTTTGTGGTTTTTCACGATGATAACGCCGTAGACCCAGTGACCTTCGTCGAATTCGAACATAGCCATCTTCGCCTTCCCACCAGACTTGGCTTCGGCTGCCTTCATTGCCTGCACAGGCGTGATCTTTGCAGCCGGCACGGTCATGGCTTTAGGTGCTTCTTTGTCTTCCTTTTCCTGCACTGGTAGAGCGAATGCTGGTGTAGCAATCATCTGTCCAGTTGAGACGACGCCAATGGTTGCGAAAACGCCAATAAGAATCTTGTGAGCTAATTTCATTGTTCCTCGTTGGCTGAAATTTGTTTGTTTTAGGTCAGCCTCATTCTATTAAAATCCCTGGCATGTTTCTTTCGCCTGTGAAGGTTCACAACCTCATGGCTGGCAAAAATCTCATCTCAATTCATCCCTTGGGCAATTACCAAGAATAGTGCGGTCGATTGTCACTGGGCACTACCAGCCAGATAGGTCGCGGACGTAACTGCGTTCTAGCTCAATATCAAGGACAGGCGGCTGCGTGGTTTGGTCAAGGGCGGATGCAAGTAGATTGATCTGACCATCATGGTAGGCCGCGTGATGGCTCGACATTGAAATGAGCCTCCATCCTGGACGCATGTTGCCACTAAAATGAGTGAATTCTTTAGTGAGATCTTCTTCTGTCAAGTGCGCCCAGGTCGATAGCCAATATTCATGGGATTCAACTAGATAAGCCTTTGTTGCGTCCCAAGAAGTTCCTATTTGCTCCAGTCGATCCATGCTGTCACGCCAGCGGATCTCGGCATTCCTGAATGCAAGACTGCCGCACATCACATTGCAAACCGCGACATGTTGGACGATGCCAATGATGGACCCATTGGTGTTTAGGTAAGCGTCGTCACGGAGGTGGATGGTGGCCCAAGCTAACTCCTGGCCGATTTCGGATACCGTCTTCTCAAGCTGGCTGAAAACTTGCCGCGACTCTTCTTGAAGCAAAACAACCGCGTTCATCCAATTAATCTACCCCGGCAATCGACTCAATCTTTTCGGCTCGATAGTCGACTAATGCAAAGACATCATGCTTGAAGTGAACTTTCAACGTGGGTAGAAAGCCTGTCTTCAAGAGGAGATTTGACTAAAGATTGAACCGAGTCATTGGAACCGACTTCATCGACTAAACGCTCCATGAGCCCAGTCACTGAATGCACATGGTTCAAACGGAATTGACGGATAACGAACAAAAATAAGGCGCTAGACACTGCAAGGATGAGTAGAGCAACCAGGGAGTGACCACCCACGAATGTCCTTTTTGTAAAAATAAAGGTGAAAAGAGGGAAAAAGATGGACGCCATTAGTACTCCCATCCATCGGTTCGATTCCACTCGAATTCGACTCTGGCCATTTCGCACATTGACTGTGATGGCTAGACTGGCACCTTCCTCAGAACCTGCCCAGTCATAGTTGGATCCCCGCTGGGCAACGACGCCGGCGTCCTTGTGATATCGCTGAATGACACCAACCATACCCAGCCAATCGTCAGGAGTGACTTCGGCTTCGAAAGTTTGGTCTAGGACAATTCGTGCGCCGAATAGCCCAGATCTCGAAGGTGACTTTGCTCCCAGTTGTTTGGCAGCTAGTTCAATATGTACTGGATCGAAGCCAAGTTCAGATCCCGTCTGCAGCAACTCCGCAAGACTTATCCCGCCCTTGTCGCTAAGGCTACTGCTGGATTGAATCGCAGAGGTTCGCTTAAGAATCTCGCGCACTTCCTTTTCATTGAACAGCCGTTCAGCCACAACAAAACAGACGAAGATGATTTGATGAACGTTGCAAACGATCGTCCCTTGTAGCCTTTCAGGAGACCTAGGGTGTACATAGGTTTTATGCAGATCTGGAACTGGCTTTAGGATTGCGATTTGGAAAGGCTTTGTTGAAAACCAAGGAAGAAATTATCCCTGTCGAAAAGAGCCCTTGGAACGCAATCGGGTATCCCGAATATTTTCGCGCATTGATGACGGATCGAGCCATAACGGTCATCGAACCCATGGGGTTCATTTCCAAGGAGCAGGTCATCGAGATGTCAGCAAAGGCAGAAACCTGGACGGACCTAAGGATGGAACGCATCAAGCTTGTCGAATTAGCGCCTGACTGCATGGCGATCGCCTATCTCGGCGAAGCAAAAGGAAGTGGGTTCGAGAAGCTTTGTCGAGCAAGCCAACTAGAATTGGCCGCCAACTCAGCGCTAGTTCGTAAGAAGAGCCGTCCGGATCGATCCGAGCCTGCTTCCCCCTAGTCGGAGCAAAGTGGCCGTTCACCGAATCGCGATCGTTAGTACCTAACCTGGGAAGTACGCCGGGTCGTTCAGACTCGCGAGGTGGCCGAAGAAATCCAGCCATATCTGCTGGATCACCTCGCCAATCAACGAAGGAGGCACCCATTGGCACACGATCATGGTCAAACGAGGCGACTAAAGAGTGATAAGCGAGTTCATCGCGTGCACATCGCCGCGCTGGGACCGCAACACATATAGCTCACTTCGCGCATTTAATATGTCGTCCGTCCTCAATGAGAAAGTCTCACCAAAGAGTGGCTGCGGTTCAATGAAGTTTTGTTGGAATTCGTCGAATCAGATTCCCAAAGTCACGACCGTTCCCAATCGGTTAAGGGTAACAAACTTACAGGGGGCGCGAACATCCGGGCATGCGAATGGAATCCGCGCCGGTGACGGCCTCTCGACGCTCTCCAGGTTAGACATCGTTCGGTATTCGCTGGACGATTCCTATGGGCTATCTTCGACGCAAGGGAATCTCAAACCGATCGGTCGAGTCCCAAGCTTTGCCCCGGTAACAGAATCCACTCCAATAGGCACAATTTCATTTCCAGTATCGAGGTCGATATAGCGAGCCAGGTTCCCGCCACAGTTTTTCTGAGCCCAAGCGCCGAGCATCATGAGAACAGGTAGAAAGTCCCTCCCAGCCTCCGTGAGCATGTACTCCTCTCGTGGTGGGTGGGCAGAATAGACTCTTTTTTCTAATACACCACAGTTGGTCAGCGCCGATAGGCGCTGGATGAGCATGGTTGGCGCGATACCGAGATTCTTCCTGAACTGATCAAAGCGTGTGAGCCCCAAATGGGCGTCGCGCAGAATCAGAAGGCTCCAAGCATCCCCGACGAAATCTAGGCCGCGTGCAACCGGACACCCAATTCTGTTGATTTTCTTTTTTGTTAGTATCATTTTGATAGTGAGTTCCAGTTACAATATGAGTATGACTCCCGGGAGGACTCGAAGTCCAGACCTCGTGAGACAGTGAAGAAACTATGAAAGACACCAACAGAGGCGCCGCCCTGGTGACGGGCGCGTCTTCAGGCATCGGCTTGGAAACCGCTAGGGCCCTGGTTAAGGCTGGATATCGTGTATTCGGTACTAGCCGTAAACCGGTTTCGAATACAGACGGGATCACAATGTTGATTTGCGACGTAACAGACGAGGAATCAATCCGGGCCTTAGTCGACGAGGTCGTGCGGCAAGCCGGCCGGATCGATCTTGTCGTAAACAACGCCGGGATCGGACTTTTGGGAGGGGCGGAAGAGTCCTCCATCCCCCAGGCGCAGCGCCTTTTTGACGTAAACGTGTTTGGAGTGGCGCGAGTGACCAATGCGGTTTTGCCAATCATGCGTAAGCAAGGTAGTGGCCGGATCGTCAACATGAGTTCAATACTTGGAGTTATCCCTTCTCCATTCAACGCCTTCTATTGTTCGACGAAGCACGCTATTGAGGGTTATACGGAGTCTCTTGATCATGAAGTGCGCAACTATGGCATCCGAGCGGTTCTCGTCCAACCTGGTGTCACCCGAACATCCTTCGAAGAGAATCTGGCGAGGGTCGACCAGCCTCTACCAATCTATGATGCTGAGCGTACGCGCAGCGAAGCTCTCATGCGGACGTGGGTCGAGGCGGGCGATGCGCCCCAAGTCGTGGCGGAAACGGTTGTTACAGCCGCTACAGCAAGTCGGCCGAAACTGCGGTACTCCGCCGGAAAACAGTCGCGTCAGGTTCGCTCACTACGCCGTTACGTGCCAGAGAGGTTAATGGACTCCATCCTTCGGAAGTTCAATCAGTTTCCTGAGTAAGCGCCCACACCTTCCTAAGTTCGATATCACGTATTCCGTGACGGGCGGTAGACAAGCGACGATAACCGAGGCCCTCATTTTCTAGCAACTGCTCAGACGTGCCGTTCGTTTGGAGGGTGAAGCCCTACCCGGAAAGTACTGGCACCGCCTGGTTGATTACGGTCGGCTAGGACAACCGGGTGCCCAGGTTTGGAGCGCACCGAACCTGAGTTGTTAAGTAAGGAAAGTAACACATAAATGTTTCGACTCTGGACGCGATTGAAGTTTAAGTCGGATCCGCCGAAACCACCTGCTTACTAGAAGTCTCGTCTGACTCTAACAGTTTTGAGCCAAAATCAGAGTTCGAATCCCGTGCGGTGTCGAGACAATTTCAGGTTCAAATTAAGGTGGTACCCAGGATGGGATTCGAACCCACACGCTCTTTCAAGCAAAGGATTTTAAGTCCTCTGTGTCTACCATTCCACCACCCGGGCCTGGGTTCGGTGATTATACTTCCTGTACAGCATCCTCGACATCGGGCGCTGTGCTGAAAGCATCCCAAAACCAAAATTCGAGTCCTATACAAGTAGACCTCGTACTATTTGCGAGGCAATCCCATTCACAAGCAAGCTAACGGAATATAGTGAGCGAGAATGATTCCTCACCTTTTGTTCTTAGTGAGTGCGCAGTTTTGCGATACTCGAGGACCGGTTTTCAGTCCTGGTCGTCCGCCGACTGTCGGGAGAGAGGTCGTAACGGCGGGGCAACGTGCAACCGCTGTCCGTCCCGACGACAAGGGCCCAGAACTTGGAAGTTGGATTTGGTCGGACGATTCCAAAAAAGATGTACCCGTAAGGTTCCGCAAGAGATTGACGCTCGCCGAATCTCCAAAACAGGTCAAGATTTGGATTACCGCCGAAGCACGCTACCGACTTTGGATCAATGGCAAGCTCGCAGCAAGAGGACCAGCCGACGCAGGAAGAGACTACGACACACCAGCTCCTGGCCCCTGGTTTGTGGACGTAAGGGATCTCTCGAAGCTTTTCAAAAAGGGAGTGAACGCGATTGCAGTAGAAGTGTTCCCTACACCTTTGGTTAGTAGCGATGCCACTTCAGGTCATCCTGGCCTCAAAGCATCAATTATTGTCGGCGGCAAGAATCCTCTACCTCTAGGCATCGGCACGGACACAAGTTGGCACGCCCAACCGGCTTTGGATTTGGACCAATCGGATTCAAAAAACGGATTTAGAGTTGATCTTTCAAAGGAACCTGTCGCCTGGCAGTCCGAGGATTACGATGACTCCGATTGGCTGCCAGCGGCTCTCACCCACCAAAATTCGCGCGCGACTTTGGTTAGTGAATTGCCGCCGGCGATGGAAGTGGAAATACCATCCGTTGATTCAGCGCGAGTCTCGCCAACAGTATCTCCGAATGCAGTCGGAGGAGGAGCCCGATTCAGCGGAGACGGAGCGTATACGTTGCGGTTTGGACATGTCCTATCAGGCTATATAGGAATGAAAATCGAAGGACACAAAGGCACAGTCCTTCGGATTCGCTCTAATGAAAGGGACGCTCCAGGCTGGAATCGCCAGGCCGAGATCGTTCTTCGGGAGGGCCTTCAGGTCGTCGATCTACCCTATTTCGACAGCTTCTCCGTTATCAATATCGAGGCGATTGGTGTCAAAGAGCCCATTGAGATCAAAGACGTCAAATGCGTTTTCACTTCGTTTCCTGTTCAATACCTGGGTGACTTCAAGTGTAGCAATCCGGAATACAATCGCGTTTGGGAAGTTTGTCGGTGGGTGACTCAGATCTGCATGCAGACTCACCACTTAGATTCCCCACACCATCAAGAACCTATTTCCGACGCTGGTGATTACCTGATTGAATCTCTAAACTCGTTTTACGCGTTTGGTGACGGAACCCTTGCTAGGCAAGACCTTAAGAAAATAGCGCGGACGCTGATCCAAAGGAAGTTTCAGAGTTTCCACACATCGTATTCCCTTCTGTGGGTCCGAATGCTCCTTCAGTACGTTGATTACACAGGCGACATCGAACCTTTGAAGGAACTCTCGCCCGTTGTCAATGCTCTAATGAAGCAGTTTGAGGGTTACATTGGGGAAAATGGCCTGATCTCCGACGCGCCGAATTACATGTTTATGGATTGGGTCGAAATCAAAGGATTCACCGCCCATCATCCTCCAGCCGTGATCGGGCAAGGTTACATGACGGCTTTGTATTACCAAGCACTTGGTGATGCCATTCGGCTCGCCATGCTCGCTCACAATGAGGGAAATGCTGCTCACTACAACGACCTCCGTGAGCAAATTAAACGCGCGTTTGATCGTGAACTATGGGTGCCCAAAGAGGGACTCTACCGAGATGGAAAGCCGTTCCAGACGAGCATCAAGCCAAACAGTTGGCTGCCTGCCGACAGGGACATTGAAACGTTCACAACTCAAGTGAACACGCTTGCTGTGTCATGCGGCCTGGCCGACCCATCGCGGACGCAGTCGATCATGAGCAAGGTTCTGAGTCGGCCGGACCTGAACTGTCAGCCTTACTTTATGCATTTCGTATTCGAAGCTATGACTTCCTCCGCCCTCTTTACTCGATTCGGTCCAAAACAGCTTCAAAGGTGGCAGATTGTTCCGGACACGCAATCGTTCTATGAGATGTGGGGCACCGGGGACCTGAGTCATGCTTGGAATGCAACGCCGATGTTTCAAATGTCAGGGCGGATTCTTGGAGTCGAACCCACGTCGCCCGGATTCAAAGTTTTCCGAATTGAACCTCATCCCTGTGGACTGACATGGGCGAAAGGAAAAGTACCGACCCCACATGGACTAATCTCTATCGAGTGGAAGCAGTCTGAGAAGGCACTGGAAATCCACTTTACGGTGCCAGCCAATACGAAAGCAGTTCTAAATGGAAAGGTCTTTTCATCTGGATCGCACTCCTGGACGATCGTGAACTACAACGTTTCGTGATTTAGGTAAGTCAAAGAAACGCACACCTGAAAGCGACCTGAAATATGATTTCAATCTGGATTTGGATAGCAATTCTCTTTTTCGTGGGTGTACTCGCCACTCTGGAAATGGGATACAAGATCGGGCGCCAGCGAAATGCGATTCAAAAGGACGAGGCAAGCAACGAAACGAACGTTCTCTCAGGCAGCGTCTACGCGTTGCTGACCCTGTTGCTCGCCTTTTCATTCTCTCTTGCAGTTCAAAGATTCGAAGCGAGAAGACACCTCATTGTTGATCAAGCCAACGCCATTGGCACCGCCTATTTAAGGATCGACCTGCTTCCAGAAAGCGACCAACCAGGCTTGCGGCACGAATTCGAGCGATTCACGGACGCTCAAATTGCTTATGGAAAGGCACTCAGCGCGGGCCAAGATGGCAACGAAGCGTCGAGGGAAACACTTGATGCTGAAAAGAGGATTTGGACTCTAGCAATGGTTTCCCTTCAAAACGACTCGCATGAATCGAACCGAATCTTAATATCTCAATCTTTCAATCAGATGTTCGACAATGCGAGCGCAAAGAGTCAAGAGGCAGAAACGCGAACTCCTCAGGTTTTCTTCGTACTCCTGATCAGCCTTTCCTTGGCAAGCGCCCTCCTTGCAGGAAAAGCAATGGCCGGAAAGCCATCTCGCTCATGGGGTCATCGGATCATTTTTGCGGGAGTTCTTGCACTCGTGCTTTATGTTATTTGGGACCTAGATGATCCGCGTCAAGGCGCAATTCGAATAAACGGAACAGACAAGATTCTCTATCAGGTTCGGGACCAAATGAAGTAGCTCGAAGATGCTCAATGGGGATCGTGACTTGAATGCGAATTGGACTTGCCAGAGCTAGAAGAACCCAGGCAAGTCCACTTCCTACTTCAATGACGAGCGTTCTGAACAGAGTTGGGGCATCAAGAACTAGTCCTTGAACCACCCTTGCAGGCACATCGCATGCTTGGCACAAGCCAACGAAAACCATGGAGTTTGACGCACATTCGCCAGAACCTCGTTCCAAGGTCTTCGATGCAGGCAAATCAGGCCCAACTCCTGCTTTCCTATAATCAGATTCAATCCATTCTAGAATTGCTCTGATTGTCTCAACTGGATTGCGCCGCCTCAGACTTGGAGCTAATCTACGGAATGCGGATGCTCTGGAATCCACCACGACGGTAGGTCGCAGCCATTCAACTGGTGCGTGACTCATATCTACGGGTTCAAGCGAATCTTCAATCACTTTGGCCTTAGGTCCCAAGATTTCGTTTCTATCGTGAAGGTGATGACAAGCGGTTCCGAATGGACCGGGAATGGCAAATCTGGACCTGCACCGTACCTTAGGAGAGAATTTGCCATTACAAAACCCGTCAAACGAGCGCGTCTATTTGCTCCCGGGCTGGGATATGTCGATATTCGACTCAACGGAAGGTCGGTAGCTCTTTGGGAAGACTGGAAAGGCGAGTCTTCGCTCAATCACATCATGTTCGGCGATGTCAGCAACTGGTTTATCCAATGGCTGGGAGGCATCGGCCTGGACCCCAAATCGCCAGGATTCAAGCACATATTGATTCACCCTCAACCGGTCGGTGACCTCACTTGGGTGAAGTCAAGCCACGTTTCGCCCTATGGAACTATTACTTCTGCATGGAAACGAAACGACAACGAGTTCAAACTCTCGATTTCGATTCCGCCTAACTGCACGGCAGCGGTCATGTTCCCGGGCAAGCATTCCGCGCAGATGGACGTTGGCTCTGGCCCCCACGAGTTCAGCATTCAGATGTAAGTCTCTTGGTCTAGGAAGCCGAACTGGTTGTTTCGTTCACATACTGGACCAGGTGCAAGACATTTCCTGAAGGCTCACTGAACGAGTCCATCCGCCCGCCCCATTCGTGAGTTTGGGGCTCACCCAGGAAATGGACACCTTTCAGGGCGAGTTCAGTGAAGAGAGCATCTATATCGTCCACACCGAAATGAGGGCCTGTTCCACCTCCGATTCTGTCCCCACATCCACTGCCGTCAAACACCATCATGGTCGCTTTCCCCCACCTCAAGAATAAAGAACATCGGATCCCCATGGATCAGCGTCATTCCCATGGTCTCAACATAGAAGTTTTTTGCTAAGGCGAGATCGTTAACGAAGATGTGCGCACTCTCAAGCGTGTATCGTGTTGCCATGGAAGTTCTCCTACGGTCCGGTCAATTTACCGGTTTCGCTTTGCTTTCTCACAACCTTTGCAAGGACTAGAACTGTTGACGTATGATGGGCGTATCATTCAACCTAAGAACCACGACGAGAATGTAAAGGGAATGACCTTTTGAATTCCAAAATCGATCGCGCGATCAAGTGCTCAATCGTTGTAGCGGCTTTGTGGACCTCCTTGATGCCAGCCTTCGCCGGGAATCCTGCCGACGATCGGCACGCGGTTGCTCTTTTGAGGAAATCGATGGATACCTACGCGAAGATGCAGTCCTTTTCGACCGAATGGACATTCGTCGCGAAGTTCAAATACGACTTACCGGTTGAAAGGAGGGTGACATTGACCTACCAAAAGCCGAACCGATATCGTGTGGTGCTTACCACGGGAAAGGGTACTGCAAAAGTTGGTGAGACGATGTCCATCTGGTCCGATGGAACTTCCGAGACTGAATATTACACATGGGTGAATTGGGGCACCAGCCTGCCATCTCCAGATTCGATTTCACATTCTGAATCGAACTGCATGCTGAATGGGACCCTCTGTGCCTCTCCGCTCTATCAGTTTTTTAACGGCGCAGACAATATTGATGGCCTGGTCGATAGCGATAAACAACCGATTACCTTGGGGCATCGGGAGAGGATGCCAAACGGCGAGCAAGCATTAAGAGTCAATTTCTACTGTCAAAAGACCTTTGGGCATACCCAAGTTCTGATTGGCGAGCAAAGCGGTCTTGTCTATCGAATCCTTTACGACTTGGATCCCATTGTTCAGGTGGAAAAGAAGGAAGACCCTCTAGAGGACAGGAAGCGCTACGAATCGTTGGCCGCCCATGCCACCGATCCAAAAGAGAAAAGGCAATTACAGCTTCTTTTGGCTCACTTCGATGATCCCGACCGCTTAAGGGGTAGTTGGGAGCAGTACTTCAAGAACTCAACTACGTCACCAAACATCTCACGTATGGACTTTAAACCTAATCTGCCAGTGGGAGTAAAGGTCCACGATGGATTCGGTTTAGGAAATGGCCGGACTACTCAACTTGAGGTCGAAATGGTGTTCGCGTGTCTGATGGCCTTGTTCTTTGGCGTGTTTCTTTTCATTGGCGTGTTTCTTTTCATTTATCGACTGCGAAATAAAAACACCTAGGCAAAGCTTGAGAACAACCGAGGAATCGCTGCACTAAGTGATAGCGATAGGCCCAGTTTTTCCGAGAGAGGATTCCAGTCGCTTCCCAGCATTATCGTAAGTCTCAAAAGCTAAGACGAGAACTGACTTCTTTGGCAAAAAAGAAGTGGTACACCGTTCGGGACGAATTTCGAACTTACTGGCGGCTCCGGACTAATTGCGCTCTCAGTGTTGGCCATTCTCGACGCTGAAATCCAGTCCAAAAAAATGCGGTGAGCCACTTCCCCGGAAAGCGTCTTTCGTTAGGCAGTGCCCTCCTTGCAAGAAGAGCAATGGCCAACAAACTCTAGGGGGCTCAACTTTAATAATGACTTGGACGCGGAATGGACCCGCCACAGCAACAAGTGCTTCGGAAGGTCCACTCCCTCATTCAAAGGCGAGTTCTAGGAGATGTTTTGGGCCATCCTTTCCTAATCCTCCTCTTCTTCGGCAACTGGCCATTTCCACTCTCGTTTCAAGAACGTTCGGTGAATCCAACCGATGAAATCGTCCACGTAGGTGTGCATGATGGGAATATCGAACAGCGATAGGACCGTGCCCGAAATCAGTCCACCAACAATGGCCATTGCCAACGGCTGATAGGCATCGAGGCCAGTCTTTGGCGCAAAGGCAACAGGCAACATTACAAGTAGGGTGATACCTGCAGTCATTAGGATGGGGCGCAGTCGATCTGGACAAGCTGTTCGAATCGCTTCATCTCGTAACTCGCCTCGGTCTCGCTTCTTCATGATCAGGTCGATCATCAAGACGGCTGTCGTAATGTCCATTCCAGTGAGGACGATAATTCCCAAAATCGAAACAGTGGAAAAGGACTGATGGGCCAAGAATAGAGCTACGAAGACACCCGCCAATTCAAGCGGTAGCGATGCGATCATCTGCAGGGGTTGAAGGAAGCCTCTAAACTGAACTACAAGTACCAGGTACATCATGATCAGGGATAGACCCAACCCGGCGATCAGTCGACGGAAGCTGTCCATCATCTGAGTCATGTCCCCGCGCATTTCTAGGCCGTATCCGGGCGGGAAATTTACGGGTTGAATGCCGAGTTGCTTATTCCCGCCGTAAGCGTTGGAGACGAGGTTCATCACCGCATCCATGCTCGGTAGGTTGCCATTTCGGTAGTAACCTGTCACACCCATCACGCGCCTCAATCCATCATGTTCGATGGCGGTTGGTGCCAATGACGGGACGATGGTCGCGACTGAACTGAGGAGGATCTGGCGTCCGTCCGGAGTTGACAAATAAAGTTGCCTAAGATCTTCCACGGTTCTTCTCGATCGGCCTTCATAGCGCAGAAGAATAGTGTCTTGGCGACGATTAGGCAGTCGGAAATACTCTCCTGTAAGACCACCGCGAGTCGCGTAGTAGGCTTGTTCAGCGATTTGAGAGGGGCTCAAACCAACCTCTTGGGCCCGCTGAAGGTTCACCCGAATCTGGTAGTCGGGCACACCAAGAGCCCACGTTCTTGAAGGCTGATACAACTCAGGCATCTTGTTTGCAACTCCAAGTACCTGTGTCCCAATACGGTTAAGTTCAGCTAGATCAGGGCCGTATATATTGACGTGGACAGGCGCGGCCGCAGTTGCCATGACATCAGAGCCCATCTCCTTAATCTGAAATCTTCGAATACCAGGAATTGTCTTGAGGGCACGAGATTGGATCGTGTCAATGATGTTGAAAATCGATCGTCTTCGGGCATCCTTGTCGTTCAAAGTGAACATGATTGCCGCACCGTTCGTGGCCGGCATTTGATATCCCGTAAAGAAAGGAGACCATGTCTCAAACATCGACTCTGCTCCAATTTCGATGCTTGCCTTCTCGATCTCTGGATATTCCCGAACAATCTTCTCGATTTGACGAACGGCACGTTCGGTTCCCTCAAACGAGGTTCCAGGCTGCATCTCAAGAAATGCTGAGGCTTGACCCGTGTCCGCTAACGGCATCATTTCGGAGCCAATAAAGTAGTAGAACCCAAAACCCAATATCAGAGTCGCCAGGACGCGAGTGAAGTTTGCAAAGCGGTGCTTGAGAAGCCAATCGATAAGGTTGCGGTAGCCACCTTCCATTCGCTCTAAGAAGTGTTGAAAGGGATCGAGAATCCGATAGACCAGCCCCAAAACGGGCTTTCTCCGCTCCTCGTCGCGAACGCTTTCCGGTCTCAACAGCTGTGAGGCGAGTAGCGCTGTCAAAGTGAACGACACAAACATGGATGCTAGAAGTCCGAAGATTAGTGGCCAGACGAGTTCGACAAACATCAGTCCAACTATGCCTCCCGAGAAAACGAGAGGCAACAAGGCAAGTACGATCATCAAAGTCGAGGCGATAACCGCAACTCGAACCTCGGCAATTCCATCGATTGTCGCCTGCTTCGGACTTTTGCCAAGCCTTAAGTGTCGTTCCACAGCATGAATGTCAATAATTGAGTCATCCACAAGGCGCCCAATACTTAGAAGCAAGCCAATCAGGGTGCCACTGTTAAATGTCATTCCAAACGGAACCATCATCAGTACTGCCATGGCTAGTGAAGTTGGAAGGGTAACCATAGCAATCAAAGTTCCCCTCCATTCGCCTAGAAACAGGAAAAGGGCTAGCCCCGTCAGAAGGATCGCAATTCCCAACTCATGCCAAACATTCTCGAAGAGAATGCCGACGAAGTGAGCATTGTCGTATGCGACATTGAACTTCAGTCCGGGGTATTCCGACTCTAGAACGTGTACGACCTTCATTACCGCGGGGACAACCTGGGCAGAACTTGCTCCAGGGTTTTGTATGACGCTCGCCGAAATGGAGGTACTTGTCTTTCCCTTTACGTTGTCGACGTATTCGTAACCACTTCTGCGTTCCCAATGAGTGTCTTCGACGCGCGCTACGTCCCGAACATAGATGACTCTCGGAATCCCTGAACCAGAAGGTTTTGCAGGTGATGCTGGTGCCGACGAGGCTCCGCCCATACCCATTCCACCAGCGGGGCTCGATGAAGTTTGTGGAGCGGCGGCCGAATTACTCGTGATTGGAAAGTTAAGGACATCCGAGGCAGCCGCAACTTTCGAGTCGACTCGGACGATGCTCTCAGACTCTCCGTTCGTAAGGGTTCCCGCGCTAGAGCTAATATTCGAGCGGTCAATAGCATTTCGAACATCCAAGATTGAGAGTCCAAAGCCCGCCAACTTTTCACGATTGACCACTACATTTAGCTGCCGTCGATAACCTCCAAAGGGCACGACTGAGTAGACGTCCTGAACAGCTTTCAGCCGCTGAACAACCGTGTTGTCTGTAAACTCTCGGACTTTGCCAAGGTCCCATCCCTTAGCCGGATCCCCTTCGATTGCAAGGGTAAGGACTGGGAGATTTAGAGGATCAATAGGCACTACGAACGACGGTTTTAGGTTCGCTCCGGTTGCGGGTAAGGACGATTGCACGACATTCATAAGGGACTGAATGTCCGTTTGAGCACGCTGCATATTCGTCCCATAAGGAAATTCCAACGTGACAATCGAGAATCCATCCTGAGAAGTTGAACGTACATAACGAACGCCCTTTACATTGATTAGCTGCTCTTCGATGGGCTTCGAAATGTAGGTTTCCATCTCCTGCGATGAAAGCCCGGGCATCATCGTCACTACACCCATCATTGGGCTCTCGACGTATGGTGCAAAGCGGCGAGGCATCGATGAAATCGAAATCCAGGCAAGGGCCAACATCGCGACAAAGAACGCGATGACAGCGTAAGGATGTTCGATTGACCATTGCGGGATTCGGTTCAGAGCGGCTTGGGAGCGCCGCTTCACCTGGCCACCGCCTTGCCATTGAGCATATTCATGGGGCATGTGAAGTGCAGAATCTTCCCGGCTGGTTGAATGGGTATGTCGACGGCGACGGGTTGATTTAGAGGCAGTGTCTTCCGGATACCTAAGTCTGGGAAGATCACTTCTGTGCCACAGGTCTTGTCATCACGTCGTGTGAAGATCAGCCTAAAAGGTCGACCGGCAGGAACCGAAATGGAAGGTGGATCGTATCCCGCAGCAGTAATGTCGACATTTTGAACGTCCAGTGCGGGCTTAGATGACAGTTGCTTTTCAATCGACTGATTCGTTAGACGAGTTCCTGCCGTTAAGTCAGTGGAGGGACGTCGAACAACTTGTTGACCTGAATGGACTCCTGACAGAACCGCAGTCCAGCCGTCAGAATCACCGGATACTTGAATTTCGACTCTAGAGGCGACAAACTCATTATTCGAACTTGGTTCGGCGACCCAGACAAATGCTTTTCCATTATCAAGCTGCATCGCATCTGAAGGCACTACTATTTGAGGGTGGTCATCGTCCGTCGAAATAGACATTGATACGATTTGACCCGGGAAGATGCTGGTACCTGAATTCGCATAAATGGCCTCTACCACACCCATTCGGGAAGTTGTGTCTACCGAAGGAGACACGGAACTGACGGCCAGCACGAGCTCACGATTGCCAATTTTGATCATGACTTTCGAACCCACATGAAATTTACTCAGCTTCTCTTGGGGTACGTTGGCTTGCAGCCGAACCGGTGAAACCTGAGCGATTTTCAATATGGCCTGGCCAGGTGCAACAAGCACACCCGGACTAATCAATCGTGCGGAAACGATCCCATCTACTTCGGACTTTAGAATTGAATAGTCGCGCTGAACAGATGCGCCCTCAAGGCCAGCACTTGCCATGGTCTGTTCGGCTTCAGCTTGCTTGACTCGATTGAGTGCCGATCGGGAAGATGCTTCGGCTGATCGAACGTGTGCCATGTGGGAGTGGTGCTCGGCTTGCATTTCTTGTAGCTTGCTTTGAGCTGCACTAACCCCGGCTGTCGCTTTGCCTAAGGCAGCTCTTGCTGCACCAACTTTTGCATTAGCTACATCGACTCCAGCCTGAGCTTGCCTTACCTTCGCAGACGCAGATAAAGTTGCAGACTGTGTCTTTTGGAGTTCATCCTTTGAGATCGCACCCTTGGCAAACAACTGCCTGGACCGTTCCATTTCTTGGTTCCAATAGTCTCGGTCAGCCTGCATCGAAGCAACTTGTGCCTTGGCATCAAGGATCGATGCTTGTTCCAGCTTGAGATTAGCTTCAGCACTTGCAACGTCCTGTTTGCTGGCGATGACCATCGCTGCGGCCTCGTCGATTGCACCTACTCGGATGGCTTGCTCAGCTTGTGCCTGGGAAACATCGGCAATGGATCGTTGATAATCGCTTTGGGCAATATTAATGCCGTGTCCGGCAGCAGCAGATTGTGCTGTTTTTTCGCGCACCATTGGGTCGGTCTGGCTCGTGTCTAGTCGAGCTAGGATTTCGCCTTTCTTAACCTTCGCCCCTACGTATGTGGGCATCCAAACCAAGGTTCCACTCACCCGTGCTACAACGTCTTGTTCGACGAATGCAACGGCTTGACCACTGTAGGTTGAAGCTGATGAGAAGGTCTTCGAAGTCACCGGTTCGAGTTCAACCGGCAGTGTTCCATCCGGCGCTGGAACGTTCATTTCCATGACCTGAGCTTCTAGCGGTGTCATGGCGCCGGGCCTTCGGAAGGTATTGACAGCCCAGATGACGGCACCCAGAGCAACAGATAGTAAGACAAGAGAGACGATAACCTGAACCGAGAAGATCGACCTCCAATTTTTGAAACTACCTTTGACAGCTATTGCCAGAAAAATTCCCACTGCACCGAACAAGGCAGCGGCAATTAGGGCTCGTGCGACAAACGACATTGAACCGTCTGATGCAACTGATTGGCCTGTTGAAACGGAAACCGTGCCCGCGCCGATCCCTTGTGAACCATTGATGCTCACCCTTATATCGTAGGATCCAGCCATTCCGAACACGGCAGTAGTTTCGTAATTTCCAGGATATTCAACCGGTGTGGCCAGGGTTTCCCGCTCGCCCATTGGCATTCCCGGCATCTGCGCCAAGACCTTTACCACTGCTTTTGACACGGATCTTCCGGCTTTATCTGTGACGCTAATCTTGAGTTTAGCCTTACCTACAGGAATGACTTCTGGCTCTGATTTCACCTCGAATCGATAGGCGCCGGCTTCCCCTTTTACGCCGAAGGCAAACGCGGCAAGAACAAGGAGGCAAAGTACAGTCAGTGATTTCATAGTCCCCTGCCTACTGCTCGGACCAATTTTGCACGAGCCATGGTCGAATCAAAATGTGCTTTGGCAAGGTCTGCCCTCGCCTCGCGGAGCGCTTCAATTGCATCCAATTGCTCTAACAGAATGCTTTTCCCGGCTTGAACCCTTATCGTCATGACCCCCAGAGCGGTTTTTGCTGCCTGTACGGCCGTCTCCGATGACTGGATGCTCGCGTCGGCGGTTTGAGAGTCCAGCCAAGCTTGCCGGACCTCCTTCTCCACTGAAAGTTCTGCCACCTTCAATGTCGCTCTTGCTTTAGTTCGCATGGATTCGGCTTTTGATACTTCAGCTCGAAGTTGTCCTCCGTCGAAAATCGGGATACTCATGACGAGCCCAGCCGTAACTCCACCCATGTCCTTTCGGTCGGTGATGTCGCCCATCAAGGATCCATAGAGTTGGGGGCTCAGTTGTCCCTTTGCCGCTGATACATCCCAACTTGCAGTTTCGAGTTTTGCCTTTTCAGATGCAATACGGGGTCTAGAAATTTCCGCCCACGAGATCAGACTTGCCAGTGGAGCTATCGTCCCAATGGAACTGTTGTCACCAACAGGAAGAACTTCGCTGGCAAGGTCACTTCCTATCAAGGCTAATAGGTCTAGAACAGCCTTTTTGGCCTCATTCTCCGCCTCCATGAGTGATCGCTTCGACCTCGAGAGTTCCGCTTGACTCCTCTGAACCGTCGCCTCGATACCTTTGCCAACGTCAAAGAGGTCGCGCGAAGTCCTTACAAGTTCTTCTGCTGCAGTGACCTTAGCAGCCTCTGCCGCAACCACTTGGCGCCCCATAACTGCTTTGCTGAAAGCTTCAGTGACCTGAAAGACAACGTCAGCGTGTACTTCTGCCAGTTCAGCATCTGCGCTGTTTATCTGATAGGAGGCCTGTCGAGACATAGCCCGTAGGCGGGGTGCAAGAATAGGAATCATCACAGATAGATTTCCGTCAAGGAAACCACCTGAGGGAACAAGCATTAGGGCGGACGGATCGACGCCCGGAGTTGAGCTCATGATGCTCCCGTTTTGGCTAGATGACCCAAAGGCGTGAACCGACACTTTCGGAGACATGCCTACTTTCGCTGACCTCGCCCCAAACTTGGCGGCGTCGGCCTCAGCCTTTGCCTCTAGCAAGATCGGGCTAGTACGTTCAGCCACTGACAGAGCTTGAGCCAGAGTCATTCCAGATGGTGTCGATTGATTTGTGCCAGTAGACTTAAGCAATGACAGTAGTAACACAGATAGAGGCCAATTCATTTGTGTGTCTCCTCAGCTAACTTCCGCTGCGAGGCATTCAGTACCAAAAGGGACTGCTCCCAAAACCAACTCCTAGTCGCATCAAATTGCCTGGAAATCTCCGAATATTCGCCAAGACTCAGGCGAATATCAGCTAACCGTCCAGCGTGAGGACTAAACCGCCCCATCTCTTGCTCTGCATTTGCCTTTTGCAAACTCCACTCTCGTTGGATACTTGTCAGTGCAGCTTTTTGATCCGTAGAAAGCTTTAGCTCGGGTTTCTGAAGCAACAATGAAGGCTCTGGCTTAAAAAGGGGCCGTGTTGCGCGCGGTGCGATTGGCGCTTGAAGTAGGGCTTTCGAGTTCCCTTGGTTAAGGCCAAATAGGACAATGCCTGCAACTACGACTAGTGTCGCTAGAGTGCTAGGACGCCAGAGCGATGCTTTTCGGTTACACGCGCAGTTGGGCGATTGGCAATTGCCGTTCTTCTTTCGAGACAGGTTGATGATAGGAACCTCACGAATCGGTAGGTGCTGTTTAGGCTCGGCCTGAACAGACAGGGACTAGATTCGCAAGGCAGGAGGCGCACGAAGGCTATGTTCACCACAATTGGGTGGCCTAGTTCGGGGTACGACAATCAGGTGTGGATGGCATGCCGTTTCCGGAACATACGAATAATCCAGTCCGATTGAGGTAGCTGGTTGATCCAAGTCTAGAGACAGGCTCAAAACTGACGTTAACCAGTCAAGGTGTACGCCACTGGTCAGCTTGGCTGCACACTTGATGGGACCATTCACCTTCACCATCGCCTTTTTGGCATGTGAATTTGGAGGAGTGTGCGAACAGCAAGCACAGCATGTTTTCATGCCCATCGGACACTTTTGATCGTGCTTTGGCAAGTCGACCGATCGTAGGGTTTGGGGGCAACCGCAAATCGCCAGCCCAATCGAAGATTGGACAAAGAACACCAGGATGGCTATCCCAAGGCGAATGGCGGCAATCATTACTTAGTTCTTGATACGTTGACTTGTGCTTTAGTGGTCGAGTTTGTCGATCCAATAAGATCATAGCACTGACTTTGAACTCTGATCAGTCAAAGAAAGCTCGTCCTCGGATCTTATGACATGAGCAAACTAAATACGAACACTCCTTAGCCTCAGCGCATTTCCAATTACCGAAACGGAACTGAGAGACATTGCGATCGCAGCGATCATGGGGCTCAATAGCATTCCAAAGAATGGATAGAGGATCCCGGCGGCGATCGGCACGCCTAACCCATTGTAAACAAGAGCGAAAAAGAGGTTCTGCCGAATATTAAGCATGGTGGCTCGACTGAGGTTCATTGCACTGATTAGGGCAGACAAGTCACCTCTCAAGAGGATAATCCCGGCCGTCTCCATAGCAATATCGGTACCCGTTCCCATGGCAATACCAACTTGGGATTGGGCGAGTGCAGGAGCATCGTTGATACCATCTCCTGCCATCGCTACAACTTTCCCCTGCTTCTGATAGAGCTTGACTATATCGATCTTCCCTTCAGGCAGAACATTTGCATGAACTTCCTGGATATCGAGCTTTTTCGCCACAGAGTTAGCTGATGTTAGGCTATCTCCCGTGACCATGACGACTTGAACTCCAGTAGAGACAAAGCTCAACACGGCTTCGTGCGCTGACCCTTTAATTGGATCGACGACAGAGACGACTCCAACCACTTCACCGTCCCTCACGACGAACATGGCCGTTTTTCCTTCCTGCCTCATCGATTCAGCAGCAAGCCTGGCTTCATCTGAATGAACATGGATTTGATCCATGAGCGCCTCATTTCCCATAGCTAGACTTTGTGCGACCAGACCTTTGCCCGGAATGGCTTCGAATCCAGTCGCTGGAGCTATAGCGAGTTCCCTCCGGTGAACTTCATCTAGAATCGCGCTGGCAAGAGGGTGCTCGCTACCCTGTTCCAAACATCCCGCGATCTGAAGGACTTCGGTTTCTGAGACTCCGCCAAAAGCTTTGACTTCTGCAAACGTTGGTTTACCTTCTGTGAGTGTGCCCGTTTTGTCGATCAGGAGAACGTCGACCTGCGCGAGTACCTCAAGTGCCTCGGCATTTCGAACCAGGATTCCAGCTCTTGCACCTCTTCCCGTACCTACCATGATCGACATGGGAGTCGCCAGTCCAAGTGCGCAAGGACATGCCACGATCAGAACTGCGACCGCGTTTACGATTGCATAAGCCATGGATGGTGACGGTCCAAATAAGCTCCAAAGAATAAAGGATAGGATCGACACGCTCACTACTGCCGGCACAAAATAGCCAGCAATCCGATCTGCCACCTTCTGAATCGGCGCTCGGGATCGTTGTGCTTCAGAAACTAGCTTTACGATCTGAGCAAGAAGAGTATCTTTGCCCACTCGATCTGCCCGCATCAAGAATGACCCAGTCTGATTAAGGGTCGCACCAGTGACTCTTGAACCGACAACCTTCTCAACGGGAAGGGGCTCGCCAGAGATCATGGCTTCGTCGATGGAACTCCGTCCCTCTGTTATTTCTCCGTCCGTGGGTACTTTCTCCCCTGGCCTAACTCGCAAGATGTCGCCCACTTCGACCGAATCCAGAGGAACATCCATTTCCTGGCCACCTTCAACTTTGCGCGCCGTCTTTGGAGCTAGGGCCAACAGCTCTCTTAACGCAGAGGAAGTTGCCGAACGTGCTCGAAGTTCAAGCACTTGGCCGACAATGACTAAGGTGATGATCACTGCGGCAGCTTCAAAGTACAACCCAACTTGACCGGAATGGTCTCGAAACGATGCTGGAAAAGCATTCGGAATGAGCACCGCGACAACGCTGTATAGCCATGACACGCCCGTTCCAATTCCGATCAGCGTGAACATGTTGAAGTGCCTAGTCAGGATCGACTGGTAACCGCGCTGAAAGAAGGGTAACCCTCCCCAGAGGACAACGGGCGTGGCGAGGACTAACTGCAGCCAACCACCGAGACTTCCAAGCGAGTGAAGAGGGTCCCAGCCGCCAAAGTGACCGATCATGGTCAAAACCAAGAGGATGAAGGCAATCGGCGAACAGATCTTGAGCCGACGAACCATATCGTCAAGCTCGGGATTCTCAGGCTCCTCAAGGCTAATTTCCATTGGCTCAAGTGCCATCCCGCATATGGGACATGTGCCCGGCCCGATCTGCACAATTTCGGGATCCATTGGGCATGTGTATCGAGTGCCAGGAGGTGGAGCAGGCTCTTGGTGCATCTCTGGATGAAGGTAGCGATCCGGATTCGTTTTGAAACGTTCGTGACATCCATGGCAGCAGAAATAGTAGGTAATTCCCTGATAGATGAAGCTTTCAGAAGATTCCTGCTCCGTTACCAGCATCTTGCAAACCGGATCCTCATGCCGATTGGCATTTGGGTCTGAATTTGCCTTTGGAGGCGAGACCATCGTAAGCGAGCGAAGACCCTCGCGCCTTTTTACGACAATAGGCGAAACCGCTGGCAAGGGGAGACTTACAAACTTCTGGGGATTCGCGTGAAATGCATCAACACAGCTTTGTCCGCAGAAATAGTAAGTGTTTCCTTCGTGGGTAACACTCAAGCTTTTCTCGTCTATTGGCACTGACATGCCACATACGGGATCGATCGTGGATAAGGTAGGTTCCATCAATTAGTTTTCCAACATACCCGGCAGGGTATCTAGCGCATGAGTCTGGATAGTGTGGCACTGAGTTCTTCCAAGAGTTCGTCCTGCGTCATCTGTGTAGTATGCGAATGGGCGGATTCGGTACCGTGCCCGAGGATGCAAGTTTTGACATGGCTACAGGCTATTTCAGCCCCAGCTTGGTCAAGAGCTGAACGTGTGGCTGACAATTGCGTCAACACATCGCAGCAGTATTCTTCGGACTGAATCATCCTGCGAAGGCCTCGGATTTGCCCTTCGATGCGTGCCAATCTCCCGTCGATGGATTGGCGAGATGTAGAGTCCATTTCTTCTTATACCCCACCAGGTATAAGAATCTAGTTCCATTCCAGAGTTCTGATACACCCAAGGTCCGACCGAATGCGTTGTTTCTATCCTGCGGACGAAGTCGCATCGGAGGACACCTTCAGCCTCTTTTGCGGATAATTGGGGCGCAGACAACTGGAACTCGCCATCTAGCATCGCTATTTCAATAAACCTGTGTCGAACAAGGGGATGGATCACCGATCATTGGAGCTTCCGCTGAGGTCAATGGCTTGAGCTCCATTCGATGTTCCGCTGATCTTTGCTGGATTCTTAAGGTTTGAGAGCATTACGGTGAGCATCTCGTTGTGATAGAACCGAATGGAGTTGGTCTGTGAATCGGAACCTAGACCCTACCGGAGCTCAAACCAATTCGCGTTGAGACTACCCGTGACATAAGGAGATGGAGTCCTAGAAGTTAAGCCCACGTGCGTAGAAGTCGGGTAACCCGCAAGGGTGATGTCGGAACTTGAATAGGTTAAGGTTCTTCCTTTACTTGCGGTTTGGGCAGTTGCACCGACTGCAGTAAAACCCAAAAATGTCGGAGCGTAAACTCGCTCGTCGCTTTGGGGAAATATGATGTATTTAAACATTTTCAGAGGCTTCGACGAGTCACAAGCCTTCGCACTCACGAGGGCTTGCGGTAGCCGGAATCTACAGCTGCTCGAAATAGGCGATGATCGATTCAATGCCAGCATGTTTAGCCCAGTCCACGGCTGTTCCATGCCAAAGAATGTCCTTGATATCCCATCGAGCGCCAAATTCAATCATTGTCATGACGACATCCAGATGCCCACCTATCGCGGCTTGATGTAACGGAGTCGAGTGGGCGTGAGCTCCCAGTGGATTGAAACGATTGGGATCTTCTCCACTATGGAGTAGAAGGCGAACCGAAGCTTCGTGTCCAAATTGGCAAGCAAGAGCAAGGGCCAAGTGACGCTCGCTTGGTCCAGAATCAGAAAGGAGTTGTCGAACGTCGTCGGTTCGACCGAGGGCAGCAGCGACTGACAACGCAATTTTCGCACCTCTTTGGAGAAGCACGCTAACGGCGGCAAACTCTCCATGGACCAATGCTCCATTTAGAGCCCCGTTCGGATCTGCACCGTAATCGCATAGCAATTCTAGCAACGGTCCCTGCACTAAGCATTCCCTCGCGACCTTTCCAGTAGCTACCAAACCTAAGGTTGCGTCTATGGCAACTCGGTCGTCCTTCGCACCCGCATCGAGGATAGTCCGGGCGACTTGGACAATGTTTGAAGGTAGCTTTCCGTGACGCACTGGATTTTCAGCGCAAAACTCAAGGAGCGAAGGATTCTGAAAGTAGTTTCCACCTTCAAACTTGACCCTTGCCCTGACAACATCTGGATGGTTACTTAGGTGTGCCTTTAGCTCGTCAACAGCACCCTGGTCCATCAAATCAACCGCAGTTCGAAAATTGGGTTCCTTAATGCGCTCATGGAGAGGTAGCGATAGATCCAGTGTTTCACGCTGCATAACCACGGCTTTGATACGTGGCCAACTCGGGAAACCATATTCCCTTGCTAGGGTTAAATAAGCATCGCTCCTTTTGAAACTAGCTTCGAAGATAACAGAATCTGAAGCTTGGTGAAAGCGAGGATGGAACTCTCGGATTCTTTGGGCAGCTTCAGGATTCTGGGATGCTAAGTCGCGAATCAGGTCGGATGCCTGGTTCTTAAGGTGGACCAAATTAGGCTGATCGGGAAGCGTTTTTGTAGGCATTACTAACTCCTTGCAGATTGCTGCTTTGCCCGACGTCCGCATTTCCAGGCAGAAGTAAGTTGCCGTGTGAACAATTCAAGGTGGGAAGGCATAGTGCCTTGTCCGCGGACCGGAAGCGCCCCATTCGCTCTACATTACTTTACAATAACTCAGGCAACGAAGGAAACCAAGATGCTCAGCAGTACCGGTGAATTTATCGGTGAAGCTCGCCAATAGATCAGATACTCTAGAGTCAATGAGCGAGCAGATGTTCGTTACCGGATTTGGGGCGTTTGGTCATGTAACTGATAATCCTTCCGCAAAATTAGCACGACTGTGCGGTCGGTCCTATCAAGTACTAGATGTTTCCTTCGAGGCAGCAGATGCTTTTCTCGATGATTTGGGGCCAAGCAAGCTAAAGTGGCTCTTGCTTTTGGGAGTAGCTGCCGGAAGGGACCATTTCTCACTGGAGTTGTTCGCTAGAAATTGGATCGGAGGCGCCAAGGACATCCATGAACAAGGCTTGGAGGGCCTTATAGAAGAAGGCGCGCCGCTGCTTTTGGAATCCAACCTCTGGAGCCCCGAACTGGTTAGCCAAATCGTCATGACTGATCCTTTCACCAAGGTGAGTATGGATGCAGGGGACTATCTCTGCAATTACATCTATTATCGAGCCATGCAGAAACTCCCCAACGTCTTAGTGGGGTTTTTGCATGTGCCAACAGAATCCCATATTGGATTTGATGTCCAACAGCAGATGCTGCAGAAGATTTTGGCTGAAATCGAGCGATAGGGCTTTTCCCGTTAAATGTATTGTCGTGCGTTTGCTATCGATCTCGGCACGGCCGTTATCGGATCCTCTGCACCTTCATATTCTACGCTCAGCCATCCCGTGTAGCCGACCGCAGCAAGTTCCTTAATGCATTGACTTAGATTTACTTCACCCTCTCCAACCGCCGTTCCCACAAATCTCTTTCCGTCGAGCGCCGTATAAGCCCATCCTTGCAGATCCGCAGGTGCCGCTTTGAAATCCTTAAAGTGGACCATATTTGCCATTGAAGCCACTTGCTTAATCGCATCGTGACTGGCTTGGTTGACGAGCAAGAAGTTCCCAGTGTCAGGGTTAGCACCGAGTACATCGGTGCCACTTGCTGCTCGAACATCTTCAATGAGATCTCTTACCTGTTCGCCTCGGCCTGCTAACGTCCCGTGGTTCTCCAGTGCGAGCTTGATACCGTGTCTTGCCGCGTACTGCGAACCTTCACTCAGCCCATCGACGATCCAACTTCGAGCCTGCTCGAAGGTAATGCCTTCTGCAACATCTCCCGCGAAGACACGGACGACGCCCGCATTATAGGCAAGTGCTTCATCGACTCCAAACTTGATTTTCTGGAGCTGTTGCTTCCGTTCCTCAGGATCAACTTTTGCGAAGTTCTGTCCAACAGAAAAAATGGGACAGGGTAATCCCGTTTCATCGAGTGCTTTTAGGGCCGACTTACGATCGGTGTCGATGTCCTTATAGAAATACTCTAGGAGTTCGACTCCTTCTGCTCCTGCACGTTTGGCCTCGTGAATGAACTTAGGAATGTCCATCCCCGCGTTCTTTACTGACTGGACATAGCTGTACATGCTTACACCGATTCGCATGGTGTGATTATGGTTGGTTCCAAATACCGAAATGGGTTCAGAAAGGAGACCTCCCTTCCAAACCCAATTGATTCGCTTTACTTAGCTGCGAAGAAGGTAGCTACAGGCGAATAGAATAGTGCGATCCCGAAAATACCTGCGACGCAAATCGTGCAAACACTCGCCAAGCCAGGTGTCATTTTTACCATCCGAGTTTCTGATTCTTGCGAGTCCGTAACGAATGCCGCTCGCGCAATTGCGAGATAGTAATAGACGCTAATCACGGAGTTTAGGGCTAGAACGATCGCGAGCAACATCTGATCCGTTCGCAATGCGTCGAAGAAGATGAGGAACTTACCAACGAATCCAGCAGTAGGAGGAATTCCGATAAGTGAAGCCATGCAGACCAAAAGTGCCACTGCCGCGAATGGTGATCGTCGCCACATACCGTTCAGGTCTTCCAACCGAGTACCTTCCTTGCCGTTCTTCGCAACAAGCGAAACGATGGCAAATGCGCCTGCGGTCATCAAGGTGTAACTCAGGAGGAAATAAATGATCGTGTTGTTGCCCAAGCGATAATCCTTGGCGTGTGCAAGCAGCGCGATCAGGACATATCCCGCGTTTGCCACAGAGCTATAACCTAGAATTCGCTTGACGTCTTTTTGAACCAGCGCGGCGAAATTACCGACAAACATGGTCAAGATGGCAACGACGGTCAAGACGGGAATCCAATACTCACCCATTAGGGCAAATGCTGTCAGAACTCTATAGAGGGCTGCGAAGGCACCAACTTTAGAAACTGTGGCCATAAAGGCTGTGACGTTCGTTGGCGAGCCTTGGTAAACGTCAGGTGTCCACTGATGGAAAGGTACTAGGCTCGATTTGAATCCTAAACCGATCAGCATCATGGCCAAGCCGATCAGCATCATGGGCTTCGTCGCTTCGGTTCGGTGTGACCAGATCGCGCCAACGAAGTCGAGATCCAGAGAACCTGTAGCGCCGTAGACAAAGGCAATACCATACAGCAGAAATCCGCTGGCGAAGGCTCCAAGCAAGAAGTACTTTAAAGCTGATTCTTCCGACTTCTCTTCGCTTCGGCTCATGCCGGCCATAACATAGAGGGATACGGATAAGATTTCCAAGCCCAAGAAGATCATTAACAGGCTCGTGGTGGTGGCCATTATCATGGCACCGACAGTGGACCACAGCACGAGCGGATAAAACTCACCGAAAGGAATACGCTTTTCACGTAGGTAACTTTCGCTAAACAGAATGGTGAGAGCCGATCCAAGGATCAGGATCCACTGCATGGCAGTACCAAACGCATCGCGCTGCATTAGGTCGCCAGCTGTCGCATATGAGGGCTGCTCCATCTGCATGAAGAGCGCAAAACCTGCGACGATAAGACCGCCAATACTGATTCCAACGATCAAGTTATTGTCGTTCTTAGGACGGAACATCTCAACGACGAACGTTACAATTCCGGTAAGCGCAACGATCAAGATCGGCAGCAAGGCTGCCCATTCGATCGAAGGTATAGCAAAGTGGAAGGCCTTATCCAATGTTAGGTTGCTCCAAGGTTTCGAGGTATCTCTCTTTGCCGATGATCAGTAAAATCTCACTGCTCGGATCAGAAGACGCAAGCGCCCCGTCTCTAGAAATTCGGACTTCCGATGCGTGAAGTCCCGTCAGGTCAAAATCCCAAGCGAACACGTGGGCAGGTAGATCGCTGACAAAGTCGATATAGAGGTCTTCGGCACCGGCTATAAAGAGCACGTTGAGTTCGGCTCCCTGAGCCTCGCCGAGTATTTCTCGGTCGCGCTCCAAGTAATGGCCGCCATATTGCATCGGCGTACAATGCCTGGGTGAAGCTCCATGAAGTCGGTAGAAGATTCCGTCAGCCCCAGATTCCAAGCTCATCCTAATTGAAGCCCTAACCTCTTCAACCAATCCGTCCAACAAGACGGAACCGACGCTGGGATCATCCTTTAGCGCTTTGTTGAGGTCGATGCCCTTCCCTAACGCCAACCCAAATGGGTTAGAAACTTCCGCCAATACCATGGGCCCTTCGAAATCATTTAACATAGGCATGTCGGAACTAAAAACGCGCACGTCTAGAACTGCCCCATCGCTGAACCACCCCATCTTAGGCTTGTGGTCCAGGGAATCTCCCCTAACGGCCGCAGCAATACGTTCCCTCGAAGTCAAGGTTGAATCCTCATATTCATGGCAAGTCGTGGAGTTGTTGGAGCCGAATGTTTCTTCGCCTCTACAGCATATTCCTCTGACCAAGAGGGTCGGAAACCAGGTGCGGCAGTCGACATCTTCAGCGTCGCGTTGATGCTGTTTTCCATGGGCCGCATAAAGGTATTAGGAGCCAAGCCACCCCAGAAGATGAAGACCACAAGAATTCCTGCGAGCGCTATCTCAGTACCCGTCAGGTCCAAAAGACCTTTGTTCTCTTCCTGCGTAATCTTGCCGTAGAACACCCTTTGGAACATGTAAAGCATGTAGACCGCGGCGAGAACGACTCCAAACACGGCGACTACGATGAGACCCATGCTGAATTGGTTCGCATAGGCTGCCTGGAATCCCCCGAGAAGGGCAAGGAACTCACCTACGAATCCATTCGTTCCAGGTAGGCCAAGACTGGAAAGCATTGCTATCAAGAATAGAGTTGCGAAGATTGGCATTTGTGCCTTGATCCCCCCAAAGTCCTTGAAGAGCGTCGTTCCTCTCCTTTGATACAGATAGCCAATGAGCAGAAACAGGATCGTTGCCGTAATTCCGTGATTCAACTGCTGGAAGGCTCCACCGAGCATTCCAATCTTCGTCAACGAGAAGATACCGAGCAGGACGAATCCCATGTGAGAGAGCGAGGAATAGGCCATCACTCGTCTCATATCGGGCTGAATGGCGGCAAGAATGGCACCGTAAACAATTCCGATGACAGCGAGGGTCACAAGATACGGAATCTGGTGGGGCAGCGCATCAGGAAATAGCGGTAAGCAAAAACGGAGCAGTCCATACGTTCCCATCTTGACCATCACGCTGGAAAGAATCGGTCCGGCAATCGGAGATTCAGCGTATGTGTCGGGAATCCACGTGTGGAATGGAAAGGCCGGAGTCTTAACCAGCAACGCAATCGCAAATGCCCAGAAGATAAACGGCTCTGCTTGAAGCGCGTTGGCCCAAAGCTTGCCTTGAGCAACTTGCTCTTGGATCAGGACAATGTCAAAGGTCAGTTTGCCAGTCGTTTTGAACTGTAGGTATCCGAGACTGATAATTCCTACGAGCATGAAGATCGATCCGGCAAAGGTGTAGATCAGGAATTTGTTTGCCGCATGACCCTTGTTTGGTCCTCCCCAGATGTTGATAAGCAACCACATCGGTAGAAGAGTCATTTCGAAGAAAATGAAGAAGAGCACCAAGTCCAGGGAAAGGAAGGAGCCCAACATCGCTGATTCGAGCATCAACAGACATGCCATAAAGGCACGGACTCGATTGTCGACTTTCATACTGCACGCCACCGCAATGACGCTCAGGAACGTGGTCAGCAAGACGAGCCAAAGGGATATGCCGTCTATACCCAAGTGGTAGGAAATACCCAGTTGAGTAATCCAGGGATGGTTCTCGGAGACTTGAAAGGCGTAACTCCCACCGTCGAATTTGAACAGCACCAAGAGACTGACGAGAAACGTCAGAACCGAAACCACGAGTGCCGTCTGCTTTACGGATTTTGCTTTACTCTCCGGAAGTAGGAAGAGACCGAGAACACCGAGAAGTGGCAGGAAGGTGATCACCGACAGCAGATACATTAGTGGCCTCCCTTGATAACGAATGCGAAGTAGCCTATGAAGCTCACGAAGCCCAGTAGCATCATCAAGGCATACAGCCGGATGTATCCGGACTGCCACCGTTTGAGGACCATTCCAATCCCACCGGAAACCTTGCCTGCCCCTTCAACGATCCCGTCAACTATGCCGACATCAAACCATTTCCAAAGGCCATTTGCGATATCGCCTCCACCTTCGACCGTGGCTACAGTCATCGCACGGTCAAATCCAAATTGATCTCGTTCTGCCCTCCTAAGAGGTGACCATTCTGCTTCGTTCCATCCCTGATTCTTGGGTAAACCCTTCAAGTAGAAGGCTAACCCCAACAGGATGCCGCCAACCGCGGCAATTGTTGAATAGAGCGCCAATGGAATATTGTTTGGCTCGGTTGAAATCTTTCCAAGAACCGGAAGTTCATTTGGATAGAGCCACTTTTCGAAAGCTCCTCCATTCGCAAGAACAAATCCTCCGCCTACGGACAAGATTGCAAGAACGACCAACGGAATCCACATGCTAGGAGAAACTTCTTTCGGAGTGTGATTGCCGTCTAGCGCGTGGTGAGTATCGTCCTCGTGATCATGCTCGTGTGAGACCGGAATCTTTCTCCAACGCTCTTCACTACCGAGAAAAGTCAAGCAGGTTAGGCGAGTCATGTAGATGGAAGTGAGAGCGGCAACTCCAAGTCCAACCCATCCCGCTATCTGACCAACCTGTATTCCTTGAATCTGTGCATGGGTGTTGGCAAGAGCCCCGCCAAGAATTGCTTCCTTACTATAGAATCCAGCAAACCCAAACACTCCTGGGATCCCAACGGCACAAATAGCCAGAGTTCCCAAGATCATCGTCCAGAAAGTGATGGGAAGGTATTTCCGGAGGTTGCCATAGTTCCTCATATCCTGGTTGTGACCCATCGCATGGATAACAGCACCTGCGCCCAAGAAGAGTAGAGCCTTAAAGAAGGCGTGAGTCGTGACGTGAAACATTCCCGCCCAATACGCACCGGCTCCGCACGCGATAAACATGAAGCCGAGTTGCGATACAGTCGAATAGGCAAGAACCTTTTTAATGTCCGTTTGACCGAACGCGATCAGCGCTGCAAACAGGGCGGTAAATGCTCCAATTCCGCAAACGATTGCGCTAGCGATAGGCGACATTTCGAATACGATATGCATTCGATTGAGCAACACTACACCCGAGGTAACCATCGTGGCTGCGTGGATCAAGGCAGACACTGGTGTTGGACCTGCCATCGCATCGGGCAACCACAAGTAGAGAGGAAACTGAGCGGACTTACCGGCTGCCCCAACGAATAGAAGGAGAGCAATTGCGGTTGCCATTCCCGGATTCTGCTGGAGGCCAGTCTTTAGCGCAGGCAGCATGGAATCATAGCTAAGGAACCTTCCATCGCCTGCCATTCCATTCGTCTTCATCAAAAGCGCAACGATCAGGAAAAGTCCTAACGTAAGGCCCCAGTCTCCAATCCGGTTTACGATGAAGGCCTTGTTAGCCGCCTTGGCGTTTGCTATGTCCTTATACCAAAAACCGATGAGCAGGTACGAGCATAGGCCCACTCCTTCCCAACCTACAAAGAGCAGAACAAGGTTGGCTCCAAGCACGAGAACCAGCATCGATGCGATGAACAGGTTCATGTAGGTAAAGAATCGTGCGTAGTCCTTTTCCTCACTCATGTAGCCAGTGGCGTAGAGATGGATAAGCGCCCCAATTCCCGTAATGATCAGCACCATCGTCATCGACAGAGGATCAACGATGAATTCAAATGGTATTTTTAAATTCGCGGCATTGATCCAATTGCCGAAGGTCGCGATTTTTGCTGACTCTTCTGGACCACCCTTAGTGGACAGCGTAATCATCAAACCAACCGCAAAGGAAAGCGCGATTGGCAAGACGGCAATTGCACCAAGTGCGCGCCGCCCAAACATCTTCTCGATGCGAGTTCCCAGAAAGGCCTGTATCAGGAACCCAACTATCGGGAAAAGTAGCACCAGCCAGATCGATTCGTAGTTCATTCCGATTTCAGCCCCGAAGCAGGTTCAATTCGTCAATATCAACCGAGTCGCGCAATCGGTAGATCGCCATGATGATTCCAAGGCCAACGGCAACTTCTGCCGCCGCCACTGCCATAACGAATATCACCATCATTTGGCCAGCCATCAGGCTGTTCTGCATGCCGAGTGCATCAGAAGAGCGTGCGGCCATTTGGTATCGCGCGAAAGTTAAGAATGTCAGATTCACCGAGTTCAGCATGAGCTCGATGCACATAAAGATAACAATTGGGTTGCGCCGAATAATGACGCCCACAACCCCGGTAGTGAACATGATCATGCCCAAACCAATATAAGCCGCAAGGGGTACACCGTTCATATTCTCCTCTTTGCCAGCATAATCGAACCCACAATTCCGATGAGGAGCAAGATGCTCACCGCTTCAAAGGGATAAACATAAGTTGTGAAAAGGGTCCTGCCAATGGCTTCCGGACCACCGAACTTTGCCATTTCAGGATCAAGTGTTTTAGCGTTCACCGAAACGAGTTGGGGTAAGAGTTGGGATCCCAAAAGCACAAACATTCCGCATCCCAATAAGATGCCAAGGTACTTCTTGGGGTCTCTTCGTTCCACTAAAAGGCTCAATCCACCCAAGTTCAGCAGCATGATAACAAAGAGGAAGAGCACCATAATGGCGCCGGTATAAACAACAACCTGAGTGATTCCGAGCATCTCTGCGTTAAGAGTGAAGTAGAGGAATGCGAGTAGGAAGAAATTGACCACCAAGCACAATGCACTTCGAATGGCATTGTTAAATGCCACAACTCCAATAGCACATAGGGTTGCTGCCCCTGCCACGGCACCGAACAGCAGCAATTCAGGCGTTATCGCCACCCCGCCTATCGACTGATTCATTCCTGTTCCCTCATCGTTTCGCTATCCGTTGAAACCTAAAAAAAGGTGGAGAAAGTTACTCTTCCACCCGAAACCTTAACTAGGACACCGATGGAGCTGGTTCTACCAGTTCCACTTCCCTCCCTTGAGGCGGCTCGTCCACCATGAAGACCGTTCGGCTCGTCAAGTCCACGCGGTTCTTCGAATTCAACTTGTTAACCGTTCGATATAGCGCATAGAGGATGACACCTGAAGCTGCTACAGCTACCCATCCCATAAGTGGGCTGGAAAGTTTGGTCGCCATAATCCAAATCGCGACGACGATCAGGTTAAACACGGCTAGAGGAAGCAGGGATTTCCATCCCAATGACATCAACTGGTCGTATCGGAGTCGCGGCAAAGTGCCCCGAATCCAAATATAAAGAGTGATCACTCCCAAGCCTTTCGCGACAAACCAAACTGGAGCTAGCACTGAACTTCCGTTCAGCGTATCCAAGACGTTCCAAATATCGCCAAACCCAGAATCGGCCTTTGCGAGGTATGCAAATCGAATGGGAACGAGGTGCCATCCGCCCAAGAACAGGGTGCTGAGAATCAAGCCGTAAGCGAACATCGACGCATATTCACCCATGAAAAACACGGCGAACTTCATCGAGCTGTATTCGGTGTGGTATCCAGCGACCAATTCATTTTCCGCTTCGGGCAAATCGAATGGGGCTCGGTTTGTTTCTGCAACCATGCAGATGAGGAATACAAGTCCTGCAACTAGTCCGGTCGGGGTAAGTACATTCCAGTTTTCAATCCATGTGAAAGGAGCGAAGTTGAAACCCCAAAGTGGACCATGTTCAGCGGCGACGATTGAAGTTGGTTTGAGTGACCCGGTTGCCAAAACGATGCAAGCAAGGGACATGCCCATTGCCAACTCGTAGCTGATTAGCTGTGCAGATGACCGAAGGCCACCCATCAGTGAGAACTTATTGTTCGCTGAATAGCCGGCAAGGACAATTCCGTAAACACCCAGCGATGAGACCGCAAGGATATAGAGAACGCCGATATTCACGTCGCCAACCGGCGTCAAATATTGATACGGCCCCCAAGGAATCGTGCCACCAATGGCGAAGGCTGGGAAAAGGGCTACTGCAGGCGCTGTGAAATAGATAAACCGATCGATGGCGCTTGGAGTAATGTCCTCTTTGAAGAGGAGCTTTCCAAAGTCAGCCATGGGCTGCATCAGGCCGAAAAGCCTGAATTTCTTACCATGAAGGAACTTCGGTACGAGCCGACTTGTTCGAGAAAATGTGATGTTTCCGACCCGATTGGGCCCGATTCGATCTTGCATCCATCCGAGAAGCCTACGCTCCCACCAGATTATTACTATCAGGAGCAACAACGAGGGAACCACAAGAAGCACAGCCCTAATAAGAGCCTGCAACACCGGGTGAAGATGCTGGACGAAATCCGCCATTTGCGACTGTGAATTTACCTTAAAGGTAATGCAAACAGGCGTCCGTAAGCGAGATACCGTCTATCTATAGTGGAATCAATGACAGATCACTAGGTGATATCCGCATCCTAAGGTTTAAATAGTTCGCCATGACCTTTGAAAAAGCTGTTCGAACCTGCTGCCATTTCCTTTAGGCTGCCGTTGTTATCGACGCCATTTGAAGTCCATGGCATAAAGCCCTGCCAGCCTTTCTCGAACGCCTTTTGGTAGTTGGCCTGAATAGACATCCCTGCACTTCCATGGGCCGGCGTTTCTCCTACGATCGCTGGTTTGCCCTTAATACCCATTTGCTCTGGAGACTGTTCAAAGGGGCTTGAGAACCATCGGCGGACCCAATCGTAATAGTGGATATTGTAAAAGTCGATATGGGCCCCTGCCTGCTTGGAACCTAAGGACCGATCTGACAAGCAATCTCCGCTGTACTTCGCGCTGAGATACTTAGCGGCAGTTCCCATGCCTTGGCATACCAAGACCTGACTGTTTTGGTGTACGGCATTACTGACTCTCGCAATGAGATCAAGGGTATCTCCTTGCTTCATGCCCTGGTTATCCCAATGCCAGTCCAACTCGTTGCCCACATCAATTGCAAAGAAATACGGATTGCTCCGGTATCGCTTAACAAGAGGCACAATATATTCCGATACGAACGAGGCACGGTTTTTCGCAGACCTTTGCATGAGCTGCCATCGATCGGCGTTATGATTGCCTTTCTTCGTGTGATCGAATGAGATCGACGCAAGCATAAGGTAGACCCTGTTAGCCTTGGCAATTTGAAAGAGCTTATCGAGGTCGGTCCAGAACTTCGAACTGGGAGAAGTTATGGTTCCGTCTGGCTGAATGCCGGGCGATGGGTTGTTTCCATCACAGGAGACCCAAACGCGGGTTGCGTTGATATGGTTCTTCTTTAGTTCTCGAAAATGGTTACTCCACCACGTTTCGTCAAACGAACCACCAAAATCATTCCAGTGCTTCCAAGGAGTATTTGCGCCGCTGATCCAGATTTTATGATGGCCAACTCGAAATTCCGTACCCGCGACGGATATCCGCTGGGCAGCAGCGGTCGATGTTATAGCCACTGCGATGGCGACAGACAGGTGAATTTTCAACTTTGACCTCTACCTCGGAGTATACGATCTATCACGATAGCGCACTGGTATTTTGATGGCTACCTAAGCAAGGTTGGCCGACAGTCCCTTCGATCGATTCGCCAATCGACTCATCAAAAAAGCGTGCTCCGAACTAATTCGGAACACGCTTTTGATGACTTTGACGGATTAATTATCGTCGAGGTCGAAATCTGGCGTTGACATTTTCGTCATCGCCACCTCTGTCTCTCTTTGGGAAAGCATCGGGAACTTGTGGTGCACTGATGGGTTCGCTTTGAGGGCGAGACTCAGCTTCAGGTGCTGCTTCTTGGCGAGGAGGTCGATCTCCGCTGCTTCGAGGACCACGATCCCGGTCTCCGCCGCTACGGTTTCGATCTCCGCCACGGTCGCCACCGCGTCCACGGTCTCGATCTCCACCACCGCGTCCACCGCGATCTCCACCACCGCGTCCGCCACGATCTCGATCACCACCACGTCCGCCAGTTGATGCTGGTGGTGTAGCGCTTTCGTTATCAGCTAGACCGGCAAGAGTTTGCTTGACACCCAAGGCAGTCAAGTTGATTCGGCCCATATGGTCGACTTCGAAAACCTTTACATTGAGTTCGTCGCCAATATTGACAACTTCCTCGATGCGACCGATATCCTTAACCGTAAGGTGCTCCTTCGGTACAAGACCTTCTCGACCAGGAATGTACTCCACCATCGCTCCGCGACCCATGATTCGGGTCACCTTGCCGGTGAATTCACTACCAACCGCAACTTCATCAGTAAGCGCCTTAATCATGGCGATAGCGTCTTCAACTGCTTGTGCATTGTTTCCGCCCACCAGGACCTTTCCGTCTTGCTGAATATCGATAGATGCGCCAGTGGTTCCGGTGATCTTCTTGATTACCGCTCCTCCTGGTCCAATAACTGCACCGATCTTTTCTGGGTTGATGTTGATCGTCGTGACCGTCGGGGCGGTAGCTCCAACTGCCTCTCTAGGCTCTGGAATGGCTTCGAAGATCACGTCTAGGATCTTGAAGCGAGCGTCCTTGGCTTGTGAAAGTGCTCGTGCGAGAACTTCGTCAGGAATACCGTCGAGTTTGGTGTCCAGCTGAAGCGCTGTAATTCCATCTCTCGTGCCAGCAACCTTGAAGTCCATGTCACCACAGAAATCTTCCATGCCTTGGATGTCAGTGAGGACTTTGAAAACCTTACCATCAGACATCAAGCCCATGGCGATTCCAGCAACTGGAGCCTTGATCTTAATACCAGCGTCCATCAGCGCCAAGGTCGATCCACAAACTGATGCCATCGAAGTTGAACCATTGGATTCGAGAACTTCTGAAATCAGCAGGAGCGTGTATGGGAACTGAGGATCATCGAGAGGGATAACGCTGCGAAGCGCTCTCTCAGCAAGGGCGCCATGCCCAATCTCACGTCGGCCAGGTCCACGATTCTGACGAACTTCGCCAACCGAATAGGATGGGAAATTGTAGAAGTGCATGTAGCGCTTCGGCTCTTCTTCCTCAATTCCGTCCATCGTCTGGGCGTCGTTAGGAAGACCAAGAGTAACTACCGTCATGACCTGAGTCTGACCTCTGGTAAAGAGTCCAGAGCCATGTACTTTAGGTAGAAGACCAGCAATCGCTTCGAGCGGTCGGATTTCGTCAAGCTTTCGACCATCAGGACGTGTGTCCTTCTTGATGATCAATTCCCTGACGGTTCCCTTAACTACATAGTCAACGGCTTCTGAAAGCTGTGCTTGAAGTTCTGGCTTACCTTCGTAGTCTGGCTTGAGTTTGGCGACGATCTCTTTGACCAGGTCGGTAAGTGCGCTTTCGCGCATCGCCTTGTCCTTCGAACCAAGAAGGGTTTTGGAAATTTCTTTACCGTATCCCTTCTCAATGGCCTTCTTGAGACCTTCGTCAATGGTGTACAGCTTAACTTCTCGTTTAGGCTTGTTGACCATCTTTCCGAACTTCTCAAACTCGGTGACCATTACCTTAATGGCGTCGTGAGCAAACTTCAGAGCAGCAATCATGTCCTCTTCATTTACTTCGCTAGCGCCAGCTTCAACCATCGAAATGGCATCTTTGTGGCCCGCAACGACTAAGTCAAGGTCGCTCAGTTTGATCTCAGAGATCGAAGGGAACAGAATGAATTCGCCGTCAATGCGTCCAACTCGAACGCCTGCGACTGGGTATTTGAAAGGGATATCACTGACAGTAAGCGCTACGCCTGCGGCGCAGATGGCTAGAACGTCAGGTGGGCAAGATTGATCCACAGCAAATGGCATTGCCATTACTTGGATATCGTTACGCAGACCCTTTGGAAATAGTGGGCGCAAAGGTCGGTCCATTAAACGACTGGTGAGGATCGCCTTTTCGCTTGGCCGTCCTCCGCGCTTCATGAAGCCGCCTGGGATCTTCCCGACTGCGTACTTGCGCTCTTCATAGTCACAAGTTAGGGGAAGAAAATCAACACCGTCTCGTGCTGACTCTGACATGGTTGCGACACCGAGTATTACGGTCTCGCCCATGCCAAGTAAAACAGCGCCGCCAGCTTGCTTGGCGACGCGGCCTGTTTCGATAGATAGGGTTTTGCCCCCTACCTCGAACTCATGGGAGTGAATCATTTAGTAGCCTCCGTTAACGGGGCTTGACTTCACGAATTCCAAGTTTCTTAATCAGATCGCGGTAGCGAGCAATATCCTTGTTACGGAGATAGCCCTCTAAGCGCCGTCGCTTTCCAACGAGGAGCAACAACCCGCGGCGCGAGTGGAAGTCCTTCTTGTGTGTGCGAAGGTGGTCCGTGATCTGTAAGATCCGACCTTGCAGAATCGCTATCTGGACCTCGGTCGATCCGGTATCGCCTTCTGACCGTGCATTATCTGCGACTATGCTTGCTTTGAGTTCTGGATTCAGCGGCATTCTTGAAGTATTAAGCCTCGTTTTTCTTGGAATCTGGCCTGGGTTAGCCGCTCAGTGCAGCTTTCCTTGAAAAGCTCCAGTCAACGGCAAACGTGCCATGGTGATCCCAGACGAACGTTATACCTCCCTTTAATGGTCAAAAAGATAGGCTTGTCATCGGATTCCGTGTTTGACCCTAAAACAGTCCAAACTAATGCAGATTTAAGTCGTTGATGGCGGGTTGAGAACAAGCTCGTCCCCGCATTTACTAATATCACCAAAAAGGTACTCTGGCCCGCATTACTATGAGCGTAGAGACTGTAGCGCAATCCATCAGGGCCGAGATCGCAAAATCTATTGTTGGACAAGAGCGAACGATAGAACAGACCCTGATAGCTGTCTTGGCAAATGGCCACGTACTACTCGAGGGCGTCCCGGGAGTAGCCAAAACTTTATTGGTCAGGTCCCTCGCCAAGACTCTGGGCCTAGACTATGGTCGGATTCAGTTCACACCGGACCTCATGCCAAGCGATGTGATCGGCACATCCATCTACGACCCGAAGACCACCGAATTCGTTCTTCGGAAGGGTCCCGTATTTGTAAATGTGCTTCTTGCGGATGAAATCAACCGCACACCCCCCAAGACGCAGGCAGCACTTTTAGAGGCGATGGAGGAGCGACAAGTCACTATCGACGGGGAACCTCATCAACTTCCTCCTCCGTTCCTTGTCTTTGCTACGCAGAACCCTATCGACTTCGAGGGCACATACCCGTTGCCTGAAGCCCAACAAGACCGCTTTCTCCTTAAAGTGATTGTCGACTATCCGACAGACCAAGCTGAAATCGATGTTCTGAAGCGGCACCACGGCGGTTTCCGCCCACAGAGTCTTGAAGATGCAGGTATCCAGGCGGTCGTTAGCCAAGCTGAACTTCGCGAATTACAGGAGCAAGTCCGATCTGTTGGCGTGGAAGACAAGGTTTTCAACTACATCTATGAAATCGTTAAAGCGACCCGCACGTCGAACGATATCTTGATAGGTGCTTCGCCACGAGCCGGGATCGCGATGTTGAACTGCAGCAAAGCTGTTGCCGCGCTAAGAGGCAGGGATTATGTCATTCCAGATGACGTAAAAGAACTAGCACTACCGGTTCTTCGCCATCGCGTCATCCTCAGGCCAGAAGCTGAAGTAGAGGGCCTGAGCGTTGACCGAGTCCTTGCAAGCGTGATCAACAACCAAGTCGTCCCTAGATAGCGTCTTTCTCTAACAGAATCTTCGAAAAGCCATGTTATTTTCCGTCCTAGTCTCGCTAACTGCAGCCTATCAAATGGTTCAGATTCCATCTACTTTCCTGCCCGCTAAACCTGCGCCAGAAACCGTACTCGCCAAAGTCGATGGTGTCGCCATCAAAGCCAGTGACGTCGAACAGTTGCTCTGGGACTGGCGAGGATATGAAGTAACTCAGGACCTAATCTCGTACCAGTTGATCCACCAACATGCCAAAAAGCTTAAGGTTTCGCTAACGCCTGCGGAAATTCAACAGGAGTACGATCGGTTCGTAAAGGAACAGAGCAAAAACCTTCCTGCAGGCCAAAACTTTGAATCGATGCTCAAGCAGCAGCATCAGCCGAAATCCCGACTCTTTATGCAGATTGAAACCAACCTGCTCCTTACTAAGATCGTGGACGCCCAGCTAGATACGAGCAAGTTCTTTAAGGTATCGACGTTAGTCTTCAAGCCGAAGACTGAAGCCGCAACCGACCTTGCCGATGCGGTTGGAAAAGCTCAAGACGCCTTCAAGCGGATATCCAGCGGCGAAACTTGGGACAAGGTAATGGCATCGTCCGGGCAAGATCCCAACCTTGTGCAGAACAAGGGAGTCTTGGGGTGGAGAAACTTTGATGCTTTCCCGGCAGTAACTCAAGCCGAGCTCAAGGCATCGAAGGTAGGCGTTGTAACGAAGCCCGTGCAAACGCAGAATGGTTTGCAGATCTTTAAGATCCTTGCTTTGGGTCCAACTGCAACAGGTGCTGACCTTGCCGAGCTAAAAGCTGCATACGAACAGTCGGCCAAGCAAAGCTTCTTGCAGAACCTGCAGAAAGACGCCAAAATTGAGCGATTCTATGGCGATACGACGAAGCCGAAGTAATCTTCGGCTACTAGTCTGCGACCTTTAGAACGCTGAGGAAGGCTTCTTGAGGCAGTTCAATGGAGCCGATCTGCTTCATGCGCTTCTTTCCTTCCTTCTGCTTTTCGAGCAACTTCCTCTTTCGAGTGATGTCTCCGCCATAGCACTTGGCGATTACGTTCTTTCGGAATGGCTTGATCGAATCTGCGGCAATTACTTTCGCTCCAAGTGCAGCCTGCACTCGGACTTCGTATTGTTGGCGCGGAACGACTTTCCTGAGCTGTTCCACGATGCCTCGACCTCGATTATAGGAAAATTCTCTATGAACGATGAAGCTAAGGGCATCCACAATGTCGCCGTTAAGTAGAACGTCGACTTTCACTAGGTCAGCAGGTTGATAGCCCGCCAAATCGTAGTCAAACGATGCATACCCTCGGGTGTGGGACTTCAATTTATCAAAGAAGTCCAACAAGATTTCACCCAGCGGCAACGTGTAATACAGAATTACCCGCATCGGAGTCGGATAATCCGTTTTGCGGTATACGCCCCTGCGCTCCTGACACAAGTTCATGACTGCCCCCACGTATTCAACAGGCACCATGATAGTTGCATTGACTATTGGTTCTTCTATCAGATCGAGCTCGTGAGGTTGGGGAAACTCGGTGGGGTTAGAAATATGCTCAACCGTTCCGTTCTTCCAAGTGATTTTGTAATCGACTGAGGGCGCGGTAAGGATAAGGTCAAGCCCAAACTCTCGTTCAAGCCTCTCACGGGCAATCTCCATGTGGAGGAGTCCCAAAAAGCCGCAACGGAATCCAAATCCTAGTGCTGCAGAGGTTTCTGGTTCAAAATCCAAGGACGCATCGTTCAGCCTGAGCTTGTCAATGGCATCCCGAAGGTCTTGGTATTGATCGCCATCCGTTGGATAGAGTCCACAGAAGACCATGCTGAGGGCTTTGCGATAGCCCGGAAGAGCTTGAGTCGCTGGATTATTAGCAAGAGTCACGGTGTCGCCTACTCGCGCGTCGCCGATACTCTTCATGGCGGCCGTAATAAATCCGACTTCGCCGGTTGCAAGTCCATCGTCGACTTCCAATGCCGGGCTGAAGTGACCTGTCGAATCGATATCGAACTTCGAACCGGTGGACATCATCTGAATCTTGTCGCCCTTTTTGACGCTTCCATCCTTGACACGGATGTAAGCAACAGCCCCTTGGTACACATCGAAGTGCGAGTCGTAAATCAATGCTCTGAAGGGAGCATCGGGACTACCGCCTGGCGCATGGATTCGGTGGACAACGGCTTCCAAAATCTCATCGATTCCAATGCCGGATTTGGCGGAACAGGGAATCGCATCCGAGGCGTCAATCGCGACGGCGCTCTCGATCTCTTCTCTGGCCCGTTCAATGTCGGCATGGGGAAGATCGATCTTGTTGATTACTGGAATAATCTCTAAGTTCTGATTCATTGCCATGCTGGCGTTGGCAATGGTTTGGGCTTCGACGCCTTGACTGGCGTCAACAACCAAAAGCGCACCTTCGCAAGCTGCAAGTGCGCGCGAAACTTCGTATGTGAAGTCAACATGGCCTGGGGTATCGATCAGGTTTAGTTGATACGTCTGTCCATTTCTTGCCGTATAGGTAAGGCGAACGGCAGCCATCTTGATCGTGATACCACGCTCACGTTCAATGTCCATCGAGTCCAGCATCTGCTCTTGGGCGACGCCACGAATAGCGCCGCACCGCTCGATGAGACGGTCTGCGAGGGTGCTCTTACCGTGATCGATGTGAGCGATGATGCAGAAGTTACGGATATGCGACTGATCCATAGGGAGGGGGAAGGTACCGCTAATTCTACCGCCATAAGTCTAGGGCGTAGGCTTCGCAACAACCCTTACTAGATGTGAAGGCTAGCAAGAATGGATTGAAACTCTTCGAGGTCAATCGGCTTGTGCATCGTAGCGGTGGCTTTTTCTTGATATTCTGCCTTGAGATCATCCGGCTCGTCGCTAGTCACTAGGGCAATAATTGGCAAAGCATTCGTCCTGTCATCAGACCGCACGATTTGGAGAATTTCGATACCGTTGACTTTGGGAAGATTCAGATCAAGTAGGACTACCGAGGGCACAGGCAAATCTGGATCTTGAATACGAACCATTCCAAGGTGTCCATCTCGCGCAACCTCGATCTCGGCAGGACGTTCAATTTTGCGGAGAGTCCTCACCGTCAGTAACTCATCATCCAAATTGTCTTCGATAAGCAGAATTCTTAGCAAGATCAATTGCTCCCGACCAGATTAGGTAACCGAGGCCATGAGGTTAGTCCAAATATACGATCTATATTTTAAGTCAAAACCTCCATTTTTGTTACCATTAAACTTTTTTAGCATAAAACATGCCTTAAAACGTAGAAAAGTGGCAGTAGTAGCCTGGATCGTGGTATGTGGGCGTGAAAGGTCGATTTGTGGGTAGATTCTGTTCATTAGTTACCCACTGGCATGCCTGGCAAAAATCATCTAATAAATGCTCTTAAAGAAGGCTACAACATCGCTGGTGTGGCGTCGTTTGGGGTCGCGTACTTTATTCTCGGCGGTCCGGGTCCCGTTTTAGTTGGACTTGCTGCGGAGGCCATTTACCTCGGGTTCGTTCCGAAATCGAGCTGGTACGTCGAGCGGTTAGCTCGTCGATACGACAAGGAAGTTCTGGTTCGGCGGGAACGGATGAAGCTCGAAATCGGTCCGACGCTTCCGCAATCGGTAATGGCTCGCTTCTCGCGACTTGAAACGACGCGGAATCAGATTGGTAGCCAAACGATCGAAGGCAAAAAGTGGTTCAGGGAGGTCTTGCGGAAACTCGACTACCTCATGGAAAAATTCTTGCTATTTGCGAGCAAGCAAGTTCAATTCCAAACCTATATTCGGTCGGTACTCGAAGAAACGGACGCGGGTTCATCGCCGCAAGTTGCCCCGGTTTCGATACGCAAGATCATTCGCAAGAGCGACTCAACTGGCGAATTGGACGAGGCGTGGATCGTTTCAACCGTCGAGACCATCCAGAACCAATTTCGATCGGAAATTGAAGGGATCGATTCTCTACTGAAGAAGGATGAGAACTCACACAACCAAGCTGTGCTCGAAAAGCGAAAGAATATTCTCACGCGACGAAAGCAATACGTCGGGCAGATAGGCGAAATTCTTACGAATCTAAACCATCAGTTGCATTTGATGGAGGACACGTTTGGCCTCATTAATGACGAAATACGAGCTCGTTCTCCTGAACAGGTATTGGCAGATATTGAAGACCTAGTCTTCCAGACCGATTCGCTAACTGAAGCCCTTCAAAAAGTTTCGCCTTTCGACCAAATGTCCATCGCTCCAGGTGGCGACAAACTCTATGAAAAGCAATAAGTGCGTTTCGGCATCGCACGAGAAATCACGGATTCAACTGCAAATTGCTAGATTGGAATCGAATGACACCAAAGTCGGCTATCCGAATCAGTACTGGTAAAAAGAGAAGGTTAAGGGCCACCAATGACACCAATGAGAGTGTGTCGTATAGCACTGAGACCCACTAATAGCCAATTAGCGTGCCCTTCCAAACCGAGCGCCAGCATCAAGCACTTGAGGTGCTACCAATAGGCAAAAGCCAGCAAAATCGCGAATTAGGCCATCCCGTAATGCTAGGAAATAATGCCACTTACTACAGCCAAACTCACAACCGTTCCAATGCGCCCAGGCAACGGATCTGATTTACGAAGCCATCTGTTAGCAATATTTCCAAAAGCCTGCGCTTTCCTAATCAAGCATTTGGCTCCACAGCAAATTTCTGCAGAGCCCAATGTTTCTAGGGTGAAAGGAATACTCTTCCAACCTCAGTCTTCTAGTTTTTTACAGGCCAAGAAGTAATTTTTACTTTCTTCATAACAGCCGATTTGGGCGTCGGCATATCTTGACCGTCCTTTGGAAGATTGACGATCTTGTCCACGACATCCATCCCTTGGACGACCTGACCAAAAACTGTGTATTGGTGGTCAAGAAATGCTGCATCTGCAACGGTGATAAAGAACTGACTGCCCGCAGAGTTTGGGTCACTGCTTCTAGCCATGCTGAGAATGCCACGGCTGTGATGGAAGCTGCTGAATTCAGCGTTGATCATATAGCCAGGGCCACCCGTACCAGGGGCTCCTGTGGCGCCAGGCTTCGTATTAGGATCGCCGCCTTGAATCATGAATCCAGGAATGACTCGATGGAATGAAGTTCCGTCATAGAACCCTTTGCCCGCGAGTTTTTCAAAGTTCTTGACGTGTCCAGGAGCCAGGTTGCTAAAGAACTTAAGCACGATTCTGCCAAAGTTCGTGTCGATGACCGCAACTTTCTCGCCAGCTTTGGGAGGGGTAGCGCCAGGGGCAGCTGTCTTGAGCTTCTGGCCGTGTGACGCAAGACACATTGCTGACAGCAACATGACCGAGATGAGACTGAGACCTATTTTGAATTTGTTCATTGAAGTTTATTTAACGTATGAGTCGAGCCATAACTTCCCACATATGTTCATCACCTGAGTAATTTCTTAGCCAGCGTAGGCTTCGATGGTAACTTTTTCGATGATTGCTGGATTTGCTGGAAGGGGATTGTCACGTGAATCGCGAGGTAATGCAATGATCTTGTCCACAACTTCTAAGCCTTCAATGATCTCGCCGTAAGCCGTGTATTGACGGTCCAGGTGGGGCGAACGAGCATGCATTAAGAAGAACTGTGATCCGGCTGAATTGGGGTCGCTTGAACGGGCAGCGCTCAGAATGCCTCGATCATGCGGGGTGTCGTTGAACTCCTGGTTGATTTTGTATCCCGGATTACCTGTCCCATGGATACTCCTGTTTTCGCTTCGCGAATTGGGATCGCCTCCCTGAACCATAAATCCTGGGATCACGCGATGGAACTTCGTACCATCGTAAAATCCGTCACGAGACAGCTTTTTGAAGTTTGCGACATGGTTAGGTGCCTTGTCGTCAAAAAATCGGAGGACGATACGCCCATAGTTTGTTTCCATAACGGCGATTTCTTCGCCAACCTTCGGTGTTGCCATTCCTAAAAGAGTACCGGTTAGTTGCTCATATGTGTAGTTGCTCTGTACTGGCTCGTGATAGTTCTGAATCGAATAGCAAATTCCTTGGTCCCACTTTTAGCCTCTAGAGTTGAATTATCCGTAATCTGAATGCCGATTGAGATTAGTGTAGGGCGCGCATCGCGTGTGATCTTTTCCGTGATTTGCACCTTGATTCACCTACAGAATCGTGCCACAAGTGTTAATACTTGGGCTTGGAATACACATTCTCCATGACCGATAGTCCTGAACAAAAGCATTATTCATTTTTGAGACCGTTCAGCACTCCGAAATCGGTAATGCGTTTATGCGGAACCTTCCTCAAGTGTATGGATATGAAAAGTCATCCAGCGCTCAACTTGCAGGACCTCCTTTTGGCAGATATCTAGAATGGAGCGAAAAGGATACTGATATGGAAGTCGAGGTAATCGTTGCTAACGATGTGCCCGAACACGACACAGTGCAGGTCGGATCGTTTGGCGGGTTCAAAGCGGTCGTCACTACCTACGTGTGTTCAAATGATGGACTTCCGAGGGTTGGAAATGTCTGGCTCCCCTTGCGAACTCTACACGATAGATCCTAATAGAGAGCCAGATTCCAGCAAATGGACTACAGATGTGATGTGGCCAATTCTGTTGTAATCGGATGCCATAATCAGGTTGTGAAGCCACTTGCCCGCACCGTGTCTGGAGTTACTGCCTCCGGAATTCGTCGATTCTTTGACCTCGCTGCAACAATCGATGGGGTGCTCTCGCTAGGTGTGGGCGAGCCTCGGTATCCGTGTCCGCCAGCAGCAAAGGCAGCAGCAATTGTAGCCATCGAAGGTGACAATGACGCTTACACGTCAAATTTCGGTCGACTCTCGTTCCGCCAGGCAATCTCAGCAAATCTGACCCGACTTTATGGAGTCACCTATAAGCCGGAAACGGAAATCCTTGTCACTACGGGAGTATCGGAGGCAGTCGATCTCGCACTCCGATCGATTATTGAGACAGGCGACGAGGTCATCTTTGTCGAACCAACCTACGTGTCCTACGGGCCAACTATTACTTTTGCGGGCGGCAAGGCAATCGCACTTTCGTCAACAGCCGAGAATAATTTTGAGCCAGATCCAGAAGCTATCCGAAAGGCTGTGACGAACAAGACCAAGGCGATTGTGATGGGTTATCCATGCAATCCAACTGGGGCAACTCCCAGCCGAGAGATTTTTGAAGAGATACTCAAAATTGCCGAGGAATTCGATCTCTGGATCATCTCCGACGAGATCTATGACCGCTTGGTATATGGATGTGAACACACTTGCATGTCCTCAATCGCTGGAGCATGGGAGCGAACGATACTCTTAGGTGGATTCTCCAAAGGATACGCAATGACAGGTTGGAGGATCGGTTACGCCTGTGCTCCTCCTGCAGTCATCGAGGTCATGATGAAGATCCATCAGTACACGATGCTTTGCGCTCCTACGATCAGTCAAATTGCCTGCGAGGCTGCCTTGATCCAAGGCGAGCAGCACGTTCAAACAATGGTTGCGGCGATGGAGAAAAAACGAGACTTCTTCGTTGAGAGCCTCAATGCCGCCGGTCTTAAATGTCGAGCGCCAAAGGGTTCCTTCTTCGCCTTCCCAAGTGTCGCAAGCACCGGAATGGATTCCGAGACATTCACCGAGCAGTTGCTCAAAGAAAAGAAGGTGCTTGTTGTTCCCGGGACGGCATTCTGCAGTTGGTCAGGCGATGATGCAACGGGTAGAAAGCACGTCAGGTGTTGCTACGCGATTCCTGATGAGGACCTTCGCGAGGCTGTCAAGCGAGTTACGGAATTCGTAAAAGTCAAAGTCTGAGCCACCCATAAATAACTGGTCTGCTAGATTCTAAGTGTCTGGGGACCAGAAAATTTCTTGTAAGCACGATCACGTCGAAATGAAAACAATGCGAGCGGTTTTGTGGTTACTGCAAGCCGTTTCGATCGTTGGCTTTATTGCCGCCTACTACATGGAGAATAGCTTCACCTTACGCGCGCAAAAGGTTCAACTGGTGCAGATTGATTCCCACAATACAAGTCCATTTGGTCCCGTTACAATCGACGTTGGAAAGCCGGTTGAGATTGTGGTGGATGACCATGACGCCTTCCTGAAAAACCGGACGGCAACTGGCTTGCCCATGGTCGACATCGGGTACCTCAAGGACCATTCTTCAACGTTGATCAAGGTCGACTCCATCCAGTCACTAGCAGGAATTGCTCGAATTGGCTGCATCGTCTCCTGCTTAGTTGCCCTGTTTGGCTTATATATGCTTTCCCGAATCAGCAATCTGCTCATACCTGCAGACGCAAACGGGCAAGATCTTCATCCTGGACGCCCCTAACAAGATTTTGCCTTGGAACCTAGCCGTTACTCAACTCGACAAGTGAGGAGCACTTGACCTTCAATCGATGCTTCAAAATGATCGCCTTTTGATACCGGCCCGACTCCGGCTGGGGTGCCTGTAAAGACCAGATCGCCAGGCTCAAGGGTAAAAAATTGGCTCATGTATTCGACAAGCGCATCGAAGCCATGGAGCATGTCGGCTGTGCTTCCACTCTGGCAGATTTCGCCGTTTCGCGTAAGTGAAAAACGGATAGGACTGCCTGACGGTACAGGAATGAAGTCACCGACCGGAGCTGATCCGTCGAAAGCCTTGCTCTTCTCCCACGGTAGGCCCTTGGCCTTGAGTTTCGATTGCAGATCGCGCGCAGTAAAGTCGATCCCTACCGAGACCGCGTCGTAATACTGGCTAGCTTCCTCAATGGAAACTTTGAAACCCACTTTGCTCACTCTTAAAACGAGCTCAACTTCATAGTGAACGTCGTTTGAGAAAGACGGATACGGGAACGGTTTTCCACCTTCAATTAGGGCAGTGCTTGGCTTGAGAAAAAGCACGGGTTCTTCGGGAACTTCATTTCCCAGTTCCCGAGCATGCTCTGCATAGTTCCTTCCAACAGCTACGATCTTCACTCCCCAATTATGTAGACTTTCCGATATGCAACGTGTATTGGTCACGGCAGGCAACGGAACGATTGGGCGAGAAGTCTCACTGGAACTACAGCGAAGCGGTTACGAGCCTGTGATTTTTGATACACGGGATACAAATGCCGACGACAATTTCCCCAAACACATCCGAGGTCGGGCGACAGATCGTCAAGCACTACTGAATGCGGCCCATGGTTGCATGCACATCCTGCACCTCGAATGGAGCGGGTCCGTACTTCGAACGACCCAGGAGCCGCTTGCGACAAACCATCACAACACGAACGCCACACTCAATGCTCTAGAAGTTGCTAAGCAATTAGAAATACCCCTGACCTTCACATCAACAAGCGTGTATAAAGGCGACACACCAGCCCCCCTCCAGGAAATCGAGCCGACCAACGAGAAGTCCCTTTACGTTGTTCAAAAGCTCTATGGCGAGAGTTGTGCCCGGGCCTACTCACTCATGTTCGGCATGAGCACATGCAGTTTGCGCGTGTTCAATGTTTACGCCGAGCAAGGGGGATCACCCTTTCAGATCGTGCCCCGAATTCGCAATGCCTTTCGCACTGGACAGGGCATGCAGCTAACGGGTGACGGAGGACAACGGCGAGATTTCACTCACGCGAGGGATGTCGCACGGTTCTTCGTAGCAACGGTTGGCAAGAGATTCAATGGAGATATCTTCAATGTGGGCACGGGAATTGGAACTTCCATGCTTGAGCTCCTACAGCTATCGATGCATGTCACTGGCAAGGATCTGCCTATCGAGTTCATTCCTGCAATGGGCGAAGAGGCGCGCTACCTAATTGCCGACATGAGCAAGTCTCACGACGCGCTAGGAGTAAAGGCAGAAACGAGTCTTGAAGAAGGGCTTAGTAGGGCACTTATCGGTGCTTAGCTAGGCGCCAACCCATTCATATAGTTCGGCATAGGTTCCACCATTCTTCAAGAGCTCCTCATGAGTTCCTAATTCCACAATTTTGCCTGCAGCCAAAACAGCAATTTGATCGGCATTTTGTACGGTCGAGAGGCGGTGTGCAATCACCAGGGTCGTTCGACCTTGCATGAGTCGATCAAGCGCTTCACGAACTAAGCCCTCTGATTTCGTATCTAGTGCAGAAGTCGCCTCGTCGAGGATGAGGATCCTGGGGTCCTTGAGCATGACGCGGGCGATCGCTACGCGCTGACGCTGTCCACCAGAGAGCGTAATACCGCGCTCGCCAATCATCGTCTCGTAGCCATTTTTGAATCCAACGACAAACTCCTCAATGTTGGCTGCCTGCGCTGCGGCTTCGATCTCGGCATCGGTAGCGTCGAGTCGCCCGTAGCGAATGTTCTCTCTTATCGATCCATTGAAGAGAATCGTGTCTTGCGGAACGATTCCGACATGTTCCCTTAGAGATTGTCGCTTCATCGAGCGAATCGGAACTCCATCAATTGAAATCTCGCCCGACTGTGGCTCGTAAAATCGATAGAGCAAGGACGACACGGTGGTCTTACCACTGCCACTTGGCCCCACAACAGCAGTTACTTTTCCTGGAAGCAGCACAAGTGAAAGTTGTTTGATCACAGGAGTATCAGCCACATAGGCAAATTGGATGGAATCCAAATGGACTTCACCAGGTCCATTTGGAAAATCGACAGCATTTGCGATGTCGGCCTCCTCGGGCCTTTCATCTAGAATCGCAAACAGCCTGTCCGCGGCACCAACGGCTCGTTGTAATCGCGTCCACAAAGAAGCAAGTGATGCCATCGGGCCGCTAATGAACATAATGGTCATCACAAAGGCAATGAGTTTGCCCACAGTGATTCGACCTTCCAGCACGCTCCGTCCGCCATACCAGAACACACCCAGGATCACCAATGTCATTCCTGCTGCCGCAACCGTGCCCATCAATCCTTCCCATACGGCACTCTTCATGCTGATTCCGAAGACGGTGATGAGCTTGTTGTCAGCTCTCTGATCTTCGTATTGTTCCCTAGAGAATGCCTTGACCAACCTAATATTGGCGATTGCTTCGGACATCATTCCCATGACATCTGCAAGAGCATCAAGACCTTTGCGGGTCAATTTCCGAAGGGCGATCCCTGAAACGACAAAGCCAGCCATCGTTACGGTGAGCACCGTCATCACAACAGCGGTGAGCACCCAGTCAACATAGAGGGCTACTGCAAGCATCCCAACCAGGACAACTAAATTCCCCCCAAGCTTAACGATGTCATCCGTTAACGTCGTCTGAAGCATTCCTACGTCGTTAGACAAATGAGATGACAAATCTCCTGATCGAATACGATCAAAATAGGCCACTGGCAATCTCTGCAGATGGGCAAACAACCGGGTCCGGAGATCCTTTACAATCCGGTTCCCTGAATACGCGGCAATCATGTATTGCGTGTATCCAAATACAGAAGACAGAAGCACCAACCCGACGATCTCTAGGACCATTGAATTGAGGCTGCTGAGACTATGGGTCTTTGTTACGACGTCAATGCCGTGTTGAGTCAAAAGGGGTAACGATAGCGTTATCGCACTCGTGACGAGCGTCAGCGTTCCAGCCAAGAGGAGGCGTGCCCTATATGGCGCTGCCAATTTGAACAGGCGAGATATTCCGTTTACCGACAGCTTCACAAGCTTGTCTTCATCGGTCATGGGCGTGCGTGAGTAGCTTCGCATCAGTGGGGACCTTAAGCGTACCTGTCTCTTGAAAGGAGTTCCACGCATGAACCTTAGGATTAAGTCAGGATTTCCAACGACATGGTTTGGAATATTCTTGGCGACCCAAGAACAATTTGAACCCAAACCGGCTCAGGAATTCAATCCCTATTGTTCGCCCCAGTCTGATCGTAACCGCTGTGATCGCTCCGATGGGGTGTTATATCCAACGTCATTTACGGCGACACCGATTCGCTTTTCGAATACATGCTTGGTCGGGCTCATAAATTGGATCTTTGCCCACCAATACCCATTTCGAATTTCGCCGCTTACTTGTGGCGACCAGGTCCTAAGTGCTGACAAGCTAATCTTCTGCTTGCGCTGCGCGATGGCCAGGGCTTCTTCTGGCATTTTTGGAATTTGACTGGTGTCAACGAAAGTCACATAGCACTCATCAAAGAACGTGTTTGCCAATTCTTTCTGTTGGTGCTTTGCTTCTGAAATCGGGATCCAGCTAAAAGCCAAGATACAGATGATCACGAAAATCGGAATGGCCAATATAGCCAGTATTCGCCTATATCTCCAGTAAAGAGTCATGAAGAATCGATAGATGGTTGACGTCTTTTTTTCAGATGCCTCTACTGATCGTTCCTTCAACTTCATGCTTAACAAGATTATAGGCGTTCATTAGAGATCGCCCGTCCAAACGACCTAACAAACTAACCGTGAAAGGTGTTCCGCGACCTATAAACCGCAGTAAAGGTAATGTTGGATATGGAGTTTACTGAAACTGTTAGGCTCGATAGGCAGATGGAATTCCTCCTCACCGCGGATAGCCTTAAATCCGTACTACGAGCAAATTGCATTGGTGACGGCTCCCGTAGGGAAAACTCTGCCGAACATTCATGGCATGTAGGCCTCATGGCGCTTGTACTCGCTGAACATTGCCCATAACCGATTGACTTGGGACGATTGCTAAGAATCCTGCTCGTCCACGATCTGGTTGAAATCTATGCCGGCGACGCCGCAATCTACGACGATGAGGCAACCAAAGGGCAGAAAGGGCGAGAGGAGGACGCGGCATGCAAGCTATTCCAACAGCTTCCGCCTGATCAGGGTGCTAGTTTAGCAGCTCTTTGGCGCGAATTCGAGGATCTATCGAGTGCAGAAGCCAGATTTGCGCGTGCCATCGACGCTCTAGCTCCGACATGGTTGCACTGGGGTCAGCATGCAGATCCCACTCCGGAAATCTTGACCACGACACGCATCATGGAACGCAAGACGCCAGTCCTGGCACCCTATCCAGCACTCTACGAACTTCTTGAAGGAATTGTGCAATCAGCAATGCACCGAGGACTTGTTGCTCCCTAAGGTGTTAAAGGCTAAAAATAGGGTTATTCCTGCGAAACCTGGGTCGCGACAATTACTTTTGCACGAGACCGATCAAAGATGGGCCTTCAAGTGCACGAGAAAAATCGTATCTATAAGTTGAAAGGCGCAAAGTTTCTTGTTCTCCCTCTGAAAACTGCGAGCCTTTTAAATCCTTCAAAGCTTGAGTACAACCAAGAGAGCAGCAACACTAATAAAGGCCCAAAGTATTACGCCCTGGATAAGTGGACGGACCCCAACTGCCTTTAGGGTCTTTCGACTGATTCCGCCACCAATCAAGAAAAGCGAAAGCGCAAATCCTGACAAGGCAAACAACTTGATGTAGGGCCCAAGAGAGTGGATCGGTGGAACATAGGTGCTTGCCACACTTGCAAGGACGAACAGGCCTATGAACCAAGGAATCGTAAGGGTTGTAGCCTTGTCTTTTCCGTCGCTTTTCTTGCGGATGCTTGTTGCAATGAGGGTAATCGGCACCAAATAAAGCACACGACTCAGCTTGACTGCCGTCGCTGTTTGCACGGCGGCACCGCCAAAGGCGGTTGCAGCGCCGACGACGCTGCTGACATCGTGAATTGCAATTCCACTCCAGGTACCAAATTGATAGTCCGTCATCCCAATAAGGTGGCCGATGGGCGGAAATATCAAGAGAGCAACTGCATTAAGGAGGAACACCGTCCCCACCGCGATCGAAACATCTTCCTGTGGTGAGTCCATCACTGAACTCATCGCCGCAATTGCGCTTCCTCCACAGATTGCTGTTCCAGTGCTAACGAGTAGGCTAGTTTGAGGTCGAACTTTCAGTAGTTTCTGAAGCCCCCAGCCCAAGGCATAAACTCCGCTAATCGAAATCAGGGCAAAGACCAATCCATTCTTTCCGGCATCAAATACCTTTTGAAGGTCCATGCTAAAGCCCAGCAAAACGACGGCCACCTGGAGCAATATCTTGCTTACTTTCTTGGATTCAGTCGGAAAGGGATTGCCAAATGTGAGCGCCAAAGCGATCCCAAGTACAAGTGCGCCAGGAGCAACAAATGCCAGGGCTTTTTCAGGGATTCGAAGTAGCGGACAGCAGCACAGGACCGCCACTGTGCCAAAAAGAACCTTTGACAGCATCGTTGCAGCCAAGGGATCAGGAGTTTTTTGCGACATAGATATTCAGGCAGGTTCTATCTGAGAGGGCAGAAGCTATCCGTTGAGAGATTGCAGGCGTGGTCAACAACTTTGGATGTAGACGGGATACAGCGGTTCAACTTACTCGTCGATTCGGGAGAAATAAACGACCGTTACTCGATTATCGGGTGTGATTAGGTCGCCGTAAATGCGACTCAACATCCCAATAACGTCATCTTGAGCTCTAAATTCTGGGTTTTCCCGCTCAATATCCCGAGGAGAGAGTTCAGAAATCTGCTTGACTTCAACTCGGTCTAAAATTGCAGAGTAAAGTTTCTGTCTTCTTCCAAATCTCGGGCCAATCGTGACCCAGACCACCATTCCAGTTTGATATTTGTCAGACTTGTCGCCAAGTCGAATGGTAACCGTCTTCCGATTGTTGCGAAGAACGTCTCCATAGAGATCCGAGTAAAAGTTCAGAGCGTACATAACAGTTTTGGTTTCATTGTTTGCTCATAACATCGAAAAAAGCAAACCCTAAAGGGTTGTTAGGTGTTATGAACTAACGGATGTATTGGATTGTGGGCGTTTTGACCGTTTACTTGCTCGGCCTCGTGCTTATTGCCTGGCTCAGCCTGCATCCCATCCGTATACCAAGTTACCTTTCACCTGGATCTTTAGGCGCGGCTCAACAAGAAATTACCGTTGAGAGCGACGGAAATTTGCTACGTGCATGGTGGGTCGAAGCGCCTAATTCCCATTCCGTCATGGTTCTCGCCCACGGGTACATGATGAATAAATGCGAACTCACGCCCGAAGCCTGCCTTCTTTGGAAACATGGCGTTTCGTGCCTGCTTATCGACTTGAGAGCACATGGCAAGAGTGGCGGGAAGAAGTCGGGATTGGGAGTCCGTGAGAAGGAAGATGTACGATCTGCCGTCATGAAAGCCAGGGAACTTTGCCCGAATGCAAAGATCGGCCTCATGGGAAGCAGCATGGGCGCGGCGGCCATAGCCTTCGCTATGGGCGATGACCCGCTGTTGGCAGATTTGATCGTCCTTGATAGCGCATATGGTCGGCTTGATCGGGCCGTCAACGGGTGGTGGAGGTTCATAGGCGGGAATGCTCTGGCTGCCTTCCTATGGCCCATCGTAATCATCTGTGCGCCAATGGCAGGGGTGAATCCGTTTCGTATCGATGTGGCGCATTCGTTGGCCAAGCTTGGTCTAAAACCTGTCCTCTTTATGCACGGATCAAAAGATAATTTAGCGTCTCCGTTTGAGGCTCAGAGGAATTTCGACGCAACGCCTGGCCCAAAACAGATCGTTTGGTTCGAAGGGTGCGGTCACTCGGAAGGTCGATGGGAGCAGTCCACAAAATATCAGTCTGCACTTCTGGACTTTCTATCCTTGCATGGTTTTTGCTAGTTTGCAGACAGTACGCTCCCGGGCACGTTCGCCTTTCGTATGGCGTTGAAATACCTGCGCGGTAGACTTCACCTAACTCCCACGATATGTTGCCGATTTTTTTCACCGTACCAAAGATCCACATTGGGTCATTTCAGCTCGGACCCATCCCAATCCACAGCTATGGCGTCATGCTCATACTTGGATTCTTAGCAGGCATGTGGCTTGTTCGCCAAAGGGCTACACGATATGGCTTCATCCCGGATAAAGTCATTGATATGGGCTTTTGGGCCCTTATTGGAGGCGTTCTAGGAGCAAGAATTGGGTTTATCCTGCAGGAACTTCCCTATTTTCTGAGCCATCCCAAAGAGCTATTCTCACCTCAGTTCAGTGGTCTGACTAGCTTCGGTGGAGAAATCCTAGCGGTCATTGCCATCATTTATTGGGCACGCCGAAACAAGTACTCAATCGTCAAAATTCTCGATCTGGCTGCGCCGGGGTACTTGCTTGGATACGCGATTGGCCGGGTCGGTTGCTTCCTCAACGGTTGCTGCTACGGCGGCGTTTGCAGTCCAACGTTGCCATGGGCTACCAAATTTCAGGATGCTGTTGGACTTCATCATCCTGCACAGCTTTATGATGCACTGATGAATTTAGCAGCCATGGCATTTCTGCTTTGGATCGAGAAAAAGCAGCTGGCTACTGGAAAGCTTGCTGCGCTCATGTTGATCCTTCATGGTTCCGCTCGGTTTATCTACGAGTTTTGGCGAGCCGGAACCGAGGACGAAGTGCGGCACGGGTTGGCCTCATCGACATATTGGGGCAATCTCCCGATCACCCAGGGACACGCCATGGCTCTGGCACTGGTGATCATTGGAGCCGTTTGGTACGTTTTGGCAAGCCGCAAGGTAGAAGTTAAGCCAACTTCCGATACGAAAGGAATGAACGTAGCGTGAGCCTCGGAGACTTGCTTTCCTTATTTAAGGACATGAAGACCCTCGTAGTCGGGGATCTGATGCTTGATGAGTACGTTTTTGGTCAGGTCACGCGCATCAGCCAGGAAGCTCCCGTGATGGTCGTTCGCCAATCTTCAACACGGTCAGTTCCAGGGGGCGCAGCTAATGTTGCGAGCAATATGGTCGCGCTCGGAGGAAAGCCGAGTATCGTCGGCGTCCTCGGTATGGACGCGGCTGGAGATACTCTAGAAGCACACCTTGCGTCTTGGGGCATAAAAAAGGAAGACCTAGTCCGTGACCCAAGCCGTCCCACCACTCGAAAAACCAGGGTTGTGGCAAATCACTCGCACCAGGTGCTCAGAATTGACCACGAAGAAGAATCCGCCGTATCTGGTGAGGTTGAACAGGCCGTTCTGGATCGAGCCTTAAGTTTGCTACCGGAAGCTCAGGTCGTCCTGATTAGTGATTACCAAAAAGGAGCCGTTACTTCTCGGATCATTGAAGAGATCGTTCTTGCAGGGAAACGCCTGGGAATTCCAGTAGTCGCTAACCCAAAGCCAAAAAGTTTGCCTTTCTACCGACACGCCGCACTTGTGAGCTTAAACCAATTCGAGGCGGGCGCGGCTCTTGGTCTTTCTGGAGCTATCAAGCACGAAACGGCCTCGGAATCAGCGAACGAACTTAGAAATCAGCTCGGAGTCGAGCGCGTCCTCATTACTCTAGGTGCGGGAGGGATGGCGGCGGCTGGCGAAACTTCCATTTCTGTCTCAGCTCACAAAGTCGATGTCTACGATGAAGCAGGCGCTGGTGACACAGTCATCGCAACAGTAGCACTGGGCATTGGAGCCAACCAATTTGGCAAAAGCCTGCTTCAACTGGCAGCCCTTACGGCGGCCAGTGTCGTGCAGAAAGTGGGTGTTGCTACGCCCTCGTCCGAAGATTTGGCCGCGATTGCCAAATTAGACAGCTAGGTTTAGTTGCGTTTCCGGGTGTTATACGGAGCTAACAATAACAATCTGCCCACCTTGTGATTTCTTAATGGGGTCGCTTGGTGGTATCCTCTGTAGTCTGCCTGTCAAATGACCGGGCTCAAGTTTTGGATCAGGAGCATGAATGCGAATTAAGAACAAAGAAATCCGCCAGCGACGGCATCGAAAGGAGCAGAAGATCAAGGAAGCCGATCGACTGCTGAGAGCACAGTATGGGGATAAGAAAACAGCTACGGCACCTAAGCCGAAGTCGACGGCTCGGCGGTCTGCACCAGCCAAAGCTGTAGATTCCAAGCCAAAGACTGCTCCCCGACCTAAGAAAGCCGAAGGCGAATAAATTCTACTGGTCTATCCGTAGGGTAGTACGGAAGGGCAGGCTGGATACAAATCTCTCCCCATGTGGGAGAGATTTGTATTTACAGTCCTTCGTGTGAGTGTTCACTCATGAAGATTGCGATCGTAGGCGCAGGCGTATGTGGTTTGTCCGCGGCCAAGTTCCTCGCTCAAAGAGGACACCGAGTTGCTGTATTCGAGCAATTCGAGTTATTTCACGATCGAGGCAGTTCGCACGGCGCCTCCAGAATCATCCGGAGAGCCTATCCAGATAAATTCTATACTGCTTGTATGGCAGAAGCCTTTCCCATGTGGAAGGATCTGGAAGGCGAAGCTCAATCTGAGTTACTCCACGAATGCGGATTACTTTATTTTGGTTCAGAAGCGTCTGAGAACCTCGTTTCAGTACGAAATGGCCTAACCGAACTCGATGTGCCCCACGAAATATTTATTGGGGAAGAGGTCAAACCTCTCCTGCCCGAACTTCGTCTTTCTCCCGATGAGATAGCCATCTGGACTCCTGAAGCAGGGTGGCTGGATGCGGCAGAATCTCTGCTGAGCCTCTATAGGGTGGCTAAGGCCAATGAGGCAGATTTCTATCCAAACACCCACGTATCAACTACGAAGCTATCGGCTGAGTTCGATGCTGTTATCGTTGCGGCAGGTTCGTGGACGCCAAGCTTTGTTTCTATTCCTGTGACTGTTACGCTCCAAACCTTTGCATACGTGGAAGCGCAAGTTGGTGGCCCCGTTTGGATTGAGGACAGTTTCGATATGCCGTATGGGTTTCCCAGTGATTCGACGGGACAAAAGATAGGAATCCATCGCGCCGGACCCTCGTTCGCTCCTGACGAGGACGGCCGAGCGAGCAACGAGGAATTCCTTGATATTATTCGTTCAACTGCGTCTAGTCGTTTCGGCATAGAATCTCCACGCATTCTTCAATCCAAGACCTGTCCCTATACAACGACTGCCACCGAAGACTTCATCCTCGGAAACTTGGCCCCGAACACGTTCTTTGCGTCGGCCTGTAGTGGACACGGATTCAAAATGGGAATCTGGATAGGAAAACTACTGGCTGATTTTGCTGAAGGACGGGACCAACCCAAGAATCATCCCCGATTTCACAATCCAACAGTAATTGGGAACTTTTAGGTCCCAAATAAGCGCCTACACCGTCATGCCCCTCGCGGGTTCGCCCATCTCGTCGCCTGTGACCAATCCGACCTGATGTGTTGACCGCCATCGTGCAATCGCTCTAGGTATTCTGACTTAAATATGATCGCACCTCTGCTCCTCATCGCGACCTCTATGCAGGGGGACTTGAGAACAGTCGAACTGTCTCGTGGTGCAACCGTGATTACCCAGGTTGACTTAGGATCAAAGCCATTTACTTATTGGGATATGAACGATTCCTTTATTGATGGATCGGCACCTGAAGAAGCATTTGGAGGCGAGCCAGTTCTCGCAGGAGGTCCCACCAAGTCGATTTTGCTACGATTTGGAGACCTCAATCGAGTTCTGGGGACAACACGTCATATTAAAAGCGCGACTCTATTCCTAACCATCGCCGGCGGTGACAAGCCCAATTTGAAATCAGCGGATTCGGTGAACGTTTCTTGGAGCCCGGGCCCTTATTTTACGATCAATGCTCTAATCAACCGAAACATTCAAGCTGCAATAAAACAGAAAAACGGGAAGGTAGCCCCAGAGAAACCTGCGCCACCAAGATGGGCCGCAACATGGCGACATCCGCACGCTGGAGACGGTGGTACATCTTGGCAATTGGCTGGAGCGAATGGCCCCCAAGATGTCGAAGCGATTAAGGATGCAAAGTTAACCGCAACTGACAAAGTCGTAGCGATCGAGGGCTTGGCTTCTGCTGTACAAAAAATGGCGGATTCGCCGCTCGGGAACAA